>NZ_JAPWAI010000001.1:0-1313025 GCF_041432785.1 Rothia sp. 27098_8_29
ATCGCCTACCTGCTCGCAACCCACCGCGCGACCCCCGGCCAGATTCTCGCCATCACCTTCACCAATAAGGCTGCCGCCGAAATGCGTGAACGTATTGAGGCGCTGGTTGGCCCGCGCGCCAAGCACATGTGGATCTCGACCTTCCACAGCTTCTGCGTGCGCGTGCTGCGCCGTGAGGCCGCCGCCCTGGGTCTGAAGTCCACCTTCACCATTTACGATTCGACCGACTCGCAGCGTCTGCTGAGCCTCATCATTAAAGAGCTCAACCTGGACACCAAGAAGTTCACCGCCAAGGCTGTGGGCAACCGCATCTCCGCGCTGAAGAACGAGCTGGTCAGCGCCGAAGCGTACGCATCCCGCGTGGCGAGCGATAACCCGTACGAGAAGACCATCTCGCAGATTTACACCGTCTACACGCAGCGTCTGCGCGCCGCCAACTCCCTCGACTTTGACGACCTGATTGGCCGCACCGTCTTCTTGCTCAAGAAGTTCCCCGAAATCGCGAACTACTACCGCCGCAAGTTCCGTCACATCCTCGTGGACGAGTACCAGGACACTAACCATGCCCAGTACCAGCTGGTGCGTGAACTGGTCGGCGCCCACACGAAGGCACCGGCTGACCGCGGCCCCTACCCGGATGCCGCGCCCCCTGCCGAGCTGACCGTGGTGGGTGACTCCGACCAGTCCATCTACGCTTTCCGCGGCGCGGATATCCGCAATATTACGGACTTTGAGAAGGACTACCCGAACGCCCACACGATCCTGCTGGAACAGAACTACCGTTCCACGCAGAATATCCTCTCCGCGGCGAACGCGGTCATCGAACGCAACCCTGACCGTCGCCCCAAGAAGCTGTGGACCGCCTCCGGCGCCGGTGCGAAGATCATCGGTTACGTTGCCGAATCCGAACACGCCGAGGCACGCTACATCACCCGCGAAATTGACCGCCTTGCCGATGAGCACGGCGTGCAGCCCGGTGACGTCGCAATCTTCTACCGCACCAACGCGCAGTCCCGAACCCTCGAGGACATGCTCATGCGTGCCGGCCTGCCCTACCGCGTGGTCGGCGGCACCCGCTTCTATGAGCGTAAGGAAATCAAGGACGCGCTGGCGTACCTGCGCGCCCTGAGCAACCCCGATGACGACGTGAACGTGCGCCGCATCCTCAACGAACCCAAGCGCGGTATCGGTGCTAAGTCTGAGTCCGTGGTGGCGGAGTACGCGAGTGCGAACCGCATCTCCTTCTACGCCGCCGCACGCCAGGCAGCCGACATCCCCGGCCTGGGTGCCGCCGCGGTCAAGAAGTACGCCGAGTTCGTGCGCCTCATGGACGACCTGGCGCAGATTGCCCGCACCGAACCCGCCGCAACCTGCCTGGAAGCGGTCCTGGAGCAGACCGGGTACCTGGCGGCTCTGCGCGCCTCCAAGGACATTCAGGACGAATCGCGCGTGGAGAACCTCTCCGAGCTGCTCGACGCCATGGTCGAGTTCGAGACCGAGAACCCCGGCGCTGACCTGGAGCAGTTCCTCGAACACGTGGCTCTGGTCGCCGACGCCGACTCAATCCCGAACCGCCCCGCCAGCGCGGAGGGTGAGAACGCCTCCGCCGCACAGATTGCCGCCGAAGCCGCCGAGGCGAAGGCGCAGGGTATGGTCACTCTCATGACCCTGCACACCGCCAAGGGCCTGGAGTTCCCCGTGGTGTTCCTGACCGGCATGGAGCACGGCCTGTTCCCGCATCAGCGTGCCCTGACCGACGAGAAGGAAATGAGCGAGGAACGCCGCCTGGCGTACGTGGGTCTGACCCGCGCCATGGAGCGCCTGTACCTGACCCGCTCCGAGACCCGCACCATGTGGGGTAAGAGCCAGTTCAACCCGCCCTCGCCCTTCCTGGAGGAGATTCCGGAGGAGCTGATTGAGTGGAAGCGCACCGCCGGTTTTTCGGGCTTTGGCGCCTCCGGTATGGGTGCGTATGGCGCTCGCGGCAGTTCCTATGGCGGTAGCTCATACGGGAACTCGTACGGTGGCGGCTATTCAGGCGGTTCTCGTTCCGGCTACGGTTCCGGCGGCTATTCGGGTGGTTACAGCTCGGGCGGCTACGGCTCGGGTGGTTACAGTTCCGGCGGCTCGCGCGGCTCATACGACCCCTACGAGTCCCGCCCCGCACGCCGTTCTGAGCCGTCCACCGCGGATATTAACGGCTCGGCAAGCTACGGGCTGGCGGCGGCCACCTCGAAGGTGACGAACCGTTCCCGCGTGCACCAGAGCAAGGAAATCCCGACTCTGGCGGTTGGCGATACCGTGCGCCACACCAAGTTTGGTGAGGGTCGCGTGCTCGCCGTTGAGGGTAGCGGCGATAAGACCGTGGCGAAGGTCCGTTTCGGTTCGGAAGAGAAGCGCCTGCTGCTGCGTTACGCGCCGCTGGAGAAGGTGAGCTAACGCGTCGGGCGTAAGAACCTGACAATGCCTATGGAGGGGCGGGTACCTGAGGGTGCCCGCCCCTCTTTTGTGCGCTGTACCGGGCGTATTGTCCGCCTGCTGAGAAGGTGGCCGGGGCTTTGCAGAGCACGGCGGTAAACGCCGCATTTTCGCCGGTATTTCGCGGCGGATCGGGGAGCGTTAGTTCGGGTTAGTTACCCGGTGCACAGCCTTTGGGTGGAATGTACCCAAAATATTTGTGAGCTGAGTCGCTAAAATCTCAGATTTGGGGCTCTGTGAGTGCGAGCTCACGCCGAATCCGATAGAGTAGAGACGAGAGAAATTCCCCGCGTCAATGATGCGTGTGCGCCGGGTGCGAGAGACCCCTATCGCACCGTACTGACCACACGGGGGAACCTCCTCTAATGAGACCAGGCCGAGTGCACCAGTACTCGGCACCACTTCGAAGAAGAAGGACACCTGTGGACCTTTTCGAATACCAGGCGCGCGAGCTCTTCGCAAAGCACGGTGTACCCGTGCTCAAGGGCATTGTTGCGACCACCCCTGAAGAAGCAAAGGCAGCAGCTGAGGAAATTGGCGGCCTGACCGTCATTAAGGCTCAGGTTAAGACCGGCGGCCGCGGTAAGGCTGGCGGCGTTAAGCTCGCAAAGTCCCCCGAAGAAGCTTACGAGCACGCTAAGGCAATTCTCGGCATGGACATCAAGGGCCACACCGTTCACCGCGTGCTGGTCGCTGACGGCGCAGACATCGCCGAAGAATACTACTTCTCCCTCCTGCTGGACCGCGCAAACCGCTCCTACCTGGCAATGTGCTCGGTAGAAGGCGGTATGGAAATTGAGCAGCTCGCTGCTGAGCGCCCCGAGGCACTGGCAAAGATCGAGGTTGACCCGCTGGTCGGCCTGGACCAGGCTAAGGCTGAGGAAATTGCTAAGGCAGCAGGTTTCTCCGCAGAACTGCAGGAGAAGGTTGTTCCCGTTCTCGTCAAGCTGGGCGAAGTCTACACCAAGGAAGACGCAACCCTGGTTGAGGTTAACCCCCTCGTTCTGACCCCCGAGGGTACCATCCTCGCCCTGGACGGCAAGGTCTCCCTGGACGACAACGCAGAATTCCGCCAGCCCGAGCACGAGGCTCTCGTGGACAAGTCCGCTGAGAACCCGCTGGAAGCTAAGGCAAAGCAGTTCGACCTGAACTACGTGAAGCTGGACGGCGAGGTCGGCATCGTTGGTAACGGTGCAGGTCTGGTTATGTCCACCCTGGACGTCGTTGCATACGCTGGCGAGAACCACGGCAACGTCAAGCCCGCAAACTTCCTTGATATTGGTGGCGGCGCGTCCGCTGAGGTTATGGCTGCCGGCCTGGAAATCATTCTGGGCGACGAGCAGGTCAAGAGCGTTTTCGTGAACGTCTTCGGCGGCATCACCGCATGTGACGCAGTGGCAGACGGCATTGTGAAGGCTCTGGAGATTCTGGGCGACGCAGCAACCAAGCCCCTGGTTGTGCGCCTGGACGGCAACAACGTTGCTGAGGGTCGCCGCATCCTCTCCGAGGCGAACCACCCGCTGGTTGTTCTGGCTGAGACCATGGACTCCGGCGCTGACAAGGCAGCAGAGCTCGCTCACAAGGCGTAATCGCCAGCAAAGGATTTCAAGGAAGTAATATGTCTATCTTTGTGAACAAGGACTCCAAGGTCATCGTTCAGGGCATCACCGGTGGCGAGGGTACCAAGCACACCGCACGCATGCTCGCAGCAGGCACCAACATTGTGGGCGGCGTGAACGCTCGCAAGGCTGGCACCACCGTCACCCACAAGGCGAAGGACGGCTCCGACATCGAGCTGAACGTGTTCGGTTCCGTAGCTGAGGCTATGGAGAAGACCGGCGCGAACGTCTCCATCGTCTTCGTTCCCCCGGCCTTCACCAAGGCAGCAGTTCTCGAGGCTATCGAGGCTAAGATTGGCCTCGTCGTCGTCATCACCGAGGGCGTTCCGGTTCAGGACTCCGCAGAGTTCTGGGCAGCTGCTAAGGCATCCGTGGACGAGAACGGCAAGCAGATCACCCGCATCATCGGCCCCAACTGCCCCGGCATCATCTCCCCCGAGGAGTGCCTGGTTGGTATTATCCCGGCGAACATCACCGGCAAGGGCAAGATCGGTCTGGTTTCCAAGTCCGGTACCCTGACCTACCAGCTGATGTACGAACTGTCCGACATTGGTTTCACCACCGCTATCGGTATTGGTGGCGACCCCATCATCGGCACCACCCACATCGACGCTCTGGAAGCTTTCGAAGCTGACCCCGAGACCGAAGCAATCGTCATGATTGGTGAGATCGGTGGTGACGCTGAGGAGCGTGCTGCAGAGTACATCAAGGCAAACGTGACCAAGCCCGTCGTTGGTTACATTGCAGGCTTCACCGCTCCTGAGGGTAAGACCATGGGCCACGCAGGCGCTATTGTCTCCGGTTCCTCCGGTACCGCTCAGGCGAAGAAGGAAGCTCTGGAAGCAGCAGGCGTGAAGGTCGGTAAGACCCCCTCCGAGGCTGCAAACCTGATGCGCGAAATCTTCGCAGCGAAGTAAACAGCATAGTATTGCGGCAGATGCCGGTAGTCGAAAGACTGCCGGCATTTTCGCGTTAAATCAGGTTTTTGAAAATAGTTCAGTGAGCTGAAGAGCCTATTTTGTTATATATATCATGCGAAACAAATGAAAAGTCTATGCTGAAGGACTATACAATAGAACGCATTGAGCCTAGTCAGATTGTTATACCAGCGGGCTCTATCTATATGTCATCACATACGAGGAGAACATTCACTCATGACTCAGTCCATTTCCCGTCGTTCTGTCGCGAAGGCAGGCGTCTGGTCTGCACCTGTTATTGCGGCTTCTGCTGCAGTGCCGGCCTACGCAGCATCCTCCAGGAGCGATGATTCTGAGGAGAAGCTGACTATCCAGAGCGGCCTGTTTGTCAGCGCTCAGTACGGTGGCGGCTTTGTTGGTTACGCTTCGTCCACCAGCACCGGTCCGATTCACCCGACCACTCCTGAGGCGTACTTCGCATCTTCTTCCAAGCCCCAATCCGACCTGAACTGGGACGATAGCGCTTCCAAGCCCACCAACCCTGACCTGTTTATCAACGGTGAGGGTACCTTTACCCCGGTCAATAACTCCCAGACTGCATCCCCCGGCTCCTACGTGGCATCTAGCGGTTTCTGGTGGTCTGTTCCGACTACTGCACCCAAGACTGGTACCGGCTACGTTGCAGGTTCTACCGCGACCCTGGCTGCCGGGGCAACCTTCGTGACTGATGTTGAGTACACCGTGCCTGCTAATGCTCTGAACGCTGCTAAGAGCGGTAAGGTCAACGGTCAGGCATGGACCCCCAACGGCCGTGCGCCGAAGGGTACGCTTGCAGAGCTGGTTGCTTCGGCAGGTCAGGCACGCTACCTGTCGGTTGCTCAGGCAGCAGGCAACTGGTCTGCTTCGGTCCCGACCGTGACCAAGAATTCTGATGGCACCTACACCTTCAAGGGCCGTATTACCTTCACTACCACCAAGGCGTACACTCTGAAGCAGACCGGTAACAAGCTGTACGGTCAGGTCGTCATTATGCCCGGTATTGTGTTCTTCAACCCTGCACAGGGTTGGGTCTCCTACAAGCAGACCTCCAGCATCCAGAATGCAACCATTACCTACTCCGGTAACGGCTACACCGACACCAAGGTGCTCTCTGGCGCTGAGACTACCACCCAGATTAACCCCTAATCTGGTTATACTGTAGGGCATCAGCTTAACGCCCCGTGAGGTTCGCCCCGCATTGTTGCTTGCCCCGTGCTGAGCGGTGCAAGTGCAGAGAGTGATGAATCCCCCGGCGGATACACTGAATGTATCCACCGGGGGATTTCTGCATCTGTATAGTTCTCAAACGCTTGAAAACGAATTCCAGAGCGGCTATATACACTTGTCGAGAGATTACGTGGGGTGCGACTAGCCGACCGTCGTGCCGAAGGCCAGACCCAGCAGATAGGTCACGAACGCCGCACCAAAGCCAATTAGAATCTGGCGAATACCGCGCTTGAGGGGGGAAGCACCCGAAAGCAGGCCCACCACGCCGCCGGTGAAGCCCAGCGCCGCACCCACAAACAGCAGGGACAGCACCATCGCGAACACACCCGACAAGCCAAAGATATAGGGCAGAATCGGAACCAACGCACCCGAAGCGAAGAACGCGAACGACGCTGCGGCGGCACCAATATCGGTACCCAAAGCCACATTCTCCTCACGATCCTCTTCCTCGCGGTGAGACAGCGACGGATCGCAGTCACAATCCAGGTAGCCGAAACGCTCCATCGCACGGTGATGTGCCGCTTCCGGCTCCATGCCGCGGGCACGGTAAATGAGCTCCAGTTCGTTCGAATCCAAATCCAAATCGTGCGCAACACGCAGGGTCACCTGGGTCGGCTGGGAAGCATCCAGCAGTTCGCGCTGAGAACGCACAGACACAAACTCACCCGCCGCCATCGACAGCGCACCCGCCAGCAGGCCCGCAATACCCGAGAGCAGGACCATCGAGCTGGACGCGCCCGAGGCGGTAATACCCATAGTCAACGCCAGGTTCGACACCAAACCGTCGTTAGCGCCAAAGACCGCCGCACGGAAATTACCCGAAAGCTTCTCGCGACCGTTAGTTGCCAGGGCGCGAATAATTTCCTCGTGAATCGCCTCGTCGGCCGCCATTTCCTCGGTAGCGTCCGGGTCCTCAGCGTAAGGGGAACGAGACTCCGCGCGCTGCGCCATCGCCAGAATGAACACCGAACCGAAGTTCTTCGCCAAGAACTGCAACACTAGAGACTGCATAGACGGGCGCACGTGAACATCCGCGTGTTCGCCGAGCATGTCACGCCAATGCTGCTGGTGACGCTTCTCCGCCTCAGCAACCTGCAAAAGGATTTCGCGGTCGGTACCCTCGGCGCGGCGAGCCAGGTAGCGGTAGATGCGCGCCTCCGACTCTTCATCAGCTAGGTAGCGGCGCCAACGCTTAATCTGCGCGGGGGAGGGGGAAGTAACCGCACTGTGGCGGGTCGGTTCGTGCTCGGTCGCCTCAGCTGCGGTCTCTTCAGCCTCGGCCGCGTTAGCCTGAAGCTTCTCGGTCTGCTCGCCGTGCTTGTCTTCGCCGTGCTCGTTCGGGGCGTGCGTGCTCATATCTCTCTTTCCGCCGGGTACGGGCCGCGCCGGGTATCTTTCGGGCGCTCAATCATGTGTTCGATCTGTGTGCTCTGTGTTGATCAGTGAACCACTGTAGAGCACTCCGAACAGAAAATCTAGGACGGCCTAACCCGGTGTTATTGTTCGCCTCAACGTACTTTGCTGTACCGCATGGACGAGGACTCAAGGGTCGGGAAGAGTGAAAGTGGGCGGGAAGAGGCGGGGTAGCTTCGAGCATAAAAAGCCGGGCGGGCGCACCCTCCGTATAGGAGAGCGCACCCGCCCGGTTCGTGACTCTAAAAGCTTGCGCCTATATAACTTGCCGCCGTATGTAGGCTGCAGTTTAGAGGCTACGGCTTAGAAGCCTATGACTTAGAAGGCTGCAGCTTAGATGTTGCCTTCGCCGTTCTCCAGGAACGCGCGGATGAACCACTGGAACTTCTCCAGCTCGGCGGTCTGACCGATCAGCAGGTCCTCGGTGACGGGGTCGGACTCGCCAGCGAACGCGATCGCCTTGCGGTGAGCCTCAATCACGCGGGTGTAGACGTCGTTCAGGGCGCGCAGGTGAGCGGCGACGGGTGCGCGGCCAACTGCGTAGTCCTCGACGGTGCGCTGTGCGACCAGTGCGCCAGCCAGGCCGTTGGGGGTTGCGCCCAGGGTTGCCATGCGCTCTGCGATGGCGTCGACGAACTCGCGGACGGTGTCGACCTGGGGGTCAATCATTTCGTGAACGGCGATGAAGCCGGGGCCGGTCACGTTCCAGTGAGCGTGCTTCAGCAGCAGGTGCAGGTCGTTCAGGTCGTGCAGACGTGCCTGGAGAACCTCGGAAATGCCCTTGCCTTCTTCGAGGGTCAGGCCGGGTGCGGTGTAGTTTGCAAATGCCATGATGGTCTCCTTCATGATGCTGTGATGTTTGTGGTTCGGTGGGGTTTGCGTGCCCCGCCGAATCGTTATTATGAGTAAATCATTTTAAGGAACCGCTGTCAAGGTTATTTTGAGTAATTCGTAATAAATTGTCATCTATGTGTCGCGCCGCACTTAAAAGCCCCTGTTCAAAAGGCGCTGCTTAAACGTGTCAGCCCCAAATGCCCGTGTGGCTCACCGCCCAAGCACGCACAAAGGGTGGGACGCGCGGTATCTCATCTTGTGCATCCCACCCTTTACGGTGAAGTGTATTCAGTTTTCTACAGGGCCTCTAGCCTTTCTGCAGAGCTTTCCGCGTGCGAATCGGGCGGTTACGCCAGCGCGCGAACCGCCTCCAGAGTCAGCTCCTCATGCTTGAGGCGCGCGGTGCCCAGCTCCGCCGGAACCTCCAGCTCGCCCGGCACAACAATGACACGCATACCCGCCGCGGTCGCACTGCGCACGCCCGACGGGGAGTCCTCAAGAGCCACGCACTGAGTCGGATCAACACCAAGACGCTCCGCCGCCAAAAGATAGGGCTGCGGGTCCGGCTTGGGGTTGGTGGTCTCATCGTTGCCAATAACCACCGAGAACGTGCCCTCGGGTGCCGCGTTTGCGGTGCGGCGAGCCACGGAGGTGGTTGCGTTTGTGACGATGGCGGCCGGAATCTGTGCATCGTGAACCTCCGAGAGGAAACGCTCAATGCCAGGAAGGAACTCGACCGGCTGCTGCGCCAGGGCCTCGCGCACCTTCGCCACCAGTCGATCGTTAATCTCCTCGTCCGGCAGGTTCACGCCGCGCTCGCGCAGACGATCCAGGGTGAACTGCATCGACAGGCCCAGGCAATCGAGGGTGTCCTGCTCGGTCCAGGTGCCGCCAAATTCTGCGGTGAGAGCAACCTTTGCGGCAGCCCATACGGGTTCAGTATCGACGAGGGTTCCGTCGTGGTCGAAGAGAATGGCGGCGGGGAAGGTGTTCGTAGTCGTCATGTCATTAAGCCTACCGGTTTATTTCTGGGGCGAGTGTAGGGCAACGTCCCCAATCGTCACCAAAAAATCTGTGCCCGCATTCTGAGGGTTCTTGGCGATAGTGAGCAGTGCATCGGCAACGTCTTCACGGGCAATCGTGGGGATGCCCGGAGTTCGCTCGACGCTCGCCATGTCAAATACCTTCACCCCGCCCTTACCGGGCTTATCGGTCAGCCTGCCCGGATGAGCACGCGAAATATATGGCTGATATTCGGCAACCAGGGCGTCCGCCTTAACCTTGTCGGTGAAAATGCCGCGCATGATGACCTTGCACACCAGGCGCATGGGGAGGGACGCGGTCCGTACCGTATTGCCGACACCGTAGGCACTCATCAGAACGCAATGCTTTACGCCTGCGCCCGTGACCGCCTCCATGATGAGGGGCAGACGCTCCTGCATGAACGTGGAGGAGAGAAACTCTCGCACCGTGGCTTTCTGCCCCAGGACGCTCACCATGACGTCCTGCCCGGAGGATGCTGCGGCGAGCTGTTCGGCATCGTTCAGGGTCCCCGGAATGATAGTGAGATTTTGGTGCGCCCCCAAAAGCGCTTGTGCCCTATCGGGGTTGCGCACGTAGGCGGTGACGGTGTGCCCCTCCTCTAGGGCTTTGCGGGTGAAGAGGTAGCCGGTGCGGCCGGTTGCACCTAGAACCAGTATTTTCATGTGGGTCCCCATTCGTGACTGTGATTGTTGTGGGAGCCCGCAAGCACCCAGCCTCGCAAGTACCCAGTCCGGTCAGTATAACAATGCGGTTTTGACTGGGGCTTTTGTCCGGGGCTTTTGTTTGGGGGTCAGGGGTGTGAGGTGGGGTGAGGTGGGGTGAAAAATATGAAAATTTTTTTGCAGGAGGCTTGCGAAACATAATTGAGTCGAGTAGACTCAAGTTATGTAATGCAGGGGCGCATAGGATAAGCCCCTCGAAATGCGAAAGGAACATCATGGACAACAAGTTCACGACCAAGAGTCAAGAAGTTATCTCGGCGGCAAATACTAATGCTCAAACCGCCGGTAACCCCACTATTGAAACCGCGCACATCCTCAAAGCCCTCATGGACCAGCGCGAAGGCGTCGCCGTAGCAGTCCTCAAGGCTGCAGGCCTGGATGTGGACGCTATCTCCGAGGCGGCATCCGCTGAAATCAAGAAGCTGCCGAAGGCATCCGGTGCCTCCGTGCAGAATGCTTCCCTTAGCCGTGCAGCGCTCTCTGCTCTGCAGGCGGCACAGACCCGTGCCCAGGGCTTCGGAGATACCTACGTTTCTACCGAAATGATTCTGCTCGGCATTGCCAGCGGAACCGATAGCACCGCTGAAGCAATGCACAAGCTCGGCGCTACCGCAGAGCTCATCGCACAGACCATCCCCAACGTCCGAGGAGACCGCACCGTGGACACCCCCGACCCCGAAGGCACCTTCCAGGCGCTCGAAAAGTACGGCACCGACCTGACCGCCATTGCCCGCGCGGGCAAGCTCGACCCGGTCATCGGCCGTGACTCTGAGATTCGCCGCGTCGTGCAGGTGCTTTCCCGCCGAACCAAGAACAACCCCGTCCTGATTGGTGAGCCCGGCGTCGGTAAGACCGCCGTCGTGGAAGGCCTGGCACAGCGCATGGTTTCTGGCGACGTGCCCGAATCCCTGCGCGGCAAGACCCTCATCAGCCTGGACCTGGGCTCCATGGTCGCAGGCGCAAAGTACCGCGGTGAGTTCGAGGAGCGCCTGAAGGCAGTCCTCGAGGAAATCAAGAAGTCCGAAGGTCAGATCGTGACCTTCATCGATGAGATTCACACCGTCGTCGGTGCCGGCGCATCCGAAGGCTCCATGGACGCAGGCAACATGCTCAAGCCCATGCTTGCCCGTGGTGAGCTGCGCCTGATCGGTGCAACCACCCTGGACGAGTACCGCGAGAACATCGAGAAGGACCCCGCACTGGAGCGCCGCTTCCAGCAGGTGTACGTGGGCGAGCCCAGCGTAGATGACACCATCGGTATTCTGCGTGGCTTGAAGGAACGCTACGAGGCACACCACAAGGTGCAGATCGCTGACTCCGCGCTGGTTGCCGCAGCAACCCTGTCCAACCGTTACATTCCCTCCCGTCAGCTGCCTGACAAGGCAATTGACCTGATTGACGAGGCAGCATCCCGCCTGCGCATGGAAATTGACTCCGCACCGGAGGAAATCGACCAGCTGCGCCGCGCCGTGGACCGCCTCACCATGGAGGAACTGGCACTTGCCGACGAGACCGATCCCGCATCCGTGGAGCGTCTGGAAGCGTTGCGCAAGGACATGGCTGACAAGAAGGAACAGCTCGACGCCCTCAACGCTCGTTGGGAGGCCGAGAAGGCTAGCCTGAACCGTGTGGGTGACATCAAGACCCAGATTGACGAGCTACGTTCCCGCGCAGAGGTTGCACAGCGCGAGGGTAACCTCGCTGAGGCATCCCGCCTGCTCTACGGCGAGATTCCCGCAAAGCAGGCTGAGCTGGAAGAAGCACAGCGCGCCGAGGACACCGCCAAGAACGAGTCCATGGTCTCCGAAGAGGTCACCGCGGACGATATTGCCGAGGTGATTTCCTCCTGGACCGGTATTCCCGCAGGCCGCATGATGCAGGGTGAATCCGAGAAGCTGCTCGAAATGGAGAAGCGCATCGGTGCCCGCCTCATTGGCCAGGAAGCCGCAGTAGTCGCTGTCTCTGACGCTGTGCGCCGCGCCCGCGCCGGCATCTCCGACCCGAACCGCCCGATTGGTTCCTTCCTGTTCCTGGGCCCGACCGGTGTCGGTAAGACCGAGCTGGCTAAGGCACTGGCTGAGTTCCAGTTCGATGACGAGCGTGCCCTGGTACGCATCGACATGAGCGAGTACTCCGAGAAGCACACCGTGTCCCGCCTGGTCGGTGCCCCTCCCGGATACGTTGGCCACGAAGAGGGCGGTCAGCTGACCGAGGCTGTACGCCGTCGCCCCTACTCGGTGGTCCTGCTCGACGAGGTCGAGAAGGCACACCCCGAGGTCTTCGACATCCTGCTGCAGGTACTCGATGACGGCCGCCTGACCGACGGCCAGGGCCGCACCGTGGACTTCCGCAACGTCATCCTGATCCTGACCTCGAACCTCGGTTCGCAGTACCTGGTCAACCAGGATTTGCCCTTCGAGGAGCGATCCGAGAAGGCGCTGGAGGTTGTTCACCAGGCATTCCGCCCCGAGTTCCTCAACCGACTGGACGACATCATCATGTTCCAGCCCCTGTCGGCTGAGAACCTGGGCCAGATCGTGGGCCTGCAGATCAAGAGCATGGCTAAGCGTCTGGAGGACCGCCGCCTCACCCTGAACGTGACCGAGGCAGCCCTCGAGTGGCTGGGTAAGACCGGCTACGACCCGGCATTCGGTGCCCGCCCGCTGCGCCGCCTGGTTCAGCGTGAGATTGGCGACCGCCTGGCTCGCGGCATCCTCTCCGGCGCAATCCACGACGGCGACACCGTGACCGTGGACGTGAACCCGGACGTTGCCAGCGACGGCCTGTCGGTGACCTCCGAGCGTGAGCAGAAGGCTGAGAACTAAGCTCAACCGGTTGGCTGGGCGGACTTAGCCTGTGGCTGAGTTTGCACATTCGAAACCATAAGAAATAGGCTGTGGGGTACCCTCAAAAGGGGTACCCCACAGCCGTTTAACGCACTAGAACCGCACTAATACACAGAGCATTGAGGAGAAGAATGGACCGCTGGACTGACCACCAGAACTTCGCCGCCGCCGGTGAGCAGCGCGAAGAAATCGCCTCCGTGCACCGTGCCGCAATCCGCTCGATTCAGCGCGTTGTCTCTGAGAACGCCACCCCGCACGACGAAGAATACGCCTCCGCGGGTATTGCCAAGCTACTCAAAGCGGGTAAGGTTCTCGTGCTCACCGGCGCGGGAGTGAGCACCGAATCCGGCATCCCCGATTACCGCGGACCCGGCGGCTCCCTGCACGACCACCGCCCCATGACCTACCAGGAATTCCGCTACGATGACGCCGCCCGCCAACGCTACTGGGCGCGCTCCTACGTGGGTTGGCGCCGCATGCGCCGCGCCGAACCGAACCGCGCCCACTATGCGCTCGCCGAGCTGGAGCAGCTGGGTGCCGTGAGCGGCGTGATTACGCAGAACGTGGATGGGCTGCACGCCCGTGCTGGAAGCTCCCGTCTGCTGGCGCTGCACGGCGACCTGTCGCGCATCGTCTGCCTGGACTGCGGGCAGGATGAGGGCCGCGAAAGCCTGGATGCGCGCCTGGACGCGGCGAACCCCGGCTACCTGGCGCGCCTTGATAACGAAGAGCTGCGCGTGAACCCTGACGGTGACGTGGAGCTGGACGAACGCTATATCCGCGATTTTCAGATGGTGCCCTGCATCGCCTGCGGTTCGACCCGCCTCAAGCCGGATGTGGTGTACTTTGGTGAGTCCGTGCCCGCCGAACGTAAGGCGCTCAAGGACGCCATGCTCGCTGAATGTTCGGCGCTGCTGGTGGTGGGCTCCTCGGTGGCGGTTATGAGTAGCTACAAGATTGTGTTGGAGGCTCTGCGTGCCGGCAAGCCGGTCGCTGTCATCAATGGCGGCCCCGGTCGTGCGGATGCGAAGGCTACCTACCTGTGGCGCACCGGCGTGGGTGAGGCGCTGGAACTCATGCTCGACGCCGTTGACGTTTAAGGTTGCTGGAGTCGTTGCAGAGGTCTAGGCTGCGCTGTTTTCCAGTGAATGCTGTTTCTCTAGCGAATTTTGCCGCGCGTGCACTGACCTATAGCTGGCCCGTCGTTAACTGCACGAAAGTGCTATTTTGTGTTGCAAGTCATTGCAAATAGCCCCTGGACAGGCGGATACACCCAGAGCGCGGGGATAAAATGATGGGATGGACATTCGACACACTATCACTCGCTTCGGTGCCACCGCCCTGATCGGCTGCGGTCTGGCGGTCACCGCAATCCCCGCAACGTTCGCTCAGAACGGTGAAGAGTCCGTCACCCACGTCTACTCCGACAAGGCGACTTCCCACATCTCTGAGGTCTGGTACAAGGGCGAAACCCTGAAGATTACCGGCGAAGGCTTCCTGACTCAGGACGGCACCTCCGGCTCCGTCATCGCTATCAAGCTGAACAAGGGCTCCGTCAAGATTGACGGCAAGGACTACCTGGAAGTTCAGGCTGACGAGAAGGGCAACTTCTCCGTTTCCATTCCCTGGCAGAACGACCTGGATGAGCGTATCTCCGTGGACGTCTACCTGCTCTCCGGCTCCCTGAAGGACAACGACACCGCTCGCGGCGGCAAGGCTGCGACCGTGAAGATTGAGGCTCGTTCCGTTCAGGAAGCAACCCCCTCCGCTACCGCTTCGGTGAGCCCTTCGGCAACCGCTTCTGCTTCGGCTTCCGTGGTGGCTACCCCCTCCGCTTCTGTTGCGCCCTCCGCATCTGCGACTCCTTCGGCTTCGGCTACCGCCGCTGATGAGGTTGTTGCCTCCGTGGATGCAAAGATCAAGGACCGCGCCGATGAGAAGGCGTCCGCTACCGCTTCGGTGAGCCCCTCGGCTACCGCGTCGGCTTCCGCTTCTGTGGTTGCAACCCCCTCTGCTTCGGCTTCTGCTTCCGCATCGGCTTCCGCTTCGGCCACTACTGAGCAGAACGCACCTGTAGCGAACGAAGCGAAGGATCAGCTGGGTGATTCCACCTCCGCTACCGAGCAGGTGACCGCTTCGGCTGAGAGCACCCGCTTCGCGAACTGCGCAGAGGTTGCGGCTGCTGGCCTGGCGCCCATTCACGAAAGCCACCCGGACTTCCGTAAGAAGTTCGACAACGATGGTAACGGCCTGGGCTGCGAGGTCATTAACAGCGAGGTGACGGACGGTTCCTCTTCCAACGGTTCCTCGGGTTCTTCTTCCCGCAACTCTGGCGGCCTGGACAACCTGGGTAGCGGTTCCTCCTCTTCGAGCAATTCCACTTCGAGCCGCGCTCAGCGCTCCTCCCTGGCTAACACCGGTGCTTCCAACGCCTTCACCATGGCTGGCCTGGGCCTGGTAGCTCTGGGTCTGGGCGTTGCTGGCGTGACCGCTGTGCGTAACCGCAAGAACTCCTAAAACTATCGTCACCGCCCGGTGCGGTGCGTGAGAGTCCCCTCTCCTGAACGCTTTTGAATGTTCGGCGGAGGGGATTCTTGCGTTTAACGGGGTGGTTTTTGTTGGCGTGTTGTGTCGGTGGGATGGCGCATGTACTTGCTGGTTTCTTCAAGTCTCAATTGAGACTTTAGGGGTGCACGGCGGTGCAAAAGGTCTCTATGGTTCAACCATGCCTTCAATAAACCTTCAAGAAAACCCCGGTTTGTGAGTCAGGTCATGGCAAATTGGCGTCTTGGGAGCCGGTATCCCAAGCTTCGCTCGTTAGAATGGGGGGCATGAACATTCGAAACAACATCGCACGCATCGGTGCCACCGCTCTGATTGGCTGTGGCCTCATTGCTACTTCCGTTCCCGCAACCTTCGCTGTTGAAGGCGCGCCTCAGACTGTCTACACCTACGCAGACTCTGCACAGTTCATTGCCCCCGACACCTGGTATGAGGGTCAGGGCCTGAACATTGGTGGCGAGGGCTTCAAGACCGCTGACGGCACCTCCGGCTCCGTTCTGGCTCTGAAGCTGAACAAGGGCGCCGTTAAGATTAACGGCCAGGACTACCTGGAAATCCACGCTGATAGCGATGGTAACTTCTCCGCCACCATCCCCTGGCAGGAAGAGCTGCACGGCAGCGTTTCCGTTGACATTTACCTGCTGTCCGGCTCCCTGAAGGACGGCGACGTTCCCCGCGGCGGTAAGGCAGCTACCGTGACCATTAAGGTTGCAGAGCAGCCCGCACCGGCTCCTTCGGAGGACCCGACCCCCGCTCCTTCTCAGGACCCGACTTCGGAACCCACCCAGGATCCCACTCCCGAGCCCTCCAAGGAAGCAACTGCTGAGCCGACCACCGAGGCTCCCAAGCCTGCTGAAGAGACCTCCGCACCCGCAGTTGAGGACGCTAAGGAAACCAAGCCTGCCGAAGAGCAGAAGTCTGAAGACCAGAAGTCTGACCAGGCTTCCGACTCCTCCGCAAAGGACGAGAAGACCTACAAGTACCAGAACTGTGCTGACGTGTGGGCAGACCGCGGCACCTCTATTCATAGGGGTGACCCGGACTTCCGCGATAAGTTCGACGCTGACGGTGACGATGAAGGTTGCGAAGAGCAGCCGAACTACGAGAACTCCAACAAGTCTGACAGCGTTTCGCTGAGCTCCGGCTCGAATGACAACCTGGGCTCCGGTTCTTCGAACGCATCCTCCAAGAGCTCTTCTTCCCTGGCTAAGACCGGTGCATCCGACGCGATGACCGCTGCTGGTCTGGGTCTGATTGCTCTGGGTGCTGGTGGCGCGACCATCGTGGCAACCCGTATGCGCAAGAAGGCATAATAACGCCTAGTCGCTAAGTTTTTAGCTGCTTTTATGGGCTCCCTCCATATCGGAGGGAGCCCATTTTTTGTGCTTTTTGAAGCTGTGGGATGCTCCGTCAAGGACGCGAGAAAAGAGAAAAATTACGATTGAATAGCGCCACGATTAGGGTATTTATTAGAGACATATAACACTTATCTATAAGTTAAGGCGAGCACAGGGTAAACACAGGCTTGCACGGGAATCTAGATACTACAAAGAACGCACAGCCCGAAGCTGAAGAACAGACAGCAAAGAGCACCGCGAACATCACGACACGATACCTGGAGCACCCAATGACTATTCTGACCATGGCGATTGCCGATGCCATAGCCATCGCAGCTCTCTGCACCCTCTACATGGTGCGGCACCGCAACCGCGAACTGATGATTTCCTACGCGGTCATCAACGCCGGCATCTTCACCGTCTCGGTGGCGCTGGTATCCGCCGGATCGAACGCATCCGCTATGGGTATGGGCCTCTTCGGTGTCCTGTCGATTATCCGATTGCGTTCCACCGCCCTGAGCCAGCGCGAGGTGGGTTACTACTTCGTAGCCCTCTCGGTCGGCATGATCGCAGGTGTGAACATTAGCCCGGCGTACATCGCCTTCGGCCTCATGGCTACCCTGGTCGCCCTGATCGCGATTCTCGACTCGCGCAGCACCCCGGTCTCTACCGATCAGACTCAGGCCGTCACCGCCGATCGTGCGATCAGCGACGAGGAAGAGCTCAAGGCATACCTGAGTGCTCGCCTGGGTTACACCGTCACCTCGGCGAAGATCACCGAGCTGGACATGGTGAACAACCTGACCCGCGCCACCGTCACCTACCAACCCAAGGAAACCACCGAGGGCGGCACCCCCGCGGCAGTGGAGACAGCACCGGCTAACGCAGCACCGATTGCGGCTCAGCCTGTAGCCGCTCAGACGGTAGCATCGCAGGCTCCTGCGGCCTACCCGGCAGCACCTCAGGTTCCCACCGCCGAGGCGCACACCACCCTGGACACCCGGATGGTTCCGCTCCAGCGCACCCCGGTAGGCAAGTAAGACCAGCCGGTATAAAAGCCTCCGATTCACTCTAACTGCACAAACATCTCCGATACCCACGACACGCCGCCCCCAGCGCACAGCACGCAGGGACGGCGCCCCAGAAGGACGAAGACCCATGACTAACGCAGCCGCAAACATCATCCCCGCAGAGTGGAAGAGCATCAGCCTCGAAGCCATGAACGAGAAGGCAGCCATGCAGACCCGCGTGGACCGCAAGTACATTGTCGACGCAGAAACGGCCGCCAAGGTACTCTCCACGCTCGGCGCAGATGCCTCCGTCATGGAAATCGATGGCCAGCGCGACTTCGCCTACGACTCGGTCTACTTCGACACCCCGCAGATGCAGAGCTACCACTCGGCAGCCTACAGCCGCGATGACACCTTCAAGATTCGTACCCGTAGCTACCTGGACTCGGAGCTGACCTTCCTGGAGGTCAAGACCGACGGTGAGCAGGATATGACCGTCAAGAAGCGTATCCCGTACACCTTCGAGAACCGCGATACGCTTACCGTGGAAGGCCACGAGTACATCACCGCAGCACTCGGCGATATTCTCGCCGGCCCCGTGCACAAGCTGGAGGCGGTTCTGACCACCGGCTACCGCCGTACCACGGTCTTCCTGCCGCAGAGCGAGAAGAACCCGGTCGCCTCCCGTATGACCGTAGATAACGCCCTGACCTGGACCCCTCTGTCCGAGAACATCCTCATGGCGGGCGTGAACTACCGTAACTTCCACGGCAACCTGGTTGGCACCACCTACGGCCTGCCGAACGCGGTCATCATCGAAACCAAGTCCGGCGTGGAGCCTTCCGTGGCAGATCAGCACCTCTGGGATGCGGGCATCACCCCCGCGAAGATTTCCAAGTTTGCAACCGGTATGGCGGCGTTGAACCCGCAGCTGGCAAGCAACAAGTGGGAAGAAACCCTGAAGAACTGGATGCACCTGGAACCGGTCAATGGCACCCGCCTGAACGTGGATGACATGACCGAAGAGGACTACCAGAAGCTGCTGACCGAGCGTTTCGCAGCCGCCTAAAACGGCAATCTGGCTATAACAACAATCTGGATGCGCGGGTAGGGTAGCGCACCTACCTTACCCGCGTCCCCAGCCCCCTAACCTATACCCCCGAACCAAGCACAACATCGGCCTTATTCGCCCCACACAGGCAATAACCGCTCTCACACATATTCACATTTCACATACGTCTTACCCCTGTGGCGCTGGCTCTACGCGAGTGGTCACCCAAACACAAAGGAAAACCCGTGAAAAAGAGCAATATGATTAAGAGCGCAACCTCCATTACCCTCCTGGCAGCCCTGGCGTTGACCGGCTGCTCGGCAACCTCGGCATCGAATGCCAGCGCTTCGAGTGCAATCAGTACCTCCGCTTCGAGCACTTCGGGCACCACGTCGAAGGTGGCAGACTCCTTCTCCACCGACGTGAAGAGCGGAGCGAAGCTCGCCGAGGACACCCACTACTCCGCGAAGGATCTGACCTGGGATTCCTCCAGCGAAGTTACTATCGATCTTTCTAACCCGACCGCGACCGACGGTGTGACCGTCAGCGACGGCGTCATCACCATCACCAAGGCGGGCAACTACAAGCTCACCGGCACCTACGATGGCCAGATTAAGGTTGATGCAGCCGACAGTGACATGGTCCGCCTGATCCTGAACAACGCGACAATCACCAACTCCACCGGTGCAGCTATCAACGTTGTTGAGGCGGACGAGGTCGTCATCTACACCGCATCGGGTACCACCAACACCGTCTCTGACGGCTCCTCCTACTCGGATACCGCCAGCGGCAGCCCCGACGCAGCTATCTACTCCAAGAGTGACCTGACCCTGGCGGGCGAAGGCACCCTGAAGGTTGAAGGTAAGTACGAAGAGGGTATCCACACCTCTGACGGCCTGGTCATTGCCTCCGGTACCCTGGAAGTGAACGCGGCAAACACCGGCATCAAGGGTAAGGACTACGTCGATATCCTGGACGGCACCATCACCGTGACCGCAACCAAGGACGGTATCAAGGCAACTAACGACACCGACGGCAACCGCGGCTGGGTACGCCTGAGTGGCGGTACCGTGAACATCTCTGCAGGTGATGACGGTTTCAAGGCTGAGCGCGTGCTTGAAATCTCCGGCGGTACCCTGAACATTACCAAGGCGAACGAGGGTATTGAGGCGCAGTACATCAACATTCTGGACGGCACCGTGAACGTGACCAGCTCGGATGACGGTATCAACGCCTCGTACAGCACCACCTCGACCAGCACTGAGCCGACTACTGCAACCTCGACTAAGCAGAGCGCGCAGAATGGCCAGAACTCTGCACCCCAGGCGCCCAGCGGTAGCGCAGGTCAGGCTCCGGCAGGCGGTCAGGCACCCTCCGGTACCATGGGCCAGCCCCCGGCTGGCGGTGGCGCAGGTGGCGGCATGGGCGGTGGCGGCAGCACCTTCGAGGTGGTCGACGCAACCATCAACATCTCCGGCGGTACCGTCACCGTGAACGCGAACGGCGACGGCATCGACTCCAACGGTACGGCAACCCTCTCCGGTGGCACGCTGATCGTGAACGGTCCCTTCACCGGCGGTAACGCATCCCTGGACACCAACGGCAACCTGCTGCTCAACGGCACGACCGTGGCCGCGGGTAACTCCGGTGACATGTTCGAGGCGCCCGCGACCAACTCCACCAGCGGCTACGTGAAGATCAGCAACGTATCGAACCTGAGCGCAGGCACCACCGTACAGGTGACCGACTCCTCCGGTACCGTGGTGGCGAACTACAAGGTGGCTAACTCCAGCACCACACTGATCCTGGTCTCCAGCTCCAAGATCACCAAGGGCGAGAGCTACACCGTGTACACCACCACCGATAGCGTGGATGCCTCCAGCACCACCCTGGCTTCTAACGCCACCTCGCTGGGCTCCTTCACTGCAAGCTAAGCGGCAGGAGTGCCCCTCAAGCTCCGTGCTGGATGTCATGACCGGCACGGTACCCTCTCCGAACCCGGTCTTGTGAGTGAGCCGGAGGCAGAGACACTCACCCCGCATCGGATGTAGTGATATATCCGGTGCGGGGCTACGTGTTATATAGGGAGTGTGGCGGCTGGGGTAAAAAAGCTGCGGGTGCAAAATAAAACGGTTGTTCCGGTGCGAAGAAGTGCTCTGATACGCAAAATAGGTGCCGTTGAGCGAGACATTCAGGGCTGAAACAGGGTACTCTATAGTGTAGTAAAGACTGTTGAACGATCCGAGAGCGATGCGCCGCGCGTGCTGTTCGCCTCGGACAGGATGAAAGAGGGGGTCACGCCATGGGGCGCGGCCGTCAGAAGGCTAAAGCAACAAGGCAGGCTCGGGAGATGAAGTACTTCAGCCCCGAGACCGACTACAGCGCACTCGAGCGCGAGCTCAGCAGCGCGAAGAAAACGAAGTCCTCCGATTCGTCCCGCCGTCGCTATGACGACGAGGACGACTACTCGGCATACGCAGAAAAGTACGCGTCTTACGAGGATGAGGCATAAAGAATACGCGGAATGATTCGGTGCATATCGACCGAGCGTATTTCATAGATGATGAACCGGCTTGAGGCCCCGCACGGGGTGCTCAGCCGGTTTTTTCGTGCCCGCAGTTTTTGAGGATGCACTCTCAGGTGTGTGCGCGAGGACAGGTTGCCCACCGGGTTCTCAATTATGTGGAGTACAAAGCCAATACACATGTTTATACACATATATGCATAGCGCCATCTGGTAATAAAGCATAGGCAGTAATAAAAAAGTTTGGAATGAATAAGCATACATAGCTTCTGCACAGCTTAGTCATGCCTGGCGCAGAGAATAGACCGGCATTCTAGAGACATGAACAACGAACAGAACATGACTCAGAGCATTGACCAGGCAACCCAGACCGCAGCAGAACAAGCTAACGCAGCGCAAACCGCAGCAGAGCAGAAGCTAGCCAAGAAGAAGCTCACCCGTCGAATCTTCATCGGCGGCGGCCTCGGCGCACTCGCAGTAGTCGGCGGCGGCGCAGGCTGGGCCTACAACCGCTACCTGGCAGAGCACACCGAAATCGAAGACACCACCGCCTACGAGGCGGCAGCAGCTCAGGCAAACGCAAGCGCCTCCGGCTCCGCCACCGCAGATCCCACCGAACTGACCGGCGTGAAGGTCAACGGCCAGAGCCTCACTGCTAACGAAGGCTCGATCACCATCACCTCCAACACCACCGGCAGCGGCTCGGATGCGGTCGTCTCCTTCGTAGCAGACATCAAGCTCGACAATGCAACCCTGCTGCGAAGCGCCTTCGCCAACAACAAGTTCGGCCAGAACATCATCGACACCCCCTCGAACATTGCCTCCGAACACAACGGCATCTGGGCAATCAACGGCGACTATTACGGCTTCCGTACCACCGGCATCGTGATTCGAAACGGTGTTGTCTACCGTGACTCCGGCGCTCGCGAGGGTTTGGCCTTCTACCGCGACGGCTCCGTCAAGCTCTACGACGAAACCGCAACCAACGCCCAGACCCTCGTCAGCGAGGGTGTGTGGAACACCCTCTCCTTTGGACCCGCACTGGTCAAGGACTCCGCAATCGTCGACGGCATCGACAGCGTCGAGGTGGACACCAACTTCGGTAACCACTCCATCCAGGGCAACCAGCCGCGAACCGGTGTGGGTGTGCTCGGCACCAACCACCTGGTCTTCATCGTGGTCGACGGCCGCTCCACCAACTACTCGCGTGGCGTGACCATGCCCGAGTTCGCCCAAATGTTCAAGGACCTCGGCTGCGTGAGCGCCTACAACCTGGACGGTGGTGGCTCCTCCGCCATGGTCTTCAACAACAAGCTGGTCAACCGCCCGCAGGGTGGCACCAAGGAACGTAGCACCAGCGACATCCTCTACATTGCAGGGAGTGCATCGTGATTATCCTGATACCCGCCTATAAGCCGGACCAATCACTGGTCCGCCTTGCCCGGGCCCTGCGCGAACAGGACCCTGCCGCCGAAATCCTCGTGATTGACGACGGATCCGGTAGCACCTACGCACCCATCTTTACCGAACTGCGCATCGACGGCGTGACCGTGCAGACCCACCCCGCCAACAAAGGCAAGGGTGCGGCACTGCGCACCGGCATCGCCTGGGCGAAAGCAAACCGCCCCGGCGAGGTCATCGTCACCGCCGACGCGGACGGCCAGCACCTACCTCGGGATATCTTCCGTGTGGGCGTGCGCACCGAAACCGCCGCGGTGGCAGGTCAGCGGAGCATCATCCTCGGCGTGCGTACCAAGCCCGACCCAAACGCCGGCGAAGAAGGCACCAAGGTGCCGCTGCGCTCCAAGATTGGCAACAGCACAACCGTAGGCTTCTTCGCCCTGGCGACCGGCGCTCGCGTGGCAGATACCCAGACCGGTCTGCGCGGCTTCACCCCGCAGATCCTGGACTGGCTGTTGCAGATTCCCGGCGATAAGTACGAGTACGAGTTCTCCATGCTGCTACGCGCAACCCGCGCAGACGTGGAACTGGTGCAGGTGCCCATCGTGAAGGTCTACGAGCCCGGCAACCCGACCAGCCACTTTAGGCCTCTGCAGGATTCGGCGCTCATTTACGCACCGCTGCTTGCCTTCTTGGCATCGTCTTTCCTGACCGGCTTCCTCGTGGATGCTATCGCCCTCTTCGTCCTGGTGGGCATGGGCGCTCCGCTACTGGCAGCCGTGGTCGGTGCGCGTGTCATCTCGGCGCTGACGAACTTCACCGTCAACCGAATGCTCATGCACGACGGAGGCGCACGCCCCTCGGCATCCTCCTCGCTGGTACGGTACACCGTGCTGGCGGTGGGTATCCTCGCCGCCAACGCGGCCCTGATGGAAGCTTTGACCGGCCTGGGTGCATCCCTGCTGGTCGCCAAGATCCTGACCGAACTGATTCTGATCCCGATCAGCTTCGCGGTCCAGCGCCGCTGGGTCTTCCTGCCCACCCAGGGTCAGGAAAAGCCGCGAGAGAAGGCAGTAGCAACCAACGCCCCCTCGGGTCTGCATGCGGTCAGCTACGAGTCCGCCCGCATGGAGGCTGCCGGTATTCGTACCGGTGCGCGCGCCTCCCAGGTACGCCCCTAGCTCGCTTACCCTAGCCTCCAACAGGCTCGGGGCGTACCCAAAGATTTCTCCCACCTGTCGGTCGTGAGGGTGGGTGGGAGAAGCAAGCTGCAGCACCAAAAGCCGCAGCGTTTCTGTTCACGAAAAGCCCCCGCTGAGAAAACTCAACGGGGGCTTTTTGTATGTGGCATCCTTCAGAAGCCTATTGGCTCACCGGCTTCCGAGCTGGCAACATGCCGATTACTGACCGGGAATCAGGCCGTGAGCAGTAATCAGGAACGGCGGGTTGTGGTTAACAGCCGGGTTAGTCACGTAACCAACACGAGCCGCACGGGTCGGGTGCTTGGGTGCACGCTTCGGCCAGGGCTTTGCCTGCGGGTTCGGGTCCTTCTTGCCCTGCACCATAGCCAGTGCGCTCGCGGCGTTCACAATGCCGGAACCGCAACCGTTCACATCGCAGGTGAGTGGCTTGGAGCTCTGCTTCAGAATCTGCTTTGCACGCTCAGCGTTCAGCGAGGGATCCACGGACTTCATTAGAGCAATCACGCCAGCAACCTGGGGTGCCGCCATGGAGGTGCCGTCGTACTCGGTGTAGCCCGCACCCTTGGAAACGGTGGTGCCCAGGTCCACGGTGGACATGATGCTACTGCCGGGGGCGCTCACATCAACAAGCTTGCCGTAGTTGGAGAAGTCGCTACGCTTACCGTTCTGGTCGGTAGCGCCCACCACGATCGAACCGCCGCAGTTAGCCGGAGCGACCTTGGAAGTGTCCTGACCATCGTTACCAGCAGCGACAACGAGAATCGCGCCGCGCTTGTTCACTTCAGCAATAGCCTTGGAGTAGGTTGCGGGGCAGGTGCCTTCGCCGCCGAGGGAGAGGTTAATGATCTTGGCGGGGTTGGAGTTCGCAGGAACGCCTTCAACGGTGCCGCCGGCTGCCCAAACCATTGCATCCGCAATGTCGGAGTCGTAGCCGCCGCACATGCCCAGGGCACGCACGGGCAGGATCTTGGTGGAGGGTGCCACGCCGACGATACCGCGCTTATTGTTCATAATCGCCGCGATGGAGCCGGCAACGTGGGTGCCGTGCCAGTTCGACTCGCTTGCCTCTGCATCAGCACCGCAGACGCCCGCTTCTTCCCAGTTGCCCTGGTCGGTCGGGTCGGAGTCGCGGCCGTTGCCGTCACGAGCAATGGAGGGCTCGGTGATGAAGTCGTAGCCGGGCAGGACGTTAGCGTCCAGGTCGGGGTGCTTGACGATGCCGGAGTCAATCACAGCAACGGTCACGCCGGCACCCTGGGTGGTCTTCCACGCTTCGGGGGTAGCCAGACCCTTGGTGCCGTGCAGGTTCCACTGCTGCGGGTAGAGGGTGTCGTTCGGCGCCACAACCTGGTTCGACGCCTGGGCAGCCTGGGCTACCTGAGCGACCTTGGAGTTTGCGGCGGTACGGGTGCGTGCGTTGGAGCGGCGCAGCAGGTCGGGCTCAACCGACGCGACGGAGGGGTTAGAGCTCAGCGCCGCCATGTACTTCTCTGCCTGCTCCGCGGTGAGCTTGGAGGAGAGAGTCACCACGGTTGCCTTCTGAGCGGTGGTGCGTACGTAGCTGGTCTTGATTTTGAAGAGGTCATCGACGCTCTTCACCTCGGAGGTGAGACCCTGGTAGAGGCCGTCGTTCCAGGTGGCAACCTGGGTGCCTGCGGGGCTTGCCCAGTTGATGCCACCTGCGTTCAGAGCGCTATCGGTGTAGGTGATAACGAATCGGTTGAAGCCTGCCTTCTGCTGTGCGGAGCTGAGGGAGGAAATGGTGGTGTGCGCCTTGGCGCGCTCGGCTCCGTTAGCCTTGGCGGGTGCCGCGAAGGATGCGGGGGCGCCCAGGGTCGTGACGAGTGCTGCGGCGGTGCCCAGGCTCAGCGCGGTGCGTGCGACACCGCGCGCTGAGGGGTGAGTGGTAAAAGACATCGGGGTCCTTTGCGTATGTGAGTGCCGGAAGCGGCAAGTGGGTTGGTCATCCACTCACATAAATGCACCTTCGAGAAAATATTTGCATTCTTTTGCATATTTGCTTGTGAGGAGCGAATAGAAAAAGAAAATGCACATCACTGCATTGATGTGTATTTTTCTCTAAACCCCCGTGCGGGAGTTCATCGGAAGTAGTTTATGTGGTGAGATATCGCTATCCTAGCACCTTTTTCTATGTTTGGCGGGGCTAAAACTCGATAGTGTGGCGTAAATAATGAGATTTTTCTTTCATGTAAATGCAGATAAAGAAATGCCTAGTCGGAATATTCTCGCGACTTAAAGTAGTGATTTAAGTTTTACTCATCTATGCATAAAATGACATGCATCACAAAGGTTATTTTATTCATAAAGTAACTGAAAAAGGGTGCTAGAGTATCTCACGGTGCGTACCCGTGCACGCACATTGTGGAACCACTTCACAGCACACACAATGCACCAACACCTCACTCTTCCGTATTCACTCGTACCGAGTACACACACCTCACTCTGCGCCCTCAACGCGAGTCGGCAACGCTACGCCGCATCGTGCGCACCCGGTACCACTCACCTCAAGGACGTCCATGCTTCGCATTGCTCGCCCCTCGCAGGCACGCTCCTCACAGCGTTCCCTGCTGAGCTTCGTCACCGCAACCTGCCTGCTCTCGGCAAGCGTGATCCCCGCCGTGGCGGCACCCACCGCGCAGGCTACCCACGCAACCCAGGCTTCTGTGGCGACACAGGCTTCTAACACCACCCAGTCCGCGCCCGTGGCATACAACCGCTTCATCATCACTTACACCGATGAAGCGAAGAACGCCGCCTCCACCGATGCCACCGCAGACCAGATTGACTGGTCCGCAGCCGCCGGTACCCAGCAGGCAACCTGGAGCGACGCACTCTACGCGGGCATCACCTCCGAGGTGCAGAGCATTGACGAGCTGCTGAACATTAAGACCAGCTACGTCCGCTCCACCGCGCTGGATGCCAGCGTGGTCACCACCTCCGCGGAGCTCACCCCCGCTCAGGCCCAGCAGTACATGGACGCCCTGAGCGCGAACTCCAAGGTCGCCTCCGTGTCGCCCGATATGCGCCGCTACGCCACCGTGGACAACACCTCGGAGACCGTCAAGATTAACGACCCGAAGATGAACCGCATGTGGTCCCTCACCGGCGAGAAGGGCGTCTCCGCTCTGGAGGCGTGGGGCACCACCCGCGGCAAGGGCGTGACCGTGGCGGTGCTGGACTCCGGCATTACCGCCCACCCGGACCTGGACGCTAACGTGCTGCCCGGCTACGACTTCATTGCCGAATCGGCGTTCTCCAATGACGGCGACGGCCGCGACTCCGACCCGACCGACGCCGGCAACTGGACCGTAGATAACCAGTGCTTCACCGGTTCGAAGGCGACCGCCTCCGACTGGCACGGCACCCACGTGGCGGGCACTATTGCCGCTATCGCGAATAACAACGAGGGCATTGCCGGCGTGGCACCCGAAGCGAAGATTGTGCCCGTGCGCGTTCTGGGCGCCTGCGGTGGCTTCGACTCGGACATCACCGACGGCATTATTTGGGCTGCCGGTGGTAGCGTGCGCGGCGTTCCCGCAAACCAGAACCCCGCCCAGGTCATTAACATGTCCATCGGTAGCGAGGGCACCTGCACCACCCCGTACCGCCAGGCGATTGCCCAGGCGAATAAGCGCGGCTCCAGCGTGGTTGTCGCTGCGGGTAACAATAACTTTGACGCGTCGAAGTCCAGCCCCGGCAACTGCGAGGACGTCATCACCGTGGGCGCGACCGATAAGAACGGCAAGCGCTCCTACTTCTCTAACTACGGCTCCCGCGTGGACGTGAGTGCCCCCGGTGGCGACCGCCGCTACTGGGGTGGCGGAATCCTCTCCACCCTGAACGCTGGCAAGACCGCTCCCGGTAAGGCTGACTACGCCGAGTACCAGGGCACTTCCATGGCGGCACCGCATGTTGCCGGTATTGTGGCGCTCATGAAGTCGGTTGATCCGAAGCTGACCTACGCTCAGGCGAAGAAGGTTCTGCAGTCCACCTCTCAGGGTGTTGAGTGCGACCAGTCTGCGTGCGGTTCCGGCATTGTGAATGCGGCGCGCGCGGTTCAGCAGGTCCGTTCCGACCGTGAGGCTGCGGATGCCGCCGCAGCTGAGGCGGCACGTAAGAAGGCTGAGGAGGAGGCCGCACGTAAGAAGGCGGCCGAGGAAGCGGCCCGCAAGAAGGCTGAAGAGGACGCTAAGCGTCAGCAGGCTCCCGCGCCTAAGGCGACCCCGGCTCCGAAGACTAACCGTCCGGTGACCCGCCCGTCCCGCCCGGTGACTCGCCCCTCGTACCCGTCGCGTCCGCGTCACGGTCACACTCCGCGTTACCGCTCCTGGTACGGTTCTTCTGCGAACACCTACCCGAGCAGTGGTTACTTGGGTTTCGCTTCCGGTAATCACCGCTAGTCGAAACTCTTTTTAGATACGAAAAGCCCCCGATGATTTCTCTCATCGGGGGCTTCGCTATGCCCGTGAACCGGGTCTGTCTACGCTACGGGTAGCTTAGTGCTGATCGTCTGCTTCGCGGGGCTTCTGTGCGGGGTTGGTGACCAGCGGCTCGTCCTGGGTGACGGGCTCGGCGTCACCGTTCAGGTCTTGGACCTGGGCGTCTTCGGGGATTTCCATGGCGGGTGCGCCGGGAATTCGGTCGTAGTCGCCGGTGAGGGTCTCGCCGTTGGTTCCTGCCGCCTGCGCTGTTGCGGTAGTAGTTGCCTCTGTAGCTTCACCGGTATCGTCCGCAATCTTGGTGTTAGATGCTCCGGCGCTCAGGCCCTTAGAAATGATCTTGCGCGGTCGCAGATAGGTCACCCTGCCGTTCGCGTCCAGGTTTCCAGCCTTTTTCGCCAGGTTGAAACTGTTGATAATGCCGCGGCTGCAGAAGACCTTGTCGCATTTGATGCGATTACCTCCCGCGAGGGTGAATGCTCTCTCGACCTGCTGAGTGGTCATGGAGGTGCCGTTGACCAGCTGCTGCGCCAGGAGTGCGGAGACGTGCGGCGCCGCCATGGAGGTGCCGCTCTCGTAGACGTAGGTGAACTTGGTGTTATCCGGGCGGTCGAGGCTGTTCACGGACAGGGAGAGGATGTTCTCACCGGGTGCGGAGATATTGACCCTCGTGCCGTAGTTGGAGAACGACGCTCGCTTGCCTTCCTTGGTGGTTGCGCCAACCGTGATGACGCCCATGCAGTTGGCGGGCGCGTACTTGGATGCTTCCGTGTTGCCGTTACCCGCCGCGGCGACCACGAGTGCACCCTTGGAGCGTGCAATGTCGATGGCGCGCTGGTAGGCGGCGGGGCACCGGGTTACGGTGCCGATGGACATGTTGATGATCTTGGCGGGGTAGGTGTTGTCCGGCACGCCGTCAACGTGTCCGCCGGCTGCCCAGATAATCGCGTCGGCAATGTCGGAGGTGCGGCCACCACAGCGGCCCAGCACGCGCACGGGCTGCACGCGGGCGAGGTCGGCGACGCCGACGATGCCCATGCCGTTGTTACCGCGGGCACCGATAATGCCCGCCACGTGGGTGCCGTGCCAGGTGGAGGTGTGGGCGTTCGCCTGGTCCTTGCAGAGGTTGTAGGGTGCGTAGTCGCCTTCATCCAGGGGGTTGGGATCGCGGCCGTTGCCGTCGCGGGCGCTGAGCGGGTCGCTGACGAAGTCGTAGCCGTTCGCCATGCCGGTGACCAGGTCGGGGTGCGGCACGTAGCCGGTGTCGAGCACGGCGACCTTCACGTTTGCGCCGCGGCGCAGGCGAGCGTTACCGGTGTTCTGCACGCCGGTGGTGGGGTTGGTGAGGTTCCACTGCTTGCTGTACTGCGGGTCGTTGAACTGGAAGGTGATGTCGCCTTCTGCGGCGGGGTAGTTGATGTAGTCGGGCTCGACGGATGCTACGTCCGGGTCGGAGGCGACCTTCGCCATGAACTCCTTTGCCTCGTTTTTGTTGAGGGTTTTGGAGGTCTGGATGACGGCGTCATCGGTGGAGGTGTTGTGCAGGAACTTGGTATCGACGTTCAGCGCTTCGCTGACGACCTCGACAGTGTCCATGATGTCGTCAACAATGCCGCGGACTGCGTCCCAGTCGCCGTCGCGCTGCATTTTGCGCTGCTTGGCTTCCTTGGTGTAGGTGACGATGAATCGGTCGAACACCTGCTGGGGGAGCGTACCGGGCGCCGCCGCGGTGGGGGTGTTGGGGCGTGCCGCGCCGTTGCGCGCGAGGGTGAGGGGGCTGACCGGGCCTTCGATCTGGGGTGCCGCCTGAGCTGCTGCCAGGATGGCTTCGTCGCTGGGTGCCTGCGCGAGGACGGCGGGCAGGTCACCTCCGAAGAGGATGGCGCCGGCGGCGAGCAAGCTCAGTGCCGCGCGTGCGGGGCGCTTGCGGCGGCGGTTATCGGTGCAGGGGCGAGGAGGTGTTTCGGTGCGCTGCGCGCCGATGTATGGAAGCCTCATCTGGTTCTCCTGATGTAGGTGGTATGCGGACTGTGTGATGTGTACTGGTGTTTCCGTCTGTAGGTGCACGAGGTGCGGATAGGGTTTTTACGGGGCGGCAAAAGGGGTCTGATTTTGGGCGCGCTGAAGTAATAAATGGGGTGAGGGAATAGTGTTTTGTGGACCCTTTTTTCGTACCGGAAGAACTCTTTTTTGGACGGTGTGCAACGTACGTTTCTAAGGTATCACTTCAAGGTGAGCTTGAGGGATTTTTGAGGTGCTTTTCACGGGTTAATGTGCAGAAAATCAACCTGTGGAGGCTGAATAGCGCCCAATGATTGAGAGTTTATGTAAGTAAAGCTTGAGGGTTGGAATATGCGAGGCAGGATATGCGGCACCTCTTGCTGACAGGGGAGAAAAATAAATGTTTTAACACTATGGTGTAAGCACTAGAATGCATTAAAAATGCAGTTGATAGCAAAAAATAAAAATAGCCCAAAATACGCGTGAAAATAAATAAAAAGCTGGCATCAAACACACGGGACAGCACGCCCCGCCGGTAGACACACAAAGACCGGGGCGGCCACCGCATGGGTGACCGCCCCGGTCTATAGAATCATCAGCACCAGCAAGCTGGCGCTCGCTACCTGCTGGAGAAAGCGTCCTTAGGAAGCGTAGGAGCCCAGCAGGCGAACCGCGCCGCCGTCCACGCCCTTAGCGCCCTGAACGTAATCGGGGTTGTTAGCCTCGGGCTCACCGGCGGCAACAACGTCACCCATAATCCAGGAGGGGATACCGCGGTCGTTCAGACGCTTGGTAGCAGCCTCAGCCACGGAGGGGTCAACGATAGCGATCATGCCCACGCCCAGGTTCAGGGTGCGCTCCAGGTCGGCAAGGGGCACGTTGCCCAGCGAACCAATCAGGGAGAAGATAGCGGGAATCTGCCAGGTGGAGCGGTCTACGCGACCCTCCAGGCCCTGGGGCAGAACGCGAGCCAGGTTAGCAGCCAGGCCGCCGCCGGTCACGTGCGAGAAGCCGCGTACACCGCTGCCGGTGGTGCCGTCTTCGCCGTTGACGGGGAATGCTGCCGCCAGGTCCAGGCAGTCTGCAGCGTACACGCGGGTGGGTTCGAGCAGTTCTTCACCGATGGTGCGGCCCAGCTCGTCCACCTGGCGCTCCAGACCCCAGCCGGCAACGTTCAGAACCTTGCGGACCAGGGAGTAGCCGTTGGAGTGAATACCGGAGGATGCCATAGCAATCAGCACGTCGCCCTCACGCACGCGCTCGGGGCCGAGCAGCTCGTCTGCCTCAACCAGACCGGTTGCTGCGCCCGCAACGTCGTACTCGTCTTCTGCGAGCAGGCCGGGGTGCTCAGCGGTTTCGCCGCCAACCAGGGCGGTGCCAGCCTGTGCACATGCGCCAGCGATACCGCGCACAATGTCAGCGATACGCTCGGGAACGACCTTGCCGGTGGCAATGTAGTCGGTCATGAACAGCGGCTTCGCACCGCACACGACGATGTCATCCACGACCATGCCGACCAGGTCGTAACCGATGGTGTCGTGAATATCGAGTGCCTGCGCAATAGCGACCTTGGTGCCCACACCGTCAGTGGAGGTGGCAAGGTAGGGCTTGCGGTACTTGACCAGCTCGGAGACGTCGTACAGGCCCGCGAAGCCGCCCACGCCACCAACGACGGAGGAGTTGTGGGTCGCCTTGATAGCGCCCTTCATCAGCTCAACGGCGCGATCGCCAGCCTCTACGTCAACACCTGCGCTTGCGTAGGTTACGGTGGTGGTGTTCTCGCTCATTAGGATTCCTTCGGGGTAGTGGTAGCGGAGGAGTTTGCGGGGGTGCGGTCCTGCTCGGTGAGCAGTGCCTCGAGGTCGGCGTCGGGGCCGGGGTTGCACATGCCCATACCGGCATCGTCTGCGGCAATCTGTACTGCGGAGGGGTCGAACTTCGTTTCGAGAGTTTCGGTGCCTTCGCGAGTTTCAATGGAGACAGCCTCGGCGTGCTCGGGCTTGGAGGGAACGGGACGTTCCACGGTCACCTCTGCCGCCATACCGGCGAGGGGGCCGCCCTTGCCCTTTTCTTCAGCGTCAAAGAGGGACTTACCGCGTCGTTCTTCGCTGGGCAGCTCAATCGGGTATTCGCCGGTGAAGCATGCGGTGCACATGTTCTCGGCGGGCTGTTCGGTGGCTGCCATCATGCCGTCCTGGGAGATGAAACCGAGCGAGTCGGCGCCCAGGGAGGAGGCGATTTCGTCCACGGACAGGCCGTTAGCGATCAGCTCCGCGCGGGAGGCGAAGTCAATACCGTAGAAGCAGGGCCACTTTACGGGCGGGGAGGAGATGCGCACGTGCACTTCCTTCGCGCCGGCTTCGCGGAGCATACGCACGAGGGCGCGCTGGGTGTTACCGCGAACGATGGAGTCGTCAATGACGACAAGGCGCTTGCCAGCAACCACGGACTTGAGCGGGTTCAGCTTCAGACGGATACCGAGCTGGCGGATGGTCTGCGAGGGCTGAATGAAGGTTCGACCCACGTAAGCGTTCTTGACCAGGCCGTTACCGTAAGGAATGCCGGACTCTTCGGCGTAACCGATAGCAGCCGGAACACCGGATTCGGGGGTGGGCATGACCAGGTCAGCTTCAACGGCGTGCTCGCGGGCGAGCTGACGGCCCATTTCTACGCGGGATTCGTAAACGCTACGGCCGGAGATGGTGGTATCCGGGCGAGCGAGGTAAACGTACTCGAAGACACAACCGGCGGGCTTAGCCTCAGCGAAGCGCTGGGAACGCAGGCCGTTCTCGTCAATGGTGAGGAATTCGCCGGGCTCCACTTCACGCACGAAGGACGCACCGACAATATCGAGTGCCGCGGTTTCGGATGCGACAACCCAGCCGCGCTCCAGGCGACCGAGCACGAGGGGGCGTACACCCTGCGGGTCGCGTGCGGCGTAGAGGGTGTTCTCGTCCATGAAGGTGAGGCAGAAGGCACCGCGCAGGGTCGGCAGTAGGTCGAGTGCTGCTTCTTCGAGGGAGTCGAAGTCGTGCTCTGCCAGCAGAGCGGTGACGAGTGCGGTGTCGGTGGTGTTACCCTGGGCGAGTTCGCCGTGCTTGGGGGGCTTGCCGCCGTTCTTTTCAATCAGACGGTCGTAGAGATCAGCCGAGTTGGTGAGGTTACCGTTGTGCGCCAGGCAGAGCGTGCCGTGCGGGGTGGTACCGAGAGTCGGCTGTGCGTTAGCCCAGTGGGATGCGCCGGTGGTGGAGTATCGGGCGTGGCCGATAGCGTGGTCGCCGGGCATGGAGCTGAGGGTGGCTTCGTCAAAGACCTGGGAGACGAGTCCCATATCTTTGTACACGTGGATACGTTTGCCGTTACTGGTTGCGATACCTGCTGATTCCTGGCCGCGGTGCTGGAGTGCGTACAGGCCGTAGTAGGTTAGCTTTGCCACGTCCTCGCCGGGTGCCCAGACGCCGAAGACGCCGCAGGCGTCCTTGGGGCCGTGGTCAATCGGATCGAGATCGTGAGTGAGTTTTCCGTCGGGGCGAATCAATTCACTTCTTTTCGACGTTGGGACTGCGGATGCGTCTGCGCAGGCGCAAGATTGGGGCGTGTTGCCGCACTCACACCTGCCTGCGTGTGCCGTAGCATACACCAGACCTTTAAAAGTGTACCGGGTTTCGGGGTCGATGCGGTGAAGGATACGCTAAATACCTCAGGATGGACCACTAGAACAGGCAACAAACACGCCAAATTACGAAAACTGCGTGGGCCTGCGGGCTCGTAGCAAATTCTAGAAGAGCGGAAGAAGCGCCGATAAATCACTGCGCTCGCCCGAAGCGTCCAGCGCACCGGCACCCACCGCCTGATCCCACGAACACGCACCCAACACCAGCGCCGCCCACACGAGCGGGCGCGCCTCCACCACGGACGGCGGGGTGCCGCGCGTATGGCGAGGACCCGCCACGCACTGGGTCACGCCCAGCGGGGGCACACGCACCTCCACACTATTGCCGGGGGCGAGGGTCGCCAGCTCTTCAAGGGTGAAGCGAACGAAGGTCGCACGCACCGAACGGGGGAGCGCGGCAAACGCCTGCTCCACCTCCGGGCTATTCAGCAAGTAGCTGTTCAGCAGGTACTCGCCTCGGGCGTGCGAATCCGCAGGCTCGCCGGTTGCTACACACTGTTCCTCAAAGAAAGCGCGCACTTCGCGTACCGCCGCCATGCCGTCTGCTTCGGAAGTTTTACGTCGAATCGCCACGACTAGTCCTCTTCCGGGGTGCCGGGAGCCAGATTTTCGCGGGTGAAAAGCTCCTCATGCACGCGCAGCTCGCCCACCTCAACCGGCTTGCCGTCCACGAAGCCGCCGGTCACCGGGTGAACTACCAGCGCGAGTAGGCGCTCGCATTCCTCGGCGCTCAGGTAGCCGCCAGCGGTGAGAGCGCGCAGAGCCACGGCGTACATGGCGCGGTGCGAACCGTCGCTCATCTTCACCACCACGGATGCACCCGAACGCAGGCCGATGCAGAGCACGCCCTCCGCGCCGCCCTTGACGATCGCGTCCAGTTCTTCGCTGAGCACGGTGTCGGGGGAGCCGGGTGCCTGAATCAGCTCGGGGTAATCCACCATGGCGGTCGCGACCGTGGAGGCGCGCGCATCCGCCCCGAGGTTACGGATTGCCGCACCCAGGGTCGAGTAGGCGCGTGCGGCACCGGCCAGGGAGACGGCGTGCACGGGCGCACCGCAGCCGTCAACGCCGATTGCGGCTACGGGCTCGCCGGTGAACGCCTCAATTTCTTCGGTGATGACCTGTTGCAGCGGGTGTGCGGGGTCGAGGTAGTTGTGCAGGGTCCAGTTCTGCGAGCCCTCTTCGAGGTCACCGCGTTCAAGCTTGGCGGTGCACGCCCACAGGAATGCGGCGTGCTTGCCGGAGCAGGGATGCGCCAGAGTAGTAGCGGCAAGGTTCGACTGAACCATTGCCTGGCGTGCCTGCTTGTCGGAGGGGAGTGTGGGCTTGAGTGCCAGGTTTGCCGGGGTGAGCGGGTTGGTTTCGGTACTGCCCTGGGTGAGTACGTCCTGCACGGCGCGCATCTGCTCGAAGGTGCCGCGGTGCGAGCCGCAGGCGATGGCGACCTGGGATCCGCGCAGGGGCGCGCCCGCCTTCATGGATCCGATAGCCTGCAGCGGTTTGGCGGCGGAGCGCAGGTAGAAGGGCTCGTGAATGTCGCCGAGGGCAAGCTGAATTTCGCCGTCGGGGCCCAGCAGGATGAGGCGGCCGCGGTGGCGTGCCTCAATGAAGTTGTTGCGGGTGAGCTGCGCGAGTTCTACGTCGAAGGCGCTGCTGTGGTCGGTGGTGTGAGTGGTTGCCTGTGGGGTGGTGCTGTTGGTCATTCTTCTAGTTTAAACGGGGCGTGCGGCTTGACCCTATTTGTCTCTGGTGGCGCGGAGCTAAGATGGGCTGGCACGGTCGAGGGAGAGACGTGTGAAGAGATTCACGCCCACTACGGGTTGAAGCTATGAGTAACTCATTTTTATAATTGAAGGGTGCTCAAGCGCAACGGGTAAGACTAAGGTAAGTGAGCGAGGCACAGCCCGCACGAACCGAAAAACCCAGCACCGCATAGGACCGACCACGATTGACGCCCGACGAACCATTCTGGCGCCTCGACGTACCGCCTCATGAATACGGCGATGACCAAGGCAGCGGCAGATGAGCAAAACCCCACCCCGTCAATCGATGAGCTATGAGTGTATCCACGGTTTATCATCTCTGACATGCCCCAATATGCAGTCTGAGAACGGGCGTATGTATCCAGTTAGGAAAATGATGCGGCCCCGGGGTCCTATATCTAGGCAAAACTAGTTAGACGTGACCCGGTACGAGTATGCATCGCTTAATGCCCCTCACCCCTCCTTGATTGGTGAGCGGCAAACCATGTAAAGGAGTACATCCATGGCAGAGCAGAACAACACCTCCGTAAACACCTCCGCACAGAACACCTCCCACAAGGGTGGCGTGGGCGTGGATTCTGAATTCCACGCAAAGTTCTTCCCCATCCTGGCTCGCGTTGCTTCTGTGACTGCAGTGCTCATGTACGTCTTCTACTTCCCGCAGATTATCGGTAACCTGAACGGTCACAAGGGTGACTGGATCCAGCCTCTGGTTGCTGCTGTGAACTGCACCCTGTGGGTTCTGTACGGTCTGTGGCGCCCCAAGAAGGATGTTCCGATTATCATCGCGAACGCTCCCGGTATTCTTTTCGGCGGCCTGGCAGCTATTACCGCCCTCATCTAGTGCTTTTAGCTTGATTCGGTAGCTTCGGTTACCGCGCTGTGCGGCTCTTCTCTAGCGTGCATTCTTGCGAATGTGCCGCTACATGAGAAGGGCCGCATTTTTAGTGTGCTCAGCTCACATTTTTGAGAGGGTACCGGGTACCCTAAATACTATGAAGGTTTTGGTACTGGGCCCCGGCGGCCGCGAACACGCAATTATTCGAGCGCTTCTGCGCGACCCTGAGGTAACCGAGGTGCACAGCGCCCCCGGCAACGCCGGCATTGCCCAGGATGTTCCCGTCCACGCAATTGATGCGAATGACCCCGCCCAGGCAACCGCCCTGGCACGCGAACTGAACGCCGACCTGGTCGTTATCGGCCCGGAGGCGCCCCTAGTCGCAGGTGTCTCCGATGCACTGCGTGAGGCGGGCTTTGACGTTTTCGGCCCCTCCGCAGCTGCCGCACAGCTGGAAGGCTCCAAGGCGTTCGCTAAGCAGGTCATGGAAGAGGCTTCCGTACCGACCGCCCGCGCCTACGTGGTGAAGAACGCCGCTGAGGCGCAGGCGGCACTGGACGAGTTCGGTGCACCCTACGTGGTGAAGGACGACGGCCTGGCTGCGGGTAAGGGCGTTGTGGTGACCGAGGACCGCACCGCGGCACTGGAGCACGCTCAGGCTTGCTTCAACGCCGGCGGCACCGTGGTCATCGAAGAGTTCCTGGACGGCCCCGAGGTGTCCCTCTTCGTCATCTCTGACGGCAAGAACGTTCTGCCGCTGTCCCCGGCTCAGGACTTCAAGCGCATTTTCGACAACGACGAGGGCCCGAACACCGGCGGTATGGGCGCCTACACCCCGCTTCCCTGGCTGCCCGAGGGCTTCGTGCAGGAGGTCGTGGAGAAGGTTGCCCGCCCGACCGTGGCTCGTATGGCTGAGCGCGGCACCCCGTTCGTGGGCGTGCTCTTCTGCGGCCTGGCTGTGACCAGCCGCGGCGTGCGCGTTATCGAGTTCAATGCCCGCTTTGGCGACCCGGAAACCCAGGCGGTTCTGGCTCGTTTGCGCACCCCGCTGGGTCAGCTGTTGCGCGCGGCTGCTCGCGGTGAAATTTCTGAGGGTACCGAGCTGGATTGGGATCCCCGCACCGCAGTTGACGTGGTTATGGCTGCCGAGAACTACCCGGACACTCCCCGCAAGGGTGACGTTATCTCCGGTCTGGATGAGGCGAACGCCCTGGAGGGCGTGCACGTGATTCACGCGGGCACCGTCGCATCTGAGGAGGGTGTGCTGACTGCTGGCGGTCGTGTGCTGGCTGTTGTTGCTCTCGGCGATGACCTGGCTGCCGCCCGTAACGCCGCCTACGAGGGTGTTCGTGCTATCTCCTGGGCTGGCGCGCAGTACCGCACCGATATTGCGCTGAAAGCTGTGGAGAACCGCATCCACATTCCCGCTCCGCGCGGCTAAAACCTAAGGTGACCGGCTTCCCCGCTTGAGGGTGGGGGAGCCGGTCGCTTCTTTGCCACTCGCTTCTTGCCGCCTCAGCTTTTCCCGGGTTCATTTCCTCAGCTCGGGGTGCTGTCGGCGGCGACCGGGGCAGGTTGGGCTCTCAAGATTGTGCCGTATTGATGACTGGTTGGCACTATCGGGAGCCGTGCCTGTCGCGGTATTGTAATTACACAGACTTTTTGCATCCACATCACACCACCTCATCAGGAGAAATTCTCATGACTTCTCGTTCTAACCCCGTGGAAATCCCGGGCTGGACTCACATTTATTCCGGCAAGGTCCGCGACCTGTACGTTCCGAATGAGGAACGTTTTGATGCTACCGGCTTGACCGTCAATGATGACGCTGAGCTACGTGCCGGTTCGGTCATGGTTGTTGCCTCGGACCGTATTAGCGCGTTTGACCGTATTCTGCCCACCGAAATCCCGGATAAGGGCAAGATTCTGACTCAGATGTCCCTGTGGTGGTTTGAGCAGCTCAAGCAGGTTCCGAACCACGTGCTGTCCACTGACGTTCCGGATGTTGTGGCTGGTCGAGCAATGATTTGCCGCTCCCTGAACATGTTCCCGGTGGAGTGCATTGTGCGCGGTTACCTGACCGGTTCGGGTTTGGCTGTGTACAACGAGACCGGTGAGATTGCTGGTGTGAAGCTGCCTGCGGGCCTGGTGGATGGTTCCCGCCTGGACACCCCGATTTTCACTCCGACCGGTAAGGCTGAGGTGGGTGAGCATGATGAGCTGGTGACCCGTGAGGAGCTGTACGCTGAGGTTGGTCAGCCGGTGGGTGAGCGCCTGGAGGAGCTGAGCCTGAGCCTGTACACCACTGCGGAGAAGATTGCTCGTGAGCAGGGCATTATTCTGGCGGATACCAAGATGGAGTTCGGTACTGATTCGTACCGCGGCGAGATCACGCTGGGTGATGAGGTTCTGACCCCGGATTCTTCGCGTTTCTGGGACGCTCAGCAGTACGAGCCGGGTCGTGCGCAGCCGAGCTTTGATAAGCAGTACGTGCGTGACTGGCTGCGTTCCCCGGAGGCGGGTTGGGACGGTTCGGATAACGTGCCGCACCTGCCTGAGGAGGTTGTGGAGAAGACTCGTGCCCGTTACGTTGAGGCGTATGAGCGTCTGACCGGCACGAAGTTCTAAACTGAATATTTCGGGCTGAATAAGTCTTTGAGATAGCTAAAGGGCGGTGCCCCGGAAGGTCATTCTTCCGGGGCACCGCCCTTTAATCCATAAGCTCTTTTACATGCATTCTTATAGGTGCTATACGTCATAAATACATCTTGTGTGTCTATTGTACGGGGGGGGGTTGTCCTCTATCATACTTAGTAATCGGCTCATGATGCTTCTACTCCGCAAAACGCAGGTTTACACCATATAGCTGGTCTGTAGATAGCCCTCACGATACGCTCGTATCACTGCCGGTTCTCGCCCATCAATGATGCTTGAGAAAGGTGAAGTCCATGGCAAAGAAGCCCTTCGCATCCCTCGCCCTTATCGGTATTGCCTGTTGCCTAGGCGTATCGAGTTGCTCCACCACTGTTGAAGTTAAGCAAGACATTCGTAATGTCCTGGCAAGCTACGAGAATCCCTCCCCGGATATTAACGTGGCCCTCGTCAACGAGGTCAAAAAGTGTATGAGCGAGAAGTCCTTCACCTACTCCGGTAGCCAGAACATTATTGACGGCTCCTCCGTTCATGAACTTGCGATGAGTGGCGCCCACTTCGCCAACGAAGAAGCGGCCACCCAGGGATACTGGTCCACCCGGCAGGGCAACGCTAGCTCCAGCAATGCACCCGCGATGGAAAACCCGGCATATCGGAAGGCGTTCCTAGGCGACTCTCAAGCCCCAGACAGCAAAACTGTCACCATCACGATGAGTAACGGTGCCCAGACCAGCATGGCAACAGATTCATGCCTCGGACGTGCGGCAGAAGCTGTCTTCGGCTCAGCAGAAAACTACCTCAAATACACCAACTTCGTTAACGAACTCACCACGGGCGGATCCAAAAACAACGCGGTAGAAGAAATGGGGAAATACTACCGTAATGACACCACCTACGGTGCATGCATGAAAGAAAGCGGATACGCCGATATCCAGCACTTCGGAGATGCTCCCAGCTACGCAGAGAAAACCTGGGGTAAGTACAAGGCAGCCAATGTAGCCGCCAATGCGGAAGAGCAGTCCCTAGCTCACGCCGACTACAACTGCCAAAAGTCCACTGGAATCCTGACTAAGGCACAGAATATCTACTACGAAAAGGCTGCGACCTGGCTCAATGAGCATGAGCCGCTCATCCTTGAAGTACGCGATATCGAACGTCAGGCCCAGGAGCGTGCCGCAGCTCTACTCAACGGCAACTAGTCAACGGCAACTAGCCGACGGCAACCAGTAAACGCTGATTCCTCGTTGGATATTTTCTAGCGAGATTTTTCTACCGATCCTCTGCTCTCAACCGCTTTCACCCGCGGATGAGAGCAGAGGATACACCCCTTTATTCAGTCCCCGCCACGTTGTTTCCCTCAGCAATTACCTCTAGTCCCGCCCCATATTTCACCGCAGAAAGGTGAACCCATGAACACGCAGCAGAGTTCAGAAAACCCCCGCCGCGCCGCTACGACGGCAACCATACGCGCCTACCTGGTTCCGGTGCTCGTCATTCTGCTCGTCATCACCGGCGGGTTCTCCATCTACGCACTTAATACGGGGCTACGCACCAATGTTGAATCCAATGCGCAGCCGTCCCGCGCCGCGCAACTAACAACCCGAATTAGCACGCAGACTGTTACCCGCACCTACTCGGGAGAAGTTAGCGTGTCACCCGCCCGAAGCTACACCGTAGGAACCCCTCAAGGAGTGGTGACCAGGGACGGCGCCAAGGCGGGTACCCAGCTGAGTAACGGCTCAATTATCACCACTATCAATGAGCGTCCCATCATTGCGTTCAAGGGTAGTATTCCCGCCTACCGCGACCTTGCCGTAGGCGCTCGCGGCGATGATGTTAAACAGCTCCAAGAAGCTCTAGAATCGCTCGGCTACAGTATCTGGGATGAGGAAGGAAACTACGGCGAAGCAACCGCTAACGCTGTCTACCGTTTCTACCTGGATCGTGGCTACTACCCTCCCGGGGATACTGACCGAACCGAAGAAGGACGCTACAGCACCGCACTGCCGCTCTCTGAATACCTCTTCGCTGACGGCAATGAATACACCGTAGACAACAGCTGCGGCACCAAAGGCCAAACCTCAACTCCGGCGCTGTGCACCCTATCCGCGGGTGGATACCGTCTGGTACTCTCCGCGGACGGTAGCGCTCTCAGCAATGAACTCGCTGAGGGACAGAAAGTCCAGATTCTTACCGATAACGGAAGTCCGCTCGAAGGCACTCTGGGCGCGGCCCTCACACCCGAAGGCTCAACTAACGCTGACGGCGGCGCTAACGCAGGTGCCTCCAACGGTGCGCAGAACAGCGCGCGACCTAACAGCGATACCTCCGCACAGGGAGCTACCGCACGGAAACGCTACCCCATCACAATCGACTTGCCGGAAAACACGACGGCATCAACACGTTTTCAAGCAACCGTCACTCTCAACCGAGGCGCTGAAAACGCCCTCGCAGTGCTTGAAGCAGCCGTCAAAACCGAAGAAAACGGAACGCACTCCATCACCCTGGAGAACGGTCAGAGCGTTCCCGTCACCCTCGGTGTGTGCTCCGCCGGAATCTGCGAGCTCGTCAACCCCGCTGCAGAACTCAAGGCAGGTACCGTCGTGAAGCTGAAGGAGCGCTAAAATGCCTCATCACGAGACAGAACGTGCCCTCCCCGCGAGCGCTACCGCCACAAAACCTAATATCGAGTGCCACAATATTGCGCGTTTCTTCCCGCCCTCCACTTGGGCGCTTAAAAACGCAACCCTCAGCATTCATGAAGGCGAATCAGTGGCCATTACTGGCGCCTCCGGAAGCGGAAAATCTACGCTCCTCTCTATCATTGGGCTACTCGATCAGCCCTCCGAAGGTGAGCTGAAAATATTGGGCCAAAACATGGGCACCGCCAGCGACGCCGAGCGAACAGTGGCGCGCCGTGAGCATATTGCCTTCGTCTTTCAGGCGTACCACCTCATTGCTCATCTGAACGCCACCGAGAGCATTGCCCATACCCTCCGGATGCGCGGCGTACCGGGCCGTCAGGCACGTCAGCGTGCGTTGCAGGCACTCGAACAGGTGGGTTTGGGGCACCGTCTGGAGGTTCTTCCACGCAACATGTCCGGTGGTGAACAGCAACGAGTCGCGGTTGCGCGCGCGTTAGCTTGCGCCCCGCGTATCCTGCTGTGCGATGAGCCTACAGGAAACCTCGACACTGAAAACTCTCACAAGGTGTTGGATCTGCTCCTCGCCGGCCGTGCGGAGAAGCAAAGCCTGGTCATCATCACCCATGAACCCGATATCGCGGCTCGCTGCGACCGGCAGCTACACATGGTCGATGGGATGCTCGTTAGCCCCGAACTCACTCGTCCCGAAGAATCGGCCTATCAATCGCTCAAAGAACCCGTTGTCAGGGGAGGATAGATGCTAAGGAACAACCTTCACTACGCTCTCCTTGCAGTTGTTCGTCGTTGGCGCCGCAACCTGCTCACGGTACTGGCGATGCTCGCGGGAACAACCACCATCATCATGCTTGTGGGCGTCAGCGAGTCATCGGCGCTCAATACGAGCTCGCAGCTGGCCAGCTACGATTCCACCCGGCTCGGTGTGCGCCTCCAGCCGCAAACCTGGGATATACCGGAGGATGAACTGCTCTGGCGTGTTAACCAAGTTCCAGAGGTCAAAGCTGCCGGTACAGTCACCATCGATACGCAGACAACGCGCCCGCAGGTCAACAGGCCGGGGCAGGAGGGCCAACAGACACCCCTTGCAGTCGTTTCAGAAGCAGGTTTGAAAGCACGAGGTGCGCACATTGTCGAAGGGCACTTTTCGGAGCCTGCCCGCGAACGCCCCGGTGAGCCTACCGTCTATCTGGGCGTTGCCCTCGCAAAAGAGCTAGGGGTCAGTACTGAGCCCGGGCGGAACATGATTGAGGTCAACGGAATGCGAGCTTACGTGCTCGGCATTATCCGTGACGGCGGCAAAAACGCGGCTCTCAGTAGCGCTCTTATCCTGCCGACCACCTCCACTTTCTTGCCGCAAGCCCACACCCTGCAACGCGGTATGGACGTCATCGTGAATCCAGGAAGTGCAGATACGGTCGCGGAACAGCTCAAGCAGGTACTCGATCCGCAGCGTGCCCCCGTTGATACAAACATTGAGATTCCGCCTTCACCGGTGACTCTTCGTGCTTCCTTGACGAAGGATAGCCGAGCTCTTACGACCATCATCCTGGTGGTTCTTATCGCCTCGACAAGCTTCGGCATTGTGATGACCATGCAGATTTCGGTCTGGGAACGCCGCAGGGAAATCGGCATTAACCGTGCATTAGGGTTGGGACGGCGAGATGTGGCGGTGAGCTTCTTGGCGGAGGCGGCTCTCCTCGGGGCCCTGGGCGCTCTTGGAGGCTTTATCCTCGGTATTCTCGGTTCCTGGGTTGTGTGCCTTCTCAACGGATGGGCGCTATCTCTGCCGCCCCTTATCTTAGGGATTCCTTTCCTCGGCTTGGGTGTGGGCATCGTGGCGGGTGCATTGCCCGCCTACGCGGCAACGAAGGTTCAGCCGCTTGAGCTCTTGCAATAATTGCCCCGCTGAAATAATTGCTCGGCGCATAAGGGCGGCGCCCCGGAAGGTCATTCTTCCGGGGCACCGCCCTTTAGCTATGTGGGTTTATGGGGTTGAGGGGCGAAGCCTAGCCGGCGTGAACGTCTTCGTCATGTACGTTCTCGTGGCACAAATCCTCGTGCAGAATATCCCGCGCCGGATGCTGCCGCGCCCGCTCCTCCGCAGCACGGTCAGACAGCGAATAAAACCACGTAATGTGCTCGCACACCCGCTCATAGGCTGCCTGCTCATCGTGAGAGGCAATCGCCTCAATAATGCCGTAATGCTGCTGCTGCAACGTGCGCTTGACCGCCTCCCAATCCTTTAGGAAAGGAACCGCCTCCTGCACATAACTCATCGTCGCCATGTGCAGAGAGTCAATCACTGTATCAAGCACAATATTGCCGCCGAGCTTCGACAGCTCATAGTGAAAACGCGTATCGCAGAAATGGAAGCGCTCATCGCTGATCTGCTCATCCATCTCCGCCAGATGTACGCGCGCCCGCTCCAGCGCCGCCGCACGCTCCGGGGTGTCCGGCGCGGCAGCCGCCGCACGCGCCGCAGGGCCCTCCAGTAGCAGACGGGTTGAGACAACGTCCTTCACCGGCAGGCTACGGGTCGCAATGTGCATGCGCAGCGCCCAGCTGAGCGCATCCGACGGCTCCGAAATGATAATCGCGCCCGACTTCGGCCCCGAACCGGTGCTGGAACGAATCAGACCCAGCGCGTTCAGAACCCTCAACCCCTCACGGACCGAGGGGCGGGAAATGCCGTGCCGTGCCGCCAGCTCACGCTCGGAGGGGAGCTTATCGCCCACACGCAACTCACCCAGGCGCAGGCGCCGTTCAAAGGTCTCCAGAATGATGCTGTAGCTGCGGTCCGCCAGAATCGGCTGGCGGTCAACCGCAGGGGGCGCCTCAGCAGGCTGGGTATCGTCATAAGAACGAGGCATAATCTCTCCTGATAACGAGGCGGATAACGAAAAGAAATACTCTGCGCCTGAGATATCTCAGAGCTAATTCAGAGATATTTCGGGCTATTCGTTGAGTGGTCAGGACATAAAAAGCGGGGCGGCAGAACCGAGAAGGTTCGCCGCCCCGCCGTGGCCACCGGAAAATACCGGGGCGAATGTCCTACGGCCCTTGAGGCTTTCACCTCAAGAACTCTCTAAGGGGTGAGCCTCAGATTAGGGAACCAGGAAGGACAGAACGTTGGTCTGCAGGAAGACCAGGACGCAGACGAACAGGAGCATAGCGAAGGACCAGGGGAGGACAGCCTTGAGGATGTCGGATTCCTTGCCTTCCATGTCCACGGAGGTAGCAGCAATAGCCAGCGACTGCGGGGAGATCATCTTACCGACCACACCACCGGTGGTGTTAGCAGCCAGCATGAGCTCGGGGGTTGCGCCGTGGATACCTGCGTGCTGCAGGTTCTCAGCAGCAGACACCTGCAGCTTGGAGAACAGTGCGTTCGCACTGGTGTCCGAACCGGTCACAGCGGTACCGATCCAGCCCAGAGCCGGTGCGAGGAACGCGTAGACGGTGCCCAGGCCTGCCAGGAAGGTACCCATAGCAATGGTCTGACCAGAGAAGTTCATGACGTATGCCAGTGCCAGAACCGAAGCAATGGTCAGGATGGACCAACGCATGCGGTAGACAACGGAACCGAACTCGGTGAAGATTGCCGGGAACTTGAAGGCGTAGCGGCCCTTCTCGTTGAAGAAGAAGTAGACCACAGCAACAACCAGACCGGAGATGATCAGCAGGGTGCCGGGGTTGGACATCCACGCGAAGTTGTAGACTGCATCCTTGACGGGCTTGCCGTCAGCGGTGACGAGGCGGGAGCTCAGAGCCTGGATGTCGATCTTGAGGACGAAGCTCTTCAGCCATGCCTTCAGGCCAGCGTGCAGGTTAGCAACACCGAAGATTGCAACGACGATGACGTAGGGCAGCAGTGCCATCCAGACGCGAACGGCGGGCAGAGCTTCCTTCTCTTCAGCCTGTGCGGGCAGGCCGTAGCGTTCACGAACGCCCTCGACGCCGCGCGGCTTCCAGAACTGCAGGAAGATAACAGCAACACCCATGGAGACGATGCAAGCAACAACGTCGGTCAGGTTGAACGCGGGGGTAGCAGCGGTGACCCACTGGGTAATTGCGAAGGAAACACCGATGATCAGTGCGGGCAGCCAAGCGTCCTTCAGGCCCTTCATACCGTCGAGGATGACGAGCAGGATGAGCGGAACGAGCATTGCCAGGAACGGAGCCTGGTGACCAACGATGGTTGCGATAACGTGTGCGTCCTTGCCGCCGACGTCAGCTGCGGTGGTAATCGGGACAGCAACTGCGCCGAATGCCACGGGTGCGGTGTTAGCGAGCAGAACGGTAATAGCAGCCTTGAGGGGCTTAACGCCCAGGGCGAGAATCATGGTTGCGGTAATTGCAACGGGAGCGCCGAAGCCAGCCAGTGCCTCGAGCAGACCGCCGAAGCAGAATGCGATGAGGATAGCCTGGATGCGCAGGTCGCCGCCGCCGAGGCGGTCGAAGACGCGGCGCAGGTCTTCAAAGCGGCCGGAGAGAACGGTGAGCTGGTAGAACCAGATTGCACCGAGGATAACCCAGCAGATGACCAGGCCGTAGATGCCACCGCGGACGGCGCTCAGACCGGCGAGGTCAGCGGGCATGTGGAAGCCCAGGACTGCTACGAGGATGGATGCTGCCAGTGCCACGAGTGCGGACCAGTGAGCGCGTGCCTTAACGCCCAGTAGCATCACAAAGAAGGTGAGGAGGGGAATGGTTGCCACGAGCGCGCTGAGGCCGAGGCTACCTCCCACTGCATTGGTTACAGCGGTATAAGTTTCCACTGGAACTCCTTTGGTTCAGGGTGTGTTTTGTGTGTGGTCAGACCATAGATAATTCTGTGGGGAACGAGTCATTGTTCCCTGCATGGGGATGTGGTCAGACCATTGATCGCATGTTTAGAAGAGTACCGGATAATGTGGTGTTTCACCAAAAGTGACCTGACTCATTTTTGTGGAAGGCGACCGGAACCTGGGCTCGCTTCCAGTGAAACTGCCGAAATATTGCGGTTCTGATAGTTAATTCCAGGTTCTGAAACTCGAATATTTTCAGATACATCACGAGTTGGGTGTATGGGTCATTGGTTTACCCAGGGGAGAGTCTTCATTTGGACGCATATACCCGAAAAGAATGTTGTTTTAAAAAGGAAAAGCCCCATAAAACAACCATAAAATCTTCAGAACGGCGGATTTCTAGGGGGTTTATGGTCCACTTCTGTGTGTTTGATAAATGTTCAATCTGCGAAAAGAATATAGGGGTCTTACGGGGGGTGCATGGGAGATGAGGTCACATGTACCGGAAGGTAGGGAAATATACCTTAAGGTCAGGTCGACCTAACCGGTTATTTAACAAGGAAAGTATGTGCTATTCCAACTAGAGAAAAGCCGTCCAACGGTGTTAAATGGCTAGAAAGATAAAAGACATCACCACGGTTTCTGATCCCACCGCATCCCACCTCCACTTGGGGCGCGCACATTAGCCGGAACCATCCGGCCCAGCTTCCCCGACTCAATACATCTGAGTCGCTTCTTTGGAAGACCGAACTTGTTCGGACTGTGCCCCGCCTACCCCAGACGCAGGCGGTGAGACCGAGAAACTCTGAACACAGAGGAAAGGACGGACAAGTCATGCGCATTGCACTCTTCTCCACGTGCATCGTTGACGGCATGTACCCCCGCGTAGCACGCGCCACCGTCGAAATTCTTGAGCGCCTGGGCCACGAGGTTGTCTTCCCCCCGAACCAGACCTGCTGCTCTCAGATGCACGTCAACTCTGGCTACTTCGATGACGGTTACGAAGTCATCAAGAACCACGTTGAAGCTTTCGACTCCTGGGACTGGGACGTAGCTGTTGCACCCTCCGGCTCCTGCGTTGCTTCCCTGCGTCACCAGCAGGCAATGGTCGCACGTAGCCGCGGCGACGAAGCGCTGGCTCTGAAGGCAGAGCAGATCGCTTCCCGCACCTTCGAGCTTTCCCAGCTGCTGATCGACATCCTCGGCATCACCAACGCTGCTGAGCAGCTCGGCTCCTACTTCCCCGAGCACGTCACCTACCACAGCTCCTGCCACGGTATGCGTATGCTCGGCCTGGGCACCCGCCAGCAGGACCTGGTCCGCACCGTCGAAGGCATCAAGTACACCCAGCTCGAGGGCATGGACCAGTGCTGCGGCTTCGGTGGTACCTTCTCCTTCAAGAACGCTGACGTCTCCGGCGCAATGGTCAACGACAAGGCAGACAACGTTGAAGCAACCGGTGCTTCCGTCTGCACCGGCGGCGACTGCTCCTGCCTGATGAACATCGGCGGTGCGCTGATGCGTCGCGGCTCGGACGTTCAGACCATCCACTTCGCTGAAATCCTCGCATCCACCAAGGAAAACCCGCTCAAGATCAACTCCGAGCGTGTTGAGCTCTCGATCGGCTAAGGAAAGATAAGACCTCATGACCGCTATTCAGCTTGGTATGCCCAAGGTCGTTCACTACGGCGAGGGCAACATTTTCGAAGAAACCCCCTTCCCCAAGTACGCGAAGGAAGAGCTCAAGAACGAGCAGCTACGCGCCAACCTGCGCTTCGTGACCCACGCGATCCGTAACAAGCGCGCACGCGTCACCGCAGAGGTGCCCGACTGGCAGGACCTGCGTAACACCGGTGAGTCCGTCAAGAACTACGTTCTGGCGAACCTGCCCGAGCTGCTCGAGCAGTTCGAGCGTAACTTCACCGCCGCAGGCGGCCACGTGCACTGGGCACGCAACGCCTCCGAGGCAAACCAGATTGCTCTGGACCTGATCCGCGAGCAGGGCGTGGACGAAATCATCAAGATTAAGTCCATGGCAACCGCAGAGACCGGCCTGAACGAGTTCCTCGAGGAAAACGGCATCAACGCTATTGAGACCGACCTCGCGGAAGAAATCGTCCAGCTCGGCCACGACCGCCCCTCCCACATTCTGGTGCCCGCAATTCACCGCAACCGCCGCGAAATCCGCGACATCTTCCTGCGCGAAATTGAGGGTATTAACCCGGACATCACCGATGAGCCGGCAGAACTGGCAGAGGCATCGCGTAACCGTCTGCGTAACAAGTTCCTGAACACCACCGTGGCAGTCTCCGGCACCAACTTCGGTATTGCTGAGACCGGTACCCTGACCATCGTGGAGTCCGAAGGTAACGGCCGTATGTGCCTGACCCTGCCCGACACCCTCATTACCTTCATGGGTATTGAGAAGATTCTGCCCACCTTCCAGGACTACGAGGCATTCCTGCAGTTGCTGCCCCGTTCCTCCACCGGTGAGCGCATGAACCCCTACACCTCCATGTGGACCGGTGTAACCCCCGGTGACGGCCCGCAGAACATGCACGTCATCCTCATCGACAACGGCCGTACCGCCGTTCTGTCCGACGAGCTGGGTCGCCAGGCACTGCGTTGCATCCGTTGCTCCGCTTGCATGAACGTGTGCCCCGTGTACGAGCGCGCAGGTGGTCACGCCTACGGCTCCACCTACCCGGGCCCCATCGGCGCGATTCTGTCCCCGCAGCTCTCCGGTATCGAGGCTGCAGAGAACAACTCCCTGCCGTACGCATCCTCCCTCTGCGGCGCATGCTACGAGGTCTGCCCCGTGAAGATTAACTTCCCCGAGGTCCTCGTGCACCTGCGCGCTAAGGACGTCGAGTCCAAGCACGCTATCCGCGAGTTCGAGGGTAACAAGAAGGCTCCCTTCTCGCAGATGGACGGCATGATGCTCGGCGCGAAGAAGCTCTTCACCTCCGGCAAGATGATGTCCATTGCAGAGCGTGGTCTGCCCATGTCCCGCCTCATCAGCGGCCGCAAGCACAGGATCACCGCTGTTCCCGGTATCGTCGGCGGCTGGACCGCTTACCGCGACATCCCCGAGCCTCCCAAGGAATCCTTCCGCAACTGGTGGAAGAAGGAGAAGGGTCAGGCTCCGGCACGCGATAACGCACAGCGCGTTGACATTCAGGCCCTCATCGAGGCTAACAAGGGTAAGGCAGCTGAAGCGGCTGCAAACGCTAAGGCTGCTCAGGAAGCCCGTGAAGCTAAGGAGAACAACTAATGTCCTCTGCTAAGGAAGATATCCTCGCACGTATCCGCTCGTCCCTGGCTGACGCACCCGTCGCCCCCGAGCCCGTACGTAACTACCGCCGCGTCAGCGAGCTGAACGAAGAGCAGACCATTGAGATGCTCGTCGACCGCCTCATTGACTACAAGGCAAACGTGTTCCACGCGAACAAGGAGAACATCTCCGAGGTCATCGCAGAGCGCCTGGGTGAAAAGTCCACCTACGTGGTTCCCGAGGGCCTGAACATGGAGTGGCTGCCGGCTGACACCGCTGACCGCAAGCGCGTCACCGACTCCGGTAGCACCCTCAAGCCCGGCTGCCTGTCCCTGAAGGAACTGGACGCAGTTGACGCTGTGGTGACCGGTTCGACCGTCTCCTGCGCAGAGACCGGCACGATCTTCTTGAATACCAACCCCGATGAGGGTCGCCGCGCCATCACCCTGGTGCCCGACCACCACATCTGCGTGGTGCCCCGTTCCACCGTCGTGGAGCTGGTCCCCGAGTCGATCGAGCGTATCACCTACACCCGCCCCGTGACCATGATTTCCGGTCCGTCGGCAACCAGTGATATCGAGCTGATCCGCGTGGAGGGTGTGCACGGCCCCCGTACCCTGGACGTCATCATCTACGACGCCTAAGGTACAGCGCCAGAAGGCAAACCTCTAAAGAAAACCGCCCGAGAGCTAAGGCTCCCGGGCGGTTTCTTTATGCCCTCATGCCGCGGTAAAACGGTGGAGAGAATAGACGAACGGTGGCGGGCCCATGTTTCCCGCCACCGTTCTGTGCTTTATAGGGTGGTGTATCGACGGTTAGCGTCGTAGCGCCCCGTAAGGGTGCTTAGGCGCGTGCGTCGAAGTGCTGCAGACCGGAGTCCTCGCGGCTACCGCCCTGGCCATCGCCAACATCGCGGTAGTCCTTGATCCACTCGATCTTCTGAACCCACTTGACCATCTTGTAGCCGTGCATGGAGTCCGCACGCAGACGCAGCGGGCCACCGTACACATCCGGCAGGGGCTTGTCGTTCATGCCCCACGCCAGGATGGTCTCATCTTCCATTGCCATGGAGATGTCCAGGCACTCGTAGTAGGGTTCGGTCGGTCGGCCGTCGTAGGTGTGGCCCACGTGGCCGAAGGAGGTCACCATAACGTAGCGTGCCTCGTCGGTCTTCTCGACCAGTGCGAGAACGTCGCGCAGGCGCACGCCCTCCCACTTGGCGATGCCGGTCCAACCCTGCATGCAGGTGTGCATGGTGATGTTGACTTCCTTGCCCAGCTGCTTGAGCTCGTCAATGCTCAGGGACTTGGATTCCTTCACCAGGCCGCCCAGTTCCAGGCGGTAGTCAACGAACTCGTGCTCCTTCAGGCGGTTCCACTCGGTGCTCTCACGCTCTGTCGGCGGGCGAGTGTTGACCCAGTGGAAGGGCGAAATGTCGGCATCGGTGAAGGTCTTCTTCTGCACCTGACGGGAGGTGATGCGGTCCAGCAGGACGTTACGAATCGGCTGGGTCAGACCCCAAATGAAGGTCTGAGTGAATCGCAGGTCGCGCAGGGACCAGTACGAAGCGAAAATCCACAGAGCCACGGCGAAGACAATGCCGCCAATGAGCATGGTGACTGCCTGAGCGAACTGTGCTGCGTCCACCTCGTTGTAGGGCTTGTTCAGCATCATGTGAGCGATGTTGTACTGGGGGTGAACCACGAACACCAGCGCCACGTGAATGACGGTGAAGACGCAGTAGAACGCCATGCCCAGGAAGTGGATGGAACGTGCGGTCTGGCGGTTACGGAAGAGGCGCACGTAGCCGGGGAAGCGGCCGCAGAATGCCGGGCTCATAATCGGGCCGGTTGCAATCATCAGCGGTGCCACGATGAACACCACGGTGAAGTACATGATCTGCTGCAGAGCGTCGTACGGCTGGAAGTGCTCAATCGAGGGAATCTGGAAGCCAGCGTAAATCTGGATGGACTCCCATGCCTGCGGGATGATGTCCCAGCTGGTCGGGACGATGCGGCGCCACTGACCGGTCAGGAACAGCAGGGAGACATATACCAGACCGTTAACAATCCAGATGACGGTCACCAGCGCGTGCCATGCGCGGCCCAGACCAATCTGAGCCTTACCGGGCAGAGAAATCAGGGGAGACAGGGTGCGCTGGTCATCGCGCGCAGTAAATGCGCCGGGGGTGGTAGGGACCTTGTCCTTGGTGAACTTAATCCACTCAGAACCCGGGGTGCAATGGTTGTTCCAGTACAGGCGGGGGTGAGAGGCGAGAACTTCCCAACCTGAACGAATCAGGAAGCCCATCATAATGAAATTGATGAAGTGCGTAATTCGGAGCCAGGCCGGGAAGTCCAGCTCTACGCCACCAGTGCTCGCGGTGAGGAGTAGTTGGTGCATGATATTTCCTTCGGAAATGACTGTGTGTGCAGACAATCGTTAGGATTCAGTGCGAGGCCTTGAGATGCGAAGTTAGAAATAGTTACCTTTCTGAACCATATAATCCTCCTCCATGGTTGGGAGCCGCCGGGGGTATCGTCGCGGATACTCCCGAAAGGGGCGCCTCCCGTGTGTGAGATGGGAGGTGCGCCAGCTCCCGCTGGGGCGGAAGCGGCTCTGTGTATGTATGTTGGTTTATGTGTGTTTTAGGGAAAATCCCTGTCCGCTTTCAATTTTATAGGACAAAGTGTCAGTCGAGAAAGCTAAGACACGTCATGTTCTGTAATATTTGCATAAAAAATCCGAATTTAAGGAAGATTCTCATCTTTCCGCGGTTTATAAGGTCACTCGGGTGTAAAAAACCCACCGCAGCCTCAAGAGAGGATGCGGTGGGTTTTGATCATATATGTGGGATGCATGTTGGTTTGCGGGGTCTTAACTGCCTGGTATTGTGTGGTTTTATAAAGTTAAACCCACATAAGGTTGGGGTGACTGTAAGCGGGATACCCGCTCAAACCGGTTCGTAACCCGCCCTTGAAACGCTGAAGGCAACCATACCGTAGCCGCTGCTAGATTTCTGCAGAACCCGTATTTTCCGCAGAACCCTTACGCTTCTTTGCCCCAGCCCGAGAGGCTGCTCGGGACGCAACGCTAGAACCAGCGGAAGCGCCCGCAGCCTCGGCAGAGCCGGGCTGAGCATCAGCCGGGGACTCAGAATCAGGCTGGGACTCAGAATCAGGCTGGGTTTCGGAATCAGCCTGCGACTTCAAACGAACCACCGGAATCATGCCCGTGGCAAGCTTCGCCTGCGCATTACGCTGAGCCTTCAACGCATTCATCTGCTCCTTACGGCTCGGCTCCTGCTGAATCGGCTGACCAGAACCAAACGCCTGACGAATACCCAACGCCCATAGCGGGAACAGCAGAACCGTCAGCGCGCCGCCGGCAACCAGCAGCGACGCCGTGGACTCCTCCAAAAGATCCGAACTGGTCGCAACCTCCGTCACCGCCACAATAATCGGCAGACCCGCAGCCGAATACAACGCCAACTGCGCCTTCTGTGCGCGAGTGGTCAGACCCGAACGGGTATCGAAGAAATGCTCCGCCAAAAGAACCGGAACGCCGCGGCACAGCAGAATACCCACCACCACGGCAAGCAGACCCAAAGGCTTAGCCACCACAGCAGAGACATCAATGCCCATACCGCTAACCACAAAGAACAGCGGAATCATGAACGTAAAACCAACCACCTCAAGGCGACGAGTCATCATATGCAAAGCCGCCGGAGGGGTCAGGGTACGCAGAATAAGGCCCGCCGCAAAGGAACCGAGCACCGCATCCAAATCAAAGAGGGCAGTGCACATGATTAGGGTCGCCAGCAGGAACATGGCAAGACGCAGAACCGTCTGACCGGTCGTATTCGCCTCCGCAGCCATAATCTGACGCAGACCCGGCACATGCGCAAACAGACGGTGAGGAATCAGCGCCACAATCACCGCCACCACCATAAACGCCAGCAACACCACAAACGCCATGCCCGGCGAACGCGAAGACAGCAGTAGTGAAATAGCGAAAATCGGCAGAAGCTCACCCACAGCACCGTGCACCAGCACCGCATTACCCACCGGCGTACCGGCAGCACCGTGAGACTTCAACATCGGCAATAGCGTGCCCAAGGCCGTGGAACTCAACGCCACGCCCACCGCAATATACGTATTCAGCTCATGCGAGAACGACGTAATAACCGCCGCACCCGTCATACCCAGAGCAAAGCACACCACCCACGTGGCAATAGCGCTATAACCCTGACGGCTACGCAACGACGACACGTTAATCTCAAAGCCCGCAATCAAAAAGAGCATGCCCAAGCCCAGCTCCTTCAGCAGCGGGATACCGCCCTCACTGCTGGCAAGGTTGAGCATATTCGGGCCAATCAGCAGACCAAAAATGAGCAGGAAAACCACATCAGGGATCTTCTTGCCCGTCAGCCGCGAAAGAATCGGCGACAGCAACGCAACCAACGTAATCCAGAAAATGGACACAAACTGGCCGCTATCGTGGCTCGACCCTTCCGACAGAGTCGTACCCGAAGCAAGAAGAGCACCAGAAGTCCCCAAATCCGTCAAGAAAAGCGGGGAAAAAGTCGAAAACATAAAACCTCAACGTGGTGTGTGCAGGTGGGGCGCGTTTGGGACAGTAAAAGGAGCGAAATCATGCTCCCGCGGGATTGCCCCACCTTTAAGAACGTACCAATGGTACACACCTAACCTCGTGCAACAACACTTGAACAGCACGTATCGAGCGCCTGAACACCGAAAATAACCGCACGAGGAAACCACATGAGAGCAAAACCTCCGCGCCACCACCTGAGCAGACACAGCTTCCACCGTTACACTTAACACCTATGCCAGAGCATCCGGCTCACACCACCGGACGCGGCAGATACCCTGGCAGCGCACATCCCCTGGCAGGGTACACACCCCTGGCAGGGCGCACAGACTCTCAAACACGGCACTACAAGGAGCGAGGACATGGCAGCAGGGCGCACACAACCCATCCCCACCGTCAGCAGCGGGGCACGCGCCGCCTCCCTCGGAGGCACCCGACGCGACCTCGGGCTCGACCTTGCCCGCGCCTTCGCCGTGCTCAGCCTGCTCATCCCCTTCGGATACTGGCTGCAACTGATTCCGGTGTCCTGGAAGTTCTGGATTCCTCAGACCCTCGTACCGGCAGAGCCGCTCTTCGCCGCGATCCTGGGCGCAGCCGCCTGGCGCTACGCCCGCACCGCAAACTTTCCGCAGCTCTTCGCCGGAACCATCGTGCGATTCCTCGCGCTACTCCTGCTGGGCGTGGCACTCATGCAGGGCATCACCTACCTGCCGCAAGCCGGCGTGACCGTACCCGCGCAGGGCTTCTCCTACTCCCTGCCCTTCGACATGCTCGTGCACCTGGCGCTACTCACCCTGCTGACCCTATTCGTCGTGCACCTGCCCCTGTGGGCAATCGCAGTGCTAGCGGTAGTCACCAGCCCCTTCATTACCTGGACCTACACCCTGCTCATGGACGTAGCCGCCCAGGCAGATGCGTGGACCGCCGTCCAGCTACCCTTCCTCGCAAGCCACGGCGTCAACCATGCCCAAAGCGCCCAGCTCATCTGGGTCATGTGCCTGGGCATCGTACTCGTGCGCCTCTACGACAACCTGCAAGCAAAGCTCGCAATCCCCGTGGTACTCGCCGTGCTGGCGCTCGCCGTCTACCGCACCTTCAACCCCTACACCGAGCTCGGCTTCCTCAACAGCCCGCAGGTGCTGCTAACCCTAAACCTCGCGGCAACCCTCTACTTCTGGGCCGAATGCGCGCGCCTGCTCTCCGCACAGGCGGGAATGCTCACCCCCATCGCCCGCCTGGGCCAGATGTCGCTGAGCGCCTCCATTGTGCTGAGCGGAATCATCATCTACGCCGGACCCACCATCAAGGCATTCACCGTCGGCGAGCACTACGTCGCCACCGGAGGCTGGGGCACCGCCGTGTACTGGAGCGCCTTCCTGCTACTCGGCGCTGTTATCGCCCTGGGCTTCTGCACCCTCTGGTCACGCATGGCACGCTCCATTGCCGGACGCGGCCCCCTGGAGGCGATTCTCGCCCTCATCTCCGGGCGCGGCTAAACGGAACTGAACTCAACGTGAAAGCGGCCCCCTCCCTGCGTTCCTGCGCGGGGAGAGGGCCGCTTCTATACACTCAAACTGCGCAGCAAAAATACTGCGGTACGACAAAGCCCCGGTCCAGAGGACCGGGGCTATCTGTCGGGATGACAGGATTTGAACCTGCGACCTCGTCGTCCCGAACGACGCGCGCTACCAAGCTGCGCCACATCCCGATGTTGACCTATCAGTGAATACCGTAGGCAACTCACCTAGGATAACCCAAAAAAATTCAGAACGCAACACAGCGGCACACCACCGCTCGGAGGAGGGGCAGATAAAGCTTCTAGGCTTCAGTCTCCTGAACCTGATTCAGCTCATCCCAGGAGGCGTACATCGCCGCAAAACGACCGCCGGAGGCAATCAGTTGCTGCGGGGAGCCATCCTCCATTACGGAGCCCTCATGAATCACCAGCACACGATCAGCACCCAGAACTGTCGAGAGGCGATGCGCAATCACCAGCGCCGTACGCCCCGCCAACACGGTTCGCAGCGCCGCCTGCACCGCACGCTCACTCGGGATATCCAGCGAAGCCGTCGCCTCATCCAGAATCAGCACCCGCGGGTTCGCCAAGAACACACGAGCAAACGACACCAGCTGACGCTGACCCGCCGACAGGGTAATACCGCCGCGGCCCAGCTGCGACTCGTAGCCCTCACTCAGACGCTCAATGAACGCGTCAGCACCCACCGCCTTCGCGGCAGCCTTCACCTGCTCATCGGACGCCTGCGGGTTACCCATGCGGATATTCTCCAGAATCGACGCGGAGAACAGGAACACCTCCTGGGTCAGCATGAGCACCTCACGGCGCAGCTGCGCATCCGCCAACTGGCGGACATCCACGCCGTCAATACGCACCTGACCGGCTGAAACATCGTAGAAACGAGCCACCAGCTTAGCGATAGTCGACTTACCGGCACCCGTAGCACCCACCAGTGCCACGGTCGTACCCGGCTCAATGCGCAGGCTTGTCTCCTTCAAAGCGTGACGATCCGAAGTGTACCCAAAGACCGCCGAATCCAGCTCCACCAGAGCACCCTGAACCGTGCCGGACGTGCCCGCAGCGGTACCGGTAGCAGACTCTACAGCGCGCTCATGCGGATGCTCCGGCTCAGCAACCTCCGGCTCCTCAGCCAAGAATGACGACAGCTTCTCCAGCGCAGACATCGCCGACTGGAACATGTTGTAGAACTCAGAGAGCTGCATGACCGGCTCAAACACACGGTTCGCGTAAATCACCAGCGCCAGCAACGTACCGATCTGCATGGTACCGCCCAGTACCGCATAACCACCCAACACCAGCGCACCGGCAATAAACACATTGCCTAAAAGCATCAGCACGGGCGAGTAGACGCCGAAAATCTTAATGGAATCCATCACCGCAAGGCGGTAACGCTCCGACGCCTGAGCGTACTCATAACGCATCTGCGCCTCCGCACCAAACGCCTTCACCGCGCGGATACCCGTAAAAGTCTCCACAAAACGGCTCGTCAAATGCGCAGACTCGGTACGCATCGTACGGAAAACCGGCACCGCAGCCTTCTGGAACCAGCGCGTCAAGAAGTAAATCGGCACGCCCATGACCAGCATGAACAGACCAATACGCCAATCTAGAAGGAAAATAGCGACCGCAGAAATCACCATGGACAGCAACGTAATCGCCAACTGGCTGATGCCGCTGTCCAAGAAGCTGCGGACCGTATCAATATCGCTGGTCAAACGCGAAATGACCTTGCCCGAGGTGTACCGCTCATGGAACGACACGCTCAGCGACTGCGCGTGACGGAACACCCGCTTACGCAGGTACACCACCACACCCAGCGACACACGCACCGTGTACGCCACGTTGACCCACGAAAAAATCGCGGTCACCGCGGTAGCCGCCACAAAAAATACCAGCAGGGTCAGCAGAGGAGAAACGTCGCCCTGCTTGAGCGGCTCAATGGAACTATCCAGGACGCGGGCAATCAGAATCGGCGCAACCGCCGAGGAACCCGAGACCAAAAGCACCGAAATAATCGACAGAGCCAACGCCCCACGATGCGGGCGCAACATCTGGCGTAACAGCGCCATCGAGCGTTCACGGGTCTCCGCGCGCTCCTGCGGGCTCATCTGCTCCCGCGGCTCCGCCGGACGATGATGGGCCATTAGGCCTCCTCCTCCATCGTCATCAGCTGACGGTACTGCTCCGAAGAGTCCATCAGCTCAGCGTGAGTGCCCTCGGCGACCACAGCACCATCAACCATCAGCAGCACGCGGTCCGCCAATGCGACGGTGGAGGGGCGGTGCGCCGTCAACAGGGTAGTAGCGCCGCCCAGTCCCTCCAGACCCTCACGCAGACCGGTAATAATACGCTCCTCGGTGTTCACATCCAGCGCCGAGAACGGGTCATCCAGCAGCAGCACGGAGGGGCGCTTCGCCAAAGCGCGCGCCAACGACAGACGCTGACGCTGACCACCCGAAAGGCTCAGACCCTCCTCACCAATGACGGTATCCAGACCCTGCGGAAGCTCCGCCACGAAATCGCACGCAGCCAGCTGCAACGCCGTCTGGAGAGTCGCCTCCAGCTCTTCTGCGGCGGGGTAGTCCTCATCCTCGGTGCCGTGCTCGTACTGCTCGGCAACGCCCATCAGTACGTTCTCGCGGACCGTGCCGGAGAAGAGTACCGCCTCCTCAAAGACGAACGCGGTCTGGGCGCGCACCTCCTCAAGAGACATGTCGGCGGTATCTCGGGTGCCAAAACGCAGGGAACCGGAGGTCGGCTCGTAGAAACGCGGAACCAGCGACAGCACGGTCGACTTGCCGCTACCGGTTGCACCCACCAGCGCCAGAATCTCACCCGGGAAGACCTTGAAGTTTACGTCCTTCAGCACCGAAACCTCGGGTGCCTTCGTCTCAGAAGCAACTTCAGAATTCGCCTCAGTGGTAGCCTCAGCCGGCGCCTTGGCAGCGTCGTAGCTGAACTGAACGTGATCGAAAGTGACAGATACTGCGCCACCGCTGGGGTACTGCATAGTTTCCTTCCCGGAGCCGCCCTCGGCAGACACTCCAGCTACTGTTGACGAATCAGAAGCACCCTGCGGATGCTCGGGCCCAGACATAGCCGCGGAGCCACGAACCAACGGCACCGCCTCAAAGCCGGGCTCGTCCATGACCTCGTTGTGGCGTTCCAATGCCACCTTATAGCTCAAATAGGCAGACATCAGCGCGGTCGAGCGCGTCACGTGGCTGAGCACGGTCGTCTGCACCGCAAAGTAGGCGGTCATCGCGCCCAGGCTCAAGGTGCCCGCCGCAACCTGCGAAGCGCCCACAGCCAGCGCCACTGCCGTGGAGACACCCACAATTAGGCCCTGGTACAGGGCAACACGAGCCACCAGCATCGACCTGCCGTACTCGCGCACCTGTAGGGCGTCCACCGACTCGGAATATTCCTGAATCTGCTCGGGGGAGCGACCCAACGCCTTAATCACGCGGATACCGCGCACCGACTCCTCAATGCGGGTGGAGAGGTCGCCCGTCATCTGCTGAATCTCATGTGAAGCGCGGTAGTACTTGCGGGTGAAGTTCACCAGCGACAGCACCAGAATAGGCACGGTCACCACGAACACCAGCGCCAGAGACGGCGAAGAACGCAGCATGAAGAAGCCACCGACCAGGAACATCACCGCAACAGTCAGCATCTGAACAATACCGAAAGACAACCAACGGCGAATCGTCCCCAAATCGCTCATGGAGCGGGTCAGCAACTGACCGGAGGGCCAACGATCCAGCAGAGAAAGCGGGGCGCTGAGCAGGCGGTCAAAGAAATTCATGCGCATGGACAGCTCAATCGTGGAGGTCGGGTCCACAATCAGCCAGCGCCTCCAATACATGAAGGAGGCGTGGGCAATACCCAGCAGAAGCACCAGGCCACCGGCAATCCAGATGGCGCTCTCGGTGGTGCTCTGCGAGAGATGATCCACAATAATCTGCAGTACCTGCGGGATGGAAATCTCAAGGGCACCGGCACCGAACGCCACCAGCAGGCCCACGCCCCAGCGCACACGAATCGGACGTGCATACGCGGCGAGGGTGTGCGGGGCACGCTGACCGTGCGCGTAGTCGATCGGGTCGGGGGTCGGTTCGCTCGCCGTCTCCAAGAAGGGGTTACGGCGGCGCTTAGTCGTGCGTGCTGTAGAAGCCTCAGACATTAGAGATGACCACCCGCTGCGGTAGCGGAGGCGCCCTGCTCCTGATCACGAGCCGTGAGGGTCACCAGGATTGCCTCCGGCGGGCAGAACAGACGCACCGGCGCAAAACGAGAGGTGCCCAAGCCGGCAGAAACCTGAACCGGAATACCGGACTGCTCACTGACACCCTTCGCACGCGAAGGCGGCAAATCGCAGTTGCTGACCAGGGCATGACCGCCGGGCAGGCAGACCTGACCGCCGTGCGTATGACCGGCAAAAATAGCCTGCGCACCGTCCTGCACGAAGCGGTGCAGGGTACGCATATAGGGGGCGTGCGCCACGCCGATACGGACGCTCGGCTCCTCACCCTCATCGAAGGCGCCGGGAGCGAAGCCGGGGTGCTCATCGTAGCGCAGATGCGGGTCATCCACACCGGAGAACTCCAGACGCAGACCCTTAAGGTTCAGCGTATCGTAGCGGTTGACCAGGCCCGTCCAGCCGCGCGACTCGAACGCCTCGTGCATCCGCTCAATGGGCAGTGCTACACGCGAGCCCTCCTCAATCATCTGCGGGGTGCGCGGCTGCCACAGGTAGCGTGCCGGGTTCTTGAAGACGGGTGCGAAATAGCAATTCGAGCCGGGCACAAACACGCCGGGGAAATCCATGAGCGGGTCGAGCGCCTCCAGCAGCGGACCCATACCGTCCACGTGGGAGAGGTTATCGCCCGTGTTCACCACCAAATCCGGCTCCAGGGCAGCCAGCGAGTGCATGAAATCAATCTTCTTCTGCTGGCCCGGGATCATGTGCATATCCGAAATATGCAGAATCCTGAAGTCAGGACTACCGGCGGGCAGTACTGGCAGGGACTCGGTGCGGAGCTGAAAATTGTTCAGCTCAATAAAGTGCCCATACGCCGCCGTGGCGGCCCCCAAGGCTGCAGTGGCGGCTACCGCCCCCGCTACCTTCTTCAGGAGCGGGGAGGAGCCGCGTGCGCCGGGGACCGCCACGGGGACGCGGGCGTTGACTGCGTTTTCACACATTATCAATCGCCTTTCAGGCTTCAGCTGATGAGCTGTGATTCTAGCTGTACGACAGAATCTTATCGCTGGGGGTGGTGAAGTCCTTCGTGTTGTACTTCGGTGCGATCGTCTTCATGAACGACTGCCACTGAGCACCGGCGTAGGTCGCACCATCCACATAGTTCAGAACACGACCGTTAATGCCCACACCGTTCAGGGAACGGAAGCCGAGGTTGTTAGAACCAACCCAAGACGCGGTGGACAGGCCACGAGTGTAGCCAACCTGCCAGGTCTGGGAGGAGTTATCGTTCGTACCGGTCTTCGCAGCCGAACCGTTCGGCAGACCAATACCGCGCTGAGAAGCGGAACCGCCAGGCTGGATAACACCCTTCAGAACCCAGCTGACACCGTTCGCGATGTCCGGATCCAGAACCTGCTCACACTGGTTCTGGTATTCCTTCATGGTTTCACCGTTGGTCTTGGTGATCTTCTCGATGGGGCGCGGGGTGCAGTACTTACCCTCAGAAGCGAAGATAGCGTACATGGATGCGCTGGTCAGCGGGGAGATACCGTACTTGGTACCACCAATGTTGGTACCCAGGTCGGGGATGCTGTGCAGCGGTTCGCCGGTACCGTCCAGGGCGTGCATCTTGATTGACAGGTCGTGCACATCGCACAGGTCAAGCTGGGAGAGCATGCCGTACAGGTACGAGTTCAACGACTGGCGAATACCGTACGCAGCGGTACCGTAGGTCAGACCGCCGTTGACTGCGTTCTTATAGGACCAGCCGTTCGGCTGACCGGTGTAGTAGTACTTACCGCCGTCGTAGCACTTGGCGTTCCAGCCGAAGCTGGTGGGCCAGAACAGCTGGGTACCGTTCACGGTAGCGTTAGCGCCGCGGCCGCTGATGAGCCACTGAGCCAGAATAATCGGTTTGAACGTCGAACCGGGCTGGAAGCCGCGGGTACCACCGTAGGCGCTATCAACGTTGTAGTTGTACTCGGTCTTGGAGTGGTCGTTTGCGTCAGCCGGGGTGCCGAGCTCAGTGTTCTGTGCCATCGCGATGACACGGCCGGTGCCGGGCTCAACACTGGTCAGCGCGGAGTTCACGTCGTTCCAGTTGGTTGCTGCGGGCTGGGTGGAGTCAACTGCCTGCTTTGCCGCGGTCTGAGCCTCGGGGTTCAGGGTGGTGATCACCTTCAGACCGCCACGCTTGATGGCGGTGTTACGCAGCTCAGCGGTTGCGCCGAGGGACTCATCCTGCAGCAGGTAGTTGACCACGTAGCGGCAGAAGAACGCCTTATCACCTGCCAGGGAGCAACCCTGGGACTTGGTGTGGACGTTGAGCTTAATGTCGCTGGCGATAGCGTCGCTGTATTCCTTATCGGTAATCTTGCCGTCGCGGAGCATGGTGCCCAGAACGATGTCGCGGCGTTCACGGGCGAGCTCGGGGTTCACGGTCGGGTCGTACACGTTCGGTGCCTGCACCAGACCGGCAAGAAGCGCGGACTGAGCCACGTTCAGGTCCTTAGCGGAAATACCCCAGTAGTACTGTGCAGCAGCCTCAACACCGTAGTTCGAACCGCCAAGGTTCACGATGTTCAGGTAGCCTTCAAGGATTTCGTCCTTGGACTTGTTCTGCTCCATAGAAATCGCAAGCTTCATCTCGCGAATCTTTGCGGCGTAGGTCTTGTTACCGTTCAGGGTTGCGGTTGCGTCCTCACCACGAGCCACAGCGGAGTCAACAATGAGGTTGTTAACGTACTGCTGGGTCAGGGTGGATGCACCCTGACGGCGGCCGCTGTTGGAGTTAATGATGTTGTTCAAGAACGCACGACCGATACCGATAGCGGAGACCGCACCGTGGTTGTAGAAGTCACGGTCCTCCACTGAGACGATAGCGTCCTTCATGTGCTGAGAAATCTGATCCAGCTTGACCGGTTCACGGTTCTCTTCAAAGAAGGTTGCGATTTCGGTCTTGCCGTCAGCAGCGTAAATAGTAGAAGGACGGGAGGAGATGCCATCGGCAATGTCGTCAGGAAGGTCCTGGAACCATGACATCGACGCGTTCGCGACCATACCGGCACTCACTGCCGGGGGTACGACAATAATTGCCGCGAGGAAACCGGCAATCACGCTGAACGCGAGGAACTGCAAAAAATCTCCCGGGCGGCGACGCGCACGGGTTTTCTTAGATGAAGCCATTCATTCAGTTTATCCCATGAAGCTGTGAGAGAAAGCCCGTCTCGCCACCCCACAGGGAGGTGGGCGCCTCAGCCCTGAGAATAAAGCCCCCAAAAGCGCCGGACATTGACCAAAACCATAGTGAATCCCTTTTACTTATTGAACACCGGGCGATAGGCTAGAGGGTATGAAGAAATGGGAATACGCAACTGTACCGCTGATGATCCACACGACCAAGGCAATCCTCGACAACTGGGGTGAAGACGGCTGGGAGCTCGTAACCGTTCTCCCCGGCGCATCCGCACCTGCTGGCGCAACCCCCGCATCGAACATGGTCGCTCCGACTCAGGGCAACCCCATCGCCTACTTTAAGCGCGAGAAGGCTGACTAAGAGCAGCGTACCCGGCGGTCACCTCGCTATCCCGGCTCTCCTTTAACTAGGGGAGCGCGGGAATAGATGAGGAAGGCCGCCGGTTAGCCGTTTAACAGCTGCCTGAATATCAGTAGCGTTTAGATTTACGGCATTTCCCCTATCACCGTTTGGGTGCCAGCACCCGCCATCCTTCTGGAGTAATCATGACTGAATCCCGTATTGAAGCACGTATCCGCGAACTCGGTTACGAACTGCCCGTAGCACCCGCCCCCGTCGCAGCCTACGTTCCGGCTGTTACTTCCGGCTCCTACGTGTACACCTCCGGTCAGCTGCCCTTCGTTGAGGGCGCCCTGCCCGAAACCGGTAAGGTGTCCGACTCCGGTGCTGAAGGCTTCGTGACCCCCGAGAATGCGAAGAAGTACGCGGGTATCAGCCTGCTCAACGCCCTGGCAGCGGTCAAGTCCGTCATTGGCGACCTGGACCGCGTGCAGCGCGTCGTGAAGGTTGTCGGCTTCGTGGCATCCGAGGTGAACTTCACCGCTCAGCCCGCCGTCATTAACGGCGCATCCGAACTGCTCGGCGAAATCTTCGGTGAGGCAGGCCAGCACGCCCGCTCCGCCGTCGGCGTTCCCGTTCTTCCCCTGGACTCGCCCGTAGAGGTCGAGATCATTGTTGAATATGTCTAATCTGTACACCGGCGCGCTGCCGCTGTCTGCTATTCGTGCTGCCCAGGCTCAGCGGGCAGCACAAAGTGGCGCCCAAAAGACGGTGAACGGTATAGACGGTCACGGATCCGGCGAATCACAGGATATCAAGACTCTGCCCCTGCCGGTGCAGGAACGCCGCTTCGGCACCCCCACCCCGGCTGAAGGCGTGGAACGCCCCCGCATGTTTACCGGCCGCCAGTCTGCGGCTAACCCGCGAACCTCCTGCATCCAGCGTCTCTACACGATTCCCGAGTTCATGCGCACCGCAGCCGAAAGTTGGCGTGAAGGCGGTAACGAAGGTGCGACCGGCTGTACGATGCGCCAGGCGGCATCCGTCATTTTTGTGCGCGATGGTGACAACGGCCTCGAAACGATTCTGACCTACCGCCCCGGCACCTCTCCGTTGGGCGTGGTGGCTTTCCCCGGCGGCACGGCTCTTCCCGGTGATGATGAGGCGGCCTCCTGGGTCGGCCCCGGTGCCGAATACTGGGAAGAGCAGTTCCACTTCTCCGATATTGCTCAAGCACGCCGCAGCGTCATGGCTGCCGTGCGTGAATCCTTTGAAGAGACCGGCATTCTGCTCGCTGGTGAGGACGAACAGGACGTCGTGGAGCGCTCCAGCACCCCTGAGCTCATGGCGTGGCGTGAAGCGGTTGCCGAGCAGGACAAGAGCTTCTCTAACTTCTTGACCTCCAGCGGTCTGAGCGTACGCGCCGACCTGCTGCGCCCCGTAGCGCGTTGGCAGTCCCCGGACTTCTTCCTCAAGCGTTACGACATTGCCTACTTCACCACGGCGCTACCCGTAGGCCAGGACCCGAAGCTGCTGCTCGGTAAGGGTGTGTGGGGCGACTGGCTGAACGTGCGTGAACTGCTCGAAGCTAAGGACACCAGTGAACTGGGCGACCGCATCGGTCAGTCCAATACGGTGGGCCGTACCCTCGACCAGCTCATCACCCCCGGCGTGATGTGCCTGCTCGAATCTTTGGCGAAGGCCCAGACTTCCGTGGCCTGGCTGTCCAAGCGCCGCAATATTGAGGTGAAGAAGCCCGTGCTCGTCACCCACAACGGTGCGTGCATGCTCTCCTTCACCGAGGTGGTTCCGGCTACGACCGGTTCCATGTACACCGGCGCAATGGGCGTGCTCTAGCGAGCTGCCGCCTACACTTGCTTTCGAGATGAAGCGTTAAAGAAATCAGGAGCCGTTTCCCCAGGCAGAGGGAAATGGCTTCTGATTTATTTAAGTCGTGCGTCTTTTAGCGAGGGCGTCCTAGAATGCCCTAACTCAAAGAGACCTTAGCGGGAACGCTGGCGCAGGCGGGGCAGGTCCAGAATGACAACTGCGCGTGCCTCCAGGCGGATCCAGCCGCGAGAAACGAACTCGGCAAGAGCCTTGTTCACGGTCTCGCGGGATGCACCAACCAGCTGTGCCAGCTCTTCCTGGGTCAGCTCGTGAGCAACGAGCACACCGTCGGTTGCGGGGCGGCCGAAGCGGTCAGCCAGGTCCAGCAGTGCCTTAGCGAGGCGGCCGGGAACGTCGGAGAAGACCAGGTCAGCCAGTGCCTCGTTAGCGTGGCGCAGGCGGCGAGCCAGAGTCTTAATGACCTGATCGGAAATCGAGGGATCCAGCTGCTGTGCGCGCTTGAAGGACTCGTGCTTGATGGCAGCCAAGCGGGTCTCAGAAACAGCCACAGCGTTGGTCGAACGGGGCGAGGGGTCGAAGAGAGCCATCTCGCCGAAAACATCACCGGGACCCATAATCGCGACCATGTTCTCGCGGCCGTCAGCGGCGGTGCGGCCCAGCTTGACCTTACCGGAGAGCACAGCGAAGAGCTGATCGTCCTGGTCACCCTCGTAGAAAAGGACAGCGTTGCGGGAGAGGTCAATCTCCTGAATGTCATCGGTCAGCAGAGCGAAAGCTGCGTCGTCGAGGTTAGCAAAGAGAGGGGTACGACGGAGGATCTCGAGATCCATAAAGTTCTCCTAGATGTGAGGTGATGAGCCGAAGCTCGTAAATGTTCAGTGAGTGAGCCCGAACCGGTGCCATGCGTCTCAACATCTGAAATGTGAGAAGGCTCAAGCTAGTGTGACATATTCAACTGATATGAGCGTACCCTAAAAAAGCTGTTTGTGCATTCCGATAGGGCGAGCTTTACAGCAAAAGTTATTTCTTCCGAGAAAATTCAAAGCTTACCCACAGGTTCACCACCTAATATCAGGCATTCAGGTGTGTACTTTTTCGGTACCAAGCACGCAGACACCCTCATGACCAGGAGGCGCACCGCCTCCACACACGGTACGATGCGACGAGGCAGAAACCCGAGCCCAAAAACCCCGGGAACACAAGCTCGCCGCACCCACCACTGGGTGTTAACGCGCCGCCACACTCACCGGGCACAGCCCGCACCAACCACATGGGCACACCGTGACCATTTCTACCCACCAAGGAGGCAATTAGTCGTGACGACTGGCATCAACCTGCTTGATATTGCTATCCCCATCATTCTGCTGCTCTACTTCCTCGCCGGAGTCCGCAGCGGATTCTTCACCACCCTCGGAACCTTCCTGGGCCTGGGCCTGGGCGTCTGCGCCGCAGCCTGGCTCGTGCCCCTCGCCGTGGCATCCGTGGGATCCCAGTGGAGCCTCATTACCGCCGTCGGCGTGCTCATCATCTGCCTGACCATCGGACAGTGGCTCGGCCTCGTTGCCGGACGCACCATCCGCCGCGTCACCGACATCACCCCGCTCAAGGGCGTAGAACGCTTCTTCGGCGGTGTGCTGAACCTCGCCGCCTGTGCCCTAGTCATGGTCGTGCTGACCATCTCCATGCGCACCGTACCCATCCCGCAGCTCAACACTGCGCTCAGCGACTCCAAGACCCTCTCCTGGATGGTCGCCTCCACCCCCGAGGTCGTCAAGGACCGCATCAACACGGTACGCAATGACGTGCTCGCCTTCGGAACCATTCCGGAAGTCAGCCAGCTCATCGCCCCCGAAACCAGCGCCCCCACCGAGACGGTAGAATCCGCGGCACTGGACCAAGCGGCAGCCTCCGTGGTTGAGATTCTGGGCGCCGCAGAGCAGTGCGGCTACACCTCCACCGGCTCCGGCTTCGTAGCGGACAACGGCCTGGTCGTCACCAACGCCCACGTGGTCGCCGGCGTGACCTCCCCGGTCGTACAGGACTCCCGCGGCCGCACCTGGCCCGGCACCGTCGTCTACATGGATACCGAACAGGACCTCGCCTTCATCAGCGTGCCCAAGCTGCCGCTCGAACCGCTGACCATCGGCACCAACGCCACCGCAGGTAGCCTTGTAACCTTCATGGGCTACCCCAAGGGCGGCCCGTTCAAGGCACTGCCCGCCACCGTGCAGGGCATCGGCAACACCCAAACCATCGATGCCGACACCGGCCGCGCCAACGCCATGCGCCAGGTCTACCAACTGGCAGCCGACGTGCAGCACGGCAACTCCGGCGGCCCCGTCCTCGACGAAAACGGCAACGTGGTCGGCGTGATCTTCGGTAAGGCAACCACCGGCCAGACCGGCTACGCCATCACCGCAAGCACCCTCAAGCAGGCACTGGCCGAAGGCGGCGACAACACCGCCGCAGTCTCCACCGGCACCTGCCACAAGTAACTAGCCGCTAAATAGCGATAAAAGTTCAGGCTCTCGCCCTCACACGAGGAACGGGAGCCTGAACTATTTAACGAAAGGAGGCGGCGCGCTGTTATTCCGCGAAGCGCTGGGCTACTCCACCAAATGTTGCGCTGTTATTCCGCCAGGTGCTGTGCCAGGAAATCAACCGCCATGACATAGCCGTACGCACCCGCACCGGCAATCACCGCGGTAGCCTGCGGCGACACAAACGAATGATGACGGAACTGCTCACGACGATGCACATTCGACAGATGCACCTCAACCACCGGAAGCTCAGCTGCCTCCAGCGCATCATGCAGCGCCACCGAGGTGTGCGTGTACGCCGCCGGGTTAATAATAATCGCCGCGCCACGAGTACGAGCACGCTGAATCTCATCCACCAGCGCACCCTCATGATTCGACTGCATAAACTCAACATCAAAACCATGATCCGCCGCGCGCTCACGCACCATACGCTCAATATCGTGCAGAGTGGTGTAGCCGTACACCTCGGGGCGGCGCTGCCCAAGCAGGTTCAAATTCGGTCCATTAAGCACAAAAATCGTATCTGACATAAAACCAGTGTGGCACAGCAGGTGCCCGCTGAGCGTCAGTCGGCGCGAACTGCCCAGAAAATGATGGGGAGCGGGCCAAGTACGGTGAGCCTCGCTACCGCCCGCACCCCCAAGCCCGGTACCCTCGCGCTATGACCGAGAACGCCACCCGCACCGAAGTAGAGAACACCGCGGCAGAAAATAACGCGGCTGAGAACAACGCGGCAGAGAACACCGAATCGCTCCTGCAGATCCGATTCGTTCCCGAATTCAAAGCCGCAGCCGCCGCACGCCGCCTCAACGCCCGCGCACCCGAAAGCCACCTCGCCACCGTGCGCCGCGCCCGCAAAATCAACCGCATCCTCGGCGAAACCTACCCCTACGCCGTTGCAGAACTCGACTTTGACAACCCCTTCGAGCTACTCATCGCCACCGTGCTCTCAGCACAAACCACCGACGTGCGCGTCAACTCCGTCACCGGTGCACTCTTCGCACGCTACCCGGACGCCGCCGCGCTCGCCTCCGCACGTAGCGAAGAGGTCGAACCCTACATTCAGTCCCTCGGCTTCTACCGCGCCAAGGCACGCTCCATCGTCACCCTCTCCCAGCAGCTCGTAGAACGCCACAACGGGCAGGTTCCCTCAACCCTCGAAGAGCTCGTAGAACTCGCCGGAGTCGGCCGCAAAACCGCGAACGTGGTCCTCGGAAACGCCTTCGACGTGCCCGGACTGACCGTAGACACCCACTTCGGCCGCCTCGCACGCCGCATGGGATTCACCACCGCAGACGCCCCCGAGACGGTCGAAAAAGACGTCGCCGAACTCATCGAACGCAAAGACTGGACGCTCTTCTCACACCGCATGGTCTACCACGGCCGCCGCATCTGCCACGCCAAAAAGCCCGCCTGCGGCGTATGCCCCGTCGCCGATCTCTGCCCGTCCTATGGCGCCGGGGAGACGAACGAACAAGCAGCACGTAAACTCATGAAATACGAAATGGCACCCGGCCGAGAAGACCTGCACCTGCGATTCCTGCAGGGCGCAACCCGCCGCGAACTCATGGCAGAAGGCTACCCGCTCAGCGCCTAACGGCGACTGAGCCGAACCGGAATGTAGCCGCGCAGAAGAGAGGTACACAGATGAGCGAAAACACGTCCCAGCAGGAGGCGCAGCACCCCGCCCAGCAGGCACTGGCGGCTCTCGCAGAGGGCGGCGTGGAATTTGACGTCCAAGCCCTACTGCGCAGCGCACCCGCCAGCCCCCTGAGCAAAGAAGCCGCCGTGCTGATCCTCTTCGGAGTGCTCGACAACTCGCCCTCCACCGGCGAATTTGACGGCTGCCCCGAAAACGTCAGTGCCGACCTGGATGTACTGCTCCTCGTACGTGCCGCAACCCTGCGCTCACACGCCGGTCAGCCCGCCTTCCCCGGCGGCAAAATCGACCCCGAAGACTACGCGCTCGCCGAAACCACCGGCGAACCCGTCGCCCACATCGCCGCCCTGCGCGAGGCGGTCGAAGAAACCGGGCTCGACCCCGCCGGCGTGCAGATCCTCGGCCAGCTGCACACCCTGCCGCTACCCATCAGCAACTTCATGGTCACCCCCGTCATCGGCTGGTGGAACAGCCCCGTGCCCGTCGAAGTCGTCGACCACAACGAGTCCGCGCTCATCGCCCGCGTGCCCGTGCGCGACCTGCTCAACCCCGCCAACCGGCACACCGCCTACGTCAAACGCGGCCGCACCTCACACCGCACCCCCGCCTTCGAGGTGCGTATGCCCGGCGGCGAAGAATTCACGGTGTGGGGATTCACCGCGATTCTGCTGGACCGGATCTTCGACTCGCTTGGCTGGACCGTGCCCTGGGATACAAAAAAGATGCGCCCGGCACCCGGCTACGAGGAGTAAAGCTTATCGCAGAATAAACGCCTGACCAGCGGATATAGGGAGCAGAATAGTGCGCAGATAGGGGCGGTAGGTAACTTGAATGAAGTTACCTGCCGCCCCTATTTTTTTATTGCACGGTGCCGCTTATGCGCAGCTGATTATTTACCGCAGATTATTTACCGCTGATTATTTATTTACCCTCAGCGTAGTTGCGCACTCGCGCCACCGACACCGGAAAATCAACCGGCACACGACCGAACAGCAGACGCGCCGCCTCCGCAGCGCCCTCACGCACAATACGCTCCACGCGATCCGCCTCCAGCTCGGGACCGCACAGCAGAAGCTCATCGTGCAAAAAATACACAATGCGGGTGCGCATCGGCATACCAAAAATCCGCTCCGACAACAGACGAGAACGCACCGCGCCCATCCAACACAGAGCCCACTCCGCCGCCGTACCCTGCACAATAAAATTGCGGGTCATACGCCCGTGTGCACGCGCAGTCGACACCGCACGCGACTCAGCCGCCGGCGAAGACCGATCAGCCACAATCTCACGGAAACGCTCATCCACCGGCGGGGACGTACGACCCAAAAAAGTCGTCACCTGACCGCCCGCCTCACCAATGCGCGCGGCACGCTCCGTAAAGTCCATCGCCTGCGGAAAAAGCGCCGCCACATGCGGCAACAGGGCGCCAATCTCACCGCTGCGGCCGCCATACATAATCGCCAGCATGCCCACCTTCGCGTGGGAACGCTCCGTCAAACCCACACCCTTCATGCGCGCCAGCTCGGCAATACCCGCATACAGGTCAGCGCCACGACCCGCCGAAGCGAGCGCCTCATCACGGCTCAACGCCGCCAAAATACGCGGCTCAATCTGCGAGCCATCCGTCACCGTCAGCACCTGACCCTCCGGCGCCTGCACCGCCTGACGAATCTCCGCAGGAAGCTGCAACGCACCACCGCCGGAAGCGCCCCAGCGCCCCGTTGCGGCGCCACCCACCTCAAGATGCGGGCGGAACGCACCCTCAGAAACCCAAGTATCAGCCCACGTCCAGCCGTTAGCAGTCCAAATACGGTACAGCTTCTTATAACGCAGAATCGGGTCAATCAGCGCCCAACGCTTCTGCCGCTGGGCTGGAATCGCATCCGCCCAACTCTTCAACTCCCACGAACGCGTAGACTTCACCGAAACCCCCGCAGACTGCAAAGCACGCAAAAGATCCTGCGGCGAATCCGGGTTCAACGACGGCATAAACAGCATGCGCTGAATCTGCTCCGCCAACTCCTGCATCTTCTGCGGGCGCTCCCCAGGCACCGGGCGCGGACCCAACAACTCGCACAGATGCTCATGATGTGCCTGCACATTAAACGGGATGCCGTAATAGCCAATCTCAGCCGCCACCAATGCACCAGCAGACTCAGCCGCCGCCAAAAGACGCAGCCGCTCCGGGTGCCTCGACTCGCTAATAGCGCGCGCCTGCGCCAGCCATTCACGCATCAGCACGCGCACCACCGGATGCTCCGGCAGCAGAGTCACCGGGCCTGCCGCCAACTGCGGGGCAAAAGGCTCATGAGGCGCCGCCTCAAGGAAATCGGGGGAGGAATCAGCAGGGGGCTGGGTGGCGTTGGTAGCGGGGGCACTCAAAAAATCAGCGCCGAACAGCTCCTCCTGACCCTGAACCTGCCGCGCCACCGGCAGATACCCCTGAGGCTCGGCCGCCTCACGCACATCAGAAAGATCTAGCACCGGGCTGTACTCCACAAAACCGCTCGGATGCGTAGCGGCAGTCGTCAAAATTCGCTGCACTAGACGCAAATCATGGCACAGATGCACCCGCACCCCGCGGCGCAGAAGCAGCGGGTCAACGTGGCGGGTATCAGCCCAAATCCAGCGGGGGAAACGCCCCTGCGCCGAATCTGCCGCCTGCCGCTCCACCTCTCGCACATACGCCGGAAGATTCGCCGCACTCACCCGATCCGCGCGCGTAATCCGCGGAATAAAGGTCGGGTCCTGCAACTGCTCAGCGGTCGGCGCCGAAAAATGAAAAGCACCCCACGAGGTCACCGGCTGAGCACCGCGCGGGGACGCACCCGCGGCAATAGCCGATGTAACCGGGTGCGCGGAGGTGCCGGTCTGAGCGGTAATACCCGCGCCGGTGGCAGGACTGAGCAGAACGTACATTCTTCCATTATCGGTGACCGGGTGCGAAGGCGCGCGGTTTGTGGTCGTGGGTGGGCGGTTTGCAGAAGGGGCAGGGGAGGGCTGAACGTGCCGTGGTTTGTCATAAAAGTGCCGGATGCGTGCGTTTTGTTCGTTTAAGGTGCGTGCAACGTGGATATTTCGGGGTGTGCGAGGAGTTATCCACAGAACGCCCATTCTCTTAAAAATCGAGGCGAGTGCAATGCTCTCCTAGAGCTATGAACCCCTCCAACAATCCCGCCGAGCACACCGCCACCCCCAACGGCTACCCGCCCCGCACCGCGCAGAGTCCAATCACGCAGGCGCAGGGCCCCATTGCGCAGGCGCAGGGAATGGGGCAGTCGAGTATGAATCAGCCGGGCGTCCAGAACACCGGCGTGCACTCGCTACCCGCCCTGCTCATTCCCGAAGACTATCGCGCCCGCGCCGTCGCCCTGCACGCCCGTGAGCTGATCCTGCGCTCGCCGCAGATGAGTGCTATCGCCCTGGGCGGTTTTAGTGCCGGGTTCAGTGGCGGATTCAGTAACGGATCCAACGCCGGGTTTGAGAATGCAGGGGAGCGGCCGCCCACAGAGGGTGTAGCCGCCGCGGGCAGTGCAAACACTGCGAGCACCGCGGGCGGTGGGTTACTCCAGGAATCCCAGCCCCTCCGCGAGATCCTCGAAAACGCCGTGGACGAGGCAATCTGCGCCATCGACGGCGGATGCCGGGGGAATGCTCGGGGGAACACGAGCGCAGAAGGAACGGGCGCAGACGGAACTAATGTGACGAAGCCCCGAAAATTCCGCACCAAAACGGTGCACCCCGCGCCCACCTCCTGGAGCTACCCCAGCGTGGAATACGTGCCCGTCAACCGGCAGACCGCGCTACGCTACCTCGCCGCGGAACTCTACGGCCTCGGCGTCCTCGACCTGCTCCTTGACGAGGGGCAACGCGCCGGAACCATCACCGATATCTACGTGAACTCGCCCTGCGATATCTGGGCGGGCATCAACGGAACCACCCGCCCCGTGGCGCTGAGCCTCGGCAATGAGCGGCGCGTGCGTGACCTCGCCGAGCGGCTCATCCGCAGGCACGGCGGGCAGCTGGATGCCGCGCATCCGGCGGCTGACATTAGCGATGAGCACGGCAGGCGCATTCACGCGATTATCCCGCCGCTGAGCGAACGTACCCGGCTCTCCGTGCGTCTACCCGCCCGCGAGCGCCCCACCCTGGCGCAGCTGCAGGCCGCCGGGCTGTGCGATGAGGCAACCGCCGCCTACCTGCGCCGCATGATTGCTGAACGCCGCGGATTCCTCATTAGCGGGGGCACCGGTACCGGCAAAACCACCCTGCTCAACGCCCTGCTGGGGCTGTGTACGCCGCAGGAGCGCCTTATTTTGCTCGAAGACACCCCGGAGCTGACGCCGCAGCATGAGCAGGTTATTGCCCTCAAAACCCGCGCCGCCAACTCCGAGGGTGCCGGCGAAATCGGGCTGGGTGAGCTGATTGTGCAGGCGCTACGCATGGGCCCGGATCGGCTCGTGGTCGGTGAGTGCCGCGGCGCGGAGGTGGTGCATCTGCTGACCGCCATGAACACCGGTCACCGCGGCGCCGGAACGACCCTGCACGCCAATAGTGCGCAGGCGGTGCCCCTGCGTTTGTGCGCCCTGGGCGCGCTCGCCGGACTGGATAGTAGAACGGTCGCTCTACATACGGCGACGGCTTTTGAACGCATTATCCACCTGGAACATCGGGATGGTCGCCGTCGCATCGAGGGTATTTACAGCCTGCACCCCGCCACACGGGGGAGTGAAGAGTACCTGCAGGTCAGGCGTATTTCTACTGGTTCTGAAGTTGGGTACTAGCCCCCCCGAAATGGGGGGAAGCAGAAAACGTGAAAGGAGGAAGCAATGGAGCAGAACGAGAAGAGCAACGGAAGCCTTCGCGAACGCTGGGCTGAGCGCTGGGCCGAGCGTATCGCTGGAGCAGCCAGTGCCGAGGAAATGCGCATGTGGCCGCTCATGCTACGTACCCTCGCCCTGAACCTACGCGCCGGCATCCCCCTGCAGGAGGCGGTGCACGCCAACCCGAGCTCCGGGCAGTTCGGGGAGTTCGGGCAGGGCGAGCTGATGCAGGGTACGGGGAAAACGCGTGCGAAGAATAGCTCTCGGAAAAGCGCCCGATCCCGACGGGCACGAGGGCCCCTTTCCGAAGACTACGGGCACAAGCGGTGCGCCGAAGATATCCGCCGCTTCACGCAGGCTCTCGCCACGGTCACCTCCTGGGGTGCCCCCGCGCAGCTCGCCTGCGCCCAACTGCTCGAAAATAGCGCCCGGATGCGCCCGCACAGCCGCGAGCGCCTGCACGACCTGCAGCTGAGTCTGCGCATGAGCGAGAGCGCCGGTGCGCCGCTCGCCACGAGCCTGGAACGCGCCGCTGAACACGCCGAAGAACGCATCGACGCGCTCATGGGCAGGCAGAGCGCCCTCGCCGCACCACGCGCCACCGGCAGGATTCTCTCCTGGTTGCCGCTGCTCGGCCTGGGGCTGGGTGTGCTCATGGGAAGTGACCCCGTGGGCGTGCTGACCGAATCCGTTCTCGGGGCGCTCACCGGTTTGCTCGGGCTGGGGCTTGCCTTCGCCGGGCGCCGCTGGACCGCCGCGCTCGTGCATCGGGCAGAGGTGGAGAGCACGGCAAGTAATGGAGCCGAACAAACCTCGAATATGCCGCCCGTTGATACCGCCCTCGTGCTGGAACTACTCGCCGCGCAGTTGAGAGCCGGGCTCGCACCGCTCGCCGCACTGGGCACCCTCGCCGAGGCGCTTAACAGCCGACCGTTGCACACGGTCTGCCAGCGCCTGCAGATGGGCAGTGGCTGGGGGAGCGCCTGGTCGGGCTCCGCGGCGGGAACCTTCGGTGAGCTGCGGGATGCACTCGCCCCCGCCTACACGGGCGGCGCACCCAGCACGGCGCTACTGCTCTCCCTTGCCGATGCGCACCGCCTCAGCGAACGCCGCGCGGCAGAACGCGCCGCCGGAAAGCTCTCTGTAGCGCTCGTAGTACCCCTCGGGCTGTGCTCGCTACCCGCCTTTATCTGCCTGGGCATTGTACCCATCCTCATTTCGCTACTACCCACACTGACCGGCTAAAGAACCATGCCCATAAGCGCTGTTGACTAGCCGAAATGCCGAAAAGTTTAGACCTTTGCTTTAGACCTTTGCTCATCTGCCGTGAACGCGGATGAGTACCCACCCCGCCCCGAACGAACGGGGCACAACGAAAGGAAAACCAATGACGAACACCCTCTGCGAAGCAATCCGCCACGACCTGCACACTGCCGATGCTCCGGTCAACGCCCCGGCCGGTGCTCCGCGTGAAATTCAGCCCACCGCATCCGGCGCAGAAGCCCAGACCATTCTGGGCCCCGTGCCGCTGTCCGTTGACACCGCAACCACCATGAAGCAGTTGCGCGAAGAATGCCCCGAACTCTTTACTGATGCTGAGCTTTCCGCCGGCGCTGAACAGAAGCACGCCGGCCCCAGGATTGACCCTCACGAAATGGAGATTGATATGAACACGAATCACCTGAGCCCCGAGCAGGCGCTGACCATTGCCCGCGCTCTCGCCGAGGGATGCACCCTGGATGAATGCGGCGCCACCTGCCGCAGTCTGGGTGAGCACGCGCCCGACTGTACCGAATATGTACCCGCTGAGGAGCAGGAAAAGGTGCTCGAAGAGTACGCCCCGGCGGGCGATCCGGAGGAGGGCGCCTCCACCGCGGAGTACGGCATTGTGATGCTCGCGGCGGTCGGTTTCGCGGGCCTGCTGGTGCTGATTCTCAAGTCGGATGAGGTGCGTTCCATGCTCCTGGATATTGTGCGTAACGCCCTGTCGATTGCGGGCAACACGGGGTTGCTCTAGAACCTTTGGAGAATCCATCGCAGGGTTTGACTCTAGGTTTTGGGAGCCCTGGAAAATCAAGTCAGAAAGGAGGAATAAAGAATGAACGCTCATGTGAATTTGGGTGCTTTGTGGTGCACTTGCTCCGCAGGGAAAGCCGGAGCGGAACCAGCACCCTCGACCCCGCACAAGAGTCCAGCAGAAGAGGGCGTGATTACCGCCGAATTTGCGGTCGCCCTACCCGCCGTGACGGTGGTGCTCGCCCTCTGCCTGGGTGCCGCCTCCACGGGGGTTGCACAGCTGAAGGTGGAGGAGTCCGCGCGAACGGCTGCACGCGCCGCCGCCCGTGGAGATTCCGAGGTGCAGATTCGCTCCGCCGTTAGCCGCATCGACCCGGCGCAGAGCGTGCAGATTTCCGTTTCTCCTGATGATGCAGCCGTGACGGAGGCGGGGCGCGCCCGGCAAGTGCACGTGCGGGTGAGCCGCCCCGCCCCCGGTGTAATCGGCTCGGCAACCGGCTGGGTGCTGCGGGCGGACGCCCACGCCCGCGTTGAAGGCGGCAGCGAAAACGATGCTGAAAACGGTGCGGTGCATGAGAACGAGTAGAGCCGCTATGTGCCCCGCTCCGAAGGCATCCTCCGAGAATCAACGCCCCGAAGAGGGGAGCGGCACCGTCCTCGCCCTCACCATTATTGCCGCATTACTGGTGCTGACCGTGGTGATTGCCGGGCTCATCGGGGTGGTATTCGCGAACCGCAGGGCATCCGCAGCCGCCGATTTGAGCGCGCTCGCGGCGGCGGATGCCTACCGCGGGCTCACCGAGGGCGACCCGTGCGCGGTCGCGGCGGATCTTGCCGAACGCCACGGGGCGCACCTGGAATCCTGCACTTTTCCGGATCGACCCGAAACGGTGGAGGTGACGGTCGCCGTCCCCGTCGCAGGGCCCATGGGGATGCTGGGCCCGGCGAGGGTGCGTGCCCGCGCCGGGGCTGAGCGCCCCGAAGAAGAGCATGACGCGGCGGGCAACGCGGAGGAGCTGAGCTCCGATGAGGTTGCCGCGTTGGAGGAGGAGCTGGAAGCTGGGCAGGATTCGGTACCCGAATCTCCCGAGCCGGAAAACCCTGCCGAGTCAGAAAACCCAGATGAGTCGGAAAGCCCTGCCGACTAGGTTATTTGCACTCGCCGGGAGTTGTCATCCCAGCGCGCCCCGCGTCCCCAGTGTGCCCTACACCCCAGTGCGCTCTATGCCTCCGCCATGCTCCGCAACATTGCCTGCAGTAGCGCCCGTGCGCCGTGCTTGCTGAGCGGCTCGTTGCGGTTGCCGCACTTGGGTGAGTGTACGCAGGAGGGGCAGCCGTTGTCGCATCCGCAGCTTTCGATGGCTTCGAGGGTGGCGCTCAGCCACTGCGTAACCGCGTTGAAGCCGCGCTCGCTAATACCCGCACCGCCGGGGGCTGCGTCGTAGACGAAAATGGTGGGCCTGCCGGTGTCTACGTGAAGCAGCGTGGAGAGCCCGCCCAAGTCCCAGCGGTCGCTGGTGGCGATGAGCGGCAGCAGTCCGATGGCGGCGTGCTCGGCGGCGTGTAGGGTGCCGGGGCCGTCCTCTTCGGTCACGCCCGCGCCGAATAGGTAGCTGGGTTCGAAGGTGAACCAAACCGCCTCGGTCATGAGCACTTCCGGCGGCATGGGTTGTGCCTCTTCGCCCAGGTATTCGCCGCCGTAGACGGAGAAGCGCCGGTAGCCGGTGACCTGGTCGGTGACCTGAACCTGCCCGCGGTGCATGGTGAGCGGGGCAAGCTGCTGCGCGTTGGTTTCGGGGATAGAGATTTCGGGAACAGGCTCTCCAGGAGCGGGTTCACCGGGAACATACTCACTGGGAGCAGTCTCGCCGGGAACCGCTTCCCCAACAGCGTTTTGCGCACCGTAACTAACCCGTGCACGCTCGACCAGAATACGCACCTCGGTGCTCTCAATGGCGCGCGTGTAGTAGTCCGGGTAGACGCGACTGAGTAGAATCACGCGCTCGCCCTCGCTGAGGGACTCGACCACGTACTGCGCGTTCTGGTGAATGTAGATTGCGCCCGGGTGCCCCTGGCTCATGGCGTGCGCGGCGTCCATGGTGCCAACCAGGGTGCCGTCTTCGGCGTCGATGAGCTGGTAGGGGCCGCCACCGGTTCCGCGGATATCGACCAGGTCGGCGGCTGATTCGGCGTGCGTCCAGTACCAGCCGTCCGGGCGGCGACGCAGGTACCCCTGCTGCACCAGCCGATCCAGCAGGGCTGCGGTATGCGGCCCGAACAGGCTCAGCTCTTCGGCACGGAGGGGTGCCTCCTGCGCGGCGGCGCACAGCTGCGGTGAGAGCACGTACGGGTTTGTCGGGTCGAAAACGGTCGCCTCAACCTCCTGCCCGAAAATCGCCTCCGGGTGGTGCACCAGGTAGGTGTCGAGCGGGTTGTCGTCGGCAATGAGCACGGCGAGCGCGTCCTGACCGCTTCGACCCGCGCGGCCCACGCGCTGCATGAAGGAGGCACGGGTACCCGGCCAGCCAGCCACGAGTACGGCGTCCAGCCCGGAGATGTCGATACCCAGTTCCAGTGCGGAGGTGCTCGCCAGGCCGAGCAGTTCGCCGTTGCGGAGTTTGCGTTCGAGTTCGCGGCGTTCTTCGGGGGTGTACCCGGCGCGGTATGCGGCGACGCGGTGGGAGAGGCCCGCCTCCACCTCGTCGAGGTAGCGTTGGGTCTTCTGCGAGAGGATTTCTACGCTGCGGCGCGAACCGGCGAAAACCAGGGAGCGGGTGCGGGAAAGCACCAGGTCGGTGAGCATTTGCGCGCCCTGCTCCACGGGGGAGACGCGGCGCGGCGCCTCCTGCTCAGCCTTCGACTGAACCGCTTGCTGCTGGGTGCTGCGGGCGCCCTTGGCGAGCTGATCGTGCGCCTTGGGCGGCATGAATTCGGGCTCCCAGAGCGCGACGGTGGTTTCACCGCGCGCGGAGGTGGACTCGGTAATGGCGGTGACCGCCTGCTGCGGCACGCCAATGAGCTTAGAGAAAGACTCGACCGGGTTGGAACTGGTCGCGGAAGCGCCGTAGAACACGGGTACGGTGCGGTAGAGCGCGCAGACGCGGCGCAGGCGGCGCAGCAGGTTGGCGATGTGCGCGCCGAAAACGCCGCGGTAGCTGTGTGCCTCGTCGAGCACCACGTAGCGCAGCCCGCGCAGGAAGGATGCCCACTGCCGGTGGTTGCTCAGGATTGAGTAGTTGAGCATGTCCGGGGTGGTGAGGATGAAGTTGGCGTGTTCGCGGATCCAGCGGCGTTCGCCGGTTGGGGTGTCGCCGTCGTAGCTTGCCGCGTGGAGTCCGGGCAGGTTGTAGGAGGTGAGGGCGGTGAGCTGGTCGGCGGAGAGTGCTTTCGCCGGTGAAATGTAGAGAACGTTCGATCTATTATTAAGGTTTTCCTCCCCAGAATACGCGGAAGTTGAGCTCACCGGCTCGCCGCACGATGCACGATAAATAGCGTCCAGGGTAGGCATCAGGTAGCTCAGGGTCTTGCCCGAGGCGGTACCAGTCGCCACAATCACGTGCCCGCCGCTGCCGGTGCTCTTTACGTCTTCGGCGTGCGCGGGAGTCGGTGCTTCAACCCGCTCAGCCTCAATCCGCCCCGCCTGCCAGCCGTAGCGTGCCGCACTTGCCGCCAGCGCCGCATCAAGACCCGCGTGGGCGGCGTCTGCCGCCTGCACCTGGTGGGCGTAGGGCTCGGCAATGCCGAGCGATTCAAAGGCCTCCACCACGCGCGGATGCAACCACTGCGGCCACGGCGCGTAGCTCGCCTCCCTGGCGGCAATGGTGTGAATATGGGTCACCTGCTCGGGTAGGGTTCCGGTGCGTTCTGCCTCCGGCAATAAGGACGCCAGCACCTGCTGTGCGCTCACGGGTAGCTCGCGGTAGCGTAGCGTTTTTGGGTGCGCCGCAGACTGCCCCTGCTCGTGCCGGTGAGCGGGTTGCTGTTCAGGGTGCTGGTTGGCGTTCTGCGAGGAGGTACTGTGCGGCATGGGTTCCATTGTAGAGCGGTGGGCTAAAACCTGACCTGCCGCCGGTCACGCGCTACCCTGGACGCCGGCTCCGAGCCCGGTTCCGCACCCGCTCGGATCCTGCCCTGACCCCGAGCTTAGCCCCTGCCCCGACCCTGAGTCCAACCCCGCCCCGGCACCGCTTCTGTGCCGCCGACCCCGTAGTCAGCGCGCACATATCAAAAAATTTGCATGCTTTAGACGTATATGACGATAAAATAGTTTCGTGGCTCAAAATAAGATTATTCTGTATTACCAGTTCGCCCCCATCGCCGACCCGCAGGCGGTCATGCTCTGGCAGCGTGCCCTCTGCGAGAAGCTCGGCCTGCGCGGGCGCATCCTCATTTCCAAGCACGGTATTAACGGCACCCTCGGCGGCGAAATCAACGCGGTCAAGGCGTACACCAAGGAAACCCGCAAGTACCCCGGCTTCAAGAACATGGAGTTCAAGTGGTCCGAGGGTGGCGCGGAGGACTTCCCCCGCCTGTCCGTGAAGGCACGCGACGAGATTGTGGCTTTCGGCGCTCCCGACGAGCTGCAGGTGGACGAGAACGGCGTCGTTGGCGGCGGCGTGCACCTGAAGCCTGAAGAGGTTAACAAGCTTGTTGAAGAGCGCGGCGACGAAGTGGTCTTCTTTGACGGCCGTAACGCGTTCGAGGCGAAGATTGGCAAGTTCAAGAACGCTATCGTTCCCGACGTGCGCACCACCCACGACTTCATCCGCGAGATCGAGTCCGGCAAGTACGACCACATTAAGGACAAGCCGGTCGTCACCTACTGCACCGGCGGTATTCGCTGTGAGATTCTCTCCGCGCTGATGAAGAACCGCGGCTTCAAGGAGATCTACCAGATCGACGGCGGTATCGTGCGTTACGGCGAGAAGTACGGCGATAAGGAACTGTGGGAAGGCTCGCTCTACGTCTTCGACAAGCGCATGCACATGGAGTTCACCCCGGACACCGTCACCATCGGCAAGTGCGAACAGTGCGGCGCCCCCTCGAACAAGTTCGAGAACTGCTCCAACGATTCCTGCCGCGAGCTGGTTCTGCTCTGCCCCGAGTGCGCAGCTGATGACGCGAAGCGCCACTGCGTGCCCGAGTGCTCGGTGGACCGCGAAGCAGCTGAGGCGAACGCCTAATGGCAGCCGCTAAGGGCGGCGCGGTTCAGATTTCTGAACCTCGCATTGAGGAGCACCCGGCGATGGTCGTTGCCGGCGTTTCGCAGGTGTTCCCCCTGGATGGCGACTTCTCCTCGCTGTGGGATGAGCTGAATCAGAAGGCGTCCCCGGCGATGCTGGATGTTCTGAATGTGACCCAGTACCTGGGCGTGTGCACTCAGCCGAACCCGAAGGGTCAGGTCCGCTACACGGCGGGCTTCCTGGTGTCGGAGCCGGCGAGCGCGGCGAAGCTTGGTCTGGGCGTGCTGGAGTTGCCTGCGAGCACCTACGCGGTGGTTGAGGTGACCGGCCCGATTTCGGAGTCCATTCCGGCTGGCTTTGCGAGCTTTGAGGAGGCGTTCTTCGCGAAGAATCCGCAGTACCGCCCGGTGGGCGGCCTTGAGGTGTACGGTCGCGGCGATATGCAGGCGGCTGATTACCGTATGGAGCTGTGGGTTCCGCTGGTAAAGCGTTCCTAGGGCAGTTTGTTTCTGTCGTTTTAGTTGCAGTTTTAGCTGTTGAATAGAAGGGCCCGGTGGTGCGATGTGTTCGTGCCGCCGGGCTTTTTTGTACCCTTTTCGGCTGTATTTTGTGCCAGCATTTTGTGGCGGTATGTGTGCCCCGGGTGGGTGGGGCGTGCGGGTGGTGTGTGCGGCGAAAGGGGAGCGGTGCTCTGTGCGTAATACCCCGAAACAAAATACTTGACATGTAAAGTATTTTGGTTTAGATTTAAACCACCAGCCCGGCACTACACGAACCCGGGCGCAACTCGCTAAGGAAAAACAATGAGCACCCCCACTAACCCCAGCACCCCGCAGCTCGACGAATCCATCCGCATCAGTCACCTCGAACCCATGCGCGGTGAGGAGAAGAAGCTCGGCTTCCTCTCCTTCGGCCACTGGGCTGAGGTTCCCGGCTCCCGCGTGCCCTCCGCGGCAGAATCTCTGCACCAGGCAATCGACCTTGCCGTAGGTGCCGAAGACATCGGGCTGGACGGTGCGTTCTTCCGCGTGCACCACTTCGACCAGCAGCAGGCAACCCCCTACCCGCTGCTCTCCGCAATCGCCGCCAAGACCGAACGCATCGAGCTCGGCACCGGCGTGATTGACATGCGCTACGAAAACCCGCTCTACATGGCTGAACTTGCCGCCATAGCAGACCTCATTGCGGCGGGCCGACTGCAGCTCGGTGTCTCCCGCGGTTCGCCCGAATCCGTGATTCGCGGCTTTGAGAGCTTCGGCTACTACCCGGCAGAAGGCGAAAACGAGAGCGATATGGCGCGCCGCCACCTCGACATTTTCCTCAAGGCAATCGAGGGTGAGGGTATGGCGCCCAGTGCCCGTGTGGCGGGCAAGTACGCCCCCGTCCAGCCGCAGTCGCCGGGTCTGCGCGAGCGCATCTGGTGGGGCGCGGGCACCGATAGCACCGCCGTGTGGACCGCGCAGAAGGGTCTGAATCTCATGTCTTCAACCCTGATGCTGGAAGATAAGGGTATTCCGTTCGATCAGCAGCAGGCGCAGCAGATTCGCCTTTTCCGCTCCGGGTGGGTGAAGGCGGGCAATTCGGGTGTTCCGCGTGTTTCGGTGTCCCGCTCGGTGCTGCCCATTATTGATGAAACCTCGGCGCGCTACTTCGGTCGCTGCGCGGCAGAGGACTCGCAGGATTACACCGGCATTATTGACAACAGCTTCTCCCGCTTTGGTCGTAGCTACATTGGCGATCCGGCGGATATTGCCGAAGAGCTCGCCCGTGACGAGGCAGTCCAGGCAGCGGACACCGTGCTGCTGACCGTACCAAACCAGCTGGGCGTGGACTTCAATCTGAAGATGCTGGATGCCATCGTCAAGGAAATCAAGCCCGCGCTGACCACCAAGTAAAGCCCCTGAGGTGAAGACTCCGCAGAACCTTCTGCGCTAGCAGGGTTTCGCGCCAGCGTGCCGCCGTCGCTTCCGTGATGGGCGGTGGTCGCTGATGAGCGCGAACTCTGCCGCCTCCCGAGGGCAAGGGCGCGGAGCACGTGCGACAGCCCGCACAAGTGGACAATTGGTCAGTTATCACTGTATAGTCATCGTATGCTGACTATTGCTTCACACCTCGACGTCATGAACCGGCTCGGCCGCGCCATGGCCGACCCGACACGTTCCCGGATTCTGATGACCCTCCTCAGCGGCCCGAGCTATCCAGCCGTGCTCTCGCGCGAGCTGGAGCTGACCCGCTCGAACGTGTCCAACCACCTGACCTGCCTGCGCGATTGCGGAATCGTCGTCGCCGAGCCCGAGGGCCGCCAGACGCGCTACGAGATCGCCGACCCGCACCTCGCCGCGGCGCTGACGTCCCTGATCGACGTCACGCTCGCGGTGGACGAGGCCGCGCCGTGCATCGACCCGGCATGCTCGGTGTCGGGCTGCTGTGGAACGGCGGCGGGAGCATGAGCGAGACCCTGACCACCGCACGCCGCGCGATGCTGCACCGGCGGGTCCGCTTCATCGTCGGCTTCACGATCACGTACAACGTAATCGAGGCAATCGTCGCAGTCTGGGCAGGCGTCCTCGCCTCGTCCGCGGCGCTCATTGGCTTCGGGCTCGACTCGGTTGTCGAGGTACTCTCGGCCGCGGCCGTCACCTGGCAGTTCACCCGCAAGGACCCTGAGCGGTGGGAAACGGTCACCGTCAAGGCCATCGGCATCGCGTTCTTCGCGCTGGCGGCCTACGTCTCGATCGACGCGGTGCTGGCCCTGGTCGGCCAGGAGGGCCCCGACCGCAGCCCGCTGGGTCTCGGTATCACCGCGCTGAGCCTGGTCGTCATGCCTCTGCTGGCGTGGATTGAGGTCCGCACCGGGCGGGAGCTGGGCTCCAAGAGCGTGATGGCCGACGCCAAGCAGCTCATCCTGTGCATCTACCTCTCCGGTGCGGTGTTCATCGGCCTCGTCCTCGACAGCCTGTTCGGCTGGTGGTGGGCTGACTCGGTCGCGGCGCTGGTCGTGGCGGTGCTCGCGGTGCGCGAAGGCCTGGAGGCCTGGCGCGGCGACGTCGAGTCGCCGTTCGAAGTGCTAGAGGACCTCGAAGACGAGGACGACTGACCCGTCGCCCGACGATGAAGAGCCAGTGCTGCAACCCAGACATGCGCTACAAAAACCCGCTCTACATGGCTGAACTTGCCGCCATGGCCGATCTCATTGCGGCGGGTCGACTGCAGCTGGGTGTGGACTTCAACCTGAAGATGCTCGACGCAATCGTCAAGGAGATCAAGCCCGCGCTGACCACCAAGTAAAGACTCTGAGGTGAAGGTCCTGGGGTAAAGACCCTGAGGTAGACCCCGTGCCAAGCTGTTTCCAGCGCTCTGTAATGCGCTGAGATGCTTGTTTCCATACAGCTTGAGCCACGCATACAGCGATGCCCCGGCAGGCACCCGCAAGGGTTCCGCCGGGGCATTACTATGCTCACGTTCTTAGGAATCCTTCTGTCTAGAAATCCCTCTGTCTAAAAGTCTTTCGTCTTTTCCCAGGGCTCAATAGCGCCCGGAACCACCTCAAAGAGCGGATGCGCGCACGCCGCCAACTCGCCGCGCGCCGCCAGGCGCTCGCTCAACTGGTGCTCCCACTCGGGGTCGCGCCCAGCCACCTTGTGCCGCAGAAAGGCGAGCTCGTACTCCAACTGGCCCAAAGGAACGGGAATCAATGCGACTGAAGCGTACGGGTCTTCCGCCTTGTCGGCACCGTTTTTACCTGCGCTATTCTCGCCCGCATCATCTTCGCCTGCACCAATCAGCGCACGGTTGAACGAGTAGCCGCGGGCATCCGCCTCATCCGCCAGCCCCCACAGGTAGGCGGCAACCGCCTCCAGCGGCTGCGGATGCGCGCGAAAACGAATCAGCTGCGGATGGTTCGTGTACCCGCGAGTCAGACCCCGCAGCACCTTCTGCGCCAGCAGAGTTTCACGCCAACAGGCGACCAGGGCGCGACGATCGAGCAGGGAAGGGTGAAGGGACCAAAAGCGCACGCCTAGCCCTGCGCTTCTGCCGCATGTACCTCAGCGGCATTTTCGTCAGCCGATGCTGCGCCCGCGTGCTCGTCGCTAAAGTGCAGGAAGCTCTTGAGCACCAGCTCACGCACCGCGTGCAGCAGGGTGTCGCGCGGATGCTGCTCCTGCGTACCGCGCGCGGCGGCGGCAGCCTCATCGTATTCGGGCCAGGACAGCAGCATAGCAAGAGCAGCCACAATCTGACCCACGGCAAGCTCACCATCGCTCGCCGACGCAAAACCTGCCGTCTCGGTGGAGAGCAGCTGGGTGCGGCACAGACCCGAACCGGCACGCAGCAAAATGACGCTGGGGTGCTCTGCACCGGGGCGGCCGTGGCGTTCCTCGGTGACGTCCTCGGCAACCTCCAGGTGTGCGGTTAGGAGCGCCTCATCGTCCATGGTGGCGAGGCGGTCGTAGCGGCGCACGGACTCGGTGAGGGCGCGGGCGATGGGCTGCTGAATCGGGTAGGTGATCTCCTCGAAACGCTGCAGGGGCTCGGTCACGCCTGCCGCGGTCGCCTCGGTCGGGCGGCGCAGCCAAATCATGCCGAAACCAATAGAATGAACGTTCCGGGAAGCGAAGTCGTTCAGGTACGCCACGTAGGTCTGCTCGTAGTGGCTGCGGTCGCGGTTCTCGCTCGCATCCTTCAACCAGGTCTCCGCGTAGGAGGCGGGGGTCAGCGCCTCACGCTGAATAAACCAGGCCTCCGCGCCGCCGTCGGCAACCCAGGCGCGCGGGCGCTCATCCCACGGGCGCGGTGCATCCGGATCCTCAGAATCGCGAATAATTTCCCAGTTACCCAGCATCTGCGCGCGACCACCGGGCACCAGCACCGACGGCAGCTGACGCACCATCGTGCTCACAATTTCGTCACCGGGCAGGCCGCCGTCGCGGTAGGTGAACTGCTCCTCGGCGCTCTCACCGGCAACGCGCGGGGTAATCACGAACGGCGGGTTTGACACCACCAGGTCGAAAAGCTCACCGGCGACCGGCTCCAGCAGGGAACCCTCACGCAGGCTCACGCGCGCCTGCGGGTTCTGCGGATCAATATTGAGTGCCTGCGCGTTCAGCAGCAGGTTAAAACGGGTGAACGCCAGGGCACGCTCCGAAATGTCGGTGGCGGTCACGTGCTTAGCGTGGGCGAGCAGGTGGAAGGTCTGAATACCGCAGCCAGTGCCCACATCCAGGGCACGCTTGACGGGGGTGCGCTCGGTAATCTGTGCCAGAGTCAGGGAGGCGTGACCAATGCCGAGCACGTGATCCTTACGGAGCACGCCGGGGCGCTGATGCGCACCCAGGTCGGCGGCAACAAAGATTTCGGTGCCGTCATCGGCGGCGTGCGGGCGCAAATCAACGCTCGCGGACCAGCGGGTAGAATCCGCAGCGTCGCGCTCAATCAGCGCGGCATTCTCGAAGTCAACCAGGGTATCGCCGAAAACCTCGGCTGCCTCAGACACAGTGAGCGGGCGAGCCAGCAGGAAAAACGCCAGCAGACGCGCCAGGTTCTTCTTACCCGCGCTGTAATCGCCGCGCAGAATATGCTCCACACGCCACAGGCCCGGAACTACCTGGTCGCGAGCCATCGCCTCAGCCGCCTCAGCACCGAGCAGTTCCTGCACAGCGTCATAGCTGTAGTTCAACGCCAACAGGCGTTCACGGATGCGGGTCAGGCGGGCGTAATCATCGCTGCGGGGAGCATCCGCAACGGCGGCGTACTCGGGAGCGAAAGAGGCGGCAGAAATAGTCATGCACACCATTCTACGCACCCGCCGCATCTGCCCGGGCGCGCCCACCGTGTATAGGCGGCAGCGCAATGACACAGCCCCGACCCACCCACTGACCAAAACCGTCATCTGCGCAAGAGCACCCACCCCATCGCATACACTGAAACCATGAGTAACCTGTACCCCGATGAAAGTATCAGCGTCGACAAGTGCTGGGAGCGTCTGCACGCAAACACTCTCGGCCGCCTCATCCTCACTGACGGACAGCACGTCGATGTGCTGCCCGTGCTCTACGCCGTCGCCAGCCAAGACGACAAGCAGGAAATCTATATCCGCACCACCCGCGGCAACAAGTTCTCCTCCGTGGTGGTCAGCCGCCGCGTCGCCTTCGAAATCGACGAAACCCTCGAAGACGGCATCCGCTCCGTCATCGTGGTCGGTATCGCCCACTGGCTACCGCCGGAAATGACCCCGCAGATTGTGCGCACCTTCGACCTGCCCGATTCCGAAACCCACGAAATGCAGTGGGTGCGCATTGCGCCGCAGACCGTGTACGGCCGCGAATACCCGCTGTTGCCCGCATACCTGGACGGCACCCACCCCGACTCTGATACCCTCACCAGCTAGAAACGCAGGTGAGCGGGTGCGGTGCGCCCCAGCAACCGCCCCCATGTATCCCGTGCACACACCACCGCTCCGGTACCGTATGATGTACCGAGTACCCTGCGCACTTATGCAAGCTCAACACGCCCGGTCCTCATCAACCAGAACCGGGCCAGCTCGCCTCGCGCCGGGTTCCGTGCGCTCGCCGCATGAAACGAACCGAGCGCACCACATCAACCCAACATAAACTACACCCCCACCGATCACCTCACCCGCGTACAACCACACCCCGCCGGCGCCCACAAGCGCCAGCGTAGGTTATGGTTGAATACGTAGCTTTTCAACACACAGATAGAGGAGTGCCGTGCCCGCTCAGGCAAAGACCGGAAAAGCCCTGCTGATTGTGGAGTCTCCCTCCAAGGTCAAAACCATTAGCAGCTACCTCGGCGAGGACTACCTTGTCGACTCGTCCATGGGCCATATCCGCGACCTTCCGCAGCCCTCCGAACTGCCCGAAAACCTCAAAAAGAGCCCCGTCGGCAAGTTCGCTGTCAACGTTGAAGAGAACTTCGAACCCTACTACGTGGTCAACCCCGACAAAAAGAAAAAGGTCGCCGAACTCAAGCGCAAGCTCAAAGAAGTAGACGCGCTCTACCTGGCAACCGATGGTGACCGCGAAGGTGAAGCCATCGCATGGCACCTGAAGGAAGTCCTCAAGCCCAAGGTACCCGTCTACCGCATGACCTTCCCCGAAATCACCCGGGAAGCCATTCAGCGTGCCTTCGGCGAACTGCGCGACATCGACCTGCACCTGGTCGACGCACAGGAAACCCGCCGCATCCTCGACCGCATCTACGGTTACGAAATTTCCCCCGTACTCTGGCGCAAGGTCGGCCGCGGCCTCTCCGCAGGTCGCGTGCAGTCCGTCGCAACCCGCCTCGTCGTTGAACGCGAACGCGAACGCATGGCATTCGTCGCCGCCAACTACTGGGACCTGACCGGACGCTTCCTGACCGCAGCCTCCGAAGGCTTCGACGCCAAGCTGGTCGCTGTAGACGGCAACCGCATCGCCACCGGCAAGGACTTCGCAGACAACGGCACCCTCAACACCTCCAAGGTCACCCACCTGAACGAGGAAGCCGCCCGCGCGCTCGCCGCAGCCCTGCAGACCGCCGCGTTCTCCGTACGCTCCGTTGAGACCAAGCCGTACAAGCGCCGCCCGGCAGCACCGTTCACCACCTCCACCCTGCAGCAGGAAGCCGCCCGTAAGCTGCGTTTCTCCTCCCGCGTGACCATGCAGGTGGCGCAGCGCCTCTACGAAAACGGTTACATCACCTACATGCGTACCGACTCGGTGGCGCTGAGCGAGCAGGCAATCTCCGCCGCACGCCGTCAGGCATCCGAGCTGTACGGCGCAGAATTCGTGCCCTCCGCACCGCGCGTGTACACCTCCAAGAGCAAGAACGCACAGGAAGCCCACGAAGCAATCCGCCCCGCCGGTGACACCTTCCGTACCCCGGACGCTGTGCGCGGCTCCCTGTCCAACGACGAATTCCGCCTCTACGAACTGATCTGGAAGCGTACCGTCGCCTCCCAGATGGCTGACGCGACCGGTTCCACCGCCTCCGTGCGCCTGGGCGCCGTGGCATCTAACGGCCAGGACGCTGAGTTCGCTGCATCCGGAACCGTCATCACCTTCCGCGGCTTCCTCGCCGCCTACGAGGAGGGCGTTGACGCATCCCGCGTGGCTGAGCGTGAGGCGAAGGACGCTGAGAAGCGCCTGCCGAACCTGACCACCGGCGAGGCGCTGACCGCCGAGGCGATTGAACCCGCCGGCCACGAGACCCTGCCGCCCCCGCGCTACACCGAGGCGTCCCTCGTGAAGACCCTGGACGAGCTGGGCATCGGCCGCCCGTCTACTTACGCGGCGGTTATTTCGACCATCATGGACCGCGGATACGTGAACGTTCGTTCTGGTTCGCTGATTCCGTCCTGGATCGCGTTCTCCGTGGTGCGCCTGCTCGAATCCAGCTTCGGCCCCTACGTGAACTACGAGTTCACCGCGCAGATGGAAGAAGACCTCGACCGCATCGCACGCGGCGAAGAATCCCGCGTCGAATGGCTGGGCGAGTTCTACTTCGGCGGCGGCTCCAAGCGCGGCCTGAAGCCCATCGTAGACAACCTCGGCGAGATTGACGCCCGTAGCATCAACTCCATCCCGATTGCGGACGGCATTGTGCTGCGCGTGGGCAAGTTCGGCCCCTACCTGGAAGCCGAAGGCACCCTCGACACCGAGACCGGCGAGCTGACCGAACCGATCCGCGCGAACGTACCCGCCGACCTGGCACCGGACGAACTGACCGAAGCGAAGGCACGCGAACTGCTCGAACAGGGCAAGTCCGACGGCCGCGTGCTCGGCGTTGACCCGGTCTCCGGCAACCAGATTGTGGCTCGCGACGGCCGCTATGGCCCCTACGTCACCGAGGTAATCGAGGAGATGACCGAGGAACAGATTCAGGCGTACCTGGACGCGCAGCCGACCGAATACTACAAGAACGGCAAGCCCAAGCCGAAGAAGAAGCCGAAGCCCGCCAAGCCTCGCACCGCGTCCCTGTTCAAGTCCATGGACCTGGCGACCGTGACCCTGGAACAGGCGCTGCAGCTGATGAGTCTGCCGCGCGTGCTCGGTACCGACGCTGAGGGCGTGGAGATTACCGTGCAGAACGGCCGCTTTGGCCCGTACCTGAAGAAGGGCACGGACTCCCGCTCGATTGGCAGCGAGGACGAGATTTTCACGATTACGCTGGAGCAGGCACTGGAGATTTACTCCCAGCCGAAGCAGCGCGGCCGTGCGGCGGCTAAGCCTCCGCTGGCTGAGCTGGGCGTGGACCCGGTCAGCGAGAAGAAGATCGTGGTGAAGGACGGCCGCTTTGGCCCGTACATCACCGACGGTATTACGAACATTACGGTTCCGCGTGCGGAGTCGGTCGAGTCGCTGACCCACGAGCGTGCGGTGCAGCTGCTGGCTGACAAGCGTGCGAAGGGCCCGGTCAAGCGTAAGACCGCCGCGAAGAAGACCACTACTGCGAAGAAGACTACGACTCGTAAGACTGCGGCGAAGTCTACTACCGCGAAGAAGACGACCACTCGTAAGACTGCGGCAAAGAAGACCGCCGAGTAACGCTTCTGCTTGAAGGCGCAGGATGCGTCCCGAAACCCCCGCGTGGGGGAGGGGCGCCTCCTGCGCCTTTTGCGTGCCCGAGGAAGGTTTTTATGCCCGTGCTGTGCTGATGCTGGGCATCCGCCCGGATTGTTTGCGGAGTGAGCCGCGCCTCTGACAGACTGGGAGAGGAGCCGCACCTGCGGTACCGCACACAGATAGTATCCCGCCGCGGGGCGGGGGAGGGGAGCGCATCGTGCGCCTGGGAGTTCTGGATGTCGGGTCGAATACGGTCCACCTGCTGCTGATTGACGGTAGCCCTGGAGCGCGCCCCGAACCGTACGCATCGCATAAGATTCCGCTGCAGCTCGTGCAGTACCTCGACGCTGAGGGCAATATCTCGCAGGAGGGTGCGGACGCGCTGACCCGCTTCGTGACGAGCGCCCGCGACTTCGCGATTGAGAATGAGGCGGAGGACCTGCTGGCGTTCTCCACGAGCGCTATCCGCGAGGCGGGTAACGGCCCGGCGGTGTTGCAACAGGTGCGTGAGCAGACCGGTGTGAGCCTGAACGGTATTTCGGGCGACCAGGAGGCGGCAATTACGTACTTTGCGGTGCGCCGCTGGCAGGGTTGGGGCGCGGGCCGCATCCTTGATTTTGATATTGGTGGCGGTTCGTTTGAGTTTTCGACGGGTACGAATGCGTTGCCGGATGCGGCGATGAGTGTGCCGTTGGGCGCGGGCCGCCTGACTCGTGAGTTCTTTGATGAGCAGCCGCCGAAGCCGAAGCAGGTGAAGCGTCTGCGTAAGTATGTGCGTGAGCAGATCGCCCCGGTGGCGGAGAACCTGCTGAAGTATGGTGCGCCGGATATGACGGTGGGTACGTCGAAGACGTTCCGTTCATTGGCGCGTATTTGTGGTGCGGCGCCGTATTCGGCGGGCCCGCACGTGAAGCGTGAGATGCACCTGCAGGATTTGCGCCTGTGGACTCGTCGCATGGAGGCGATGACGGTGTCTGAGCGTAGCGATCTGCCGGGTGTTTCGAAGGCGCGTGCGGAGCAGATGCTGGCGGGTGCTATTGCGGCGGAGGCTGCGATGGAGGCGTTTGGTGTTGAGACGATGCGTGTGTGCCCGTGGGCGCTGCGTGAGGGCCTGATCCTGAAGCGTATTGAGCATTTGGCGGAGGGTACGGGTACTCCGGTCAACCCGAAGACCCTCCTGGGTGATTAACTGGTGCGTAACGTGGCCGAATAGCCGTAGTGAACCCCGCAGGCTGGTGCGTAACGGGCACCGGCCTGCGGGGGTCACCGCTTTTCTTGTATATAACCCACCGACAAAGACGTAGGAAAGGAACAATCACCGATGAAAATCCAAGACGTTATTGACGAGGTCAACAACACCTGGGGCGAAGAACACGAAGAAAAACGAAAAAAGATATTTCGGGAAAATATTTTTTGGAAACCCGTGGAAGCGTTTTTTATAGTTTCTGGACTTTATTTTTGCACTACATTTTTTGCATGGTTTTCTCTTATTACTGCCCCCAGTGAAATGAATGACGGGGCGATTTTCTATTTAAAATTAGTATTTAATATTCCTTATTATTTATTTGATATACGCTTAGGAATCATCGTTTCCTTAGCGAGCCTCCTTTTGAGTCTTTATGTTAGTGTTGGTAAATTTGCAGATGGTGTAGAAGGTGCCGTTGGTGACGCTCGTCGCGCAGCATATCGCCATTTTGCTAAATATGTAAGTCGCATTATATTTGCAATCTTTATTCTAAATTTTTGGCATGCTTTACTTTCGGTGTATTTTCAGAGTCCCCATTATGCTCCTGAATTTCTAGGGGGTATGCGTGTAAGCCCTGACTGGGGAAATCTTGTTGTTCCTGAGAGTATGAGCCTTTCTCGATATAGTGAAATTCCATTGTGGAGTTTATTGTTCTTTGCATGGTTTACTCTAGCATCTTCCCGTATGTTAACTTATAGTGAAAAAGATATATTGGTTAAAAAAATATATTTGTTGAGAAGGATTAATAATGTTAGCGGGGGCAAAGATTTGCTAGCTCGCCATGTATATGAAGTTGCGGCTGATGAAATTAATTCTAAAGGAACCGTTCCTGCTTTGTCTAGCAGTAGAAAAAATAGGGGGCAAGAGGGGTATGCCAATCTCTTCTATTGGGACTATGGATATTCGGGCTTTAGATATAAATATGAGCGTCGATGGGAATGTGTTTTATATGGGGCGCAGTTTCTGACGATTCCTGCATTCTTATTTTTAGTTGAATACTATATTGGATATGTTGTAATTGGGGTTATGTTGTTCCTCTGGGAGGTTGCAATATTTTGTGTCTCTGAGAATTGTCTGCATGGTGCAGTTTATCAATTTAATAAGAATTTTGAAAGTAAATATGGTAAATTCATTGAATTCTGGAGATTTTATTCATCAAGGGTTTTGTTTGAAGCCCTTCGGGTGATGCTTTTGCTAGCTATTTTAATTGCGATCTTGATTGCAAATACTCAGTATTTTGTGCAATCTACGCTGCTTATTGTTGTTTTTTATGCTTGTCGGTGGAAGAATTTTAAAAAGATTAAGTATGGTTTTTATTGTCGTCTTAAGCAGGATACTAGGGCTCTGCTATCAGAGGGGGCATTATCTTTAATTGACGAATTTCAAAAATTTCCCAAAAGGAGAGAATGCGATAAGTCTGAGATTGTAAATAAAACTTCTCGGGAGGGGTATAGGTTAAAAAAGCATCGCGTGTTTAGTGTTCGACTTGAAAAATTCCATATATTGATGGGGAAAATCTATTTATGGATGAAGGTGGCTGCAGGGTTTTTTATTCTTGATGAGAAAAAGCATGAGGAATATGCTGAATATATGTTGCTTGCATATGTTTATTGTTTAATGATTAGGGTAAATGAATCTTATATTGAATATGAACTGGAAAGTGGTGGAAATAAAGGTGGGCGGGGCTCTATTGTTACAAATAATTTGATTCGCTATAAATATTCCAGACCTGCTACCCATAGGTCTCTTCGCCGTAAGTAGCCTCCAGTCTCGGCGAGGGTAAGCGCTGAGAAGCCACATGTGTTTCGAACAGCCACGTGATACGTGGCTTCTCGAAACATATGTGGCTTTTCGCTATGAGGGAGCTGTACCCCCCCCGCAGAATTTGTGCCATGGTTTAGCTTTTTCGGTAATGGGTTAGTGACTTCGGGCTGGGGTTTTAACCATTACCAAAGACGCTAAGTCATGACTGAAATTGCTAAGTCATTACCAAATTTCCGCCCCGCGCCGAGCAACCCAAACGAAACAGAGTGGCCCCGGACATGCACGCATCCGGGGCTGCTTCTTTCGCTTTTTTGACGAATTCTCTATTATCATTTTGATATAATTATAGGAGATGTAATTAATAGTCAGAAGGACTGGGGTATCTTGATATATTGCAGAATTTTTTCATATTAAAATTTAGTGACGCAACAAGAGAAGTGACTCTATGAGAGGCTATTGGAGGTATCGATGACTTTTCTAAACTATAACAAAGACGAAAAGTTAGAATTTAACTATAAGAGGGCATGCGGTCTGTGGCTAATTGTGGTAGCGGCAGTTATAGCAATAGCCACCATGACTGGAGGAAAACAAATAATAAATATGCAAGTATTCAGCACTGGGTACATCGTCAGCTTTTTGCTAATCAACATGAATAAAAAGGTGCTGAATAGCCTGTCTGATGGGCCTTCGAGTGAATTTCAAAAGAAAGTATCTTCACGTGCCGTTATTCTATTGTTTGTCTTAATGGTTTTGCTGGGCGGCCCATTCTTCGCAACTGAAAATTGGAGACTGATTTGGCTAGGGGCACTGATGGCAACCGCGCTGCATTTCTTCCCATACTATTATGTGCATGGAAAGTCAATGATATACCTGGGTCTCGCCTGTGCCATTAACGTGTTTGCGGGATATATTTTTACCAACATTCCGTTAGAGGTAATTGCGTATATCGACGCGGCAATTAAGCTCGTCTTCGGAATTTATCTGCTATTCCTTTCAAAGCCGTCAAAGCAAATTTAAGACAGTTCTTCGGCACCGCAAAACAGAACGGCCCCGGACGCACACACGCATCCGGGGCCGCCCCCTTACTTCTGAAAGCTACTTCTTAGAGCCGAACACTCGCGTCCACGCCCAGCGGGTCAGCACCGCCGTACCCACCGCAACCGCCATCGGCAGCCACGCACTCGCACCCTGACCCGTAAAACCAATCAACAACGTCAACGCAGATAACGGCGCATTCATCGACACACCCAAAAACGCCGCCGTACCCGTCAACGCCGCAGCATACAACACCATCGACGCGCCACCCGGCACCCCGCCCAAACCCGGGAACGCCCACAGCACCAGCGCCGCCACACAAAACGCAGCCGCCGCACCCAACGCCAAACCCGGCGTCAACGTACCGCCATAAGAACCAAAACGCAGACTCAACACCACCACCGCAGCCTTCGCCACGCACAACGCCAACACATACACTGCCGCCGCCGCAGTCAAACCGCCCGCCGCCGCATCCAACGACACATTAAACGTGTGCTGAGTCAGCAGACGACCATTACCCAGAATCTCCGGAAGCCACAGCGAAACCACCGCGACCAGCGCAAACGCCACAGGAATACGCCACAGAAGAGAACGATCCTTCGCCTTCAACTTCTCCGCACGCTGCGACAACGCCCTAAAACCCAACGCCAACGGAGTCAACACCACACCCGTCAGCGCCGCCACCGTCAGCGTCGTCGCATCCAACGGAAGCTGCGGCACCGGGTACGTCGGCTCATTGACAATCACCAGATTCGCCGTGACCGTCGCCGTCCACACCGTCACCGCACCCACATACAGCGACCGCAGGCTCAAACCAACAGCCATCGCCTCCACAAGGTACACCACGCCACCAATCGGCACCTGATACACCGCCGCCAAACCAGACGCCGCACCCGCCGCCACCAGCAGACTACGCTCACGAACACCCAACAGCGGGGCACCATCAGCGCCCACAAAACCAAGACGCACCAGCAGATTCGAGGTACGGCCAGCAGCCAAAGCACCCAGCTCACGAGGCGCGACCTCCTTACCCACAGGAGAGCCCGCACCCACAGCAACAATCTGAATCAGCGAATGCGAAATCTGCCGCCACAGCGACGGGGTACGGTCCTCCTCGGTAGCACCGGCAATCTGCGACTTCACGCCGACCACACGCCGCCCACCGGACTGCAGGTAATACCAGACCAACGCCACAAACGGGCCTAGTGCCGCTAAAACCAGGGCACGACGCGCCGGATCGGCACCCTCAGTCACCATCGGGTGATGCCCCTCAGCCTGACCGAAAGTTAGCTCCTGCATAAAGTCCAGAACATAATGCAGAGCAATCGCACCCAAGCCGCTGAACACGCCCGTGACCAGTGCGGCAAGAGTCAGCCCCAGCAGGAGGCGAAACGAAAAAGAACGGAAACCCGCAGAATTCTGCGGGCTATTCGGGGAAGAATTCGAGGAAGAACCAGTATGAGAAGACATAGAAAAAGAGGTTTGTGTGTTGCGTGCTGTGTGGTGTTGGAGGCTTCATGCCCGGCACAAACTGCCGCGGGTGATGCTGTTCTCATTCTACGCCCGCAGAATTACGCCCTCCCCGGCATGCCAGAACGTGAGAAGCGGAGCCCCGCGCATTGGGTCGCGGAGCATGAGGTGAAGCCGCCGCCCCAGAAAACGCGGAAGAAACACGAGCCAGGTCACATGCCCGTAGCCGCACCCGCTATGCTGGAAGGGTACGCCTCCACGCGCCCGCCGCGCACCGAACAGTAGCCCCCGGAACACACCGGCGGCACGCCTGCCGGCACCCGGCGCAGGCATCCCATTAGGAAGGATCAACGATGACCGCAACTATTGCTTTTCTCGGCACCGGCTCCATGAACGGCTCCATCGCCGCAGGTCTGCTCGCTGCAGGCCACGACCCCGCCCACATCCGCGCTACCGTGCGTAGCGAAGAATCTCGTGCCGCCCTCGCCCAGCGCCTCGGCGACAAGGTAGAAATCATCACCACCGGCGGCGAAGCTGACGGCAACCACAAGGCAACCGCCCACGCAGACGTCGTGCTGCTCGGCGTGAAGCCCTACGGTATCGTTGAGCTAGCCCGCGATATCGCACCCGCTCTCGCGCCGAATGCTGTTGTGGTGTCCGTTGCTGCTGGCGTGACTCTCGAAACCCTCGCCGAGTGCCTTCCCGCAGGTCAGCCCATTGTTCGCTGCATGCCGAACACCCCCTCCTCCGTGGGCAAGGGCGTGCTCGCCATCTCCACCACCGACACCGTGAAGGACGAGCAGAAGAAGCTCGTCGAAGAGGTCCTGGGCACCGTTGGCTTGGTCGTTGAGGTCCGTGAAGACCAGATGGATGCGGTCACCGCCGTCTCCGGTTCCGGCCCGGCATACGCGTTCCTGCTTGCGGAGGCGATGGCAACCGCCGGTGAGAAGCTCGGCCTGGACGCAGACACCGCCCTCAAGCTTGCCAGCGCAACCGTTGCCGGTGCGGGTTTTCTGCTCGACACCAACCCGGATGCACCCGCCCTGCGCCGCGCCGTGACCAGCCCGAACGGCACCACCGAGCGTGCACTGAACACCTTCGTGGACGGTGGCCTCTTCCAGCTGACCGAGGACGCGATGCGCGCCTGTGCGGCACGTTCGGCGGAAATGAGCCAGCTGTACACCGCTGACGAGGACTAATCAGTGGGGACTAACCAGCGGAGACTATTACCGTCCGGTAGCATCCCCCCTGACTAGGTGAAACTACAGAAAAACAGCCTCCTCCCGGCAGAACGGGAAGAGGCTGTTTTTGCTATGTCTAATCGCGGGCTACTCAAACGTGGGCTGCTCAACTGCGGGCTCCTCAAAACCAGCAGAGCTGGGGAAGATAACCGCCGCAGCGAGGAAAAATGCGCTTAGGGCCGCGCCGCGAAACGCTCAATCAGGTCCACCTGACCGGACACAATCAGAATGTCACGCGAATGAATGCGGGTGGTTGCATCCGCGTAGGTGAAGTCCTCACCGGGGGACTTAATGCCGACCACGGACACGCCGTACTTGGAGCGGATATCCGATTCAGCAAGGGTGAAGCCGTGGGTTTCCTTCGGCGGGCGCATCTTCGCAATCGCGAAGTCGTCATCAAACTCAATGTAGTCCAGCAGTCGACCCGAGACGAGGTGCGCGGCGCGGCGGCCGGCGTCCGCCTCCGGGTAGACCACGTGGTGCGCGCCAATACGCTCCAGAATCTTGCCGTGCGCGGGGGTAATAGCCTTCGCCCAAATACGCTCCACACCAATGTCCACGAGGTTCGCGGTAATTAGCACGGATGCCTCCACGGAGGTGCCCACACCCACCACGGCGGAGCCGAAATCGTCCGCACCCAACTGGTGCAGGGTGTCGATATCGGTCGCGTCGGCGGAGACCACGTGCGTCAGCACGCCGGACCACTTCTGCACTAGCTCGGGGTCCTTCTCAATAGCAAGGACCTCCTTGTTCTGCAGGCGCAGCTGGGCCGCCACCGCGGAGCCGAAGCGCCCCAGACCAATCACGAGGACAGGGGCGTTATGTGCACTAGCCAATGGTGGGCCTTTCTTCGGGGAACTTGTAGAGGCGGCGGCGTGAACGCAGCGCCAGGCCGGTCGCGGCGGTTGTGGTGCCCACACGGCCAATGAGCATCAGGCCGCTGAGCACGTAGATACCGGCCGGTGGCAGGCTGGAGGAGAGACCATTCGAGAGGCCGCAGGTCGCGAAGGCGGAGATGACCTCGAAAATGACTTCCTTGAGGTCCGCGCCGCTAATAATCAGAATCGACGCGGCGCCGACACCTACCACGGTAGCACCCATAACAATCACGGAGATAGCAATACGCAGGGAGGACTCGGGGATGGTGCGGTTGAACGCGACAACCTTCTGATCGCCTCGCGCCTCAGCAAGGATAGACAGGGCAATCACGGCGATGGTCGTGACCTTCACGCCACCCGCGGTCGAGCCGGAGCCACCGCCAATGAACATGAGCATGTCCGTCAGGAGCGTGGAGACGGGGGTAATGCTGCTAATGTCGACCAGATTGAAGCCGCCCGAACGCATCATTACAGAAGCAAAAATGGCGTTCAGAACCTTGTCACCTGCGGAGTAGTCGCCGATGGTGGCCGGGTTGTTCCACTCGAAGAGACCCCAGAAGAACGCGCCAAAAGCAAAGAAAAACAGGGTCGTCACGGTGGTCAGCTTCGCGGTGAGCGACCAGTGGCGGGGGCGGAAAGGATGATGCTGAATCGCAATGAAAACAGGGAAACCGAGCGAGCCCAAGAACACGGCAATGCAGATGGGCACGAGCAGGAAAAGGTCATGACCGTAAGGCACGATGCCGTCGGAATGCGGGGTGAAGCCTGCATTGTTGAAGGCTGAGATGGAGTAGAAAATGCTGTGCCAGATCGCCTGGAACGGGTCTTCGCCGAGGGTCAGGAAACGAGGAATCAGCACAAGCGCAATGATTGCCTCGATGGAGAATGAAGCATAGGAGACGCTCTTGATGATGCCACCGACCTCGCCAAGACGGCTGATGTTCAGGTCTTCCTGTGCGATGAGCTTGGTGCGCAGACCCATCTTACGGCCGATAGCCAGCGCCAGCAGGGAGGTAATGGTCAGAGTACCCAAACCACCGACCTGACAAGCCACAAGAATCATTGCCTGACCGAAGGTGGACCACTGCTCGGCGGTGGAGACGGTAGTCAGGCCGGTCACGGTCACCGCGCTGGTAGAGGTAAAAAATGCGTGGTGGAAAGGCGCGGGCTGCCCATCATTGGAGGAGATGGGTAGTAGCAAGGTGAGCGTAAAGAAGATGATGACCAGCAGAAACGCAGTGATTGCGGTGCGCGAAGGCGAGGCAAGAACGGTCACGTCAATAAAGTCACGGAACCGTTCGAGGGTCTGCAGATTGAACCCCATGGGGGCGCGCTTACGCTGAACCTCGGAGGTTTCGCTCACGTGGTCGCGTAGGGCGAGCAGACGATCGAGGTCAATACCGGGCACGCTCGTGAGGATGCTAAGGTTTTCGGCCTCGAGGCGGTCGCGTCGGCTACGGTGAACCTGCTGCTTTTGAGGCACGGATGTGGTGCCGCTGAGGGTGTCCCAGCGGCGGTTGAGCTGGCCCTGGGGGTGGTGGTGTCGGCGCCGGGTGCGGCGGAGTATGCGTCCCATGCGCCTCCTTCAGCGGGTGTCTGGGTGTTGGTGTGTTGGGCGGCGGATTTGTGCCTGTTTTGACGCCTTCTAGTGTATCGCGCCGGGTGCTTTGAAAGGGGGTAGTGTGTTGATAGCTGGACGCTCAATATGTGAGTTTGGCAAAGGCGTAGGGGCGGTTTTCTGTACGAGGCGCGGAAGAGTGTATATGCTCTTTGCGGTATATATACTGTGGTGGGTTGAAATATCAGCATATGCCCAAGAAGAGATACAGATATGTACCCTTACAATGTGACGGACACTTCATGCTTGTATCCCCTTCAATCCTGCATTTTGAGCTAGTGCTCAGGCTTCTTTCAGAATTTTTGAAGGTAATTTCTGCATCACCCTCATTCTAAGCTTGAGGCGCCACTTTATATGTCATAATCGCTATATGCATTCTGATGTTTTTTCTGTCATCGCGGATCCGACTCGCCGCCGAATTGTGCGTATTCTCGCTGAGCAAACCCACACGGTGGGTGCTGTGGTTGAAAAGCTGGGCATGAGCCAGCCGACCATTTCGAAGCACCTGAAAGTCCTTCGTGATGCAGATGTGGTCTCCGTGACCGTGGAGGGGCAGCGTCGCCTCTACTCCCTGAACCCGGATGTATTCGCCACCGTGACCGAGTGGATCAACGAGACCGTTCAGATTGCACGTCAGTCCAGCGAAGCGCACGTGCCCGTGGCACTGCCCGGTGGTGCTACCGCTCCCGCTGAGAATAAGGCAGCGGATAAGGCTCCCGAGAAGGTTGCTGTGAAGACCGCTGAGGTTGCAGAAAAGCCGGAGGTCGCGGCATCTGAGAAGCCCGCCGAAAAGGTTGTTACCGAGAAGACTGCAGCTGAGAAGCCCGCCGCTGAGACCGAGAAGAAGGTTGCGGAGCCCTCTTCTGCCGAGGCGACCGGCTCTGAGACTCCCATTGTTGAGGCTCCTTCCGCTGAGGAAATCGAGCAGGCACGCATTCAGCGTGCCCGCGCCCAGTACCTGACCCCGAGCGCACGTATTTACTCACGCCCGGCGGAGCAGGCTGCTGAAAGTGCCGCCTCCGAATCGACTGTTGAGAAGACCGCTGCTGAGCCCACCTCGCAGGAAGAGACAGTGGATAGCACCCCGATGCGCCCCTTCACTCCTGCATCGTACGGTTACGATGCTGGGGTGACCCCCGCGGCGTCGGCAACCCCCGCTCAGCCCGCTACCCCGGCGGCATCCGCTGAGGTGAAGCCCGCTGAGACCACCAAGACCACTGAAGCTAAGCCTGCCATAGCGGAAAAGCCGGTGGTAATTGCTCAGCCTGCGGCTGCGGTGTCTTACGGTATTGACCCGGCTGCGGTTGTGGGCGGTTCGATTCAGCCTATTGCTGTGACCCCCGAAGCTCCTGCTGCCGAGGAGCCCGCGGTGGCTGAGAAGACTGTCAACGAACAGCCTGCAGAAAAGGCTGAGGAGAAACCCTCGGTTGAAGAAACCGTAGCTACTGAGAAGCCTGCAGTTGAAGAATCTGCCCCCGAGAAGGCCGCTGTAGAAGAGCCTGACAAGGCTGAAGGCGCGTCTGAGACTTCCTCTGAGGAGACCGAGTATCAGACCATGCCCGCCTACGATTCGGTGTACCGCCCCAGCACTGAGACGACCAGTACCGAGGCGAAGGACACCCACCGCGGTGGTCTCTTCGGCTTCCTGCGTGGCCGCCGCCGCTAAGGCGCGCCCCGGCTCTCTGCCGTTCAACCTCCGGCACAACTCTGTATAAACACGCACTCTCACTCACTTTTTGACCGAAAGACGCATTCACGTGGCTATTCATCGTAAAATTCTGCGCTGGCTCGAGAACGAACTGTTCGAGGGCAATATTCAGCTGGGTCAGGACCTGCCCAGCGATAGCGAGATTGCACGCGCTATTGGTGTGGGTCGTTCCCGCACTCGCGAGGCTCTGCGCACCCTGGAAGATATGGATCTGGTGCAGCTGTACAACGGCCGCGGCAAGGAAATGCTGGTACACCTGAGTGATGAGCCTGCTTCCGCCGCGAGTGCCGCTCTGCGCCTGCACATGTCCAGTTCGCGTTACCCGACTCGTGACCTGGTGCAGACCCGTATTTTGCTGGAAAGCTGGGCGATTGCGCGTATTGACCCGAAGACCGTCTCCTTCGCGGAGATGGACGAGGTCCTGGAGCAGATGGAAGATTTCGACCTGTCGATTCGTGACTTCCTGGAGCTTCTGTTGACGTTCCACCACCAGGTGATGCGTTGCGGTGGTAACGAGCTGCTGGTGGGTCTGCTCGCATCGGTGCGTCAGCCTAGCTTTGAGTCGATGCTGTCGCTGGTGGGCCGTATGCCGCTGTGGAGTAGCGCTGTGGAGCGTCTGCGTGCTGAGAGCCGCGCTATTGCGGAGGCTCTGAAGGCTGGCGACGCTGCGACTGCGCGTGCCATGGTGATTGGTCAGCTGCGCGGCATGTATTCCGATGCCGGTATTGACCTGGAGCAGGAGGCGACCTCGGCGAATGGCCTGCCGGGCGAGCCGATTGCCTCTGAATTTGCGCCGGTTGATGTGGATGAGTTCGCCGCTGATGACTTTGACGATTTGCTGCAGGATGACCCGTCCTTCGCTGATGCGGAGGCTCTGCCCGTCGCAGATGCACCCGTTGCGGCACCCGCTTCTGTGGAGCCTGCGGCTGAGCCTGTTCAGGTTTCTGCTCCGTCTTCTGTCGTGGAGTACACGGTGCCTGAGGGCGATATTGTCTACATTGAGGAGACTGCTGCTGAGACTCCTGTGGAGCGGGTTGATGAGCCTGCTGAGGTTCTTTCTAGCTCTAACGCTTCTGGCTCTGACAAGGTAGAACGTTCCATTCCCGCTGTTGTTCAGCCCGCACCTGCTGCAGCTCCTGCTGCTCCCGCGCAGCCTGCCACTCATTCGGTGAGCGCGGATGTGCCGCTGAGCTTCGGCACCCCGCGCCGCAGCACCCCGGTAGCGCAGGTAACCCCCGCGGCTTCTGCGGCTCCGGTGTCTGGTGCCCAGGCGCCCGCCTCCCAGACTCTCAATTTGCAGACTCTCAACTCCCAGACTCCCAGCGGTCAGCTGCCGAGCGTCCCTGACGCTTACGCGCAGGAAGAGGCAGAGGGTCCCGCAAAGGTTCTGCGTGCTTCTACGGCGGCTCCGCGTCGTCGTAGCGGTCAGATTATTTCTCCGGTGCGTGCGACCATCATTAAGCCGGTGGATCGCAGTAAGGTGCTGACTGCGCCTGCTCGTACGGCGCGTCCTGCGGCTGTTGTGACTGCCGCGGCGCCTGCGGAGTCTGAGTCGGCTGAGAAGGTTCTGCGTGCCCCTGCGCGCCAGGAAGCGCCCGCTACTGAGCCTGCTGAGCCTACCCGTCTTGAAGCGGCTGCGACCATTCACGATACCTACGAGAAGCTTCCGCATGATGAGCCGGTGCAGGAGCGTGGCGGCATCTTCTCGAAGATGAAGCGTTTCTTTGGCGTGGATGTGTACGAGCCTGAGCATGACGAAGCGCAGGAGAGCGCTGAGAAGGATCAGGCAGTGAAGGAGCAGGTTCTGAAGGCTGAAACGAAGTCCGAGCCCCAGCATGAGCTCCAGCCTGAGCCCCAGCCCGTCATTGATCAGGAGGCGCTGGCTCGTGCCGAGGCTGAGCGTGCTGAGCGTTTGAAGGCGTTGCACGCGGCGGCTGAAGAAGAGGCAGCTGAGGAAAGCGCCGTTGAAGAGGTTTCGGTGGAAGAGCCGGTTGAAGAACCCGCTGAGCCTTCTAACCCCGCGCAGGAATTGGCTGAGGAATCGGTAGAGGCTGCCTCCTCGGCTGAGGAGAGCACTCCTGATGCTGCTGTAGCTTCTTCCGGCTCGGTGCTGTCTCATGGCCGCGCTAAGGGCTCGAAGAAGTCGAAGAAGAAGCGCCGTTAGGGCTACCGAATCCCCGTTTTCGCCCCGAGATATCCTCGATATACCCGCGGGAAAAGCGGAAATTCAGGGAAAAACTCCTGAAAAGCCGCTCTCGAATGGTGAAAATGGGGGTAAACCTAGTACTCTAGGTAGGTAGCGCTCTAAAACGCAAGGGTATTTCTGTGCCTAAAATGCGTTTTGGATCGGTTATACCGGTATAAATATCCCCGGGTAGCTACCGAGTCGAATGCCTCGGCCGGGTACGAGTAAAGTGAGGAAATCCTATGGGTTCCGTTATCAAGAAGCGCCGCAAGCGTATGTCCAAGAAGAAGCACCGCAAGCTGCTTCGTAAGACCCGCCACCAGCGCCGCAACAAGAAGTAAATAGACTTCTTTCGCCCCGCCCTCCGTATGGAGAGGCGGGGTTTTTGCGTTCCTGCAGTTTTGCGGGCTGGGTTTTGTACGCCGGGTTTTGTATTTGTAGAGGGTATGTGCGGGTCACCTGTTTGGGGTGCGGCGCGCTATCTGAGAGACTGGGATTATGACTGAAACTTCCACCATTAAAGTTCACCTCATGCGTCACGGCGAGGTGCACAACCCCGAGCGCATTGTGTACGGCCGTCTGCCCGGCTACCGTCTGTCCGATAAGGGCCAGCAGATGGTGCGTCTGAGCGCCGAGGAGTTCGCGGCTCGTGCTGAGCGAGGCGCCCGTTTCGTACACCTGGTCTGCTCGCCGCTGCAGCGTACCCGTGAGTCTGCCGCCCCGGTTGAGGAGCTGCTGGGTCTGACCGCGCAGCCGGATGAGCGCGTCATTGAGGCGGATAACTACTTTGAGGGTCTGCACGTGAACGCGCAGGAGCTGCTGAGGAACCCGCGTCACTGGACGAAGCTGTACAACCCGGCGCGCCCCTCCTGGGGTGAGTCGTACCTGGATCAGATTCGCCGTATGGCGGCGGCGGTTCAGGATGCGGCGCGTACCGCCTACGAGCGCGGCGGCGAGGGTGCGGAGGCGATTATTGTGTCGCACCAGCTGCCGATTTGGATTACTCGCCTGGGCGTTGAGGGTCGCATGCTGCAGCATGACCCGCGTGCCCGTGAGTGCAACCTGGCGTCGATTACGACTCTGGCGTTTAGCACCACTGATTTTGAGCATGAGATGCCGCATTTTGTGGGGTATTCGGAGCCTGCTGCGCCGCTGTACGGTGGTGTGATTCAGCTGCCCGGTAGCTAAAATTCGGTTGCTATTTTCTGCGGCTTTTTGAGCATAGTAAGAGGCTGTGAGCCCATCCGTTACGGATGCGCTCACAGCCTCTTTCTGTAAATCTTGAGGGGCGCACGAGCCTAGTTACCCTGACTAGTTCTGCCCGCTGCTTTGACCAGGAGTGTTGTCCTCGGGGTCTTGTTTGTTCTGGGATTCTGCTTCGCGGCTGCGGCGTTCGCGTTCTGCTTTTGCCTTGAGCCAGCGCAGGTACTCTTCATCGTCGTCGGGGGAAGACACCGAGGGCGCCGGGGTGCTGCGTCGCTGACCGAAGCCGGGACGAGGAGCGCCCGCTGCGGGCCGTGCCTTGGGGCGGCCCAAAATAAGCCACATGAGCGGGCCCACCACGGGGAAGAGCAGGGTGACGAGAACCCACAGCCACTTGGGCAGGGTTCGCGCCTCGTGTGCGGGGGTGCGGACGGCGTCCAAGAGGGTGTAGAGGGTCAGCCCCACGATGAGGGCGGCACCGCCAATAATCAGCATGGCTCGAATCATAAGCACTACTATGACATACCGCTGCGTTATTGCGGAACTGTGAACCGGGTGCCCGCCAACGGCGTAATGGCGCGGCAATCCGGCGCAGATTCGTACGTCAGCTTAGTAGCCGGTGAACACCTGAACCTCGTGGCTAATAATATCCAGCGAGCCCAGCCACACGGCGAGGGCAAGAATCACGGAGTACACGAGCGCCACAATACCCGCCTGCTTGAGCACGGGAATCAGGTCGCGGCCGCCGCGCGTCCACACGGTCACGCAGGAGTGGATGGTCGGGCCGACCAGCAGGAAAATCAGCAGGAACCAGGGGTTCTCATCGAGCAGGAGTACGCCCAGGCCCAGTGCCAGCGCCATCTCCACGATGTAGGTGATGCGCGACCAGCGTTCGCCCAGGCGGACCGCCATGGTCAGCTTGCCCGCCTCAATGTCGGTGGGAATGTCACGCACGTTATTCGCCATGAGCAGCGCACATGAAATCAGACCAATGCCGATAGCACCAACCCAGCCGAGCAGGGTCAGGGTGTGCGCCTGCGTGTAGAGGGTGCCCAGGGTCGCAACCAGACCAAAGTAGACGAAGACGAATACGTCGCCCAGGCCCATGTAGCCGTAGGGGTGCTTGCCGCCGGTGTAGCCCCAGGCCGCGAAGACGCTGGAGGCGCCAATCGCCAGGAACCACCACTGGTTCGCCAAAGCAACCAGGGCAAGACCTGCAAGCATCGCTAGACCGAAGCAGGCGAAGGCGGCGAACTTGACGGAGCGGGGGCTTGCCACGCCGGAACCGACGAGGCGTAGCGGACCCACGCGGTCTTCGTCGGTGCCTTTGATGCCGTCGGAGTAGTCGTTGGCGTAGTTCACGCCGACCTGCAGGAAGAACGCGACGAGGAACGCCAAGAACGCGTAGAGCGGCTTGAATTCGTTGACCTCGTAGGCGGCAGCTGAGCCGGCAATAATGGGGGCGACGGCGAGCGGCAGGGTGCGCAGGCGAGCGCCTTCAATCCATTGGGCGGCAGTTGCCACGGGGGTTCCTTCCGGGTCTAAGTGCGTATGATGCGTGGGTTTTGTGATGAGACGGGTTGTGACGGTGACGGTCAGGGCGTGCGGCTACGTGTGCGGGGTGAAAACCCGCGGATGAGCCTGCTTTAGCCCTGACGGTAGTCTCTGTCCAGGATACTGTATATTTCTGCGCGGTCCGGCTTGCCGGTGCTGGTGAGCGGGAAATCCGGCAGGATGCTCAGCTGCTTGGGGGCAGCGGGGGCGCCGAGCTTTTCGGCGCAGCGGGCACGCAGCAGGGCGCTGAGTTCTTCGTTGAGGGCGGGGCGATTCTCGGTAGATGTAGCCGCGGCACCGGCAGAAGGTACGAGCGTGACCGCGGCGGCAATGGCTGTGCCCCAGCGGGCATCGGGTAGGCCGACTACGCAGGCTTCGCGTACGGCGGGGTGCTCTTCGAGTACGGTCGCCACGGCGCGGGCGGAGATTTTTACGCCTCCGCTGATGAGTACGTCGTCGCTACGGCCGAGCACCTGCAGGCGCGGCTCACTACCGTGCGTAGCACTGTCGGGGCCGTTTGCGGGGCTGAGCAAGCCGTAGTCGTCGGTACGGTACCAGCGGGTGCCGTCGGCGGCGGTGAAGAAGTGCTCGGCGGTGCGGGCGGCGTCGCCAATGTAGCCGCTGGCGAGGTGCGCTCCGCTGATCCAAATACGACCCACCTGCACAGACTCTTCATTCGCCGACTTCCCCTCAATATCCGGCACGGCGGGCATACCTTCTTCGGGGACGAGCTCCACCCGCACGCCGGGCAGTACGGAGCCGGAGTAGACGCATCCGCCGGCGGTTTCGGCGCTGCCGTAGGTGGTCACCGTGTTCAGCCCCAGGGCGGTGGCGGCGGCGAGCAGGTCGGCGCTGGCGGGGGCGCCTCCGAGCAGGATTCCGGTGAAGGAGCCGAGCACCTCGTGAATTTCAGCGCCCAGGTGCGGGTTGGCGTCCGCGCTTTCGAGCAGCTTATGGAGCTGGGTGGGTACCAGGGAGATAAACCGGCGTGCCGAGCTCATGCGCTCAACCGCCTGCAGGAACACCTCGGGGCTAAAGTGCACGGGCTCAATGACGGAGCGGGCAATGACCGGGGCGGTACCGGCGAGTACGGAGCGGGCGAGCACCTGCGCACCGGCAATGTAGTGCGCCGGAAGAGCCAGGAGCCACTGCGAGGCAGCATCGGAGTTTGAGCCGAAGAAGCGTTCGGTGGCTACCGTACTGGCGGCAAGAGCTCGGGCGGTCAGCGCGGTGCGTTTGGGGGTTCCGGTGGATCCGGAGGTGCCCACCACCAGAGCGATAAGCTCCGCACCCGCAGCCGCATCGGCATCCGCCGCGTACCCGTCCAGCAGTTGCTCAAAGGCACTCAGCATGGCGTGCGGGTCGGCAGGCTGATCGGCGCGCACCTGTACCGCCTGTGGGTGCAGGGCAGCCTCCTGCGGGGCGGGGGAGGGCACGAGCCCGAGTACGGGGGTGTTAATCATGGCTAAATCCTTAGCGGCTGTTTGTCGCGGCTACGTGCTGTCATGCGCCGGTGTCATATGCCGGTGCGGCATCAAATGCGCCGGAGCCGGATTCTTAGCTGAGGTTCTCAGGGTTGAATCCGGCTCCGAGCCTATGCATCTGAAACTACTTCTGTAGATGGGGCTGTCTCTTAGAAGTAGTAGGGGTAGTTGGACCAGTCCGGGTCACGCTTCTGCAAGAACGCGTCGCGACCCTCCACAGCCTCGTCGGTCATGTACGCCATGCGGGTTGCCTCACCGGCGAAGACCTGCTGGCCGAGCATGCCGTCATCAGGCAGGTTGAAGGCGTACTTGAGCATGCGGATTGCCTGCGGGGACTGGCGGGCAATGTGCGCCGCGTATTCCAGGCCCTTGTTTTCGAGCTCTGCGTGGGGGACTACGTCGTTGACTGCGCCCATTTCGTACATGCGCTGTGCGTCGTATTCCTTGGCGAGGAAGAAGATTTCGCGGGCGAACTTCTGACCCACCTGGCGTGCGAGCAGCGCCGAACCGTAGCCTGCGTCGAAGGAGCCGACGGTTGCGTCGGTCTGCTTGAACTTGCCGTACTCTTCGGAGGCGATGGTCAGGTCAGCAACTACGTGCAGGGAGTGGCCGCCGCCTGCAGCCCAGCCGGAGACGAGGGCGATAACGACCTTGGGCATGGTGCGGATGAGGCGCTGCACTTCCAGGATGTGCAATCGGCCTGCGCGTGCCGGGTCGATGCTTTCTGCGGTGTCGCCGCTGGCGTAGTGGTAGCCGTCGCGGCCGCGGATGCGCTGGTCGCCGCCGGAGCAGAACGCCCAGCCGCCGTCCTTGGCGGAGGGGCCGTTGCCGGTGAGCAGTACGGTACCTACGTCGGAGGTCATGCGGGCGTGGTCGAGGGCGCGGTAGAGTTCGTCCACGGTGTGCGGGCGGAATGCGTTGCGGACCTCGGGGCGGTCGAATGCGATGCGCACGGTGGGCAGATCGCGTAGGATTTCGCCGTTTTCGTTGCGCTCAACCTGGCGGTGGTAGGTGATGTCGGTGAAGTCTTCGAAGCCTTCGACGACGCGCCAGTCGGCGGGGTTGAAGATGTCCGAGACCTTTTCGGGAAGTTGTGCAGTCATAGACCCTATTCTACGTTGCCCGGGCGCTGTCTGAGGCTGTGAACTTGGTTGCCCGGTATAGCGAATCAGGTTGCCTAGCATAGCGAATCAGGTTGCCGAGCATATAGGAAGGCCCGGACCGCGTGTGTGCGGCCCGGGCCCTAGAGATTGGGTAAGGAACCTTACCCAGTCTTGGTTACCTAGGGGCTACTTGACCTTTGCGAGCTCTACCGCGCGGTCGAACTCTTCGTCAATGACCTGGTTCTTCTTGTAGGTGACCAGGGAGACGATGATTGCGACCAGCATTGCCGAAGCGAAGCCGGGAACCATTTCGTAGAGCACGGACTTCATCGGGCTCTGGCCCCATGCAAATGCCACAACGGCACCGGTGATCATGGAGGCGAGTGCACCCTGGGTGGTCAGCTTACGCCAGTAGAGGGAGAGCAGAACGGTCGGGCCGAATGCCGAACCGAAGCCAGCCCAAGCGAATGCGACCAGCTGCAGAATGGAGCTGTTGGGGTTCCATGCCAGGGCACCGGCGACCAGTGCCACGATTGCCACGCCTGCACGGCCGAGCCACAGAGACTTGGACGCGCTGAGCTTCTTCGAGGAGAAGATGCCGTAGAGGTCCTCCACCAGAGCGGAGGAGCACACGATCAGCTGCGAGGAGAGGGTGGACATAATTGCCGCCAGAACCGCAGCCAGAATCAGGCCCGCAACGAGGGGGTGGAACAGAATCTGGGAGAGGTCCAGGAAGACCGACTCAGCGGTTTCGGGGTTGGTGAGGGATGCCTCGGGGTGGCGTGCAAAGTATGCGATACCCATGAACGCGCCGCTCAGTGCACCGAACACGGTCAGGACCATCCAGCTGATGCCGATGCGGCGGCCGGACTTAGCGTCCGCGGGGGTGCGCATTGCCATGAATCGCACGATAATGTGCGGCTGGCCGAAGTAGCCCAGACCCCACGCGAGGGATGAAACGATACCGGCGAAGGTGGTGCCTGCGAAGATGCTCAGCGCGTCGGGGCGTACCTGGCTGATGGACTCAACCACGGGGCCCACGCCGCCGAGGTCAATAATGGTGACGACCGGAACGGCAATGAGTGCTGCGAGCATGAGCAGGCCCTGAACCATGTCGGTGTAGGATGCGCCCATGAAGCCGCCGAAGAAGGTGTAGAACACGGTGATGCCTGCCAGCAGGAGCATACCGGTGTGGTATTCCTGTCCGAAGGAGGACTTGAAGAACAGACCGCCGGACACCATGCCGGAGGAGACGTAGAAGGTGAAGAACACCAGAATCACGACGCCGGAGACGATGCGCAGTACGCGCTTGGTGTCATGGAGGCGGTTGCTCAGGAAGACGGGGACGGTCACGGCGTCGCCTGCTACTTCGGTGTAGCTACGCAGTCGCGGTGCCACGAACTTCCAGTTGCACCATGCGCCGATGGTCAGACCGACGGCGAGCCATGCCTGGGAGAGGCCGCTGAGGTAGACGGCGCCGGGCAGACCCATGAGGAGCCAACCGGACATATCGGAGGCGCCCGCTGAGAGAGCGGCGACGGTGGGGGAGAGCTGTCGCCCGCCCAGCACATAGTCGTCAAGACTGTTGTTTTTGCTATTTGCCCATAGGCCGATTGCGATCATGGCAACAAAATAAATCGCCAGCGCGATGACCTGGTATGTACTCGCGGCCATAATGTTCCTTCTCTCCTGGTGATAGTGTGCGCCTGTGTGTATTTATGCGCTACCCCATAACTTTATGAGTGGCATAGGATACAGTCTAGGCTTTGAGGGGCTGAAAATAAAGTCTATTTGACGTCTAGGAATGAGAAGCTATGGAATAAATATTTATTTTCTGTGTAAATTCCTTGGTCGTACACGTGGGGCAATGTGGGAGCGTGTGCGAAAAAGTGCCCGAAAAACCCCTGAAATTCAGGGTTTCGGGCACTTCGGTGCAAGAGACGCAGTTTAAAAGCAACGTAAACGATCAGAGCTGTATGCATCTAAAACGAATTAAACGAAAAATTTAAAAGCCGTTCGGAGTGTTGAACTGTTACACAACAATGTCACAGAGGCTTAGAGATCCCTCACGACCCACGGCTCAGAAGCCATACGAGCCGGGTCAAAACGCTCCAAAATCGCCGCCGCATTAGGCACCGGAACATCCGCGGAATGGGCGGAGCCATCAGCGTTATACACCGGAATAGACGCGGCAATCCAACCCAGAATCGTCGGAATCTCGACACCCGCCTCACGCAGCTGCGGCAGGGTTACCGCCCCGTCACGCTTCGCCAGGCGCTTACCCTCCTCATTCAGCGCCAGGGGCACATGGGCGTAACGCGGCTGCGCCAAATCCAAAAGCTGCGCCAAATACGACTGGCGAGGCGCCGAAGGGAGCAGGTCATCACCGCGCACAATCTGCTCAACCCCCACAAATGCATCGTCCACCACCGAGGTCAGGTTATAGGCGTAGGTGCCGTCATTGCGCACCAGCACAAAATCATCCACCAGGCCGATGTAGGCGCCGTAAAAATCATCCTGCACCGTGTAGCTCGTGCACTCGGCACGCAGACGCAGAGCCGGTGGACGCTGGATGCGGCGCTCCTCCCGCTGCGCCTCGCTCAGCTCACGGCAGGTACCCGGGTATGCGCCCGGCGCACCGTGCGGGGCGCTCGACGCCTCCTGAATTTCGCGGCGGGTACAGAAGCACTCATAGACGAGGTTTGCCTCGCGCAGCTGCGCAACCGCCTGCTCATAGGCGGCAAGGCGCGTGCTCTGATACAGTACGCCCGCTTCCTTGCCCTCGGTGCTTTCGCTGCCCTCAATATGCTCTGTCGGGGCGCCGGGGCTTGCATCCCAATCCAGACCCAGCGCCGCCAAATCAGCAATCTGACGCTCCGCAGCACCCGGGCGCACGCGGTCCAGATCCTCCACGCGCAGGTAGAAGGGCTTGGTGCCACGGCGAGCCATCGCCCACGCCAAAATAGCGGTACGCAAATTACCCAGATGCAAATCCCCCGAGGGGGAGGGAGCGTAGCGTCCGGTACCGCTGGGGAAAGGCAGGTTTGAAGGGGTGGAAGACGAGGTCGGGGAAGAAGTCATACTCCTATCCTATAGGGCGTGATTTCTGGTTCTTGCTCAGAGCCTAATCAGAGCTGGACTAGCTGGGAGAACGCGCTACCCGACTAATCAATCTGCAGAGGTTGTCAAGCATCACGTGCCACCTGCCCGTAGAGGCGTAATTATGCGGAATGATGCACTTTTATGCCCTTAGTGATGTGCAATAGTGCAAAAATATGTTCTCCAGAAGCCCGAATAGCCCCGCAAGTACCAAAAATTACAGTAGGGTTGTATCTATGGCTCGTACTATTGAACTCGCAGACGGCGTGTACCGTATTGCGACCGACAACTACCGACTGAACACCGGACTGGTCCTCGGACTGGAACGGGCACTTGTCGTGGATACCGGCGCAGGTCCCCGTCAGGCAACCGAAATCTATGATGAGGTTCGCCGTCTCACGCGCCTTCCTATCACCGTCGTAAACACTCATGGACACTATGAGCGTTTCTTCGGTAACGATGTTTTCGCGGCAATGGGTGCCGAAGAATTCTGGGCGCATCCTCGCGCCGCGCGCGCAATTCGTAAATACGGTGAGGCGCAGCGTCCCTACGTCGAGACGCTCGAACCGGAAATGGCGCACCATCAGGGTGCAGCCACCAACATTATTGTCCCCAACCGCCTGGTCGCCAATAGCGGTGACGGTATTACCTTCACCCCCATTGATCTGGGTGAGCGTAGCGCAACCCTCATGTACATGGGTCCCGGCCACACCGATGGTGACATTCTGGTCGGTATTGAAGATGTGCTCTTCATGGGTGGTCTGATTGAAGAGGGTACCGACCCCTACTTCGAGGATTCCTTCCCCGACCGTTGGATTGGCACTCTTGGTGCCGTGCTCGAATTTGACCGTTACCGCGTGTTTGTGCCCGGTAACGGTGAGCCGGTAGACCGCACCTTCGTGGAGCGTGAACGCAACACCATGGTGACCGCTATTGAGTCGATTCGTTCCTCCACCCTGGACCGTGATGACGAGGCGACGACCGCGGCAATGTATAAGCTGCCGTACGCACCGGGTGCTACGCGCTTCCTGCTGGATCGTTTGGCTCAGCTTGAAGGCGCACCGGTGGCGGCGTACCTCGATGCGGAGCATCCGGATACCAGTGGTTTCACGGGTCCGATTACGCTGGGTCAGGCTTCATACTAAAACCCCGTATTCAATATGCCTCATGGGGCATAAATACAGGTGAGGGCTGGTTTCTACAGTAGAAACCAGCCCTCACCTTTTATATACCCTCAGCTGCTACATGCTTTTAGCAAGGGTGATGTTTTTAGCGCTGAACGTACTGGGCGCGCATTGCCTCGCAGTCAGCGGTCAAAGAAGTCGGGACCTCACCCATCGCCTCGCACAGCTGCACGAAACGGTGACGCCAATCCAGGTGCTGCAGCGCCTGACGAATCTGCTGCTCACCCTGTGCGGGGGTCCAGCGGGCGGCAGCGTCGGCAACCTGCGCGAGGCCCGCGCGTGCATCCGCGTGATCAATGTCGATGGTCGCGCCGTCCCAAAGGATTTCACGTACGGTGGTGGTGTTCGGTACCTTGCCGACCACGGTCACGCCCGAAGCCAGGGCATCGGTCCAACGGCCGGTAATGTACTCCTTGGTCGGGTGAGTGTAGGGGGCGGGGCTCACCGAGGTAGAGAAGGCTAGCAGGAACTTCGCGCGGTTCAGCGAATCCTGCAGATGCTGAGCCGACTCGCGGTCGTTCGCACCGAAAGGCGGGCGGCCCTCAAAGCTCAGGCCCAGCTCGCCGGCAAGAGCGGCGGTCGCCTCGTCATCTTCGTAGGCAGCGGGCTGACGGCCCACGCGCAGCAGGTCGGTGCTCTTCGACTCCAGCGCCGCCAGACGGTCGCTGAACTTGCTCCAAACATCCGCACCCCAGGGCAGAACGCCGGGGGCCTTCACGCCCGCAGCGGTCCAGGGCTGAACGTCGTCAACGTCCGCAACGAAAATACGGTCGTAGGTGGAGGACTTCGCAACGGCGGGAATACGGTCATCCCAGAAGCTATCAATCACCCAGCCGTAGATTGCGCCGTAGCGGCGGAACGCGAAGGAACGCTGCGAAATGGCGTACAGCTGACCGGGATCAGAAGCAATCACCAGGCAACGCTTGGAGCCGCCCTTGAGACGGGGCAGACGCGCCAGAAGCTTCGTTTCCTTGCTGAGGGATGCGCCTACATCCACGGTGTGTACGGTACCACCGGTGTAGCGAGCGAGAAGCTCCGCCATGGCGTGTACGGGAACCCAACCGGCTCCGGAGGGGACAGCAACAATAATATCGAGTGAGCTCATGAGAATCCTTGGGAGCGACGTCCGCCGCATGCACCGGGCTCGCCGGGGTAAAACCTCGGGTTGCGGGCGGTGTGCATCAGCGGCAAGAGCGTGAATGTCAATCAATGATAGATAGGGTGCCTTGCGTCAGCAGGCGCGCAAAAAACGCGAATGCAGCGGCGAGTGAAACCGCTACGACCGGCTAGCTTTCAGCCACGGAAGGCTATGGCACAGGTAATTTTCAGTATATCGGTCAACCCTGCGCACGGGGCTTAGCCTGCAATCTTTAGAAACGGCTTTAGGGTGTGTGAATGCGCACCTCAATGCCCGACTCGGCACCGAAACCGGCTGCCATGCGAGCAAGATCTGTGTTCGGGGCGGCAGCCACCGTGAAGAAACGATCCACAGCGGCAGTGAACTGCTCCTGACGAGCCATATCACCGTGCTCAAGGGTCGTGAAAATACCGCCGCCGGCATCGTCAAAGACCTCAACGCGCAGTTCGGGCAGAAGCTCAGTATTCGGCAGGTTCAGCGAGGAAACATCGTGCTGGAAGGTCAGGTCACCGCACAGCAGGGTCACCGGCAGGGCGGCACCACCAATGACCGGGCGGGAGTTCTCATCCACACCGGCAGGGTAGTAGCCCGACAGAGACACGCCAATAGCGGTCGCGATGGTGCCGTCAATACCGGCAAGACCGCGGTTCGCAAACACGCGCGCGGGGGCGGGCTCGCCCAGGGCGGGGGCTGCCGCATCCAAATCACGCACCAGGTTTGAAGAACCCAGTACGAGCAGGCGGCGCTGAGCCACCGCATCCTGCCAGACGCGGCGGGCGTAGGAGCGGCCAGCGGTGCGGTTGCGGTAATCGGTGTAGTCAACCGAGCTCTCAGCACCGGGGTGTTCGTAGGCGGCAATGGTGCGCAGGCACTCATCCTGTAGCTCGCGGGCGGGCTCAACCCACTGCTCCAACCAGCTCAGCTCGTCCACCAGCTCATCAGCGGGCACAGTGGAGGCGCTCGCAAACTCGGCAAGCTCGTGCGGGGTTGACAGTTCTACAAAGGAGCGGGCGCCCGGCTCATACCAGCTGGCGCGGCGCGGGGCGTAGAACGCGCACTGAATATCTTTGCGTTCCAGCAATGCGGTAATCGGGCGCGAGAGCGTCGGGTGGCCGAAGAGCACCACACGCTCAATCTGCGCGGCGGGGGCGAACGAACCATCAGCGAGCAGCTGCGGGTAGTGAGGAATGGAGGTGGCGCCGTGGCGCGCCTCGGAGGAAGGCTCCGCAAACAGCGGCAGGTTCAGCACGCGCGCGAACTCCGCCGCAAACTCACCGGCACCGTCAGCAGCAACCACCACGGTGCGGTGCGCCGGGGTGAACTCCGACAGGTCAGCCTGTGCCTCCAAAGAATCCAGAAGCCAACGCTGCTCGGCGCTGGAGAGCCCGGAACCCTCAGCGCGGGCGGTGCGGGTGCGCCCCTCAGCCTGCGGGTCGTAATCCTCCAGCAGGCTCTGCGCCCACTGCGGCAGCATCTGCGCAAAACGACCCGAGGGGGTCAGCGGCGTATCAAAACAAATGTTCAGGTGCACCGGGCCAATCGGCTCGGCAGACTGCTTGCGCCAATGCTCGGCGCTACGACCGGTCAGCGCGTTCAAGCACGCCGCAAAAGCCTGAGTCTGCTCGCCCTCCACCTGCTCGGGGTAGGAGGTCAAATCAGCTTCAGCACGCACAAAAGGATAGAAGAAACTCGCCTGGCGGGTCGTCTGATTCACGCCGCTACCGCGCAGACGCTCCGGGCGGTCCGCGCTCAGCACCGCCAGGGGCACACCGGCGTGATACGCCTCCATGACGGCGGGCACGTACTCGCCCAGTGCCGTACCGGAGGTGCACACCAGACCCACGGGCTGACCGGATGCCTTGGCAATACCCAGGGCGGTAAAGGCTGCACTTCGCTCGTCCACGCGCACGTGCGCAATGAGGGCGCCGGCTTCAGCGGCTGCGGCAATAGCGTACGCAAGAGGTGCACTACGGGAACCCGGAGACACGACAACATGCCGCATACCGGCACGAATCAGCGAATCGAGCACGGATACTGCGGTGAGCATGGCGGGGGTTGAGCGGTTTTCAGTCACCGTACCATTCTAATGCCGTAAGGTTTTTCATTCAGTTATGGTTACCCTTCACGGGCGCGACCTTGATAACTTGCAGTCTTCACAGTCCGCAGGCGCGTTCCAGTACCCGGTAGCAGGCGGTGACGCGCTCCACCCACCATTGGCGGGTCTGCTTGTCGGTGGCAAGACGCTCCAGGCGCCGCGGGTTGGGGGTGATGGCGCGCAGGTCCATGAACCCGTCGCGGGCGATGAGCGGCTCATCGGTGACGTCCTCAGCCATGAGGGAGACCGTGCCCAGACCGCACCCGTACCTCAAGGTCGGTAGGGAGGCCGCCAGAGAGGCACCGGTAGCAATGCCCACCGAAGACTCCAGCGCAGAAGAAACTACCGCCGGAAGCTGCGCCTGCTCCACCAGCGCGAGCGCACGGCGTACACCGCCCAGCGGTGCCGCTTTGATAACCATCAGGTCCGCGGCGTTCGCGCGTGCCACCTTCAGCGGGTCTTCCGCCTTACGAATCGACTCGTCCGCGGCAATGCGGGCGGGCAGCCCCTCCTTAGCAATGGCAAAGCGGAGCGCAGCCATATCCTCAATGGATGCCACGGGCTGCTCTGCGTAGATAATGCCGTACTCGCAGAGCTTGCGCAGTGCCTCAAGGGCACCGTCGAGGGTGTAGCCCATGTTCGCGTCCACCTTCAGGCGTGCATTAGGGAGGGCATCTCGTGCCGCCGCCACGCGGGCAATATCGTCAGTGAGGCTCTGGCCCTTCTCAGCCACCTTGATTTTGAGTTCCTGAATCTCCCCCTCGTACTTGGCGAGCACCTCCGGTACACGCTCCGCAGGTACCGCAGGCAGGGTCGCGTTCAGCGGGATGCGCGTACGCACCGGCTCCGGGGTGGGCAGCCACGCCGCCTCTAGCGCGCAGGCAAGCCACGCGGCAGACTCCTGCGCACCGTACTCGAGGAAGGGTGCAAACTCGCCCCAGCCGTGCGGGCCGCGAATCAGCGCACTCTGGCGACTGTTGACCCCGCGGAAGGTGACCGTCATCGGAATTTCGACCGTGAACAGGTTCTCCAGAACCTCCTGCAGCGGCGGCAGGGGAGTGTTCGTGAGGTGAAAACCGTAGCCGAGAGGCGGCACGCTCATGCTGGTGTTCAAGGTATCTGCCCTTCTTTGATGCGCTATGAGCTCACCATAACATTCTGGGGGCGGGCGGGTGCGCTCGCGTTCTGTCACGCATTCTCTGGAAACTCTCAGGTTGTGGTCGAAAAAACTTTAGTTTTTCATAGCTTAACCTGGGATAGTAGGTAGTTATTCGCCCGAGAACTCGGACGGTGCTTCGCATAAAACGGCAGCTTGGGGGCTACTGTTTTGAGGGGCTGGCATCGGCGGGCTCGGGTATGGCTAACAGACATGAGGGCAAGAAGGTACGAAGGGTTATGAAGAAGAAAACACCGGCAAATACATCGGGTTCGGAAAACTCCGGTTGGGAGAGCTCCGAAAACCTCGATGCTACCAGTGTGCTTCACCCCGCTGATGTGCATGCGGCCGCTGCTGACAATGCGCCCACTACGGTGTTTTCCTCTGATGAGACTGCGGTGCTCTCTGATTATCAGGACCCGACTGCGGTGCTCTCTGATTATCAGGATGCTACCCAGGTGCTCACCTCCCACGAAACGGCTACCCCTGCCGCTACGCACAGTGATGACCGCACGAAAGTTTTGACGGATTACGGTTCCTCGCCGGCTAACAAAACTGCGCCTGCAGGTTCCATGAATACCGGTTCCGCGAACGCTGAATCTGCGAATACCGAAGTTATTTCTTCGCACCCCGACACCTCAGAGGTTATTGGCGCGACTCGTCCTTTGCCGCGCGCTTACCGTGCCCCCATTAAGATTCCTGAGACGATTCCCTCGCCGCAGGAACGTGCTTCCCAGGGGAACTACAGTGTGGATGAACCGATGCAGGCTACGCGCCGTCTGGACCCGCCGAAGCCTCCGGTGAGCGGTTTCCCGCTGAACAATCAGATGGGTGCTTCCCCAATGGGTGCGCCTCAGATAGGTGCTCAACAGCCTCTTCCCACGCGTGCGATGCCTCCGCAGCCGGTGGCTTATCCTCCCGAGGCGTATCCTGCCGCCGCCTACCCGAACGGTGCGTATGTTCAGACCGGTCAGGTTCCCGTGGATGCTTCGGGCCGCCCGGTGAATCGTCCCGGCGAAGAGCAGGGGCACCATCTTCCGAGTACCGGTATTTTGATGCGTCACGTGATGGCGTTGCTGTTCTTGGGTCTGTCTCTCTACGGTGCGTTCGTGTTCTTCATTTACACGGCGACCGGCCAGCAGGTTGATGAGCAGGCGTACACCGAGTATGCGCATCAGTTCAAGAGTTACCGCGGTCCGACCCTGACTGCGCTGGATTCTTTGCCCACGATTGTTGGTGTGATTGCGGTGCTGGGTCTGATTGCGGTGCTGATTTGGAAGCACCGGTTCCTGCCCTCGCTGATTGGCGTGCTAGTTGGGGCTGCGGCGGTGACGAGCACGTACCTGCTCAAGCACTACCTGATCGTGAAGCCCGACCTGGGTGTTCAGGAGGCGCTGAGCAACTCGGCGCCCAGTGGCCACACGACCTTCGCGGCGGCGGCTGGCGCGGCGCTCTTTTTGGCGGCGCCTCGTTTCTTGCGGCCCACGGTGGCTCTCTGCGCGGCGTTGGCGACCTGCCTGACGGGTGCCTCCACGATTATTAACGGTTGGCACCGCCCGGCGGATGTGGTGACCGCTATTCTGGTCACCGCCATCTGGACGGTTGTGGGTATGGGTGTGTTGCGTTATGTGCGTCCGGCAGATTTTGCGGTGCCGGCGCGTGGTGGTTTGGTGCTGGTGCCGTTGATGACGATTGCGACGCTGTTCCTGTCGTTCTGCGCGGTGATCCTGTATCTGATTGCGATTTTTGCGCCGATTCCCGGTGGTGCGTTTACCGCGGCGACCTGCATGATTATTGCGGTGAGCTTTGGTACGACGGCGTTGATGGTGAACCTGTTGCGTCCGCGTAATAGTAATCGCTCCGCCTATTCGAAGGTGTGGAGTTATCAGTAGACGTTGTTCCCCTCCCTGCTCGGGGTGTTTCAGCTTGATGTGAGCTGATGTATTGTCCGGGTGCGGGGAGGGGAATACAATATAAGTAATTTAGTATTTTAAATACCAATAATAGGGAGGGGGTTGCGCACCCCCTTTCACTCACCCCTGAAGAGAAAGGTGCGTACCATGGCAGGTACCCACGAAGGCCGCGTCCTCGTATTCCCCCAGCTCACCGAAGCGCTGACCCCCTTTGAAGATAAGCCCCAGGCCCGCAAGATCGTTGATGCCGACGGCGGCAACCTGACCCTCATGGAACTGGCTGCAGGCCAGTCCTGGCACGAGCACCACAGCGTCCACCCCGTCTTCGTGCAGGTGCTCAAGGGCGAGGTGATTTTCCACGTGAAGGACCGCGATATTACCCTGGTGCCCGGCAAGCCGATTCACGTGACCGCCAAGCTGCTGCACTCCCTGCGCGCCGTGAAGGACTCCACCCTGCTGGTGACCATGCTGACCGGTGAATCGCACCCCGAACCCAAGGTCAATATTGACGTCGAAGAGGTCTAAAAACTGACCCAAAAGCTCGCCGCCGCATCTGCACCGGATGCCGCGGCGAGCTTTTGTATGCCTTCCTGCCCTCACATATGCCGGCGAGAATACCCTCACGCTACGCCCTGAGCTTTCTGCACGCTCGTACACCCCGCGCGGGCGTACCCTGAAAAGTACACTCCCGCTAACCTCACAGGGAGCAACCCGAAAGGATACGCAATGCCCAAGTCACTGCAACGCCCCGTCGTTCTTCTCACCGGCGCCAGCTCCGGTATCGGCTACGACGTGGCGCCGCTACTGGTGCGCTACGGCTACATCGTCTACGGTGCCGCCCGCCGCGTTGAGAAGATTGAAGAGCTCGCCTCCGAGGGCGTGAAAGCGCTCAGCCTGGACGTTACCGATGAAGCATCCATGGAAGCCGCCGTGCAGCAGATTATTGACGCAGAAGGCCGCATTGACGTGCTCATCAACAATGCAGGCTACGGATCCTACGGCGCCATTGAAGACGTCCCCATCGACGAGGCACGCCGCCAGTTCGAGGTGAACCTCTTCGGCCTGGCGCGCCTCACCCAGCTGGTGCTGCCGCATATGCGCGCACGGGGCAGCGGGCGCATCCTGAACATCTCCTCAATGGCGGGGCGTATTACCTCGCCCCTGGGTGCCTGGTACCACGCCACCAAGTATGCCCTCGAGGCGTTCAGCGATGCACTGCGCATGGAGGTTGAAGAGTTCGGTATTGACGTGGTCATTATCGAGCCCGGCGGCATCAAAACCCCCTGGGGACTCATCGCGGCAGACCACCTCGAGGAATCCTCCCGAAACGGTGTCTACGCGGCTCAGGCGCAGCGCGTTGCGGCAAATATGCGTAAGCTCTACTCGCCGTCCTCTAACCTTTCAGAGCCTAAGGTTATCTCTAACGCTATTCTGTGGGCACTGGAGGCGCGCTGCCCCAAGACCCGCTACCTGGTGGGTTTCGGTGCTAAGCCTTCCGTGTTCCTGCATACCGTGCTACCGGACCGTCTCTTTGACAAGGTGGCGCGCCGTATCTTCTAGAACCGAAATAGCCGCGAACTAGAGCATTAAAAAGCGGGCGGTGCTGCGCGAAACAGAATGTTTCGTACAGCACCGCCCGCTACGTTTTTCAAGAGCTAGTACTAGTCTACTACGGCGTGGGTCGGATCGAGCACGCGCGCCAAGAAAGCCCGAGTACGTTCGTGCTGGGGATTGCCAATCACCTGATCGGCGGGACCCTCCTCCACGACCACGCCATCGGCCATGAAGACGACCTTATCGGCGACCTCGCGGGCGAACGCCATCTCGTGGGTCACCACAATCATGGTCATGCCCTCGTCAGCAAGGTTGCGCATAATGCTCAGAACTTCGCCGACCATCTCCGGGTCGAGCGCACTGGTCGGCTCATCGAAGAGCATCAGGTCCGGGTTCATGGACAGCGCACGCGCAATAGCCACACGCTGCTGCTGACCACCGGACAGCTGAGCCGGGAAGCGGTCTTCCTTGCCTTCCAGACCAACCTTGGCGAGCTGCTCGAGGGCAACCGCCTCCGCCTCAGCCTTGGAACGGCCCAGAACTTTAATCTGAGCGATCGTGCAGTTATCCAGAATGTTCAGGTGGCCGAACAGGTTGAACTGCTGGAACACCATACCCATGTGGGTACGCACGCGGTTAATGTCTACGTCCGGGTCGGTGACCTCGGTATCGCCCACCATGATGGTGCCGTCGTTCGGCTCCTCCAGCAGGTTCACGCAACGCAGCAGGGTGGACTTACCGGAACCCGAAGGGCCGATAAGGCACACGACCTCGCCCGGCTTGACCTGCATGTCAATGCCCTTGAGAACCTGAACCTTGCCGTAGGACTTGTGCAGGTTAGAAATGCGCACCGAGGCGGCGGCCATGGATGAAGTTGAAGCAGTCATAGTATCTTCCGTAATCCGTATCTGTCGTTGCGCTTACTTGCGGCCCGCAAGCTGGGTGCGGCGCTCAAAGTATGCGGAGAGCTGGCCCAGCGGAACAGTGATAATCAGGTAGCACAGACCCGCAACCACCAGGGGAGTCAGGCCCGCATTAGCGGCGGTCAGGCCCTCACGGCCGAACTTCGCCAGCTCGTACTGCGAGACGGTTACGCCCAGCAGGTACACGAGGGAGGAGTCCTTGGTCAGCAGGATAACCTCGTTGGTCAGCGGGGGCAGAACCACGCGGAACGCCTGAGGAATAATGATCGAAATCATCGCACGAGTGTGGGACATGCCCAGGGAGCGTGCCGCCTCCATCTGGCCCTTCGGGATCGCCTGCAGGCCCGCACGCAGAACCTCACTAATGTAAGCTGCCGAAACCATACCCAGGGACAGGGTCACCGGAATCAGGTTATCCACGAAGCGGATCTTGAACGCCAGAGGAATACCGTAACCGAACGCGAAGAAAACCAGCAGCGCCGGGATACCGCGGAAAAGCTCCACGTACAGGGTCGCAATCCAACGGTAGGGGGCGATAGAAGAAATACGCATGAGCGCCAGCAGCAGACCGCCGGAGAGGCCCACAATGAAGCCCAAGGTGGTGTACAGCAGGGTGTTCTTCAACGCCACGGTGATGACGTCGGGGAACTGCTGAGCCGCAACATCCAGGTTGAATACCTGCTGGCTGAGGGTCTTCCAGTCAGCCAGAAGAATGGCTGCCAGGGCGATAACTGCCAGAAGGACGTACTGTGCGTAGCGGAAGAGCTTCTGCTTCTGACGGGGTGAGAGTTTAGAGGACATGCGCTTTCTTATCCGTGTGCTGTTCGGTCAAGAGCGTTCTACACGCTCACAAGGGGTAAAGGCCGGAGAATCCCCCAACCCAAAAGTAATAAGGGTACTCCTGAATTGGGGGAGAGGCTAACCTGCTAGATGCTTAGGAAGCGGAGGAAGAGGCGCTCGCGGAGGTCGAGGAGGTGGTGCCCACCCACTTGGCCTTCATCTTGTCGAGCTCGCCGTTCTTCTTGAGCTTGTCGATGGTTGCGTTAGCCTTGGCCAGCAGTGCCTTGTTATTGGAGGAAACTGCTGCGGCAATCTGCTCGGTGTTCTCGGAATCCTGGTAGGCGATCTTGAAGGAGTCCGGGTCATTGGTCAGTGCCTCGGACACCACGGAAAGGTTCGCTGCGACTGCCTTGACCTGACCGGTCTTCAGGGCGGAGAACATGAGGGAGGTGTCTTCGTACTGGATGACCTCTGCGCCGTTTTCCTTGGCGTAGGTTTCACCGCTGGTTGCCTGCTGCGCACCAACGCTCACGCCCTTCAGATCTGCGGCGGAGCTGATGGAGGAACCCTTGGGGACCAGGATTGCCAGGTTGTCGTCGAAGTAGACGGTGGTGAATTCCATCTTGCTCTTACGTTCATCGGTCACGCCGATACCCGCAAGGGCGATATCGCACTGACCGGTGGCCAGGCCGGTGCCGGAGTCCAGACCCTCAAAGCTGATGGAGGTCAGCTGAGCCTTCACGCCCAGGTCGGAGGCGATAGCATTGGCGATGTCTGCATCCAGACCGACGATGGTGCCGTTTTCTTCGTATTCGAAGGGCTTGTAGGGGGTGTTGGTGCAGACGCTGAGGGTGCCGGACTTGACGAGGCTGACCTCGCCGTTGGCGTCGGAGTTATCGTTGGCGGTGGAGACGCAGCCGGTCAGTGCCAGGGGCAGTACTGCCAGTAGTGCGAGGGGCTTAAGGGATGCCTTCTTGAGGATTGCGGTGTTCATTGGGATGCTCCTGTGTGGGGTGTGCGTTCACTCGTTGAGTGGTGCGTTCTATGAAATCTAGAGTCTATTGTGCGCCCGCATGTTAAAAAATGCAAGCACATACATAAATATTCATAAATTTTTGCTGAATATGCATAAATCAACCCTTAAAGAGTGAATAAAACCCCGTCTGAACGACTCAAAAACCTTCACGGCACGCCCCTTAGCACGCCACATGATGCAACTACGGTTCACCCAACTATCGAATCCCCTAACCTCCATGCCACAATTGAGAGCGTGAACGCAGAGAAGAACACCCGCGCAACCCGCGCAACCCTAGACAAGAAAACCAGCGACATCGCCGCCATGTTCGATACCGTAGCCGAACGCTACGACCTCATGAACGGCATCCTCTCCCTCGGCCAGCACATCTACTGGCGCAAGCAGGCAGTCGCAGCCGTCGACGCGCACCCCGGCCAGAAAGTGCTGGACGTAGCCGCAGGTACCGGCGTCTCCTCCGAACCCTTCGCCGACGCCGGTGTGGACGTCATCGCAGCAGACCTCTCCGAAGGCATGCTGGATGTGGGCCGCCGCCGTCGCCCCGACATGACCTTCGTGCAGGCAGACGTCACAGCCCTACCCTTCGACGACGAAACCTTCGACGCAGTGACCATGTCCTACGGCCTGCGCAACGTCGCAAACTACCCCAAAGCGCTGAGCGAAATCTACCGCGTGCTCAAGCCCGGCGGACGCATCGTCATCCTCGAGTTCTCCACCCCGACCTTCGCCCCCTTCGGCGCGGTCTACAAGAACTACATCATGAAGGCGATTCCGCCGATTGCCCGCGCAATCTCCTCCAACCCCGAATCCTACGAATACCTCGCCGAGTCCATCATCGCCTGGCCCAACCAGCAGGAACTGGCGCAGAAGTTCAAGGAGGCGGGCTTCACCTCCGTGCAGTACCGCAACCTCACCGGCGGCATCGTCGCCATTCACCGCGGTTTCAAGCCTGAAGCACACAACGCATAGACACCGCGTTCACACACCACCGAAGACACCAACACCAAGAAGATAGAAGACACCGTGAGCAACGCAGAGCAGCCCATTGCCGCAACCGACCTGCTGGGAGACCTCGACCTGAAGCTTCCTGCAGGCTTCGAACTCATCGCCGCAGACCCCAAGCTGGGTCCGCAGATTCTTTCCTCCCTCGCGCGTATTGAGGAGCGCCTGGCAGAAGCCATCGCACAGACCGATCACCTGGCGGATGTTGCATCCCGCCACCTGCTCTCCGCGGGCGGCAAGCGTGTGCGTCCCCTGCTGGCGCTGCTCTCGGCAGCTGTCGACGGCGAAATCAACGACGAGGTTATCGAGGCCGCCGTGGTCGTTGAGCTGACTCACCTGGCAACCCTCTACCACGACGATGTTATGGACGACGCCCCCAAGCGCCGTGGTGTGGACAGCGCCCAGATGATTTGGGGCAACTCCGTCGCCATTCTCACCGGTGACCTGATCTTCTCCCGCGCATCCCTGCTGGTCTCCGAGCTGGGTACCCGCCCCATGAAGATTCAGTCCCAGACCTTTGAGCGTCTGGTGCTCGGTCAGCTCTTTGAGACCACCGGCCCCCGCGAGGGCCAGGACCTGCTCGACCACTACATCGCGGTCATTGAGGGTAAGACCGGTTCCCTGATTGCCGCTGCCGGTGAGTACGGCTCCCTGCTTTCGGGCGCTTCCGAAGACGTCATCTCCATGGTCAAGGCGTACGGCGAGCTGGTCGGCGTGGCATTCCAGCTGGCTGACGACGTGATTGACATTGTGAGCGACGGCAAGACCAGCGGTAAGACCCGCGGCACCGACCTGCGCGAGGGCGTGCCGACCCTGCCGACCATCCTGCTGGACCGCGCGGTAGCCGCCGGCGACGAATCTGCTATTGCTGTTCGCGCCCTGCTGGATGCAGACCTCAGCTCCGACGAGGCTCTGGAGACCGCTGTGGAGGCGCTCGCCGCCCACCCGGTCACCCAGGAAGCATGGCAGATTGCTTACGACTGGGCGGACCGCGCGATTGCCGCGATTGCTCCGTTGCCCGAGTCCACCGCGAAGGCTGCGCTGGAGTCCTTCGCTCACGCTGTGGTTCACCGCGAGGGCTAAAATGCCTCACCACGTAACGTGTGCGCTGGCGTAAGCGCTGATGCGTCTCATACTTCAAAACCCCCGCTGAATCCAGTCAGATTCAGCGGGGGTTTTCTGCATTATGGCTAGTCAGTACCGGTTTTCAGGGCAGGTATGAGCGGGTGCCCTGTCCCGCATAGTTCCGTATGCTGGGGTCTCCTTGACCGCTATATGCCTTTAAGGTAATCCTTATAGGCATGCCTGAGGCGCACATCCACCCTTCAGACGTTTGACGGCTTCCACGCCCACCCCGTGTTGGAGAGCCGTTTACTATTTCTGGACGCGAGCAGAGCCCACCACTCCGACGGGTTATTCTCGCACCAACCATCCGCGTCCCCACACATTCGAGGTTTACAACTATGGGAGCATCTACCCCTAAGGCGCCCACGAAGCGCGAAGGCTTCTCTAGCCGTCGCGTCTTTATCTTTGCCGCCATCGGTTCTGCTGTTGGTCTGGGCAATATTTGGCGTTTCCCCTACATCGCATTTGATAACGGCGGCGGCGCCTTCATGATTCCCTATATTGTCGCCCTGCTGACCGCCGGTCTGACCTTCCTGTTCTTTGACTACGCAATCGGTCACCGTGCGCGTGCGTCGTCCCCGCTGGCTTTCCGCCGTCTGAACCGTAAGACCGAGTTCATTGGCTGGTGGCACATGGGTATCAACTTTGTCATCGCTATCTACTACGCCGCTATTGTGGCGTGGGCTCTGCGTTACATGGTTTTCTCCTTCACCAATGAGTGGGGCGATAACCCGAAGGCGTTCTTCCAGGGCGAGTTCTTGAAGGTCGCAAAGGATCCCGGCGTCTCCCTGGACTTCAACATGAACATCCTGATTCCCATGGTTCTGGTGTGGGGCGTTCTGCTCGCTGTGATGGCTCTGGGTGTTCAGAAGGGCGTGGGCGCAGCCAACATTATCTTCATCCCGCTGCTGCTGGTCATGTTCGTTGGTTTGGTGATTTACTCGCTGACCCTGCCCGGCGCTGTGGACGGTCTGAACGCTCTGTTCACCCCCAGCTGGGACTCCCTGGCTAACCCGGACGTGTGGGTTGCTGCGTACGGCCAGATTTTCTTCTCGCTGTCCATTGGCTTCGGCATTATGGTCACCTACTCTTCCTACCTGAAGCCTAAGACTGACTTGACCGGTTCCGGTGCTGTGGTTGGTTTCGCGAACTCCGGTTTCGAGCTTCTTGCTGGTATTGGTGTGTTCGCTGCTCTGGGCTTCATGGCTCAGGCTGCTGGCACCCAGGTGAGCGAGGTTGCGACCAGCGGTATTGGTCTGGCGTTCATCGCGTTCCCGACCATTATTTCTCAGGCGCCCGGCGGCGTGCTGATTGGTATCCTCTTCTTCGGTTCCCTGCTTTTTGCTGGTTTCACCTCCCTCATTTCGATTCTTGAGGTGATTATCGCCGGTATTCAGGACAAGTTCGCGACTTCCCGTCTGGCGTCCACCATACTGGTGATTGTTCCGATGGCTCTGATTTCGCTGCTGCTGATGCCGACCACTACCGGCCTGTACGTGCTGGATATTCTCGATAACTTCGTGAACCTCTTCGGTATTCTGGCTGCCGGCCTGTGCGCCATTATCGTGGTTGCATACGTGGTGCGTGCTCTGCCCGCTCTGGCTGAGCACCTGAACCGCTACTCTTCCATCAAGGTCGGCAAGATCTGGATGGGTCTGCTGGCTGTCGTGACTCCGCTGGTTCTGGGTTACTCTCTGATTCAGAGCGTTATCAAGCTGATTGCGACCCCGTATGAGGGTTACCCTGCGGATCTGCTGGCGATTTTCGGTTGGGGTATGAGCGCACTGCTTCTGGTTGGTGCGATCGTTGTTTCTCTTCTGCCCTGGTCGAAGAAGTCTCGTGCGGCTGAAGAGCCGCCGGCACCTCCGGTGATTTCCGGTCAGGTGGAGCACGGCCACGTTGATTCGACTATTACCCGTTAGGAGCCCTCATGTCTATCTCCGCAATTGTGATGCTCATTGTGGCAATCCTGATCATTTGGGGTGGCCTGGGTTTGGCTCTGCTGAACCTGCACCGTCATCCGGATCTGGATGCTCTCGATGCTGCTGCTGAAGCTCAGGGGTCTGAGCTTTAGCGTGTGAACGCGACATAAAGTGATGCCCCGCAGGCTAACGTCTGCGGGGCATCACTTTGTTGTATGCGGGAGTGTATTTTGTGCGGGACAGTGTTTTAGCCGGGTTGGGGAGAGCTACTTGCTCTGTACGTCTTCAGCTTTTACGAGCGGGATCATGCCGGTTTCCGGGTCGGACAGCGCGGAGGCGCGGTAGGAGCGGGAGGCACGCACCGCATCCACGGTGAAAATGATGAGCGCAATCCAGATGAGGCTCAGACCCAGCACCTTATCGGCGCTCATCTGCTCGTGCAGAACGGTCAGCGCCAGAACAAATTGGATGGTCGGGCCCAGGTACTGCACCATGCCAATGACTGACAGCGGTAGCGCCTTGGTTGCCGCCGCAAAGAGCATGAGGGGCACAACGGTGACCACGCCGGTGGATGCGAGAAGCCAGAAGTGCCCGGCACCTTCGCTGAAGAGGGTCATTTGTCCCTGAGCATTGAGCACAAAGAGGGCGGCAATGCCGAAGGGCGCCAGAATCAGAGTTTCGAGAGAGAGTGAAACGATGGGGCTCACGTCGTGGGCTACGCGTGCCTTGAGCAGGCCGTAGATGCCGAAGGAGAACGCCAGGCCCAGACCCGTCCAGGGCACCTGACCATAGATGAGGCTCATCATCAGCACCGCGATACATGAAATTGCGACGGATACCCACTGCGCGGCGCGCAGGCGCTCCTGCAGGAAAATCACGCCCAGCACCACGGAGACCAGCGGGTTAATGAAATATCCCAGGGACGCATCAATCGTGTGACCGCTGGTTGTTGCCATCACGTAGATAAGCCAGTTCGCGCAGATGAGGAACGATGCCGCCGTCAGTACCAGCATGATGCGGCGATCCTTGAGGGCGCGGCGGAAGTCCGCGGTTGCCCGCACAATCGGTAGTAGCAGGGCGCAGAAAATGAGGGAGAAGACCACTCGCGCCACCACAATCTCAATCGGTCCTGCCGGCGCCATCAGCACAAAATACAGGGGGAGCAGACCCCAAATGATGTAGGTGCCGATGATGGTGATAAACCCGTTGCGGGTGGTGTGCTTCTGCGTTTCTGACATGGTTTCGTCTGACCTGATTCTTCGGTTACGTTCTTCTAAGCTATTCATCGGGATGCGCCGGCTGGGTATCCACACAGGTTTCGATGCGCGCACACTACTGTACCCGATACAGGGTGCAGCATACGCTATAGATGCCTCAGGCGCGGTACCACGAGGATACCGCGCCTGAGGAGTGCTGCGTATTCGGTTTAGAGGCCGAAGAAGCGGGAGAAGAAGCCCTTCTTCTTGGGCTGCTCTGCCTCGCGGCGTGCAGTTTCTTCCTGCTCGCGGCGGGCTGCCTCTTCGTGCTCTGCCTGCAGGTCGGGAGCTGCGCCAGCGTTGCGGATGGGCTCCACGTGCTGCTCTTCGTATTCTGCTGCGGGCTGCTCGGCCTCTGCGGGCTGCTCAGCTACAGTCTCAACGGCGACCGGCTCCTCAGCGTACTCTGCGGAAGCCTCAACGGTCTCGTACTCGGGCTGCTCGGCGCCGATGGACTCGTCAGTGTAGACGCGAGCCTGCTCGGTCTCCTCTGCCTCGTACTCGCCGGGCAGGGTCTCCACGGTGACCAAGCCGGGCTCTGCGTACTCTGCCGGCTCCTGATCGAAGGGAGCCTCGTCGGCGGGGTAGAGGTTCTCGGTGCTCTCGACGCCGGGTACCTCGGTCTCTGCGACCGGTGCGTGCTCGGCGATCTCGACCGCGCGCTCAGCTTCGGCCTCGGCACGTGCGGCGGCGCGTTCTGCTGCCTCCTGCTCGCGCTGTGCGTTCTGAGCGGCTGCCTCTGCGGCTGCCACGCGCTCAATCTCGGCGCGCAGTGCGGCGAGGGATTCGCGACGCTGTGCGGCAGCGGCTGCGCACTGCTCCAGAACCTCGGGGCCAACCTGGGGCTCAGCCTGCTCGATGCCGCTGATGCGACCCTCGTCGAACCACAGGCGCAGGGCACCGTCGGTTGCGGTCAGCACGGCGGTTGCCTCGGTGTCCCAGGCGATGTGGAAGCCGCGCTGCTGAGCGTAGGAGTCCACCGCCAGAACCTGGTTGTGGATTTCTTCGCTCTGCAGGGTCTTCGCGATTACGCGACCGATACCCTTGTAGGTCGGGGCCTCGAGGGTCAGCTCGGCACCCTCCAGCAGGGTCCATGCGCGCACGCCAGCGCCCGCGGGCAGCGGGTAGTGTGCGTACAGGCCGCTGATGGTCTTGGTTGCCAGGGTCAGGCGGCGTGCCAGGGACTCGGAGAGGGGCAGCTCGTCGGTGGTCAGTTCGGCCAGGCCGTCACGCTCACCGGTTTCGCGCGTCTGAATAGCAGCGGAAACAACGGAGTCGGGGAAGTAGCCCAGCTGCTGCCAAGACCAAATCCAAGTACCGCGGTTCTCGGATTCGGTGCCCAGCAGGTGCGGCTTGAGCGAAAGCGGGGGAGTGGTCTCAAAATCCAGAGACTGGGAGGTGAAATCCACGTTCCACTCGGAGGTACCCACGAGCTCAGCGAGTCGAGCCTGGTACTCGGTGGAGATAAAGATCGATGCGTCGATAAGGTCCTGCAGAGAATTCGTCATGCTTCAAGATTATCAACCTTTTAGCGTTCACTATGCCGTGTATCCCCGGTTTTGGGGTGCGCTTTAGGCGTATTGGACGTTAAGAGGGTCGAATGCACCGTCTGTAAGAGGTGTAGGGGAGAGGTAGAGCATATATCTTTCGGCGTAAACTATCTGCGTGGAGTGCCTGTGTTCGTTAGAATCGAAGAGACGGCTTCTTCCGGCACCCTGTAAGCCGACACTACGACCGAACACGGATGCCTCCAGCCGCGCCGTATTCACACTCAAGGATGTATGAACTATGACTGAACCCCGCCTCGCCGAGACGAGTAGCCGCGCCGCGCGCATCCAGGATGCGCTGAACAACATTGGAAGCTGGCTGCTGGATGTCGTTAGTGTTGACCCCGGCTGGAGCGAAATGGTGCTGGACGTCAAACCTCTGGCAGGTCAGATTTTCGTGCGTGTGCGTGAATTCCGCGACGGTGAAGAGTTCATTGGCACTATCGGCCCGCTCAAGGACGGCTCGCCCATTATTGCTGAGGTTCGCAAGTTGCAGCGTGCCGCCTACGACGGTAACCGCGGCACCTGGTTCACCGCCTCCATTGTGGTGGCGGCAACCGGCTGGCCGAACCCGCAGTTCAGCGTGGGTGCCTCCTATAACCGTGACGATGAGCCCGCCAGCTGGAAGAATGAAGGCACCCTGACCGCGACCGACGTGCGTGAGCACCTGACTGAGTTCCCGCGTGACGCGTCGCGTATTCCCGCCTGGGCTCGTGAACGTATGGAGGGTCGCGCCCGCCACTCTGCCGCCGCAGCGCTGTCTTCGAGCGAGCACGAGATTCCGAACCCCTACCTGGTCGCCGCTCTTGAGACGTTCCGTAACGATGTGCAGGAGCGAACCCTCATTAACGTGGTTCGCACGATGCTCGGCGGCGACGTTCTACTGGATGCGACCGGTTCCCTGCTGATTCCTTCTGAAACCGACCTGATGGGCCCCGAGTCGGTGCTGACCCACCAGGTCATTCGTATGCCCGAGACCGGTATGCAGGCGCTGTGCGTGTTCTCCTCCTCCGAGCACATTGGCAAGAGCTACGTGCGTCAGGAGTCCGAGGGCGACGAGTTGATTCTGCGCGAACCGGCGATGAAGGTCTTTATCGATTTCCTCGGCAACGAGGCGCTGGACCTGATTGTGGTTGACCCCGGCACCGACCACGAGTGCTACATTGAGCGCGCTCAGGTGCAGTGGATTGTCACTTCGCCCCGTAACGACGGCGCGAAGATGGCGCTGACCCAGGACAACATGCAGATGCTACTCGGCTCGCTGGTGTCCCCGGCGTCCGTGCTGCTGGTGGGTGTTGACCCGGCTGACCCGTCCGGTACCTCTTTCGTCTTTGACCCGGATGAGAACGGCAACCCGCAGAGCCTGCTGGTGTTCACTTCGCCCATTGAGATTGCGGCACTGGATCCGCATATTGAGGTGCGTTCGGCGAACGCCCTGGATATTCTGCGTTACGCCCTGGAGATTGGTGCTCCGAGCGTGAAGGTGAACGCGATTAACCCCTCCACGGTGCTGAGCGCGGCGCAGATCCGCGAGCTGCTGGAGATTGTGGACTCGCAGCCCCGTATGGGTGCCTAAGCTCCTGCATTAAATAACTTAAACCGTTGAGGCGGCGACACTGCTTGTGTCGCCGCCTCAACGGTTTAAAACGCTCATGACCGAGCCTGCCCGAGACTCCCGGGGCTATAGGGTTATGCCGCCAGGATGCGTGCTGCCGCTTCCTGCTGGGTGCGGGCGAGCGCCGCCTCCTGCTCGGTCTGGCAGTCTACGCACACGCCTTGGTAAAGCACGTCTGCGCTGAAGAGCACCATGCCGTGAAAATCACTGGGGGTCAGGCAGGGTGCGGAGCCGACCGCGCAGTCCACGTCTTCGACCTTGCCGCAGCGTACGCAGAAGGCGTGGTGGTGGTTGTCGCCCGTGCGGGTTTCGTAGAGGGCGGGGGTTCCCGGCGGCTCAAACTTACGCAGCAGGTCGATGTCGGTCAGGTCGGCAAGAATCACGTAGACCGACTGAACCGTAATGGCGGGGATGCGCTCGCGGACTGCCTGCACGATGGTGTCGGCGGTGGAGTGCGGGTGTTCCTGCACTGCGTGGAGTACGGCGAGGCGTTGCTTGGTGACGCGGCGGCCCCTGGCGCGCAGCCCGGTGGTCCATGCTTCTTCGAGCTGTTCAGGGCTCATTGCGGAGAGCATGGGCAGGCCGGTGGTGTGGGCGCAGCCGGTATTGTAATGGTCTGGGCTTTGAGCCTTCTTCGTGTCGGAGGTTGTCTTTGCGTCGGTCATAAGTTTAAGTCTACACATTATTATGAGAAATTCATCATTATCTTATGAAAAACTCATAATAAGCCGGCAGGGCGTCCCTTTCATCCACTCTGTGGCGCCCCTCCTCACCCCGGCCTCGGGTGTGAAGAGATGCCGTACAATCAAAGAACCTAGAGTAACCCGTACCGGCGATCACCATCAAGGAGGATAGGGTCATGGTGTACGACTTCACAAACCCCATCTACATTCTGCTGATGATTCTGCTCTTCGGTGTGCCCATCGTGACCCCGGTGATTTACGGCCAGTACCGCAGTACTACCACCGGTTTTGATCTGGAGGGTCAGCTGATGCTCGGCCTGCTCTTCATCCTTTTTCTGGGCGCGTACGGCACGATTCTGCTGCTCGGTATTTTCCCGACTGCTACGGCGCAGGTGCTGGAGCAGGTGCCCCTGGTGAATATTCCGGGCGCTATTCCCTAATCCCTTTTGAGCTTTCGGCGTATGGGTGACGCTCTGGGTGAATCCGCGCTCCAGAAGGTGCGCCCGCGGGTGCTTGCACGTATTCTATAGAGTCAAGTACACGCTGTACGCACTGACCTAATTGTTCAGGAGGATACCCATGCACAGCCATAACAACGGACTGAAAACTGCCCTGTTGATGGGCTCCATGGTGGGCATGATGCTGCTCATCGGTGGCCTGCTTTCGGCGACTTTCCGCACCTCCATTTTCATCTGGGCTATGGGCCTGTTTAGCTTGGGTTCGGTTGCGTACACCTACTGGAACTCCGATAAGCTTGCTCTGCGTTCCATGAATGCTTACCCGGTCAGCCGCGAAGAGGTTCCGGTGCTTTACGACATTGTGGAGGAGCTGTCCTCCCGCGCGGGTCAGCCCATGCCCGCCCTTTATGTGGCACCGACCATGACCCCGAATGCGTTTGCAACCGGTCGTAACCCGCAGAATGCAGCCGTGTGCTGTACTGAGGGTATTTTGCAGTTGCTGGATGAGCGCGAGATGCGCGGCGTGCTCGGCCACGAACTGATGCACGTGTACAACCGCGATATCCTCACCTCTTCGGTGGCGGCGGGTATCGCCTCCATTATCGGTACGATTGCGCAGATTCTTTCGTTTGGCGCGATGTTCGGTGGTTCCAGCCGCGACGGTGAACGCTCGAACCCTCTCGCCATGTTTGTGATTGCGCTGCTGGCGCCCATTGCTACGCAGGTTATTCAGATGGCTATTAGCCGCACCCGCGAATTTGATGCCGACGAAGACGGTGCACGTCTGACCGGTGACCCGCTGGCTCTGGCTTCGGCGCTGAACAAGCTGGAGAGTGGTGTGTCCATGTATCCGATGGACCCGAACAACCGCAACACGGAGGCGGCGAGCGCCATGATGATTGCGAACCCCTTCGGCTCGCTGAAGAACATGCTCTCTACTCACCCGCCGATGGACCAGCGTATTGCGCGTCTGCAGCAGCAGGCTCGTGAGATGGGGCAGTACTAAGTCTTTTCTTCGCTGAATCATCCGGGAGCAAAAGCGATGCTGTATGAATATGACCCGGCGTGACGATTGTGACCCGCGATGACGGGTCGGCAGGCAAAAAATCCTCGGGGTGGCTACTGTGGAAGTAGCCACCCCGAGGATTTTGCATTTCGGCTTCTATCCGCTTCCCTCACCCATCACTGGGTGGGGGGTGCATGAGCTTAGCGGTAGTTGACGAACTGCAGGTCAACTTCAAGGTCAGCGGACTTGAGCATTGCAATGACTTCCTGCAGGTCATCGCGGGACTTGGAGGAGACGCGCAGCTCATCACCCTGGATGTTTGCCTTCACGCCCTTGGGGCCCTCTTCGCGGATCATCTTGGAGATCTTCTTCGCCTGATCCTGCGCGATGCCTTCCTTGATGGAGCATTCGATGCGGGTTTCCTTGCCGGATGCGTAGGGCTTGCCGGAGTCCAGGGACTTTAGGGAGATGCCGCGCTTGACCAGCTTGGACTGGAAAACGTCGAGCACTGCCAGGGCGCGCTCTTCGGCGTTTGCCTTGATGAGAATCTTGTCGCCGGAGTAGTCGATTTCTGCACCTACGCCGCGGAAGTCGTAACGCTGGGAGATTTCCTTCTGTGCCTGGTGCAGTGCGTTGGAAACTTCCTGCTTGTCCACCTTGGACACAATGTCGAATGACGATTCGCTAGCCATGGGCTTTCCTTTCGTGAATGAGGTGCTACAGGCACCGGTTAGTACTAGCCTACCGGGTTGGGGGCTCTTGTTCACAGCTAACTATCAGAAATACGAGCCTGTTTTACAGGCGTTACTAACCTTAAAAGAGGACAATAGAAATATGACCACTCCTAACCTGTCCACGACGGACCTGCGCACGAGCGAGGAAGCTCGCGACCTGCAAACCCTCCTTTTCATCGACCTGCATACCTCTCTGGGTGCTGAGCCCGAGGGTATTCCTGAGGCGGAGCGTCTCAACGAATCTGACCACCACGAGATTCATCTTGATTTGCATGAGGAAGATGCTGAGCCTTCTCCCTTTGACGGTATCGGTATCACTCTGACGGAACCTTCGCTGGTGGCGCGTTTCCGTGGCGTTCGCCGTGACCTGGAGCGTGAGATTGCTGGCGACATGTGCACCGTGGAGCAGGCGCGCCGCTATCTGGAGCACCTGGAGATTGTGCTTCTGCTTGAGCAGGATGGCGATACTCCGTCCCGCTCCTTCTAAAGCTACTGTAGGCATCGGCTTTATTTACGGCTTTATTCATGAGGGCTTTATTCAATTAGGATGAGGGCGCGGGCGCTGCGATAGATATGCGCGATAGATATGGATGCGCGGTGAGCGTGCACCGACGCTCTGATGTGACGAAAAGACGATAAATATAACCAGATATATAACCTTCGTCACAAAACCCTGTGTGAAGTGTACAAGTCCCTAAAACTGCTGTAGAGTAGTCTCTGTTCGCGTGAGCGAGCAACTAGCACCTAGCTAGGCGGCAGGTTACCCGAGCGGCCAAAGGGGGCTGACTGTAAATCAGCTGGCACTGCCTACGGGGGTTCGAATCCCTCACCTGCCACAAATAGCCCGGTTACGAAAGTAACCGGGCTTTTGTGTATCTAAAACCAATTTCATGACAGCCTCAGCGGCGGCGAGGCACAGCCTGCTGAGCTTCTCGGCAGAACTCTTGCTGGACTTTCGGCAGCCGGTGGTGCGCCTCTGCGACTCTGATACGGGAGCCTCCACGATACGCCCGCGGGTCGGCTGAAACAGCCGCGAAAAGTATTTACTATGACGGCAATTTGTCATATCTTTCACAATGTTTGAATCCCAGGGCGAACAATTAGCGATTGGGGTCTTGAGGGTGTAGCTTTATCTCATGGCTACTATTGAAATTACTCAGCAGAACCTGACTGCTACCGTCGAGAGCAATGACATCGTCTTCCTGGACTTCTGGGCAGATTGGTGCGGTCCCTGCAAGCAGTTCTCCCCCGTCTACGAGGCGGCTTCGGAGAAGCACAGCGACATCGTTTTCGGCAAGGTTGACACCGAGGACCAGGGCCAGCTCGCTCAGGCAGCAGGCATCACCTCCATCCCCACCATCATGGGCTTCCGTGGCGGTATCCTGGTTTACCAGCAGGCTGGCGCACTGCGCGAAGACCAGCTGGAGACCGTGATCGGTTCGATCCGCGAGCTCGACATGGACAAGGTCCGTGCAGAAATCGCAGCAGCAGAAGGCTCTGCAGAGAAGAAGTAAGCTCACCACCACAAAAAGAGCTTGAACGGGGCGCACCCGCCGGTACAACCGGCTGGGGCGCCCCGTCCCCTTTTAACCTCGTTAGGGTGCAGTCGCGTTAGCGGTCGCGGTGGTCCTCAATGGTCATGCGCGCCCCGAAGCGCTGCTTCGAAAAGCCTGAAGCGTGCATGAGCCGCACCAGGCGCTGTCGATGGGGGCTGTAGGGTGCCAGCAGAGCGAGCATTCCCGCATCATCGGTGCGCTGACCGGTGAATAGCTCACCGACTGCGTGCGCCAGATGGTAGTCGCCTACGCTGATGGCGTCAGGGTGCCCGCATACCCGTTGCAGAGCCTCGGAAATACTCCACGGGCCCACGCCGCGCACAGTGTGCAGGCTCCGCGCCAGAAGCGCCACGTCGCCTTCTGCCGTAATGTTTTTCAGAGACTCGGCGGAACGAGCGTAAGCGTACACGGTATCGTAGCGGTTTTTATCAACGCCCGCCCGATGCCAATCCCAGGTTGGAATCGTCGCCAGGGTCCGGGCGCTCGGGTAGACGCGCATGCCTTCGGGCTGGTGACCCAACCCGGTCGAAGGGGCGGGGGAGCCGTACTTGCGCAGAACCCAGCCCAGGGTTCTGAACGCTTCAGTCTGGGTGATGCGCTGCTCCACAACGGCGTTGAGCATCTGCCGGTCCAACTGCCCCGAGGCGCTGAGGCGGAGCCCCGGATTCTGCCGCCACGCCTGCTGAATACGCGGCGGAAGAGCCTCAAAAGATGACAGCGCGCCAAACTGCTCTGCAGGGTCGTGCAAACCCAGCCAGTACGTCATTTCCTGCGCCAACGCCTGAAGACCGGCTCGCGCCTGCATCTGCTGATCTGCGGCACTATAAGAAACCCAGATGCGAATACGCACCGGGCGCATCAGCACACGAAACAGGGAAGGGATAGACTCGGGAAGCTCGGCTGGCTGCGCCAAACGTTCGGCGTACAGCACGGCCGGGAACTCGTGAAACGGTGTGCGAGCCGTCACCCAGATTCGCTCGGCACCATCCGCGCGGCTCAGCGCACGATACGAAAGATCCTGAGCACCGCGGCGCAACGAACCCAAAGTCTGCGCCAACTGCACCGGAACATGCGGCTCAATTACAACCTCGCACGCCTCGGGAGCCAGGGCACCGGGAAGAGGCGAAGCGGCGGAGGAGAGAGTACGAACCTGAACGCGCGGCTGGCTAAGAATGGTAGGCTCCTGAAGAACATCCGTAAACGCCGGCGCATAGGGCACACCAGCTGCCGCCAAAGGATGCCGGATGCGCCGTGCACCCGCTGCCGGGAGGCTACCGGAGGCCGTACCGCCGGGGTTTGAGGAAGGAATCGTACTCACTCCACCAGTCTATTCCCTCATCGACCACGCCCCACCAATCTACGCCCCCCAGCTAAAGCACCAGAAATACTCGGCAGGGCAGGCACACCGCTAATGCGATACCCTAAAAGGTAGAGCGAGAACGAACGCAAACTCCGCCACCGGCACAACACAGGCTATGCGTTCCGCCCGTTCACAAGGGCGCCCACGCCCGGACACGCACCCCGGACATACACCCCGAGAGAAGGACGCCTATGGCACCGGAAGCACATGACGCACCCTCGACAACTAACGCACCTGAAACGACGAGCGGCACCGCTACAGGCGCGCGCCGCCAGCGTACCCAGAAAAAGCCGCGTCAGTCCTTCACCGAGCGCGTCAAGAGCATCCGCCCCCTTGAACTTCTACCCGGTCTGCTGCTTGCCGCCGCCGTCATGGCGCTGTACACCTACTACTCGCTTCAGCAGATGAAGCACTGGGTGACCCCCTCCTGGGACCTGGCGATTTTTACTCAGATGGCGCAGGCGTACTCGCACTTCTCCGTGCCCATCGTGCCGATTAAGGGGCCCGACTTTAACCTCTGGGGTGACCATTTCCACCCGATTCTGGTGCTTCTGGGACCCATCTACGCGCTGTTCCCCTCGCCGACCACGCTACTGGTCGTGCAGAACGCCCTGGTCGCCTTCGCAAGCTTTGCCATTGTGCGCTTCACTCAGCGTGCCTTCGCACTTGCTCAGAAGACTGAGGACGCGCAGAAGAACGAACCTGCGCAGAATGCTCAGTCCGCAAAACTTCAGAGCGTCATCCCGGCCATCACCGGTCTGCTACTCGGCGCCGGATTCGCCCTCAGCTTCGGAGTTCAGCAGGCTATCGCCGCCCAATTCCACGAAGTAGCCTTCGCCGTGCCGCTGCTCGCCATGAGCCTCGGCTACCTGGTGCTCGCCTCGCGAGTGAGTGGCACCGAACGTGCCCGCTACCTCGCCTATGCCTGCTGGTGGTCCCTGCCCATCGCCTTCGTCAAAGAAGATATGGGTATTACTGTCGCAGCCATCGGCCTCATCATCTTTATCCGCACCGGCTGGTTGAGCACCGCTGTTGACATTCTGATGCCGCGCCTCTCCGCTGGTACCCCGGCTCCCATGCGCACCCGCATGCAGCAGCTCTACTCCTCGTGGGCACGCACCCCCGCCGTCGCAGAATCCACCATGGTCATGATGTGGGGCGTATTCTGGTCCGCCGTCGCCATCTACGTGATCCTGCCCTACTTCAATAGCGGCGGAAACTTCGATTACGCCGACAAGGTGAACTTCTCCGCAGCCCTGGGCGACCCCTTCGGCTCAGCGCTGCAGATGCTCAGCAACAACACCAAGCTGGCAACCCTCGGCCTGCTGCTCATTACCGGCGCAATCCTCTGGGTCATTTCTCCGCTCGCGGCAATTGCCCTGCCGACCCTCGCCTGGCGTCTGCTCTCCACCATGGAATCCTACTGGGCAAGCACCTGGCACTACTCGCTCGTGCTCATGCCCGTCGTCTTCCTCGCCTTGCTGGATGCGGTCGTGCGTGTACGCTACGGCGTGGTTCCCGCCGCAATTCCGATACGCTCGGCTGCGCGAGTAGCCGATAGAGCCTCCGTGCAGGAAGCTGATGCAGCGGCTGAGCCTGGCCGCCTCAGCGCCATGGCACGCCGCATGCCCGTATGGGCTCTACCCGCCGCGGCGCTCTTCCTTGCCGCGTCCCCGATTTTTGTGCCCGGCTCCCAGCAGCCCCTCGCCTCCCTGGGCAATGCGCAGTTCACCGCCTCCGCGCTGACCACCACTGACCAGATGAAGCAGGACGCCGTGCAGAAGGTACCCGAAGGGGTGACGGTCGCCTCTGACCTGTCGATTCTGACTCAGCTGATTCCCGGCCGCACCGTCTACTGGATTGGTCACACCGGTGAGCCCGCACCCGACTACGTGGTCATCGACCGCAGGAGCAACTCCTGGGGCGGCAACCCGCCGACCAACGCCGCACAGTACGCGGCCGACCGCTACGGCCATTCCTACGCTAAGTACGCGACCGTTGGCACGATTGATATTGTGCGCCGCGTAGACTAGCACCTCGGTTCAGCGGCTCAATGAGCGCCCACCCCGCAAACGCTGGGGTGGGCGCTCGCATTTAAGAGATGAGGTTTTAAGCACCTTTTTATAGCTCAAGTGGGGACCCTGCTGTACACTGGATAGAACACGGGAACCCCCGATGAAGGTCTTGTGCGCACCCGGCACCCAAGGTGGTGCTGGAATTGTAGGTGCGCCGTACTCACCATCACCGATTGATACGCCCCATAAACTTGCGGTTTACACCGTACACGCGGGCTTCTCTTAACGATCTCTGGTCCAGCGTCTTTGCTGCGTCTGCTGTAACAGACACACCACCGCCGTGTAAGCGGGAAGGCGAACCACCAGGAATACGTGACATTGCATGTGAGCATTACCCACCCTGTACACCCCTGATTCATAGGGACTACTGTGCGCCGAGCGCAGAGTACAAACAGGCGTTTGGATAATGTGCCGAGAAATTCAAGACCACCCCCAGCAAAAGCCGCTACCCGCAGCATCCGCAGAACACCTCTGCAGAATGCGCCGGTAACGGAGGACCCCTGGACGTTCTACTCCCCAGGGGATGATGTGTGGCTGGGCCGTGAAGGGGACACCCGGTAAGCGCCGAAAAGCGTGCGCTTCCACCCCTACCGTATAGAGGAAAAATTGACTGAGAATACTGCTACCCCGGCCGAACTGAACGCCGAGGCAGAGACCGTTGTGACCACCGAGAACATCACCGAGAACACCGTTGAGAGCCCTGCTGTAGAAGCAGAAGAAACCACCGCAGAAGCTACTGCAGAAACCCCTGCAGAAGAAACCGCCGAAGAAACCACCGAGAAGGCTGAAGAAGAAGGCGTACGCTTCACCGACCTGGGCCTGGACGCCCGCGTCCTGGCAGCCCTGGAAGAGGTCGGTTACGAGAAGCCGTCCCCCATTCAGGAACAGACCATCCCCCTGCTGCTGGAAGGCCACGACGTGGTCGGTCTGGCACAGACCGGTACCGGTAAGACCGCAGCATTCGCGCTGCCGGCACTGTCCCGCATGGCTGAACTCGCCGACATTAACGGCATCTCCCGCGACACCCAGGTTCTGGTCCTGGCACCCACCCGCGAGCTGGCTCTGCAGGTTGCAGAAGCCTTCTCTTCCTACGCAACCCACATGGAGGACTTCACCGTCCTGCCCATCTACGGTGGCTCCCCCTACGGCCCGCAGCTGGCTGGTCTGCGCCGCGGTGCGCAGGTCGTCGTCGGTACCCCCGGCCGCGTGATTGACCACCTGGAGAAGGGCTCCCTGGACCTGTCCAACCTGCAGTACCTGGTACTCGATGAGGCAGACGAAATGCTGCGCATGGGTTTCGCCGAAGACGTGGAAAAGATCCTCGAAGGCACTCCCGACAGCAAGCAGGTTGCGCTCTTCTCTGCAACCATGCCCAACTCGATCCGCAAGATCGCTCAGCAGTACCTGAACGACCCCACCGAGATTCGCGTCAAGGCTAAGACCACCACCAGCGCAAACATCTCCCAGCGCTACATGCAGGTCATGCACTCCCACAAGCTGGATGCAATGACCCGCGTGCTCGAGGTCGAAAACTACGACGGCATCATCGTCTTCGTGCGCACCAAGAAGGAAACCGAGGAAGTTGCCGACAAGCTGAAGGCGCGCGGTTTCGCGGCAGCAGCGATTAACGGTGACATCCCCCAGCAGCTGCGTGAGCGTACCGTTGACGCCCTGCGTGACGGCCGCATCGACATCCTCGTGGCAACCGACGTGGCGGCACGCGGTCTGGACGTTGAGCGCATCTCCCTGGTCGTCAACTACGACATCCCCCACGACACCGAGTCCTACGTGCACCGCATCGGCCGTACCGGCCGTGCAGGTCGTGAAGGTGCCGCAATCCTCTTCGTCACCCCGCGTGAGAAGTACATGCTGCGTCAGATTGAGAAGGCAACCCGCCAGAAGGTCGAGCCGATGCACATGCCCACCGCAGAGGCAGTGAACGAGACCCGTAAGCAGCGCTTCGCACAGCAGATTACCGAGACCATCGAGTCTGAGGACCTGAGCTTCTTCCGCGAGATTATCGAGGACTACGAGAACGAGCACGACACCACCGCTGAGGACATCGCAGCCGCACTGGCTGTTATTGCCCAGCAGGGTCGCCCGTTCTTCCTGGATGAGGAAGAGGACATCGCGCGCAACTCCCGCCCCTTCTCCGACGACGATTCGGACCGCGGCGGCCGCAAGGCTAAGCGCGCGCACAACGACGAGGGCATGGTCAACTACAAGCTGAACGTTGGCCGTTCCTCCCGCGTGACCGCAGGTGCTATCGTGGGTGCCCTGGCTAACGAGGGTGGCATTAAGGGCTCCCAGATTGGCTCCATCGACATTCGCCAGCACTTCACCATTGTTGGCCTGCCTGAGGACCTGCCCCGCGACTTCTTCGATCGCCTGCGCGACACCAAGATCGCTGGCGAGTTCATCAACATCCGCAAGGACAACGGTCCCAAGGGCGGCGGTGGTGGCCGCAGCTTCGGTGGTGGCCGTCGTGAAGGTGGCTACCGTGGCAACCGTGACGGTGGCCGCGACTTTGGCGGTCGTGATAACCGCCGTGAGGGTGGCTACCGCGGTAACCGTGAGGGTGGCCGTGATTTCGGCGGTGACCGCGACTTCAAGCGTGGCGGCCGCGATTTCGGTGGCAAGCGCAATGACCGTGACTTCGGCGGTCGCGACTTCGGTGGCCGTGATAACCGCCGTGAGGGTGGCTACCGTGGCAACCGTGACGGCGGCCGCGACTTCGGCGGCCGCGACTTCGGTGGCCGTGATAACCGTCGTGATGGCGGCTACCGCGGTAACCGTGACGGCGGCCGCGACTTCGGCGGCCGCGGCAAGCGCTACTAAGATTTCAGCTAAGCCTGGATTAGCGGTATGAGGGGCTTGCTGAGGCTATCGGCTAGCAGCCTTGTCATCCGCAGATGATTCAAAGACCGGCAGGGGAGTGATGAGCTCTCCTGCCGGTCTTTATGTATTTGTGTGTTGATGTGTTTGCATCAGCTGTTGCGGTGGTGCCTGGTCAGTGCTGGAGCTCCTGGTCAAAGCTGGGCTCTCGTGCGGCAGTGTGGAGAACAAATAAGCATGAAATGTGGTGTATGCCATAGCTTCTCCGCTTGCGAGCATTCTTGAAGACCTGTATAGTTTTACCTGTTGCCCCGATAGCTCAGTGGTAGAGCGCCATCTTGGTAAGATGGAGGTCCCGGGATCGATTCCCGGTCGGGGCTCTCTCATTAATTCATGCGAGAGCACGTATTAATGATGTGGCGGTGTAGCTCAGCTGGTTAGAGCGCACGACTCATAATCGTGAGGTCGACGGATCGAGCCCGTCCACCGCTACGCCCCGATAGCTCAGTGGTAGAGCGCCATCTTGGTAAGATGGAGGTCCCGGGATCGATTCCCGGTCGGGGCTCAGATAAGCCTGTCTCTTCGGAGGCAGGCTTTTTTGTTTGTGCCAATTTTGTCTGCCTATTTTCTTTGTCTGAAGCCCGGTCTGTAGGTGCTCAATAGGTACTCAGCCCCGCGGCTCGATGCCGGGCATAGCGAAGCCCCCGAGAAAAATACTCGGGGGCTTCGTCTTTATGCTCTGATCAAAGCGTTAGGAGGCGCGGCGCACCACCGGCAGCTGGGACAGCAGCTCGTAGGAGCGCAGGCGGTCCTCATGTTCCCACGCCTCGGTCATAACGATGAGCTCATCAGCGCCCGTGCGCGCCACCAGGTCCTCAATACGGGCCTGTGCGGTGGTGGGGGAGCCCACAATTGCCTCGGCGGTCATGCGTTCAATGTGCATCTTCTCTGCGTCGGTCCAGACGGCGTCCATATCTTCCACGGGAGGTGCGAAAGACAGATTGCCGCGCACTACGCCCAGGAAATGCTGCTGCTGGCTCGTGTACAGGTAGCGTGCCCGCTCGTCGGTATCGGCGAGCATTGCGGTTGCACCCACCATGACGTAGGGCTGTTCCAGGTGCTCCGAGGGCTTGAAGTTTGCGCGGTAGGTGTCTACCGCCTCCTGCAGCATTGCGGGCGCAAAATGCGAAGCGAACGCGTAGGGCAGGCCCAGCTGCGCGGCAAGCTGCGCACCGAACAGGGAAGAACCCAGAATGTACAGGGGCACCTTCGAGCCCTGGCCGGGAATGGCGTGCACGCGGTGCATGGGGGAGGGCTCGCCCAGGAAGCGCTGTAGCTGCTGCACCTCGGCGGGGAAGCTCATGGCGGCAGAATCGTCGCGGCGCAGAGCGGCGGCGGTCATCGGGTCGGTGCCGGGCGCACGGCCCACACCCAGGTCAATGCGGCCGGGGTGGAATGCGTTAAGGGTACCGAACTGCTCCGCCACCACGTAGGGTGCGTGGTTGGGGAGCATAATGCCGCCCGAGCCCACGCGAATACGCTCGGTTGCGGCGGCAATCTCCGCCATGACCACGACGGTCGCCGAGGACAGCAGGGAGCCTGCATTGTGGTGCTCGGCAACCCAGAAACGCTCGTAGCCGTAGGACTCCGCCGCGCGTGCGGCATCGATGGTGTTGAGCATGGTCTGGTGCTGGCTCTGGTCGGGGCGGTGCGGCATCAGGTCAAGCACCGAAATTTTTACGTTGGAAGACATAACTTTTCCTTCTGAAATAGATTGCGGGTACCCGTCCAGCCTACGCCTGCTTGGGCTGGATGGGTAGGGGCCTTCGCTAGCAGGTAAAAATGCGACGAAATACTGCACGCCTGCACGCTGGTTGCCTGCACGCCGGTTACCTGTACAGTGGTCTGTCCACTCTGTGCGTTTGAGCTGAACACTGTGCACAAGAACGGTAGACTGAAATCATGAGCATTAACCCTGAGATTGTGGGCAGGGTCTACCCGTCCGAGAACACCTACATTGTCGGTCGTGAGAAGATCCGCGAATTTGCCCGAGCAGTTCACGCAGAAAACCCCCTCCACCACGACGTTGAGGCAGCCCGCGCGGCAGGGTACGCAGATGTGATTGCCCCGCCGACCTTCGCCATTATCCTGGCGCAGGCAGCTGACGCGGCACTCATCAACGACGATTCCGCCGGTATTGATTTCTCCCGCGTGGTGCACGCCGACCAGCGCTTCACCCATCACCGCCCCATTGTTGCCGGTGATGAGCTGCGCACCGAAGTTCACGTGGACTCCGTGCGCGTGATGGGTGCCGGCGCAATGCTGACTACCCGTGAAGAAATCGTTGATGCGCAGGGCGAGCCGGTCACCACCTGCATTTCTTCCCTGCTGGTTCGTGCTGAGGAGGAAAACTAATGGTGCGTTTTGAAGATCTTGAAAAGGGCCAGGACATCGGTTCGCGTACCGTGGAGCTCTCCCGTGCGTCGCTGGTGCGTTATGCCGGCGCATCCGGTGACTTCAACCCGATTCACTGGAACGAGCGTTTTGCTCAGTCGGTGGGTCTGTCCGGCGTGATCGCTCACGGTATGCTGACCATGGGTACCGCCGTGCAGCTCGTGAGCGACTGGGTGGGCGACCCCGGCGCGATTGTGGACTACCAGACTCGCTTCACCAAGCCCGTTCCCGTGGCGGATGCACCCGGCGGCGAAAACCCCGACACCCCCACGAACGCCCTGACCATCAGCGGTAAGGTGGGCGCCCTGAACGAGGAGGAGCGCACCGCCCGCATTGACCTGACTGTCACGGCTCGTGATGAGGAAGGCAAGGAGCAGAAGGTTCTGATGAAGAGCCAGGCTGTGGTTCGTCTCTCGGCATAGAGTTTCTGCGCATGCAGATAGTTGCGTGAAAGCAACCATGTGAAAGCCCTGGCGCTACCCGATGCGGTGGTGCCGGGGCTTTTGTATGCTCACTGCTTTTGTGTGCTTATCGGCGGGGTGGTGGCGTTTTTCTGAGGCAAGTGCGCCGGAAAATGAAGGCAAAATCACCATAAGGTTTTCGTGACTTTAACGCGTGGCGGGTGTTGACCCCGCACAACGACCGGTATTCTTAACCTATGACTGAAAAGCTGTTGAGCGAACTGACCACCGCCCAGGTAGGCGGCCCCGCTAAGACCTACGTCCGCGCCACCTCCGAAGCAGAAATTATCGAAGCAGTCTCCGCTGCAGACGCCGCAGGCGAACCCGTCCTCATCGTGGGTGGCGGCTCCAACCTGCTGGTTTCCGACGAAGGATTCAACGGAACCGTCGTGCACATCGCCTCCGAAGGCGTAGAGGTTCTGCCTATCCCCGCATGCGGCGGCGCGAACGTGCGCGTGCAGGCGGGCACCATCTGGGACGACTTCGTGAAGCTCAGCATCGAGAATGAATGGGTTGGCCCCGCGGCTCTCTCCGGCATTCCCGGCACCGTGGGTGCAACCCCCGTGCAGAACGTCGGCGCATACGGCGTTGAGGTGGGCGAGTTCATCGCCTCCGTACGCACCTGGGACCGCGAAAAGAACACGCAGAAGACCTTCGCGAGCGCAGACCTGCGCTTCGGCTACCGCGACTCGGTGCTCAAGCGCGCAACCGTCAACGGCTCGCCCCGCTACGTGGTGCTGACCGTTGATTTCCAGTTCACCTTGGGCAGCCTGTCCTCCCCGATTCGTTACGCCGAGCTGGCGAAGAGCCTGGGCGTTGAGCCCGGTCAGCGCGCCGAATCCGCCCTGGTACGCGAAAAGGTGCTGGAGCTACGTGGCTCCAAGGGCATGGTGCTCAACCCCGAGGATCGTGACACCTTCTCCACCGGTTCCTTCTTCACCAACCCGATCGTTCCGCGCTCGGCCCTGGATTCCCTGCCCGAGGGCGCCCCGAACTTCCCGGTGGTCGTGAAGACTTCCCCGTTCACCGCGGGTGTTGAGGATCCCGATCATGTGAAGCTCTCGGCTGCTTGGCTGATTCAGCACGCCGGTTTCGAGAAGGGCTTCGGCCTGGAGGGTGAGTCTCGCGAGATCGCTCAGGGTCGTGCAAGCCTGTCGACCAAACACACCCTGGCGATTACGAACCGCGGCGGCGCATCCGCTGAGGATATTTTCGCTATTGCCCGCGCTGTGCGCGACGGCGTGCATGAACGTTTTGGCGTGACCCTGGTTCCTGAGCCTGTCGTGGTTAACGGCGAAATCTAAACGCTTAACTTCTCGCCTCTCGTAGCGCGAGGACGCATAGAATAAACGCTTCGGGCGGTCTCTTCATTGGAGGCCGCCCGAAGCGTTGTATTGACTCACTGAGCTAGTGGCGAGGTGAGGAGATACGCACCTGCCCCGGCAGGTAGGGCCTGCGTTTGGGCGCTGTGCGCGTTGTCGCCAGGGGAGCGGCGGGCAGGTGCTCCATCAACACCTGGACCGCAAGAGGAAGCTTCTGCGGCGGGCTGGGGGCGTGGAAAATCGGCTTATGGCGCGTGGGTCGGTACGGGTAGTATTCCGCATCCTCGCCGTGCGACCAGACAAGGTTGCCGAACTCGCCGGGAACAGGGGAGAGCACGTTGGCGTAGTAGGCGCGCGTCTGCAGGTCGGCACGCTCGGAGGCGCCGGTAGTAGTGCCGGTGGATACGCCGCTGGGTACGCGGTCCTGCTCGATGATGAGGGCGCGGACCATGCCGCCTACGGTGCTGATCGCGTTTACGTGTAGGGCGAGCAGATCCCCGTCCTTGTGGTCGACCTGTACCTGCCCGTCCGCGAGGATTTGGGTGCCCATTGTGATGCTGCTGGCGATTCCTTCGCAGAGGGCGCGGATGAGCGCCATGCGTGCAGGGTAGAGGTCTGCGATATCCCAGCCGATGAGGGCGGGCGCGGCGGAATTGCCGGCGTAGTCCTCGCAGGATTCGTAGGCTGCGACGTCCACGTAGCCGCGGGCGATGGGCTCGCGGTCGTAGGGGCGGCCGTCGCGCTGCTCCCAGAAGCTGAGGGCGGTTGCAGTGAAGACAGCCTGGCCGTCGCGTACGGCGACGCTGAGCGTAAAGTCCTGCGGGTAGCTGTTTTTGGTGCGCGGGCGCAGGGTGATTGCGCGGGTGTATTCGTTGAATTCCTCGGGCCAGTCCAGGTAGTAGCTCATTTTTGCCCCATCGCTACGGTGCACGGTGAGTTCGCCCGGCAGCAGCATGGCTTCGGGCACGCCGCCGGCACGTTCGGTGGCGTAGTGTTCGCTCACGGGCCAGGGGCTGAACTCTGTGCGGTAGGGGCTGGAGAGGAAGGAATCGAGCATAGAACGTATCCTCTCATAGTTTGAGGTTGTGGCGCATGGATAGGGGGCTTAAATGACAAATGAGCTGTCCCTTCTGGTTGCTCGGAAAGAGTGTTCAGGAGGGACAGCCCATCATGTAGGCTGGGCGGCTCGTTAGAGGGACTCGCCGCGGCGTTCAGGCAGCAGGAACACGGTGGTTGCCGCTACCAGGAACGCGGTGGAGAAGAGCGTAAAGAGCAGCGGGGTTCCACCAAATGCGACCAGCGGCGGCACAATGAGCGGCGCCGCGATGGAGGCGATACGGCCGATACCGGCGGCGGCACCGGTGCCGGTTCCGCGCAGGTGGGTCGGGAAGATCTCCGGGCTCAGGGCGTAGAGGGCGCCCCACGCGCCGAGGTTGAAGAAGGAGAGCATGCAACCGGCGAGGATAATGAATACCTCGGAGTGCGCCATGCCGTAGCCAGCAGCCGCCAGTGCGGAGCCGAGCAGGAAGGTCGCCAGGGTTGCGCGTCGGCCCCACTTTTCGATGAGATAGGCGGCGACCGCGTAGCCGGGCAGCTGGGCGAGGGTCATGATGAGGGTGAATGCGAAGGACTTCACGAGGCTGAAGCCCTGGGCGTTCAGCAGTGCCGGAATCCAGATGAACGCGCCGTAGTAGGAGAGGTTGATGCAGAACCAGATGACGCACAGGGCGATGGTCTTGCGGCGCTGACCGGCAGCCCAGATGGAGTGGATTTTCGCGGATTCTGCGTTGTCGGCACTTTCTGCGGCACCGTGTGCGGAAGCGTCTTCGGTCTGCTTCTTACCGGTTCGGGAGAAAAGCGCGGGGGAGGCCTCGAAACGTTCGACCACCTGGCGTGCCTGATCGTGCTTGCCGACCGACTCCAGGAAGCGCACGGACTCGGGGGTTCCTATACGGATCACGAGAGAGTAGATGGCGGGAATCAGACCGATGGCAAGCGCCCAACGCCAGCCGTTCGCCTGCGGAACGATGAAGGTACCGATGAGAGCGGCGAGAATCCAGCCCAGAGCCCAGAAAGCCTCCAGGGCGACCACGACGCGGCCGCGGATAGCGCGAGGCGAGAACTCAGAAATCAGGGTGGATGCCACGGGAAGTTCCGCGCCCAGACCCAGACCGACCAGGAAACGGAAGACGAGCAGCACACCCAGGGAGGTTGCCAGGGCGGAAGCGCCGGTCGCCAGACCGTAAATCAGCAGGGTGAGTGCGAAGATGTAGCGGCGGCCGAGCTTATCGGCGAGTAGGCCGCCGAAGGTTGCGCCGAGCGCCATGCCGGCGAATCCGATGGATCCGAGCCAGGAGGCTTCGGTGGGGCTCAGATGCCATTCCTTGATGAGGGCCGCCATGACGAAGGAGATGAGGCCAACGTCCATGGCGTCCAGCGCCCAGCCGAGACCCGAGATACCCAGGAGCTTGCCGTGGGCGAGGGTGAAGGGCAGGTTTTCGAGGCGTTCGTTGAGGGTTGGTGCGGCGTTGCGTTCAGCAGCGGGTGCAGAGGTACCAGCGGGTGCAACAGCGTTGGTGCGGGATGAGTCCGTTGATACGGGACGAGGGGAGGACACGGTAGTGGGTCGCTTCCTTAGTGTTTAGGCGTAGTGCCGGGCGAATTGTTCCCTTACAGTGTATAAAGGTACTTTCGACTTGAACACTATCGAAACGAAAAAATTTTGAAGATGACGGAAAAATCTCAACATGAAGAAATCTTTCACAGCCGCCGCCCAGCGGTAGGTGCTATTCTCTAACCACCGCCGCCCGGTGAAACTCACCTACGGCACGTTTGGAAGGACCACCCCTGAAAACCATTGAAGATGAAGTCAAAGAAAGCGAGACCAGCCGCTTTCACCGCTGGCTCGAAGCCCGCAAGGAGCGCATGCACGCGCATCCGGTCATGCGTCATCTCTACAAGCCCCTCGTCATCGGCGTGGGCGCCTTCTGCTTTATCGCCGGACTGATTATGCTCGTCACCCCCGGCCCCGGCTGGCTGTTCATCTTCATAGGCCTGGGCATTTGGGGTACCGAATTCACCTGGGCACGCCGCGCCAATATTTTCATGAAGCACGTGGTGCTCACCGCCTGGTACCGCTACCGCGCCTGGCGACAGCAGCGCAAGGAACGCAAAGCCGCACGCAAGGCAGAACGCAAAGCCGCCGCCGCAAACCAGCGCTAAACCAGCTCGCGCTAAGCCCACACGCGCTATACGCAGGCACAAAAAGCCCTCGCCCCCATCCGAAAAGAATGGTAGCGAGGGCTTTCTTATAGCTTGTCAGTGAGCCTTAGAGCTTGCCAACAGCAATCTGCAGCATGCGGCGAATCGGCTCAGCAGCACCCCAGAGCAGCTGGTCACCCACAGTGAACGCGCTAATGTACTCGGGGCCCATCGCGAGCTTACGCACGCGACCAACCGGAATTTCCAGAGAACCGGAAGCAGCCACGGGGGTCAGCTGCTCCATGGAAGCCTCACGCTCGTTCGGCACGAAGCGAACCCAGGGGTTGTCCTCAGCGATGATGCGCTCAATCTCCTCGAGCGGCAGGTCCTTCTTGAGCTTGATGGTTAGCGCCTGAGAGTGCGAGCGCATCGCAGCGATGCGGACGCACAGACCATCCATGGTAATCTTCTCGTCCTCGGAGCGGCCCAGGATCTTGTTGGTCTCAACCTCAGCCTTCCACTCTTCGCGGGACTGGCCGTTACCCAGATCCGAGTCGATCCAGGGAATCAGGGAGCCGGCGAGCGGCACACCGAACTGGGAGGAATCCAGCTCACCGGAGCGCTGCTTAGCAAGAATCTTGCGGTCAATGTCCAGAATTGCGGATGCGGGGTCGTTCAGCTCCTCGGAGACCTCGTTGCCCAGGTCGCGGAACTGTGCGAGCACCTCGCGCATGTGGCGGGCACCGCCGCCGGACGCTGCCTGGTAGGTCATGGAGGTAGCCCACTCGACCAGGTCGTTCTTGAAGAGGCCGCCCAGGCCCATCAGCAGGCAGGAGACGGTGCAGTTACCGCCGACGAAGTCCTTCACGCCAGATGCCAGGCCGCGGTCGATGACGTCGCGGTTAATGGGGTCCAGCACGATGATGGAGTCATCGTTCATGCGCAGGGTGGAAGCGGCATCAATCCACAGGCCGTCCCAGCCTGCTGCACGCAGCTTCGGGTGCACAGCCTCGGTGTAGCCACCGCCCTGAGCGGTCACAATAATCGAGTGCTTACGCAGCTCGTCAATGTCGTATGCGTCCTTCAGTTCGGACGGTTCAATTACGCCGTCGAAGGTGGGCGCAGCGCCACCAACATTAGAGGTAGTGAAGAAGACGGGGGTAATGCCCTCGAAGTCGCCTTCCTCAACCATGCGCTTCATGAGGACGGAGCCCACCATACCGCGCCAGCCAACAAAACCTACAGAGTCACCGGGATTAAAGTTCATGGTTCCCAGTGTACTCTCAGGCTGGCGGGTGCGGACTAACACCGTACAAAAAATTTGATATTCGGAACGGAATACCGTGTGAAGAGGCGGGGCTTATTACCGGGGCACCGGGAGGCGCATTAAACACTCAAGCCCGCGGTACTCCGGGTGGAGCAGCCGCAGGCTTGAAATGCATGTCTATATCAACGAGTGAACGAGGGAAGCTTGAACTAGATACGTTCGAGCCGCTGGAACGAGAAGTACATGGGGTTCTTCGTGCCCGACTCATCGAGCAGGTAGCCCTTCTCGCTATTCTCCCAAGCACTTTCGGAGGTGACTCGCCAGCACCCGTTCGGTGAGCTGCCCTCGCAACTGCCCGCAGAATTTGCAAGCTGCAGTTCGGGCGCTCGCGTATCGCCGGTAATCTCGTTGCCTTCCTGGCAGTAGAAGAGGGTCCGCTCCACCGTCTCCACCCGACCGAAGGTGGGCAGGTCGGTGCGGGAGAGCGCCTCCGCGTAGACGGAGCCGCCACCAATAATCCAAGCATCAACCGCGGCGGTATCTGCGGGGGTAGCTTCGACCGGCGCGCCCGCAGCGTCACGAGCCGCGTACAGCGCCGCATCCAGCGAAGGAACCCACAGGGCACCATCGCGTTCTTCCGCCTCGGTAACCGAACGGCTAATCACAATATTGGTGCGACCCGGCAGGGGACGAAAACGCGGCGGGAACGACTCCCAGGTGCGGCGACCCATAATCACCGGAGCGCCCAGCGTCACCTTCTTGAAGTGCGCCAAATCCTCCGGCGCGTACCAGGGCATATCCCCGTTACGACCAATGATGCCGACATCAGTTTGAGCCCAAATAGCGCCCAGACGAAACATCATTCCTCCTCGTTACCTGCAGTTAGACCGCAATCGGGGCGGCAATACCGGGGTGGTGCTTGTAATCCACCAGCTCAAAGTCTTCATACTCGTAATCGAAAATAGAAGGCTTCTTCGTCTTAATGACCAGCTTCGGGTACGGGTACGGCTCACGCGGCGGGTAGGGGTTACCCTCCGGGTCGGTGCCGTAACCCAGCTGCTTCTTCACCTGCTCCAGGTGGTTCGAGTAGATGTGGCAGTCGCCGCCGGTCCACACGAACTCGCCCGGCTCCATGCCTACCTCCTGCGCAATCAGGTAGGTCAGCAGCGCGTACGAGGCGATGTTGAAGGGCACGCCCAGGAACATGTCCGCGCTACGCTGGTACAGCTGGCAGGACAGCTCCTTCACACCGTCCGGGCGCTCGTGCACGTAGAACTGGAAGAGTGCGTGGCAGGGCGGAAGCGCCATGTTGTCCACCTCGGCAGGGTTCCACGCCGAAACAATATGGCGGCGCGAGCTCGGGTTATTCTTCAACGAATCAATAACCTTCGCAATCTGGTCAATCGTGCCACCATCGGGGGTCGGCCACGAACGCCACTGCACGCCGTACACCGGGCCCAAATCGCCGTTCTCATCAGCCCACTCATCCCAAATGGTCACGCCGCGCTCCTGCAACCAACGCACATTCGAGGAACCGCGCAAGAACCACAGCAGCTCAATGGCAATAGACTTGAAGTGCACGCGCTTGGTGGTAATCAGCGGGAACGACTCACGCAGGTCAAAACGCATCTGACGGCCAAACACGCCGAAAGTGCCGGTGCCGGTACGGTCGGAACGCTGCGCATCCGCCGCGATGGCGTCCTTGTTCTCCTCGAGGATTTCGCGCAGAAGATCTTCATAGGGAGTGGGGATTGCGTGAGTCATAAGAAAAACCTTGAATCCTGTCAGTAGACGTGAGAGACGGTCACAAATCAACCGCCCCTCTATTGTAAAACCCCCGAATGGGCGCGGGTAGAGCAAACGCGCTGAGTATAAAGCCCAGCGCGCTCGCCGTTAGAAGATCAAAGTATATGGATGCTAGTCCAGAGCCGCGCGTACTCGCTCCACCGAGACAATACGCGGGTTATCGCCCTCGGTCACCTGCAGAACCAGGGCGTCGCCGGGCTCCAGGTACGGGTCCTCAGTCGGAAGAACCTCCGCGGAACCCTCAAACAGGTAATCACGCAGAACATCCATCACCTGGGGCAGCACCGGGCGGTGAGTGCACAGCAACGAGGAAGAATCCTTATCGAACAGTGACGCCACGGTGCGGGCAGTACGTGCCGGGTGACGCTGAGCGCCAGCCTCCGACAGGGACTTCTTCTCCTTCACAGACACACCGTAATCCACCGAGTACGGGGTCACGGTCTGAACGCAACGCAGCCACGGGGAAGAAATAATACGGCTCGGAGCCCACGCCGCAAAGAGACGGCTAGAAGCCAGCGCCTGACGCTTGCCGGTAGCCGCAAGCGGGCGGTCATCCTCAGCGGCAGCCCAGTTCGAACGCGGCTTCGCCTTCGCGTGGCGGGCAATGAGAATCGGGCGGGTACGCAACGCATCCGCCTCAGCCAGAGCCTCCAGGGACTCCAGGGGTGCCAGGTCGTCCTCGTTGGTCAGCAGGGCGCGAGCAACCTCGGTGGATACCCAGCGCAGCTCATCCACTTCACCCTCATCCGCCAGGGCACGGGCGCCCTCGGGAAGCTCAGCAGACCAGTAGAAAACATCCTTCGGACGGCCACCCACCGGATAGGAAGTCACCGCCAGGGGCACACCCAGAACAACCTGCAGACTGACCTCTTCGCGAATCTCACGGATAGCGGTCTCAGCCAGGGACTCGCCCGGATCCTGCTTGCCCTTAGGCCAGGACCAGTCGTCATAGCGGGGGCGGTGAATGATCAGGACCTCAAGCGCACCATCGCGCATGCGCCAAATCAGTGCGCCAGAAGCAACAATATCCGCAGTGTTCGCGGGGGCTCGGTCAATGCTGTTGACCGCGTCAAAACGTCGTGCCGAGTAGTAGATGGAGGGGGAATCCAGCGGTGCCATATCTCTCTCTGAACCTCTTCGCTAGGCTTGCGCACAATGCCAGAGGGCACCATGCTCCGCGTCTAATTGTAGGTGAGAGAGCGGTCAAGTTGTAATCTCAACGTAACCTGTTGTTCACTTTTGCGCTAAGTGCACTAGTCCACCGCACGTTTTTGCACGACACGCGGAAAACCCCGCCTGCCCCACGCTATAAAGCGTGAGAACAGACGGGGTTCACAACCAGAAATCACTGGCAGATCAGAGGAAAGTCCTTAGACCTTATCCACCACGTTCTTACGGGAACGCGAGCTCAGGTAGTACGACTGCACGTCCTGCAGCGGGTTGCCCTGATCGTCGGTGTCGTGGCGGGTCCAGTTGCCCTCAGAATCCAGGTGCCAGGTACGCGAAGAATCACTCATGTAGATGGTGAACATGTCACGCAGGTACTTCACATGGCGCGGATCCTTCACCGGTACTAGAGCCTCAATGCGGCGGTCCAGGTTGCGGTGCATCATATCGGCAGAACCAATGTAAACAATCGAATCGCCACCATTCTCAAACGCAAACACACGCGAATGCTCCAAGAAACGGCCCAGCACCGAACGGACGCGAATATTCTCGCTCAGACCCTTAACACCCGGGCGCAGAGCGCAAATACCGCGAACCACCACATCCACCGGCACACCAGCCTGCGAAGCGCGGTACAGCGAATCGATGACGGCCTCATCCACCATGGAGTTGCACTTAATCTGAATCTTCGCCGGACGACCAGCCTTGTGGTTCTCAATCTCCTGGTCAATGCACTCAATCAGGCCGCTACGCAGAGTACGCGGCGCTACCAGCAACGACTGGTAGTTGGTCTTCGGCGCGTAACCGGACAGCTGGTTGAACAGGCGGGAGACATCCTCACAAATCTGCTCATCGCAGGTGATGATGCCCAAATCCTCGTAGAAACGAGCCGTCGACGGGTGGTAGTTACCGGTACCAATATGAGCGTAACGGCGCAGGTGGTTACCCTCACGGCGCACCACCAGCGACAGCTTGCAGTGAGTCTTCAGACCCACGATGCCGTACACCACGTGCACGCCGGCGCGCTCCAGCTTACGAGCCCACGAGATGTTGGCTTCCTCATCAAAGCGAGCCTTAATCTCCACCAGCGCCACAACCTGCTTGCCAGCCTCAGCCGCCTCAATCAGCGCATCCACAATGGGGGAGTCACCACTGGTGCGGTACAGGGTCTGCTTAATCGCCTGAACACGCGGGTCAGCGGCAGCCTGCGCCAAGAACGCCTGCACACTGGTCGCAAACGAATCGTACGGGTGGTGCAGCAGTACGTCGTGGTCGCGGGCGGCAGCGAACACATCCGCAGCCTTCGCGGTCTCGGTGGCGTTGAGCCAACGGGAAGTGTGCGCAATGTGCTTGGGGTAGTGCAGCGCCGGACGGTTCGCACGAATAATCGCACTCATACCGCGCAAATCCAGCGGGGCCGGCAGACGGTACACCTCAGACTCGTTGATGTTCAGCTCAGAAATCAGCAGATCCAGGATGGTCGGGTTGATGGTGTCCTCAACCTCCAGACGGACCGGAGGACCGAAACGACGGCGCAGAAGCTCCTTCTCCAGAGCCTTCAGCAGGTTCTCTGCGTCGTCCTCTTCCACCTCAAGATCCTCGTTACGGGTCACGCGGAAGACATGGTGCTCCACAACATCCATGCCCGGGAAGAGGGTGTCCAGGTGCTCAGCAATGATGTCTTCGAGCGCAATGTAGCGGCTCTCGCGGCCCGCAGTGTTGGCGGCGCGGGAACCATCCACAGAGACCATACGGTCCAGCTGATCGGGCACCTTCACACGAGCGAACAGCTCCTTGCCGGTCTGCGGGTTACGCACCAGCACCGCAAGGTTCAGCGACAGACCCGAAATGTACGGGAAGGGGTGCGCCGGGTCAACAGCCAGAGGGGTCAGAATCGGGAAGATATCCTGCATGAACTCCTGGCGCAGACGCTGCTTAGCGTCCGCATCCAGGTCGTTCCAACCCACAATGCGGATGTTCTGCTCCTCCAGAGCCGGAAGAACCTGGTTGTGGAACACATCAGCGTGGCGAGTCTGCAACTGGTGCGCGCGCTCAGCAATCTCTTCCATCTGCTCCTCGGGGCTCAGACCTGCTGCCGAAGGCACCGCCAGACCGGTCGCAATGCGGCGCTTCAGACCCGCCACGCGCACCATGAAGAACTCATCCAGGTTAGACGCCACAATCGACAGGAAGTTCAGACGCTCCAGCAGGAACAGGTTCGGGTCCTCCGCCAGCTCCAGCACGCGGGTGTTGAAGTCCAGCCAGCTGCTCTCACGGTCGAAGAAACGCTCCGGGCCGAACTCCTCTTCCAGACTGAAGTAGGAGCGCTTCTCGCCCTTCTCAATACGGTCGCCGCGAGACTCGGCACGCTCAATCTTCGAAATATCGTGGCCGATATGAATGACACCGGTCATGGGTGCCGGCTCAGACGGCTTAGGCTTAGGCGCCTTATTCAGGCCATTGGGGGCGGGTACCATACTGTACTTGCCTTTCTGATCGGGGATAAGTCGTGAAGAAGCACGCCAACTGTGGCGCACCAAAAACTAGGCGGCAGGCGCGTCCTGCTGGGCGGGGGCGTACATGCGGTCAACCGTCGCCACACCGAAACCCAACGAAGTGTAGAGGGAATATGCGGTGGTGTTATCGGCGTCCACGTACAGGTCGATGGCGCGCAGCGGCTCGCCGTTCTCGTCCTCAGCGCATGCCAGGTATGCCAGCGCGCGCAGGGTGAGGGTTCGGCCCAGGCCGCCTCCCTGAGCCTGCGGGTTCACACCCACCACATAGATCTCGCCGGAGGGGGACAGCTCGCCCTGCTCCTGACCGGTCGGAATCTTCGTCCAGGTGAATGCCGCAATGGCGGAGTCATCATCCACCTCGGAGGCGATGAAGAAACCCTCGGGACGGAACCAGGGGGAGCCGGTGCGCTCGCGCAAATCGGCAAGGGTGAGCTTGCCCTGCTCCGGGTGGTGCGCAAACGCTGCGGCATTCACGCGCAGCCAGGGGAACTCGTCCGCGCCGGTGAAGGTGCGCATCCGCAGGTTCTCCGGCAGAGTGCGCGCGTCGGAGCGTTCCACGAGCTCTTCGCGGGTCTGAGCGTCCAAAGGCAGAACCATCTTGTACAGCACGCGCACCGGCTCGAAGCCGTGCAGGGTAGCGAACGCGTGGGCGGGGCTTTCAATGCCGGTGTCGGTAGCGCTGCCGTGAACCCAGAGTCGGTATCGTACAGCGTCTTCACCCAGCTGTCGGACGGCGTGGTCGAAGAATGCGCTGCCGGCGCCTCGTCCGCGGTATTCGGGGGCGACGGCTGCCTCAATTACGCCGGTGTCTTCGTCGTTTGCCGGGGTGAGCGCCACAAAGACGGCGGCGAGGGTGCCGTCGTCCTCGGCGACAAAGAAACGCGGAGGGGTGAGGGTGCTTTCGCGCAATGCCTTGCTCAGCTCAACGCGGGTCTGCTCAGAGAACGCCGAGACGCCGTCATGGCGGGCAACCTTCTGTGCAAAGGAATCGAATCGTTCCAACAGCTCTTCGGTGAGCTGCGGTTCCGCGTAGACAAGGGAGCTTTCAGCGGGCAGGGTGGAGGGATTGGGTGTCTGACTGTGTACCATCATCGCCTTCTTTCGTAGCCTTCTGATTCAACTCTACCGGGGATAGTTGCTCTTTGAAGAGTTTGTTCTTCGTCCTGGGCGAATATGACAAGAACCGGAACATTTACACATTCTGGTACTCGGCTCAGCGGCGAGGCTACTTCATAACGGGTACACCAAAACAGGGGTTGGAGCCCTAAAAATTTAGCGGGTGCTGTTGAAGGAATAGCCCACGTTACGCACGGTCGAAATCATCTGCTCGTATTCGGTACCGAGCTTGGAACGCAGACGACGCACGTGCACGTCCACGGTGCGGGTGCCGCCGTAGTAGGAGTCGTAACCCCACACCTCGGAGAGCAGCTGGGCGCGGGAGAAGACGCGACCGGGGTGCTGAGCCATGAACTTGAGCAGTTCAAACTCTTTGAAGGTCAGATTCAGAGCGGTGCCGGAGAGGTGCGCCGAGTACGCCTGAGTGTCAATGACGAGGTTGCCCGCACGCACGATGCGCTCTTCGGAGTTCTCTTCTTCTGCGGCTGCGTCGCTCTTGATGGCGAGGCGCAGGCGCGCATCCATTTCGGAGGGGGACGCCTGGTCAGAAACAATATCGTCAACCTGCCAGGAGGCTGCAACCGCCGCCATACCGCCTTCATTCAGGAGTGCGATGAGCGGCAACTGTACGCCGGCGGCGCGCAATAGCTGGGCGCATTGGCGTGCTTTGACGAGTGCGGTGCGGGCGTCGACCATGAGCAGGTCGAATGTCTCGGTTTCGAGAGCCGTATGGGCGGTGTCGAGGGGGAAAACGTGTACCTTGTGGCTGAGTAGACTCAGCGAAGGAATCATATCCTGCGCGGCGGTATCGCTCAGAAGCGCAATACGGTACACACCCTCTCCTTTCCCGGTAAAATATTAGGCTCTTTCTAGTGTACTCGCCCGGCTGTGATGCAGCTGTGGGAGCCGGCGCAGGCGGGGCGCAAATATCGTATTCCGGACTGTTCATATAGCCTTTTCAACCGATGACTGCGGGGGTTCTGGCATGCTGGCGCGGAACCGGGGTCTTGCCCGGCGCTAGGCGCGTCTTGCACCCGGGAAGCAGCTTGGGTGTCCACTATGTTTCCGCTGTTGATTCTGCGCCCTTTCGGGGTGGGTCTGTGGTAGGTTTAAGGCATGGAAAACAATCTTATGGCTCTTGAAGCTCTCTTCATGTCGCTGATGGCTATTATCTCCGTGTGCATCGGTATCGGTGCATTCGCAGTGTTGCGTGGCCTCTTCAGCGGTCAGAAGTAGTCTTCCCCGCACAGAGCAGAAGCATCGCCCACACAGGGCTTTAGGCGGTCGTACGGTTCGTACCGCCTCGCCAATGACGGCGTGAACCCCCACCCGGTCCCCTCCGGTTGGGGGTTTTCTTTATGCTGCCTGCCGTACCGTTTACTCTGCAGACGGCGGCGCTACCCCGTGCCGTGAGCGAACGAACAGGCTACCGTTGTACGCACGGGTACTAAAATGGAAGGTATGGCTATTGAAATCCCTACCAACCTAACCCCTGAACTTGTTCCCTTCGCATGGCTGCTTGGCACCTGGGAAGGCACCGGAACCATGTGGTACGAAGGCCAGGAAAACACCCCCTTCGGCCAGATTATTACTTTTGAGCAGGATGGTCTGCCCTTCATCGAATACCGCGCTGAGTCTTTCCTGCTCGATGACGAGGGTCAGAAGCTGCGCCCCATCACCGTTGAAACCGGTTTCTGGCAGATTGACCGCCCCCTGACCGACGCTGACGGCGGCTTCGGCATTGTCCCCAAGGACGTTGTTCCCGCCTTCGCTGACGCGGCAAGCGTAGAGACTCTCCGCAATGCCGACGACGGATTCTCCCTGCTGGCGACCATTGCGCACCCCGGCGGTATTAGCGAAAACTACGTGGGCATGGTCAAGGGCCCGGTCATTCGCATGCAGACCGGCAACCTGCTACGCGATGATATTTCCCACGACTACGCCGGCTCCGTGCGCCTGTGGGGTCTGGTCAACGGCAACCTCATGTGGGACTGGGAGGTCGCAGACGCCGAGGGTAAGCTGCACAAGCACGCCTCCGCTGAACTGCGCAAGACCTCCTCGATGACCGGTGAATCCCTGGGCACTTCGATGTTCGGTTCCCTGGATGGCGAAGAGCCCACCGGCGAGCCCGGCTCCGAGCCCACCGCCTAATAACTAACTTGTGTCTGCCCCGCCGGTCGGCGGGGCAGACTCTTTGCGTGAAAGGTGCACCTTCCGTGACTGAATCTTCGCTTGAAGCGCCTCAGGCTGAGGCACCCCAGCCCGATGCCGCCCGCCCGGTGAGCCCCCTGCTGAGCCTGCACGGCGCTTTTGCCGCCTCCGGGCTGGATGCCGGCGTCGCCGCACACTACGGCAACCCCATGCTGGAGCAACGCGCCCTCAGCTTCGACCGCTCCGCCAGTGCGGACGAGCCGCTGGTGCTGGTGGACCGCTCCTCCCTGGGCGTGGTGCGCGTTGAGGGGCCGGACCGCCAGACCTGGCTGACGTCCATCGCCTCGCAGATTCTGACCGGCATGACCGCCGGGGAGAGCCGCGAGTTCCTGCTGCTTTCCCCTCAGGGCCGCGTGGAGTACGCACCCTCCGCAATTGAAGACGGCGAGGCGCTCTGGCTGATCGTTGAGGGCTACCAGGCTCAGCCGCTGACCGATTACCTAAACCGCATGAAGTTCATGATGCGCGTTGAGGTGCAGAACCTCAGTGACGAGTATGCGGTACTGGAGAGCGCCCGCAACCCGATCCTGCAGGACGGTTCGGTACATCCTGCGCTCGCTGAGGGTAAGCCGCTGGTGTGGGAGGACCCTTGGCACACTCCGGCACCGGGTAGCTACCGCTACGATGAGGCGGGCGATGCTCACCCGGGTGCGGACTACGTGCGTTTCTTGAGCATTGTGCCGCGCTCTGTTCTGCCCGCCCTAGCTGAGTCTTCGGACGCGCGTTTTGCGGGGCTGTGGGCTGCGGAGGCTCTGCGTATTGAGGCATGGCGCCCGCGCTACGGTACCGAGGCGGACGATAAGACGATCCCCCAGGAGCTGGATTACACCCGTACGGCGGTGCATTTTGATAAGGGCTGCTACAAGGGGCAGGAGACGGTGGCTCGCGTGCATAACCTGGGTCGCCCGCCGCGCCGCCTGGTGTTCTTGGATATTGACGGTTCGGAGCACACCCTGCCGGCGGCAGGTAGCGAGCTGTTTGTGGAGGGTAAGTCACGCCCGGTCGGTCGTATTACCTCGGTGGCGCTACATTATGAGGCGGGCCCGATTGCTCTGGCTGTGATTAAGCGCGGCGTTGACCCGCAGGCGCCTTTGCGTGCGGTTGATGGCGGCGATTTCCTGCCCGATGGTTCGCCGGCGCCGGCGACCGAGTACGCGGTGGCTCAGACGACGGTGGTTTCGCCGGAGTCCGGTGAGGTGGCGCGTCGTTCTTTGGCGGGTCAGGACTTCCTGAAGCGCTAGGCGCTCCCCGACCCAAAACCGCCTGAACTAGAACCCATCCCAACTAGAACCGCGGAGGCGGACACCCGTTGCGAGTGCCCGCCTCCGCGGTTCTAGTATGAGTGCTCAGCGAGCTTGCTGAGCTTGCGGGGTTTAGCGGCCGAAGAGGACGGCTGCTTCTTCCCAACGTTCCTGAGGTACGGACTTCAGGCCGTCCAGTGCCTCTTCGAGGGGTACGTACTTGATCTCGGTGCCCTGCACAGAGACCATCTTGCCCCACTGCTTCTGAGCGACCATGTCGACTGCACCCATGCCCAGGCGGGTTGCGAGCACGCGGTCGTAGCCGGTGGGCGCGCCACCGCGCTGGATGTGGCCCAGGATGGTGTTACGGGTCTCGACGCCGGTCATCTTCTCGATCTCGTGGGTGATGTACTCACCGATACCACCGAGGCGGGGACGACCGTCCTTTTCGGTACCCTTGTTTGCCATGACGTCGTCGAAGCCTTCGGGGATGAAGCCTTCAGCAACGACAACTAGGGGAGAGCGGCCGCGGTCGTGTACTTCCTTGACCCATTCAGCAACCTGCTCCATGGAGACCTTGACCTCGGGGATCAGGATTGCGTGTGCGCCTGCAGCCATGCCGGAGTGCAGTGCGATCCAACCGACGTGGCGGCCCATGACCTCGGCAACCATGCAGCGGTGGTGCGACTCACCGGTGGTGCGGATGCGGTCCATTGCCTCGGTTGCGATGGACACAGCGGTGTCGAAACCGAAGGTGTAGTCGGTTGCGCGCAGGTCGTTGTCAATGGTCTTGGGGACACCGATGACGGGCAGGCCTGCGTCTGCCAGACGCTTTGCGCCTGCGAGGGTGCCTTCACCGCCGATAGCAACGATTGCGTCGATGCCGTGGCGTTCCATCATAATTTCGATGTTTTCGGGGCCACCGTTGGGGCCGTCGAAGGGGTTGGTGCGGGAGGTACCGATGATGGTGCCGCCCTGGGCTGCCAGGCCGCGGACCTTCTGACGGGGCAGGTCCATGTAGTCGCCTTCAACGACGCCGCGCCAGCCATCACGGAAGCCGACGAACTCGTAGCCGTACTTCTTGACGCCGTTGAGGACAGCGCCGCGGATGACAGCGTTCAGGCCGGGGCAGTCGCCGCCGGAAGTAAGCAGACCGATCTTCATGGTTGGCTCCTAATGTCTGCGCGTTTTAGGTGTTGTGCGCGCGTGTATATAACTATGACCTCCACGAATTCGGCACGCGAATGTTCGCCGGTCGGGAGGTCGTTCTCTTGGTCTCTATTTTAGCGATGTTTGGGTTGTGTGGGTAGTGGTGGAAAGCCGTGGGAACGCCCGTTTCGGTGCTGAAAAGTTCAGGTTTTTAGTACCTGTATGTTTGGGTTTGAAACACAAATAGCCGCCCTTTCCCACCTATGGCACCGAAGAGGCGAATGAGGCTTCCTCACATCTGTAAAGATGCGGGAAGCCTCATTCGTTTTAAAAATATTTTTAAATATTTGTGGGATTCTCCGTTCTTAGGACAAAAAACGGTCAATAGTCCTGTGATTGATCGTTTCGCACCGGTTTATCCCACGTCTGAACCGCTTCCCACGGGGTGAGTTGCAGGTTCAGCAGGCGCGCTCAGAGGGAGACGGAACTAGTCGTGTGCCTGACCGAGGAACTTCTGCAGGCGTGCCAGACCCTCCGCCAGGTCCTCGTCGCTCAGGGCGTAGGAGAGGCGCAGGTAGCCACTGGGGCCGAATGCCTCGCCGGGAACTACGGCGACCTCAGCCTTTTCGAGGATGAGCTCAGCCAGCTCTGCGGTGGTCTGCGGGCGTACGCCCTCAATTTCCTTGCCGAGCAGTTCGCGTACGTCCGGGTAGGCGTAGAACGCACCGGTGGGTACGGGGCAGTGCACGCCTTCAATAGCGTTCAGGCCATCTACGATGGTGCGGCGGCGGCGGTCGAAGGCTGCGTGCATGATTTCCACGTCGTCCTGCGGGCCGGTCAGGGCGGCAAGGGCTGCGCGCTGTGCGATGTTGTTGACGTTGGAGGTCATGTGGGACTGCAGGTTGGAAGCTGCGGCGATGACGTCGCGCGGGCCAATCATCCAGCCCACACGCCAACCGGTCATGGCGTAGGTCTTTGCCACACCGTTGAGGATGACGCACAGGTCAGCGAGTTCGGGCACCGCCTTCAGAATGGAGACAGCCTGAACACCGTCATAGGTGAGGTGCTCGTAGATTTCGTCGGTCAGAACGAAAATACCCTTGGACAGAGCCCATTCGCCGATGGCGCGGGTTTCCTCTTCGGTGTAGACGGCACCGGTCGGGTTGGAGGGGGAGACGAAGATGAGCGCCTTGGTGGCGGGGGTGTAGGCTGCTTCGAGCTGCTCGACGGTGACCTTGTAGTGCTGGTCGCTACCGGCGAACACCTCGATGGGGTTGCCGCCGGCCAGGCGGATGCACTCGGGGTAGGTGGTCCAGTAGGGTGCGGGCAACAGGACGTCGTCGCCTTCGCCAATGACGGTTGCGAATGCCTGATAGACCGCCTGCTTGCCGCCGTTGGTGACGACAACCTGGGAGGGGTCAATCTCTACGCCGGAGTCGCGCAGGGTCTTTTCCGCGATTGCCTTCTTCAGTTCGGGAAGACCGGAGGCGGGGGAGTAGCGGAAGTTCTTGGGGTCGTTGAGCGCTTCGCGTGCGGCGTCCACAATGTGCGCGGGGGTGGGGAAGTCCGGTTCGCCTGCGCCGAAACCGATGACGGGGCGTCCCTGAGCCTTGAGTGCTTTTGCCTTTGCGTCGACGGCAAGGGTTGCGGAGGGTGCGATGGCACCGATGCGGCTTGAAATACGCGCCATGGGGCTCTCTTCTCTTTCTTCTTGTGCGCTGCCGGCCTGAAGTCGACAAGGAAATAGGTGATGGGAATGCGCGTGTGGGACCAATCCGCGCGTGATGGGCGCGGGTGTGTGCGGCGTTCCTTGTAATAGGATACGGTCCACTAGTAGCGATACGGAACCCTTCGTCAAGGTATCTCAAGAGGTTTTTCGAAAAATATTACATTTTGAAGTTGCATCGGCCCCGAAAGATGGTTTACAGTTAGTTCTGCACCCGCAAGGGTGTAATTGTTTGCCCCTCTAAAGCCCACGGCTTGCGAGGCAATAGAGGAGTAGACAAGTGAGAAGCAACTCTCACACCTGAAGTTAACGCTTCAAAGGGTGGTGGCTCAATTGGTAGAGCAGCGGTCTCCAAAACCGCAGGTTGCAGGTTCGAGTCCTGTCCGCCCTGCTTTTATTGCCTCAATAAATAATTTGTACGCCCGCACCCCGGGCGTACTTTTTTAGACTCAGAAAGGGGCAGAAGAAATGGCATCGTCTGCTACCGCCGAGAAGGCTGTCCAGCCCGGCGCATCGTCGAAGAGCGATAAGAAGCTCGGTTTCTTCGGCCGTATTTTTGCATTCCTCCGTGAAGTTTTTGCGGAGTTGAAGAAGGTTACTACTCCCACCGGACGTGAACTGGTTGGTTACTTCTTCGGAGTTCTGTTCTTCGTCGTGGTGATGCTCCTTCTTATTTCTGGTCTGGATTATCTTTTCGGCCAGGGAGCATTCTGGATTTTCGGTAACGGAACCATTCAGCGTAACTAGTACAGGCTGCATCCTTATCTGGGGTGCCCCATCAGTGATTTCCCTCAGCGCATTGGCGAGTGGAAGTCCCCTCTAGATGATTAACGATAGAAAGTAGGAGCGACGTGTCCGAGCAGGAACTGGTATCCGAGATTGAAGAGGTCGAGGTAGCCGCTGCTGAGGCTACTGAGGAGTCTGCAGCTATTGAGCAGCAGGCTGAGGAAGCTACCGAGGCTGTCGAGGTGGCTGAAGCAGCTGCTGAGGCGGCTGAGGAAGTCGACGCTCTGGAAGAATTCAAGTCCAAGCTGCGCCGTCAGATGGGCGACTGGTATGTGGTTCACACCTACTCCGGCTACGAGAACAAGGTGAAGACCGGTATCGAGACCCGTATCCAGAACCTGGAAGCTGAAGATGAGATCTTCGAGGTTCAGGTTCCCATGGAGACCGTGGTTGAGTTCAAGAACACCGTGAAGAAGACCATCCGCCGCGTGCGCGTTCCCGGTTACGTTCTGGTTCGCATGGAACTGACCGACCACTCGTGGGGTGTTGTCCGCCACACCCCCGGTGTGACTGGCTTCGTGGGTCAGGATGCGTACAACCCGGTCCCGCTACGTATGGACGAGGTCTTTGACATGCTCCTGCCGGTCTTCGAAGAGCAGCAGCAGAGCCAGGGCCTGCCTGTTTCCAAGCCCGTTATCGAGTCCGACTACACTGTGGGCGAGAACGTCCGCGTGAAGTCCGGTGCTTTCGAGGGCATGGACGCTACCGTTTCGGAGATCAAGGGCGAGTCCCAGCAGATTGTCGTGATGATTTCCGTCTTCGGCCGCGATACCCCGGTGACCTTGAGCTTCACCGAGATCGAAAAGATTTAACGTTTTTAGCGTGTGAATATGAGCCTCGCACTTCGGTGTGGGGCTCATATTTTGTGGTGGTTGCATAACCGGCGGCGGCTGTATGGACAAGGTTTAATCTTTCTGCTAGCTGGCGCTGGATTAAGTCGCTGATTAACGCTAGAATGTTGGTTTGTGTATGCGCATGTCACGCTTTCATGTGGATGCACAGGTGACCGCGCCACGGTCACCATCTTGCCGGCGTACGCTCCTGTGCGTCGGTTCCCAGCTAAGAAAAGGACCCTACATTGGCTCCCAAGAAGAAGGTCACTGGCCTCATTAAGCTGCAGATCCAGGCAGGCGCCGCTAACCCGGCTCCCCCCGTCGGCCCCGCACTGGGCTCGCACGGTGTGAACATCATGGAGTTCTGCAAGGCATACAACGCTGCAACCGAGTCGCAGCGCGGTAACATCATCCCCGTTGAGATTACCGTCTACGAGGATCGCTCCTTCACCTTCATCACCAAGACCCCTCCGGCTTCCCAGCTGATCAAGAAGGCTGCTGGCGTTGCTAAGGGCTCCGCTGTTCCTCACACCACCAAGGTTGGTTCGCTGACCGAGGCTCAGGTGCGCGAGATCGCTGAGACCAAGATGCCCGACCTGAACGCAAACGACCTGGATGCTGCTTCCAAGATCATCGCAGGTACCGCTCGTTCCATGGGTATCACCGTCGAGTAATTTCGGTTCGCCGAATAGCCGAGTAATCGGCACCGTAGATTTTTCTACACAGAACTTGTAAATGCCCGTCGTATGGACGGGATGTGGCAGAGCCGAGCGCGGCTCACGAGACCACAACTGCATAAGGAGAAAAGCAGATGGCAAAGCGCAGCAAGGCGTACAAGGCAGCTGTAGCCAAGATTGAAGAGGGTAAGCTCTACACCCCCGCTGAGGCAGTTGCCCTGGCGAAGGAAACCTCTTCCACCAAGACCGACGCAACCGTTGAGGTTGCAATGCGTCTGTCCGTTGACCCCCGTAAGGCAGACCAGATGGTTCGCGGTACCGTGAACCTGCCCCACGGCACCGGTAAGACCGCTCGCGTGGTCGTTATCGCAGCAGGCCCCAAGGCTGCTGAGGCTGAGGCAGCTGGCGCTGACTACGTTGGTTCCGACGAGCTGATCGCAAAGATCGCTGGCGGCTGGACCGACTTCGATGCAGCGGTTGCAACCCCCGACATGATGGGCAAGGTCGGCCGCCTGGGTAAGATCCTGGGTCCCCGTAACCTGATGCCGAACCCCAAGACCGGTACCGTGACCATGGATGTTGCAAAGGCTGTTGCAGACATCAAGGGCGGTAAGATCGACTTCCGCGTTGACCGTAACTCCAACCTGCACTTCATCATCGGTAAGGCTTCCTTCACCGCTGAGCAGCTCGAGGAGAACTTCCAGGCAGCTCTGGAAGAGGTTAACCGTCTGAAGCCCTCTTCGGCTAAGGGTCGTTACATCTCCAAGGCAACCGTTGCTACCACCTTCGGCCCCGGCATCCCCGTTGATCCGGCTGCCGTTGCTGCCTAAGGTATGCACCTGTAGCTTCTAGCATGAGCTAGTAGTCGCCCCCGACGTTTAGGCGTCGGGGGCGATTTTTTTTGTGCATGATTTTGTCTGTGCGAAGATTCAAAACACAGCGTGAAGATTCAAGACATTGCGTGACCGGAATCGGTTAAAGTACGTCACGGACTTCCAGCTTGTATAGGCTTAAAAACATAGAATGATTTTCTGGTCCCTGGTTCCTATGGCGTTGCCCATGCTCCGGTACCGTCGAAACACATATTGGGGCTGCGTGCCCACAGTCTGCCCTACAACCATGAGAGGTAAAACCTAATGCCTTCTTCCCTTCAGAGCGAGCAGAGCGCCCGCCGCGGCCTCAGCGTGCCGGTCAATTATTTTGCGGTGGCGCTGGGTACCGGTGCGTTGGGTGCTGCCTGGCGTACCGGAGCCTCGAAAGGTATGGCTCCTGGATGGGTGGGGGAGAGCATCCTGGCTTTTAACGCTGTGGTGTGGCTGCTCCTGATGGGTTTTCTGGTTCACTCGGTGGTGAAGTATCGTGCGTGGGTGTGCAGTTTTTGGGAGCATCCGGCGCGTACCTGCTTCTTTTCGCTGATTCCGGCAACGACGGCGCAGGTGGGTGCGGCTCTCTACCTCTATGCGGAGACTCCGGCTCTCGCTTTGGTGGTACTGGGAGGCGTGGGCCAGCTGTACTTTGCCTCTCACCGCATTGCGGGTACGTGGCGTGGTGGGTATGTGCCTGAGGCTGCTTCGCCGGTGCTGTATCTGCCGACTGTGGCGACAAATTTTGCGACCGCTACGGCGATGGGTTTTGTGGGGTGGCGCGATATGGCGATGCTCTTCTTCGGTGCGGGTCTGATTTCGTGGTTCAGTATCGAGGCCGCGATTCTGAGCCGCCTGCGCACCCTGGCCCCGCTACCTCAGGGGGAGCGCGGCATTATTGGTATTCAGATGGCGCCGCCTTTTGTGGGTGGTAACGCGTACCTGGCGGCTAATGGCGGCACGGTGGACTGGTTCTTTTTGGTGCTGACCGGTTATGGCATTCTGCAGCTGTTCTTCTTGATGCGTTTGCTCCCGTGGACTCTTGAGGGTGGTTTCTCGATGAGCATGTGGGGTTTCTCGTTCGGTATGGCTTCCATGGCGGCGAGCGGTATTCGCTTGACGGCTGCTGGCTCGCTGGGGTTGGTGGGTCCTGCGCTAACGGTGGCGGGTACTGCTTTCCTCATCTTCCTGTGGGTGGGTACGCTGCATCTGGCGTTGAAGGGGCGTTTGCTGGTACGACCGAGCTAGGGCGCTCAATGAGATTCTGGCGCGAGGCTCACGCGCTGTTTTATGACGGTGCTTATCTTCTGCACCCGTGCCGGGCACAAGTTTCAGCGATAATGGGGGAATGACTTCTGCATCCTACTCTTCTGCCGCGGCGGAGCCTTTTGAAGGCCTGCGTATTCGAGGTGTCGCTAAGACCTTTGGTGCCGATACGACGGTTCTGAATGAGATTGACCTGGATGTGCACCCCGGCGAGTTGATTTCTCTGGTTGGTTCTTCGGGTACGGGTAAGTCGACCCTGCTGCGTATTATTGCCGGCCTGGAGGAGCCGAGCGCCGGTCGGGTGACCTACGCCGGTCAGCCTCTGGAACGCGGCTCGGTGGGTGTGGTTTTTCAGCGCCCTATTCTGTACCCGCACCTGAGCGTGAAGGACAATATTCTGTTTCCGACCCGGCTGGGTGCGTTCGCCGGTCAGGTTGATATGGACTACTACCATGAGCTGCTGGAGGCTTTGAAGCTTGAGGGGCTGGAGTCCCGTAAGCCTTCGCAACTGTCGGGTGGTCAGGCTCAGCGTGTGGGTATTGCGCGTGCTTTGATTCGTCGTGCTCCGGTGGTTCTTTTTGATGAGCCGCTGGCGAGTGTGGATGAGCAGATGAGTGCGAGTATCCGTGCCGATATTGTGCGCCTGCATGAGCGTTACGGTTTTACGGGCCTGTACGTGACCCATGATCAGAATGAGGCGCTCATGCTGGGGCAACGGGTGGCGGTCATGGATGCTGGCTACCTGGTGCAGGTAGACACTCCGGAGCGGCTGCTGGCGCATCCGCATACTCTGCAGGTGGCGAAGCTTTTGGCGGCGCCCGCGCTGAACCTTTTGGCCCTTGAGGATTCGGAGTCGCTTCCTGTTGGGTGCGAGTTGGCGATTCGTGCGACCGCTCTGTGCCCTGTGGCGGCAGACGCTGCTCATGCTCTGCCGGTGCAGGTGCTCGGCAGCCGCCATCTGGTGGGTGGCATGCTGTACCGTGCGCGTCTGGTGGAAGCTGTGTCCCTGCCTCTGGAATCTCGGCAGGCTTCGGCGGATTCTGAGCTGAGTGCCCGAATGTGTGCCCGAGTGCGTGCCGGTCAGGAGCTTGAGTTCTTTATCTCGGATGCGCAGGGCGGCTCCTCCCTAAGTGTTGGGGAGCGGGTGCACCTGGGGGTGGCGGCGGAGCGCTGCTTCTTGTTCTCGGGCGGAAAGCGCTTTTACCTCTAGAACACGGTTTCTGGGCCTTTCAACCGGGCCTTTTAGGCGGGAGAAAGAGCGGTTAATTGGCTTAAAAGGGGTCTTTAAGTGATTAATCCCGCTTAACCACGTTTTTAACTTGCGGCTCGGGCTTTAACCTGAGATGATGAATGAACCAAAGACCGCCGGTCTAGAACTATGTCCTTTATCGCCACCTCGATGGAGACGAAGAACAGAGTTCTGATAAGAGCAGATTTCACTAGAAATCGCCGCCCGCGTAGGTAACTCGAAGTGAATAGCCGTCGCCCTCATGCAGGGTTCCGTCTATCGTGCCTCGTACGCCTACGCGTCGGGGCATTTTTTATTGCTTGCAATAAATGCTTCGAGGCTCTACCGGCGACCTTACAAGAATCGGAAGAAGGAACTACCATGGCGACTCAGGAAAAGATCGCTGCAGTATCCGAGCTGAAGGAACTCTTCGAAGCTTCGAACGCAGTCATCCTGACCGAATACCGCGGTCTCACTGTTGCACAGCTCAAGGAGCTGCGCCGCGCACTCGGTGCAGAGACCGAATACGCCGTGGTGAAGAACACGCTGGCTGCTATCGCAGCTAAGGAAGCTGGCATCGACGCATTCGAAGGCCACCTCCAGGGTCCCTCCGCACTGGCATTCATCAAGGGCGACCTGATTGATGCTGCTAAGGGCCTGCGTGACTTTGCCAAGGCTAACCCCCAGCTGATTGTGAAGAACGGTTACTACGAAGGTGCCGCTCTGACCGAGGACGACGTCAAGCGCTACGCTGACCTGGAATCCCGCGAGGTTCTGCTGTCCAAGGTTGCAGGTGGTGCAAAGGCTACCATCGCACGCATCGCACAGGTTGTGGACGCACTGCGCGTCAAGCTGGAGGAGCAGGAAGGCGCAGCTCCCGCTGCTGCCGAGGAGGCTTCGGAAGAGGCATAAGCCCCTTTCGTGCTACTGCACCAGCGCTGAGATACTCAGCAGCGTGAACGCGAATAGCGTGTAACGCACCCTAAATTTGACCGACCCTCTCGGGTAGGTACTGAAGATTTACACCGCGGGCGTCAGCCCGCACCAGATAGTGAAGGAGCCAAACAATGGCTAAGCTGTCCATCGAAGAACTCATTGCAGCATTCAAGGAACTGTCCCTCGTTGAGGTTTCCGAGTTCGTCAAGGCATTCGAGGAAGAGTTCGACGTCACCGCAGCTGCTCCCGTTGCAGTTGTAGCAGGCGGCGCAGCAGGCGAGGCTGCTGAAGAGAAGTCCGAGTTCGACGTTATCCTGGAGTCCGCTGGCGACAAGAAGATCGCAGTGATCAAGGAAGTTCGTGCCCTGACCTCCCTCGGCCTGAAGGAAGCAAAGGACCTGGTTGACAGCGCTCCCAAGGCTCTGCTCGAGGGCGTTTCCAAGGAAGACGCTGAGAAGGCTAAGGAGCAGCTCGAGGCTGCTGGCGCAACCATCACCCTCAAGTAATCGACTTCTTCTCGATTCTTACGCGGGCGGTGCATCCATCGGATGTGCCGCCTCGCGGCATTTAACAGCCCCGAACCCGCCCGGTATGAAGACTGGGGAGGTTCGGGGCTTTGCCGTGTCCGCTCTTTTCTCCTGTAGCAAACGGGGTATGCGCTACATATTCGGCAGGTGGCGGTATAAGCCGCTGTGACCACCCTGTGCCCCGGGTGAGAGAGGCTGAGAGCACTGTGGTGCCTCTCTCCTAGAGCCCGGCAACGGGGCAGAGGTGCCGTATGATGGGATGAGACAACCCAGACATTCCTTTGCACGAAAGCGGATAGACATGAGCGAGCAGAAGAAAAAGAAGAAGAGCGCAACCGAGCGACCCGCCCGCGACTTGGCGGCTGAAGCACAGCAGGTCCTGGACGCTTTCGGTGCCGGTGTTCGTGAAGACCGCGATTACCCGGCTCTACACCTGGCGCCTCCCGTGGGCCGTCTGAATGACCCGAACGGCCTGGTCTTCGATGGTAAGCGTTATCACGCCTTCTACCAGTACTCGCCCCTGCACCCGGAGCGTATGGTCTACTGGCGCCATGCGGTCAGTGAGGACCTGACCCACTGGACCGATGAGGGTACCGCGCTGGTTCCCGATAGCCGCTACGACTCGCACGGCTGCTACTCCGGCTCCGGTATTAAGGTTCCCGGCGGTTTTGAGTTCTTCTACACCGGTAACGTGAAGGACGAAAAGGGCAACCGCGAAACCTACCAGATTCTCGCAACCGCTGGTGAGGACGCGAAGCCGACCCGTCAGCTGCCCCCGCTGATTTCCGGCCCCGCAAAGGGCTACACTGCACACTACCGCGATCCGCACGTTTTTGAGCGTAACGGCGAATGGTGGATGGTCATTGGTGCTCAGCGTGAGGACCTGACCGGCGCTGTGGTCGTGTACACCTCCAAGGATCGCCGCGAGTGGACTTTCCGCGGCGAGCTGGGCATCAAGGACAAGACCCTCAAGGGCACCTACATGTATGAGTGCCCCTCCCTGCTGAGCATGCGCGATGAGCTGACCGGCGAAATCCGCGACGTGCTGATTTTCAGCCCGCAGGGCATGGAGCCCCTCGGCGAGAAGTACAACAACATTTTCCAGAGCGGCTACATTGTCGGTTCGCTGGATAACGAGACCCTCAAGTTCACCGTGGAGACCCCCTTCACCGAGCTGGATGCAGGTTTCGAGTTCTACGCTCCGCAGACCATCTCCGGTACCGGCCTGACTGCTGACCCGAAGGCACCGCACACCGTGAGCGGCGATGCCCCGGTGATGATTGCGTGGCTGGGTAACGCAGCCCAGGACGACCTGCCCTCGTGGAGTCACCGCTGGGTGCACATGTTCACCTACCCGCGTGAGCTGCACCTGCGTAACGGCAAGATTTTCCAGCGTCCGGTTCCGCAGCTGAATGACGCGATGGAGATGAAGCCTCTGTACCGTGAGGAGGAGAAGGGCAAGCTCGTAGAGCTGAAGAACGCCCTGACCTTCCGTCTGCGCGGCCGCGTGAACGTCTCTGATGAGAGCGTGAAGCTGAAGATTAAGGACACTCACGGCGTGGCTCTGAGCATTGTGCTGGATAAGGACTTTGTGCAGATGGACCGTGGCGGTACCCGCTACACCGAGGGTGGTAGCCTGCGCCGCCGTACCCTGAAGCGTTCGAAGATTCGCGAGTTTGATCTGCTGGTGGATGGCTCGGCTACCGAACTGTACGTGGGCGGCAAGTTGGTCGCGTCCATGGGTGCTGAGGTCATGACCGCTCGTACCTTCTTCAAGGGCGATAAGCGCCGTGTCCGCCTGACCGGTGGCGAGGTGCTGTCCCTGGAGTACGGCCGTCTCTAAGCCGTTTTCTAAGCGTTAGGAGCCGCCTGCACGGGTGGTTTCTGGTAATTTCTGAATATGTCTGAGGGCTCACTTTCCGTATGGAGGGTGGGCCCTCGCTTTTAAGAACTTTCCCGTGATACCATGTTTTACATCCGATATGTCAAACGTATGACATATGCATGACATGCACACACAGACATATCTCACCTCATTCACAAAGCATCATACGGTGGTGCTCCAAACAAAGGAGAGCGAGCGTGGACCACAAGTCAGTGGCACAGCGCGTGCTGAAGGACGTCGGTGGCGCCGGCAACATCGTTGCAGCCGCACACTGCGCAACCCGCCTTCGCCTCGTCCTGAAGAACCAGGACAAGGTCGACCAGGCGGCAATCGACAACGACGAAGACCTCAAGGGCAGCTTCCTCAACGCTGGCCAGTTCCAGATCATCGTCGGCCCCGGCGACGTCAACGAGGTGCATAAGCACCTCATCGCTGCTGGCGCACCCGAGGCATCCAAGGACGAACTCAAGGAAATTGCCTCCAAGCAGGGCAACATTGTCTCCCGCTTCATCAAGACCATTGCTGACATCTTCGTGCCGCTCATCCCGGTGCTGGTCGGTGGCGGTATGCTGATGGCGCTCAATAGCCTCCTGACCTCTAAGGGTATTTTTGGCCCCCAGGCAGTTATTGAACTTTTCCCTGAGTGGGCTGACTTCGCGGATATCGTCAACCTGCTCTCCGCAGCTCCCTTCGCCTTCCTGCCCGTGCTGGTCGGCTTCTCCGCCACCAAGGTCTTCGGCGGTAACCCCTACCTGGGTATGACCATGGGTGCCGCAATGGTATCCCCGGCCCTGATGAATGGCTACAACGTCGCAGCATCCCTGGCAGGTGCTGAAGGCACCGACCCGATGAAGTACTGGAACCTCTTCGGTCTGCAGGTTCAGCAGGCGGGCTACCAGGGTACCGTGCTGCCCATCATGCTGGTCGCATTTATCCTGTCCCACGTCGAGAAGTTCTTCCACAAGGTCCTCAAGGGAACCATCGACTTCATCTTCACCCCGACCCTCACCATCCTGATCACCGGCTTCCTGACCTTCCTGTTGGTCGGACCCCCGATGTTCCAGCTGGGCACCTGGCTGGGTGAAAGCATCAACTGGCTCTACACCGTTGCCGGCCCGCTCGGCGGTCTGCTCTTCGGTACCTTCTACGCATTCATCGTGATGACCGGTATGCACCAGGCATTCCCGCCCATCGAGATGAGCCTGTGGGCTACCGGTGGTTCCTTCATCTTCGTCGTTGCCTCCATGTCTAACGTGGCTCAGGGCGGTGCCGCAGCCGGTGTCGCGCTGACCACCAAGAACAAGAAGATTAAGGGTATTGCTTCTGCAGCCGCACCCTCCGCGTTCCTGGGCATTACCGAGCCCGCAATGTTCGGTGTCAACCTGGCTCTGCGCTGGCCCTTCTACATTGCAATCGTTTCCGCGGGTATTGGTTCGATGGTTACCTCTATTCTTGGAATTAAGGCGGGTAAGCTGGGCGCTGCTGGTTACCTTGGCTTCCCCTCGATTGAAGCAACCGTTGGTGCAGGTATCCCGGGCTTCTTGGGCTGCCTCGTCCTGACCACCGTCATCGCCTTCGTTGCCTCCTTCATCTGGGGTAAGAAGGTCGAGGCAGGCAACACTGAGGAAGCTGAGGCACCCGCTGCTGCAACTCCCGTAGCAGCTGCCGCAGCCCCCTCTACTGCCGTAGCAGCTGAGGTTGGCGAGAGCGTCGAAATCGGCTCCCACATGGTCGGTTCCGTGGTTCTGCTGGCTGACGTCAAGGACCCCACCTTCTCCTCCGGCGCACTGGGTGCAGGCACTGCTGTGGAGCCCACCGAAGGTAAGCTCTACGCACCGGCTGACGGCAAGATTACCGTCGCATTCCCCACCGGCCACGCCTACGGTCTGCGAACCGAGGACGGTCTGGATTTGCTGATGCACATCGGCATGGACACTGTTGAGCTCGACGGCAAGCACTTCGAGCCCAAGGTTGCTAAGGGTGACACCGTCAAGCGCGGCGACGTGATCGCTGAGTTCGATATTCCCGCGATTAAGGCTGCTGGCTATCCGCTGGCAACCCCCATGGTGATCACCAACTCCAAGAAGGCAGCTGCTTCGGTTGAAGATGTCCAGGCTTCGGGCGCTTCTGTGACCAACGCGGATTCGCTCCTGAAGGTTGCACTGAAGGCAAAGGCTAACGCATAGTCTGCGCTCTTAATGAGTAGATAACCTCAACGTGATGTGCACCCCGTACCGCTCTCCCTAGAGCTGGTGCGGGGTGTTCAATTTTTCCTGCAAGAGCGTGCAAAAAGTATGTGAATAAATATTCGCTAAAATTATGCATATTGGTGCAATATAAGCTGGCACACATTGGTGCATGGCCATGAAAAATGTCTTGATAAGGAACAATTTATTAGCCAGGAGTGAATAATCCAGCTAATATTTATGTATAGTTTCAAGCTTTTGTAAAGGGTGAATATGACCTCAGCCTCCTATACCGTCCGCACCGCCGAGTCTCATGAATATGCAGATGCGCTCGAGGTGCTGATTGCCGCATTCGACGGAGACCCCGCCATGATGGCAGTCATTGCAGGTGGTAGCCGCCGACAGGAACTTGCCAAGCTCCGCGCAATCATGACCCTGCAGGTCTACGGTAACTTCCAGGGCCGCGGACGTATCGACATTGCTATTGACAACACCACCGGAAAAATCGTGGGTGTCTGCCTCTGGAACACCCCCGAATCCCAGGAAGGTTCCTTCGCTAACGAACTCAAGCAGATTGGCGCCTACTACAAGGCGCTCGGCTGCAAGACTCTGCTGAAGGCGATCCTAATGGAGCTGCATCTGCTCAAGTACCGCCCCGCGTACAAGCACTGGTACCTCTTCAACATTGGTGTTCTCGAAGAGTATCGTAGCCGGGGCATTGGCTCCCAGCTACTCGACTACGGTACCGAACGCATTGGCGACTACCCCGCCTACCTCGAAGCATCGACCTACGACAGTGCACGCCTCTACGAGCGCCGCGGATTCTTCTCCCTCGGCCCGTTCCACGGCATCTTCTCCAAGGCGCACGCCGTCGGCATGGTCTACCCCGGAACCGGCCCGGCCGAGATTGTGCAGCGCAACTCCTAAAACTTCCGGACGCTCACAAAACCGATAAATGTATATACAAAATCCGCCCCACCGTGAGCACTCGCACGGTGGGGCGGATTTTTATTCTCAGAAGACGAGATTCTTATTGGAGCTCATCCGGAGCAGACATATCAGGCTGAATCTGATCCAGATCTGGGATGGAACGCACCGTAGCCCCCAGATGGAGCTCAACGGGGAGTACATCCTCAGGCTGGCTCATCGGGGGAGCAGCTTCCTCCGCGGATTCTCCCTGTTGCAGCTCAACCAACTCCAGCAGACGCTGCGCGGTACGCTTCGCTATACCCTCAATCGGCTGAACCACGGTCGCTAGTTCCGGCATGAGTAACTGAACGCTCTGCGTGCCGTCATAGCCAATCACCTGGAAATCCTCAGGAACGCGAATGCCTCGAGCACGCGCCCACCCCAGGGTGAGTGCGGCGTAATTATCGTTGGAGGCGAAGACCGCGTCCACCGGCTCGGGGCTATCGGCACGCTCATCCAGGTAGCGGTAGAGCACCTCGCGCTTAATGCCCAGCGAAGGGCGGAAGCCCAGCTCTACAAACTCCGGCATGAGCCCCGCCTCAAGCATTGCCTCACGGTAGCCGCGCTGACGCTCATTATGCTCACCCAGGGTAGAAGTTACGTGCACAATATTCTGCGCACCCGTGGCGATGAGGTGCTCCGTGGCGGCGCGGGCACCTCCGTAGTTATCGGAGCGAATATTCGGGTAGAAACCACTTTCGAGACGGTCTACGGTCACCAGGGGAGCCTGCGCATGCGGAATGTTAACCAGCGCATCTGAGTGGGCGCCGCTGATGATGCCGTCCACCTGATTGGAGAAGAGCATCTCCAGATAGCGCTTTTCTTGCTCGGGGTGATCGTCGCTATTGCAGAGAATGACCCGGTAGCCCTCTTCGGCAAGGTGGCTTTCGAGGCGGTACACCATCTCCCCGTAGAAGGGGTTCGCAACCGTGGGGAAGATAAGGCCCACCATCTGCGAGCGCTGACCCTGCAGGCTACGGGCGATGGCATTGGGGCGGTAGCCGAGTTCCCGCATCGCCTCGTGGACCTTGGTGCGGGTATTTTCGCTCAGGTAGCCGCGGTTATTGAGTACGCGGGAGACCGTGGTGGGGGAGACGCCCGCTAGGGCTGCAACGTCGCTGAGTTTGGGCTTTGCCACGGGGGCTCCCTTCGATATGTTAAACGATTGACATATCTTTCTACTATACCTTCTTCACAGGAGCTAACGGAGCCTCGAAAATCAGACGAGGCCTCAAAAAACTAGAAAAAGCGCTTTTCCCCTGTGCTGCCAACCGCACCGATTTGCCGTGCCGGTCTACAGCACCGGAATAACCGGAACGCGAGCCCCCACCTCATGCGCAGAACCTCGCACCGAAGAATCATCCAACACTGCGCAGTGAGTAGCCGCCGCCAACGAGGACAGCATATGCGACGCCGACTTCGGCAGAGGATACGCCACACCATCACGCACCGACACCGGAAGCAGACGAGCCCCCGCCGACTTACGCAAAGTATCCACCGGATCACCCAGAACCGCCGAATCTAGCTCAGGAAGAGGCATATCCCTCATACCAGCCAAAAGCGGCGGCAAATACGAATACAAAGCCGTGTACGCCGCCAAAGGATTACCCGGCAGACCCAACACAAAACGCTCACGACCCGAATTCGGACCCTTCTCCGGAACCGGCAAACGCGCAGCCAACGCAGGATGACCCGGACGCACATCCACCGACTCAAACAGGTACGTCGCACCCATATCGTTGAGCACCTTACGCACCAAATCAACACCCGAAGTACTCGACCCGCCCGTAAACACCAGCACACGAGCCGTCGATGTGGACAAGAACGTGCGGAACTCAGACTCAACATCCGCCAGGCGAATCGACGGGCGCGCCTCGCAACCAGCAGAAATAATCGCATGCTCCATGAAGCCGCCAAAGGCATCACGCACCTGACCCGGCGCAGGCACACCAAAGGTAATGACCTCATTACCCGTAAACGCGCAACGCACCGGAATCGGGGCATACACCGGCAACTCATCAAAACCATTCGTGCCCAAGAATGCCGCCATACGAGCAGACACACGGTCACCGTGGCGCGCCAACAACTCGCCACGTTCCAGCTCAGCACCAGCATGGCGAATATCAGCACCCGGTGCTGGAGGCTCAAAACCCTCCGCCATATCCAGGTAATGAATGCTCGACGCAGTCTCCAAATGAGCGCTCACGCCCGGATGCGAAGAACCCTCCGCACCTTCATACAGACGCGAATGCTCCTCACGCACAATCGCCTCCGCGCCCTCCGGGATCAAGCCACCCGTCAGAATTGGGGTCGCCTCACCCGGAGCAATCGGCACCGTTAGACGGTGAATATTCGCGCGAGAATCCTCCGGGTACGCAGGAGTCACCAGACGCCACGGAGGCACACCCGCCACAGCGTAACCGTCCATCGCGGAAGAGCTGTAGTGGGGCACCGGCATCATCGAATAGACATCGTCCGCCAAATAGTGGTCAATCGTCGCCAACAGCGGCAAAGACTCCGTCTTCACATGGTGAGCAATCTCCAGGCCCTGCTCATGCAGAATCTGGCGGGCCTGCTGCCACGAAACAGAAGGAATATGGTGAGACATCGTACCTCGTAAAAGTGTGTGCGGGACGCGCAACAGCGCGCGAGCTCAAAAACATCGCCCGGTCGGGCGTTAAGACCTACCACTAGGGTACTCGTAGCTTGGCAACTAGCGCTCCCGCGCGCCTCAGATGCTAATAACTCGTGCTAATAACTCGACCAGAGCGAGGTCGTATAGCCGAGAGCCTGCGCCTGCTCCCAGGTATCAACATCGGCGGTATCAGCGGCAGACATCTCCACCGCCGCGGGGTTCAGACGGCGCAAAAAAGAACGAACAGAAGCGTCAGTCGTACCGGTCGAAAAGACCGAACGGATCGCCTCAAAACGGTAAATACCCACCAGCGGCTGATAGATGCCCTCAGAAACACCCCAGAAACCCTCAGAAGCTTCAGAGTCACTGGGCGCTTTAGAACCGGTGGGGGAGAGGGTAGCCGCTACCTGCTCAGCACTTCGTGCCGCGGCAATCAGCTGCTGAACCGCCGGAGCAATACGCGGAGTATCCACACCCAAAATCAGGCACCAGCCCGGCAACGGGGTCTGCGAGCGCTCACAATCCGCCGCAATACACTCCAACCCGGCATGAATCGCCGCGGCAGGACCCGAAAACGGCGGATCCTCACGAGTACGCAACACCCCGGTAGGCAACGGCAAGCTCTCAGGACCCACCACCACACGCGGGGACGCGGCGTCCACCGCCTCCAGGGCACAACCCAGCAGGGTATTCGTGCCATCAGACAGGGACGCCTTCGGCACGTGGTTCAGGCGGCGAGAAGCGCCTCCGGCAACAACGACCGCGGCGCACGAAAAATCACCCTCAGCGGCAAGCTCAGAACCGGGTATCTTATCCGCCCGCATTATCCACCCGCAAAGGGAGGCAGAACGTCCACACGATCGGTATCCTGCAGCGGAGCCTGCGCATCAGAACGGGCACCGTTGACCAGGAACGAGCACTGCTCCATGACCTGCGCAAGAGTCAGACCCGAAGGGGTCGTGCCCTCCAAGCTCTGGCCCAGATGCTCAATCAGCGCGCCAAGAGTTGCAGACGGCAGCTCAGCCAGGGGCACCGACAGCTGCGCGGTACCCGCCGCAGAACGCGCGGCAGCGAAAAAATGAACCTGCATAATGCTCCTCAATCCTTGATCAAACTCTGAGTAGGGTAGCCGAAAGCCAGAGGGTGTAAGGTGCCAGTAAAAGACCTTGTCCCACACGTATTGGGCTGTATATCCGGCTAATAAATAGGGTAGTTTCCTTAGCCACCAATAGCGCTCATCGAGCGGCTCGCCTTGGCGAACTCCTCAATATCGAAGTCAGCGTCTTCCTTACCGTGAGCGCGCGGCTTAAACCACATGCCCTCACGCCAACGTAGAGCCAGCTGCTGATCGTCAGCGCCGGAGCGTAGAAGCTGCATTAGATCAGTCTCAGTGTCAGAGAACAAGCACGAGCGAATCTTGCCGTCCGCCGTCAGACGGGTACGAGTGCACGCATTGCAGAACGACTCCGTCACCGAAGCGATAATGCCCACACGGCCCAGCGACTCGGTGTCGTCAGCCGGGAAGCCCGCCTCATCCAGGGCAGTGCCGAGCGGGTACACCTCCCACAGCTGAGCGGGGGAGTCGCCGCGAGCCTCAGCCACCGAACCTAGAACGTACTCAGCCGACAGTTTCTCGCGAATCTCAGCGGCAGTAATCGTGCCCTCACGGGTCCAACGGTTATCGGCATCCAGCGGCATCTGCTCAATAAAACGCAGCTGATAACCGCCCGCCAATGCCCAGCGCAGAAGCTCCGGAGCCTGATCATCATTCAGACCCGGCATCAGCACAGCATTAATCTTGATGGGCCACAGACCAGCCTCAGCAGCACCGTCAATACCCTTGAGCACGGCATCGAGCTTATCGCGGCGGGTCAACTCGGCAAAGGTTTCACGGCAAATCGTATCCAGAGAAACATTGATGCGGGTCAGACCAGCCTCCGCCAGGGCGGTGGCACGCTTCTCTAAACCAATACCGTTCGTTGTAATAGCAAGCGGAACATCCGGATGCGCCTGATGGATACGGGAAATAATGTCCACCAAATCGGCGCGCACCAGCGGCTCGCCACCGGTAAAGCGGATCTCCTCAACGCCCAGCTCAGTAATCGCAATATCGGCAAGGCGCGCGATCTCCTCGGCGGAGAGCAGATTCTCCTTGGGAAGCCACTGCAAACCATCCGCCGGCATGCAATAAATGCAACGAAGATTACATTTATCGGTCAGAGAGATACGCAGATCCGTCGCCACGCGACCCCAACGGTCCAAGAGCGGACCGCTGTTTGTAATATTCGGGAGCTTACGCTCGACCTTTACGCCACTCTCAGATTTTTCGGGCGTAATAAAAGCAGCCCCGTTACCCTCCGCAGAAGATAAGGTGCTTAACGTTGGGCCCGCAATGAGCTCAGAAGAGGCCGAATTTGCCGTGTACGCCATGTAAAACCTATGTGGAAAATTTGCATATTTCAGGTGACAATATGATTATTCCATGTTCCGGCGCCCCGTACATAGTGTGTGCAGGGTAAGTTACAACTGCGCCACGGCAGACAACCACGACGAAGTAACGCCGCGTGTACAAGCTAGGGACGTACACGGAACGTCATACAGAGCCCGCACATGGACGCACCTCACCTTCAATAGCAGTACGAACTAACCAAGGAAATACCTCATGAAGACCCCCCTCGCAGCCCTCAGCGCGCTTGCCGCAGCAACCCTCGCCCTCACCGGATGCGGCGCCACCCAGAGCTCCTCTTCGTCCACTGCCTCCGCATCGAGTAGCCAGGCTGCTTCCGGCAAGGTCGAGGTCTTCGCCGCCGCCTCCCTGAACAACGCAGGTGCAGACCTCGAAAAGGCATACGAAGCCGCCAACCCCGGCGTAGACGTCACCTTCGTCTATGAAGGCTCCGCAAAGCTCGTCAACCAGATCGAACAGGGCGCAACCCCCGACCTGCTCATCACCGCAGACACCAAGAACATGGACAAAGCAAAGAAGCTCGACCAGTTCTCCGACTCCGAAACCAACGTTCTGGTCACCAACAAGCTCGTGCTCGTCACCGCCGAAGGCAACCCCGGCAAGATCAACAGCCTCGACGACCTCAAGACCACCGACGGCGTCGTCGCAGTCTGCAAAGAAGACGTCCCCTGCGGCACCATCGCCCACCAGGAACTGAAGAAGCACGACATCACCCTCAAGAACGCAACCACCGAAAGCAAGGTCACCGACGTAGCCACCAAGGTCACCACTGGTAACGCCGATGCGGGCTTCATCTATACCACCGACCTCGCCGCCGCGAAGAAAAAGGGCGTCAACCTCGGCTCCGTCGAGCTGACCGATGTGGAACGCAACGAATACCCCGCAGCGCTCAGCAAGACCGGCTCCTCCTCCGAAACCGCGAAGAAGTTCAACGAATGGCTGAAGAACTCCGACGAGGCGAAGAAAATCCTCACCGAGTACGGCTTCAACACCGCACAGTAATTCAACACCGCCACAGTAGGGAACAACCCGCGTCTCATCACCCATGACAGACACTACCGCTACCCATCGCAACGCCGGAACCTCACGCACACCCGGAAGTAGCCTCTTCGCCTCCGTGCCCGTGCTCTTCCTGGTTCCGGCGTCGCTGGGTGTTTTCCTCATCGCCGGGCCGCTCCTCGGGCTCTTCCTCAATATCCCCTGGAGCCAGCTCGGCAGCATCTTCACCCCGCAGGTGCTCGGGGCGGCGAACCTCTCGCTAGGCACCGCTGCCGCCTCCACCCTTATCTGTGGCCTTCTCGGCGCACCCCTGGCGCTCGTGCTCTCCAAAGTGCTCAACCGCTCGCGGTTGCACCGATTCGGGTCAGTTCTCTACGCCATCATCTACACCCCGGTGATTCTCTCCCCGGTCGTCTCCGGCCTCGGACTGCTCTTCTTCTGGGGACGCAAAGGCATGATCGGCACCTACCTCTACCAGGCAGGAATCTCCATCCCCTTCACCCCCAACGCGGTGATTATCGCCCAGGTCTTCGTCGCCCTACCCTTCTTCGTTGCCACCGCAGTCACCACCCTGCAGGCTATTCCCCGCGAATACGAAGAAATCGCCCTCGTCGAAGGCGCTAAACCCGCAGAAATCACCTTCAAAGTGCTCCTGCCCCTCGCCGCGCCCGGCCTCGCCACCGCCTTCCTTCTCTCCTTCGCCCGAGCGCTTGGTGAATACGGCGCAACCGTCACCTTCGCCGGCAACGTCCAAGGAAAAACCCAAACCATACCCCTCGCCATCGACCTAGCCATCAACAGCAGCGACATCCCCAGCGCCCTCGGAAGCGCCCTGATACTCATCAGCCTCTACTTAGGAATCTTCGGGGTCCTCGGCCTGATCCGTGCCCTCAAAAAACTACGCGAAAGCACCCGATAAGCCGCTTCGTCACTTGCCCCACATACCGGCCGGCACACACCGGTCCTTAGGCAAAACTGCATTTACCAGTCCACAAACACACACCTACACTAGTCATAACCGCCGCCGCACGATTGGAACCGCCATGATTTCCCCCGAATTCAATGGAACCCCTAGCACCGAAGAATACCGCGCCTACCTGGCGCTCCTGCTACGCGAAGTCTTCATCGGCACAGCAGAAACGGTTCCCCTCTACCATGCGGCAGGACGCATCCTCGCCCAAGACGTCACCGCACGTATGGACGTACCCAGCTTCGACAACTCCCAAATGGACGGCTACGCCCTCACCGCTGAAGCCGCAGGACGCGAAGACCGCATCTTCACCGTCGGACGCGAAATCCCCGCCGGCCGCCCCCTGCAGCGTTCCCGCTCCTCCGACGACCTGACCTACCCCATCATGACCGGCGCGCCCATGCCCAAGGGCTACGACGCCGTTATTGCCGTCGAACAGTCCGAACGCATCGAATACCCCGACCTGCCCGAATCCTTCGGCCGCCCCAGCGAAAAGGTCAAACTTGCCCCCGGCAAGCCCGGGCAGTTCGTGCGCCGCCGCGGTGAAGACGTCGTCACCGGTCAGGTCCTCGCACGCGCCGGTGAACGCGTCACCCCCGCTCTGCTCGGTGCGCTCGCATCCCAGGGCTATGCCCGCTTGACCGTCGCGGCAGGTCCCCGCGTGCTCGTCTGCACCGGTGGCGACGAGATCCTCTCCGGTGTTGAAGAAGACGGCAGCGCCACCACCCAGGAACTCGGCCAGGGCCAGATTTTTGACGCCAACGGCCCCATGCTCACCGCCATGCTCCGCGAAGACGGAGCGGAGGTGCGGCGTATCGCTATTGGTGATGATCCCATCGAGCTGTTGCACGGCCTCACGGCAGAATACGAGAGCTTCAAACCGGACATCATCATTACCTCAGGCGGTATTAGCCACGGTAAATACGAGGTGGTGCGCAACGCCATCGCCAAGGCGCACGAAGCCGATATTCTGGTGCCCGTCTCCTGGTTCGGCCACGTCAGCCAGCAGCCCGGCGGCCCCCAGGGCGTAAACGTTCTCGCTTTCAAGGGTCACCGCGTGCCCATGATTTCCTTCCCCGGCAACCCGGTGAGCACCCTCATCTCGTACGCGCTGATTCTTCGCCCCTACCTGCGTGCCGGTGGCCCCTACGGCGTGCCCCACGCGGTTGCCTCCGAACAGGCAAGCCTGAACAACGCACCCCGAGGCGTGCTCGTCACCGACACCCCGCTCACCGCACCGGCGACTAAGCGCCAGTTCCTGCGCGGCACCCTCGCCATGGTCGAGGTGGAACCCGGAACCTACCGGGTGGAGCTCTACCCGGACATCCTCTCAGGCTCGCACCTGCTACACCGCGCCGCCCAGGCAGATGTGCTCATCGAGCTGGCGCCCGGAACCACCTACACCGGGGGAGAGGCGGTACACTACCACCGCATTCGCCTCACCGATAACTAAGCGAAACACCCCCGCATTGTTCCTTGCTTGAACGACAAGGAATAATTGAGACTCACACTAAGTAACGATTCGCGGCAGAAGAATACCGCGCAGAAGCCAGGAGAAACGATGACCTCTACCTCGCAGCCCAACCAGGAACTGACCCATGTGCGCGCCGACGGCTCGGCACACATGGTGGACGTTACGGAGAAGTCGGTCACTACCCGAACCGCCCTGGCTGAGGCGACCGTGCGCACCCGCGAAGACGTGATTGCCATGATTTTTGATGCCGATCTGCCCAAGGGCGACGCTCTTCCCGTTGCACGTGTTGCCGGCATCATGGGCGCTAAGCGCACCCCGGAAATCATTCCCCTCTGCCACCCGCTGCCCCTGGGTAAGATTACGGTGGACTTTGAGCGTGGCACCGACTTTGTGCGTATTGAGGCGTCCGTGAAGACCCGTGGCGTCACCGGCGTAGAGATGGAGGCGCTCACCGCCGTCTCCTCGGCGGCGCTGACCGTTTTCGACATGATTAAGGCAGTCGATAAGCACGCCGTCATTACCGATATCCGTGTTCTGGAGAAGAGCGGCGGCAAGTCCGGCGACTGGTCCGTCCGCGAGGACTCCTAAGCTGCGGCGGCGCACCGCCCCCATCGTCATCTGATAGATACAGAAAAGGAATTCCAATGAGTAGCGAAGACTACACCATGCCCGAGAACCTCACCGGCTTGGTTATTGTCGCCTCCACCCGTGCAGCCCGCGGCGTGTACGAGGATAAGTCCGGCCCCATCGCTGTGGAGTGGCTGCGCTCGCGCGGTTTCGACACCCCGGATGCCGTGGTCATTGAAGACCGCGATATTGTCGAGTACTTTAACACCCTGGTGGCCGAAGGTAAGAAGAACGGTAACCTGCCGACCTTCATCCTGACCAGCGGTGGTACCGGTCTGAACTCTGACGACCAGACCGTGGAGGCGGTTCGCCCCCACCTGGATAAGGAAGTACCCGGCATCATGCACGCTTTCTGGATGAACGGTCTGAAGAACGTTCCCGCGGCGGTGCTTTCACGCGGCGTGGCGGGCGTCATTGACCGCACCTTCGTGATGACCCTGCCCGGTTCGCGCGGTGGTGTGAAGGACGGCGTGGCAACCCTCGACCCGCTTGTTGAGCACATTTGCCGCCAGATGGAGGACTACCATGACCACTAAGCCGCAGAACGAAGAATCCCTGGACCATTCGGGTGCGCACGGTGCTGAGCCGAGCGGCTCGACCGTGGTGTTCACCGATATTACGGAGGCGCCCCTGGAGCCGCTGTACGCGGCGGCTAAGGCTGAGGTCATGACTGACGCCATGGGTGCCCTGGTAATTTTTGACGGTATTGTACGCAACCATGATCACGGTAGTGCGGTGCGCGGGCTGTCCTATAGCGCGCATCCGCAGGCTCGTGAGTATATTGCGGAGGTTGCCGCCGAGGTTGCTGCCGAGCTGGACGGTGTGCGTCTGTGGGCTGTGCATCGTGTGGGTCCGATTGCTATTGGTGAGTCGGCTCTGACCGTGATGGCGGCGGCTGCTCACCGTGGCCGCGCGTTTGATGCCTGTGAGCTGGTGGCTGACCGGGTGAAGGCTCGTGTGCCGATTTGGAAGGAACAGGAACTGCTCGATGGAAGCATCGAGTGGGTTGGTGTGGACACTTCGCCTGCTTAGCCTTCTGAATATTCTGATATCTCTATATAAGCCTGTCAGGGGGATTTCTCTCGGGCAGGCTTATTCTCCTTGAAAGCTCAAGTCACCTCTACTACTAGACGCGAGGAATCCCTATGTCTTCTCAGCCTTCAACTAGCACGGGCGAGCTCTCTGCCGTTGAGCGTGCGTTCTATTCTCGTCAGCTGATTCTGCCCGAAATGGGCTACGAGGCTCAGCTGGCGCTCAAGCGCGCACGCGTGGTGGTGCTGGGTGCTGGCGGTTTGGGTGCTCCCGCGCTGCTGTACCTGGCGGGTGCTGGGGTTGGTCAGATTGTGGTGGTTGATGATGACTTCGTGGATGCTTCGAATCTGCACCGCCAGGTGATTCATACGCACGCCAGGGTGGGTAATTCTAAGGCTGAGTCTGCCGCAGAGTCTTTGCGCTCGCTGAATCCTTTTATTGAGGTTGTGCCTGTGCGTGAGCGTTTGACGGAGGCGAATGTTGATGAGCTTCTGTTTGGTGCTGACCTGGTGCTGGATGGTAGCGATAATTTTGAGTCGCGTTATGTGGTGTCGGCGGCGGCTGCGCGTGCTGGGATTGCGCATGTATGGGCTGCGATTCTTGGTTTTGACGCGCAGCTGAGTGTGTTTTGGGCTGGTCGTGGTCCGGTGTATGAGGATTTGTACCCTCATGCTCCTGCTGCCGGTAGCGTGCCGTCGTGTAGTACTGCTGGCGTGGTGGGTGCTATGGCTGGCGTGGTGGGTGCTGCGATGGCCATGGAGGCGGTGAAGCTGCTGACCAGGGTGGGGGAGCCGCTCATGGGTGAGGTTGGCCTATATTCGGCGTTAAGCGGAAGGTGGGAATATATACCTCTTGTAGCTAGCGTGCAAGCTGTACCTAAGAAAAGCGCTGTTTTGCCCCAAGAAACGAGTCATAAGCCCAAAAATCATGTAACAATTCGTAACATTTCTCAGGATTTTACAAGCTCTTCTGCCGACTCGAAGCCCCGCTCAATGAGCGCTCAGGACCTTAAAAAGATGTCATCGGGTGAAAATATTGCCCTTTTGGATGTCCGTGAGCAGGTGGAGTTCAATGCCTTTGCGATTGATGGTGCCATCAATCTACCCCTCACTGAATTGCTTGAAGCAGCTCGAAATGACTCTCTCAAAGCCCTGATTGAGCGTAAAATCCCCGCAAATGCCCAGAAAATCGTTATTTACTGCACTGGATACACCCGAACGGTTGAGGCGGCTCGTGAAATAGCGCCTCTGGAGGAGCGTTCTGTGTACATGCTTGAGGGTGGAATTTCCGCCTGGCTTACGGTCTAAAGCACCCTTATTTCGCATGAATTAGGCAAGGTTTTTATCTCGTATTTTCCATGCCAAATTTCCGATATATTGGGCAGTATGGAACAAGCATCACAGATTAAGGGCCCGGACGGCCCCCTTACCGATCAGCTGATCAAGTTCGGTAAGTTCTTCTCCCGCTGGGATGAGACTGAAGACGGCCGCGCCGTCTTCCGTGAAGGCGGCCGCGAAGGTGACGCCTTCTACCGCGACCGTTGGAGCCACGATAAGGAAGTTCGCTCTACCCACGGCGTGAACTGCACCGGCTCCTGCTCCTGGAAGGTGTACGTCAAGGACGGCATTATCACCTGGGAAGCACAGGAAACCGACTACCCCTCGGTTGGTCCCGACCGCCCCGAGTACGAGCCCCGCGGTTGCCCCCGCGGTGCAGCATTCTCGTGGTACACCTACTCTCCCACCCGCGTTAAGTACCCCTATGTTCGCGGTCTCCTGCTGGAGATGTACCGCGAAGCGAAGGCAATCCACAACGATCCCGTGGACGCCTTCCACTCCATCGTGTCCGACCCCGCCAAGCGTGCACGCTACGTGAACGCACGCGGTAAGGGTGGTCTGGTGCGCTCGACCTGGGCTGAGGCTCTCGAGCTGATGGCTGCTGCTCACGTGCACACCATCAAGTACTACGGCCCCGACCGTAACACCGGCTTCACCCCGATTCCGGCAATGTCCATGGCGTCCTTCAGTGCGGGTGTTCGCTACATCCAGCTGGCCGGTGGCGTCATGACCAGCTTCTACGACTGGTACGCTGACCTCCCCGTGGCTTCCCCGCAGGTCTTCGGCGACCAGACCGACGTGCCCGAGTCCGGTGACTGGTGGGACGCTGCATACCTCATCATGTGGGGTGCAAACGTTCCGCTGACCCGTACCCCGGACGCTCACTGGGTCTCCGAGGTCCGCTACCGCGGTACCAAGGTCGTCACCGTGAGCCCCGACTACGCCGACAACACCAAGTTCGCTGACGAGTGGCTGCCCGCACAGGCAGGTACTGACGCGGCTCTGGCAATGGCAATGGGTCACGTCATCCTCAAGGAGAACTACGTCGACCAGCGTGTCGAGTTCTTTGAGGACTTCTCTGTAACCTACACCGACCTTCCCTTCCTGGTCACCCTGGAAACCCGCGAAGACGGCATTAAGGTTCCCTCCAAGTTCCTGACCGCAGCTAAGCTCGCTGGCGAGGCTGAGCAGGCTAACGCTGACTTCAAGCCCGTCCTGATGGACCGCGAGACCGGTGAGGTCTTCGTGCCCAACGGCACCATGGGTCACCGTTACGCTCAGGAAGACCAGGGCAAGTGGAACCTGGACCTGCAGGGCCGTAAGCCGATCCTGTCGATTCGCGACCTGCCCCAGGGCCAGACTGCAGCTGCAGAGATCAAGATGCCGACCTTCGACAACCCGAAGGGCCACGGCGACGTCATTACCCGCGGCGTGCCCGTAACCTACGTTGATGGTCACGAAGTTACTACCGTCTTCGACATCATGCTGGCACAGTACGGTGTGGGCCGTGAGGGTCTGCCCGGTACCTGGGCTAAGGACTATGAGGACTGGAACGTTCAGAACACCCCGGCATGGCAGGAGCAGATTACTTCTGTCCCCGCCGAGGCTGTTATTCGCGTTGCCCGCGAGTTCGCCAAGAGCGCCCTTGATTCCGGCGGTCGCTCCATGGTCATCTTCGGTGCAGGTATTTGCCAGTGGTACCACGCTGACACCACCTACCGCGCTATCCTCGCTCTGCTGAACCTGACCGGTTGCCAGGGCCGTAACGGTGGCGGTTGGGCTCACTACGTGGGCCAGGAGAAGGCACGTCCTCTGACCGGTCTGACCAACATTGCGAACGCTCTGGACTGGAGCCGCCCGCCGCGTCACATGATCGGTACCGGCTTCTGGTACATGCACACTGACCAGTTCCGTCAGGACGCATACTCCACCGACTACCTGCAGTCCCCGCTGGCTAAGGGCGAGCTGCGCGACGTTCACACTGCTGACGTTGTGGCACGTTCTACCCGTATGGGCTGGATGCCGTTCTACCCGCAGTTCCCCGAGAACTCGCTGGATCTGGCAGACAAGGCAGAGCAGGCAGTGGCACGCGGCGAGGCTTCCTCGAACGCGGACTACATTGCACAGCGCCTGAACTCCGGTGACCTGGAGTTCTCCGTTGAGGACGTTGACAACCCCGTCAACTGGCCTCGTACCCTGACCCTGTGGCGTTCGAACCTGTTCGGTTCCTCCGCTAAGGGTGAGAGCTACTTCCTGAAGCACCTGGTCGGTAGCATGGACAACGTCCAGGGCTCCGACTCGGAGAAGCTGCCGAACGAAGTGAAGTGGGTTGAGGACGCGCCTCAGGGCAAGCTGGATTTGCTGGTCACCTCGGACTTCCGTATGACCTCCACGACCCTGCTGTCTGACATCGTTCTGCCGACTGCTACCTGGTACGAGAAGCACGATATCTCCTCGACCGATATGCACCCGTTCCTGCACGCATTCTCCCCGGCAATTGACCCGCCGTGGGAGGCAAAGACCGACCACGAGACCTTCAAGGCACTGGCGTTTGAGTTCAGCCGCCTGGCTAAGAAGCACCTCGGCGTCCGTAAGGACATCGTTTCGGTCCCGCTGTTGCACGACACCCCCGGCCAGATTGCTCAGCCCGGCGGTCACGCACCCGACTGGAAGAACACCCCCGGTATGGTGGGCGTACCCGGCAAGAACATGCCGAACTTCGTCACCGTCGAGCGCGACTACGGCGCACTGTACGACATGTACACCACCGTTGGCCCGCTGTTCGATAAGCTCGGTGCAACCACCAAGTTCATCACTTACGACCTGAAGGACGAAGTCGCGAAGATGGCTAAGGAATTCGGTGTGATGGACTCCGGTAAGGGCGCAGGCCGTCCGGCACTGGATACCGACGTGAAGATTTCTGAAGCAATCCTCATGATTTCCGGTACCTCCAACGGTGAGGTCGCTGTCAAGGGCTTCAAGGAGCTTGAGAAGCAGACCGGTCTGCACCTGATGGACCTGGCAGAAGGTAACGAGGAACGTCGTATCACCTTCCCCATGACCCAGGCCGCACCGCAGCCCGTGATGACCTCCCCCGAGTGGTCCGGTTCGGAGACCGGTGGTCGCCGTTACGCTCCGTTCACCGTCAACATCGAGAAGAAGAAGCCGTTCCACACCCTGACCGGCCGTATGCACTTCTTCCTCGACCACGACTGGATGCACGAAATGGGCGAGGCTCTGCCGATTTACCGTCCGCCGCTGGATATGACCGGCCTGTACAACGAGCCTGAGCTCGGTACTACCGATGGTGTTTCGGTTGCTGTTCGCTACCTGACCCCGCACAACAAGTGGGCAATTCACTCGCAGTACTTCGATAACCACTACATGCTGAGCATGTTCCGTGGCGGTCCGACTGCATGGATGAGCCCGCAGGACGCTGAGAAGATTGGCGTCAAGGATGGCGAGTGGATTGAGTGTGTGAACACCAATGGTGTCTTCGTCGGCCGTGCGGTTGTTTCGCACCGTATGCCCGAGGGCGTTTGCTACGTCTACCACGCTCAGGAGCGTATGGTTAGCCCGAAGTCTGAAGTCACCGGTAAGCGCGGTGGTATTCACAACTCGGTGACCCGTATTCTTCTGAAGCCCACCCACATGATTGGTGGCTACGCTCACCAGGCGTTCGCCTTCAACTATCTTGGACCGACCGGTAACCAGCGAGACATCGTCTCGTACATCCGTCGCCGTAAGTCCCAGGAGGTAACTTTCTAATGCGCGTTATGGCACAAGTTGCTATGGTGATGGCGCTCGATAAGTGCATCGGCTGCCACACCTGCTCCGTGACCTGTAAGCAGGCATGGACGAACCGAGCCGGTACCGAGTACGTCTGGTTCAACAACGTTGAGACTCGTCCCGGCCAGGGTTACCCCCGCCGTTACGAGGATCAGGAGAAGTGGAAGGGCGGCTGGGTGCTGAACAAGCGCGGTCGTCTGGAGCTCAAGAGCGGTAACCGCTTCCAGAAGCTCTTCACGATCTTCGCTTCCCCGATTCAGCCCGAGCTGAACGACTACTACGAGCCCTGGACCTACGATTACCAGAACCTGACCAGTGCTCCTCTGGGTGATGACTTCCCGGCTGCTAAGCCGGTCTCCCTCATCACCGGTGAGGACACCAAGGTCGAGTGGGGTATGAACTGGGACGACAACCTGGCTGGTGCGACCGAGTACGGTCACCTGGACCCGCTGGTTGAGAAGGTTCGCAAGAAGGCAGAGGACAAGATTAAGTTCGAGTTCGAGCAGACCTTCATGTTCTACCTGCCTCGTATTTGTGAGCACTGCTTGAACCCCTCCTGCATGGCTTCTTGCCCCTCCGGCGCTATCTACAAGCGCGCTGAGGACGGTATCGTTCTGGTTGACCAGGACCGTTGCCGCGGTTGGCGTCAGTGCATCACCGGCTGCCCCTACAAGAAGGTGTACTTCAACCACAAGACGGGTAAGGCTGAGAAGTGTACCTTCTGCTACCCCCGTATTGAGGCTGGTATTCCGACCGTGTGTGCTGAGACCTGTGTTGGTCGTATGCGCTACATCGGTATCTTCCTCTACGATGCAGACCGCGTGACTGAGGCTGCTTCGGTCGAGGATGAGAAGGATCTCTACGAGGCTCAGCTGTCGCTGATGCTTGATCCTTCGGATCCGGCTGTGATTGAGCAGGCTCGTAAGAACGACATCCCCGATGCGTGGATTACTGCAGCTCAGAAGTCGCCCGTGTACAAGCTGGCGAAGGAGTGGAAGGTGGCTCTGCCCCTGCACCCCGAGTACCGCACCATGCCGATGGTTTGGTACGTGCCGCCGCTGTCTCCGATTGTTGACCTGCTCAAGGAGCAGGGCCACGATGCAGAGAACAGCAACAACCTGTTCGGCGCTATTGAGTCTCTCCGTATTCCGGTTGAGTACCTGGCTGAGCTGTTCACCGCTGGTGACACTGAGGTTGTTACTAACGTTCTGCGCCGCCTGGCTGCGATGCGTTCGTACATGCGTGACATCAACCTCGGTGGCGAAGGCAACGAGGAGATTGCTCAGGCAGTTGGCATGACTGGTCAGCAGGTGTACGAGATGTACCGCCTGATGGCTATCGCTAAGTACAACGAGCGTTACGTCATTCCGAAGGCTCACATGGAAGACGCCCACAACCTTGAGGAAATGGGCTGCTCCCTGAGCGTGGATGGCGGACCCGGCATGTACGGCGATGCGTTCAACGACATGGAGGGTCGCCCGACCCCCGTGTCCACCGGTGTCTACGAGGCTAACAACAAGGTCAGCTTGTTCAGCTGGGACGGTTCTTCCCGTCCTGACGGCCTCTTCCCGAATACCACCGGAAAGAAGTAATAAGTGGCTGGATTCTTTTCCAAGCTCATGGGCAAGGCCGGTTCCGAGGCTACTGTCTCGGAGCCGGCTCAGCCGGAGAACCCGTTTGATATCGATTACGGTCCCGGCGAGGATAAGGACTCGGTGATTTACCAGGTGAGCGGTATGCTCCTGGGCTACCCCGATGAGGAGACTCTGAAGGTTCTGCCTGAACTGGTGGAGATTACCGCTTCCACCCAGGATGAGGCTTTCATTGCTGCCGTTGATGCGGTTCAGCAGTGGCTGACTTCTAAGGACCTGGAGGATGTGCAGTCCGAGTACGTGCAGGAGTACGACCTTTCACGTCGTCATTCTCTGCATCTGTCCTACTGGACCGATGGTGATACCCGCCGCCGTGGTGAGACGCTCCTGCGTTTTAAGCAGATGTACCGCGACTCCGGTATGTTGACCGTTTTGAATGGTGAACTTCCGGACTACCTGCCGCTGGTGCTGGAGTTCTGTGCGTTGGTGGATCGCCGTAAGGGACGTTCCGCTTTGCAGGCGTACCGTCCGTCCCTTGAGCTTCTTCGTCTGTCCATGAAGGACGGAAATCTGCCCCACTACGGGTTGTTGCAGAGCATCTGCGATACCCTTCCTGGCGTCTCTCCGCAGACTCAGGAGGAGGTCCAGAAGATGGCTGGCTACGGCCCTCCCGTCGAGACTGTTGGCCTGAATGGCTACGCTGATCATCAGCTGCTCCAGCAGGCTTCGGCTCGTTCTAACTAGTTTTATCCCTTGTGAGGAGACAACACGTGTACGTACTTGCTTCTGAGAACGCAGGACATGCTGCACAGGCTGTAGCCGATCCGGGTATTGTTGACATCCTGCTGTGGGGCGTTCTGCCCTATGTTGCACTGGTCATTCTGATTGGTGGCACCATTTGGCGTTACCGTACTGACCAGTTCGGATGGACTACCCGCTCGTCCCAGGTCTATGAATCGAAGCTGTTGCGCATCGCTTCGCCCCTGTTCCATTACGGTCTTGCGGCCGTTTTCCTTGGCCACGTTGGTGGTCTGCTGGTGCCTAAGGCATTCACCGACCTGGTCATTTCGGAGGACACTTACCACATTGTGGCGCTGGCTGGCGGTTCTGTTGCTGCGGTCGCAACCATTGTTGGTATGTTTGTTCTGATTGGTCGCCGTGTTTCGAACTCTCGTGTGCGTTCGGCTACCACTCGTAATGACGTTTTCATGTATGTCGTTTTGGTTCTGGTGATTCTCGCCGGTACTGCGGCTACTCTAATTTCGGCAGTGAACCCCTCGGGTGGTTTGCCTCCGGTGAATGGTCACGAGGTTCACTTCAACTACCGTGAGACCATTTCTGTGTGGTTCCGTTCGCTGTTCTACTTCCACCCTGAGGTGGCTCTGATGGTGAATATTCCTGTGGCTTTCAAGATTCACATCGTGGTGGCTATGGTTCTGTTCATCATTTGGCCGTTTACCCGCCTGGTGCATGCACTGACTGTGCCTCTGCACTACCTCTTCCGCCCCTACACCGTGTACCGCTCTCGTGGCGGCCAGCGTGTTGGTGCACGTCGAGGTTGGGATCCGGTTGGTACTCTCCCGCGTGAGCGCGCCGACCGCTAATACACATATCCATATTGCAAAAGAGGAAATATGAGCACCCCTGCTGCACCGAGCTACGACCTGAAGAATGGTCAGCTCCGTAACGTTCTGCTTGCAACCTTCGCCTCGACCATTGGTTTCTGGGCGTGGACCGTTGTTGGCCCGCTGGCCAAGATGTACGCAAAGCAGATGCACCTGGACGCTGGTATGACCAGCCTTCTGGTTGCTATGCCGATTTTCATCGGCGCTATCGGCCGTATTCCCGTTGGTGGTCTGACTGACCGCTACGGTGGTCGTATTATGTTCACCGCTGTTCTGGCGATTAGCGCACCCCTGGTCTTCCTGGTTGGTGTTGCTGGTCAGATGAACTCGCTGCCCATGCTGCTTGTTGTGGCGTTCTTCCTGGGTATTGCGGGTACCGTGTTCGCTGTGGGTATTCCCTTCAGTTCCGCATGGTATGACGCTTCCAAGAAGGGTTTTGCGACCGGTGTGTTCGGTGCCGGCATGGTGGGTACTGCAATTTCTGCATTCGCTACCCCCCGCCTGGTGCAGGGTATTGGTTACTTCCAGACTCACGTTCTGATTGCTGTTATCTGTGCTGTAACCGCTGCTATCTCTTTCTTCTTCTTGAAGGATTCCCCGGCAACCATCGGCCGTGAGGTTACTCCGCTGATGCCGAAGATTGTTCAGGCATTCAAGGTGAAGACCACTTGGCAGCTGTGCTTCCTCTACGCTGTTGTGTTCGGTGCGTTCGTGGCATTCTCGAACTACCTGCCTACTTACCTGAGCAACATCTACAACTTCAACGCTAACGACGCTGGTATGCGTGCGGCTGGCTTTGCGGTTGCTGCTGTGATTGCTCGTCCCTTCGGTGGTGTGCTGGCTGATAAGTTCGGTCCGAAGATTATCACCCTCATCTCCCTGGGTGGTGTGGTGATCCTGGCAGTTATTACCGCGTTCCAGCCTGATGCTGAGCACGTGTATGGTGCTGTTTTCATCCTGATGGCTGCTCTTCTGGGTCTGGGCCACGGCTCGGTCTTCGGCTGGGTGGCTCGTGCGGCTGATCCGAAGAACGTTGGTGCGGTGTCCGGTGTGGTTGCTGCTGCTGGCGCTCTGGGTGGTTTCTTCCCGCCGCTGGTGATGGGTGCAACCTACAACCAGGCTGAGAACAACTACTTCATCGGTCTGATGCTGCTGGCTGTGACTGCGGCTCTGGCTTTCCTGTCGGCATTCCTGGTGCCGCACGGTGGCAAGCCCAACCACGCTAAGTAGGTTCTTCTAGTACATCCTTCTGCAGGGTGTATGTGAAGTTTGCTTTGACTGAGCCCGGCTCGTTTTCTCTTCGGAGAGGACGAGCCGGGCTTTGCGTATTTTTGCTGTTTTTCAGCTAGTAGAGGGTGGGATTTGGGGTAGCGAAGAGCTTGATATTCTGGCATGTCGAATGCTGATAAAGGTGGCAAAACTTCATGGAGATGTGGGACACTTAAGATGTTCGACTCGTCGCAATAGCGCGACGTGACCCCTCTACGGTTTGCGCCGACCAATAGGAGAATCCTATGTCCTTTATTGATCGTCATCTCGGCCCCCGTTCCGCAGACGCAGAGCAGATGCTCGAAACCCTGGGATACTCTTCCCTGGATGCGCTGATGGACGCTGTCGTCCCCTCCCAGATTCGCCTTGACGGCGAATTGCAGTTGCCTGCTCCGCTGTCGGAGCATGAGGCTCAGGCAAAGATTGCCGGCTATGCTGCGAAGAATAAGGTTCTCGCCCAGATGATTGGTGCCGGATACTACGATGCAGTAACTCCCGCGGTTCTGCGCCGTAACATTCTGGAAAACCCCGGTTTCTACACTTCTTACACCCCGTACCAGGCTGAGATTTCTCAGGGCCGTCTGGAGGCTCTGCTGAACTTCCAGAACACCGTGATGGAGCTGACCGGCCTGGAGATTGCAAACTCCTCCCTGCTGGATGAGGCATCCGCAGTAGCTGAGGCAGCTGTCATGATGCACCGTGCGAACCGCAAGGTGAAGAATGGCTTCTTCGCGATTGACTCCCGTTGCCTGCCTCAGGTTATTTCGGTGACTCGCGGCCGTGCAGAGATGCTCGGCATTCCCTTCGTCATTACTGATTTCTCTGAGGGTCTGCCCGAGGGCGACCTGTACGGTATCGTCCTGGCGTACCCCGGCAATGAAGGCGATATTCGCGATATTGAGCCGCTGATTAAGGCCGCTAAGGAGCGTAACGCCCTGGTCACTGTGGTCGCTGACCTGTTGGCTCTGACCCTGCTGAAGTCTCCGGGTGAGCTGGGTGCTGATATCGCTGTGGGTAACACTCAGCGTTTCGGTCTGCCCTTCTTCTTCGGTGGCCCCCACGCTGCGTACATGGCTGTTCACAAGGGCATGGAGCGTACCATGCCTGGCCGTCTGGTGGGTGTTTCTAAGGATTCGGCTGGTAAGCCTGCGTACCGTCTGGCTCTGCAGACTCGCGAGCAGCACATCCGCCGTGAGAAGGCTACTTCCAACATTTGTACTGCTCAGGCTCTGCTGGCGATTGTTGCTGGCGCTTACGCGATGTACCACGGTCCTGAGGGTCTGCGCGCTATCGCGAACCGCCTGCACACTAACGCCGCTCGTGTTGCTACCGCGCTGAAGGCTGCGGGCTACGGTATCGCTCACGATACTTTCTTCGACACCGTCGTGGTGGAGGCTGCTGGCCGTGCTGACGAGCTGGTTGCGAAGGCTCTGGAAGCTGGCGTGAACATCCGCCGCTTCGACGAGAACCGCGTCGGTATTTCCGTGGGTGAGTCTCACGGTGAGGAACTGCTCAAGGGCCTGGTCGAGGCTCTGGGCGGCACCCTGGGCGAGGCAGATGCACAGTACGATCTGCCTGCTGAGCTGCTGCGTACCGATGAGTACATGCAGCACCCGATTTTCCACAAGTACCGTTCCGAGACCGAGATGATGCGCTACCTGCGTCACCTCGCTGACAAGGATCTGGCACTTGACCGCACCATGATTCCGCTGGGTTCGTGCACTATGAAGCTGAACGCGGCCGCTGAGATGGAGCCCATCTCCTGGCCTGAGTTCGCGAACATCCACCCGCTGGTCCCGGAGAATCAGGCTGAGGGCTGGCACGAGCTGATTAAGGATTTGAGCGAGTGGCTGGTTGCTATTACCGGTTACGATGCTATCTCGCTGCAGCCGAACTCGGGTGCGACCGGTGAGTACGCTGGTCTGCGCGCTATCCGTTCCTTCCATGAGGCTAACGGTGACCACGAGCGCGATACCGTCCTGATTCCGCTGTCTGCTCACGGCACCAACGCGGCATCTGCTGCTCTGGCTGGTCTGAAGGTTGCCGGTGTGGCAACTGCGGCTGACGGTTCGATTGATGTTGACGACCTGAAGGCAAAGATTGAGAAGTACGGCCCCAAGGTTGCCGGCATCATGATTACCTACCCTTCCACTCACGGTGTGTTTGAGGAGCAGGTTGCTGAGGTTTGCCAGCTGGTTCACGAGGCTGGCGGCCAGGTGTACCTGGATGGCGCGAACCTGAACGCTCAGATGGGCTTCGCTCAGCCCGGTAAGTTCGGCGGCGACGTTTCGCACCTGAACCTGCACAAGACCTTCTCCATTCCTCACGGTGGTGGCGGCCCCGGTGTTGGCCCGCTGGCTGTTCGTGAGCACTTGGCGAAGTTCCTGCCCGGTGACGCATACCGCGCTGATGCTGAAGGTAAGCTCCCCAACGATGCTGCACTGCCGATTTCGCAGGCGTTCTTCGGTTCTGCTGGTGTTCTGCCGATTAGCTGGATGTACATTGCGATGACTGGTGCTCAGGGTCTGAAGGACTCTTCGCAGTACGCGGTTCTGAACGCTAACTACATTGCGAAGAAGCTCAACGACAAGTACCCGGTGCTGTACACCGGCCCCGGCGGTCTGGTCGCTCACGAGTGCATCCTGGACCTGCGTCAGCTGACCGATCAGTCTCACGTGACTGCTGAGGATGTCTGCAAGCGTCTGATGGACTTCGGCTTCCACGCTCCGACCCTGGCGTTCCCGGTTCCGGGCACCCTGATGGTTGAGCCGACTGAGTCTGAGTCGAAGGAAGAGCTGGACCGCTTCATTGAGGCAATGGAGACCATCTACGATGAGATTATCGAGGTGGCTGAGGGCAAGGTCGCTGTGGAGGATTCGGTTCTACGCAACGCACCGCACACCGTTGATGTGGTGAGCGCTGATGAGTGGGATCGCCCCTACAGCCGTACTCAGGCAGCTTTCCCTGTCCCGAGCCTGCGCGCTAATAAGTACTTCACTTCGGTGGGTCGTATTGATGGCGCTGGCGGTGACCGTAACTTCGTGTGCGAATGCCCCCCGATGGAGGCTTTCGACCTGGAAGCATAAGGAGCCTGTAACGCTCCTGGGTAGGCTGTAGCGGTCTACCTGCCTCACCCGTCCTCAGGTTCCTGGGGGCGGGTGGGGATCGCCTCCGCAGCGTATCTCGTGTCTGTGGGGGTGAACTAAATCTACGACGATTGAACGATAACAGCACAAGGCTGTGCGTGAGGAGAATCTAATGTCCCCCAAGAAGACCTCTCTGTACTCTGTCCACGAGAAGCTTGGCGCTTCTTTCACCGACTTCGGCGGCTGGGATATGCCCCTGAAGTACGCTAATGATGTTGCTGAGCATGAGGCGGTCCGTACTCGTGCCGGTATTTTCGACCTGTCCCACATGGGTGAGTTCCGTGTGACCGGTCCGGATGCGGGCGCGTTCCTGGATTACGCTCTGGTGTCGAACATGTCCATCCTGAAGGTCGGTAAGGCAAAGTACTCGATCCTGGTCAACGACAAGGGCGGCGTGATTGACGACCTGATTACTTACCGTCTGGGCGATGAGGAGTTCATGGTCGTTCCGAACGCTTCGAACATTGACACTGACTTCGCTGCGATGAGCGAGCGCCTGGGCGATTTCAACGTTGAGTTCGTGAACGAGTCGGAGCAGACTTCCCTGGTGGCTGTTCAGGGTCCTCGTGCTGAGGAGATTCTGCTGGCTGCTGGTGTTTCTGATGAGGAGGCTGTCCGCGAGCTGAAGTACTACGCTTCGGTGCCGCTGACTGTTGCCGGTGTTGATGTTCTGCTGGCTCGTACCGGTTACACCGGTGAGGACGGCTTCGAGCTGTTCGTTCCGAATGAGAACGCTGTTGAGCTGTGGGATAAGCTGGCTGCTGCTGGTGAGCCTTTCGGTATGATTCCTGCCGGTCTGGCTTCTCGTGACTCCCTGCGTCTTGAGGCTGGTATGCCGCTGTACGGTCATGAGCTGGGTCTTGAGATTACTCCGTTTGAGTCCGGTCTGGGCCGTCTGGTTGAGATTGCTCTGGAGAAGAAGGCAGCTGACTTCGTTGGTCGTGAGGCTCTGACTGAGCTGGCTAAGAGCGAGTCGAAGCGCATCCTGGTTGGTTTGAAGGCTCAGGCGAAGCGTCCTGCTCGTGCCGGTTCTAAGCTGGTGGATGCTGAGGGCAATGAGATTGGTGAGGTTACCTCCGGTATTCCTTCCCCGACTCTGGGCTTCCCGATTGCTATGGCGCTGGTGAACCGTGAATTCTCTGAGGTTGGTTCTACTGTGGATGTTGATATCCGCGGTAAGCGTGCTCCGTTTGATGTTGTGGCTCTGCCGTTCTACAAGCGTGAGAAGTAAGAGTTTTTCTGCAGGTAATCTGTAGGGTAGAGGCGTCGTGTCCTGTGTGGGCACGGCGCCTTTTCTGCGCCGTGAGGTGGGCGTTGAGTGGTGGGGGAGTGTATGAGGTGTTCTGAGCCTTAGTTTGTGCTGGTTCTGAAGTGCGTTAGGATTAGAGCGGCCAGTCAAGGGTGATTGTCCGCACTTATAGACCGCAGGTTGATGTGTGGTTCCTCCGTTGAGGGGCGCGTATCTTTTGGTGCGGTGCACAGACATTATTTATTTGAAGGACAGAACGTGGCTATTAACCAGAGCGCGCCCAGCAGCGCCCAGAAGAAGGCAGAGGCTCTGCCGTATGACATCAGTGTTTTTGAGATGTTCAGCGTTGGTGTGGGTCCTTCGAGCTCGCATACCGTGGGGCCGATGCGCGCTTCGAACCGTTTTGTGGCGGAGCTGATTGATGAGGGCCTGTTGGACCGTGTGACGGGCGTACATGTTGATCTGTATGGTTCGTTGGCGGCTACGGGCGCTGGTCACGGCACGATGAGCGCTGCGTTGAAGGGTCTGTGTGGTTTTGTTCCGGAGACGATTAATATCGCTGATTCTGAGGCGATGATTGAGCGTAATAGCGTGGATGGCACGTTGCCTCTGGCGGGTTACCCCTCCTCTGCTTACGGTGTGAGTGCGCCCGGTGGTGAGGAGCAGAAGGTGTACGGCCCGGTGGTGAATTACCGTGAGCTGGATATGACTCTGCGTCCGTTGACGGTTCTTCCGCGCCATACGAACGGTATGAAGATTGCGGCGTTTGCGGGTGAGCAGTTGCTGTTGGAGCGCACTTACTATTCGATTGGTGGTGGCTTCATTGTTGAGGGTGATGAGGAGGCGACCGGTTGTGCGTCGCTGATGAACCCTCCGTATCCGTTTGGTTCGGCTGCTGAGCTGCTGGAGATGGCGAATGAGTCTGGTCTGTCGATTGCGCAGTTGAAGATGGCGAATGAGTGTTCTCTGCGTTCTGAGCAGGAGGTCCGTGATGGCATCTTGCATATCTACCGTGTGATGAAGGAGTGCATTGGCTCTTCTCTGGCGCGTGTGGGTTATTTGCCGGGGCCTCTGAAGGTGCGTTGCCGTGCGGGTGCGTGGCATCGCGATTTGATGGTGGAGGATCCTTCGAAGTCTCCTGAGTTCGCTATTGACTGGGTGAACCTGATTGCTTTGGCGGTCAATGAGGAGAACGCTTTTGGCGGCCGTGTGGTGACTGCTCCGACGAATGGTGCTGCGGGTATTATTCCTGCAGTGTTGCATTACGCGATGAATTACACGCAGGGTATTCGCCATTGCGGTCAGGCTGCTCGTGATCAGGCGGTTGTTGATTTCTTCTTGGCGTCTGCTGCTGTGGGTGTGCTGTATAAGAAGCGCGCGTCGATTTCTGGTGCTGAGGTGGGTTGCCAGGGTGAGGTGGGCAGTGCCTCCTCGATGGCTGCTGCTGGTTTGGCGCAGGTGATGGGTGGTACTCCCGAGCAGGTTGAGAATGCGGCTGAGATTGCGATGGAACACAACCTGGGTCTGACGTGTGACCCGGTGGGTGGTTTGGTGCAGATTCCCTGTATTGAGCGTAATGCGATGGCTGCGTCGAATGCTGTGACGGCGGCTCGTATGGCGTTGCGTGGTGATGGTACGCACCGTGTGTCGTTGGATCAGGTGATTGAGACGATGCGTCAGACCGGTTTGGATATGTCTCACCGCTATAAGGAGACGTCCATGGGTGGTTTGGCTGTGAACGTGGTGGAATGCTAGGTGCACGCTGTGGCAGGTTTGCACTCCTGATGAGGGTGTGGTAGACAGAAGGGATTTCTTCCTGTATCGTTAGTATTTACGCTTTCCCTAACCTTTGTGCCTTCATATAGCGGTGGGCACGGGCTGAAGGTGACGTTTTTCCGTCCGACTCTATAGCTTCGAGCACCGTTTTATTCGGGGGCTGAGGTTGTCGTGTCGCCGGTAATGTCGCCGGGAGGCTGATTGCTAACAGACATGTCTGTGGAAGGATCCCCATTTTGGTCGCTTCGAGCACCTCTAACCATGACGCCGCTAACGGCGCAGAGAACGTCTCGCGCCGAATTTCATTCGCGAAGATTAACGAACCGCTGAAGGTTCCCAACCTGCTTGCTATCCAGACCGATAGCTTCGACCGCCTCGTTGGTAACGAGCGCTGGGCGGAGCGTCTGGAGAAGGCGCAGGCTGCTGGTGACACTTCTGTCCCCGCTCAGTCCGGTCTGGCTGAGATTTTTGAAGAAATCTCCCCGATTCGTGACTTCCAGGAGACTATGCAGCTCTCCTTCTCTGAGCCTGAGTTTGCTGACCCCAAGTACTCTGTTGAGGAGTGCAAGGACCGCGACGCAACCTACTCGGCTCCGCTGTACATTAAGGCTGAATTCATGAACCTCGCTACCGGCGAGGTCAAGCAGCAGACCCTGTTCATGGGTGACTTCCCCCTGATGACCGAGGCCGGTACCTTCGTTATTAACGGTACTGAGCGTGTGGTCGTTTCTCAGCTGGTGCGTTCCCCCGGTGCTTACTTCGAGAAGGCTCCGGACCGTACCTCCGATAAGGACATTTACTCTGCCCGCGTGATTCCTTCCCGCGGCGCATGGTTCGAGCTTGAGATTGATAAGCGCGACCAGGTTGGCGTGCGTCTGGACCGCAAGCGTAAGCAGTCCGTGACTGTTCTGCTGAAGGCTCTGGGCTGGACCGAGTCTAAGATTCTGGCTGAGTTCGGTCAGTACGACTCCATCCGCGCAACCCTGGAGAAGGACTCCGTCAAGGACCGCGACGAGGCTCTGCTGGACATCTACCGCAAGCTGCGTCCGGGCGAACCCCCGACGGTTGAAGCTGCCCAGGCTCTGCTGGACAACATGTACTTCACCCCGCGCCGCTATGACCTGGCGAAGGTTGGCCGTTACAAGCTGAACCGTAAGCTCGGTGTGGACGTTCCCATGGATTCCCCCGAGGCTTCCGTTCTGAGCCAGGACGACATCGCTCAGATGATTCGTTACCTCTGCGCTCTGCACGCAGGCGAGACTAGCATCCCCGGCGTCTGTGACGGCGAGGAGATCTCCCTCAAGATTGATATCGACGACATCGACCACTTCGGTAACCGTCGTATCCGCACTGTGGGCGAGCTGATTGAGAACCAGATCCGTACCGGTCTGTCCCGTATGGAGCGCGTGGTTCGCGAGCGCATGACCACCCAGGACGTGGACGCTATCACCCCGCAGTCCCTGGTGAACATCCGCCCCGTCGTGGCGGCTATCAAGGAGTTCTTCGGTACTTCTCAGCTGTCCCAGTTCATGGACCAGAACAACCCGCTGGCAGGTCTGACCCACAAGCGTCGTCTGTCCGCACTGGGTCCGGGCGGTCTGTCCCGTGACCGTGCAGGCATGGAAGTTCGAGACGTCCACCCCTCGCACTACGGTCGTATGTGCCCCATTGAAACCCCTGAAGGCCCGAACATTGGTCTGATCGGTTCGCTGGCAACCTACGGTCGTATCAACTCCTTCGGTTTCATTGAGACCCCCTACCGCGTGGTGACTGACGGCCGCGTGACCGATGAGGTCCGCTACCTGACCGCTGACGACGAGAAGTCTGTTGTTATCGCACAGGCAAATGCACCGCTGAACGCTGACCGCACCTTCGCTGAGAACGAGGTTCTCTGCCGCGCGGGCGATGGTTCTGGCGAAGCTGTTCTGGTTGCTCCCGGCGCCGTTCAGTACATGGACGTCTCCCCGCGCCAGATGGTGTCTGTTGCTACCGCTCTGATTCCTTACCTGGAGCACGACGACGCTAACCGAGCACTGATGGGTGCTAACATGCAGCGTCAGGCTGTGCCCCTGCTGGAGTCTGAGGCTCCCGTGGTTGGTACCGGTATGGAGAAGTACGCAGCACTGGACTCCGGTGACTCCGTGCTCGCGAAGAAGCCCGGTGTGGTTTCCTCCGTGGACGCTAAGACCGTTATCGTCCGTAACGACGACGGCTCTGTATCCACCTACCCGATCATGAAGTTCTCCCGCTCGAACCCGGGTAACTGCTACAACCAGCGCGTTGTGGTGAAGGAAGGCCAGCGCGTCGAGTACCGCGACGTTATTGCTGATGGCCCCTCCACCGACGGCGGCGAGCTGGCACTGGGTAAGAACCTGCTCGTGGCATACATGCCGTGGGAAGGCCTGAACTACGAGGATGCAATCATCCTCTCCCAGCGCATGGTTTCTGAGGACGTGCTGACCTCGATTCACATTGAGGAGCACGAGATTGACGCCCGCGACACCAAGCTGGGCCCCGAGGAGATTACCCGCGACATTCCGAACGTGTCCGAGGATGTTCTCTCGGCTCTGGACGAGCGCGGCATCATCCACATCGGTGCTGAGGTTGAGGCTGGCGACATCCTCGTCGGTAAGGTCACCCCCAAGGGCGAGACCGAGCTGACCCCCGAGGAACGCCTGCTGCGCGCAATCTTCGGCGAGAAGTCTCGCGAGGTTCGCGACACCTCCCTGAAGGTTCCTCACGGCGAGTCCGGTACCGTCATCGGTATCCGTATCTTCGACCGCGAGAACAACGATGAGGACGATCTGCCCCCGGGCGTGAACCAGCTGGTCCGCGTGTACGTGGCTCAGAAGCGTAAGATTACCGACGGCGACAAGCTTGCAGGCCGCCACGGTAACAAGGGTGTTATTTCCAAGATCCTGCCGATCGAGGATATGCCCTTCCTGGAAGACGGTACCCCCGTGGACGTCATCCTGAACCCGCTGGGCGTGCCCGGTCGTATGAACATTGGTCAGGTTCTGGAAGTCCACACCGGTTGGCTGGCTAAGCAGGGTTGGAAGATTGAGGGCGAGCCCGAGTGGCTTAAACACATGCCGAACTTCCCGAAGGAATCCGGCCCGACCCGCCTCGCAACCCCGGTGTTCGACGGTGCCCACGAGGACGAACTGTTCGACCTTATGGACCACTCGAACCCGAACCGCGATGGTGACCGTCTGATCAACCGTTCCGGTAAGGCACGTCTGATTGACGGCCGTTCCGGTGAGCCGTTCCCGGACCCGATTTCGGTTGGTTACCAGTACATCCTGAAGCTGCACCACCTGGTGGATGACAAGATTCACGCTCGTTCCACCGGTCCGTACTCGATGATTACCCAGCAGCCTCTGGGTGGTAAGGCGCAGTTCGGTGGTCAGCGCTTCGGTGAGATGGAAGTGTGGGCGCTGGAAGCATACGGCGCTGCATACACCCTGCAGGAAATCCTGACCGTCAAGTCCGATGACGTGGCGGGCCGTGTGAAGGTTTACGAGGCTATCGTGAAGGGCGAGAACATCCCCGAGCCGGGTATCCCCGAATCCTTCAAGGTTCTTATCAAGGAAATGCAGTCTCTGTGCCTGAACGTCGAGGTACTCTCCACCGACGGCAAGATTATTGAGATGAGCGACTCGGAGGAAGAAGGCTTCCGGGCAGCAGAAGATATGGGCGTGAGCCTGACCCACGACGAGCCTAGCTCCGTCGACGAGGCATAAGCACCGCCTCCTTCTAGGGTGGGGAACCCCGCATGCGCTCGCGTGCGTTGTGGGGTTCCCGCCCGCTAACCCAAGTCTTCAGAAACTTACAGAAAGAGATTAGGACCGATATGTCCAACGAATCTTCGCTTGGTTTGATGCGAATTGGCCTCGCCACCGCCGACGACATCCGTCGTTGGTCCTTTGGTGAGGTTAAGAAGCCCGAGACCATCAACTACCGTACCCTGAAGCCCGAGAAGGACGGCCTCTTCGACGAGCGTATCTTCGGCCCCACCAAGGACTGGGAGTGCTACTGCGGTAAGTACAAGCGCGTGCGCTTCAAGGGCATTGTGTGTGAGCGCTGTGGTGTTGAGGTGACCCGCTCTAAGGTACGTCGTGAGCGTATGGGTCACATTGAGCTGGCTGCTCCTGTTACCCACATTTGGTACTTCAAGGGTGTTCCTTCCCGCCTGGGTTACCTGCTGGATCTGGCTCCGAAGGACCTGGAGAAGGTCATTTACTTCGCTGCGTACATGATCACTAAGGTTGACGAGGAGGCTCGTCACGAGGATCTGCCGATGCTGCAGGCTGCTCACGATCGTGAGAAGCAGGAGCTTGAGGCTGCTCTGAACGCTGACGTGAACGCTATCAGCCGTGAGGTTGAGGCGGAGCTGGCTCGTATTGAGGCTGAGGGCGGCAAGGCTGCTGAGAAGCGTAAGCTGCGCGATAACGCTGAGCGTCAGCTCGCGTCGGTGCGTAAGCGCTACGAGCGTGAGGCTGAGCACCTGGATCGTGTGTGGGATCGCTTCAAGAACCTGAAGGTCGCTGACCTTGAGGGTGATGAGGCTCTGTACCGTTCCATGATTGATAAGTACGGCCTGTACTTTGAGGGCGCTATGGGCGCAGAGGCTATTAAGAAGCGTCTGGAGTCCTTCGACCTGGAGGCTGAGGCTGAGGCTCTCAAGGAGATTATTCAGACCGGTAAGGGGCAGAAGAAGACCCGCGCTCTGAAGCGTCTGAAGGTTGTTAACGCCTTCCTGACCACTAACAACTCTCCGCTGGGTATGGTCCTGGATGTTGTTCCGGTTATTCCGCCGGAACTGCGCCCGATGGTTCAGCTGGACGGTGGCCGTTTCGCGACCTCCGACCTGAACGACCTGTACCGTCGTGTGATTAACCGTAACAACCGTTTGAAGCGTCTGCTGGAGCTGGGTGCTCCCGAGATTATCGTGAACAACGAGAAGCGTATGCTGCAGGAAGCTGTGGACTCGCTGTTCGATAACGGTCGTCGCGGTCGCCCGGTGACCGGCCCCGGTAACCGCCCCCTGAAGTCTCTGTCTGACATGCTGAAGGGTAAGCAGGGCCGTTTCCGTCAGAACCTGCTCGGTAAGCGTGTTGACTACTCGGGTCGTTCCGTGATTGTGGTTGGTCCTCAGCTGCAGATGCACCAGTGTGGTCTGCCCAAGCAGATGGCTCTGGAGCTGTTCAAGCCCTTCGTCATGAAGCGTCTGGTGGAGCTGAGCCACGCTCAGAACATTAAGAGCGCTAAGCGTATGGTTGAGCGTTTCCGCCCGCAGGTTTGGGACGTTCTGGAAGAGGTTATTGCTGAGCACCCGGTTCTGCTGAACCGTGCACCTACCCTGCACCGCCTCGGTATTCAGGCGTTTGAGCCGAAGCTGGTTGAGGGTAAGGCTATTCAGTTGCACCCGCTGGTTTGCTCCGCGTTCAACGCTGACTTCGATGGTGACCAGATGGCAGTTCACCTGCCGCTGTCTCCCGAGGCTCAGGCTGAGGCTCGTATCCTCATGCTGTCCTCGAACAACATCCTGAAGCCGTCGGATGGCCGCCCTGTGGCTGTTCCTTCGCAGGATATGATCATTGGTCTGTTCCACCTGACGACTCCTCGCGATGGTCAGAAGAACGAGGGTCACGCATTCTCCTCGGTGTCTGAGGCTCTGATGGCGATGGATCGTCACGAGATTGAGCTGTACACCAAGGTGAAGATTCGCCTTGATGGTGACCAGTTTGTTGCTCCTGAGGGCTGGGAAGCTCCTGAGGGTTACAAGGCTGGCGACCCCGTGCTGCTGGACTGCACCGTTGGTCAGGTTCTGTTCAACCAGGCTCTGCCGAAGGATTACCCCTGGTTCTCCGGTGTGGCAGATAAGAAGGGCCTGGGTAGCCTGATTAACGATCTGGCTGAGCGCTACCCGATGGATGTTGTGGCTCGTGCTCTGGATAACCTGAAGAACTCCGGTTTCTACTGGGCTTCTCGTTCGGGCGTGACCGTGGCTGTTTCTGATATTGCTACTCCTGCTGAGAAGCCGGCAATTATGGAGCGCTACGAGAAGCAGGCTGCTGCAATTCAGGACGACTTTGAGATCGGTACCATCGATGACGAAGAGCGTCGTCAGGAGCTGATTAAGGTTTGGACCGAGGCTACCGACGTGGTTGCAGAGGCTATGCGTGAGAACTTGAGCTCTCACGGTGGTCTGAACACCATTTACCGTATGGTGACCTCCGGTGCACGTGGTAACTGGATGCAGGTCCGTCAGATTGCGGGTATCCGTGGTCTGGTGTCGAACCCGAAGGGTGAGATTATGCCTCGCCCGATTAAGTCCTCGTACCGTGAGGGCCTGTCGGTTCTGGAGTACTTCATCGCGACCCACGGTGCACGTAAGGGTCTGGCTGATACTGCGCTGCGTACCGCTAACTCGGGTTACCTGACTCGTCGTCTGGTGGACGTTTCGCAGGACGTTATCGTTCGCGAGCACGACTGTGGCACTCGCCGCGGTCTGGTTCTGCCTCTGATTGATGAGGACGGCGGTCTGCACCAGGATGTTGAGACTTCGATTCACGGTCGTACCCTTGCGGTTGACGTGAAGGACGAGGCTGGCAACGTTCTGGCTGCTGCTGGTTCCGATGTCTCTGATGAGCTCATTGAGAAGCTCTTCAAGGCAGGCGTGAAGGATGTTCGCGTTCGTTCGGTTCTGACCTGTGAGTCCGCTATTGGTGTGTGTGCACTGTGCTACGGTCGTTCGATGGCTTCGAACGTGCTGGTGGACATTGGTGAGGCTGTTGGTATTATTGCGGCTCAGTCGATTGGTGAGCCCGGTACCCAGCTGACCATGCGTACCTTCCACACCGGTGGTGTGGCTTCGGCTGACGATATTACTCAGGGTCTGCCTCGTATTCAGGAGCTGTTCGAGGCTCGTACCCCCAAGGGTGTTGCCCCGATTTCTGAGGTGTCTGGTCGCGTGACCATTGAGGATACCGAGAAGTCCTACAAGATTGTGGTGACCCCGGACGATGGTTCCGAGCCCCAGTCCTACACTGTTCTGCGTCGTGCGGCTTCTAAGCTGCAGAACGGCGATCACGTTCAGGTTGGCGATCAGCTGGCTACCGGTTCTGTTGATCCGAAGGAGGTTCTGCGTATTCGTGGTCCTCGTGAGGCTCAGAAGCACCTGGTGAGCGAGGTTCAGGGCGTGTACAAGTCGCAGGGTGTGGAAATCCACGACAAGCACGTTGAGGTTATTGTTCGCCAGATGCTGCGTCGCGTGACCGTGATTGAGTCCGGTGATACCGATCTTCTGCCTGGTGAGCTGGTTGATAACATTGCTTTCCAGACTGCTAACCGTAAGGCACTGGTTGAGGGTAAGAAGCCCGCAGCTGGCCGTCCGGAAATGATGGGTATTACCAAGGCTTCGCTGGCTACCGAGTCCTGGCTGTCGGCGGCCTCCTTCCAGGAGACCACCCGTGTCCTGACTCAGGCTGCTATGGAGGCGAAGACTGACCCGCTGCTCGGCCTGAAGGAGAACGTGATCATCGGTAAGCTGGTTCCCGCCGGTACCGGTCTGGCACGTTACAACGATATTGAGGTTGAGCCCAGCGCCCAGGCTACTGCTGAGCGTATGCAGGCTCTGGACACTTTCGGTGGTTACCAGAGCGCGTTCCAGATGGATAACGAGGTGTACACTTACGGCAACGGCGGCTTTATGGCTGTTTCGCTGGATGAGTACGGTCGTGGTCTGGACTAAGGCTTCTGCCGTGAGGGGTAGGTTGAGGGTTTAGAGCCCCGGCCTGGTCCTTGATAAAGAACGCGGATACTCGAGTTGTCTCGGGTATCCGCGTTTTTTGTTTCATGAGGAGGTGGAGGTTTCTTTTAAGCGTGGCTTTAATATTCTTTACCCTTCAATGTGAGGTTGTAGATTTTATGCCTAGTGGACGAATTTATTTATGAAAAAATCATTGGAGTGCATCATTTTTCATGATGAGAAAATTGCTTGACAGAGCAAGAAATTAGATGACGGTCAAATATGCTAAATCTCCCTAGAAACCGCACTAGAACTGCAATATATAGAATATTCACTCGTTTTTCTTTGGGGTATATATAGAATAAATGTTCTTGATTTGAACGATGCTAATTCAACTGGAAAGCCTTTTGACTAGGTTCTATTCTTGAAGGCATGCATATCACTCCAATCACTTCCGGACGGGTGACTACTAGCGGCACCCGACTGCCCTCCGGAACATCTCAATCTCAGATGCCTGAACAGAATTCCTCTTTGTCTGCAGGTGAGCAAAAGCGCTCCTCTGTCTTTTCGCGCTTTAAAGCACCCATGCATTCTCTAACTCGCATTGGTGCTGCATGCCTCATTGCGGCATCCGCAATTCTTCCCGCTGGCCAGATTGCGACGGCAGCTCCTGCCTCTCAGAGCTCCAGTGCTACCCCCTACCTGGTTGGTGCAGGTGCGGCGGATATTACCGGTGAGCCCGGTGAGGTCGGCTTCATGGGTTACGGTGAGACCTCTCAGAAGGGTAGCGGTGTGCATACTCGCCAGTACGCACGCGCTTTCATTGCTGTGGATCGAGCTTCGGGTAAGCGCAACCTCATTGTTGTACTCGATACGTTGACCAGTTGGCAGTCTTTGCGTGATGAGCTGGTGAAGCGTATCCGCGCTGAGTTTGGTTCTGCGTACGATGAATCGAACATTATGATTACTGCAACCCACACTCACGCAACTCCTGGCGGTATCACGCACCAGAGCCTGTACAACATTACGACTCTGGGCTTCCATCAGGACACGTTTAATGCACAGGTAGATGGGTCACTGAAGGCGATTCGCCAGGCGACGAAGGACCTTTCACCCGGTAACCTGACGATTTCTTCTTCAAAGCTGACTGGTGTCGGTGTTAACCGTTCTCGCGAGGCGTTCAACCTGGACTCTCCTGAGATTCGCTCTAAGCTGCCCGGCGGTACCGATCCGACCAATATGACTCTGCGTCTGGAGCGTAACGGTAAGACTCGTGCGGTGTTGAACTGGTTCGCAATTCACCCGACGTCTTTGACCTCGAAGAACACCTTGATTTCGAGCGACAACAAGGGTTACGCGGAGTACCTGCTGGAGAACCAGGACCACGGTGTTGACCGCAATGTTCCTGGCAGTGGTGATGGCTTCGTAGCTGCATTTGCGAATGCTAATGCTGGTGATGTTTCTCCGAATACTTGGTTGAAGCCTGGCCAGGGTCCGACCAATGACCAATTCAAGAACATGAAGATTCAGGGTGAGAAGCAGGCTAACGCTGTGCGTTCTCAGTTGAAGAGCTCGGGTACTCCGGTGGGTAAGGGCTTGGATTCGCGTATTTCGTACTTCAACTTCTCGGGTATGAATGTGGATGCCAAGTACACCGGCAGTGGCCATAATGAGCGAACTTGTCAGGGCTTCCTGGGTACTCCGTTCGGTGCGGGGTCCACCGAGGATGGTGGCGGTGGCTGGGCTGTCTATAAGGAAGGCTCCGGTCGCCCCTCTATTCTGGGTACTCTGGTATTCACTCCGAGTGCTGCCCAGACGCGTTGCCAGCAGCCGAAGGGCATTCTCTTCTCTGCAAAAAATGGAACGATCATTCAGGAAAAGTATCCGGTGCAGATTATGCGCTTCGGTGACTACTACCTGCTGGGTATGCCCGGTGAGTTCACCGGCGCGGTGGGTGTGCAATATCGCCAGGATGCTGCCAAGCTTTTCGGCGTTCCCGAATCGCACATTATTCTGCAGGGCTACACCAATGCCTACGACCACTACGTGACGACTCCTGAGGAGTATGACTCTCAGCAGTATGAAGGTGGCGCGACCCTCTTTGGTCGTTACACCTCCAGTGCGTTCCGCCAGACCATTAATGTTGTTGGAACTTCGCTGAAGAACGGCACTCCGCTGGGTATTGGCGACCGTCCGAATGACCGTCGCCCGGTAGCCAGCCTGCAGGGTAAGGTTGTCTACGATACCCCGATGTTCGGCACTCGTTACGGTCAGGTGACCCAGCAACCTCAGGATGCGATTGCTGGCCGCCAGGAAGTCTCTGCTCGTTTCGTGGGTGCGCACCCGAACAACAACATGCATCACGACGGTAGCTACTTTGTAATTGAGCGTCGTGTGGGTAATACCTGGAAGTACTATACTGCGGATAACAACCCGGACACTTTCTTTGAGTGGAAGCGTATCGGCATTTCTGCTTCTCAGGTGACGGTGCGTTGGAGTGTTCCGGCAAATACCCCTAAGGGTCAGTACCGCATCCGTTACTACGGTAATGCCAAGAAGAACTCAAAGACTATTACCCCGTTTGAGGGGCAGACTCGAGTCTTCCAGGTAGCGTAGTCCAGTAGCTGCTGTGGTGGACCTATAACTGAATACTCTCTTGCGGGAGGCGGGTGTAGATATGCGCTCGCCTCCCGCATCTGTTGGGGGCGCCAAGAATCATTGAGAGGTTCTTGGCGGCCTTCTGCTTTAAATTGCGGCAAGGGGGCAAAAGAAACAGAGCGGGCAGAGGTGGTGGCGGGGGAGAGGTAAATCCCAAAGATGTAATTTAAGTGAGGCAAATCATTGGGTTTTGCCCCTGGGGGGAGGCATTAAAAGCAAAGAATCCCAGCTTGGGCGCTAGATTAAGCGGGATTTAACCTGTATAGTCTTATCCGAAGTACTTGAGCTCGGTGCACAAGGATCCACCCCCGGTGGGTTTACGCGGGATATTTCCCGAGGGCACGGGCATGATGAATCAATGGCAGTATGGATACCGTCCTTTGGCGTTGCTTTTTGCTGACGCCTAAATGCCATTTTTAAGCGTGCCCAAAAACTTTTTCACCTCTGATGGTGGGGAATTTTAGCCCTGAGAACTCGCCGAGATGTCGAGGAACCTATAGAAACCAACCGGATATGCATCCGAGCGTTTCTGATAACCGAGAGCACCCATCCAACGTGATGGGGGCCAGTAAGTTTATACGGGCTTCTCTAACGAGAAACCTGATCAAGCAACGGAGAAAACGTGCCTACTATTCAGCAGCTGGTCCGTAAGGGCCGGACTCCCAAGGTCGTTAAGACCAAGGCGCCCGCACTGAAGGGCAACCCCATGAAGCGTGGCGTGTGCACCCGTGTGTACACCACCACCCCGAAGAAGCCGAACTCGGCACTGCGTAAGGTCGCTCGTGTCAAGCTCAACGGCGGCGTCGAGGTTACCGCATACATCCCCGGTGAGGGTCACAACCTGCAGGAGCACTCGATCGTGCTCGTTCGCGGTGGTCGTGTGAAGGACCTCCCCGGTGTTCGCTACAAGATCGTTCGTGGCGCTCTGGATACCCAGGGTGTTAAGGGTCGCGGCCAGGCTCGCTCCCGCTACGGCGCTAAGAAGGAGAAGAAGTAATGCCTCGTAAGGGTCCCGCTCCCAAGCGTCCCCTCGTAAACGATCCTGTTTACGGTTCCGCTCTGGTCACCCAGCTGATCAACAAGGTTCTGCTGGACGGCAAGAAGTCCGTCGCAGAGCGCATCGTCTACGGTGCCCTCGAGGGCGTCGAGAAGAAGACCGGTTCTGACCCGGTCGCAACCCTGAAGAAGGCTATGGACAACATCAAGCCTTCTCTCGAGGTTCGCTCCCGCCGCGTTGGCGGTGCAACCTACCAGGTTCCGGTTGAGGTTCGCCCCGGCCGTTCCACCGCTCTGGCTCTCCGCTGGCTCGTTGGCTTCTCCAAGCAGCGCCGCGAGAAGACCATGACTGAGCGTCTGATGAACGAGATCCTGGATGCATCCAATGGTCTCGGTGCCGCTGTGAAGCGTCGCGAGGACACTCACAAGATGGCCGAGTCCAACAAGGCCTTCGCACACTACCGCTGGTAATTCTCCGTTTAGAGCCTGCCGAGTCGATTCGAGTCGGCAGGCTTTCGGAGTATCTCATTTAGGGAGAATAACGTGGCACTTGACGTGTTCACCGACCTTAACAAGGTCCGCAACATCGGTATTATGGCGCACATCGACGCCGGTAAGACCACCACCACTGAGCGCATTCTGTTCTACACCGGTATTAACCACAAGATTGGTGAGACTCACGACGGCGCTTCCACCATGGACTGGATGGCTCAGGAGCAGGAGCGAGGTATTACCATTACCTCCGCAGCAACCACCTGCTTCTGGAAGGACAACCAGATCAACATTATCGACACCCCCGGTCACGTCGACTTCACCGTTGAGGTTGAGCGCTCCCTGCGCGTCCTCGACGGCGCAGTTGCTGTGTTCGACGGCAAGGAAGGTGTTGAGCCCCAGTCTGAGACCGTTTGGCGCCAGGCTGACAAGTACGATGTCCCCCGTATCTGCTTCGTCAACAAGATGGACAAGATGGGTGCTGACTTCTACTTCACCGTTCAGACCATCATCGACCGCCTGGGCGCACGTCCGCTGGTTGTTCAGCTCCCCATCGGCGCTGAGAGCGACTTCCTCGGTGTTGTTGACCTGCTCGAAATGAAGGCATACGTCTGGCCCGGCGACGCCAAGGGTGACGTGAGCATGGGTGCTTCTTACGAGGTTCAGGACATTCCTGCTGACCTGGTTGAGAAGGCTGAGCAGTACCGCGCTGAGCTGGTTGAGGCTGTTGCTGAGTCCAGCGAAGAGCTCATGGAGAAGTACCTCGAAGAGGGCGAACTGACTATCCCCGAGATTAAGTCGGGTATCCGTCAGCTTGTTATCTCCGGCGAGGCATTCCCCGTTCTCTGCGGTTCTGCATTCAAGAACCGCGGTGTTCAGCCCATGCTGGACGCTGTGATTGAGTACCTGCCCTCCCCGCTGGACGTTCCGGACGTTGTCGGTTCCAACCCCTCCAACGAGGAAGAGAAGCTGACCCGTAAGGCATCCGCAGACGAGCCCTTCGCAGCACTGGCGTTCAAGGTTGCAGCTCACCCGTTCTACGGTCAGCTGACCTACACCCGTGTTTACTCCGGTGTTGCAGCTCAGGGCCAGCAGGTTCTGAACTCCACCAAGGGTAAGAAGGAGCGCATCGGTAAGCTCTTCCAGATGCACTCCAACAAGGAGAACCCGGTTGAGGAGATTACCGCAGGTCACATTTACGCTGCGATTGGTCTGAAGGACACCACCACCGGTGACACCCTGTGCGACCCCGCACACCCGATCGTTCTCGAGTCGATGACCTTCCCCGACCCTGTGATCTTCGTGGCTATCGAGCCCAAGACCAAGGGTGACCAGGAGAAGATGTCCACCGCTATCCAGAAGCTTTCCGCTGAGGACCCCACCTTCACCGTTTCGCTGAACGAAGAAACCGGTCAGACCGAAATTGGTGGTATGGGTGAGCTGCACCTGGACATCATCGTTGACCGTATGAAGCGCGAGTTCAAGGTTGAGGCTAACGTTGGTAAGCCTCAGGTTGCTTACCGCGAGACCATCAAGAAGGCAGTCGAGAAGGTCGACTACACCCACAAGAAGCAGACCGGTGGTTCCGGTCAGTTCGCAAAGGTGCAGGTCTCCTTCGAGCCCCTGCCCCTGGATGGCGAAGAGCTGTACCTGTTCGAGGACAAGGTCACCGGTGGCCGCGTTCCTCGCGAGTACATTCCCTCGGTCGACGCTGGTATCCAGGACGCTATGAAGTTCGGTGTCCTCGCTGGCTACCCGATGGTGGGCGTGAAGGCAACCCTGATCGACGGTGCTTACCACGACGTCGACTCCTCCGAAATGGCGTTCAAGATCGCTGGTTCGATGGTCTTCAAGGAAGGCGCTAAGCGCGCTAACCCGGTCCTGCTCGAGCCGCTGATGGACGTTGAGGTTCGTACCCCCGAGGAGTACATGGGCGACGTTATCGGCGACCTGAACTCCCGCCGTGGCCAGGTTCGTTCCATGGAGGACGCATCCGGCGTTAAGATCATCAAGGCTATCGTGCCCCTGACCGAAATGTTCGGTTACATTGGCGACCTGCGTGGCAAGACCCAGGGTCGTGCAGTGTTCTCGATGGCATTCGATAGCTACGGCGAGGTTCCCAAGAACGTCGCTGACGAGATCATCCAGAAGAGCCGCGGCGAGTAATTTTCGCGTCTCACCCGTGGGCCACGGGCTAAAAACCTGTGGCCCACGTCAAAATTTTCAATTAAATCCATTATTGAGAGCATGAACAGTTTCATCTCTGCGGCGTAATCCGCTATTGTAGACGCTAGACCGTTTTATAACGGGATGCGCCGGAGCGAAGATCCGCGTGCATGTTTTCAATCGTTCTAGGAGGAACACTCTTGGCTAAGGCTAAGTTCGAGCGCTCCAAGCCTCACGTTAACGTCGGTACCATTGGTCACGTTGACCACGGTAAGACCACCCTGACCGCAGCAATCTCCAAGGTTCTGGCTGACAAGTACCCGGACCTGAACGAGAAGCGCGACTTCGGTATGATCGACTCCGCTCCCGAGGAGCGCCAGCGCGGTATTACCATTAACATTGCTCACATCGAGTACCAGACCGAGAAGCGCCACTACGCACACGTTGACGCTCCCGGCCACGCTGACTACGTCAAGAACATGATTACCGGTGCGGCTCAGATGGACGGCGCAATCCTCGTGGTTGCAGCTACCGACGGCCCCATGGCACAGACCCGCGAGCACGTTCTGCTCGCTCGCCAGGTTGGCGTCCCCACCCTGCTGGTTGCACTGAACAAGGCAGACATGGTTGACGACGAAGAGCTCCTCGACCTCGTCGAGATGGAGGTCCGTGACCTCCTCTCCTCGCAGGAGTTCGACGGCGACAACGCTCCGGTTGTTCGCGTTTCCGCGCTGAAGGCTCTCGAAGGCGATCCCGAGTGGGTTGCTAAGGTCGAGGAGCTCATGGACGCAGTCGACACCTACATTCCGGACCCCGTGCGTGAGAAGGACAAGCCCTTCCTCATGCCCATCGAGGACGTCTTCACCATCACCGGTCGTGGCACCGTTGTTACCGGTCGTGCAGAGCGCGGTACCCTGAAGATCAACTCCGAGGTCGAGATCGTCGGTATCCGCCCGATCCAGAAGACCACCGTTACCGGTATCGAGATGTTCCACAAGCAGCTCGACGAAGCATGGGCAGGCGAGAACTGTGGTCTGCTGCTGCGTGGTCTGAAGCGTGACGATGTTGAGCGTGGTCAGGTTGTCGTGGAGCCGGGCTCCATCACCCCCCACACCGAGTTCGAGGCAAACGTCTACATCCTCTCCAAGGATGAGGGTGGCCGTCACAACCCCTTCTACTCCAACTACCGTCCTCAGTTCTACTTCCGTACCACTGACGTGACCGGCGTTATCACCCTCCCCGAGGGCACCGAGATGGTTATGCCCGGTGACAACACCGAGATGACCGTTACCCTGATCCAGCCCATCGCAATGGAAGAGGGTCTCGGCTTCGCTATCCGTGAGGGTGGCCGCACCGTTGGTTCGGGTCGCGTTACCAAGATCATCAAGTAATTGCCGTAAATTTACGACAATTCGCTAAAGATCTGCCGGAGAGAAAACTCTCCATCAGGTAGCGATACTCAAGGACCCCCGCAGATGCGGGGGTCCTTTTGTTATGCCCATATTGGCCTGTTGAGGACTCCGCCGAAGCAGAGAAAGCGGCATTATCAGCAGGGCCGCCAAAGTACAGCTCTGGGCATTCTCGGTCCCCTTTAGCAGCCGCTCAAGACTTCTGAGTGGGGAAACATGCGTAGTAATAGCGGAAGTTCACGTTGCATCCGTAACGATAGAAATCCCCCTGCGGCGGCATGGCAAGTCCGTACCTTCTAGCTGTAAATCCTGAACTCCCGGATATGGAAAGAGCACGGGCAGGTGAATGACTGCCTGATCCGTTTAGAGATTTGCAGACCTCAGAAAGAACCTGGTCATGTGGACCGGCTTGCGGCGGGGGAGCGTCTAAAGACCCTGCAGATAGGAATATAAGATCTGCGGACAAAGAAAAACGGTTCCCAGCCCGAAGGCTGGGAACCGCGATTCGAATGACTGCCCCTCGTAAGGGACATAGGTAATCCTACTACAGAATGCCGCAGGAAAAGAACCTATACCTGCAACAGGTTAGATATTCTCCCCGTCACGAGGCTGGTATCCCTGCTGAGGAACCGGAGGCAGCTGCATCTGGACATTACCCTGGGGGTACATGCCCTGCTGATTCTGAGGCTGTGTGAAATCCCCAAGCTGCTCAGAATCCTGGTGCGGAGCTACTGCATCCTGCTTGTTCTGTCGCACCAGCAGACGCCAGATAACGCCGGCAATAAGCAAGATAGAGATAATCAGCAGGGTCAGCGGGTTCAGACCGTTGAGCAAAATTGCCAGATCGAGGGTGACCAAGGCGGTTGCAATATAGGTCCAGACTCGGTCGAGCAGCAGAGCGCTCAGGAGAGTCAGGGCAATGCCGAGTACCAGCACCACGATATCCGGACCGTCAGCGGGAACTGCCCACGTTACCAGGGTGAGGAACACCTGCAGACCCAAAGCCCAGTACAGAGGAGAATCCGACACCTGCTCGTCTACAGGCCTCTTTGCGATGAAGTTCTTGAGAACCTTGGCTGCCACAACGGCCAGCAGAATCAGGAGAGCAACCTCAAGAATGACGCTCAGAGGATTGGACTTCGAGTAATCAATGACCAGACGGGCGATGAAGAGGCTGAACGCCGTAGTGCAGACGATCGGCAGGTTCTTCGCCTTGGTGACAGACACGAAAGACAGAGCGCCTAGACCCCAGAGAAGTGCGTTGAGTTCTACCTGCTTGGGCTCAAAAGCCAGCCCAACGAAAGTGTAGAATCCCAGCACCACCAGAGCGGGAATCATCAGCAGCGTATTGACCGGTGCATAGATGCCCTGGCTCAGGGGGCGGCGAGACATGAAACGCGCGTAGGGGGCACCCAGCGGGCCGTGCATCGGCAAATCAACCATCGTATTACCGACCGGGACAGCAATGCGAGGACGAACGTTTGCGTTCACACCGAAGACCTCAACCGGGAGAGTGACCTTCAGAACGAACAGGATAACGACGGCAATCAGAGCGTAGTAGCCCAGAAGAGTCATCACCATTGTGCTTTCCCTCGTGTTGAAGAGATTCCATAGAGAACCAATGCAGAAAGTCGTGATACTGATGGAGGCACCAATCTGCATGCGGGGGATCCTGAAGATGAGTGCTAGTACCCATACGGCGATGAAGATCATCGGGGTTGCTACTGCGAACAGCAGATTATCAAAATCACCAATGAAACGGCCTGCGCTCAGAATAGAACCAAGAGTGAAGAAAATTGCTGCCGCGTATGCTTCGTAGCTTCGCTTGGAGTACGCGTAGAGTAGCACGCTACACAGTGCCTGAACCGCCAACAGTGCAAGTACGAGGAAGTCTACGAGCGATTCCTTCATATTGCCGCTGATAGCCAGCAGAATGACAGACCAGCAGATGGGGAAACGCGCAACGGTGAGTAGCTCCGAACGAATCGAAGAGCCAACCGGCATAAAGAAACCAAGCGCACCATAAACAACGGTCAGGAGTGCCGGTAGCGCTACAGCGATGTACTCCTTCTGCAATCCGTACAGCAGGTAGTGTCGCGAGCCAATCGTCGCGATGATCAGAGTCGTGTAGAACGCGACACGGATGGAAGAGACAAGCGTAGAGCGGAAGGAACCAACGTCCGAAAGCCTTAGCGCGCGAGCCAGAATAAGAGCGCTCAGGACGCTCAAGAAGAGGACGGCACCCGAGAAGAGAGGGAAACCAACCCAGAACCGGCCATGTGCTCCGCCATCAATATGGTTAGCCACGTACCCAACGAAGAGAGCAAAAACGCCCAAGAAGAGGTAAATCGACATCTCTACAAGACGGTAGCTTGCGTTCTGCGCTGCAACGCCCTGAGAGAGGACAAAAGTCAGTAGCGCAATAGCGGCGCAGACCAACGCAAACATCAAAAGCGACTCAGAAGTCTGCATCTCAGGAATGAGAGCAAGGAAGAGCTGAATCATACCAATGGCATAACCGATGTTGCTTAGTACCGCTCCCGCGGTACGTGCCTCGGGAGCCTTAGCACTGACCAGATAGATGACTACAGCCGCGGTAAAGAAGAGGTAGAAAGTGCCCTGATTGCCAGGGGAGGCGTACATGCCAACAACTGGAATGAGCGCTACAAAACTCATGAGCAGCAGAGGCTGAATTGCCTTGCGGTACAACAAGAAACTCACAATGCAGAGGACACCAATAACCCAGGGGGCAGGGAAGATACCTTGATTACCTTCCGCATAAGGAAGGAAAGCGCTCCAGCGCGTTGCGTATACAGGGCTATCGGCAGCATGAGCAGTGAAGAAGGCATCAAGGAGAGCAAAGAAGGAGAAGAATACGCCGACGCATGCATCGATGGCAGGCAACCACTCTATCTTGCGAGCGGGTTGGTGAAGAGATTCCTTCGCCCATGGGATAGACGGGGTGCTTTGCAGCTGCTTGAGCTGTTCATCGGCAGCAGGAGCGGAACCAGCAATAGTCTTCTGCAGACGAGGAATAAATACGTAGGCAGAAATCAGGTTAACAACCAGAACAGAGACGAAGAAGATGCTGGGGAACCACGGGCCGTGATCCGAGTCCATGATGAAGGAGAGAATGGACGCAATAGGGTAGATGCGTGCCTGGGCGTAGTAATCCGCCGTACCGTTCAGCCAGGTGAACAGAATGGCGTGCACAGACATAACTGCAAACGCAATACCCGCGTCCGTGTAGCTCAGGTTGCTGGTGAAGAAGAAAATGGCGATGGCAGTAGCCGGGACAAAAATACGGGAAGAATCAACAAGACCTTCGCGGATGCCCTTCGGGGCAGCATTCGGGGCAAAGTGCAGAATCAAACCCAGAACAGTGGCAACTGCAGTCAGTGAAACAAAATACCAAACGAAAGGCAGAGCCGCTACCTTCGTAGCCGCCAATGAGTCCGAAACGATGAACGAAATCAGCAGGTACGCCATCACACGGTTACGCATGAGGGTGCAGGCTCCAACAATGGCTGCAGTGCCAACCAGAGACGTGAGGAGCCAGATGTAGCGTCCTTCAGTCCAAATCTTGAGGACATAGATAGCAACGCCAGTCAGAGGAATAAACGCAAGACCGGTTGCTGCAAAAGAGTAGGAAGCGATACGTAGGCGCTCCACGAAACGGTAGGTGAGCAGACCAGCTCCGTAGAAGACGACTGCTCCAAGCGCCATTGCAAGGACACGGAAGATAGCCGTTTCATCCTGAGAAGACGTCACAGAGGTGACAAAAAGACCCGCAGCACCGATGAGCAGGAGCGAACCGATATACAGAACAATATTGAGGAAGATATCCTCATTGACCCGGCGTCGCTGCGCAGGAGGCTGAGGATACGGACCCGACAGGGACGGGGGAACATACAGGCCGAGACCTTGCGGCTGGACATGCTGAGGGCTCTGAGATGAAGAGTGAGAGCTAGAGGATGCCTGATGAGGTTGTGTCGGCTGAGACATGGTTTCTCCTTAGGCTGTAGTGATACTTCTACGATACGAGAGTCTTTAGACCTAAAAGCTTTATTACGAGCAATAAAGCGCATGGAACTTACTGAAAGTAGATTGAAAGCTCCCTGAGAGTTGCATTCAGGGAAGTGCCTCAAATTGACAGAGACAGTTAAGTGTTCTTAAGCACTTAACTCGTGTTTGTATTGCGTAAGCGCTCTATCTCTGAGAGAATTGACGACGTTGTCAAAGCGTCTACCTGCACTAAAGGTAGGCCCACGTATGACCCGGTCCGAAGGATGACGGGATGAGTCTGTCTAGAAAATAGGCGACACGCCCGAGTTCGGGGGTCGGTACTCAGGCGGGGTGAGGAACCCGGCAAAGCCGGATTCAGTCCGTTCTGAGTGGCGCACGTGATGAATATATCGCGTTCCTTAAGCGCTATAACAAAGGGGCAAAAGCTCCGATACAGGGAATACATCAAGAAAGAGAGTCCGACAGATGGCGGGACAGAAAATCCGCATCCGTCTGAAGTCCTATGACCACGAGGTCATCGATTCTTCGGCACGGAAAATCGTCGAAACGGTAAAGGGCGCAGGCGCAACTGTAGTTGGCCCCGTGCCGCTGCCGACCGAGAAGAACGTTTACTGTGTTATCCGTTCTCCCCACAAGTACAAGGACAGCCGCGAGCACTTCGAGATGCGTACGCACAAGCGTCTGATCGACGTTGTTGATCCGACCCCCAAGGCTGTTGATGCCCTCATGCGTCTCGACCTGCCGGCAGACGTAAACATCGAGATCAAGCTGTAGAGGATCGCATCTAATGACTAACAAATTCGAGCGCCAGGTGAAGGGCCTGCTGGGCACCAAGCTCGGCATGACCCAGGTCTGGGACGAGGACGGCAAGTTCGTGCCTGTCACCGTCGTCAAGGCTGATTCTAACGTTGTTACCCAGATCCGTAACCAGGAAACTGACGGCTACGAAGCTGTTCAGATCGGTTTCGGTGCAATCGACTCTCGCAAGGTTACCAAGCCCCTGGCTGGTCACTTCGAGAAGGCCGGTGTTACCCCCCGTCGCCACATCGTCGAGCTGCGTACCGCAGATGCTTCTGAGTATTCCCTCGGTCAGGAACTGACCGTTGAGCTCTTCGAAGCAGGCCAGAAGGTCGACGTCGTTGGTAAGACCAAGGGTAAGGGCTTCGCAGGTGTTATGAAGCGTCACGGCTTCAAGGGTGTTGGCGCGTCTCACGGTCAGCACAAGAACCACCGTAAGCCCGGTTCCATCGGTGGCGCATCCTACCCCGCACGCGTGTTCAAGGGTATGCGCATGGCTGGCCGTATGGGCGCAGCACGTCACACTACCTTGAACCTGACTATCCAGGGTGTGGACGCAGAGAACAATGTCCTGCTGATCAAGGGCGCAATCCCCGGTCCCAAGGGCGGCGTTGTTCTGGTTCGTACCGCTGTGAAGGGAGCCTAATACATCATGGCTGTTAAGACCCTTAAGGTAGACCTGCCCGCAGAGATTTTCGACGCGCAGGCATCCGTGCCCCTGCTACACCAGGTTGTCGTTGCACAGCTCGCTGCTGCACGCCAGGGCACCCACAAGACCAAGAACCGCGGCGAGGTTTCCGGTGCAGGCCGTAAGCCCTTCAAGCAGAAGGGTACCGGTAACGCACGTCAGGGCTCCATCCGTGCACCGCACATGACCGGCGGTGGCGTTGTTCACGGTCCGACCCCGCGTAACTACGCACAGCGCACCCCCAAGAAGATGATCGCCGCTGCACTGCGCGGTGCTCTCTCCGATCGCGCTCGTCACGACCGCGTCCACGTTGTCGAGAACTTCATCTCCGGTGAAACCCCCTCGACCAAGGCTGCAAAGGCTGCATTCGCAGCTATCACCGAGCGCAAGAACATCCTTCTTGTGATTGCTCGTGCAGAGGACGTTGTGGCTCTGTCCGCACGTAACCTGGAGAACGTCCACGTTCTGTACGCAGATCAGCTCAACACCTACGATGTGCTGGTTTCTGACGACGTGGTCTTCACCAAGGCAGCATTCGACGCATTCGTTGCTGCAGCTCAGAAGAAGGAGGGCGCTAAGTAATGAGCGTTTCCACCAAGTCTGTATACGACGTGATCATCGCTCCCGTCGTTTCCGAGAAGAGCTACGGTCAGCTCGACGAAGGTAAGTACACCTTCGAGGTCGCTACCGATTCCAACAAGCTGGAAATCAAGCAGGCCATCGAGAAGATCTTTGACGTCAAGGTTGCTTCCGTCAACACCATCAACCGTCAGGGCAAGCGCAAGCGCACCCGTTTCGGTTGGGGCGCTCGCAAGAACACCAAGCGTGCGATTGTGACCCTCAAGGAAGGCACCATCGACATCTTCGGCGGTCCGCAGGCATAAGCCCCGCGGAGACCACTTTAACGAAGGAAGAAATATCTAAATGGGTATTCGTAAGTACAAGCCGACGACCCCGGGTCGCCGCGGTTCGAGCGTTGCTGATTTCTCCGAGATCACCCGCTCCACCCCGGAAAAGTCCCTGCTTCGTCCGCTTCACAAGACCGGCGGCCGTAACAACACCGGCCGCATCACCACCCGTCACAAGGGTGGCGGCCACAAGCGCCAGTACCGTCTGATCGACTTCCGTCGTCACGACAAGGACGGCGTGAACGCACGCGTTGCACACATCGAGTACGATCCCAACCGTACCGCTCGCATCGCACTGCTGCACTACTTCGATGGTTCCAAGCGCTACATCATCGCTCCGAACAAGCTCGCTCAGGGCGACATCGTCGAGTCCGGCCCCGCAGCTGACATCAAGCCCGGTAACAACCTGCCCCTGCGCAACATCCCCGTTGGTACCGTGATTCACTGTGTTGAGCTCCGCCCCGGTGGCGGCGCAAAGCTGGCTCGTTCCGCAGGTGCTTCTGTACAGCTGGTTGCTAAGGAAGGCAAGTACGGTCAGCTCCGTCTGCCCTCCGGCGAAATCCGCAACGTGGATGTTCGCTGCCGCGCAACCGTTGGTGAAGTTGGCAACGCTGAGCAGTCCAACATCAACTGGGGTAAGGCAGGCCGTAACCGCTGGAAGGGCATCCGCCCGACCGTCCGTGGTGTGGTCATGAACCCGGTTGACCACCCGCACGGTGGTGGTGAAGGTAAGACCTCCGGTGGTCGTCACCCGGTTAACCCCAACGGTAAGCCCGAGGGTCGTACCCGTCGTCCCAACAAGGAAAGCGACAAGCTCATCGTTCGTCGCCGTCGTACTGGCAAGAAGCGCTAAGGAGCCTGAAACATGCCTCGTAGTTTGAAGAAGGGCCCTTTCGTTGATCAGCACCTCTACCTGAAGGTTGCAGCTCAGAACGAGAAGGGCACCAAGAACGTAATCAAGACTTGGTCGCGTCGCTCGATGATTATCCCCGACATGCTCGGTCACACCATCGCAGTGTACGACGGTCGCAAGCACGTGCCGGTGTTCATCACCGAGTCGATGGTTGGTCACAAGCTCGGTGAGTTTGCTCCGACCCGCACTTTCCGCAGCCACGTGAAGGACGACCGTAAGGGCAAGCGTCGCTAATCGGTTCACACCGATAAGCTAACGTTTCCCTTTCGGCAATAGACGAAAGAGAGATAGGCAATGGAAGCCAAGGCATCAGCGCGTTTCGTTCGCGTTACGCCTATGAAGGCCCGCCGTGTCGTCAACCTGATCCGTGGTAAGCAGGCGGAAGAGGCTCTGGCGATTCTGAAGTTCGCCCCCCAGGCAGCTTCGGAACCGGTATACAAGATCGTTGCTTCGGCAGTAGCTAACGCTCGTCAGAAGGCAACCCAGCAGGGTCTGCCCTTCCGCGAGGAAGAGCTGTTCATCAGCGAAGCATTCGTGAACGAGGGCCCGACCATGAAGCGCATTCAGCCCCGCGCTCAGGGTCGCGCATACCGAATCAACAAGCGCACCAGCCACATCACCGTGGTAGTTGCTACCCCGGAGAAGGAGGAGGACCGCTAAATGGGTCAGAAAATTCACCCGAACGGTTTCCGACTGGGCATCACCACTGACCACGTCTCCAAGTGGTTCGCTGATTCCAACAAGCCCGGCGAGCGTTACGCTGACTTCGTCCGCGAGGACGTAAAGATCCGCGAGCTGCTGGCTAAGAACCTGGATCGCGCAGGCGTTGCAAAGGTCGAGATCGAGCGTACCCGTGACCGCGTGCGTGTGGACATCCACACCGCTCGTCCCGGTATCGTGATTGGCCGCCGTGGCGCAGAAGCAGACCGCATCCGCGGCGAGCTCGAGAAGCTCACCAACAAGCAGATTCAGCTGAACATCCTCGAGGTTGCTAACCCCGACCTCTCCGCTCAGCTGGTTGCACAGAGCATCGCAGAGCAGCTCGCATCGCGTGTTGCATTCCGCCGTGCAATGAAGAAGGCAATCCAGTCCGCACAGCGTGCAGGCGCAAAGGGTATCCGTATCCAGTGCTCCGGCCGTCTGGGTGGCGCTGAAATGTCCCGTTCCGAGTTCTACCGCGAAGGCCGTGTGCCCCTGCACACCCTGCGTGCGAACATCGACTACGGCTTCTTCGAGGCTAAGACCACCTTCGGTCGCATCGGCGTGAAGGTCTGGATCTACAAGGGCGACCTGACCGACAAGGAGCTGGCAGCTCAGCAGGCAGCAAACAACCGCCGTGGCAACCGCCGCGATGGTGACCGCCGCCGCCAGGGCAACCGTGGTCCTCGTCGCGAGCGCCGCAACGAGAACGCTTCGGCAAAGGTCGAGGCCAAGACTGCAGAGAACGGTGAGGCATAAATGCTTATTCCCCGTCGAGTAAAGTACCGCAAGCAGCACCACCCCAAGCGTAGTGGTCTCGCAAAGGGCGGCACCGAGGTTAGCTTCGGTGAGTGGGGCATTCAGGCCCTGTCGCCCGCATACGTGACCAACCGCCAGATTGAGGCTGCACGTATCGCAATGACCCGTCACATCAAGCGTGGCGGTAAGGTCTGGATTAACATTTATCCCGACCGTCCGCTGACCAAGAAGCCCGCTGAAACCCGTATGGGTTCCGGTAAGGGTTCGCCCGAGTGGTGGGTCGCAAATGTCAAGCCGGGTCGAGTCATGTTTGAACTCTCCGGTGTGTCCGAAGAAGTGGCTCGCGAGGCAATGCGCCTGGCAATCCACAAGCTCCCGATGAAGGCACGTGTTGTGCGTCGCCGCGAAGGTGGTGAATAAGCGAGATGGCAGTAGGATCCAAGGACCTGAGCATCGATAAGCTCGCAGAGCTCTCCAACGAAGAGCTGGCTGCAAAGCTGAGCGAAGCGAAGAAGGAACTCTTCAACATCCGCTTCCAGGAAGTCACCGGTCAGGCTAACGCAGGTCGTCGCCGCACTATCAAGCGCGACATCGCACGTATCTACACCGTGCTGCGTGAGCGCGAGCTCGGTATTCGTCCCGCAACTGAAGGTGAGTCCAAGTGAGTGAAGTAAAGAACGAAGAGCGCGGCTACCGCAAGACCCGCCGCGGCTACGTTGTCTCCGACAAGATGGACAAGACCGTTGTCGTCGAGGTCGAGGACCACGTGAAGCACGCACTGTACGGCAAGGTCGTTCGCCGTAGCTCCAAGATCAAGGCACACGATGAGCAGAACGCTGCTGGCATCGGTGACCTCGTTCTGATTGCAGAGACCCGTCCGCTGTCCGCTTCCAAGCGCTGGCGTATCGTGGAGATCATCGAGAAGGCTAAGTAAGCTCTCTTCATGACTCTCTGCTAGAGCAGTAAAAGAGCCCCTCTCCTACTTCGGTAGGAGAGGGGCTCTTTGCTTTTAACCTTTGTACGGGGAAAACCGGGGCGGGCGCCCTATTGCACGGGCTAATAACAGGCGCTAAGACAACATTTGTCATAAATGTCTTGATATGTCATACGAGAAAGCAATATTTTTCTCTCGCGTTGATGGCGCAATCCATGAGTAGACGCTACTAGAGAAGAAAACGCATGTGGATGCGGAATTAGGGCGAAAAAATGAAAAGTAATACGTGAGTAAGGCGCCTGGGGACTGCGGAATCCGATGAGCAGCACTTGAAAACAACCTGATTAGGGACTTATTATCAACTTTATAGTTGCTTAGCATAACCTTTCCTAATAATTAGTCGGGTGGCTTTGCACCTTCCGGAGGTTGCACGACCTTTGGAGAAGTACCACTACACATCATTGAGGATCATCATGACTTCTTCACCCAAGCCCTCACGTAAGCTGCTCGCCATTGCTGGCGCACTTTCCGTTGTTGCAGGCTCTTTCGCTGCCGTTCCCGCTACCTTTGCGGCAAACGTCTCCGCATCCGTTCCCGGCGGGAACTCCCAGAGCTCCACTGAGGAATGCCGCCACATTGCAGTGAGTGCTACCCAGTACCAGGGCCTGCCCGGCCAGTACCAGCTTGCATACTCGGCAGCAACCTCCTCCCTCTACACTTCCTTCTCCTCCGGCCGCCCGCCGGTACTGACCGGTGGCGTCGGCACCTGGAACGTTGCATCCAACCCGAGCCTTGCCACTGTCTACCAGTTCCCGACCACCGACTTCACCGCACGTGGTGCTACCGCACCGACCGGTAAGCAGATCGAATCTCCCTACGGTATCGCCTACGACGAAGCAACCGGATACGTATGGGTGACCCAGACCCGCGTCAACAAGGTATCTGTCTTCGATCCCGCGACCAACAAGATTATCTGGAGTAGCGCAGAAGGCGACGTCAACCACCCCCGCGAGGTACGCATCGACCCCTCCAGCGGCAAGGTCTTTGTATCTGGCTCCGGCGGCATTAGTGTCTTCGACACCACTCGGCACGCCCTGGTCAAGAAGATTGAATTTACTGACGCCAAGGGCGAATCTGACATCGCAATGAACATGCACGTAGATTCCGCAGACGGCAAGCTTTACGTGCCCTCCTTGAGTGCCGGCACCGTGAAGGTAATCGACACCAAGAGCTACGAGGTTGAGAAGACCATTCAGCTGCACAAGGACAATGCTGGAGCCGACCTGAACGCCTCTGACGTCACTATCGACAAGTCTCTGAAGGAAATCTACGTCAGCTCCCAGGGTGACCGTAAGGGCACTAACTCCGGTATTACCGTTTACAATCTGGAAACCGGCGCTTACAAGAAGACCATTCCTTTCGGCTCTCAGGCTCTTGCGATCACCTCCGATGAAGCACGTGACCTGCTGTACGTGACCGATTACGGCACCGGCAATGTCGGTGTTGTTGATGCACGAACCGGCACCGTTGTTTCTCAGGTGTCTACCGGTGCGACCAGCGGCGCAAATGATGTTTTGGTCACTGCAGACGGCAGTGTATACGCTGTAGCACGCAGCATCGAAGGTGCTTCCGCTATCGAAACCGACTACACCATCGATAAGACCACCGGCGAATACCGCACCTCTAGCACCGAGCCCAAGGGCAAGGACAACGCAGACTCCCCGATTACTCCCGGCGTCATGGTGAAGATCAACACCACCGTTGAAACCACCGCGAAGCCTGCTGCACAGACTTCTTCTGAAGAACTGGTGAAGACCTACGCCGACGGCGCTAAGCTCTACGCCGTGAAGGACTGGACCACCGGTGAAACCCTGAAGCTGCGCGGTGAAGGTTTCAAGACTCAGGACGGTTCAAAGGGCTCCGTACTCGCAGTCAAGCTGAACAAGGGCCGCATCTCCGCGAAGGAAGAGCCGAAGTTCAACGGTGCTGAGGGCAACAGCGCAGGTGTTTGGGCGTACATCCAGGCAGATGAGAACGGTAATTTCACCGCTGAACTGCCGTACCCGACCACCGAAAACTCTAACCTGACGGAAAACCTGAAGAGCGGCGATAAGGTTTCGGTCTTCCTGCTCTCCGGCTCCATTGTTGAAGGTGACACTCCTCGCGGTGGTGAAGCGCTCTCCGCAACTGTTGCAGAGAAGAAGGCAGACACCGCTGAGACCTGCGCACCGGCAGAAACCACCCAGGTCTCTGCTGCTCCCTCTGGCGTGACTACCACTTACCCCGCGGGCACTAAGCTGAGCCTGCCTGATAGTGATGCGCCCACTCCTGCTCCGAGCGAGTCTGCTAAGCCTGAGCCGACCACCCCGGCTCCGAGCGAGTCTGCTAAGCCTGAGCCGACCACCCCGGCTCCGAGCGAGTCCGCAAAGCCCGAACCCAGCACCCCGGCACCCTCCGAAAGCGCAAATTCCAATGAGGTTGTGCACGAGTACAAGGACGGCGCTAAGGTCTACTTCCCCAAGACCTGGGACGGCCAGAAGCTGACCTTCCGTGGTGAAGGCTTCAAGACTCTGGACGGTAAGGGCTCCGTTATCGCCGTCAAGCTGAACAAGGGCGCTATTTCCGCGAAGGAAGAGCCCAAGCTCGAAGGCGTTGAAGGCAATAGCGCAGGCATCTGGGCATACATCAAGGCGGACGAAAACGGTAACTTCACCGCAACCATCGACCGCCCCACCGTGGCAAACTCTAACCTGACTGAAGAACTGAAGACCGGCGATAGCGTTGCTATCTACCTGCTCTCCGGTTCCTTGGCAGAGAACGATAACGTACGTGGTGGCGTTGCCGTAGAGTACACCTTCAGCGTTGAAAACCAGGCACCTGCGCCGAAGGTTTCGGAGCCGAAGGCATCCGAGTCGGCTAACGCACCTGTAACTAACCCCTCTGCAGCGCCTTCCGCACCGGCAGAATCCAAGGAACAGGTAAAGGAAAACGCTAAGGACCAGTCCAAGGCTCCCGTGGATTCTTTGAACTCCGAGACCCAGAAGAAGGACAACGCTGCTCCGAAGACCTCCGGATCTTCGTCGCAGAACGTCACCTCTTCCAGCAATGGCTCGACCTCTTCGAACTCCTCGAAGTCTTCACTGGCTAACACCGGTGCTTCGGGCGTCGTCATTGCAGCCGGAATTGGTGTTCTTGCACTGGTTGTTGGCGCAACCGTGCTGGTAGCACGTCGCCGCAAGGCATAGTCCCGTACCCCACGGCAGCCCACGATACTACCGCTCGGTAGTAGCTAAAGAGGCAGAGCGGGATCTACTAGATATTCAAGAACCCGATTGACTCTCTGAAACTGCCGATACACATTGAAAGGGGCGGTACCCATCGAAGCGATGGGTACCGCCCCTTTCAGTTTGCATATATGCCTGTTATATAGGCGGAAGGCCTAGACCAGGGTTAGAAGTAGCAGCTGGGGATGGGGAAGGGAATGAATGAGAGAAAAGGGGGAGGCGCCCCCTCTGCACTCGCTCACCCATATTTGACGATTTAACAGCCCCAAAGAATGAAATGTAGGGTTCTAGCGCCTCAGATATAAAGAAAACCCGCACCGAAGTGCGGGTTTAGTGTCAAAGCGAGGTTCGGTCCCTAGACAAACGGATTAGCGAGGAAAAAGGGACCCAAGAAATCTGTCCGATAAGGACCGAACCTCTTATTTGACGCATGCGTCTCTTCTATTATGGTACATCTCGTTGATTTTCGCACCTTGAAGCGTGTTTATTACCAAAAAACTTGATTTTTGAAAAAACAACCCTTAATTTCTAAATTTTTAAGCAGATTTTTTCGGAACGCTGCTTTGAGGGGCTCAGAAGTGACGAAATATTACGAAATCCATGGCTCTAGACGCCTCAGGATAAGCTTATAAACTCTATAATCTGTCAATATCTCTAGATAGATGTCTTTTGTGCTGATTATATGCAGACTGCAAAGTTTTCGTTGAGTAAATCCACCTCACTCAGATCCCGGGGGAGAGCAATGAGTATTGCCGATATAGGGTATCTTGGCCACGAACGGCGCAGCGCATGGACTACGCCAGAAAAGCCTCAAAGTGGTGGGTGAAGCGTAAGATATATAACAGAAAGCTCCGGATGCTAAGCCCGCAAAATATGAGGTGAGCTAGCCTCCAACCTACACAACTCTGGAGATATCTATGGTTCCCTCAGCCTCAGGAGAAGAACAGAAGAGCACCCTGGGCGCCAACCATTTTTCTGTGGATCGTTCTGCGGGGCTCGCTGGGCAGTATCAAGTGGCATACAACCCCGAAGAGAACGTTCTTTTCGTAAGCGGAAGCTTTAATCACACGAAGACCCACGGTACTCTCTGCGCAACAATCGCACGCATAAACGCAGATACCCTGCAGATTGAGAAGACGGCTGTTCTGCCTGCTATCCCGGAAAATAACCCCGGGTTAGAGAACCTCTTCCAAATCCAGGCTGCCTACGGTCTAGCAGCAGACAACGAGCGGGAGCTTCTCTGGACCGGAGGAACCCGCACAAACTCGGTATCCGCATACTCCCAAAAAGACCTAGCACTCGTATGGGATTCTCTCGCTCTAGGAGTGGAGATGCTAATTCCGCGTGAGCTATATGTTGCACCCAGCGGTGCCGTACTCGTGACCGGAATGGGTGGTTACCAGGTAATCGCTGCACCTAACGCAGAAGGAGAACACACGGTTAGCTCTCTTCAAGGGGACGGTCCCGCTATGCTACTAGGACCCGTAGCTGATGAAGCTCGTAGCCGCCTGTACATCCCGAATATTATGCGAGATGAAATCTGGGTTGTGGACATGAACACCTGGGGGCTCGTACGTAGGCTACCCGTAACTGGCGGGGAAGACGCCAATGCTCCAATCGGTGTTCACGGTGTGGAGATTGATTCAACGCGCGGCGAACTGTATGTCTCTGCACAGGGGCGCGAGGGTAAAAACGGCGGTCTATATGTTCTGAGTTTTGAGGGCGAACACCTCGCTTATCTTCCATTTGGCAAAATGCCCACCGATATCTTGCTCGATGCAGAACGCCAGCTGCTCTATGTTGCCGATTTTGGGGGCAAGGGAGACCCAGCCGCTGCTGGCGGCGGAACTGTTACCGTCGTTAACACGCTCAATCGAACCATTGTTGAGACTCTGCAGGTAGCCCCAACCCGTATTAATCATCAGGTCCTGTTGAAAGATGGGAGCGTCGTCGTTATTGATAAGGCAGGGGACTACTCAGCAGTTATGGTTCCCTACGTGCTGGATGCGCACTCCGGTGAATACTATGAGGCGGCGGAGGAGTCTCGCCCCGGAGAAACTCCTCGCGCTATCGTTCGTGACGGTATTGCGAAAGTGTATGTGCCTTAGCTGCTGAGTGGAGAGTGGTAGGCGTGCTGTACTCTAGTCCGGTATGCACGTTTACGAGGAGTGGAACCTCTGGGATCTCTCGCCAGCCCTGCGGCAAGTCTGTCGTGGGGGCATATTAAAACGTAGTAAAATATAAATATCTACCATCCTTGTTTGACACATTGTTTGGTAGATTTCTCGAGGCCCCTTCAGTTTCTTATGCGTCAGGAACTACACGAAGGGGCCTCCTGCTTTAAGTGTCAAATAAGCCGCCTTCTCGCTCGGTGTTGATGTGGGGTATGAGGTTTTTGGTCTCCGATACATGCATTGTCTTGGTGAATAGGGTAGTGGAGACCGAAATCATAGTTAACAAGCCCTTGCGCTACATACCTGCTTCCTGTACAGTGTTAAGACTGTGTGGCTGTATCCAAATAGCCGCACAACCACGGGCTTCTCGTGCCAGTGCATAATGCCGCTACTTACGGGTGGGATACGCCCGCTTCACGCGGGTCCAAATGCTTCTGGCATGGGTTTGCCCCAGGCGTTTCCGCTAACCCCTTCCACAGAGATGGGGCCCGGGGCGTCAACCAATCCCGTAAAAATGTTCCGCAAGGCTGGCTCGCGCCTAAAGCGAGTCGGAACCGGCGAGACGACAGGAGAAATATGATTCAGCAGGAGTCGCGACTGAAGGTCGCCGACAACACTGGTGCGAAGGAAATCCTGACCATCCGTGTTCTCGGTGGTTCCTCGCGTCGCTACGCAGGCATTGGCGACATCATTGTCGCAACCGTCAAGGATGCAATTCCCGGCGGTACCGTAAAGAAGGGTGACGTTGTCAAGGCAGTCGTCGTCCGCACCAAGAAGGAAACCCGTCGTCCCGACGGCTCCTACATCAAGTTCGACGAGAACTCCGCAGTGATCCTGAAGAACACTGATGGTGATCCCCGTGGTACCCGTATCTTCGGCCCCGTGGGTCGTGAACTTCGCGACAAGAAGTTCATGAAGATCGTTTCGCTGGCTCCGGAGGTGCTCTAATTCATGGCTAAGATCAAGTCCGGCGACCTGGTTCAGGTTATTTCCGGTGCAGATAAGGGCAAGCAGGGCAAGGTTCTGAAGGTTCTCCCCAAGGAAAACCGCGTGATTGTTGAGGGCGTCAAGGTCGTCACCAAGCACACCAAGGCTAACCCCCTGACCGGCGCAGCAGGCGGCATTCAGAAGGTTGAGGCACCGATCCACGTTTCTAACGTTGCGATTGTTGACCCCGAGACCAAGAAGCCGACCCGTGTTGGTTTCCGCCTCGAGACTGTAGAGCGTGACGGCAAGGAGCGCACCGTTCGCGTGCGCGTTGCTAAGCGTTCGGGTAAGGACATCTAATGACCGAAACCAAGATCACCCCCCGCTTCAAGACCAAGTACGCTGAGGTCGTCGTTCCCGCTCTGCAGGAAGAGTTCAAGTACGAGAACGTCATGCAGACCCCGAAGATCGTTAAGGTCGTCGTAAACATGGGTGTCGGCGAGGCAGCTCGCGACGCAAAGCTCATGGACGGCGCAATCCGCGATCTCACCGCAATCACCGGTCAGAAGCCGATTGTTACCCGCGCTAAGAAGTCCATCGCACAGTTCAAGCTGCGCGAAGGTATGCCCATTGGTGCACACGTCACCCTGCGTGGCGACCGCATGTGGGAATTCCTGGACCGCCTCGTCACCCTGGCACTGCCCCGAATCCGCGACTTCCGCGGCCTCTCGGACCGCCAGTTCGACGGTAATGGTAACTACACCTTCGGTCTGACCGAGCAGTCCATGTTCCACGAAATCGATCAGGACTCGATCGACCGCGTGCGTGGTATGGACATCACCGTGGTGACCTCCGCGAAGACCGACGAAGAAGGCCGTGCAATCCTGAAGGCACTGGGCTTCCCGTTCAAGACCAACTAACGACTACGTTGTAGGTCCAGACCCCGTTACCGCGGGGTAGGGAAACCACAACGAGGAAGGGCTAAAGCCCACAATGACTATGACTGATCCGGTCGCAGATATGCTGACCCGTTTGCGTAACGCAAACTCCGCATACCACGACACCGTATCCATGCCCTACTCCAAGCTGAAGGCTCGCATTGCAGAGATCCTGAAGGCTGAGGGCTACATCGCCGACGTGAAGGTTGAGGATGCAAAGGTCGGCAAGACCCTGACCCTCGTCCTCAAGTACGGTCCGTCCCGCGAGCGTTCCATCGCTGGCGTGCGTCGTATTTCCAAGCCGGGCCTGCGTACCTACGCAAAGTCCACCAACCTGCCCCAGGTTCTGGGTGGCCTCGGCATCGCAATCCTGTCCACCTCTTCGGGTCTGCTCACTGACAAGCAGGCAGCGAAGAAGGGCGTGGGCGGCGAAGTCATCGCTTACATCTGGTAGTCGGTTAGAAGAGAAAGGAAGAGAATAATGTCACGTATTGGACGTCTCCCCATCTCGGTTCCCGCCGGCGTTGAGGTTAAGGTCGATGGCAACCTGGTCACCGTTAAGGGCCCGAAGGGCGAGCTCTCCCACAAGGTAGCTTCCCCCATCACCGTGGCTCTGAACGAAAACGAGATCGTTGTATCTCGTCCGAACGACGAGCGCCTGTCTCGCTCGCTGCACGGTCTGACTCGTACCCTGATTCAGAACCTGATTATCGGCGTTACCTCCGGCTACGAGAAGAAGCTGGAAATCGTTGGTACCGGTTACCGTGTGACCCCGAAGGGTAACGACCTGGAGTTCGCTCTGGGCTACTCCCACCCGATCAACATCACCGCTCCCGAGGGTATTACCTTCGCAGTGGAGGGTGCTAACAAGCTGACCGTGTCGGGTATCGACAAGCAGCTCGTTGGTCAGGTTGCAGCAAACATTCGTGGTCTGCGTAAGCCCGATCCCTACAAGGGTAAGGGTGTTCGCTACGCAGGTGAGCACATCCGCCGCAAGGTCGGAAAGGCTGGTAAGTAAACATGGCTATCAAGTCGAAGGCAGCGCAGCGTGCACGTCGTCACGCTCGCATCCGCAAGTACGTTTCGGGTACCGCTGCGCGTCCGCGCCTGTGCGTCACCCGTTCGACCCGTCACATGTTCGTTCAGGTTATCGACGATGTCAAGGGCGTAACCCTGGCATCCGCTTCCACCATGGAAGCAGAGCTGCGTGCAGCTGACCTGGACAAGACCGCTAAGGCAAAGCGCGTTGGTGAGCTCGTTGCAGAGCGCGCCAAGGCAGCTGGTGTTGAGGCAGTCGTGTTCGACCGCGGTGGTAACAAGTACCACGGCCGTGTTGCAGCCGTTGCTGACGGTGCACGCGAGGGAGGTCTTGCACTCTAATGAGCGAGCAGAACGTAAAGGAAACTCAGGTGAGCGAAGCAGTAGTAGCTGAAACCGCTGAGACCTCCAACCAGCGCGAGGAGCGCCGCAACAACCGCGGCGAGCGTCGTGGCCGTGGTGAGCGCCGTAACAACCGCGCTCGCGAGGAGGAGAAGGACAAGTACATCGAGCGCGTTGTGACCATCAACCGCGTTTCCAAGGTCGTCAAGGGTGGTCGTCGCTTCAGCTTCACCGCACTGGTCGTCGTTGGTGACGGTAACGGCCTGGTCGGCGTTGGCTACGGTAAGGCTAAGGAAGTTCCCGCAGCAATCTCCAAGGGTGTCGAGGAAGCAAAGAAGAACTTCTTCCGCGTTCCCCGCATCGAAGGCCGCACCATCCCGCACCGCGTGCAGGGTGAAGCAGCTGCAGGCGTTGTGATGCTCCGTCCGGCAACCGCTGGTACCGGTGTTATCGCAGGTGGCCCCGTGCGTGCAGTACTCGAGTGCGCAGGCATTCACGATGTGCTGTCCAAGTCGCTCGGTTCCTCGAACCAGATCAACATCGTTCACGCAACTGTTGCAGCACTCAAGGAGCTTGAGGAGCCCCTGGCAGTGGCAGCCCGCCGTGGCCTGCCCACCGATGAGGTTATCCCCAGCTACCTGCGCAACACCAAGTCTGAAAAGGCAGGTGCGTAGTAATGGCCAAGCGTATTCAGCCCAGCGACGCAAAGCTGGAAATCACCCAGGTCAAGTCCTATGTTGGTCAGAAGCAGAACATGCGCGACACCCTGCGTTCCCTGGGCCTCAAGCGCCCCGGCAACAAGGTAGTCCGCACTGCTGACCCCGTCACCGTTGGCATGGTTAACACCGTTGCTCACCTGGTGAAGGTTGAGGAGGTCAAGTAAAGATGGCAGAAGCTATCAAGATTCACGATCTGCGCCCGGCACCGGGTGCCCACAAGGCAAAGACCCGCGTTGGCCGCGGTGAAGGCTCCAAGGGTAAGACCGCAGGTCGCGGTACCAAGGGTACCAAGGCACGTTACCAGGTTCGTGCAGGCTTCGAAGGCGGCCAGCTGCCGCTGCACATGCGCCTGCCGAAGCTGCGCGGCTTCAAGAACCCCTTCCGCACCGAGTACCAGGTTGTTAACCTGGACCGCATCCAGGAACTGTTCCCCAACGGTGGCGACGTCACCGTCGAGGCACTGGTTGCTAAGGGTGCCGTTCGCAAGAACGAGCTCGTGAAGGTTCTGGGCAACGGCGAAATCTCCGTCAAGGTGAACGTTGTTGTCGACAAGGCATCGGCTTCTGCTATCGAGAAGATCGAGGCCGCTGGCGGTTCTGTAACCGTTAAGTAGTCTTCAAGACTAGAAAGCCCCCGTCCGTACACTGTACGGCGGGGGCTTTCTGCTGCTCGAAAAGACTCACAACAGGGGTATATTCCTGTATTCGTATATTTGAACGCTTGGTGCACGCCACATTTAGTGTTCAAAAATCACGCTAAGAGAATATAAAAGCTACATAATCTGCTAGGGAGTTATCGTTACCCGCTCCAAACACGATAGACTGGAAGATGTGTTTACTGCGCCCTAAAACTCCTTGAGAGGGATGGGCGCCCCATAGACTTACAGGAGGACATGTGCTGAGCGCATTCGGGCGAGTCGTTAAGACCGCCGATTTGCGGCGTAAGCTGCTGTTTACCCTGGCAATGATTGTGCTGTACCGCGTGGGCACTTTCATCCCCGCGCCAGGCGTTTCCTACGGAAATGTACAGCAGTGTCTGAACGCCAATGTTACGAGCGGTGGCGTCTACGATATCGTCAACCTCTTCAGTGGTGGCGCACTGCTGCAGCTTTCGATCTTTGCCCTCGGCGTGATGCCGTACATTACCGCGTCCATTATCATCCAGCTGCTGCGCGTGGTCATCCCGCGATTCCAGGAGCTGCACGATGAAGGCGCGCAGGGTCAGGCAAAGCTCACCCAGTACACCCGCTACCTGACCATCGCTCTTGCTCTGCTGAACGCAACCACCATCGTCTCGATGGCGCGCTCCGGCGTTCTGTTGGGTAACTGCCCTGGCATCATTCCCCAGGACGACGTACTGCACATCCTGCTGATTATCGTCACCCTGTGTGCGGGTACTACCGTCATCATGTGGATGGGTGAGCAGATTACCGAGCGTGGCGTCGGCAACGGCATGTCCCTGCTGATCTTCACCTCCATCGCTTCCTCCTTCCCGAGTGCTCTGGGCTCCATCCAGCGCACCCACGGTTGGGGTATCTTCGCAGCTGTCTGCGGCATCGGCCTGCTGGTCATGCTCGCTGTGGTCTACGTGGAACAGTCTGTTCGCCGTATCCCCGTACAGTACGCAAAGCGCATGATTGGTCGACGCACCATTGGTGGCACCAGCACCTACATTCCGCTGAAGGTCAACATGGCAGGCGTGATCCCCCTGATCTTCGCCTCCTCCCTGCTGACCCTGCCCGGTCTGATTGCCCAGTTCAACACCCCCACCGACGGCTCCACCCCGCCGGACTGGGTTAACTGGATTAATGCATACCTGGTGCGCGGCGATCACCCGCTGTACATTGCTCTCTACTTCTTCATGATTATTGGCTTCGCGTACTTCTACGTGGCGGTCACCTTCGACCCGGTAGAAGTAGCGGACAATATGAAGAAGTACGGTGGCTTCATCCCCGGTATCCGTGCCGGTAAGCCCACCGAGCGTTACCTCAGCTACGTACTCAACCGAATTACGTTGCCTGGCGCACTTTACTTGGGTGTAATTTCCATGATTCCCCTGGTAGCGCTTATCCTATTCAACGCAAACCAGAATTTCCCGTTCGGCGGCGCCTCGCTGCTGATCGTGGTGGGTGTTGGTCTTGATACTCTCAAGCAGATCAACGCTCAGCTCCAACAACGAAACTACGAAGGACTGCTCCGATGAACCGTCTGCTCATCGTCGGCCCTCCCGGTGCAGGTAAGGGCACCCAGGCCGTCAAGATCGCTGAAGCACTGAAGATTCCCGCGATTTCCACCGGTGATATCTTCCGCAAGAACATCAAGGAAGAGACCGAGCTGGGCAAGGAAGCGAAGTCGTACATCGACTCCGGTAACCTGGTTCCCGACTCCGTCACCAACAACATGGTGCGCGCACGCCTGGAGGAAAGCGACGTCGTCAACGGCTTCCTGCTCGACGGCTACCCCCGCAACACCTCCCAGGTGCACGAGCTGGACTCCATCCTCGAAGCCAAGGGCGAGAAAATCGACCGTGTTCTCCTGCTGGTTGCAGACAACGACGAACTCGTCGAGCGTCTGCTCAACCGCGCAGCAGAACAGGGTCGCACCGATGACAACGAAGAGGTCATCCGTCACCGCCTGAAGGTCTACGAAGAAGAGACTGCACCGCTGATCGCAATCTACCGCGAACGCGGCATCGTCAAGGAAGTTAACGGCCTCGGCGAGATTGCTGAAGTCACCGAGCGCATCCTCGACGCTCTGAAGTAATCTTCTGCTGTACCCCCGCAATTTGAGGTGCATGATGCATCACAAAGACTTGCGGGGGTACAGTGCTGTCTGTAGAGTTCTAAGCTTGGGCGTACTGCCCCCCATACCTAAGGAGCCAGAATGGCACGAGTCGAAATCAAAACCAATGCACAGCTTCAGCAGATGGCTCGTGCAGGCGTCATTACCAGCCGTGCACTCGATGCGGCAGTGGCGGCAGCCCGCCCAGGCGTAACCACCGCAGAGGTGAACGCCGCCTTTGAGCGCACCATGCTGGAGCTGGGTGGCACCTCCAACTTCTACGGCTACTACGACTACCCGGCGACCGTATGCACCTCCGTCAACCACGAGGTCGTTCATGGTATCCCCGGCGACTACGTTCTCAAGGACGGCGATATTCTCTCCATCGACGGTGGCGCATACGTCATCGACCCCGCCACCAATCGCCAGTGGCACGGCGACTCGGCACGTACCGTGCTGGTCGGTGACAATGTGAGCGAAGCCCGCGCGGAACTCTCCGCCGTCACTCGCGAGGCAATGTGGCACGGTATCGCTGCTCTGGCAACCGCAAAGAAGGTCGGCGAAATTGGCCTTGCCATCGAAGCGTACGTGACCGAAGAATATGGCGACAAGTACGGCATCATTGAAGACTACGTAGGCCACGGTATCGGTTCCCAGATGCACATGGCACCGGACGTACTGAATTACGCAGTACGTGACATGGGCCCGAAGATTAAGCCTGGCATGGCTTTCGCTATCGAACCGATGCTCGTCACCGGTTCCATCGAGACCAAGGTACTCTCTGACGACTGGACCGTTGTGACCGTTGACGGTTCCGATGCATGCCAGTGGGAGCACTCCGTTGCTGTGCACACCGACGGCATCTGGGTTCTGACCGCAGAAGACGGCGGCGCCAGCGAACTTGCTCGCTTTGGCGTAACCCCGGTTCCGATTCCCGCCTAAGCCCCCCCCTAGGGGGAACCCACCTTTAGCTGCCCCACCTCCATCCGAAGAAACCGGCGAATCCGGTCCGGTGCGTGACAACGCATCCGAAAGCATCCACATCACAAGGAAGAAGCTCCATGAGCGAAACTCTCAATAGCGGCGAGGCAACCGCACCCGCTGCGACCAAGGTGCCGGTTGAAATCTCGAACGTTCGCCCCGCACCCGGCCAGATTGCCCTGAAAGCGCCGCGCCGCGCGAAGCCGCCCAAGCACATCGCTGACTTTGATATGGCTGGCCGCCGCGAATTTCTGAAGGAACTGGGCTACCAGTCGTTCCGTGCGTCCCAGCTGTCTAAGCACTATTTTGAGCGTCTGGTCACTGACCCCGCTGAGATGACTGACCTGCCGGCTAAGGATCGCGAGCAGATGGTTGCTCAGGCGATGCCCCAGCTTCTGACCCCGGTCCGTACCCTCGAGGCTGACGGTGGCGACACCCTGAAGGTTGTGCACCGCCTCTTTGACGGTGCGCTCATTGAGTCTGTCATCATGCGCTATGACAACCGCGTGACCATGTGCATTTCTTCGCAGGCTGGCTGCGGTATGAACTGCCCCTTCTGTGCAACCGGTCAGCAGGGTTTGACCCGTAACCTGTCCACCGCAGAAATTGTGGAGCAGGTCGTAGCTGGTGCCCGCTACCTGAAGCAGATGAAGGGCCTGGAAGAAGCAGAAGGTGGCTCTGAGGATACTCGTCCGCTGCGTGTCTCGAACATTGTGTTCATGGGTATGGGCGAGGCGCTCGCTAACTACAAGGCAACCATGGGTGCTGTGCACCGTCTGATTGACCCTTCGCCCGAGGGCCTGGGTATTTCTGCTCGCGGTCTGACTATGTCGACCGTGGGCCTGGTGCCGGGTATTCGCAAGTTTGAGATGGAGAAGCTGCCCATTACTTTGGCTCTGTCTCTGCACGCTCCGGATGATGAACTGCGTGATGAACTGATTCCGATTAACCAACGATGGAAGGTTGATGAGACCCTGGACGCTGCGTACGACTACTACCGTACGACCGGCCGCCGCGTCTCCATCGAGTATGCGCTGATTCGCGATATTAACGATCAGGGTTGGCGTGCGGATCTGCTGGGCAAGAAGCTGGCTCAGCGCGGCCGCGGCTGGGTGCATGTGAACCCGATTCCGCTGAACCCGACCCCGGGCTCGAAGTGGACGGCATCCCGTAAGGGCGTTGAGCAGAACTTTGTGGAGCGTCTGCGTGCCCACGGTATTCCGACGACTATTCGTGATACTCGCGGTTCCGATATTGATGGTGCATGCGGTCAGCTGGCTGCTAAGGAAGACTAAGCGGCTGAGCTTTGACCGATAAACGGTGCCCCTTTCCCGAGGAGGGAAGTCCTTAAGACTTTCTCGATAGCGGGGGAGGGGCTTCTTCCTTTCAAACCTTAAGTGCCTGATGTCATAAAAATCACGGTTGTTTTTCCATGGTCTTTGCCGTAGAGTTAACAGTTGGTTGTTTGTGCCAGTGTTAAGTGCGCCTTAAAACGCCCTAGCACCTCACCGCGGTGAGCTCACAAACAGAAGATACATTTGCCCGCCGCACCTGCGACGGGCACCGACGTTAGCGGAGGATATGGCTAAGAAAGACGGCGTCATCGAGATTGAAGGCTCTGTGGTTGAAGCTCTGCCCAACGCGATGTTCCGTGTTGAGCTGGATAACGGCCACAAGGTTCTCGCACACATCTCGGGCAAGATGCGTCAGCACTACATTCGCATCCTGCCTGAGGACCGAGTAGTAGTGGAACTGAGCCCCTACGACCTTTCCCGAGGTCGTATCGTCTACCGTTACAAGTAAACCCGAGATAAACGTCGCCCCTGGCGGCGTTTAAATCGTGTTCAAAGGGATAACGCAGTTCCCCAACGTAAGTGAGGGAACCTCTTATCTCGCCAGTAATCAAGTTGCAATCAAAAGGAATGCGATGAAGGTCAAGCCGAGCGTTAAGCCGATCTGCGATAAGTGCAAGGTGATCCGCCGTCACGGTGTGGTCATGGTGATCTGCGAAAACCCGCGCCACAAGCAGCGCCAGGGCTAATCCCTAGTAGCTGATTTCATAGCCGCCCTGTAAGGGGGCGGAATTGTCATAGGCACCGCTCCGAAGCAACGCCAACGAGGCGCCTTCGGATACCTCCGGACTCAGAGGCCGGGGACCGGGTCAGAACAACCCGGGCAGTGATGCTATAGACCTCTGGAAAACAACAAGGAGAAGCCAGTATGGCACGTCTCGCTGGAGTTGATATTCCCCGCGAAAAGCGCGTGGAAGTTGCTCTCACTTACATCTACGGCGTGGGCAAGACCCGTGCACACGAAACCCTCGCTGCTACCGGCGTCAACCCTGACACCCGCGTCAAGGACCTGACCGACCAGGAGCTCGTGGCACTTCGTGACTTCATCGAAGGCAACTACAAGGTTGAAGGTGATCTTCGCCGCGAGGTTGCAGCTGACATCCGCCGTAAGGTTGAAATCGGTTCCTACCAGGGCCTGCGCCACCGCCGCGGCCTGCCGGTTCACGGTCAGCGCACCAAGACTAACGCACGTACCCGCAAGGGCCCGAAGCGTACCGTCGCAGGTAAGAAGAAGTAAGCAACGTTGCTCTGTTGGATATCTCTATCCGACCAACGTATTAGAAAACCTTTGTAGGAGAATCAAAAATGCCTCCCAAGACTCGCGCTGCGGCAGCTCGTAAGACCAACCGCCGCAAGGTTAGCAAGAACATCGTTGCTGGTCAGGCTCACATCAAGTCGACCTTCAACAACACCATCGTCTCCATCACCGATCCCACCGGTGCAGTGATCTCCTGGTCCTCCGCTGGCGACATGGGCTTCAAGGGCTCCCGTAAGTCCACCCCCTACGCCGCACAGCTGGCTGCTGAGGCTGCTGCAAACCGCGCCAAGGAGCACGGCGTCCGCAAGGTTGACGTGTTCGTCAAGGGCCCCGGTTCCGGTCGCGAAACCGCAATCCGCTCCCTGCAGGCTGCAGGCCTCGAGGTCGGTTCGATTCAGGACGTTACCCCCGTTGCACACAACGGTTGCCGTCCCCCGAAGCGCCGCCGCGTCTAATTAGGTCCCTGACCTAATCCCTCGACGGGTACGCTCCACGGAGCTGTACCCGGAGAGTACAGACACCCGTCTGCTTCCTAAGATATGTTTTCCCCAACCTGTGGGCTCATATAGCGGAGCTCACCGAAAGGAAACAAAGTGCTTATTGCACAGCGCCCCACTCTGACTGAAGAGGTCGTAGCGCCCAACCGCTCGCGCTTCACCATCGAGCCTCTGGAGCCCGGTTTCGGCTACACCATGGGTAACTCCCTCCGCCGTACTCTGCTGTCCTCCATCCCCGGCGCCGCTGTTACCAGCGTCCGCATTGATGGCGTACTGCACGAGTTCAGCACCGTTCCCGGCGTGACCGAGGACGTCACTGAGATTATCTTGAACATCAAGAAGCTCTCCATCTCTTCTGAGAACGACGAGCCCGTCGTGGCCTACCTGCGCAAGCAGGGCGAAGGTGAACTGACCGCAGGCGACATCGAGGTTCCCGCTGGCGTGGAGATCCACAACCCGGAACTGCACCTGGCAACCCTGAACGCCTCGGCAAACTTCAACGCTGAGCTGGTTATCGAGCGCGGTCGCGGCTACGTGACTGCAGCTCAGAACAAGGTCGGCGATGGCGAGATTGGCCGTATCCCGGTTGACTCCATCTACTCCCCGGTTCTGAAGGTTACCTTCAGCGTGAACGCGACCCGTGTTGAGCAGCGCACCGACTTCGACAGCCTGACCCTGGACGTCGAAACCAAGGAAGCCATCGCACCGCGTGACGCCGTTGCTTCTGCAGGCAGCACCCTGGTCGAGCTCTTCGGCCTGGCACGTGAGCTGAACATTGCAGCTGAGGGTATCGAAGTTGGCCCGTCGCCCGCCGACGAGTCCATGGCCGCTGATCTGGCACTGCCGATCGAGGACCTGAACATGTCCGTCCGCTCCTACAACTGCCTCAAGCGCGAGGGCATCCACACCGTGGGTGAGCTCGTGACCCGCAGTGAAGCTGACCTGATGGACATCCGTAACTTCGGTGCTAAGTCCATTGACGAGGTCAAGGCAAAGCTCATCGAGCTCGGCCTGGCCCTGAAGGACTCCCCTCCCGGTTTCGAGCCTGCTGCACGCCCGCTTGATGACGAAGACGGTTCCGGCGAATAATTTCGACCGAATAGTTCACCCGGTTCCACCGGGATCAGTCAAACTTGATTCCCTAAGAGGCTCCGCTGCTGGGGCGTTAGGGAACGCAACTATGGAGATTTAACTATGCCTACTCCCACTAAGGGTCCCCGCCTCGGCGGTTCCCCGACCCACGAGCGCCACATGCTCAACAACCTGTCGGCGCAGCTGTTCCAGCACAAGCGCATCACCACCACCCTGACCAAGGCAAAGCGCCTGCGTCCGGTGGCAGAGCGCTTCATCACCTTCGGTAAGAAGGGCGACCTGGCTGCTCGCCGTCGCGTGCTGCGTTCCATCACCGACAAGTCCGTCGTGCACGAGCTCTTCACCGTTATTGCTCCGGCAATGGCAGAGCGCCCCGGTGGTTACACCCGCATCATCAAGATCGGTAACCGTAAGGGTGACAACGCTCCCATGGCAGTCATCGAGCTCGTCATGGAGCCCGTTGCAACCAAGGGTGCAGTTGCTGAGGCAACCAAGGTTGCTGAGAAGGCAGCTGAGGCTCCCAAGGCTGAAGCAGCCGAGGGCCTGCCCGCAGGTTCCCACGCACCCCTGGAGTCCGGCGAGGCTCCCGAGGGCTTCGAGGTTAAGGGTAACGCCGATTCCATGAAGTACCACGTGCCCGGTTCCCGCTGGTACTCCAGCACCAAGGCTGAAATCTGGTTCGACTCCGCTGAGTCGGCAGAGGCTGCAGGTTACGCCCCCGCAGGTGGCGCAGCAGCACAGAAGGTTTCCGAGTAATACGGATCCCAGCTGATTTAGGCTAAGCCTAAAATATATCAATCCGCCGTCCACTGCTGTGGGCGGCGGATTGGTGTATCTGCATACTTAACGAGGAGACGGTTCTTTGCGCATTCGCTATACAAGAGCCGGCCCGTATTCTTCAACCGTCCTTTACCGCTGAAAGGCACACCAATGCATAACGCTACTGCTTTAGAGAACCGTGAAGAACAGCCCTTCACTGCTACGCACCGCGTGCGAATTGATTGTGCCTACGACGGTTCTCTTTTTAGCGGGTGGGCTGCCCAACCGAACCTGGTTACCGTGCAGGGGGTCATTGAGAACGCCCTTGAACTGATTTTGCGGGCGCCTCACCGCGTGGTGGTCGCAGGCCGAACCGATGCCGGTGTGCATGCGGAAGCCCAGACTCTGCATTGCGATCTGAACGATGAGGATTGGACTCGCCTGCAAGGTCGAACTGGGGAGGACGACCCGACGGCTGCCCTGGGCCGCCGCCTCACCGGCGCTCTTCAGCGTTGTCTTTACGATGCGGAAGAGCAGTTGAACTTGCCGAAGAACGTTCGCGGTATTCTGCAGGGTGCTATTCAGATTCACCGCGTGAGCGAAGTTTCTTTCGAATTTGATGCGCGTTTCTCGGCTACCGGTCGCCGCTACGTATATCGCATTGCAGATGGCGCGGCGAACGGTCTTAATCCTCTGCACCGTACCTACACCTGGGCGGTACCTGAGCACCTGGATTGTGCTGATCTTAACCAGTCAGCGCAGCAGCTACTCGGTCTGCGTGATTTTCTCGCCTTCTGCAAGCCGCGTGAAGGCGCGACCACGATTCGTGAGCTGCGAGAACTTAGCTTCACTCGTACTGAAAGTGGCCTTATTGAGGTGCGTGTGGTGGCTGATGCCTTCTGTCATCACATGGTGCGTTCACTTGTGGGTGCGTTGGTGCTCTACGGCACGGGTAAACGTGACGCGGCCTGGTTGCGTGAGCGGATCAAGAACCCGGGACGCGAGGCTTCGCTGACTCTGGCGCCTCCGCATGCTCTGGCACTAGCTGAGATTTACTACCCTGCCCCAGAGCTGTATGGAGAGCAGGCGAAACGTGCTCGAGCAAAGCGCGAGGACCACGAAGCACAGAGCGCTTAACGCCCTGTGCATATTGAGCTCCGTCATGTTGCTCATGCGCCGTGAAGCGTCGCGGGGGAGCGCAACTACCTCAGGTGAATTACACGGATGGAATTTAAAATGTGTTTAAGACAAAAAAGCCCTATTTTTAAGGCTTCGGCGGTGGATTAAGCACTCGACGTCCTGTATAGTCTTGATATGTTGTGCGTGTTCTACCCGAGCGCGCTCTAAATCGCTGTCTAGTTGCAGGACGTTAAGGCGGTCTAGAGTACGGGCAGAACGGGCGGCAGCTCGGTCCTCACCCGGGTGTTCGTCATGCACGTAAGTAAAAGGCGCGATACCCAACTAAGCGCCGTATGTACATTTCGAGACAAAGGCCAATATTTTGCGCACTTATACTCCCAAGCCCGGCGAAGTCGAGCGCCAGTGGCACGTCATTGACGCCACCGACGTTGTTCTCGGCCGCCTCGCAAGCCAGACCGCTATCCTGCTGCGCGGTAAGCACAAGCCGACTTTTGCTCCCCACGTTGACACCGGTGACTTCGTTATCATCGTGAACGCTGAGAAGGTCGCCCTGACCGGTGCAAAGCTCGAGCAGAAGCGTGCATACCGCCACTCGGGTTACCCCGGCGGTCTGAAGTCCGTGAACTACGCAGAGCTGCTTGAGACCAACCCCGTTCGTGCGGTTGAGAAGGCTGTTAAGGGCATGCTGCCCAAGAACAAGCTTGCTGCACAGCAGCTCAAGAAGCTGAAGGTCTACGCTGGCCCCGAGCACCCGCACGCGGCACAGCAGCCCAAGACCTACGAATTCAACCAGGTCGCCCAGTAATTCGGGCCTACGAAGAAACAATAGGAGAAATCGTGGCTCAGAACGAAGAGCAGATCGTAGTCGAGGAAGAGCTGACCAGCTACACCTCGGAGTCCGCTGCCCCCGCAGCGGCTAAGGCAGCACGTCCGGCACTGACCGTTGCAGGCGCAGCAGTTGGTCGCCGCAAGGAAGCAGTAGCACGCGTTCGCGTTGTGCCCGGTTCCGGCAACTGGACCATCAACGGTCGTAGCCTGGAAGACTACTTCCCCAACAAGCTGCACCAGCAGGACGTCAACCAGCCCTTCAAGCTCCTGGAGCTCGAGGGTGCATACGACGTCATCGCACGCATCAACGGTGGTGGCCCCTCCGGTCAGGCAGGTGCTCTGCGCCTGGGTATCGCTCGTGCACTGAACGAGATCGACCGCGAGAACAACCGCCCCGCACTGAAGAAGGCTGGCTACCTGACCCGTGACGCACGCGTCATCGAGCGTAAGAAGGCTGGTCTTAAGAAGGCACGCAAGGCTTCGCAGTTCTCCAAGCGTTAATCGCTGGTTTTTCCGAAGCGTTACGCCCCGCTTCTCCCTAGGAGAGCGGGGCGTTTTGCGTATCTACTCACCGTGAGCGTTACAAGGTTATAGGGTGCATATAACTGTTACGTTTGTTCATCGAAGAGCACACCGGTAGAGTTAAAGAGTCAAAGCAGACAGGAAGAAAAGAGTACTCATGGCAGAGCAGAATCCCTCCACCCAGCCCGAAAAGAAGGCAGTGGAGGCTCCTCAGACTGAAGCCCACCAGCACGCCGCTGAAGGCGCACACGCACACACCGGTTCTGAGAAGAAACAAGCCATCAAGGAAGCCCTGAAGCCCCAGGCACGCCGCACCTCCGTTGTCGAGGACTACTCGGCAGAGCTGGACGAAATGGCTTCCCTCACCCGCGCCCTCGGCAAGGACAAGAAGGACGACGAAACCTCGCAGGCATGGAAGAAGGGTTACCCCTACGACACCAAGCTCAGCCGTAAGGCATACGAGAAGGAAAAGCGTGCCCTGCAGATTGAGCTGCTGAAGCTGCAGCTCTGGGCTAAGTCCACTGGTCAGAAGATTCTCATCATCTTCGAAGGCCGTGACGCAGCAGGTAAGGGTGGCTCCATCAAGCGCTTCACCGAGCACCTGAACCCCCGTGGCGCTCGCGTTGTGGCACTGGAGAAGCCGACCGATATCGAGCAGACTCAGTGGTACTTCCAGCGTTACATCAAGCACCTGCCCTCCGGCGGCGAAATCGTCCTGATGGACCGCTCCTGGTACAACCGTGCCGGCGTTGAGCGCGTTATGGGCTACTGCACCCAGGCGCAGTACTTCGAGTTCATGCGCGAAGTTCCGGACCTGGAGCGCATGCTGGTGAACTCCGGTATCCACATCATCAAGTTCTGGTTCTCCGTCACCCGCGAAGAGCAGCTCGCACGCTTCACCTCCCGCCGTACCGACCCGGTTCGCCAGTGGAAGCTTTCTCCCACCGACCTGGCATCCCTGGATAAGTGGGACGACTACACCGCGGCAAAGGAAGCAATGTTCTTCTACACCCACACCGGTGACGCCCCCTGGACCGTTATCAAGTCCAACGACAAGAAGCGCGCACGTCTGGAAGCAATGCGTTACGTGCTCTCCCAGTTCGACTACCCCTCCAAGGACGAGGCAGTCGTGGGCGAGCTCGACTCGCTGATCGTTCGCTCCGCATCACACGTCTTCGAGGACGAGTCCGGTGACTCCCCCGACGGCTTCCCCGTCGTCAAGTAAGCGTTGAGAGATAAGGGAGAGTAACAACTCAACCTTGCGGCGGTATAACCGCTAAACAGCTTGCCCTGTGAAGGTGCCTGCCTCTCTTTTCCCTCTCTGGGAACTGAGAGCAGGCACCTTTGCGCGTCTACAGAAACATTAGCTATGAAGCAGATATGTAGCCGCTGAAAATCACTTTCTGATTCTGAAGAAAATACGGTGTATACGCCTGAGGAGAGTTATGCGCATCGTAAAATAAAAGGGTGACTGAACGACTTTTTGGAACCGACGGCGTACGCGGTCTGGCAAACGATGTAATTACTCCCGCCCTGGCTATGGAGCTCGCGCAGGCGGCCTCTATTGTGCTGGGCTTTGACACGGTAGAAGAGGGTGTACGCCCCCGTGCCGTGATCGCAAATGACTCCCGATCCTCTGCAGACTTTATTGTCTCTGCGATGAAGGCTGGCTTCGCTAGCGCAGGTGTTGACGTGCTGGACGCCGGCATTGTCCCCACCCCCGCAGCAGCTTACCTGGTGGCACACACCGGTGCTGACTTCGGCGTGATGATTTCTGCATCGCACAACCCCGCAGCGGACAACGGCATTAAGTTCCTGGCCCGAGGCGGCCAGAAGCTGGAAGACTCCGTTGAGGACGCCATTGAGCGCGTCTACCGTGAGAAGTCCTTCCGCTACCCGACCGGTGGTGCTGTGGGTACCGTCAAGCCCCTGGAGAACGGTACCGAGGCTTACGTGAAGCACCTGGTCTCCACCCTGCCCGAAGGCAAGCCCCTCGCAGGCAAGAAGATTGTTCTGGACTGCGCAAACGGTGCGGCATACGCAGCATCTCCCGCAGCTTTCGAAGCGTTGGGTGCAGAGGTTATCGCACTGGCTGTAGAGCCCAACGGCACCAACATCAACGACGGCGTGGGCTCCACCCACCCCGAGAAGCTGCAGGCAGCAGTCGTTGAGCACGGCGCGGACCTCGGCATCGCCCACGACGGCGACTCCGACCGTTGCCAGGCAGTTGATGAAAAGGGCAACCTGGTAGACGGCGACCAGATCATGGCTATCCTTGCTGTTGCCGCTAAGCGCGAAGGTAAGCTCGCAAAGGACACCCTCGTCGCAACCGTGATGAGCAGCCTGGGCCTGGAGCTGTACCTGCGCGAGCACGGCATTACCCTCGGCCGCACCGCTGTGGGTGACCGCTACGTCCTCGAGTCTATGCGCGAGCACGGCTACAACCTTGGCGGCGAGCAGTCCGGCCACGTTATCATGAGCGACTACGCAACCACCGGTGACGGCGTTCTGACCGGCATCCAGCTGGCTGCAGAGGTGGCTCGTAGTGGTCAGACCCTCTCGGAGCTGGCATCCCGCATGCAGCCCACCCCGCAGCGCCTGATCAACGTCAAGGGCGTTGACCGTGCGGCGGTCAAGACCAACGAGGCGCTCGCTACCGCTGTGAGCGGGGCTGAAGGCGTACTGGGTGAGAGCGGCCGCGTGCTGCTGCGTGCATCCGGCACTGAGCCTCTGGTTCGCGTGATGGTTGAGGCTGCAACCCAGGAGCAGGCTGATGAGGTTGCTCAGCAGCTGGCTGACGTCGTGGCTAAGGAATTGGCACTCTAAACGTATTCTTCCGGTGCGAAGACCGCAGTGGAGGATAGAGAAGGGCTGGGAAGGTGTTACCTTCCCAGCCCTTCTTCGTCATCTTGAGCGGGCGTAGGGGATGAGGATACGGAAAACCCCCGTATCCACAGGGATACGGGGGTTTGAAAGTTAGTGTTAGAGAGCAGAGAAATTACTTCTTTGCCAGAGCGTCGCGGATCTCCTTGAGAAGTGCAATCTCGGTCTCTTCCTCTTCCTCAGCCTTGTTCTTTGCTGCCAGCTCGGTCAGCTTCTGAACGGGCAGAACAACTGCGAAGTACACAGCAGCTGCGATCAGGATGAAGTTAACAACAGCGGTCAGGAACACGCCAACCTTGATCTGGTCAAAGACCAGGAACTCGTCGAAGTTGGGGGACTTCACCAGCATCGAGATAGCGGGCATCAGGACGGACTGGACGAGTGCGTTCACCACAGCGGTGAAGGCGGTACCCATGATCAGACCAACTGCGAGGTCGATGACGTTACCGCGGATCAGAAAATCTTTAAAACCCTTAAGCATGAGATATAGAATAGCGCCTTTTCACCTCAGAAAATGCCATATTCTGAGAAAATTTTCACTGTAAAGCATGTGTCTTTCTTCACAGTGATTCCGTGGCGCCCAATACTTAAGGTCTAGGTTACATGAAGCTGAGTAAAAATCTCTGAAACCCGCGAAAAACCGCGGATTTGCAGGACTTGTACGCGAAAAAATATGCATCTACTGCGCCTATTTAATTCCGACACGGAAGCTAGAAATACGATGCACATCACCACTCGACGCACTTGGCAAAGCTGAAAGCTTAGCCCAGAGCCTAGCTCGCACTTGCATAATCGGGTGCCGCACCCGTACCGATGAACTCCTCAAAAGTCTTCGCACCCGAAGACACATACTCCTGAGCAATCTGCACACCCACATAACGGTAATGCCACGGCTCAAAACGATAACCGGTCACCGACTGACGACCATCAGGGAAACGCAAAATATATCCGTAACGCGGAGCATTCTTCGCCAACCACTGACCAGCCAGCGTATCGCGGTAACACTCCTCCAGACGGCAACCCTCAGGAGAAGCAAAATCAATCGCCAAACCCGTCTGATGCTCCGAATAGCCGGGACGAGCCGACAACTGGTCTGCCACCTGCTGGCCGTTCACCGAAACCCAATACTGATAGGTCTGCTGCTGCACCGCATACGAACGATACGCGCTAGAAACAAGCAGGGTCACGCCGTCGGTCGCCGCCGCATCAATCATCGTGTCCGCCGCCTTAGCCGCCTCAGCACGCAATTGATGGCCGTAGAACTCCACCAGGTCACTCGGCTCCCAGTCCTGCTGCGCAAAAGGGCGCATCTTATTCACGAGGCAACGCAACGAGTCCGGCTGAGACTCAACACTCGGCTGAGCAAGAGCCAACGGGGAAGAAGACGTGCTCGCAGAAGCTGAAGTGCTGGCAGAAGCACCGGTAGCAGAAGCAACAGGGGAGGGCGCGGCAGAAGAGGTCGCCGCAGTGGAAGAGGCACTAGAAGAAGCCACTGAAGCCGTCGCAGACTCAGAAGCAGAAGCGCTCGCTGCAGAAGATGAAGAGGAGGCACCCTGACCCTGTGAACCACCCTGCGAACCACAAGCCACCAATAGTGCGGTACCGCCAACCCCCAAAGCGGCACCCAAGAGAGCGCGGCGGTTCAGCGCAGAACTATTAAGAGACTCCTGAGCGGTAGACGTACGGTGCAGAGACTTCACAATAACTCCTCATCATGGCGTAGATGCAAACAAAAAGCGCCGGAAGCCTAAACCCACCCCGCGAGGGAGTGGAGCCTCCGGCGCCTTCTACTAGAATGCACCACAATACCGGCTAAAAGCCGCACACGAACACTAAAAACCTAAAGAACCTCTAGTTCTTACGCAGAAGAACCTGCTCCACGGTATGCTCGGCACCCTTCTGCAGAATCAAATGCGCACGAGCACGAGTCGGCAAAACATTCTGCACCAGATTAGGCTCATTCACGCTCTTCCAAATGCCGGTCGCTACCTCAACCGCCTGCTCATCGCTCAGCTCCGCATAACGCTTGAAATACGACTCCGGATTCGCAAAAGCCGAAGAACGCAGAGTCAAGAAACGATTCACATACCAGCGCTCAATATCCTCAGTGCGGGCATCCACATAAATAGAGAAATCAAAGAAATCACTCAGCGTCAAATCGGAAGTCTCCGGACCCTCAGCCTGCGAAGGTGCCAAAACATTCAAACCCTCAAGAATCAGAACATCCGGTGCCGTGACCTCAATATGCTCATCCGGCATGATGTCGTAATACAGATGCGAATACTTCGGCGCCACCACACGCTCAGCGCCAGACTTCACCTGCGACACAAAATTCAACAGGGCGCGGCGATCATACGACTCCGGGAAACCCTTACGGTGCATAATGCCGCGACGCTGAAGCTCCGCGTTCGGGTACAAGAAACCATCCGTCGTCACCAGCTGAACATTAGGAGTAGACGGCCAACGACTCAAAAGAGCCTGCAAAATACGCGCCGTCGTCGACTTGCCCACCGCAACAGAACCCGCCACACCAATAATGAACGGGACACGCCGCTGAGACACATGCAGAAAATCATTTGTCATATGGTTCAACGAAGAAGCAGCAGTCACATACAGATTCAGAAGACGAGAAACCGGCAGATAAATACGCTGCACCTCCTCAAGGTCGACAGTTTCACCCAGGCCTCGAAGAGACTCAATTTCCTCAGCACTGAGGGGAACAGAAATCTCATCGGCTAGGTGCGACCAACGGGAACGGTCAAGATGCATGAAGCGGTCATCGCCAGAAAAATACGGTGCGGTGCTCATTTATCTAAGTGTACGAACTTTCAGCCCGTGGGGAAAATATCTACTCTCACGGTATGTCTGAAGAAATAAATGTATGGAAAGAAAAGGGTAAAACCTGAAAAAGCCAGGAAAGCCACAATAAACGTGACGTATAACGGTATTTCACCGTGCGCATATCTGGATACTTGTGGGATAAACTTATAGCATGTGTGGAATCGTAGGATATGTAGGTCTGGACACTGCTCCGGACGGTAACAAGTTTGACCACAACGCATACGATGTGGTCCTCGAAGGTCTGCGCCGCCAGGAATACCGCGGCTATGACTCTGCTGGCGTGGCACTCGTGTGCCCCGACGGCATCGTATTCCGTAAGAAGGCAGGCAAGCTCCTGAACCTCGAAAACGAGGTTAAGGAAAACCCCCTGCCGGACTCCCAGATTGGTATCGGTCACACCCGTTGGGCTACCCACGGTGGACCCACCGACAACAACGCTCACCCCCACGTTGTCGACAACGGCCGCCTCGCCGTCGTACACAACGGTATTATCGAAAACTTCGCAGAACTGCGTGCCGAACTGCTCGCCGAAGGCGTAGAGTTCGCATCTCAGACCGACACCGAGGTAGCTGCAGCAACCATCGCAAGCATCTACAACAAGCTCGGTACCGGTGACCTCACCGAGGCAGTACGCGTCGCATCCAACCGCCTCGAAGGTGCATTTACCATCCTGGCTATCCACGCCGACCACCCGGACCGCGTTGTGGCAACCCGCCGCAACTCCCCGCTGGTCATCGGCCTGGGCGAGAACGAGAACTTCCTCGGCTCTGACGTCTCCGCGTTCATTGACTACACCAAGGAAGCCGTCGAAATGGGTCAGGACCAGATCGTGACCATCACCGGCAGCGACTACTCCATCATCGACTTCGAAGGCAACCCCGCAGAGGGCAAGCCCTTCCACATCGAATGGGACGCCGCAGCAGCTGAAAAGGGCGGCTTCAACTCCTTCATGGAGAAGGAAATCCACGAGCAGCCCACCGCAGTTGAGCAGACCCTCATGGGCCGCCTCGACGAAAACGGCAACCTCACCCTCGACGAACTGAACATTGACGACTCGGTGCTGCGCACCATCGACAAGATCATCGTCGTCGCATGTGGTACCGCAGCATACGCAGGCCAGGTGGCACGCTACGCCATCGAGCACTGGTGCCGCATCCCCACCGAGGTTGAGCTCGCACATGAGTTCCGCTACCGCGACCCCATCGTGAACGAGAAGACCCTCATCGTGGCACTCTCGCAGTCCGGCGAAACCATGGACACCCTGATGGCAGTGCGCCACGCACGCGAACAGGGTGCAAAGGTTATCTCCATCTGCAACACCCACGGCTCGACCCTGCCCCGCGAATCCGACGCTGCGCTGTACACCCACGCAGGCCCCGAAATCGCAGTGGCATCCACCAAGGCATTCCTGGCACAGATCACCGCAGCATACCTGCTTGGCCTGTACCTGGCACAGCTGCGCGGCAACAAGTACAAGGACGAAATTGCTTCGATCCTTGCCGAGCTGCAGAACATGCCCGCAAAGATCCAGAAGGTCCTCGACAACGACACCCAGGTCAAGGAACTGGGCGTCGAAATGAAGGATGCCTCCTCCGTGATCTTCCTTGGCCGCCACGTGGGCTTCCCCGTCGCAATGGAAGGCGCACTCAAGCTCAAGGAAATCACCTACATCCACGCTGAAGGCTTCGCAGCAGGCGAGCTCAAGCACGGCCCCATCGCACTGATCGATGAAGGCCAGCCGGTCATCGTAGTGGTTCCCTCCGCAAACGGTCGCGACTCCCTGCACGGCAAGGTCGTCTCCAACATCCAGGAAGTGCGCGCTCGCGGCGCCTTCACCATCGTCATCGCAGAGGAAGGCGACGAGGCCGTCAAGCCCTACGCAGACCGCCTCATCACCGTCCCGGCATGCCCCTCGCTGCTGCAGCCCCTGCTGGCAACCGTGCCCCTGCAGATCTTCGCATGCGCACTGGCAGAAGCTAAGGGCCTGGACGTTGACCAGCCGCGTAACCTCGCAAAGTCCGTGACCGTGGAGTAATCCTCTGGAGTAATCCTCGGAAATCGCCTCAGCGATAACGACAAGGGCGGTGGTTGAGTTCTTAGAGAACTTGACCACCGCCCTTGTCGTTTAACCTGGTGGTTATTCGTGGATGACCCAACAAAAATAGACGCTGTGAAACAGATATCAACTATGCGTCATATTTGCCGCTATCCCATCTAAAAGAAACGAATCTCGCTAGACTTAAAACAAGAGAAACCGCAAACAGGACGCGGCACCACCCCTAGCCCAGAAGGTGAAGCTCATGATCATGGGAATCGGCGTAGATACCGTCAACATCGAACGATTCGAACGAATCGTCACCGAAACACCAGCCTTCGTCCGCCGCGTCTTCACCCCCAACGAACGTACCCGGAATGTACGCTCCCAAGCCGTACGATTTGCCGCCAAAGAAGCCGTCGCAAAAGTACTCGGAGCACCCGCCGGACTCAACTGGCAAGACTGCGAAGTCGCCACCGCCGAAAGCGGCCAACCCTACCTCATCATTCAGGGCACCATCGCCCGCCGTGCTAAAGAACTCGGCATCAACCGCATCCACCTCTCGCTGACCCACGATGAACCCATCGCCATCGCCATCGCAACCGCCGAATACCTCAGCGATGCAGAACTGGCGCACCTGCAAAAGTTCAACCCCGAAAGCTACCGACTCAGCGTCATCGCCGGTGATGACACCGACGACTAACGTAGAGTCACACTAACACAGAATTACACCAACACAGAGTCACATCAACATCACAACCAGGTGACCCCTAAGGCCCGCACGGTGCCACCCAAGGAGACAGCAATGAAGCTCATCTACACTGCTTCCCAGGTACGCGAAGCAGAAAAGCCCTACATCGAAGCCGCCGACTACGACGGATACCTCATGCAACGCGCCGCAGACGCCGTCGCAGCCGAAGCGCAGGAGCTACTCCACGGCACAGAAAACGCCAAAATCCTGCTCCTCATCGGCCCGGGCAACAACGGCGCAGACACCATCTACGCCGGCGCCCGTCTCAGTGCCAAGGGCCACCGCGTTGACGCAGTCATCTTCGACCCCAGCGAAAAGAACCTCGAACTCATCGCCCGCGAAGGCGGCGAAGGCACCCGCGTACTCGACCCCGAACACACCCTCGAACACCTTACCGGCTACGACCTGACCATTGACGGCATCCTCGGTACCGGCTCCAGCGGTGCCGTACGCGGTAGCGCCGGCGAATACCTGGGCGTACTCCGTGCAGCGCAGCTCGACGGTAAGCTCGGCGCAGTCCTCGCAGTAGACACCCCCTCCGGAGTCGACAACAACCGCGGAACCGTGCACGAACCCTCCCTGCGCGCCGATCGCACCGTCACCTTCATCGGCCACAAGCTACCGGCAGGCACCTGCCACAGCGTCCACTCCGGAGACATCAAACTCTACGACCTTGGCGTTCCCGAAGCCCTCAACTCCCACAAGCCTGCCCTGCGCGTTCTCGACCGCGAAGACTACCGCGAACTCATCGAAGTACCCGACGAGCACTCCCACAAGTACACCCGCGGCGTACTGGGCATGCTCACCGGTAGCCTCGAATACCCCGGCGCAGCCCTCATGAGTGTACGCGCAGCCCTCAACACCGGCGTGGGCATGGTCCGCTTCAACGCCAATTCTCACGAGCTACGCCAGCTCATGATTGCCCACAACCCCGAAACCGTCTACTTCAGCGGCGCCCCCGCCCTGCAGAGGGTCACCGTATGGGCCGGCGGATCTGGCTCTAGCCACGACTCGCTGGACAAGAACCGCTACCTGCTCCACTCGCCCGAACCCGCCATCATCGACGCGGGCGCCTGCGACCTGGCGGCAGAATACCTGGCAACCGGCAAGCCCCTCGGCTCCCACAAGATCCTCACTCCGCATGCCGCAGAGCTCGAACGCTTCCTGCGTATCGTGCACGAGCTCGCCCCCGAAACCTGGAAGAAGCACCTGGGTGACGCCATCGTACCCAGCCGCAAGGATATCGACGCAGAACCCTTCCGCTGGGTACGCGCCGCCTCCGAACTTTCCGGCGCCACCGTGATGCTCAAGGGTGGCTACACGCTCATTGCTGCACCCAACGGCGCCACCTACAGCGTCGCCGGAGGAAGCCCCTGGCTCGCCACCGCAGGCAGCGGCGACACCCTCACCGGCATCTACGGCGCCCTGCTCGCCCAAACCGTAGCCGCCTTCGACGCCCGCGGAGAAGCCCTAGAAGGCTGCACCTTCGCCTCCATCGGCGCGCTCGCAGTCTACCTGCACGGTGAAGCCGCACGCGCCAGCGCCACCGGAAGCGTCAAGGACGCACTGCTGGGCCCCGCCCCGGCAACCCGCGTCGCGCAGATGCTCCCCGAAGTCATTGCGCGACTCATCGCCGAATAGGGCAGAGGCGCCCAGTACGCCGCCTCCAGCCTAACGCCCTCCAGAGATTCTAGAGCGTCTCTCAATGAACCAGGCAGAAGGCACAAAGGAAGGGGCGTGAATCCACCGGAAATGGATTCACGCCCCTTCTGTGCGTTTATATCAATGGATGATGCCAAGCTGCCTGTGCCGGAACAGCATCTTCAAAAACGGCATACATACCAGCGAGAGACCCCCAACTCTTCTTAGTACGCGCCTTCCTTAGCGAAAACCGCACGGACAGTACGCAGAAGAATAATGAGGTCACCGGTAAGCGACCAGTTCTCAACATAGTAGAGATCCAGACGAACCGACTCTTCCCAAGAAAGGTCACTACGGCCAGAAACCTGCCACAGACCGGTAATACCGGGCTTCACCAGCAGACGGCGGTACGCAATGTCCTCGTACTGCTCAACTTCCTCAACCAGCGGAGGACGCGGACCCACCAGCGACATATCGCCAATGAACACGTTCCACAGCTGAGGCAACTCATCAATCGAGTACTTACGGATGAACTTGCCGATGGGGGTAATACGCGGGTCGTCCTTCATCTTGAAGAGCACACCATTACCCTCGTTCTGCTCCAGGAGGCGCTTCTTAACCTCTTCGGCGTCAGTACGCATCGAACGGAACTTCACCATCTTGAACATTTCACCGTTCAGACCCACACGGTTCTGCAGGAAGAAGACCGGACCGCCATCACGCTTGACCAGCAGCGCCACCACCAGGAACAGCGGAGACAGCAGAATCAAACCCAGACCCGAAGACACAACATCCACAGCGCGCTTGAAGAACGCCGACAGACCGGTAATACGCGGCGTCGACACGTGCACCAGCGGCAGACCATTCAGCGGCTGCATGTGCATACGCGGACCAGCAATATCGGTCGTCGCAGGAGCCATAATCAGCGAAATATGCGCATCAGCAAGCTTCCAACCCAGCAGACGAACCTGATCCGGGCTCAAGTGGTGACCATTCGTAACCGCGACCATGTGAATATCGTTCTCGCGGATGGCCTCCATAATGTCAGCCGGAGAAGTGCTGTAACCAAGGACCGGAATCGGAGCGCCAGCAACAGTAGTACCCGGGGTGAAACCGGGCAGGTAGAACGCAGCGGGGGACAGACCGGAAGCAACCACATCCTTCAGGTTCTTGTACAGGTGCTGACCGGTCGTCACATCAGAAATAATCATGACGCGAGTCAACGCACGACCGCGAGTACGCGAACGCACCAGACCCTGACGAATCAGCCAACGCTCAACGAGCAGAAGGAACAGACCCAGCGGGTAAGCAATCAGCAGGTACATACGGGTGACGTCAACCTTAAGGAAGAACGCCACAATAATCAGCAGGCAGAAAAAGTAAGTAGTACCGCGAGTAATGAGGCGGTACTCCTCAGTGCCGAACCCCATGATGCGCAGGCTGCGGGAGCCGTTCACCTGGAGGATAAACCACCAGCCGACAACCATACCAACGCCCAGGAAGATGTAATCAATAGCGGGAATACGGCCATCCAGGGCGTTAATAGGCCAAACGTTCACATAGGGCAGGTCAGCATTCTCCCACCCGAAACGAATCAGATGCGCAGCGACAACCGCAATAGCAATGGCGAGAAAATCGCCAAAGTAAAGGGCACGCTGAACCTTGGGATGCCAGCTTCGCTTGACGACGAAGTCTGAACCCCACATTTTTTTAAGACGATCTTGTACTTTCAACGGTGTAATCTTCCCCGGAAATTTGTCCTGTGTCGTGGACTGAGAGCGGCGAATAGGCACATTTACCCCTAATTATCGGTGAATAGGGAATCGTGTCCTAGTCTTTGTCCTGATGAATGAGTGAACCCTTAATCTTACTGAGTGAAAATAATGGCAGAGACTACGGCAAAGGCGCTGGTAAGACGCCTAGTGGAGCGTTATATGAGCCCACAGAGCGCATAAACGTGTTCCGTAAACTATTCTACGGGGTCGGGGGTCTTCCGTCTCGAAGAATGAAGAGGCAAAGTCGCTCCGGTGTGATGAAATCAATCACAGAAAAAGAAGAGAATAAGAGCCTCCGGGAAGAATGCCTAGTGGAGCTAAGAAACTCCCAAAACTACCGGTATGTTTCACGCACCTGCAGAAAAACAATAACCGGCATATAAAAAGACAAACCCCGGAGGCTCAATAACAAACCCTACGCACACGGCGTAAAAGGGACATTAAGGACGCTCAAGCCCCGCACGATCCAAAATGAAATCAATCATCGGCTCATAACGGCGCGGCGGAACGTTATCGTCCATCGGCACGCACACCGGCAAATCTCCCTGCTCAGCCGCAACAAACAGACCCGGATCATTACAATCCGCAATGCCAATCGTCAGCAGCTTACGAGTAGACGCCGCATAACCACCCATACCGTGATCCGAAACCACCAGGTCCGGGGTCACGCCACGCGCCTCCAGCTGATCCAAAGCGATGCGCATCGGGCCGGGGAAATGCGTATGCTGCAGGTTGCCGTACTGCTCAAACATCACGACATCCATAATCTGGCGGACGTCGCCGTCCAGGAAACGCTCGCCCTCCTCAATCTGAAGAACCTCAGCACCAGCAGCCTTCGCCGCCGCAGCCATCACCGCGTACATGGGGAACAGACCCGCCGGGTGACCGGTCGCAAACAGAATACGAGAACCCGCACGCACCGCCTCGCCAAAGATACGGGCGTACTCCTCCAGCGCGCTGATGCACTGCTCGGCACCAATAGTGTCCTGACCGTGAGTATGCGAACGGTCCGGGTTCAGACCCGCGCGGCGGACCATCACCTCAAACACCGAATCGTAATCCCACTCGCGGGTCCACTGCACACCAAACTCAAGGTGCTCATTACCATCCAGGAAACCCTGAATATGGTCCAGGTTATTCTCTCGGGCGGTCGCTACCTCACCGGTAATACGCACCGAATCCAGGTACGCGGCGAACTCATCGCGGCTCATGGAGAAAGACATTAAAACTCCTCACAACGTGAAAAATACATTACTGCGAGATACCCTGACGTACCTCGGCATAAGCTTCAAGGGTTCGGCGCGCCGTCTGATCCCAACCCATCGTGCGGGCACGCGCCGCGGCGTTCGCACCCAACGAATGACGCAGATACGGGGCACGCACCAGACGCTCAATAGCCGCAGCCCAACGCTGCGGAGTACGAGGCGCCACCAGCAGACCCGTACGGTGGTTCTCCACCGCATAGCGCAGACCGTCAGCATCCGTAGCGAGCACTGCCGCGCCGCACGCCTGCGCTTCCAAAGCGACCAGGCCGAATGTCTCAGACGACGACGGGGATGCCACAATATCGGCGGCACGGAAAATATTCGCCAACTCAGACGCCGGAACCGGGTCCTTCAAATGCACCCGATCCGCCACACCCAGCTCAGCTGCACGCTGCAACAGGCGGCGCTCATAATCCGAATCGGAACGACCAATAATATCTACGTCCACCTGCAAGTCATCGGGGAGCAGCGCGAGTGCCTCCACCAGCAGATGCGGGCCCTTCAACGGCTGAGGCCTACCGGCAAAAACAATGCGGCAACGAGTCTCAGAGGTGTCATTGAGCGGATGCACGCCAGGAATCGTATGGAAAATCGAGGTGTCAACACCCGGCGGGATAGTGGCAAGCTTCTGCGCGTCCGTACCGTAATACTCGCCCATCTGCTGCGCCTCCAGGGGAGTATTCACAATCACCCGGCTCGCGGAGCTACTCATCAGGCGCTCGGCGGCATAGCGCTCCTCGGGTTCGGGCGCCTCACCTTCGCCGCGGCGCGCATCCTTGGCAGCAGCCGTCGTATGCGGAGTAAAAAGAACAGGAACCGGGAAGCCAACGCCCTGAGCCGACCACAGGTCGGATGCACGAGCCGCAGCCTGACCCGACAGCCAATAGTGGGCGTGAATAATATCCGGGGTGTACAGTGCCTGCTCGACGCACGCCTGCGCAAAATCATCGGTGACCGCAGCCAGCTCATTCTTCGAAAGACCACGGGCGGAGGGCAGATCAAGACTGTGGCGCACAAGGCGCTCGCCGGGCTGAGGAGGCTGACGGAACGGCGAATCGGTCGGAAGCGCCTCACCGCGATCCAGGGTGAAAACCTCAACCCGCAGCTCCGGATCCAGTTCCAGCATGGCATGCACCGACCGGGCAATATAGACGTTCATGCCGCCTGCATCTCCGCTACCGGGCTGCGCAAAAGGGTCGGTGTGCATGGAATACACGTGAACCGTCCGAACCGGCGGCAGAGTGCTCATCGATGCTTTCCTCTCTAAAGGGGTACCTGACCTAGTGTAGCGCGACAGGACTTTCGCACAGCGGGAGGTCTAGAATTTAGTAGAAGAGAGGCTGCTCAAGTACAGCCTGTAGTACCCGCCCGTCAGAAACGAAGGACCATGACTCACCCTCAGCAGCCTGCCGAACCGCTTTACTGCCCGCCCTGCGCTCCCGGCCAGGTGGAACGTAGCGCCACGATTGATCTTGACGCGCTGGAACATAATGTGCGCCGACTCAAGGAACTCCTTGGCGACCGCGTGCTCATTGCAGTGATTAAGGCGGATGCGTACGGTCACGGCGCGTACCCGGTGGCACGTTCGGCTATTGCAGCCGGCGCTGACCTGCTGGGTGTGGTGCACGTGAACGAGGCGCTGGAACTGCGTGCTGACGGTATTGATGCGCCGCTCATGGCGTGGCTGCACACCCCCTCCACCGATTTTGAGGCTGCACTGCAGGAGAAGATTCGTCTGGGTGTTTCCGGTTGGGACCTGGAGGCGGTTGCCGCCGCCGCTGAATGCACCGGCGAGCGCGCTATCGTGCATCTGAAGGCTGATACCGGTCTGGGCCGTAACGGTGCCACCGCGGCGGATTGGCCTGCGCTGGTGGCTCGCGCCGCTTCCCTGGAGGATGCCGGTCTGATTACGGTTGAGGGTATTTTTAGCCACCTGGCGGTTGCGGATGAGCCGACCCGCGCCGAGACTGCGCAGCAGGTCGATACTTTGGATACTTTTGTGGCTCAGGCTCGTGAGGCTGGCCTGGCCCCGAAGATCGTGCATTTGGCGAACTCCCCGGCGACCCTGACCGCCTCGCTGGAGGGCTGGGACACTGAGGAGCGTCTGCTCGGTGACGGCGTGCGTTGCGGCCTCGCGCTGTACGGTCTTTCCCCGCTGCCGGAGGTGACCGCTGAAGACCTGGGGTTGAAGCCCGTCATGACGGTGGGCAGCTACATTGCCGCCGTGAAGGAAGTTCCTGCAGGTCAGGGTGTTTCCTACGGTCTGCGCTACCACACTCCCAAGGCAACCACCCTGGCGCTTGTGCCGCTCGGCTACGCTGACGGTGTGCCGCGCATTGCGGAGAACGCGCCGGTGCGCATCTACCCGGGCGCGCAGAACGTGGAGAACGGCTCCGTGCCTAATAACGCGGAGGGTACGACCTACCGCGTGGTCGGCCGCGTCGCCATGGACCAGATGGTCGTTGACCTGGGCGAACCCGGCCTGAGCGATCCCGCCCTGGGGTACCTGGGCGCGCCCGCCATCCTTTTTGGCGCTGGCGAGAACCCGCCCGTAGAGGAGTGGGCTGAAGCGGCGCAGACCATTAACTACGAAATCGTGACCCGTATTTCTCCCCGTGTGGAGCGCCTCTACGTCGGCGGCTCCTGGGTTGAAGCTGAGCTGAACGAGCTGTGGGGCACCGGCGAGGAACAGGAGGGCTAATGAGCGCTGAATACATTTCTGCCGCCCTCGACCTGGACGTGACCGGCCCCGACCATACGCGCCGCCTGGCGCTCACCCTGGCGCAGCACCTGAACGCCGGGGACGTACTACTCCTCTCGGGCGAGCTCGGCGCGGGCAAGACCACGTTCACCCGCTCCCTGGGCGAAGGCCTGGGCGTGCGCGAAGGTGTTATCTCACCGACCTTCGTGCTCTCGCGCGTGCACCCAAACCTGCCGGACGGCCCCCGCCCCGGCGGCCCCGACCTGGTGCACGTGGACGCCTACCGCCTCTCCAGTGCCGAAGAGCTCGACGACCTGGACCTGGAGTTCTCCCTGCCGCGCTCGGTGACCGTCATCGAGTGGGGCCGCGATAAGGCTGAGCATCTGAGCGATTCCCGCCTGGAGCTGGACTTCACCCGTCTGACTGGTGCGGATGCGCGCTTTGCCTACTCGGGTGCCGAAGAGTTCAGCTGGGACGACGAAGACGAAAGTGACGAGGACGCGGACACCCCCGAACCTCGCCTGCTGCGGGTGCGCGCCTTCGGCCCCCGCTGGGAGCACGCTTTCGACGCTCTGAAAGAGGCCCTGCAGAGCGCCTAGAGCCCGCGCGTTAGAATGATAGGGTGCTAGTACTTGCCCTTGATTCATCCGCCACCGCATCTGTGGCGCTCGCCCGTGTGCACGGCTCCGAAGCCGGTGCGTCCTTCGAAATCCTCGCCCGCTACGAGAGTGAAGATACCCGCTCCCACGCCGAGGTGATGGGCCCCTACGCGCAGGCGGCCCTGCAGGACGCTGGCGTGCGCGGCGAAGATTTGGATGCGATTCTGACCGGTACCGGCCCGGGACCTTTTACGGGTCTGCGTGCCGGTATCGTTACTGCGCGCGCTCTGGGTTTTGCCTGGTCGGTGCCGGTGTACGGCATGATGAGCCTGACCGCGCTGGCTGAGCGTGCTGTGTCTGGTGCGGCTGCCGAGGATACTGCCGGGGAAGAGAACGTAGAACGAGCGTTCGCCTCTGCTGAAAGTGCTGAGCTTGTAGAAGGTGCTGAGCTGCTCGTACTCTCCGACGCGCGCCGCCGCGAAGTCTACTCCGCCCGCTACCGCGTGAACTCCGAAGGCTACAACCTGGTGGACGGCCCGAACGTATGCCCCGCCTCCGAAATTCTGCCCGGTAGGGCTCCCGCCTACGCTTACGGTTACGGTGCTGGCCTATACTCCGAAACTCTCGAAGAACACGGCTGGACCATCGTCGATTCTGCCCGTCAGGTTCACCCCCACGCCGAGTACCTGGTTGCCGCCGCGGCACGCCTGGGCGTAGAGAACCTGAGCGAGGACACCTCCGCCCAGTACCTGCGCGACTCGGACGCAAAGGTCCCCGCCGCAATGCTCGCCCGCCAGCAGAAGCAGGCCGCGCAGTCCGCCGCACAGGCTGCGCAGACTGCCGCGCAGAAGGAGAGCTAAATGAGCGCTACCGAAAATATCGTGCGAGACGACCTGGCACTGAATAACCTGGCACTGAATAATCTGGCACTGAGTAACCTGGCACTGGGCGCCCGCCTGCGCGTTGCCGAACTTGCCGACGTGCAGGCCATGCACCGCATGGAGACCACCCTGTTTCCTGCCGATGCCTGGCACATCGACATGTTCCTCGAAGAGCTGACCCACCCGACCCGCACCTACTACATGCTCGAATTGCCTGCAGAAGGTTCGGAAGATAACGAGGGCAGCTGGCGCGCTATCGGCTACTGCGGAACCATGGTCGTAGCCGACACCGCCGACGTTCAAACCATCGGCGTGCTCCCCGAGTACGAGGGCCACGGCTACGGTCGCGCCATGCTCGAGCAGATGCACGAGCGCGCCCGCGAGCAGGGAGCCGAGCGTATCCTGCTGGAGGTGCGTGCCGACAACCCGCGCGCCCAGCGCCTCTATGAACGCAACGGCTACCGTGCGATTCACGTACGCCGCGGCTACTACGATGACGGAACCGACGCCATCATTATGGAATGTACGTTCTAAATACTCCGTTGGGCTAAACGGCAATCCCCGCAGTAGGGGCAAGCTTTCGCCGCCCTCTACATCGCAGTATCCCTACAGTACAGCATCCCTACATCACTGCAACTAGAAGCACTACGCGCAGACAGCGCAACAGAAAGATAGACTATGAGCACTCGCGAACCCCTCGTTCTGGGTATCGAATCCTCCTGCGATGAGACCGGTATCGGCATCGTGCGCGGTGCACAGCTGCTCAGCAACACCATCTCCTCCTCCATGGAAGAGCACGTGCGCTTCGGCGGCGTGATCCCCGAAATCGCCTCCCGCGCTCACCTGGACGCCATGATCCCCGCCCTCAAGGCGGCACTCGCCGAAGCGGACATCACCCTCGATCAGGTGGACGCTATCGCCGTCACCGCTGGCCCCGGCCTGGCGGGCGCACTCATGGTCGGTGTCTCCGCGGCGAAGGCACTCGCTATTGCCACCGGCAAGCCCCTCTACGGCATTAACCACCTGGTCGCCCACGTTGGCGTTGGCCTGCTGGAGGACAACGGCACCGAAGACGGCTCCGACCTGCTGGCGAATGCCGGTTCCGGTGGTCTGGGTGCGCTGCTGGTCTCTGGCGGTCATACCGAAATCCTGCAGGTGCGCGACATTACCTCCGATGTGCGTCTGCTCGGCGCGACCCTCGACGATGCCGCAGGCGAGGCCTACGACAAGGTCGCCCGACTGCTGGGTCTGGACTACCCGGGTGGCCCCGCGATTGATCGCGCCGCCGCCGAGGGTAACCGCAACGCCTTCGTGTTCCCGCGCGGCCTGTCGAACCGCAAGTTTATGGGCACCGCCGAGGAGCCCGGTGCGCACCGCTACGATTTCTCCTTCTCCGGCCTGAAGACCGCCGTGGCGCGCGTGATTGAAAGCTTTGAAGCGGCCGGTGAAGAGGTACCGGTTGCCGATATCGCCGCGTCTTTCCAGGAGGCGGTCGTGGACGTCATCACCAAGAAGGCGATGCTTGCCTGCCGCGAGCAGGGCATGAAGACCCTGCTGCTCGGCGGTGGCGTGGCGGCTAACTCGCGTCTGCGTGAGCTGCTTGCCGCCCGATGCGCCTCCGAGGGGGTGCGCCTGATTATCCCGAAGTTCACCCTGTGCACCGATAACGGCGCGATGGTTGCGGCGCTGGGTGCCCGCCTGGTCGCTGCCGGTCGTGAGCCCTCGGGTGTGGACTTCACGACGGATTCCTCGCTGCCGGTGACCACGGTCTGTTTCTAAACGGGCTACCTCTGAAATAGCTACTTTCGCAGGGATTATTAGCGCGAACCCGTTGATGCGGCTCGCCTCGAAAATGCTCATAGAAATGCCTCGGCACAGTCTCACAAAGGACTGCGCCGAGGCATTTTCTGTATTCAAACTTTAGCTGGGGGGGGGGGCTCTAACGCAGCGCTCGCGCACGAGACTGCGCGGCAACATCTAGCGCCACTTCACGCAGAGAGCCGGTCTTCTCAAAGACCGCACGCTGACGATCCGCACCCGTACCCTCGGCGAGGATGCGGCGTACCTGCGCCAGCTCTACCTCACAGTCAAGGTCGCGTGCCACCGGCTCCAGCTTGGGCAGAAGCAGCTCAAAATCTTCACGCAGGGTACGCTGCACCGGCTCGTTAGAGACCACAATTTTAGCCTCCAGGCCGTAGCGGGCGACGCGCCACTTATTCTCCTGAGCGTGCCAGGGGGCGAGCACCTCAACGCTTTCACCCGCCTCAATGCGGCGGGAGAAGTACTCCACCAGGCACTGCGTGAACGCCACGATCGCCGCAACATCGGGCAGGGACGCGAGGCCATCGCAATAGCGCATTTCAATGGTGCCGTAACGCGGAACCGGGCGAACATCCCAACGGTCCTCGCTCGGGTCGTTGATCACGTCGGTTGCCACGAGTGACTCCAGGTAATCGCTGTACTGCTCCCAGGTATCAAAGTGGAAGGGCAGGCCGTTCGTGGGCAGCTGCTGGTAAAGCTGGGTGCGGTGCGAAGCGTAACCGGTATCGACCCCGTCCCAGTAGGGGGAGGAGCACGAAAGCGCCAGCAGGTGCGGTCCGTAGTTGGTCAGCGCGTCAATAAGCGGCAGAACCTTATCGCGGGAGTCAACACCCACGTGCACGTGCACGCCGTAAATGACCATGTGGCGGCCCCAATACTGGGCGCGCTCGACCACGCGCTGGTAGCGTTCCTTCGCCACAACCGGCTGGTCAGCCCAGTGGGAGAAAGGGTGAGTGCCGGCGGGGTAGAACTCAATGCCCAGCTCATCGGTGATGTCGCGCAGGGTATCCGTCAAATCCTGCAGCTGACGGCACGCCTCAGCGACGGTGCGGCAGATGCCGGTCACCACTTCGACGGTGTTCTCCAGAAACTCGCCGGTCACATGCGCCCGGTTGGAGGCGGGCTCAAGCAGTTCGGGGCGGCGCTCGCGCAGGATGGATAGCACCTCGCTGGCGCGCTGGGTCAGTGCGCCGCTTTCACGGTCGATGAGCGCAATCTCCCATTCCACGCCGAGAGTGGACTGCGGGGAGGTAGCAAAGTCGATCATATTGCCTTTCCTGCGTCTGGAAATAGGGTCGTGCATGGTGCCGACTATGGAAGTTATTATCGGTGGGCTCTACCCGGCTGTGCGCTAGCCGGTGGGAGCCGGCTTTTGCGGGGGAGTACCTCTACTAGGCACCGTATCTAGTGTACGGTCTTGCGGTGCCCGGTGCCCTGTCGAGTGCAGAATCCGGAACGGGAAACGTCACGAATCGTCACGAACGGTAACCCGTCCTCGGGTCTGGGCAGTCGGGTCTGGGCCGTCAGTGCTGGGTAGTTAGGGATGGGTGGCCGGGGCTGGCGAGGTTAGAGCGGGCGCACATGCCAGCCGACGCGGCGTGAATCCCTACCCGAACCGATACGGGTAAAGACCAGCGTTGCCGGACGGTACGAGGACTCCTGAGTACCCGCCTGCGCACCCGAAGAAGAATTAACGTTCTTTTTCTGTTTCTTCTTGGAAGGCTTAGAACCCGCCGAACCCAGCAGGCGCGCACGCAACTGCTCCGGAACAATGTCCACGCCACGCTTCTTAATCGTCAGCGCCGTAAAGCCCTGCTCACGCACCCAACGCTTCAGCTGCTTCTCCTGCAGGGGAATCTCCTCCAGCACCTCGTAGCAGGCAACCAACGGATGCTCCACCGGCTCGGCAGAACACAGGTACGCCAGGTGCTCATCCAGCAGGTGCGCGCCAATACTCTGCGCAAACTCAGCGACCAGATGCGAGCGCACAATTGCCGGGGCGGGCTCCAGCAGGTAATCACCGGGCTGCGGTAGGGACGTCGGAACGTCAACACTCTGCTCCGCCTCTTCCGCCGTCAAGGGGCTGCGGAAGCTCACCGCCTCGTAGGGAGGCAGTAGGGCGCCGGTTTTGGTTGAGCCTTCGGTTGATCCTTCATTAGGGGCAGCCTCTTCCGCAGGCCACTCGCGCACAGAGGTTGCCGTGCGAGCCACCCCCTCCTGAGCCAGTGCGTTAAACCAGAGCACCAACTCGGCGAGGGATCCCTCCGACTGGATCCACTCCGCCTCAACGCGCGGGTTGGGGTTCGCCTCCGACGCAATATCTTCGGGCGAGGGGATGCCCTCATGAGGAAAACCGGGGCCCAACTTCACGCCCATCGGCACACCCGTACGCGCCAGATTCAGCACGAATGAGAACGGGGGAGAGAACGCCTCCGGATCAAAAAGGCGCTCCGTCTGGGCCTTCTTCGCACCCCGCAACTCGCGGCGCGCCGGGTCCATCCACACAATGCCCACCGGCTCACCGGCAGCGTCCAGAAGTTCACCGTGCACATAATCGGTCACATCCCCCGAATACACGCGCGCCTGCGGGCAAAACTCAAGGTTCTTCGCCGCAAAAGAAGCCGTCAGCGGATCCAACTCCACCGCAACCACGGCACCGCGCTCCGCCGCATACACGGCAGAATCCGAGGCGATACCGCACCCCAAATCAGCCACCGTGCCGGCAACCGGGCGCAGACGCTGAGCGCGATAATGCGCAATCACCGGGCGGGTCGCCTGCTCCGCCGCCTCCTGAGTGAGCATGAGGGTGCGGGCGCGCTCGCCGAACTTGGCGCGCGCACGGGTACGAGCCTGCGCCAGCGAAATAATCTGCGCAGACTCCTCGGGGCTGAAACCTCGCGAACGCAAAGAAGTAACGGCGCTGAGCGTATCCGAGCCCAGCGGGTAGAGCTCATCGGCTGCCGCGAGCGCTTCGGCACTGAACGGAAGCTTGGCGGCGGGAGTAAAAGGGGATGCGGGAATAGGCATGCTCCTCATTTTACGGGGTGCCGATTTTGGGAGGTGGGAAGCCCGATCTGCTCGGTTTTTTGCTCAGCGTTCGCCTTGCGGTGAAACACCCCGGCAGAAGGGCGTTTTTCTTGACCGAAAGCACAGGTGAAACTAGAGTTGAGGTAACACTCGAGACAGTCATTGGGCGCGCCACTGCGCCGCTGTCTCGCATCAAACGTAAATCCACAACCCGGAGGAACCGATTATGGCTATCAAGCCCCTGGAAGACCGCGTCGTTATCAAGATCGAGCAGGCTGAGCAGACCACCGCATCCGGTCTGGTCATCCCCGAAACTGCGAAGGAAAAGCCGCAGGAAGCACGCGTTGTCGCCGTTGGCCCGGGCCGCGTGGATGAGAAGGGCAACCGCATTCCCGTAGACATCAAGGAAGGCGACGTTGTCGTGTTCTCCCGCTACGGTGGCACCGAGGTTAAGTACCAGGGCGAAGAGTACCTGATTCTCTCCGCACGCGACGTTCTGGCAATCGTCGACTAATACTTTCAGATGCTCATGCGCCGTACCGCTCATCCGGTACGGCGCATGAGCTATCATCTGCCCCTTAAAAATTTCCTTTCTGTGACGCACTAGGAGTAGCGAACACATGGCTAAGCAGCTTGAATTCAACGATGCCGCCCGCAAGTCCCTGCAGGCTGGCGTCGATAAGCTGGCAAACGCGGTCAAGGTAACCCTCGGCCCGCGCGGGCGCAACGTTGTGCTCGACAAGCAGTGGGGTGCACCCGTCATCACCAACGACGGCGTGTCCATTGCTCGCGAAATTGAACTGGACGACCCGTACGAAAATCTGGGCGCCCAGCTGGCGAAGGAAGTCGCCACCAAGACCAACGACGTAGCCGGTGACGGCACCACCACCGCAACCGTGCTCGCACAGGCACTGGTCAACGAGGGCCTGCGCAATGTTACCAGCGGCGCGGCACCCGCCGACGTCAAGCGCGGCATTGAGGCTGCTGTGGAGGCTGTTTCCGCACGCCTGCTCGAGAACGCACGCCCCGTGCAGGGCCCCGAGGTGGCGCACGTTGCCGCTATCTCCGCCCAGTCCGAGCAGATCGGTGAGCTGCTGGCTCGCGCCTTCGAGAAGGTCGGCCAGGACGGCGTCATCACCATCGAAGACGGCTCCTCCACCGAAATCGAACTGGACATCACCGAAGGTATGCAGTTCGACAAAGGCTACCTCTCGCCCTCCTTCGTCACCGACGCTGAGCGCGGCGAAGCAGTGCTGGAGAACAGCCTCGTGCTGCTCTACCAGGGCAAGATTTCCACCATCGCAGAAATCATGCCCGTGCTCGAGAAGATCGTTCAGGCGAAGAAGCCGCTGACCATCATCGCAGAAGACGTTGACGGTGAGGCGCTCTCCGCACTGGTCGTGAACAAGCTGCGCGGCACCATCAATGTGGTCGCTCTGAAGGCTCCCGGTTTCGGTGACCGCCGCAAGGCAATCATGCAGGACCTGGCAATTCTGACCGGCGGCACCGTCGTGACCGGCGAGCTCGGCATCGACCTGCCGCAGGTCACCCTGGAGCACCTGGGCTCGGCACGCCGCGTGACCGTCACCAAGTCCCACACCACCATCGTGGACGGCGGCGGCGACCCCGAGGCAATCGAGGACCGCGTGCAGCAGCTGCGCCGCGAAATTGAGCGCGTGGATTCCGAATGGGACCGCGAGAAGCTCAAGGAGCGCCTGGCTAAGCTCGCCGGCGGCGTGGGTGTCATCAAGGTCGGTGCCGCAACCGAGGTTGAGGCGAAGGAACGCAAGCACCGGATCGAGGACGCTGTGTCCTCCACCCGTGCCGCTCTGGAAGAGGGCATCGTCTCCGGTGGCGGTTCCGCACTGGTTCACGCACTGAAGGCACTGGACGGAATGGACCTGGGCAACCACGACGCAAACGTGGGTGTACAGATCGTTCGCCGCGCCCTGGTTCAGCCGCTGCGCTGGATCGCTGAGAATGCTGGCGAAGACGGCTACGTCATCGTCTCCAAGGTCTCCGAACTGCCCGTGGGTCACGGATTCAACGCCAAGACCGGCGAGTACGTGGACCTCATCGAAGCCGGTGTGATTGACCCGGTGAAGGTGACCCGTTCGGCTCTGCAGAACGCATCCTCCATCGCGGCTCTGGTGCTGACCACCGAGACCCTGGTGGTTGAGAAGCCCGAAGAAACTGAAGAAGCCTAAATAGTGTGTGTGCCCGGTGCCGCCCCCTCCACCATGGAGGCGGTACCGGGCACTCGCTGTCGGTAGGCTCGGATGCGCTCGCGTTCGTGGGGGTGTTAGAACCTACCGACAGCCTCCCGCTGAGGGGCGCTTACTATGAGTGCTTCTCAGCAAAGAAACCTTTAGCGGTTTACTATAGAAGGTAAGCTGTTCCCGTTTGCGCTCAAACCACCTTGTGGGGTGCGAGCAGACGGGTCGTACCGCATCTTGACATACGCAACGTATAGGCTGAGCTTCTCACCGATGAAGCCAGCATCCGAAAGGTAGACAATGACCATTCCCACCGCTCTGTCCGAGGATCCCTTCGGCTTCACCGGCCTGACCTACGATGACGTGCTGCTGCTGCCCGGCAACACCGACGTCATCCCCTCCGATGCGGACACCTCCACCCGCCTGTCCAAGCGCATCACCCTGAACACCCCCATTATTTCCGCCGCAATGGACACCGTGACCGACTCCGCTATGGCAATCGCTATGGCACGTCTGGGCGGTATGGGCGTTATCCACCGCAACCTCTCCATCGAGGACCAGGCTGCACACGTGGACCGCGTTAAGCGCTCCGAGTCCGGCATGATCATTAACCCCGTCACCATCGGTGCTGACGCAACCATCGCCGAATACGACGAGGTCTGCGGCTACTACAAGGTCTCCGGTCTGCCCGTCGTCAGCGAAGAGGGCGTGCTGGAAGGTATTATCACCAACCGCGATATCCGCTACATCTCCCGCTCCGACTACGAGGGCATTCGCGTCCGCGACATCATGACCCCCATGCCGCTGGTCACCGCGCACCCCAGCGTCACCAAGGACGAAGCATTCGCACTGCTGTCCAACAACAAGATTGAGCGTCTGCCCCTGGTCGACGACGCAGGCAAGCTCGCCGGTCTGATTACCCTCAAGGACTTCGTTAAGACTGAACAGTACCCCAACGCCACCAAGGACGAGGACGGCCGCCTGCGTGCCGGCGCCGCTATCGGCTTCTTCGGTGACGGCTACGAGCGCGCAATGACCCTGGTCGAGGCAGGCGTCGACGCACTGTTCGTGGACACCGCAAACGGCCACTCCCAGGGCGTGCTCGACATGATTGCCCGCCTGAAGAAGGACCCCGCCGCAGCACACGTGGACGTCATCGGTGGCCAGGCTGCAACCCGCCTGGGCGCACAGGCAATCATCGACGCCGGCGCTGACGGCGTGAAGGTCGGCGTTGGTCCCGGCTCCATCTGCACCACCCGCATTATCGCCGGTGTTGGCGTTCCCCAGGTGACCGCTATCAACGAGTCCGCTAAGGCGGCAATCCCGGCAGGCGTGCCGCTGATTGCTGACGGCGGTATGCAGCACTCCGGCGAGATCGGCAAGGCACTGGTTGCAGGCGCTGACTCCGTGATGCTCGGCTCCCTGCTTGCCGGTACCACCGAGTCCCCCGGCGAACTGATCTTCATGAACGGTAAGCAGTACAAGGCATACCGCGGCATGGGTTCGCTGGGCGCAATGCAGACCCGCGGCCGTCACAAGTCCTTCTCCAAGGACCGCTACTTCCAAGCTGACGTCTCCAGCGAAGAGAAGCTGATTCCCGAGGGTATTGAGGGTCAGGTTCCCTTCCGCGGCCCGCTCTCCGCAGTGATTCACCAGCTCGAAGGCGGCCTGCGCCAGACCATGTTCTACGTCGGTTCCCGCACCATCGAGGAGCTCAAGTACAAGGGTCAGTTCGTGCGCATCACCCCCGCAGGTCTGAAGGAATCGCACCCGCACGACATCATGATGACCGTTGAGGCACCGAACTACCGCCGCTAAAACGCCTCACCAACGATGATTCGCCGCATGGTGTGCACACCATGCGCCGTTGAGCCCGCCCCATACCCGTTCAGGTATCGGGCGGGCATCGGCGCGAATAACGCCCAGCGGCACCCCTCAAACCGAATTCGAAAGGATTCACCCCATGTCTGAAATTCAGATTGGCCTCTCCAAGAACGCCCGCCCCACCTACTCCCTGGACGATGTGGCGCTGGTGCCCACCCGCCGTACCCGCGACCGCCGCGACGTCGACACCTCCTGGCAGATTGACGCCTTCAAGTTCGACACCCCCATCATTGGTGCGCCCATGGACTCGGTCATGTCCCCGGCGACCGCCATTGCACTGGGTAAGCTGGGTGGCCTGGGCGTGCTGAACCTCGAGGGCCTGTGGACCCGCTACGAGGACCCGCAGCCGCTGCTCGACGAGATTGTTGAGCTGCCCGAGGCGGACCCCGCCTCCGCAACCACCCGCATGCAGCAGATTTACTCCGAGCCGATTAAGCCGGAACTGATTACTGCACGCTTGGAAGAGATCCGTGACTCCGGCGTGGTCGTTGCAGGCTCCCTGAGCCCGCAGAACACCCAGGAGCACTACGAGACCGTAGTGAAGGCGGGCGTTGAGCTGTTCGTCATCCGCGGTGCGTCCGTCTCTGCTGAGCACATTTCCACCTCGCACGAGCCGCTGAACCTGAAGAAGTTCATCTACGAGCTCGACGTTCCGGTCATCGTTGGTGGCGTTGCTGGCTACTCGCAGGCTAAGCACCTGATGCGTACCGGCGCAGCCGGCGTGCTGGTGGGCTTCGGCGGCGGTTCCGCACAGACCACCCGCCAGGGCCTGGGCATCTCCGCACCCATGGCAACCGCTATCGCCGACGTGGCTGCGGCACGTTCCGACTACCTGGACGAGTCCGGCGGCCGCTACGTACACGTGATCGCTGACGGCTCCCTGGGCCGCTCCGGTGACATGGTGAAGGCGCTCGCACTGGGCGCTGACGCTGTCATGCTGGGCGCTCCGCTGGCTCGCGCATCCGAGGCTCCCGGCCAGGGCTGGTACTGGGGCAACGAGGCGCACTCGCTGGACTTCCCGCGCGGCGTACGCACCCCGCTGGGTGTTGTCGGCTCCCTGGAGGAGGTCCTGTACGGTCCTTCGCACCACGTGAACGGCACCAGCAACATTGTCGGTGCGCTCAAGCGCGCAATGGCTAACTGCGGTTACCTGGACCTGAAGAAGTTCCAGAAGGCTGACCTGACCGTGGTTCCCGCGTACCGCGGCTAATGTAGCTTCATGAATCACCGCTTGGCGGTTGGCAGGTTGTGGTCTGCCGGTCACCAGGCGGTGCTTTCTATACGCGCGCTCTACCCCCGTTAGAGCATGTAGCGGCACCCCGGGATGGGGGAGCGGCTACGTACCGTCGGCGGCGTACAGCGATAGCGTAAAATAGATATATCCCCGCGCAAGTGCGCGGATTAGTACCAACACGTTGAGGTAATTTTCGTGACCAACTCTGTGAACCTGGACCAGCTCGAAGAGCGTCCCGTCCTGGTGGTAGATTACGGTGCACAGTACGCGCAGCTCATCGCTCGTCGCGTGCGTGAAGCCGGCATCTACTCCGAAATCGTCCCCCACTCCATGAGCACCGAGAAGATGCTCGCCAAGAACCCGGCAGCCATCGTGCTCTCCGGTGGCCCCTCCTCGGTCTACGCCGATGGCGCACCCAAGGGTGACAAGGCCCTGTTCGAAGCTGGCGTGCCGATCTTCGGTATCTGCTACGGCTTCCAGGTGATGGCTCAGACCCTCGGCGGCACCGTCGCCCAGACCGGTCTGCGCGAATACGGCGCAACCGACGCTGTGATCTGCGCTGAGAACTCCTCCTTCCTCACCGGCACCCCCACCACCCAGAACGTGTGGATGTCTCACGGTGACTCCGTGACCGAAGCCCCCGAAGGCTTCGAGGTGCTGGCAAAGACCCCCGGCGCATCCGTGGCAGCATTCGTGGACGAGTCCCGCAAGCTCGGCGGCGTGCAGTGGCACCCCGAGGTGAAGCACTCCGACTACGGCCAGGTCGCCCTGGAGAACTTCCTCTACAATGTGGCAGGCCTGAAGCCCACCTGGTCTACCAACAACATCATCGAAGAGCAGGTCGCAAAGATTCGCGAGCAGGTCGGTAGCGACCGCGTCATCTGCGCGCTCTCCGGCGGCGTTGACTCCTCCGTGGCAGCAGCTCTCGTGCACAAGGCTGTCGGCGACCAGCTCACCTGCTTCTTCATCGACCACGGTCTGCTCCGTGAAGGCGAGCGCGAACAGGTCGAGCAGGACTACGCAGCATCTATGGGCATTAAGGTCATCACCATTGACGAGTCGGAGCGTTTCCTCTCCGCGCTCGATGGCATCACCGAGCCCGAGGCGAAGCGTAAGGCTATCGGCCGCGAGTTCATCCGCTCCTTCGAAGAGGCACAGCGCAAGCTGATTGCCGAAGCAGGCGAAGAGGGCGCAGACATCAAGTTCCTGGTCCAGGGCACCCTGTACCCGGACGTTGTCGAGTCCGGCGGCGGCGACGGCACCGCAAACATTAAGAGCCACCACAACGTGGGCGGCCTCCCCGACGACCTGACCTTCGAACTGGTGGAGCCGCTGCGCACCCTGTTCAAGGACGAGGTTCGCGCTATCGGTCGTGAGCTCGGCGTTCCCGAGAAAATCGTGGCACGTCAGCCGTTCCCCGGCCCCGGCCTGGGCATCCGCATTGTCGGCGAGGTTACCCGCGAGAACCTGGAGACCCTGCGTGCCGCTGATGCTATCGTGCGTGAAGAGCTGACCGCAGCAGGTCAGGACGAGCACATCTGGCAGTGCCCCGTGGTTCTGCTGGCTGGCGTTCGTTCCGTGGGTGTTCAGGGTGACGGCCGTACTTACGGCCACCCGATTGTTCTGCGCCCGGTCTCTTCGGAAGACGCAATGACCGCTGACTGGTCGCGCCTGCCGTACGACCTGCTGGCTAAGATCTCGAACCGTATTACGAACGAGGTCAAGGACGTTAACCGAGTGGTGCTGGATGTTACCTCCAAGCCCCCGGGAACCATTGAGTGGGAGTAATCCCGCTGTGGGCTACCTAGCTTTGTAGCTGGGAGCCTGTGAAGGAGCCGCCCGGTGCATCCTGCTGTGATGCGCCGGGCGGCTTCTTCGTATCTTCCTAACGATATATAGCGGGTCTGAAGATGGAGGGGTTGTCGTAGTACTGAAAGGAAAATATAATGTAGCTACGTAGTTACATTATTTATGTTTTCATGTCGTGAGCAGCAAGGGGGAAATTATGACCGTTATGACCAGCCGCGAGTTCAACCAAAATCTCGCCAAAGCCCAGAAGCAGGCTCAGCAATCACCCGTTATTATCACTAAGCGTGGTGAACCCACCTATGTCCTTATGACCTATGAAGAGTATTCGCGTAGCCAGAATGAGAGCTCTTCCCTGTATGATTTCTTCGCAAACTACCCTCAACCTGCTGAAGGTATGGACCTGCCCGAAGAATTCCCCACGGCAGAACGTTCCGCACATCAGCGCCCCATTGTAGAGTTCTAGGGGACAACGATGTACCTGCTTGATACCAATATTATTTCTGAGTTGTGGAAGCTCTCACGCGGTAAGGCTGACCCTGTTTTTGAGTCGTGGTTTCGCCGTTATTCAGAAAAGCCACTCTATATTAGCGTCGTGACCCTTATGGAACTAGAGCGCGGTGTGCTTGCTATGGAGCGTAAAGATCCGATACAAGGTGCTTATCTGCGTGAGTGGTTTTTGGCAGTTCGAGAGAAATTTCAGAAACGAACTCTTGTCATTGACGGAGCTGTAGCTGATTGTTGTGCAGGGCTTCACGTGCCGGATAAAGCGCCGGAGAACGACGCATGGATCGCTGCAACTGCTTTGACTCATGGTCTTACTCTCGTAACGCGCAATGTCAAAGATTTTGAGCGTCTGCATGTTCGGCTCCTGAACCCCTTTGAGTGTGCAACCTAAGATGGCTGAAGCCCCGTAAGGAGCCGCCCGGTGCATCCTGCTGTGATGCGCCGGGCGGCTTCTTTCATATGAGCGTTTCTGAAAATACTCCGTAGCCTAGATTTTTCGCATGAATTTTAAAGAAAAACACCAAAATATTTAAAACGAGAGTTCAAATAAAAGAACTAAAAACTCTCCACAAAACCACACGGGGAAAAGAAAAACCTTTAATGCGGGTGATGCGGGTGACGAATCGAATCACGCCAATGAGCGCTCGACCCCAACCCAAAATGCAGAGCAAAAAACGTGCCAAAACAGCAGAACCCAAACGCGCACGCCATGTACACGCCGTAGGTTAGCATCATAAACTCAGAATCGTGACTCACACCCGAGGCGACATTCAACGCCAACGAGACGCCCAGAATCACAAGCCACGCAGCGCTCGCAGCCGCAATCAGCCACGAGATAGCACTCAGCACCGGGTGCGGGACCCTAAACGTACGTTCAGGACCGCTCATAGACGCTACGGGCGCAGCAGAAGCAACAACAGGCTCAGCCACTGCAGTCGAAGCGTTCACTGCTGAGGGGGCCGCAGAAGAGCGCCACGGAATATGCACACCGGCATGCTGCCCCTGCGCCTTCGCGGGGGTCTTTGCGGAGCGGTGGGGGACGCCTCCAGCATCGGGAGGAGAAGAAAGATACGGTTGCTGCATTGCGGGCTCCTGAGCGTATAAACCTCGCATGAGAAGAAACAACAGCGCGTCTAATGATGCGAGAAAATGAGTGTCGGCGATAGATTGAAAGAATACGCTGAAAATATATCCTTTCTATATTTCAAGATTAGAAGCGAACCGCATAAAAAACGAGGGTTTGGCGGAATATGATGCAATATGACGCGAAAAATCCGAAAACCACAGAGAAAAAATAATCAACCTCAACCTGAAGGTTCAGGGTAGGGTTATTAGACACGCCCTAACGCGGCAAAAACAGCAGAGCTACAGCGAAAGGAACGAGCATGGGAATCATCCTCCCACTCATCTACCTAGGTCTAGGTCTGGGGCTCGCGCTACTGCTACCCGATCGCTGGAGCACCCGCCTCAAAGAAGACGCCTCAACCCTGCTGACCCGCTGGATCATTCCCGCCGTCATCATCTACACTGTCGCAACCAGCCGTCCCGAGCTGTTCTTTGTCGCCGCCTCCACCATGGTGTTGATGCTCCTTGGCGTGCTCTGTGCCGGGCGCATCACCGGCGACCCCGTGCAGAAGCTCGCCTTCGTGTACCTGAACGCGGGGCTCTTCGGCATCCCTGTGGTTGCCGGATTCTGGGGCGAGGAAGCCGTGCGCGTGTACATTGGCGCGTATATCGGCAACTCCATCATGGGTAATATTCTGGGCACCTCGCTACTACGCGGTGGTTCTACAACAGATGCCGGGGAGCGCGCCGCCTCAAGTGCACGAGCCGCACAGAACTCACACACAACACAGGATGCACGAGCCACTAGGAGCCGTGGGGAAACCCTCCACACGGTGCTGCGGGGGCTGCGTACCAGCCCGCCGGTTATCGCCGTGGTGGTGGGTCTGCTCTGCCTGCCCGCCGGCTCTTTCCTGAGCGTTCACGGGGCAGGTTTCTACCGGGTACTGACCTGGATTTTCAGCTTTATCGGACTGATTGTTCTGGGCATGTGGCTCGGTGTTGCCAAGCTACACCGCGCCGACCTGACCCGCGCCGCCGGATGGGCATTCCTACGCGCCGTGCTCGTGAGCGTCTACAGCATCGGCGTGCTGGCACTCGCCCGCTGGGCACACGATACGGCGGGCGTGCACTTTGACCAGTTGCTCGCGCATCCGCAGGTGCTTTTTCTTCTGGCTGTTCTGCCGCCAGCAGCTAATATCGTCATTCTGGAAACCCACTACCGGCACGAAGGCACCGCAGCCCCCGTCATTGCCGCAGGGGCAGCCGTCAGCGTAGGAATGATAGCGCTCGCCGTGCCGATCCTGCAGCTCGTCTTCGCCAGCTAAGTAGAGCCTCCAGCTAAGCAGAGCCAAGAAAGCACACCGAGAGAACATAGGAGAGAATGCAGGAGACAACACAAAAGGAGGGCGGGGCATAAGCCTCACCCTCCTTCTGCTGTCTATCACCTTATCGGCACGCCGTAGCACTCAACGAGCTACAACGCTTAGCGAACGATGTGGTACACCTTCGCCTCGTAGGGGCGCAGGGTCGAACCCGCATCGTCCTTGTAGTTCGAGCTCACCAGCTCAACACGAGCACCAGCCTCACGAGCCTCAGAAAGCACAGCGAAGTCGCGCTCCTGCTCCTCAGCAGTGAAGTTCGAAACAACCAGCAAAGACTCGTTCGCGGGGCTGCCATCCACACCACCGGTACGGGTGTACGCGTACACAGCCTCATCCTCGTTGTGCGGAACCTGAACCGAATCCACCGGAGCGAAGGACGCGTAAACCATCAGGTCCTTCAGCTTGCCGCGGCGCAGAGCCACCAGCTGCTGGTAGTGGTAGAAAATCGAATCCTCATCAGCCAGAACAGCCTCAGCGTTAATCACCGGGTAGTTCGGGTTCACAGCAATCCACGGGGTAACACCCTCGGGGCTGAAACCACCGTTCGCGGAGGCATCCCACTGAACCGGGGTACGAGCGTTATCGCGGCCCTTAATGTAAATCGCCTGCATCGCCTCTTCGTGGCTCAGACGCTTGTGATCAACGTGCATGTCCTCGTAGAAGCGGATCGAGTCACCATCGCGGTAATCCTCAATCGAATCAAACTTCACGTTGGTCATGCCCAGCTCTTCACCCTGGTAAATGTACGGGGTGCCCTGCATGAAGTGCAGAGTGGTCGCCAGCTGCTTAGCGGACAGGGTGCGGAACTCATCCGAATCGTTACCGAAGCGAGAGACAACGCGCGGCTGGTCGTGGTTGTTCCAGTACAGCGAACCCCAGGCGTTACCCTCCAGGGTGGTCTGCCAGTCGTTCAGGATGCGCTTGAGCTCGGTCAGCTTGTACGGTGCGTAGGACCACTTGCCGCCCAGATTGCCGTTCGGGTCGTTATCCACGCCCATGTGATCGAAGTGGAAGATCATGTTCAGCTCACCGGTGTGGTAGCCAGCCCACAGCTTAGCGTCCTCGGGGCTGGTTGCGCTGGTCTCGCCCACGGTCATCACGTCGTAGCGGCTGAAGGTCTCGCGGGTGAGTTCCTTCATCCACGGGTGCACCATGGTGCCGTTCGTAATGACGAACGGAATCGAGGAAGTGTGCTTCTCATAGTCGGTGGAGGGGTCATCCGGGTAGCCCTCGGGCTTGGAGATGATGTTGATAGCGTCCAGGCGGAAGCCGTCAACGCCCTTGTCCAGCCACCAGCGGACCATGGAGTACAGGTCCTCGCGAACCTTCTCGTTCTCCCAGTTCAGGTCGGGCTGTTCCTTGAAGAAGATGTGCAGGTAGAACTGGCCGGTCGCCTCGTCCCACTCCCACGCCGGGCCGCCGAACTCGGACGCCCAGTTGTTCGGAGGAATCGGGTTGCCGTCCTCGTCGAAGCCCTTCGGGTCCTTCCAAATGTAGTAGTCGCGGTAGGGGTTGTCCTTGGAGGAGCGGGATTCCTTGAACCAGGGGTGCTCATCGGAGGTGTGGTTTGCGACCAGGTCCATCAGGATCTTGATGCCGTGCTTGTGGGCGGTTTCAAGCATCTCGTCGAAGTCTTCCATGGTGCCGAAGTCACCCATGATCGCGAAGTAGTCAGAGATATCGTAGCCGTTGTCCACGTTCGGCGAGTCGAACACGGGGGAGAGCCAAATGACGTTGATGCCCAGCTTAGCCAGGTAGGGCAGCTTCTCGATAATGCCCTTCAGATCACCGATACCGTCGCCGTTAGCGTCGTTGAAGGAGCGGGGGTACACCTGGTACACCACGGCTTCCTTCCACCACTGGCGGCCTTCGTAGGAGGGAACCTCGTATGCCTCGGAGTTGCTCATAATTGCCTTTCTATACCGGCCATCCAGCCGAAAAGAGGAACAAATTTTGTCTGTGATTAAAGTATAGGGCGAAGAGGGACCGGAATGTCCGTTTCTGGTCCCCCTTCGCACAGTATGAGTGGGGTACGACTACTTGGCGTTACCGAAGAGGTACACCTTCGCCTCGTAGGGGCGCAGCAGGGTGCCCTCGTCGGTGAACTCGCGGTTCTCATCGCGGTAGTTCGAGCTAATCAGCTTCGGGGTGTTCTCGATTGCCTTCAGCTCAGTCGGGGAGAGTGCCTGCGAGTTGGTCAGTACCACCGAATCCAGGTTGCCACCCGCGTAGTTTAGCTGAACGGTGTCATCGGTGAAGTTCGCGACGACCAGCAGTGCGCGCTCGCCGGTTGCGGCGGCGTCCTCATCGGAGTTCACGCGCAGGTAGGCGTAAACCTGGTCATCCTCTTCATCCAGCAGGCGGTACTCGCCGGTCAGGACAATCGGGTGCTCGCGGCGCAGGCTAATCAGGTCACGGTAGTGGTAGAACACCGAATCCTGGTCAGCGAGCTCTGCCTCCGCGTTGATTTCGGTGTAGCGCGGGTTCAGCTTCAGCCACGGGGTGCCGGAGGTGAAGCCTGCGTTCTCGCCAGCGGTCCACTGCATGGGGGTGCGGGCGTTATCGCGGCCGGAGGCGCTGATGTAGCGAAGCATGTCCTCCGCGGAGACGCGGCCCGACTCTTCAACGTACTTGCGCCAGGAGTCGTGAATCTCCAGGTCGTTGTAGTCCTTGACGTCGTCGAAGAAGACATTGGTCATGCCCAGCTCTTCGCCCTGGTAGATGTAGGGGGTGCCCTGCATCAGGTGCAGCACGGTACCCAGCATCTTGGCGCTGACGGTGCGGTACTCGGGGGAGTCGTTACCGAAGCGGGAGACGGTGCGCGGCTGGTCGTGGTTGTTCCAGTACAGGGAGTTCCAGCCGCGGCCGTGCAGGCCTTCCTGCCAGTGGGTGAGGACCTTCTTGAGGTCAACCAGGTTGAAGCGGCGGTCGGACCACTTGCCGGTCACGCCACCTTCGGAGGCGTCTACGTCCATGTGCTCGAACTGGAACACCATCTGCAGCTCGTTGCGGTCGAAACCGGTGTAGAGTGCGGCGTCGTCCACGGTCACGCAGGGGGTTTCGCCCACGGTCATGACCGGGTACTTGCTCAGGACCTCGCGGTTCATCTCCTGCAGGAATTCGTGCACGCGCGGGCCGTTCGCTGCGACAGCCAGGCAGTTGTCGAGGCCGCCAGCGAGGACTGCCGGGTCCTCGGGGAAGGAGAGGTCCTTAGAAATTAGGTTGATGACGTCCATGCGGAAGCCGTCCACGCCCTTGTCCAGCCAGAAGCGCATGATGTCGTAGACCTCTTCGCGGACCTTCGGGTTCTCCCAGTTCAGGTCGGGCTGCTTGACGGAGAAGTAGTGCAGATAGAACTGGCCGGTCGCCTCGTCCCATTCCCACACGGAGGGGCTGAAGCAGGAAATCCAGTTGTTCGGCGGAATCGGCTTGCCGTCCTCGTCGAAGCCCTTGGGGTCGCGCCAGATGTAGTAGTCGCGGTAGGGGTTGTCCTTGGAGGAGCGTGCCTGTTTGAACCATTCGTGCTCGTCGGAGGTGTGGTTGACGACCAGGTCCATCATGAGCTTGATGCCGTGCTTGTGTGCGGTTTCGAGTAGCTCATCGAAGTCTTCCATGGTGCCGAACTCGGTCATGATGGCGCGGTAGTCGGAGATGTCGTAGCCGTTGTCATCGTTCGGGGAAGCGTAGATGGGGGAGAGCCACAGTACTTCGATGCCGAGGTCTGCCAGGTACGGAATCTTCTCGGTAATGCCGGGCAGATCGCCGATGCCGTCGCCGTTGGAGTCGTTGAAGGAGCGGGGGTAAATCTGGTAGACAACGGGTTCCTGCCACCACTGGATCTGGGTCGTCATTGTTCTTCCTTTCCTTGGTATGGATGAGTGTTGTGTGGGGCCGCTCTGTGGGCGGCTAAAGTCTGATGCCCTTAGTGCTGGGTGGTGAGGGGCGTCAGGACGCTCTGAGGGGCCCAGCTTGCGGGGTCAATCTCCAGGAGCAGGCCGCTGTGATCGGAAATCGCCTCGGGGGAGTTATCCCGGAAGACAACCGCGTGGGATACCACGTCGACCAGGCGGTCAGCGAAGACAAAGTCGATGCGCTTGGCATCCGTGCTACCTTCCCAGCCGGCGATTTCGCGGTGGACGGTGTTCTCGCCGTCGGTGTGCTCCGCTAGGGATCGGGTATCCACCATGCCGCTGGAGGTGACCAGCGCGTAGCCTTCATTGCTCAGATGTGCTGCGGAGTTGAAGTCGCCGCCGAGCAGTACCGGTGCGGTGCGGGCGCACTCGGCAAGCTCCTGCGAGAGGTGTGCGTATTCCTGCGCGAAGAGGGGCTCGCCGTCGAAGTCCCACCAGGACATGTGGGTGGTGGCGCACCAGAAGGTGCCCGTCTCAGTTTCGATGAGCGTTGCCTGTGCTGCGCGGCGCTGCACCTGGAAGTAGGTGTAGTCGGGGGACATATTGATGGGCTTGATACCGCGAATCGGCAGGCGCGAGAGGACGGCCACGCACTCGTCGTAGCGCTCCCACCCGAGGTGGGTCTCGGTGAGGGTCCACTCGTAGCGGGCGCCGAGCGCCTCCAGCGCGCGCACGAGGAGCAGGGCGTAGTTGTCTTCACGGACCGGAATACCCGCGCCGCCGCGGAAGTGGAGGGGATGTTCCACCACGGGGGTGGAGGTCAGCTGGTTGACCTCCTGGAGGGCGATAACGTCCACCTGCTGTTCAATAATGAACTTGGCGAGGGTACGGATCTTGGCAATCTGGTGGATTTCGCACCAGCTGTGCGTATTGAGGGTGAGGAAGCGCATGTATTAAGTCCGGGGTATGTGTGAGGTTGAAGAATGATATGCGCACCGCGTATTGAGGTGGTGAGTGTTTATGCACTCTGACCTCTATGGGCGCACTGTTTATGCTATCGATTCTGTGCGCTAGGTAATAGGGAAAAAGTCTCATCTGCAGCAAGTATTTTTAACCAGTGCCGGGATATGTTTCAGGTTCTGAAAAACTCTTTCAAAACTCACAGTTTTGGTACCTGTGGGCAGGTATGACCTGGCATTATTGTTTCTGTCTAAAACACATTCGGCATTTAGCGCACGCAGGATATGTGGCACCCGTCTCATATACTTTCGTTTGAGGGTATAAAGATACGGCGTTGCCACCGCAGACCGGCAACGATCGCCGGCACCTGCGTCCGCTCACTCGACAACCCGAAAGGGCGTATAGCCTCATGATGGAAAAAGTACAGAGGTTCGGCTCTGCCATGCTGGCACCCGTTCTTCTCTTCGCATTCGCTGGCCTCGCGGTCGGTATTGCGATCATTGCACAGAACGGCGACCTGATTCCCCTCGCTGCTGACAAGGAAAGCGCGTGGAACCACTTCTGGTCCGTTTGGGAGTCCGGCGCATGGACCGTCTTCAACCAGATGGAACTGCTCTTCGTGATCGGTCTGCCCATTGCACTGGCAAAGACCGCTAACGCACGTGCAGTGATGGAAGCTGCAATGGTCTACCTGACCTTCAACTACTTCGTCGGCACCATGCTCAAGGTATGGGGCAAGGGCGGCACCGGTTTCTTCGACCTGGACTACACCACCGACATCTCTAAGAGCGCGGCAGGTACCGGTCTGAAGATGATCGCCGGTATCAAGACCATGGACACCGGTATCTTCGGTGCCATCATCATCTCTGCAATCGTGGTGTGGGCACACAACCGCTGGTTCGACAAGAAGCTGCCCGACTTCCTCGGCATCTTCCAGGGTTCCCAGTTCGTCTACGGCGTCTGCTTCTTCCTGATGATGCCCGTGGCATTCCTGTTCTCCTGGCTGTGGCCCTACGCTCAGCACGGCATCTCCTCCCTGCAGGGCTTCTTCATCGCATCCGGCGCACTCGGCGTGTGGGTTTACACCTTCCTCGAGCGCTTCCTGATTCCGACCGGTCTGCACCACTTCATCTACTCCCCGTTCGTCTTCGGTAATGTTGTTACCCCGAACGGTATTGCTAAGGACTGGCCGACCCACCTGACCGAGTTCGCAAAGAGCGACAAGCCCCTGAAGGAACTGTTCCCCGGCGGCGGCTTCGCACTGCACGGTAACTCGAAGGTCTTCGCACCCATCGGTATCGCAGCGGCGTTCTACACCACTGCTCGTCCCGAGAAGCGCAAGGAAGTTCTCGCTCTGCTGATCCCCGTCAGCCTCACCGCAATCCTGATCGGTATCACCGAGCCCCTCGAGTTCACCTTCCTGTTCCTGGCACCCCCGCTGTTCCTGGTTCACGCAATCCTGGCAGCAACCATGGCTGCAATCATGTACCAGCTGGGTCTGGTTGGTTACATGGGTGGCGGTCTGCTCGACTTCCTGTTCCAGAACTGGATCCCGCTGTGGGCAAACCACTCCGGCACCTACCTCATGCAGATCGGTGTGGGCCTGTGCTTCACCGTTATCTACTTCCTGGTCTTCCGCTTCATGATTCTGAAGTTCGACTTCAAGACCCCCGGTCGTGAAGAAGACGGTGGCGAGACCAAGCTCTACAGCAAGGCAGAGTACAAGGCTGCTAAGGCTGCTGAGAAGGACGGCGGCGCAGCAGCTCCCGCAGCTGACGGCGACCTCTACGCACCCCGCGCAGCGGGCTTCCTCGAACTGCTTGGTGGCGCAGAGAACATCACCACCGTGAACAACTGCGCAACCCGCCTGCGTGTCTCCGTTGCTGATGAGTCCCTCGTCAGCACCTCGGATGCAGACTTCAAGAATGCAGGTGCTCTGGGCCTCGTCCGCAAGGGCAAGGCATTCCAGGTCATCGTCGGCATGGACGTTCCCCAGGTTCGCGAGCGTTTCGAGACCATGGTGAACGAAGCTAAGACCCTCTCCTAAGAGACTTCAGCTTTCAGCCACCTGACGGCATAACGCCTCATAAGGTATAGACTTCGCCGGCGGTATCGGATAACACCGATGCCGCCGGCGAAGCTGTACCCGGACACGTACCAGGCGCATACCCAGTTCAAATCTGTTGGCATACACACTCAAAGTGAGAGATGACCGTCCTCACCCACCCTGGCCGATGACTCTAGAGCGTGTACTATTTATATATTGCTCACCATCGGATTCAGGAGCTTTGAGTGGATTTACAAGACGTCGTGAATGCGAACCAGCACCGATTCAGTGAAACTGAACGGGAAATTTTGGCATTCATGCTAGAAAACGAAGAGTTCGTTGCAGAGTCAACGATCAACTCTCTGGCACATAAAACCTATACTTCGACCAGCTCAATTATCCGCCTGACGAAGAAGCTGAACTTCTCCGGATTTGCCGAGTTGAAGTACTTCATTAAGTCCTCTCTGAACCGCAGCGAACCTTTCAACCCGCGGTTCATTGAGAGCGGTCGCGAAGATATTCAGCGCACCTACGACTACCTCGAGCACATGGAACTGAGCGGACTGCTCAAGCGCATCCATGAGGCTCGCACCGTGTACTGCTTCGGTACCGGCTACGCGCAGCGCAACGCCGTGCAGGAATTTACCAAGTCCATGCAGGTGTGCGGTAAGTTCTGCCAGGTCATCCCGGCGCGCAATGAGTTCGAAAGCGCCATGAACAATATGACCCAGGACGACGTGGTCATTATTGTGTCCTTTTCAGGTCAGACCGAGAACATGCGCGAACACATTAAGATGCTGGCGCTGCGCCGCATCCCCATGATTGCGGTGACCGCCATTGGTGTGAACTACATGTCTTCACACGCCGAGTATTCCCTGCATTACCAGACGACCCCCACCCAAATCAGCACCCAGCGCAAGCCCTACTACTCCTTCGTTGCGCTGTCGGTACTGCTGGACTACATCGTGCGCCGCTACATTGAATTCGTTGAGAATGAGCGCCGCGAGTCCCTGCAGGACCAGGTGGATGACGCCCTCAACAGCGGGAGCGAAATCGACGCCTGACAAGGCATTACTGTGCCCACCTGCCCCTTCACTCACTCCTCCTGAATCCGACCGAATCCACCTGAGATCACCTGAAAGAGACACCCAGTGACCGCAATTTTCGCGCTCATCGAAAACACCGAGAAGATGCGTAAGTACCTGTTCTGGTACCTCATGATCATCCCCGCGCTGCTACTGCTGTGGATTGCTCTGGGCGCAGCGAACTCCCAGATGGACTTCCAAGCAGCCCTGAAGATTCCCTTCTTCACCGTAGCATTCCTGAACGCATGCCTCAGCCTGCTGCTGGGCGGCACCCTCAAGTTCGCAGGTGCAGAGAACGAACGCACCGAACGAGCCTACGCCCTGTACCTGACCATTCTGCTGGTCATCATCGGTAACCTGCCCGGCGCAATCCTGAGCTTCTTCCTCTTCCGCTCCCTGCGCTTTGGCAACCTGGAAGGCGAACTGGCACCCAAGTACCGTTGGGCGCTTCTGCCCGCCATGGTCTTCTACGTATTGGTCACCGTAGTGCTGCTCGCCGCCAACCTCGCAATGTGGTCGAAGTAAGCACACCGGCATACTAAGCACGCAGGCGCGCACTGACACCGCCCCGTATGGGGCACACCGGGCAGAGGACCCCGGAAGAACCACCATCTTCGGTGTGTACGCGCAAACGTACACCGCACTGACCCACAAGGACACTCACGACGTGAACCAGATTCCCGAGCCTACCGACGCGCAACACGCACCCGGCACCCCGGCTGATACTGCTCAGCCCGCCGCAGCCGCCGCGACCTCAGCAGAGGAAACCCACGAAGTAGCCGACGAAATCAACATCGCCGAGCTGCCCGCACACCTGAACCCCGCCCACGAGGACTTCGACCCCTCGGCGGGGCTTGAGCGCTGGGCAGAACAGATGGACGTCTACACCGGACCGGACGCGATGCTCGACTTCAACCAGGTCGACTACGTGCACATCGACCTGTCCGAAGCAAACCCCTCCGGTCTGGCTCAGCTACTCGCCGGACGCAAGACCCGCCTCTCCACGATTCTGCGCGACAAGTCGCAGCTCGAGGCGGGTATGCGCTCCGCCCGCACCCTGCGCACCAAGATCTACGAACTCGCCACCGACCACGGCCTGGACTCCGGCTACTTCGTGGCGGGTACTGCCTCCTGGCTGTCGCACGACACCCGCGAGGATGCCGCCGCCTACGAGAAGCGCTTCATCGCACCGATTCTCATGGCGCCGCTGAGCATCACCCCGCACCCGAAGGATGACGACTTCGAGCTGCGCCTCGCCGGTTCCGCACGCCTGAACCCGGCAATGGTCCGCCAGATTAAGCAGGAATACGGTATTGACCTAGGCACCATGGACGTGGCTCAGCTGGCAAACTCCATGTCTCGCCTGGACCCCGAGCCGGTTATCGAGCGTATGCGCGCATCTGCCGGTCGTATTCCGGGCATGACCATTGAGTCGAAGTATTTCATCTCCACCTTTGCTGACCTGAAGGAAAGCCTGGGCGAGCTGCCGCACACCGCCATCACCCCGCTGGTTCGTGACCTGGCGGCACTGAAGGTTCCCGGCGTGAAGCCGCGCGAGCTCAACGCCCACAACCTGCAGCAGCCCCTGGACCAGCGCGACCCGGCAGAAGAAATGCTCTTGCTGGACGCTGACGCGAACGCCCAGGAGATTATCGACACCGCGGTCAGCGGTTTCTCCTTCACTATCACTGCGGCACCCGGCACCGAGCCGTTGCGCACCGCCGTGAACATTGCATCCGCGCTGATGGGTCGCGGTAAGTCCGTGCTCGTGGTGGGCGAGAAGCGCTCCACCCTTGCCGAGTTCTCGGCGCTGCTCAAGCGCACCGGCATTGAGAGCCTGCGCTACGACCTGCTCGCCGAGCACGACTCCGAGGCTCAGCGCGCCGAGTTCATTCGCGCCATTGTGCGCAATGAGAGTGCCGAAGAACCGAACTCCGAGGACCTGAACGAAGAGCTCGTCGCGACCCGCGCCGCGCTGCTCGACCACACCCGCGCCCTGCTGAACAAGGACGCGAACTGGCAGATTTCCGTCTACTCGGCGTTACAGCGTCTGGCTGAGCTGACCGCCTCCGAGGACGGCCCGGCAACCCGCGTGCGTTTTGACCGACCCATGCTTGATGCGCTCATGGAGCGTGAGCAGGTGCGTGCCGAGCTGGTGCGCCTAGGCGAGATTGATGGTTTTGCGGCGGCTTCGCGTACCTCCCCGTGGTACCGCGCCCGCCTAGTCAATGACGAGGAAGCCGCCGAGGCGTACGCCCTGGTCATTACCCTCAAGTCCTCCCTGCTGAACCTGCGCGAGGCAATGAACCGCACCAGCGCCATGCTGGGTCTGCGCACGGGTCGTACCATCGCCGAGTGGGAGTCGCAGCTGGCGATTCTGATGCGCATCCGTGAGACGCTCAAGCGTTTCCGCGCAGACGTCTACGACCGTCCAGTGACCGACCTGATTGCGGCGACTGCATCCGGTTCGTGGCGTCGTGAGAACGGCATCGAGATGAGCAGTATGCAGCGTTCCCGCCTGCGCCGCGCGGCAAAGGAGTACATCCTGCCCGGCGTGAATATTGGTGACCTGCACGAGCAGCTGAAGATTGTTCAGGCCGAGCGTGCCGAGTGGATTCGCCACATTGAGGCGCCCCGCACCCCGCAGATTCCTGAGAACCTGGATCAGCTGGCTGCCGCCCTGAACTCCCTGGTGTCTGAACTGGCGGGCCTAGGCATTGTCCTGGCTGACACCGTTGAGGGCACCGACTTTGTACGCACCGACCTGGATGCCCTGGACGCGCGCCTGGACGCCCTCATGGCGGACCGCGTGCTGCTCATGACCCTGCCGGAGCGTGACGCCCTGACCCAGAAGCTGCGTGAGCGCGGCCTGTCGGAGCTGCTCGATGACCTGTACGCGCGTCAGGTTCCGACCGAGGTTGTTTCCGCTGAACTGGAGCTTGCCTGGTGGCAGTCTGCCCTGGAGTTCTTGCTGCAGCATCACGAGGGTAAACTGCTGGACGGCGACCGCCTGCGCGATATGGAGTCCCGTTTCCGCCGTGCCGACTACGCCCACATGACTAGCGCCCCGGCGCGTCTGCTGGCGAAGGTTGCTCGCGTGTGGACTGAGCGTATTGAGTCTGAGCATGATCAGGCAGCGTACCTGAAGAGCCAGCTGCGCGGCTACGAGTTCGTGCTCGAGGAGCTGCTGACTCACGCCCCGGTGATGGCACGTACCCTGCTGCCGCTGTGGACTGCGAGCCCCTTCGCCCTGGCGCGTAAGGTTCCCGCCTCCATGCGTTTTGATACGGTGCTGCTGCTGGACTCCGAATCGACCCCGCTGGCGGCGAACCTGCCCGCGATTACTCGCGCCGACCAGGTGATTGCCCTGGGCGACCCGCATTCGGGTTACCCCTCGCCGTTCATCGTGTCCGCCCCGACTTTTGGGGCGCCGGAACCGGCCGGTGAGCAGCTGGACAGCACCTTCGACGTGCTCGCTACCGTACTGCCCAACCGCACCCTGGCGATGCTGCACCGTAGCATGGACCCGGTGATTCTGGACTACCTGAACCGTGAGTTCTACGGTTCGCAACTGCATGCGGCTCCGGTGAGCCGCGCCTCCGCCCAGCCCGCCGGTTCGCTGACCGTTGAGTACATTGATACTCGCGGTAAAGTGAGCGATAACGCGAACCTGGATTCGCCCGGTGTTGAAGTGGAGCGCGTGACGAACCTGGTGCTTGAGCACGCCTACCGTACCCCGGATCGTTCGCTGGCGGTGGTGACGGCTAGCCCGAAGCACGCTCAGCGTGTGGCTGAGTCGGTGCGTCACGCCCTGAGCCTGTACCCGCAGCTGGCGCCGTTCTTCGCCGCCGGTGAGGAGTCTTTCCGCGTGGTCGACCTGACCCGCGCCGAGACCCTTGAACGCGATACCGTGATTTTCTCCCTGGGTGTGGGTCGTGCCCGCCTGGGTCAGGCGTCCTACGATTTGGGTCAGCTGTCTGCTGAGCATGGCCGCCAGGGCTTTGTGGTGGCGTTGACTCGTGCACGCCGTGCCCTGCGCATTGTCTCGTGCATTGACCCCTCCGAGCTGGACCCGCAGAAGCTGCATCATGGCGCGGTGGATTTCTACCACCTGCTGCGTGAACACGCGGAACGTCAGGCGCGTGAAGAGGTGGAAGCGAAGGCACAGCGCGTGCCGGAGACCCTGCCGCGTAACGCGTTCTTGGCCGCCGACGACGCGGACACCCCGGATTTGGGCGACTGGCTGCTGAACGATTTGGTGGCGCGTCTGCAGGCTCGCGGTGTGCGTGTGACCCGCGGTGAGGGCGATATCGCTCTGATTGCGCACGCCCCGGAGAAGCTGGCGGCTGAGCCGGTTCCCGCGCTGGGTGTGGCTCCCGTGGTCTCTTCGAACCCGAGTGTTCCGGCGGCTATGCCGCTGGTGGCCTGCTCCGATGGTGAGCCGAATTATGCGCGTGCTTCGGTGCGTGAGCGTACCCGCCTGCTGCCGGAGCGTCTGAGCCGCACGGGCTGGAACTACATTACGCTGGGCACCCTGGAGGTTTTCGCCGATCCGGACGCTGTGGTGGCGCGCGTGCTGCACTACCTGGATATGGATGAGGGCGCTGAGGTTCGTGGCTAGTTATTCGTCGACGCCGAAGCCTCGCCGCGGTCACCGTCGTGTGAGCGGCGGCGGCTCGGTGAGCGGGGCTGAGCCTCTGCTGGTGGGTGTGACGACGCCTCCGGTTGTGGCTTCGGGTACTTCCTCTGCCGCGGGGGCTTCCCCGAAGAAAGCTGATGCCCAGAAGCAGAACCCCCAGAAGGCGAGTTCTCAGAAGGCGGCTGCTTCTGCGCAGCCGCTGACCCCGGAGGAGCGTGAGCGTCTGGAATGGATGCGTCAGCAGCGTCCTCCGCACTGGGGTAACAATATCGTGTAGCGTCTTCCTGAGGGAGAGCACTTCTTAAAACGCCGAGGGGCGGGGCAACCTGTGTTGCCCCGCCCCTCTTTTGGGCTGGTGTGGGACCCCGTTTAGGAGTTGCCCTTGTCGGTGCTGTAGAAGCCGGAGCCCTTGAAGGTCACTCCGACGGTGTTGTAGCGCTTGCGCAGGGTTTCTTCGCCGCACTGCGGGCAGATGCGCAGTGCATCGTCGCTAAAGGACTGGCGCTGTTCAAAGACGTGGTTGCAATTCTTGCACTGGTAAACGTAGACCGGCATTTTGTCCTTCTGTATCCGTTTTCGCTGGGATGGTTTATTAACGTGGTTTGAGTGTACCGCTTTTGAAAGGTTGGGAGCTATTTGCGTTTTCTTCTCAAATAGCTATTTCTGTTTCTTTTTACCTTTTTCCTGAGTGATTTTGTTGGTGTGTTCCTGCATATCTTTGCGTTTTTGCATAAAGATTTGGGTGTCAATCAAGAGCGAATCGGGCGTGGGTGAGCCGGGTGCTTTTAGCCCTGCTGGTGAGCGAGGAAAATGCCCCGCTCGGTGAGAATCACCGGTAGAATAGCGTCCCACTGGTCGTAGGGAATGGCTTCGTAGATTTCGTCGCTGAAGACAATGCCGATGCTCCGGCCGGTGAGCTGCTGGTCGCTGAGCAGGGGGATAATGCGGTCGTAGTAGCCGCCTCCCTGACCGAGGCGGTGCCCGCCTGCATCAAAAGCAAGGGCGGGGATGAGGCGCAGGTCGGCGTCAATGAATGCTTGCGTGTCTTGTTCTTCGCCTTCGGGTTCGGGGATGCCCATGGGGCTGAGCGGATGCTCAACGGTGGGGTCCCAGTGCACCCAGGCGAGTTTGCGACCGGGGCGTACGACGGGCACGAGGATGCGGTGTCCCTGCTCATGGAGAGCGTTTAGTGCTTGGACAATGGGCGGCTCAGATTTGGTGGGCAGATACGCCGCAATGGTACCGGGGGAGTGGACCCGCTGCGCAACCGCCTCGAGAATGTGGTGGGTGAAAAGGTCAGTCAGATGTTGCTGTCCGTGTTCGCCGCGGTGGCTGCGTGCGGTGAGGCGGCGCGGGCGGATTTGGGAGCGGAGAATGTCTTTGTCTAGGGAGATATCGTCTGCGCTGGCACCGGCGTCGGAGTTGCTGGTGGCGGGGGTTGTGTTGAGGTGCATGGTGTGTCCCATCGTCGTTGCGGGTCTTGTGTGAAGGGTTGGGGAGTGGCGCGTCCCGTAGGAAGTAAGGTGCGTTCACTCTATGCTGAGAGGTATCCGTGCGCAGGGTAAAACTGCCCTGGTGGGTGGTGAAAATTGACCTATATCTGCGGGGACGTGGATTCCACTTTTTAGTATAGGGTTTGAGAAAAATAGTGCTGAGTTCTGTGGGGTGCATTTTCTTTGCACACCGAAGAATGGGCCGCTGTGGATATGTAGTTAGTCACGTTGAAGATTTTTTCATGTCATAGTGTCTATAAATCGCCTTAAGTACTTTACAACTTAGGGTATTCTTGTGGCATGGCTACTGAAATTAAGTCTGTTACTAAGGCAGTTATTCCTGCTGCTGGTCTGGGCACCCGATTCCTGCCCGCAACGAAGGCAACCCCCAAGGAAATGCTCCCCGTCGTTGATCGCCCCGCGATTCAGTACGTGGTGGAGGAAGCAATCCGTGCCGGTCTGAACGACGTTCTGATGATTACCGGCCGTAACAAGCGCGCTCTCGAGGATCACTTCGACCGCGTTCCCGTTCTGGAGCAGCAGCTCGCTGAGCAGGGTAAGGACGCCCTACTCGCATCCGTGGTAGCTACCAATGAGATGGGTGGCGACCTGCACTACGTGCGTCAGGGCGACCCCAAGGGTCTGGGCCACGCTGTTCTGCGCGCAAAGCGCCACGTTGGTGACGAAGCATTCGCTGTTCTGCTCGGCGATGACCTGATTGACGAGAAGGAAGACCTGCTCGCTCGCATGGTGGAGGTCCAGGAGCGCACCGGCGGTTCTGTCGTTGCTCTGATGGAGGTTCCCCGCGAGGCTATTTCTGCTTACGGCGCAGCTGCTATTGAGGCTGTTGAAGGCGAGGACGGTTTCGTTAAAATCACCGGCCTGGTTGAGAAGCCTGCTGCTGATGAGGCTCCCTCGAACTACGCTGTGATTGGCCGTTACGTTCTGAGCCCGAAGGTCTTCGAAGTTCTGGAGAACACCGCTCCGGGCCGCGGCGGCGAGATTCAGCTGACCGACGCTCTGCAGACTCTGGCTCAGGGTGAGGGCGAAGGCGAAGGTGTCTACGGTGTGGTCTTCTCCGGCCGCCGTTTCGACACCGGTGACAAGCTGTCCTACCTGAAGGCAAACGTTATTCTTGCTGCTGAGCGCCCCGAGTTCGGTGACGACCTGCGCGCATGGCTGAAGGACTTTGTTGCAGAGAACTGCTAATTACTCTGCACCCGCTCTCTAAAGAGGGCAACCGATAAATACCAACCACGCTGAGGAAGGCGTTCTTTCCGGTGGGGCGTTTTAGCCCCAAGGGAGGGCGCCTTCCTTTGCGTCGTATGTGTCTATTATGTGCTTGGGGTGCTACTGGGCGAGGGCCCAGGGTGTGCCTTGTGCAGGGACGCGACGACGTTGTAGTGTGCATATTCCTTCAGGGGTATATGTGCATATCCAGCCCGATTCTTGCCGCTTATGGAAAGCATTGGGAATATAAGGGTATGATTAAAGTCTAGGGATAAAGGGACGATAGAGGGCGACCTGAATATGACGCTTTTGAACACCTCCGGCGTGTTGGTAATTCTGACCGTGATTTTGCTGCTGTGGTTTGTGCCCAGGAGCCTGCGTCGCGCGCCCGCTGGCCCTGTCATGGAGCCTGAACGTCCCCTGATTAGTGCTGAGCGTACCGCGGAGGATATTCTCGCCTCCGCCGGTGTGTTGCTGAACGAGTCGGAGGCATACCAGTCCTCCGATCACGCGGTGGCACCGGGTACTTCTCTGCCGTCTTCTGCTCTTCCGCAGGCTTCTTCCCGTTCCTCCCACACGGTGGAGGAATCCGCCCAGCCTGCGCCCGATACGGCTTCTATTTCGCAGATTCGCGAATCTTCCCCGACTGCCCCTTACACGGATGAGATTCCGGTGGTGGAGGAGTCGAAGCCCTCGCCTCTGTCCTACTTTGATACTTCGAGCCCGAGCGGTATTGCCCTGCTGGTTGCTGCCGGTCTGGGTGTTCTTGCCCTGGTTACCGGTCTTCTGGCGCTCTTTGGTGTGCTGGCGTGGGGCTGGGCTGTTCTCTTGCTGATTCTTGCCGGCGGTGCATGGGCTGTGAGCCGTTTTGGTCTGCTGGAGTCTGTTGCTAACCAGGTCAAGGCGAGCCGCGATGCACGCCAAGCTAAGGCAGAAGATGATGAGGATGACGAAGCTGAGGACGAAGCCTACGAAGAGTCCGATGAACATGAAGAAGCCGGCGATGATGCTTCTGAGCCTGTAGAGGACTCGGCGGCTGAGGGTGTGGAGCCTGAAGTTGCTGAAGAGCCTGCACATCATGCTCGCCCCGCCACCCGTGAGGCTACTACCCGCAAGTCTATACACGGTGTGAACCGCGAGGCGGCACGTCCGAGCCGCGCGCACATCGCGGTGGAGTCCTCCGATGAGGCTCCCGAGGCGGCTCCTCGTGCGGAAGCGCCTGCTGCGGCACCTGCTCATTCTTCTCGTGCCGTACCTGCCCGTTCTGCCCGCGCGGCGGAGGCGCCCGTCGCACACCGTCAGGAGCGTCGCCAGCAGCGTCCGAGTCGATTCCAACCGATTCGCCGCGGTAGCGTGCTCTTCGATCAGGAGAGCGGTTCCGCTACTTCCTCCGGTGCACCGCGTACTGCGGCACAGCCTCAGCGGGTAGCGCAGGCTCCGGTTGCTCCGAGCCAGCCTGTCCTGCCTCAGCCTGCACAGCCCGCTCAGGCACCCGTACAGGCTCCCGCCAAGCCGGTAGCAGCTCAGCCTGCACCAGCCACCCAGGCACCTGCACAGCCGGTAGTAGCTCCCGCACAGCCGGTAGCGGCTCCCGCACAGCAGCCGGCAATTCACCCGGATCAGCCGGTGGCTCGCCAGGCTCTGCGTGACGGTTCGCCCGTCCGTCAGGCACCTGCGGCACCTGCTACTCAGGCTCCCGCTCAGCCGATTCCCGAAGAGATTCCTCTGCCGGATGTCCTGGATGATTCCGAATTCGACGCGCTGGATATCGCCTCGCTGAACGATTCGGCTCTTTCGACCGGTGCTACTGCGACCGGCGGTGTTCGTTCGACGAACCGTCACCCCGGTGCCGGCTCCTCCTTTGAGGCGGTTAGCAACACCTGGAACCCGGTTCAGCTGCCTAAGCCGCTGAGTGCACTGCACCGCCAGGACAAGAACCAGGGTAAGAAGTAGACTTTGCTCCAGACACGCATAAAACCCCGACAGTTCACACTGTCGGGGTTTTTGTATGCCTGGGGATGATTGGGAAGAAGTTAAAAAGAAAAGGAACCCCGTCCATGGGGTTCCTTTTCTAGCATCACACACAGGAAGAAAGTCTTCTAGACCGATTAGGAAGGCCTTCCCACAAGGCCTGCCCTATTCGGTAATAAAAATATATCCTAATTCCCGTGCGGGTGACAAGCTGAAAATAGCGACACCCTGTCAATAAACTAAGGTTGCCCTAAGTAAAATCCGCGCCATTGCAGGCGACAAGGGGCAATAACCCCCGGCTGAAAAAATTTAAAAAAATTTTCTGACCCCTCCAAAAGTCGAATAAGAAGCCTCAAAGAACCTTCAATCAGGTTAATATCGCCCACTCATGAGAGAATAGCCGGGTGAAAGATTGGTTTGACGCACTCCCGATTGAGGTTGCCCTAGCTTTCATGTGGGTGGTCGGAATCGTCCGCACCAGCATCGTGTACGCTCTTGGCGCGCTTGCTGCTGAAGGCGGTGCCCGCCTCGACCGCATCCGCAAAGCCATGGACAGCCCGCTCTACCGTAAAGCGCGCCGCTTGATTAATCGGTGGGGCGTTATTGCTGTGCCCCTCTGCTTTCTCACCGTGGGTCTGCAAACCGCGGTCATCATCACGACCGGCTTCACGAAAATGCCTCTGCGTCGCTGGGTTCCCGCGATGCTGGTTGGAACCTTCATGTGGGCGTGTATTTACACCACCATCGGCTTCGCAATTCTTGCGGCCCTCGGCCTGGAGCCGTGGATGTTCCCGCTCGCCCTTGCCATTGTTATCACGGTGCTGGTCATTGTGACTCAGCTGCGCGAACGCCGCATTAACCGCGAAACCGTTGAGAACACTGCGGATAACATCGCCGAGAACTAGTCCTACCTTCAGCGGGGGATAGGTGCACTATCTCGCCGGGTTGAGGCCACTCACCTGCCCTCAATGCCCCCGCCCAAGATGTGCTAGCGTGGAGGGATGAGTTCATCCGCATCCTCCACCGCAGGCACCCCCGAAGAGCAGCCCGTCAACGACTCTGCCCTCACCGCAATCGACCCCGAGCAGAGCGCGCCCGAAAACGCTACCGACCAGGTAGAAAGCGAAGCGCCCACCGAGGCCCCCGCCCGCGTGTACCTGCATCCCGAGCAGCTGGCGATGATCCAGTCCCCGGAGGCTCTGCCCATCCCCGTGCTGCAGCGCTCTGTGCTGCGCATTAGCTACGTGCCCGCGATTATGCCCGGCAAGTGGTTCAACCGCTGGCACGAGCGTTACGGCGACCGCGTGCAGCTGGCGGAGGTGCCCGTGCGTGAGGCGCGCGGCCTGGACTCCCTGCATCAGGACCTGTGCCTGATTGACCCTGCCCTCAACTCCGCGGAAGAAACTGCCTCCGAGGCGCCCGCTGAGGATAGCGCCGAGGCTACCGAACACGCCCCTATCGAGCGTAAGGACGTACCCGATAACCCCTTCGCGCACATGAGTATTGTGCGCCCCGACCGTGAACCGGCAAGCACCGACGGCGAGAAGTACCACAGCATCCGCCTCTACGAGGAGCTGCCCGTGGTCATTCTGCCGGTGGACCATGTACTCACCGTGCTTGATGAGGTGCCTGTGGAGGAGCTTGCCGAAGAGTTCCTGCTACAGCCCGCCTCCGATATCCCCGCCTATGAAGAAGTCTCCCGCGCATGGCGTGAGAACGCCGGGCGCATCGTGCCCGAAGGTCTGACCGATAAGGAAACCATCGAGCTGGTTGCCGCCGGTGTGGGCCTGTACATTGTGCCCATGTCCATTGCGCGTTTCTACCACCGCAAGGACCTCACCTACCGCCCCGTTGCCGGTCTGGACACCTACCCGGTGCACCTGGTCTGGCCGCGCGCCCCCAAGGGCGAGCCGCGCAGTGAAGAGCTCGAAGCGCTCCTGCAGGACTTCATCGGTATTGTGCGCGGCCGCACCGCAACCAGCGACCGCGGTAGTGAAACCCGACAGGCACGCGCCGAACGTGTCGCCGCCGAAAAGGCAAAGGCGAAAGCGAAGGCACGAGCCGCCAACGCCCGACGCGAAGCACGCGATAAAAAGCGCGCCAACGCCAAGAAAAACGGTAACGCGCGCCAGCACGCTCGACAGTCCGCCAAAGCCGCCAGCGCACGCCGCGGCAAGAAACGCTAACGAACGATAGACGGTAAAATCAAACCATGGCATTAGCAATGGAAACCCGACCCGCAGCCTACGCAGTGATCATTGAGCAGGGCAAGCTGCTCATGACCCGCTGGGTGCCCGAAGACCGCGCGCTCAGCCCCCTCTGGTCCCTGCCCGGCGGCGGCATGGAACCCGGTGAACAGGCGGATGAGACCGCGCTGAGGGAAACCCTCGAAGAGACCGGCTACAGCGTCGCCATTGAAGATATTCTGGGTGTGCACGCCGGACACTTCCCCGTGCGTTCCACCCAGAAAGACCCGCAAGCGCTACCCTTCTGCGCCCTGCGGGTGGTTTTCCGCGCCCACATTGTCACCGGCGAACTGCGCCACGAGGTCAACGGATCCTCCGACACAGCACGCTGGGTACCCATCGCTGAGCTAGACACCATCCGCTACGGCACCCTCATCGACGAGGTCGCCTCCATGATGGGCTACTCCAACGCCGCCAGCTGGGCACGCGAATACCGCGAATTTCTTGCCGATGAAAACGCACGGAAGCTTCCCTAATGAACCGACTGACCCTCACCCGCCGTGCGGCGCTCACCTCCCTGGCGCTCATGCCGCTGCTCGCCGCTTGCGGGAATAATGACGCTACCCCCCAGGTGGACCCTTCCGCATCCAGCTACGGTACTCTGCGTATCGGCTACGGTGCTCTGCGTGAGATGCGCGCCGTAGCGCACGTGTACGCGCGCGCCCTGCGACAGATTGGCTACTCCGTTGAACTTGTCGACACCGACAACAGCCGTGCTACCGCCCTGCGCGGGCTCATGGTTCCTTCGGCTAATTCCGCCACCCCTACCGCTACTCTGCCCGACGACGAGGCAACCGGTAGCACCACTGCCGCGGCCCTTGAATCGTTGGACCTTGTCATCGACTACAGTGGAGACCTGCTGCTCTACCTGACCGACGACGGCAAAATCAGCCCCGCCGCCGCACAGAACGAACGTATTGCCGCCTCCGTGAGTGCCTCCGCTCAAGCCGCAGGCGTGACCCTGCCCCCGGCGGCCACCCCCACCACGGAGGAGAGCACCGCCTCCGCACATGCTACGGACGGTACCGCAAGCCCCTCGGCAAGCTCCACCCGATCCGCTGACCCCATCAACCTGCGCGCCATGAGCACCACCGACATGACCAACGCCATCTCGCGCATCCTGCCCGAAGAGCTCATGCTTCTCAACGGTGCTAGCGCCACCAACAAGGATGTGCTGGTCACTACCCGCGCCGTGAGTGCCCGCCACAAGCTCAACTCCCTCGCGAACCTGCGTGAGGTGCAGTCTTCCCTGGCGTTCTCCATCCCGGCAGGGTACTCCAGCGGCACCTACGGTGTGGATTCTTTGCGTAGCCTCTACCGCTACCGCGTGCATGACCCGAAGATTCAGGACGACCCCGCCGAGCGCGTCAACGCCCTCACCGCAGACACCGTGCAGGTGACCCTGCTGCACAGCAGCGACTCCGCGATTGAAGAGAATCGCCTGGTCACCCTGGAAGACCCCTCGACGGCGCTTTTGCAGCAGCAACTGGTGCCCATTATCCGCCGTACCCTGCCAGATAGCGCCCGGACGGCAATTAACCGCGTATCATCTACATTAGACACGGGTAACCTCTCGTTCCTGTTGCGTCTGACTAGCGGTTCCAACCCCATCGCAGATGATGACGCAGCACAATTCATTTTGGATCACCCTAGAAAGTAAATCATCATGACGAAGTACCGTCAGTCCTCAAAGTTGAGCAACGTCCTGTACGACATCCGCGGCCCTATTCTGGATGAAGCCAATCGCATGGAAGCGATGGGCCACCGCATCCTCAAGCTGAACATTGGTAACCCCGCACCCTTCGGCTTTGAGGCGCCAGATGCCATCATGATGGATATCATTCGTCACCTGCCCGAAACCCAGGGCTACTCCGATTCTCGCGGCCTCTACTCGGCACGTACCGCCATTGTGCAGCACTACCAGAACCGCGGCATCATGAACCTCGACACCGACTCCATCTACCTGGGTAACGGTGTGTCTGAGCTGATCCCGATGACCCTGCAGGCACTGTGCGAGACCGGCGACGAAATCCTGGTCCCCATGCCCGACTACCCGCTGTGGACCGCATCCACCGCGCTGGTGGGCGGCAAGCCCGTGCACTACCTGTGCGACGAGGAAAACAACTGGTACCCGGACATCGAAGACATCAAGTCGAAGATTACCGAGCGCACCAAGGGCATCGTGGTCATTAACCCGAACAACCCGACCGGTGCTGTCTACCCGCGCTCGATTCTGAAGCAGATCGTGGACCTGGCACGTGAGCACGGCCTGGTCGTGTTCTCCGATGAAATCTACGAAAAGATCACTTACGACGGTGCTGAAGCCATCAACATGGCGACCCTCACCGGCGACGACGTGCTCTGCCTGACCTTCTCCGGTCTGTCCAAGGCGTACCGCGTCTGCGGTTACCGCGCAGGCTGGGTTGCTATCACCGGCCCGAAGAAGGACGCAGCAAGCTACCTGGAAGGCATTCACCTGCTCGCCTCCATGCGCCTGTGCTCCAACGTTCCGGCACAGCACGCAATCCAGACCGCGCTCGGCGGCTACCAGTCCATCAACGAGCTGATCGTTCCCGGCGGCCGCCTGTACGAGCAGCGCACCCTGGCACACAAGATGCTCAACGAGATTGACGGCATCAGCTGCACCAGCGCGGACGGCGCGCTCTACCTGTTCCCGAAGATTGATATTGAGCGCTTCGACATTACCGACGACGAGCAGTTCGCCCTAGATCTGCTCAAGAGCCAGAAGATTCTCTTCAGCCACGGCCGCGCGTTCAACTGGAAGGACCCGGACCACTTCCGCCTGGTGTTCCTGCCCGATACTCAGACCCTCACCAGCGCCCTGGAGCGTCTGGGTAACTTCATGGCTGACTACAAGCAGAAGCACTAGTACTCCCGCTTCTGCCTTGTAACAGACGAAAATAGCCTGCCCCGCAGTTCTGATGAGCTGCGGGGCAGGCTATTTTGTTGGTTGGCGGATGCGCCAGAGCGGGTGCTGGAAACGGCTTTAGTTCGCCGCAGGCTCCTGACCGCTCTGTGCACCTGCCTGTGCGCCGCGTGCCGCGTTCAGGCGCTCCTGCGCGCCCTGCAGCCACGCCTCGCAGCGGGCGGCAAGCGCCTCGCCACGCTCCCACAGGGCGATGGAGGTCTCCAGGTCGCTGGCGCCGGACTCCAGCTGGCGTACGACCTGCTCCAGTTCGGCGCGTGCCTGCTCGTAGCCGAGGGTTTCGACGGGTGCGCCCAGCTCGGCGCTGTTGAAGCTAATGTTCTCGCTCATTGAGGAACCTTTCAGAGGTAAAAACTTGGGATAAAAACTAGAGGTAAAACGTAGGTATCGAGGTTTAGGAGATGTTCGAGGGGTCCGTAGAAGTCACGGTTGCCTGCGCCGAACCGGTCGCCGCACGCACCGTAATCTGCTCGCCCTCGCTCAACGCCGAAGCGTCACGCACAATAGCGCCCGCGGCATCCTGAACGATGGAGTAGCCGCGGTTGAGCGTCTGCGCAGGCGAGAGCGAACGCACCCGCGCCAACGTATGCGACAGAGTCGCCGACTCACGCTCCAGACGGTGCTGCACCGAACGGTGAGCGCGCTCGCGTAGCTGGCTCAGCTCTTCCACACGCATGAGCAGGGAGGACTCCGGGTGGGTGAGCACCGGGCGGCTGCGCAACTGGGCAATGTAGTTCATCTGCATGCCCACGTAGCCGAGTACCGCGCGGTCCAGGCGGGCACGGGCCTCGGTGATGCGGGCGGTTTCCTCCGAAATATCGGGCACAATGCGCTTACCCGCGTCAGTGGGGGTGGAGGCGCGCAGATCGGCGACCGCATCGAGGATGGGGGAGTCAGCCTCGTGACCGATTGCCGAGACCACCGGGGTGGTGGCCGCTGCGACGGCGCGGATGAGCGCCTCCTCTGAGAAAGGCAGCAGGTCTTCGAAGGAGCCGCCGCCTCGGGCGATGACGATGACGTCCACCTCCGGGTGGGCGTCCAGTTCGGCGAGAGCCGCAATGACCTCAGCCGCCGCGCCCTCACCCTGAACGCGGGTATTGCGCACCTCGAAAACCACGCCGGGCCAGCGCAGGGAGGCGTTGCGGATAACGTCCTTCTCCGCGTCAGAATCGCGACCGGTAATCAGGCCCACGCGATTCGGCAGCATGGGCAGCGGCTTCTTACGCGCGTCAGAGAACAGCCCCTCGGCGGCGAGAGCTTCACGCAGACGCTGCAGCTGCTCGTGCAGGTTGCCGGTGCCGACCGCGTACACTTCCTTGCCGATGAGGGAGAGCTTGCCGTTCTTCCACAGGCTCGGCTTGGCGCGGGTGACGATGCGAGCGCCTACGGTCACATCGGCCGCCAGGCCGCTACCGGCACGCCCGAAGAGCGCGAGGGTGAAGGAGAAGTCTTCGTTGAGGTCTTTGAGCTCCATGAAGACGTTGCCGCCGCGGCCGTTGAGGGAGGCGACCTGCGCCTCCACCCAGAGCTCGGGAACCTTGTCTACATAGTTTTTGAGGTTCTGCGCGAGCAGGGCGAGGGGCCAGGGGTTGGTGGCGGTGGTTTCCTGAGACTTCCCGGGAAGCTGCCGCTCGTGCACGGGCGGCACCACCAGCGCGGGTGCCGGCTGCGCTGCGGAGGGGTTGTAGAAGTTCATACCTTCTATTGTCCCTGATTGGTTGGTTATGCGCCTGCGCACAGGTCAGCCTGGCGACTCGGGTAGCTTGCACGGAGTGCAGGCAGAACTTAGCTTCTGGCGCATTCTGCGGGTCTGAATCGGCTTTGAACACTGTGAGCGGGTACCCTAGGCTCATGCGCTCACCCGATCAGTCAGCACATCAGAACAACGCCCTCAACACCGCCGCGGCTTCGTCAGCGGCGGGTACTGGCGCGCAAAACTACCCGGCGGACGCGACCCGAGTCGTCGATACTCGGATTACCCGCACGGACGGCTACTATACGGCGGATGAAGACACCACTCTGCTACAACCCACGCGCACGCTCGGCCACGCCGCAGCCCCCACCAAGGCTGAGCTACAGGCCGCCCCCGAGCCTCCCTTCGCGGCAGGTTTGCGCAGGTTCCTGACCGTTGTACTGTGCGCCCTGGCCCTGGTGACCGGTCTGGGCGCAACCACGGGCGCCTGGGTGAACTCAAAGCTCATGTCAGAGCGCGGTTTCTCACAGATTTCCTCCAACCTGGCGGAGGATTCGCAGCTTGCCTCGCGCATCGCTGACGGCGCGGTCGAAGACCTCATGAACTCCGAGGCTATGACAACCTTCCTCGACGGCACCAAAGAAAGCGGCTTATACTCCATTCTTGTAAAGCCGACACAAGACGGTATACGTTCCCTGCTCAACCGTTCCGCGGCTGAGCTGTCAAAAACTGAAGAATATCGAAGCCTCTGGAAGGAAGTTGCCGAGGAAACTCGCCGTTACAACCTTGAACACCAGGACGGCCCCGCCGTCATTGTGCTCACCCCCTTCTACCGTGCGCTGGATGCGAAGGTCGGCTCTATCGGCTCCTTCGACCCGGACCTGACGAAGCTCGGCCCTGAAACCCTCAACATTGACCGGGTGAAGGACGGCAACAGCCAGCAGGACCAGCAGGAGTGGTTCCTGCACGCCGGCATTAACCGCGCCGCCGCGCTGGGCAAGTCCACCGTGCCGCTGACCATCATCTCGGTGCTGAGCCTACTGCTGGCTACGTTGCTGGCACCCAGGCACCGCATCCTGGTGCCGGTGGTTACGGCTCTGCTCTACGCCCTGCTGGGATGGGGGGCGGCAGCCTGGTTTGGCAGCCAAAGCCCTGAGTCCCTGGGAATTACCAGCCACAGCACCGCCGGAACGGCACTGATTACCGGGGTATGGAACCAGCTTGCACCGTCACTGACCGGGCATTTGCAGGCGGCGGCAAGCTACGGGCTGGTCTTGGCAATCCTCGCCCTGCTGCTCGGTATTCTGATTCGCCTCATCGCCCTGGGACGTAGCCCTGCGAGCGGTGCCACAGTCATCACACACTAAAAGTCCGAACAACGTAGGATAGTAACCATGTCCACTGAAACTATTGCCCTGGGCCTGCCGCCCGTACCCCGCGAGCGCCGCAGCCGCGCCGACGTTGAAGCCGCCGCACCCGTCACCGGTGAGAAGAAAGTCCTGCTCGCCACCCCGCGCGGTTACTGCGCGGGCGTTGACCGTGCCGTGATTGCTGTTGAGAAGGCGCTGGAGCACTACGGTGCGCCCGTCTACGTGCGCAAGCAGATTGTGCACAACCGCCACGTGGTGGAGACCCTGGAGAAGCAGGGCGCTATCTTCGTTGATGAAGTGGATGAAGTTCCCGAAGGTTCCGTGACCGTGTTCTCGGCGCACGGAGTGTCCCCGGCGGTGGTTTCCGCAGCTGGCGACCGCTCCCTGAATACTATTGACGCGACCTGCCCGCTGGTGAACAAGGTGCACCGCGAGGCTGTGCGCTTCGCCAAGCAGGACTACGACATCCTGCTCATCGGTCACACCGGCCACGAAGAGGTCGAAGGTACCGCCGGTGAGGCGCCCGAGCACATCCAGATCGTGAACTCGCCCGAGGAAGTGGATCAGGTAACGGTCCGCGACCCCGAGAAGGTTGTGTGGATTTCTCAGACCACCCTGTCCGTGGATGAGACCCTGGAAACCGTGGCGCGTCTGCGTGAGCGTTTCCCGTCCCTGCAAGATCCGCCCTCGGACGACATCTGCTACGCAACCTCCAACCGCCAGGGCGCTATCAAGGAGATTGCTCCGCGCGCAGACCTGGTTATCGTGGTGGGTTCGGCGAACTCCTCGAACTCCGTGCGCCTGAAGGAAGTAGCCCTCGAATACGGCGCTAAGCGTGCCGAGCGTGTGGACTTCGCACACCAGGTCGACGAATCCTGGTTCGAAGGTGTGGCAACCGTGGGCCTGACCTCCGGCGCGTCCGTGCCCGAGGTTCTGGTTCAGGAGGTGCTGGCTCTGCTCGCCGAGTACGGCTACAGCACCATCGAAGAGGTCGAGACCGCGAAGGAAGATATTCTCTTCTCCCTGCCGAAGGAACTGCGTTCCGCCCTGAAGAATGACGAGAACGTGGGCCGCCAGCTCGGTGGCCGCGGCGCTAAGCCCACTCGCTAATACTTTTAGCTTATGACCCCGTGTCCTCTTCCCCGTGTGGGGAGAAGACACGGGGTCTTTGTATCTGATGTGCGGGATGCGCGGGCAGGGACGCTTGCGCAGCTTCACGTTCACGCTACGCGGGGGAATGCCCCCCTCTGCGGCGCTGGGGCGCCTTGAGGACGGAGCCCCCGCTTCGCGTAACCGGTCGCGACGCTCGCATATCCTCAACTCATGACATTTGTCATGGGCAGGTCATGACACTCTGTACCGCACCGGCGCAAAAACCGGCGGTGTAATAGAAACATGAACACCGCAGCACTTCAGAACAGCAAGCAAAACACCGCAGAAACCGTTATTTCCGCCCGCTCCCTCCGCCAGGTTTTCTCCACCCGTGCGGCAGGCACCGTGGTCGCCGTCGACTCGATTGACCTGACCGTCAAGCGCGGCGAAATCATCGCACTGCTCGGCCCCAACGGTGCGGGCAAGACCACCCTCATCGACATGATTCTTGGTCTGACCCAGCCCAGCGGCGGCGAGTTGAGCGTCTTCGGTCGCAACGCCTCCGAAGCGGCACGCGCCGGTCTACTCGGTGCGGTTCAGCAGACCGGTGGCCTGCTCAAGGACCTGACGATTCGCGCCACGGTCGAGATGATTGCCGCCCTGTACCCCAAGCCTATTGACGTGGATGAGGTACTCGCCGGCGCCGACCTGACCGAGATTGCTAAGCGTAAGGTCGGCAAGTGCTCGGGCGGTCAGCAGCAGCGTCTGCGTTACGCCCTGGCGACCATGCACTCGCCGGAACTGCTGATCCTGGACGAGCCGACCGCCGGCATGGACGTGAATGCGCGCCGCACCTTCTGGGAGCGCATGGAAGCCATAGCCGAGCGTGGAACGACCATTCTTTTTGCGACGCACTACCTGGAAGAAGCACAGAACTTCGCCCAGCGTATCGTGCTCATGGAATCCGGCTCTATCATCGCTGACGGCTCCTCCGACGAGATTCGCGCCCTGACCGGCCACCGCCACCTTTCCTTCCTCGCACCCGCACCCATCACCGACCTGGATGTGCCGGTTGAGGTCACCGAAGAGTCCGGCGGGTACCGCCACCGCATCTCCGTGGTGGAGATTGAGCGGGTACTGCGCACTCTGCTGAATAACTACAGCATCACCGACCTGGAGGTCACCAAGCCCTCCCTGGACGAGTCCTTCACCCTGCTGACCGAGCAGGCCGCCGCCTCCAAGGCATCTGAAGCCTAAATACCGTACCGCCCCAATACCACACCGCCGCTGCTACACACCTCAAGGAAAACATCATGCTCCGCTACGCACTCTACGACATCCGCGCTTCTATCCTCTCGACCGACCGTTTCTTCTTCGGCGTGGCACTGCCCATCGTCTTCTTCCTGCTCTTCGGCGCGATGCAGGACTACTCCTCCCAGCCGATGGGCGACGGCAACGTAGCAGCGTACGTCATGATTGGAATGGCGCTGTACGGTGCCGTGCAGAACACCGTGGCGATTAGTGGCAGCACCGTCACCGAGCTCTCGAGCGGCTGGAACCGCCAGCTGGCGCTGACCCCGCTGACCACCGGCAAGTACCTGGGCGCGAAGGCACTGACCGCCCTGGTGATTTCTGCGGTGCCGGTGATTGCGGTGAACATTGTGGGCATGTTCACCGGTGTTGAAATCCCCGTGAACCAGCAGCTTGCAGCCGGCGCGCTGACGGTGCTGTGCGGTCTGGTGTTCGCCTTCTACGGCATCATGATGGGTCTGCTGATTCGTAACGAGAACGCCGTGTCCATTGCGAACGGTCTGCTGGTGATTATGAGCTTCTTCGGTACCGTGTTCTCCCCGCTGAGCACCGACCTGCTGAAGTACGCCCGCTTCACCCCGCTGTACGGTGCCGCCGAGATTGCCCGCTACCCCTTCGCCGCAGGTCAGACCATTATTCTGGGTGGTGAGGACTGGTTCGTGACCGAGCCACTCTGGTACGCAGTGGTGAGCCTGGCAGTGTGGGCGGCTATCTTCCTGGGTGTTTCTGCCCTGCTGATGCGCCGCGCAACCCGCCGCTAAATGCTTCTTCCCGCCGCAGTCTCAAGGGTTCCGTAGTATCAGGGGCTTCCGAGGCTGCGGCGGAAGCCGTATCCACTCACGCTGCTCCTACTAACACTGCCGCTACTGACACCGCCGCGCCGGTGGTATCTGCACCCGCGGCACCCGCACGTTAGGCTAGAACCATGACCGAAACCCACACCCACACCCACACCCATTCCTACGAGAACGAACACCCCCATACGGAGAATGAGGCGGCACCCTCCGCCGCGAAGCGCACCCTGGGCAAGCACCGCTTCCGCTTCCTCTACCGTGAACGCCGCGGCAACGTGAACTGGCTGGCGCTGGGCTTTAGTGCCCCGTGGCTGGTGTTTCTGCTCATGCCGCTGGACAGCTTCCTCACCACCCCGGAGTTGGGGCCGGTGCGCTGGACTGGCGTGGCGCTAATTGCGGTGTTCGCGGTGGTGAACTGCTCGGCGTACGCGGTGCCGTGGCTGGTGCCGGTCACCTCCACGGTGCGTCGAAGCGTCATCTGGACGGTGCTGATGGCACTGCCTGTAGCTGGCCTGACGGCGCTACGGGTGGAGTCGGCGTATGTGGTGTTCTTGTCGTTCAGTATGTACTTTGTGGCGTTCTGGATTTTTGGCACAATCGCCCCGTACCGCCTGCGCCTGGGCGTGGCGGCGACGATTGCCCTGGTCTGCTGGCTAATTTTTATGGCGAGCATCGGCTTTGACGTCACCGCGCGCGGCGGTATTGCCCTCTTTATCGGTGCGCCGATGGTGGGCATGCTGGGCTTCTCCTACCTGATTGAGCTGGGCGAACGCGCGGACGTAGCGCGTGCCTCCCTGGCGCTTTCTGAGGAACGTGAAGAGATCGCCCGTGATGTGCACGACGTGCTCGGCCACTCCCTGACCGTCATCACCCTCAAAGCGGAGCTGGCGCAGCGCCTGCTGGAGATTGACCCCGCCCGCGCCGGCGCCGAGATGGAGGCGATCGCGCAGCTGTCCCGCGCATCCCTGGCGGAGGTTCGTTCAACCGTGACGCGCCTGCGTGTGCCCGACTTCTCGGGTGAGATTGAGGGTGCGGGCCGTGCCCTGCAGACCGCCGGTATTCGCGCCGAACTGCCGGAGGCTCAGAACGCGCTCGCAGTGGCTGGCGTGAACGCGAAGCTGTTCTCCTGGGTTCTGCGTGAGGCGGTCACGAACATGGTGCGCCACTCGGGTGCGAACGCGGCGCGGGTGCGTCTGAGCGCAACCGGTCTGGACATCCTCGATAACGGCGTGGGCGTGGGCGATGCCCGCGGTAACGGCCTGACAGGTATGGCTCAGCGTGTGGCGGCGTCCGGCGGTAGCGTGGTGATTGAGGCGGCGCCCGCGCAGTGGCTGGCGGAGAACCCTGCCGGTGGGGTGGGCACGCGCATCCGTGTGAGCATGGACGGCGACACCTCACTGCTGTAGATAGAGCGCTGTAGATTGTGGAACTTGGCGCCGCGCCCTGGACGGGGGAGCTACCCGCCCCTGTATGGTGGTGGTAGACAACCTCACGCGGTTGTTCCGCCCGCCGTTATCACCCCGTCTTCGCCCCTTGGGAGGCTCCCATGATTCGTGTTCTGCTCGCTGACGATCAGCAGCTCATCCGTGAGGCTCTTGCCGCCCTGCTGGGTCTGGAGGTTGACCTGGAGATTGTGGGTCAGGTCGGTAGTGGTGATGAGGTGTTGGGTGCTGTCGCCCTGCTGAAGCCGGACGTGGTGCTGCTGGATGTGCAGATGCCCGGTACTTTGCTGGCTGATGGTATTGAGGCGGCTGCGGCGTTGCGTGATGCGGGTGCTTTGAGTGAGTCGGGTGAGCCGGTGCGTACGCTGATTGTGACGACGTTTGGCCGCCCGGGCTATGTGCGCCGCGCCCTGGAGGCTGGTGCGAGTGGTTTCGTGGTGAAGGATACGGGTGCTCGCCAGTTGGCGGAGGCGATTCGTCGTGTGCATGCGGGTTTGCGTGTGGTGGATCCGTCGTTGGCGGCGGATTCTTTGGTGACGGGTGCTTCTCCGTTGACGGAGCGTGAGGCGCAGGTGCTGCGTGAGGCGGCGTCGGGTGGTACGGCTCAGCAGATTGCGTCGGCGTTGTTTTTGTCGGCGGGTACGGTGCGTAATTATTTGTCGGCGGCGATGGCGAAGACGGGTGCGTCGACTCGTCAGGATGCGGTGCGTATCGCCACGGAGAACGGCTGGCTCTAGCCCGCTGTTCTCATCAACACGGGCGGCTCCTGCGCGAACACGGTAGAATGGTAGTGTCTATGCCCGCAGGCGCCCCGCACCCGTTTCTTCCTGAGACCGACGGTGTCGCGCTTGGAAGCGGGCACCATTTTCGCCCTGTGCCCGCCCGCACCCGCCGCATCACTTACGCGGCGCATCCTGAGTGTTTGGCGGGGTACATGATTCGAAGGAAAACTTGTGGCTCTAACTATCGGCATTGTTGGCCTGCCTAACGTGGGCAAGTCCACCCTGTTCAACGCTCTGACCGGCAACACTGTGCTGGCGGCTAACTACCCGTTCGCGACCATTGACCCGAACGTGGGCGTGGTGAGCCTGCCGGATGCGCGTCTGAACCGTCTGGCTGAGATTTTTGGTTCGGAGCGTATTCTGCCTGCGACTGTTTCGTTCGTTGATATTGCGGGTATTGTGAAGGGCGCTTCTGAGGGTGAGGGCCTGGGTAACAAGTTCCTCGCGAACATTCGTGAGGCGCACGCTATCGCCCAGGTGGTGCGTGCGTTTGATGACCCGGACGTCATTCACGTGGACGGCAAGGTTGACCCCGCCTCCGATATGGAGACCATTAACACTGAGCTGATTCTGGCTGACCTGCAGACTTTGGAGAACGCTATTCCGCGTCTGGAGAAGGCTGTGAAGATTAAGAAGGGTGACGCCGCTCAGCTGGAGACTTATAAGGCTGCGCAGAAGATCCTGGAGGATGGTGACACCATCATTTCTCGTGCGAAGGACGCGAAGCTGGAGCTGGCTCACCTGAAGGAGCTGAACCTGCTGACTGCTAAGCCGTTCATTTACGTGTTCAACGCGGATGAGGGCATTCTGGCCTCTGAGGAGAAGCAGCAGGAGCTGCGTGATATGGTGGCGCCGGCTGAGGCTGTGTTCTTGGACGCGAAGCTGGAGGCTGATCTGGTGGAGCTGTCTGAGGAGGAGGCTCGCGAGATGCTGGAGATGAATGGTCAGGATGAGTCCGGCCTGGACCAGCTGGCTCGCGTGGGCTTCTCGACTCTGGGCCTGCAGACTTACCTGACTGCTGGCCCGAAGGAGGCTCGCGCCTGGACTATTTATAAGGGTGATACTGCGCCGCAGGCTGCTGGCGTGATTCACTCTGATTTTGAGCGCGGCTTCATTAAGGCTGAGGTTGTGTCTTTCAAGGATCTGGATGAGGCTGGCTCCATGGCGGAGGCGAAGGCTCGCGGTAAGGTCCGTATGGAGGGCAAGGACTACATCATGCAGGACGGCGACGTGGTGGAGTTCCGCTTCAACGTCTAAGTTGACGGGTCGATAGGACTTTGAGAATCCGGTGACGGCGGGATGACGAAATTCATCTCACTGTCACCGGATTTTTTGTACCCTTAATGCGTAATGTAATTCGCTAATTGAATTTTATGCAGGAGGTATAAAAAATATCGTCTACAGGTGACGTAGAAGATTTTAGATGTTGTAAATTTTTTATTTTTTGATTATTGGATGAAATTCTGTTGGATTGCAGTGAGCCACGGTTTTTGAGTGAGGCGAGATTAGCCGTGATGCTTGACCCTCCATCTTTTTTCCTTTCTTTCAATGACCCTGCACCTAAAGGAGTGTACAAGTGACAGCTTACGATGATGTTTTGCACTGGGCAGATTCAAGGCCCTGGTGGCAGCAGAAGGTTCTTGCGCGCATTATTGCTGGTGATACTTTTGAAAAACAAGATTATGAGGACATCGCGCGAAGTCTAATGGAGGAACCTGAATCTCCCCCTGATGGAGGTTGGTTTTCAAACCTCACACCACTGCAGGCGACGCGGGATGAATCTGTTCGTATAGTCGAGGTACGAGACCTCGCTAACGTTAATCGTCTTGCTTCTGGTCAAGAACTTACATTTGACCCAGATGGACTCACCGTGGTGTATGGAAACAACGGTAGCGGTAAATCTGGTTATGCTCGAGTAATAAGCTCAATGGTTGGAGCACGTCGTCAAGAGGAGATTCTTCCGGATGTGTTCGCTAATGATTCTGGAGCGCCTTCGGGCAAAGTTGTTTTCAAAGTTGGTGATAGCGAAAAAATTGCTGTTCTAGGACAACCGACTGATCCAGACCTCAAGCGTGTAGCTTTTTATGATGAGCACTGCGGAGATAGCTATCTGACTACCGAAGCGGAGATTTCCTACCGTCCTTCGGCGGTGAAACTGCTCGAGGATCTCACAGCCGTATGCATTGGCGTATCTCAAGTGATTGATTCATGGAAACAAGAGAAAAGTTACTCTGGGCCGTTGCCTAAGGTCAATCCTGGTGGTTCTGCCGATGTGTTTCTTCGTGGTCTCAACGCCGCAACAACCGATGATGATATAGAAGCAGTAACCCAGTGCCCTCCTGATATTGACAAGCAATTGGAAGCACAGAAGAGCATAACCGCTCGTCTTCGTGTCAGTAACCCTACCCAAGAAAAAGCCCGACTGGTCGAGACTTCCAATGCACTCACTAAGATTGCAAATCATTTGGAGACTCTTGATAAAAAGGTTGGAGAGCAGGGTGAGGAACAATTTGCTGTCCTGGTCGAGAAGGCAGAATCTGCTCGGAAAGCCGCGGATTTTGCTTCACAGAGGACGTTTGGGAATGAGCCTCTATCTGAAGTTGGATCAAACGTATGGAGGACGTTGTGGAATGCGGCAGAGTCATATTCGAAGGTTGCCTACCCTGATTACGACTTCCCGAATACTTCTGATGGCTCGGTCTGCGTCCTGTGCCAGCAACAACTTGATGATGCTGCCGCAGACCGACTTGTGAGGTTCCAGCAGTTTGTCGTAGATAAGACTGCCGAGGAAGCACGGCGCGCCCAGCACCAAGTTGATGAAGCACGAAGCGAGCTTAAGAAATGGAGCAATACGCCATCAGACATATCAGCGGCAGTCATTAAACTTGAACTGCAAAAATATCCTAATACGCAAAAGCTTAGGTCTATCCTTAAGGCCCTAGAAAGTCGTGCCTCGGCACTTGTTGCGGGTCAACCGGCTGATTCGGTTGACGTCACTACCACTGTGGCTACTATCCGGAGGGATGCAACCACTCATCGTAACCAAGCAGATGGTATAAATTCGGAGGAGTTTGCAAAAGATCTTGTAAAGGCAGAAGCGCAGGAACACCGTCTACAAGATCAAATTGCGATGCGCGATGGACGTAAACTCATTGAAAACGAACTAAAAAGACTCCAAGCTAAAGATAAGCTCGAGAAGAAACAGGCCGAGACAAATACTCGTTCAATAACCATGAAGGTCGGTGAACTTACCCGTACTTACGTAACTGGGGAAGCGGACGAGTTCTTTACCCGCGAAGCGCAGAATCTCGGTCTGGAACAGGTTAGGTTTAAAGCCACCAAAGCTCGACAAGGTTCTCAACTTCATAAGGCGGATCTTCAAGGTGCTCGCACCGGAACGAAGCTCACAGATGTCCTTTCTGAGGGAGAGCAGACTTCCCTTGGTTTTGTAGGATTTCTCACAGAGGCTCATTTCGATGCTAGTAAGTCAGCCCTAATCTTCGATGATCCTGTCTCGTCTCTTGATCATATGAAACGCAATCTTGTCGCTAGGCGAATCGTTGAGCTAGCCAAAGATAGGCAAGTTGTGGTGTTCACACATGATGTAGCCTTCACCATGCTCCTGCATAAAGCGGCAGAAGAGTGCAATGTGTCATATACTATGCGAGGTATTGAAAAGCGAAGGAAAACTGACCCGGGGTATACGACTACAAAGCATCCCTGGAAGGCAAAGGACGCAGCCCAACGTATACATACGTTCAATAATGAAGTGGAGGCTCTGGAGCGTAACGAAGAGGGGATGTCTGAGGAGGAGTATCAACGGGAAACTGAAAATATCGCAGGCCACATGTCTCAGACTTGGGAGCGGATTATTAGTCAGGTCATCGCGGAGCCTCTGGTTGACTACGAATCATTAGAAGTTCGAGTAGGGAAACTCCGAATTATTGGTCGTGTCACAGAAGAAGATGTGAAGACCTATGATGACTCCTACAGCCGTATCTCTGGATGGGCATCACGGCATGACCCTCATCCTACACTTAACTATTCCCCACCAACTGTTGACGAGCTAAAGAATGAATACAAAATCATTAAAGCTTGGTACGAGAGGGTGAAGAGATATCAGAAATAGTTAGAGAAAGCCTATATGCCCCGAAGAGTCTCCCGCAACTCATTTCGCTGCCTCAGATGAGTTAGTAGAAAAGGAGAACAAGGACCCTGGGTACGGCGGTTGATGACGTGGGGGAGTTCCGCTTCAACGTCTAAGCGGTAAAAATATAAAAGCGGAGTCCCGCACTGTACACACGGTGCGGGGCTCCGCCCTATTAACCCTCGCGCGCCACAACAGGCAGCCGCCGGGTATAAGCCTTATCGACCGGGATTAGTGGTCAGAACCAACCATAACGTTGGATGCCTTGATGACTGCGTACGCGGTCTCGCCCACCTTCAGGCCCAGTTCCTTAATGGACTCATTGGTGATGGATGCAGAGATAACAACCTCCGGAGCGATCTCAATCTTAACGATGCCGTTAGTCGCACCCTCAGTAATCTCAACAACCTTGCCAGCGAACTGGTTACGTGCAGAAAGCTTTATCAAGCCGTACCTTTACAGTTATTGTAACTGACACATTGAATATAAATATCAATGGGGCATCGTATTATTTAGAGTCCTAGCTGCAACCAAGGTTAAAAATATGGATAATATAAAGTCCTAAGTATGTATTGACTAGTGAAAATATTGTAACTCAGACTGGGCTCTTTGGCGACATGGTAAAATTTGGTACTATATGAGATAATAGTAGAATGCATTTGTAATCTACCTAAGACGGATTCTATGAATGTATTGATTTATTCGGTATCCGGGAATAAACAAAAGGAAAAGATGAAGGGAAGCGTATGTCGCGCACTACAATGATTAACACTGTTGGTGCTAAATATCAGTCCACCAATATTGAGGGTGGTGAGTTTAGCTATGTGAAAGCTGCTGGTGGTCGTGACCGGCTTCGTTCTGCTCTCGGAAGGGACTTCCGTCATTTTAAGGTTGATCTTCGATTTATCGACGAATCGACCAATACAGTCATTGTTATAGAGACAAAACAAAAGTTTGTAGACAGTGACGTTGAACAGTTGCGCGAATATGTAGATGAGGAGAAAGCCTTATTTTCTCATAATAGGATTATTGCTATACTTGCGAACACTTCAAATAGTGATCTTCGTGTATGGAAAAATAGTATTGATGATGCCCATGAGATTCCAGGTGAAACTTCAATCGATACGATGGATTACTATAAGACGCTGTTCGATGTGAATCGCCAAAATAATCGAGAAAAGGTGCTGAAGAATACATATGCACTTAACGAGCTCCTTCATAAGAAAGATATTGATGAAAAGCTTCGCAGTCAGTTTGTTGGAACTATGTTGCTCTATGTAAAAAGCGTAATTCAAAAGCGCGGAATTTCTGATATTGGCGAGGATGGTTCTAAGCAATTAGATGATTATTGGAATAATCTTGACGCGCCGCAGATTCGCACTGGTATTAATACTGCACTGTCCAATCTTCTTAATGGTTCTGATAATATGGAAAAGAAAGTGAAGCTGCTTGAAACAAATATCTTGGAGAACCAGAAAGTCAAGAACTTGGAGCTTGAAGACTGGGTCGAAATCCTTAAAAAGATTGTTGAGGGTATTTATGTCTACATTGATGATAATAGCTCTGAAGGTCAGGATTTGTTGAACCTCTTCTTTATCGCTTTTAATAAATACACTGGCAAGGCAGACAAGAACCAAGCTTTCACTCCTGATCATATTACTGAATTTGCTTGCCGTGTTACTGGAGTTAATCGCAATACTCGTATCTTTGATGGCACATGTGGCTCAGGTTCTTTCCTAGTGCAGGGAATGGTGAAGGAGCTTGCGGATACATCTAATATGGCTGGGACGCAAGAAGAGAAGCAGGTACAAAAAACCAAGATTAAGAGAGAACATATCTATGGTGTCGAGATTGAAGAGAATGCCTTTGGCCTTGCTACAACCAACATGCTTATTCATGGTGACGGTAATTCTAATATTAAGTTGGCTAACCTCTTTGAATCGGAAGAATTCTTCTATGAGGCGGACCCTGACGTTATCCTCATGAATCCTCCGTTTAATGCTAAACCAATTAATATACCAGAGAAGTATAAGGATGACTGGGGAGATTCTAAAGACGGTAAAGAAGATCCAACTAAAGGTATGGTTTTCGTTCAATTTATTTCAGACTGTGTGCAGAAATCTAATAGTAAAAGGCGTAAGAATAATCAGTCTGCAAAAACTGTGACTATGGCAGTCATACTCCCAGTGAGTGCAGCTATTGGAGCGAATAAAGTTCTCCAATCTTCAAAAAAGAAGCTTCTTGCTGATAATACACTCGAAGCTGTTTTTACACTGCCGAATGAGATATTCTATCCGGGTGCATCAGCCTCCGCTTGTATGATGGTGTTTACTTTGGGGCAGTCACATTATGACCCGGAGACCGGCGACCCTTGTAAGGCCACCTTTTTCGGTTATTTCAAGGACGATGCACATAAAAAAAAGAAAAATATTGGTCGTATTGAACAGTTTGATGAGAACAATGTGAGTAAATGGAAAGCTGTGGAAGATAAATGGCTTAGGCTTTACCGCAATAAGGTGGTTGAGGCTGGCATGTCTGCTATGCAGGAGGTTAACTATGAAGATGAATGGCTTGTTGAAGCATACATGAAGACAGACTATTCGGTACTTACAGAAGCAGATTTTCAGGCTACTATAAACAACTATCTGGCTTATCTTGTTAAAGAAGGAAAAATTATTGAACAGAAATTAGATTCAGGGAACGGAGGAGTTTAATGAATCTTGATACTCGGGATTGGCAGGGATTTAAGATTGAAGACTTATTCTCCCGTTTTGAACGCGGTAAAGCTAATCAGACAAAGCTCGAAGAGGGGTCTGAAGTATTCTATGTTGGAGCGAAGCGTGACGATAATGGTGTTATGCTACATTGTGCCTACGATGAGAATCTTATTAGCAAGGGTAATTGTATTGTTTTTATTAGTAATGGGCAGGGGTCAGTGGGCTATGCGAACTATATGAATATAGATTTTATTGCATCCACAGATTTGATTCTTGGATATGCAGATTGGCTTAACGAATCAATCGGCTTGTTTCTGTCGACAATATTTAGTCTTGAACGCCCTAAGTATTCCTTCGGGCGCAAATGGGGGCGTTATTTAAAGACTACAGTAGTTGATCTCCCAATTCAGCGTGATAGCTATGGGCGCCCTGTTATTGATGCTTCCAATAGGTTTAGCTCTAAAGGCTATATTCCTGATTGGAAGTATATGGAGGGATTTATACATGCGCTTGATTGTAGGCCACTGAGCACAAAGAATTCAGTATGTTCCATCCGCAATCTGGATTTCCAGGAGGACAGGTGGAAATGGTTTGCTCTTGGAGGATCTGAAGGGTTGTTTGATATTCGCAAAGGTAAGCGTCTTACTTCAAATGACCAAACCGAAGGAGAGACCCCATATGTTGGTGCGATAAGCTCAAACAACGGAATTGCTAATTATATTGGGCAGGCTCCAATTCATGATGGTAATACCATTTCATTGAGCTACGACGGATCGATAGGAGAGGCATTCTATCAGCCAGATCCATACTGGGCTAGCGATGCTGTTAACGCGTTGTATCTACGTTCAGAATATGGGGTGCTAAATCCTGCTACGGGTCTTTTTATCTGTGCAGTACTTAGACAAGAGAAATATCGGTACTCGTATGGACGAAAATGGACCATTGAGAGGATGAATGATACAAAGGTGCAGCTTCCAGTTACCCCTGAAGGTATGCCGGACTGGAAATTTATGGAGCAGTACATCTTGAATCTCCCTTATGGCGATCGGATTCCAGATAAAACCTTTGAAGCGGTTAAAGGGTAGTAAAATCATTAGCTGTATTCAGCCAGTGCCTTTCAACCCTTTCGTTGAGCGCGGCTTCATTAAGGCTGAGGTTGTGTCTTTCAAGGACCTGGATGAGGCTGGCTCCATGGCGGAGGCGAAGGCTCGCGGTAAGGTCCGTACGGAGGGCAAGGACTACATCATGCAGGACGGCGACGTAGTCGAGTTCCGCTTCAACGTCTAAACGATAAAAACATAAAAGCGGAGCCCCGCACTGTACACACAGTGCGGGGCTCCGCCCTATTAACCCTCGCGCGCCACAAAGGCAGCCGCCGGGTGTAAGTCTTATCGACCGGGATTAGTGGTCAGCACCAACCATAACGTTGGACGCCTTGATGACTGCGTAAGCGGTCTCGCCAACCTTCAGGCCCAGTTCCTTGATGGACTCGTTGGTGATGGAAGCGGAGATAACAACCTCGGGAGCAATCTCAATCTTAACGATGCCGTTGGTTGCACCCTCGGTGATCTCAACAACCTTGCCAGCGAACTGGTTACGTGCAGAAAGCTTCATGAAGCCGTGCCTTTCACTCAATAAACGTACAAATGCTCTAGATACTTTACACACCTTATCCTCTGCATAATGAGCAAAAACCCGAATTTTCGCAAATATTACGCACAAATCAGGCAAATTTTATTTTCGGCTTCACCCACGCCCCGCGCGCACCCCAAAAGACCGGCAAAAACCAGCCCCATATATGCGGTTCACACCCGCCAAATGGTATAGTCAGCACGAACGCGAGAACCCTCGCACCCTCCACCGTCGCACCCCGCCCTCGCTGACGCGCGCCCACACGCCGCAGCCACACACAGTAGGGGAGCGGTGCATCCGCACAGATCGAAGAAGGAACCATGAGCGAAAACCTCAACGAAATCGAAGCACCCGCCTGCCCCGAATGCAACGAAAACTACACCTACGAAATGGGCGAACTCTGGGCATGCCCCATGTGCGGCCACGAATGGGAACGCACCGCAGCAGGCGAAACCGAAGAAGAAGCAGGCGCCAAGGTTCTCGACTCCGTCGGTAACGAACTCGTCGACGGCGACTCCGTCACCATCGTCAAGGGTCTGAAGGTCAAGGGCGGCGCAGACATCAAGGCAGGCACCAAGGTGCGCGGCATCCGCCTGCTCGAATCCCCCGTCAACGGCCACGACATTGAGGCGAAAGTTCCCGGCGCAGGCCAGATGTACCTGAAGTCCTCCGTGGTGAAGAAGGCATAAGCCAAGAAGGCATAACCCAAGGCGATATAAGCCAAGAAGACGTAATGCCTCCTGCGGGGCGCAGAAAAGGCGGCACCTCCCGCACTAGCTCACGCTAGGGGAGGTGCCGCCTTTGTGTATGAGGGGCTCATCTGAGAAAAGCTCAGCGCGCCCTCAATATGTCGGAATGTTTTACTTCCTGCCGGTAAGGCCCAGGTAGACGGAAATAGTCAGCATTGCAGCGAAAATCGAAATAATCCAGCGGATCCAGTCAATGCCGCTGGTGTCCGCTACACCCAGCTGGGTCGCTGCCCAAGTGCCGATAGCCGCGCCGACAGCACCGCAGATAATGGTCCAAAGAATCGAAATGTTCTGACGGCCTCGCATGAAGAAACGTGCGATCGCGCCAATAATTGCGCCGGTAATAATGGTGCCAATAATAGTGCCCATTGTTATCTCCAAAGGTTATACACCTGCCGCTGTGACAGGTGGTGTGTTAGTTCTAGTGTAGGCAATGCTGGTTACGGAAAGCTTAATAACGGGTATGTTAAGGTAAACGGCACCTCAATGTTTTACGTGTAAAACACTGAGGTGCCGTTCCTAACGGACGAAGCGACTACTTCGACTTACGCCAAATCTTCAGAGCGCTACAAATCAGCGGCAGCTGCAGGGGCAGGCGACCGTACGCAATAGCCTTACGCTGAGTGGACTGGTTACGTGCATCCAGAGCCATCTGAATGTTCGCGGGGAACACCGCAACAAACAGCAGAGCAGCAAGCAGGCCACCGGCGCGGCGGGTCTTATCATTAGCCAGCAGGGCAGCGGTGCCCAGCTCAGCTACACCCGAACCGTGAGTGTACGCGTGGGCAGGACCCGGCAGGTACTTCGGCACAATCGAGTCGAAGGGATCCGGGATGATGAAGTGCAGCGCACCCATCACAGCGAGGGCGCGAGCCATGCGAGTAGCCGAGCGCTCAGCGCTGTACTCTTTCTTCTTAAAAATACTCATGCTCCCATTATGCGCCCGTCAGATGCTTATTCCCCGCCTCAACGATGCGCTGAACCGCTGCGTGTTTGACTGTCTAAAATGCGGACTAGGCACGTCAAATAGAAAAACGTTGTTCAAAAGCAGGTAAGATAGGGGACAACGGCACCACGTGCGGATGACGCCCCGCCTGCCCTCACCTTTAGGTGAGTCGCCAGACGGAGTAAAACACCGGGTGCCTACCGGAACAATCAAAGGAGTTATACCGTGAAGAAGATTCTGTGCATCGCTATCCTGGCAGGCGCCGCATACTTCGGTTACAAGAAGTTCGTTGCCTAAATAGCTAGCCCTCGGGCACTCTACATATCCTTAAGCAACGGAAAACCCGCCGTCTCACATATGCACCATATGCGAGACGGCGGGTTTCTCGTATGCCCAACCTCCTGGGCATCAAACACGTAGCCTATAAGGTGAACCGGCTATTCGCTCGGCGGAACCTCACCGGTCATCACAACCTTGTTCTGCGAAGAGCTCCAGCTGAACTCAGCAGTCGTGCGACCGCTCGCGCTGGCGGAGCTCTCATCACCCTTCACATAGCGGTAGGTCACGCTAATCGAGCTGTCCGAGGTACGGGTAATCACCGGAGAGAACGAGTACGGCTCATAGGTTGCGGTACCAATGAACTTGCCGCGGTGGAACAGCAGAATGTGGTGCGCCATCGAGGAGATGCAGCAATCAGACGGGGAAGAACCCGGAATCGCGTCAATCCACGACAGCTCAGCACAGGGATCGTAACCCTCGTAAGTGCGCGAAACGTTCGTCCACTGATCCCACTTGCTCTTATTCTTCAACTCGCGCAGAGCCTTAGACACCACCGTCGATGCAGAATCAGACGCGCAGGTGGAGTCCTTCTTCGACTCAGACTTAGCCTCAGACTTGGAACCCGACTTTGACTCAGACTCAGAGGTCTTTGACTCGGATGCGGTCGGCTCAGCATGAACCGTAATCGTCACCACCGACGGCACCGGAGCAGGCGACGAAGCACTCGGGGTAGCGCTCGCGGATGCACTCGGGCTCGCCGACGGGGTCGGGAACAGCGCCTGAGTGGAGGTCGCGCTCGCGGATGCAGAAGCGCTGCTAGAAGAAGACACTACGGTACCCGAAACAGCAGAATCAGTGCTTGCCGAGCAGGAAGTGACAACAAGAGCTAGAGCGGCGCCCAATGCGGGTAGAGCCAAAGCGGTACGGCCGGTGAAACGGCGGCGATTAGAAGACATGGATACTCCTGAAGATGCGCGGCAGCGCGCACCGGTGCTGGTCAAGAAGTGAATAGTGAACTCGTCCAGTATAGGGAAAAAGAGGCGGGCACGTGGTGCGCGCGGTCAATGCCGTTCGTTACCAGTGCCGTTCGTTACCGTGACATGCGTGAGCAGCTGCCCGGCGGCAAACCCCTCAACAAACACCGGCTAGCAGACCTTATCGTCCGTCAGATAATGCACCAGCCAGGCGCGCCTCGCGGTCGCAATACGCGCCGTAATCCGCGGAAAAACCCACAGGCTAATCGCGCCCTGAGCCCACAAAGTTAGCGAAAACAGCAGCGGCCGGAACGCAACATCGCGCGGATCCACGTCGGGGTTGAGAAGACGCGCGAGTGCATCCGACAGGAAAATCGACGGGAACATCAGCGACATCAGCACCGTGCCCAGTACCCAGCCCGGGCCGAAACAGAGCAGAACCCAGCGGGCGGTCATCCGCAGGTTCTTGCGGTGCGCCCAGCGGAACTGCCAGCCGCGCAGACGGTACGGATAAATCACGCCCAGAATCGAGCCCAGGGACACCACAATAGCCGGCACCACAAAGAACGACAGGGACATCATGAGCGTGGGGGTCAGGTTCTTGTCCTGACTGTGCAGAACCAGCGCCAGCAGGGTGCCGGAAACACCCGTGATCAGACCAATTGCAATAGCCTTCGTGCGCACGAACAGGTGCAGGGCGTGCGGGTCGCTACTGCGCAACGCACGTAGCGCATGCTCCTCATCGTGGCCCATCAGGTTCGTTGAGGTGACGTCCGCAACCATCCAGCCGACCATCACCAGCGCAAAACCAGCCGGGCCCTTAAACTCGCTAAACAGCCACGAACGCCAGACGTCCGGGAGTAGGTACCAGCAGATTGCCGCCAGCAGGGCGTTACATATGAGCGTCTGCGTTTCCACTGGGAGGGGGCGCTTGAACATGCGGCGCAGCTCAGCGCGCACACTCGGACGGTACGTATTCTGCGGATCAACGAGGGCGCGACCCTCCACCCGCTGACGGCGCAGGTCCTGACGGAGTGCCCTGAAATTCGTCACGGGATGCGCCAGCGGCGCAAGGCGGGAAGATACGTGCCTCAAAATGCTCACCTGCCCATTGTAAAGGCGCACATATAGAGTGACCGACCGGGATAACCGTTAGACAGCGGCTACAGCAGAGGCAAAGACAACAGAGCCGGAGGAGGCGAAATGGCGTAGCGGGAAATCAGCTATGCGGAAACTCCGCCCGCTAGTGCCTGTGTCCCCTTGCACACCCGCCGCATCCAAGGGACAATGAAAGCATGGCTGAAGTAACTCTACAGAACGAACTCGTAATCCACACCAACGGCGACCTGCCCGCAGTCGGCGCAAAGCTGCCCGAATTTTCGGTTCTCGCGGCTGATCTCTCTGAGATTTCCTCCGCAGATTTCGCAGGTAAGAACCTGGTGCTGAACATCTTCCCCTCCGTCGACACCGGTGTTTGCGCAAACAGCGTCCGCACCTTCAACAAGCAGGCTGCAGGCCTGGAGAACACCGTCGTGCTGTGCGTCTCCAACGACCTGCCCTTCGCAATCGGCCGCTTCTGCGCAGCCGAGGGCATTGAGAACGTTGTGACCTCCTCCGCTTTCCGCTCCTCCTTCGGTGAGGACTTCGGCGTGAAGCTCGTGGACGGCCCCCTGGCTGGTCTGCTGGCACGCTCCGTGGTCGTCGTGAACCCCGCCGGTGAGGTTGTCTACACCGAGCTGGTTCCCGAAACCACCAACGAGCCCAACTACGAAGCAGCCCTGGCAGCTATCAAGTAAGCCCTAATAGCTATCAACCAGTAGCTATCAAGTAAGCTTAGTACGGGAGCCGGATGTGACGCCGGCACCCGCATAGTACTTCCGTCAGGGACACCTGGCGGTACACAGCACAGCAGATACTGAACGTCTACAGCGCATGATCTAAGGTTCACCCACACATGCGGCTGGCGACAGCATAACGCCCCGCCCACCCGGTATTTCGGGTGGGCGGGGCGCTTTACTATATCCAGACTTAGTGCGCGATTCAGACTTAGTGCGTGGAGGTGCCGGGATTGCCGGGAGCTTCGGAGGCTTCGGTGGGCTCCTCATCCGCGACCAGCATATGCTCCGGCAGGGTGCCGCGGCGCTTAGCCACCACAAAACGCGACACCAGCAGCAGAATGTACACCACCATCGAAATCAGCAGCATCGACTGCGGCGCCACCAACAAACCAACCGCCGCAGACACACCTGCAATAGCCGCAGTGGTATGGTCTTTTGAGCTCTGATAAGCATCGATGGCGAGCACCGCAAAGAGTGCCGTCATCACAAAATCCACGCCCTTGAGCTCACTCAAGAAACTTGCACCTAGTACGTAGCCGAGCGTTGCGCTCGCCAGAACGCTCAGGTGCAGACCCGCGTGAATCCACAGGATGCGGGAGGCACGCAACCGATGGCGATCCGGGCCCGTATTCAGTGCATACGCCTCATCGATGAGCGTGTACACGGTGTAGAACTTCGCCAAGCCGCCACGCACCCGCTCAATCGGGTAGGACAGGCCGTACATGAGGTGGCGTGAATTAATGAGCAGAGTCATAACAGCGATAGAGAACAGCGAGGCATGATTCGAGATCATATCGATCAGCACGAACTCTACGGAACCGGCAAAAACCAGGAGCGGCAGCAGGGGAGCCACCCAGAACGGCAGACCGTAACTGTGTACCAGCACGCCCAGACCAATGCCGACAAAGAACAGGCCCAGCATGATGACACCGGCAACGCGCATCGCCTCGGCGAAGCCGCTCTCGCGCGGCTGCTGAGGCCCCTGTGCATCGGGGGAGGCGGGCGCCTCCACCATGGGAATCATGCCGGTTAGCGGAAGCGCAGAAGCAATGACCTGCTCCACCTGCTGCTGGCTCGCCTGATGAGGCTCGGGCTGAGAAGAAACAGCAGGGGAAGAAACAGAGTTCTTAGAAATGCTCATCATGACCCCCTAGAAAACCCAGTTAGCCAGCACAACGCAGGTGACGGTACCCGCCACCATGCTCAGCACCATATTCTTACGCCACAGGTGCGCCCCCACGGTCACCACCAGACCCGCCAGGTACGGTGCCGCTGTAGCGAATGAAGAATAATTAATCTTCGCCACCGCATAGATGGCAAGCAGTGCGACTGCGCCGAGCGGAATCCAATGGCTGAGCGCATCCAAAAGTTCGGAGCCAGCCAGAGCCTTCTTCAGGCCGAAGGGAAGCAAACGAAGCAGGAACGTAATACCTGCAGCCACAAGAATTGCGGCAAGAATATAGCCGGTGGTCACTTCACTGTTCATGAAGATTTTCTCTTTCTGCACATACTCAGCGAAAGACCCCGAAAGAGTGCCCCGAAAAGAGCGGAAGGGCCCTGAAAGAGGCGCGCGGGTGAAGATACGAAAGCATCCGCGAAAAAGGGTAGGGAGAGCCCACCCGAAGAAGGGGCTGGGGGCTAAGTAGTGCGGTAGGTACGTGAGTTGATGAAAGCCGCGAAACGAAGAGGCGGAGGGTCGTTCCTCCTGCACGAGTTTCCTGTGTGGATAGTTGCGCTCGGCAGTAGTTCTGCGCGGGTAGTTGCGCGCGGCAGTAGTTCTCGTGTGTGACCTCGGGTGATGCCGCTCCCGGTGCGGTGTTACTCCGGGGCGGCACAGCGTTCTGCGTCGCTAGTTTCCTTAGCGGTGTCTTTCATCTGAGTCATGGGGTACCTTCACCTCTGGGAGCCTCCGTGCAGGTTCGCGCGGGAGGCATTTTAGTAATCCTAGAAATAGAAAGAGGGGAGAGCGAAGCTCCACTCATCTATCCTAACCGGTTTCGAACACGTATGTAACGTTCTTATCGCTGTGTGGAAGCGGGAGCATCAGCGGTAGCGGCGGTGCCGGAGCTCTCCGCGGCGCTTTCAGCCTCAGCCGCTACCTCATGCACAGCACGATGCGGCAGAGTACCGCGGCGCCTCGCCACCGGGAAACGCGCCAGTAGCAGCACCACATACGAACCCAACGCCACCACCAAGAACGAGGACGGCGCAAAAATCAGCGCAACCGCCGCCGAAGCCGCAACAAAGAGCGCCGTCACACGATCCGGGTTGGCGCGGTAGCCGTCCATCGCAAGAACCGTGAAGATAGCCACCATCACGAAGTCCACGCCCTTCAGACTGCTGAGGAAACTCGCGCCCAGCACATACCCGAGGACTACGCTTAGAACCCACGACACGTAAATCAGCACGTTCACCCACAGAATGCGCGCCCCCGAACGCTCATGACGGTCGGGACCGGAGTTAACCGCGAACGCTTCGTCGCAAAGAGTGTGAATCGCCAGAGCCTTAGCCCAGAAACCCTTCACATTGTGCAATGGGTAGGAAAGACCGTACACCAGGTGGCGCGCATTCACCAGGAACACCGTCAACGCAATCGACGCTAGGGGTGCGCCACCACTGACCATGCCCACCATGAGGAACTCCACCGAACCGGCAAAAACTAGGGCAGATAGCAGTGGCGCAGTCCAGATCGGCAGGCCGTGCGCGTTGAGGATAATACCCAAACCCAAACCCAGCACAGCGATACCGAGCATCACCACGGAAGAATCCGCAACAGCCAAGCGGAAATCATTCTGCGAGCCTGCACCCTTAAATCGAGCGCCCTGACGCTGAGCGCCCTGAAGCTTGGGAGTCTGTGCCATAAGTGGGTTCCTCGCATGCGTTACGTTCTACGAAATGGCTCGTCTGCCTGCAGGCGGGTAAAGATAACGCCCGCCGCGGTTTTCCAGTGTATAGGAGCAAGCGGTTGACCGACGAGAAAAAGAGTCCGGGAATAAAATAATGAGAAACACGCTTATAGTGAATGACGCTAAACAACGCGGCGCTGAATAACCTAGCGACCGTGCAGACAACCCGAAAGGAACCTCAATGGCTGAACAGAACAACGCTGAGCAGGACAACACCGTGCAGACTGCAGAAGAGCAGAAGAAGGTGTACTCGCGCCAGCAGGAACGCCGCGAACTCGACAACTACCGCCAGACCAAGATCGAGCGCATCGACCGCCTGCGCTACCGTGCCTACGGTGCCAACGGCGCAACCCTCGACTTCGGTGTGGGCGAGGGCCTGCTGACCCCCGTCGAGCTGCTGCTCGCCGCGATTGCCGGCTGCTCCTCCGTAGACGTGGACGCGGGCACCTCCCGCCGCTCCACCCCCGAGGTGTTCGAGGTGCTCGCCTCGGCGCTGAAGCAGACCGAAGACGGCGCGGTGCGCCTCGACGACGTTGAGGTGGACTTTGATGTGCGTTTCCCCGCCGATGAGCAGGGCGCCAAGGCTCAGAAGATGGTGGACCGTCTGATTCAGCTCAGCGAGCAGAAGGACTGCACCGTTTCCCGTACCGTGGAGCACCCCACGAACGTTTCGTTCCACAACCTGGCTGACTAAAGCCGGGTGAGCTAAAGCCTGGCGCAGTAGATAAGCCAGAGGAAGCCAGTAAACAGGATTTTGAGCCCTCCCGTACTGCTTATACATGAGCGGTACAGGAGGGTTTTTCTGTGTTTTTGTGGTTTTGGGTGGAAAAGAGCCTAAAAAGCGAGTAGGATTGACCCTCAGATTAGGAAAACTTACGGTACGTAAGAAATCCTTATGATTGAAGAATTTCTTGACCCAGGCACAAACCTTCGGCGGCACCACCCGCAGCAAGACTAGACTGGACACCAGACTAGACCGCTAGCAAACGCACGAAGCAATAGCCTCAGAAAGAAGACCTGACATGGCACAGCCTACAGAGACTTCCGGCGCTGCATCGGAAGCCACCCCCGCAGAGGGTGAACTGAAGCGAGGCCTCTCCGCCCGCCACATGCAGATGATTGCAATCGGCGGCGCAATCGGCACCGGCCTCTTCGTCGCCTCCGGTAAGACCATCTCCACCGCAGGCCCCGGCGGCGCAATCCTCGCCTACGCCCTCATCGGCATCATGGTGCTCTTCCTCATGCAGTCCCTCGGCGAGATGGCTGCGCATCTGCCCGTCCCCGGCGCATTCCAGACCTACGCGGCACGCTACGTGTCCCCGTCCTTCGGCTTCGCCATGGGTTGGAACTACTGGTTCAACTGGGCGATTACCGTTGCCGCCGAACTCGTCGCTGTCGGCGAGGTGATGAGGTACTGGTTCCCGGACATCCCATCCTGGGTGTGGGCGGCAGGATTCCTCGTGTTGCTGACCGGCATCAACGCCCTCTCGGCACGCTCCTACGGTGAAAGCGAATTCTGGCTCGCCACCATCAAGGTTGTCACCGTGGTTGTCTTCCTCATTGCAGGTATCGCCATGATCTTCGGCATCCTGGGCGGTAGCTCCCCTGGCTTCTCTAACTGGACCGTCGGTGAGGCACCCTTCGTCGGCGGCGCACCCGCCGTACTCGCCATCTTCATGGTGGCTGGCTTCTCCTTCCAGGGCACCGAAATGATCGGTGTGGCAGCCGGCGAATCTGAGAACCCCCGCCGCGACGTGCCCCGCGCACTGACCAGCGTGTTCTGGCGCATCATGCTCTTCTACATCGGCGCGATGGTCGTCATCGGCTTCCTGATTCCTTACTCCGACCCGAACCTGCTCACCGCAGCGGACGGTAACATCAACATCTCCCCGTTCACCCTCATCTTCGAGCGTGCGGGCATCGCCTTCGCGGCAGCCATCATGAACGCCGTGATCCTCTCCGCAGTGCTCTCTGCAGGTAACTCGGGCCTGTACGTTTCGGCTCGTATGCTCTTCGCGCTCGCCCAGGAGGGTAAGGCACCGAAGATGTTCACCCGCATCAACTCCGGCGGCGTGCCCATGAACGCGCTGCTGGCTACCGCAGCTATCGGCGCGGTCGGCTTCATCGCTGCACTGCTCTCGCCGGATGGTGCGTACCTGTGGCTGGTGAACGTGTCCGGTCTGGCTGGCTTCATCACCTGGGTGGGTATCGCCGTGGCTCATTACCGTTTCCGCCGCGCATACCTGAAGCAGGGCAACAGCCTGAAGGACCTGCCCTACGTGGCGCCGTTCTTCCCCGCGGGCCCGATTATCGCCTTCCTCATGTGCCTGGTCGTAATTGGTGGCCAGAACTACGAGGCGTTCCTGAGCGGTGACTGGGCTGGCGTGCTCAGCTCCTACATTGGTCTGCCCGTGATTATCGCGGTCTGGCTGGTGCACCGCGTGGTCACTCGTGACCGCCTGATTCCGCTGGAACAGATTGACGTGAGCGGCATCGAGGTTAAGGCTTCGAAGTAACGCGAACGATTGCACCAGCTGATTGAATGAGTTGATACGTGAAGAGCCGCCGGTTCCCCTGACTGAGGGGAGCCGGCGGCTCTTTGCTATCCGCAGTTTATTCCGCACGGGAGAGTTAGGTTGTATGCCCTGCAGCTCTTAGGAGTGGCGGCGCGAGCGCAGAACGCTCAAACCCAGACCCGCACAAATCGCGACAACGCCAATGCCAACAATCACTCCAACGCTGGATGTGCCGGTGTTCGCCAGGGTAGCCTTCTTGGGGCTGCTCTCCTTAGCGAGGCTGTCCTGTGCCAGGGAATCCTTTGCCGAGCGGGTGGCGGTCACCGGAGCCTCCTGAGAGGGCTTGCTCTGAGCAGGCTTATTCTTGGGATGCGCCACGGTTGCGTCCTCCAGCTTGTCAGCGTTGGGGGTCTTATCGGCAACCGGTGCCTCCGGAGCGACCGTTGCCTCCGGCAGCGCAGGAACCGTCGGCGCGTCGGTCGGGTTTACGCCCACGGTTGCTTCCGGCAGCGCAGGAACCGTCGGCGCGTCGGTCGGGTTCACGCCAACGGTTGCTTCGGGCAGGGGTGCCACGGTGGGCGCATCGGTCGGGTTTACACCAACGGTTGCCTCGGGCAGAGGTGCCACGGTGGGCGCATCGGTGGGGTTTACACCGATAGTTGCCTCAGGCAGGGGAGCTACGGTGGGTGCGTCGGTCGGGTTCACGCCAACGGTTGCTTCCGGCAGGGGTGCCACGGTGGGCGCGTCGGTCGGGTTCACACCTACGGTTGCTTCCGGCAGGGGTGCCACGGTGGGTGCATCGGTGGGGTTTACACCGATAGGTGCCTCGGGCAGGGGAGCTACGGTGGGTGCATCGGTGGGGTTTACACCGATAGTTGCCTCAGGCAGGGGTGCCACGGTGGGAGCGTCGGTGGGGTTCACGCCAACGGTTGCTTCCGGCAGGGGTGCCACGGTGGGTGCGTCAGTGGGGTTCACGCCGATGGTTGCCTCAGGCAGAGGAGCCACCGTCGGAGCATAGGTCGGAACCGCAGAAACCACGGGCTCCTGCGCGAAAAGCTCAAGAGGCTTCTGTGCATCAAACGAGCCGTACTCAGCACCCTGAACGCCAGCCGCCATGGTGCCCGCAATGTACTTGTGAGAGGTATTCAGCGTCGCCGCAACATCCGCCGGGACCTTCACCTCCGTCTCAAAAGCACCGTTGTGAATCTGCGAAGCAGGTACGGTCACCTCAGCCACGAAGCGCATACCCGTCTGGGGAAAACGACCGGGAACCCACACATTCGTATCAGACACCACCACGCGCACACCGTGCGGGGTCGCTTCACCGGTGTAGCCGGTACCGCGCACCTTCAACACAGTCTCACCCTTGGTGTTCAGACGCGGCGAATCCACGTGCAGAACCGGTGCGGCGCTATCCTTTACAACGTCCATGCGCAGAACCTGACCGCCCCCGTAACCATCAACGATGATATTAGCGACGAAGCTGTAGTTCTTCGCCGGGTCAACCAGGCTACCGGGAACGTAATGGGTCGCAGTCGCCGTGCCGTCCTTGAACGGGCCCTCAACGCGCACCGTCTGAATCGGGTTCAGAAACGGGAAACCCCTATGGTTTGCCTCGTGCAATGCCGGGGCGAAAGCGGTAGTTTTCGCGGGCAGTTTCGACGCCTTGAACGTAATCTTGTTCAGACGCAGGGCAGTCTTCAACTCACGGGTATTAGTCTCAACCTTGTAGTTGTAGACCGTAATAACCGGCGGGTTATCCGGATTCGGGGTATCAGCCGCTGCAACAGAAGGCAGAGCGCACAAGCTCAAGGATGCGGCAAGAAGAACAGAAGCGCCGGCGCTACCGTAGCGGCGGGCGTGGGAAGAGTTAGCCATCATGAAGTTCCTTCTACATGGGTGATTGAGTGATCCGCACTCTTCCTGTATCGCGCCAAGTCGAGTGCGTATACGGTACCGCGACATCGCGGTTAATTACACCGTAACACGCACCTAAACGCATGAACCGGACATAAGATAACTCGCCGAAATATTACGTAAAACCAATGCCTACAGGGCGGATGAATAAGACAAACACGCACAGCGCCGGCTGGAGGATACGGAAATGCTAGGGTAGAAAGATGCCCACGCAGAAGAACCCGCAGAACCGAGTAGAAGCAGCCCCGCCCGCCCCGCCCGCCGAACCCAGCGCTACTGAGCACAGCGCCATCGACAGCACGCACCGCGTCGTGAACGTGTGCGCTGTAGCAATCCGCAACCGGGACGGGCTCGTACTCACCGTGCGCAAACGGGGCAGTGATGGGTTCATGATGCCCGGCGGTAAACCCGAACCGGGGGAGACCCCGCTACAGACCGCCTGCCGCGAAGTGAACGAAGAAATCGGGCTTACCCCCGACCCCGCCCGGATGCACCATCGCGGACTCCTGGAAGCGGCGGCACTGAACGAGGCAGGCTTTACGGTACGCGCCGAAACCTACGAATACGCACCCACCGACGAACAACACGAGCTATTGGCTTCTCTGGTGCCGCAGGCAGAAATCGCTGAGCTGCGCTGGGTCAACCCTGCCATGAGCAGCCCCTTCGATTCTGCATCGCAGGCACCGCTGAATACCGAGCAGATTTTCCCGCTGCTGGCACGCACCCCGCTACCGTAACCCCCGCCCCTGACGGGCCCCCTGAACCGGCGGGCGGCACACATGAGGTACACAGGTGCATCCGGTACCCTCAACACAGCAACATCTATCGCGGGTAGAACGCATAGAGGCGCTCCACCCCGGAAACCCCCATACACCCCAAGGAGAACCATGAAGAAGACTGACTACAACCTCGCCGTCTACTGCGGCGCACGCTCCGGCAACGACCCGCTCTTCACCACCCGCGCCCAGGAGCTCGGCACCCTCTGCGCCCAGAACAATATTGGCGTGGTGTACGGAGGTGGCCGCACCGGCCTCATGGGCACCGTCGCGGGCGCAACTCTGGACGCCGGCGGCGTGGTCTACGGCGTGGTCACCCACAAGCTGGTCGGCCTGGAGGGCGTGTACCCCGGCCAGACCACCCTCGACATTGTGGACACCATGCACCAGCGCAAAATCGCCATGATTGAGAAGGCTGACGCGTTCGTCGCCATGCCCGGCGGCCCCGGCACCCTCGAAGAGTTCTTTGAAGTTTTCAGCTGGCAGTTCCTCGACATTCACTCCAAGCCGGTCGCCCTGCTGAACGTCAACGGCTACTGGGACAAGCTCATCGACGCCATGCACTACATGGCGTCCACCGGCCTGCTCAACGAACGCTACCTGGATGAGCTCATCATCGCCACCACCCCCGAAGAGCTGCTGGAGGCGCTCGCCAAGGACCTGGAACGCCGCGCCGCCGAGAAGAACACCGCTGAATAAAACTAACGCAGAAAACGAGATTGACTATGGCAACCACCCCCAACCAGGCACGCACCCTGCTACTGACCTTCTTCGGCCCGTTCCCCGGCGTGCCGGTGAACCCCACCGTAGCGCTCGCCGAAGGTGCTCAGCGTCTGCTGGCCCGGATGCGCCCGGATTTGACCGTCATCACCCGCGAGCTGCCCGTCAGTTACGACGGTTCCAGCACCGCCCTGCGCACCGCCCTGCAACAGGTGCAGCCCGACGCGCTCATCAGCTTGGGCGTGGCGGTTGGCCGCGACGTGGTCAGCCTGGAGCAGGTCGCTATCAACCTGGATTCTGCCGGTATTGAAGATAACGACGGCGACAAGCGCTGCGATGAGCCGATCGCCCCCGGCGGTCAGGAGGCGTACTTCTCCTCCCTACCGGTGCGTGCCAGCTTTGAGCGCCTGCGTGCGGCGGGGGAGCCGGTCGAGATTTCGTACACCGCCGGAACCTACGTGTGCAACCACGTGTTCTACGAGGGCCAGCGCATCAGCCGTGAACTGGGCTTGAGCATCCCCGCAGGATTCGTGCACGTGCCCGCAACCTGCGCCGACGGTGCAGAGGCCACCGAAGGCGCCGGCATGACCGCTCACCGTGACGCCGGTGGCGTAGTACGTGACGAGCGGGGCATCCCGCATCTGCCCGAATCCACCGTGGTGCGCATTATTGCCGAGGTCGCCTCCGACACCTTGCCCGCAGTGGACTAACAGCACGGCATTGAGCTAGAACTCGTACAACAAAACCGCCGGATAGCCTCCCAAACGGGAGCCTATCCGGCGGTTTGTGCATCCTATACCCGCAGGTCATAAAACCCTGGGGGCTATGTTTGAGCTACTACTTGGTGCGGTTCTTCAGGTAGTAGTCAATCAGCGAAGCAGTCGAAGAATCCTGACGAGCCAGAACCTCGCGGTCACCCTCAATAGCGGGAACCAGGTCCAGTGCCAGCTTCTTACCGAGCTCAACACCCCACTGGTCGAAGGAGTCAATACCCCAAACAACACCCTGAACGAAGGTGATGTGCTCGTACAGGGCAATCAGGGAGCCCAGAACGCGCGGGGTCAGGCGCGGCGCCATGATGGAGGTGGAGGGGCGGTTACCGCTGAAGATACGTGCGTTGACCACGTGCTCTGCGGTGCCCTCTGCGCGAACCTCTTCCTCGGTCTTGCCGAAGGCGAGAGCCTGAGACTGTGCGAAGAAGTTAGCCAGGAACAGCTCGTGAACGTCCTGCTCGCCGTCCTTGGTCGGGTGTACCGGGTTAGCGAATGCCAGGAAGTCCGCGGGAATCAGGCGGGTACCCTGGTGGATCAGCTGGTAGAAAGCGTGCTGGCCGTTGGTACCGGGCTCGCCCCAGAACACTTCACCGGTTGCGTAGTTGACGAAGGAGCCGTCCGCGCGAACGGACTTGCCGTTGGACTCCATGGTCAGCTGCTGCAGGTATGCGGGGAAGCGGTGCAGGTACTGGTCGTAGGGCAGAACCGCGTGGGTCTCAGCACCCAGGAAGTTCACGTTCCAAATGTTCAGCAGACCCATCAGAACGGGTACGTTCTGAGCCAGGGGAGCGGTGCGGAAGTGCTCATCCATTGCGTGGAAGCCTGCGAGGAAGTCAGCGAAAACCTTCGGGCCGAAAACGATAGCCAGGGAGGTACCGATCGCGGAGTCTACAGAGTAGCGGCCGCCAACCCAGTCCCAGAAGCCGAAAGCGTTCTCGGGGTCGATGCCGAATGCTGCGACCTTATCCAGTGCGGTGGAGACAGCCACGAAGTGCTTAGCCACAGCCTCGGATGCTTCCTTACCTTCCAGAGCGCCAGCCTCAGCCAGTGCGGACAGCAGCCACTCGCGTGCCACGCGTGCGTTGGTGAGGGTTTCGAGGGTGCCGAAAGTCTTGGAAGCGACGATGAATAGAGTAGTCTCGGGGTCCAGGCCGGAGACCTTCTCAGCCACGTCGGTCGGGTCAATGTTGGAGATGAAGCGTGCGGTGATGCCTGCATCAGCGTAGGGCTTGAGAGCCTCGTACACCATGACCGGGCCCAGGTCGGAGCCACCGATACCGATGTTCACAACGGTCTCGATGCGCTTGCCGGTGATACCGGTCCACTCGCCGTTGCGCACGCGCTCAGCGAATGCGTAGATCTTCTTCAGCACGGCGTGAACGTCTGCGTCTACGTCCTGGCCGTCAACGGTCAGTGCGGGGGTGTAACCCTCGGGGCGGCGCAGCGCGGTGTGCAGTACTGCGCGGTCCTCGGTGACGTTAATGTGCTCGCCGGAGAACATCGCCTCGCGAGCCTGCTCCAGCTTGACCTCTTCAGCGAGCTTGACCAGCAGCTCGACGGTCTCGGGGGTAATCAGGTTCTTGGACAGGTCGACGTGCAGTTCGTCGGCGGTGAAGCTGAGCTTCTGCGCGCGTTCCGGGTCAGCGGCAAACCATTCGCGCAGGTTCGGAGTGAGGGACTTGTGGTGAGCGGACAGAGCAGACCACGCGGAGGTGGTCGTAGGGTCAATAGAAGTAGTCATGTTTCCATTCTCTTATTTTCGGGTGTCTATGTCACCTCTTTCGAGAGTGATATGGGACGATACGGCGAAAAAATCGAAACCTGGCACGCTGTTGTGGGCCTTGCAACATCAAGATGTAGAGTAAAACCTATGACTTCTTCACCTGAACACACGCCCGCTGACACTCACACACCGCGCTACCTGCTCATCTCCCGTGAAGGGGAAACCCTCCTCAACGATGACGGAACCCTGCACTACCTGACCGGTAAGGATGCTGTCGAGCCGCTGACCGAAGAGGCGGTCCTTGCGCGCAGCGTCATCCGCCCCGCCGCCTACGGTGCCGACACGGAGAAGAACAGCGGGGCACAGGTGCACGTGCTCTACTGCGAGAACGAAACCCTCGCGCAGGTCGCCGCCGACCTGAATAATCCTCGGGTGCGCGCCTCCAGCAGTGGCTTCTGGTACTACCCGGTCCACGAGGACCCGGAAGGCCGCGCCCACTACGCAACCGCCCTTGCACGCCGCGACTACCTCATCGACATGAGCTACTCCGCCTACAGCGGCGAAGAGGCGCCCCTCGGCTCCAAGGGAATCCGCCGCACCGCCTCGGGCGAAATGGTGTTCCCCCGTATCGAACCCGCCGTCATGGCGCTGGTGACCAGCCGTGACGGCGAGCGCGTACTGCTGGCAAACAACCGCCAGTGGCACCCCAACCGTTTTGCGCTCATCGCCGGATTCGTTGACCCCGGCGAAAACCTCGAAGAGGCAATCGCCCGCGAAGTCTACGAAGAAACCGGCCTGCACGCCCTCAGCACCGAGTACCGTATGAGCGATGTGTGGCCTTTCCCGCGTTCGCTCATGATTTGCTACCGGGTGCGCGTGGATGAGAACGAAACCATCATCCACCACGACGGTGAGATTCGTGCCGCACGCTGGTTCACCGCCGCTGAGCTGCGTGAGGCGATTGCTATTTCGGAGGAACGTGGCAACAGTGACGAGGATGACCCCGCCAAGCTGGAGCTGCCCGGCACGAACGCCGTCGCTCGCCGCATGATTGATGAGTGGCTCGCAGAAAAGCCCTAGTGATACACTGGTAGCTAAGCCCAACGGAGGGGGGTCCGTTTTGGCGTGCCCGGAAACGTTCTCATCGCAGAGCGGGTCCACTGGCATACACTCAAACCGGCAAACACCCCCAGATACCTATCTGAAGGTACTGCCCCGTGACCCCCGCGCCTTCTAGAGCGCACCCGCTGGCAAGACTATCCCCTAGATTTAAGCGAGAAACTTAACGCATGTCTGAAAACACCGCTTCGCGCCCCGACCTTCGCAATGTGGCCATCGTGGCACACGTTGACCACGGCAAGACCACCATCGTCGACGCGATGCTGCAGCAGACCCACGCCTTCTCTGCCCACGCAGATGTTGAAGACCGAGTCATGGACTCCGGCGACCTCGAAAAGGAAAAGGGCATCACCATTCTGGCGAAGAACACCACCGTGTTCTACAACGGCCCTTCCGCCAACGGTGAGACCATCACCATTAACGTTATTGACACCCCCGGCCACGCCGACTTCGGTGGCGAGGTGGAGCGCGGCCTGTCCATGGTTGACGGCGTTGTGCTGCTCGTGGACGCATCCGAAGGTCCGCTGCCCCAGACCCGCTTCGTGCTGCGTAAGGCACTGGCTGCTAAGCTGCCCGTGATCCTCGTGGTGAACAAGGTTGACCGCCCCGACTCCCGTATCGACGAGGTCGTTGGCGAGTCCATGGACCTGCTGCTCGGCCTGGCATCCGACCTGGCGGACGAGGTTCCGGACCTGGACCTGGACGCTGTGCTGAACGTTCCGGTGGTGTACGCATCCGGTAAGGCTGGCGCTGCATCCCTGAACCAGCCCGCAGACGGCCAGCTGCCCGACAACGACGACCTTGAGCCGCTGTTCAAGACCATCATCGAGCACGTGCCCGCCCCCACCTACGACCCCAACGAGGTTCTGCAGGCACACGTGACCAACCTGGACTCCTCCCCGTTCCTGGGTCGTCTGGCACTGGTCCGTATCTTCAACGGCACCCTGAAGAAGGGCCAGACCGTTGCGTGGGCACGTCACGACGGTGAAATCAAGAACGTCCGCATCTCCGAGCTGCTGGCTACCAAGGCTCTTGAGCGTGTTCCCGCAGAGTCCGCTGGCCCCGGCGAGATTGTCGCAGTGGCTGGTATCGAGGACATCACCATTGGTGAAACCCTCACCGACGCTGAGAACCCCAAGCCCCTGCCGCTGATCAAGGTGGACGATCCCGCGATCTCCATGACCATCGGTATTAACACCTCCCCGCTGGCTGGTCGCGTCAAGGGCGCAAAGGTCACCGCACGTCAGGTGAAGGACCGCCTGGACCGCGAGCTCATTGGTAACGTGTCCATCAAGGTTCTGCCCACCCAGCGTCCGGATGCGTGGGAAGTTCAGGGTCGTGGCGAGCTCGCCCTGGCTATCCTCGTGGAGCAGATGCGCCGCGAAGGCTTCGAGCTGACCGTGGGTAAGCCCCAGGTGGTTACCAAGACCATCGACGGCAAGGTCTACGAGCCCATGGAGCACATGATCATTGACGTGCCCGAGGAGTACCTGGGCGCTGTCACCCAGCTGATGGCTGCACGTAAGGGCCGCATGGAGAACATGGCGAACCACGGTACCGGTTGGGTCCGTATGGAGTTCGCTGTTCCCGCACGTGGTCTGATTGGTTTCCGTACCCAGTTCCTGACTGAGACCCGCGGTGCCGGTATTTCTTCCTCCTACTCGATTGAGCACGAGCCTTGGGCTGGCGAGATTGAGTACCGCACCAACGGTTCGCTGATTGCTGACCGTGCCGGCGTGGTGACCCCCTACGCAATGATTAACCTGCAGGAGCGCGGCACCTTCTTCGTGGAGCCCACCTCCGAGGTGTACGAGGGCATGATCGTTGGTATGAACTCCCGTGCAGACGACATGGAAGTTAACATCACCAAGGAAAAGAAGCTGACCAACATGCGTTCTTCGACCGCGGACAACTTCGAAAACCTGACCCCGCCGAAGAAGCTGACCCTGGAGGAGTCCCTCGAGTTCGCTCGCGAGGACGAGTGCGTTGAGGTGACCCCCGAGGCGATTCGTATCCGTAAGGTCATCCTGGACTCCAACGAGCGTGTCCGCGAGTTCCGCCGCCGCGCACGTGCCAACGACTAATACTGCGCGAACTAATAGCGCGTTAGCGACTCACCTGCTGTAGCGGGCGTCGCTGCCCAGAGTCGTCGTTGTTCAAGAGCCGCCGCTACCTTCTGAAGAGGAGGTAGCGGCGGTTCTGTTTAACCCTCAGGCACGTTCGGGAAGTACCGAAGGGGTAGGGCGGAGAGAAGAACAAGGAGAGCGGAACGCTTTTGCTTTCTGCCTAAAACTGCTTCCGAAAAGCCTGAACACCCCGCGCTGTACATGCGAGTGTGTAAGATAAAATAATGCGCCTGCACGGTGGCACCTACCCGCCACCCCACACGGCGCTGTTGACTGTCCGAAAGCCCGACCCTGCGTATGAGAGGGAAAGCCTGTGTCTGAAACCGAGAACACTCAGCCTGATTCTGCGACCCCCAGCTACCCCACGCAGGGTGAGCGTATCACCCCCGGTTCCCGCCGTGACCTGCTGCCGAATAATTACGATGCGAAGAATGCGCGCATCCTGTTCGTGCACGCGCACCCGGATGACGAAACCTCCTCGACCGGCGCGACCATGGCGTACTATGCGCAGAAGGGCGCGGAGGTGTACCTGCTGACCGCTACCCGCGGTGAGTTGGGAGAGGTCATCCCCGAGGAGCTGCACCACCTGGAGGTCGGTAAGCCCGGCTGCCGTGATAACGGTGAGGCGCTGGGCGAGTATCGCACTGGTGAGCTTGCCGGCGCTATCAAGGCGCTGGGCGTGAAGAAGCAGTTCTTCCTGGGGCAGGAGCCTGCCGTCGCTGAGGGCACGCTGCCTCTGTACCGTGACTCCGGCATGGCGTGGGGTCCGGAGGGTAAGCCCGTCGCCAACCCGGTGGCGGCGGCTGATTCGTTGACCGCGCAGCCTCTGGAACCGCAGGCTCAGGCTCTGGTTGCCGCTATCCGCGCCCTCACCCCGGATGTTCTGGTCACCTACGATTCGGACGGCGGCTACGGCCACCCCGACCACGTGCGCGTGTACGAGATCGTGCACCGCGCCCTGCAAATTCTTGAAGATGACGAGGACCGCCCGATTCTCACCTGGGGTATTGAGGGCGAGTTCGATACGGCTGATCAGCGCGTGCAGGCGGCAATCTACGGTGACGGCACCGCCAAGCGCAAGGCGATGGAGGCGCACCGCACCCAGATTACGGTCGTGGACGAGAAGACTTTCGAGTACTCGAATAAGGTGCCGCAGAAGATTTCTGCCCTGGAGACTTTTCGTGTGCTCGACGGCGACCCGACGGCGACCGTGCACCCGAAGCCGCAGGAGGCTGGCCTGGTTGCGGGTGTTCTGACCGGCTCGATTCTGGGCATTTTTGCCGGTATCGCCGGCTCGATTTACCACGCTTGGGTCGTGTATGCGGGCGATACCGCCCTACCGCTGGGCCTTCTGGTGGCGTACCTGACGGTTTTCTTTACCGCCCTGTGGTGCGCCCTGTCGCTGCGCCGCGGCTACGCGGCGGCGGTTGTGGCTGTTGCCGTGTTCGTGACCGTGTACGTGCTCGGTTATGGTCGCCCCGATTCGCCGTTCGTGCTGGTGAACCCGAGCCATTCGGCGATTGGCTTCTACGGCGCCCTGTGGTGGTTTGGTGCCCCGGTTGCGGCGATGCTGGGCATGCTCGTGTACACGCGCGCTCGCGTGAAGGACGCGCAGTATTTCTCGCCGCGTGCGGCGCATCAGCGTGCGCGCGCTAAGAAGTAGTCTGAAGGTTACTGCTCAGTTATAACGTGGGGGAGGGGCGTTCCGGTTAGCCGGGACGCCCCTCCTGCTGTTTTGGGCGGCACAGTTGCTGTCTTCTGCACCCGCCGGACAGAGGCCCGGATAGTGGAAAATAGGGAAGAAAATTTATGCGTTATTCGGTGATTTTAGCGGGGTGGAAATAGTCGCGACTTCATCAAAAAATTCATGTGACGAAGATTTCATTTTTGGCTTAATCTATTTTTGAAAGCCAGCCGACTAGTCGTAATGCAAATAAATACCAGGTCAGCCTAGCCTAAAAAATACCCCCACAAACCCAATGACCCACTGTCTGATACACCACGAAAATACTGTTAAACAGTCAGCGCGCGATAGACTATACACAGACTTCCCCGCCGGGTACCAACCACTCGGCGGTTTACTCTGTAGATTTTGCCCTGCAGCAGACGACCCGCAGACCGGCGGGCATGGGGCGAACAGCTTCTAGAAAGGCACACCAATGACCTACGTAATCGCGCTTCCCTGCGTGGATGTCAAAGACCGCGCATGCGTTGAAGAATGCCCCGTCGACTGCATCTACGAAGGCGAACGCACCCTGTACATCCACCCCGATGAGTGCGTGGACTGCGGTGCCTGCGAGCCCGTCTGCCCCGTAGAAGCAATCTACTACGAAGACGACGTCCCCGAAGAGTGGAGCGAATACGTCAGCGCCAACGCAGACTTCTTCGACGACCTGGGTTCCCCCGGCGGCGCAGCAAAGCTCGGCCCCACCGGCAAGGACGTGCCCTTCATCGCGGCGCTACCCCCTCGTGGCGAGTAATCCCTGCGGCGAATAATAGCGACAACCGCATAGACTGACCGCACCCGCTAATGGGTGCCAAGAGCCTCCATCACAGCACCCGGTGCCCACGCACCGTCTAGGCGCTGGAATGGAGGCTCTTGCTGTAGGCACGCCAGCGCACGGACGCTAGACTAAAATGACGAAAACTATTCCCAAGCAACCAGGTGACACAATGACTTACGGCCTGAACCTGCCCGAATACCCCTGGGAGGCGCTCGCCCCCTACCGCGCAACCGCAGCCGCCCACCCGGACGGTCCGGTGGACCTGTCCATCGGCACCCCGGTCGACCCGACCCCGCAGAACATTCGTGAGGCGCTGGCGGCTGCCTCCGATGCACCCGGCTACCCGACCACCCACGGCACCCCCGCCCTGCGTGAGGCTATTGCTGAGTGGTTTGCGCGCCGCCGCGGCGTGACCGGTCTGAGCCCGGAGGCGATCATGCCCACGGTCGGTTCGAAGGAGCTCGTGGCGTGGCTGCCGTTCCTGCTGGGTCTGGGCCCGGGCGATGTGGTCGTGTACCCGCGCGTTGCGTACCCCACCTACGATATGGGTGCCCGCTTTGCCCGCGCCGAGTCCGTGCCTGCCGACAGCCTGGACGAGCTGGACGCTGACACCCGCAGCCGTGTGAAGCTGATTTGGGTGAACTCCCCGGCGAACCCGAACGGTGTGGTGCGTACCGTGGAGCAGCTGCGTGAGGTTGTGGCGCAGGCGCGTGAAATCGGTGCCGTGGTGGCATCTGACGAGTGCTACGCGGAGCTTGGTTGGGGCGCTTGGGATGAGGCGCGCGGCGGTCAGCCGGTGCCGTCCATCCTGGATCCGCGCGTGTGTGATGGTGACTTCACCGGCCTGTTTGCCGTGTATTCGCTGTCGAAGCAGTCGAACCTCGCCGGTTACCGTGCCGCGTTCATTGCCGGTGCCCCCGAGCTGACGCCGAACCTGATTAATAGCCGTAAGCACGCCGGCATGATTGTGCCCGCCCCCGTGCAGGCTGCCATGATGGTGGCGCTGGCTGATGAGGCGCACGTGGCGGCGCAGAAGGACCTGTACCGTGCCCGCCGCGAGGTACTGCAGGAGGCGATTGCCGCCGCCGGTGGCCGCATCGAGAGTTCTGAGGCTGGCCTGTACCTGTGGACCACCTTCGGTGAGTCCACCTGGGATTCGATTGGTCGCCTGGCGGAGCTGGGTATTATTGCTGGCCCCGGCGTGTTCTACGGTGAGGACGGCGAAGGCTACGTGCGCATCGCTCTGACCGCCTCTGATGAGGCGGTGGCGAAGGCGGCTGAGCGCCTGAAGGCATCTGCGTCTAAGTAGTCCCGACGGGTCTAACTAGCCCGCATAGCAGAAAGCCCCCGCACCCTCCCGAAAGGGGAGTGCGGGGGCTTTGCCATATCTGCTGATTGCCGTTGGCTGAGGAGCCCGAACGAGAAAGGCTACTTGCGGCCGCCGGGCAGAACGAACATCTGAACGGTCGGCGGGTTCGGGTTATCCAGAGCGTCCGGAATCAGGTTTCGGGTCACCTTCGCGGAGGTGCGCGACGCCAGCCTGTCCGTAATGCCGGTTGCTACAGCCGTCAGAACAAAGTTCACCGTCACGAAGAGTGCCGCCGCCAGAATCAGGGTCTGCAGCACGTTGCCGTCACCGGAACCGATGCGGCGCGCCGAGGCGAGTAGCTCCGGGTAGGAGATGATGTAACCGAGTGCGGTGTCCTTCAGAATCACCACGAACTGGCTGAGCATCGAGGGCATCATCGCGGTGAACGCCTGCGGAAGCAGGATCCGAATCAGCGTCTGGGTCGGGGTCAGACCAATCGCAAGACCCGCCTCGCCCTGGCCGCGAGGAAGTTGCTTCACGCCCGAACGCAGCAGCTCAGCAATCACCGAACCGTTGTACAGGGTCAGACCAATGACCACGGCGATGAAGGGCAGCTGAGCAGGCGGAAGACCGCTGTACTTGCCCAAGAAGAGCCAGAAGAAGATCATCATGATCAGCACTGGCACGGCGCGGAAGAACTCTACCACCACGGTGCCGAACCAGCGGATAACGCGGTACTGGGAGAGTCGAGCAATACCGAAGACCACACCGAACGCAACCGAGGTAACCACCGAAACCGCTGCCGCCGACAGGGTCGAGGCAAGGCCCGGCAGGTAGTAGGAGCTCCAGGCGCGGGCGGTGAACAGATCAGTCCACTTTTCTGCCTCCAGCTGCCCCTTCTGACCCATCACGGTCAGCACGTACACCGCAAATAGTGCAAAAAGGACTACCGCAGCAATGTTGAAGATGCGGATACGACGCTGCGCGATAGGACCTGGCTCGTCGAAAAGCACCGAAGAAGCGGCGCGGGTGTCATTACTGATAAAAGGGTTTTTCATCGCTTTACCGCCAGCTTACGGGATGACCAGGTGGTCAACGCACCAATGGGAACAACAATGATGACGAAGCCCATCGCAAACATGATGAAGATAGCAAGCACCATGTTCGCGTCGAACTCAATCATGGATTTCATCAGCCCGGAGGCCTCCGCCACCGACGCGACCGAGGCGACAGTGCTGTTCTTCGTCAACGCAATCAGAGTATTGCCGAGCGGGGTAATGGCGCCGCGTAGAGCCTGAGGGAAAATCACCAGGCGGGCGGTGTCGAAGAAACCCAGACCGATAGCGCGTGCCGCCTCAGCCTGACCCTTCGGCACGGTGTTCACACCCGAACGGATCGCCTCGCAGATAAACGCCGAATGGTAAATCGACAGGGCAATGACCGCGTACACGAAGAAGTTCGTGTCGAAATCGTGCGAGAAGGAGAGCTGGAACTGCGTCCACACACCCAAAATGGCGAAAGTCATCATGATGGTGAGCGGAGTATTACGGACAGTATGCACATAGGCGGTGCCCACCCAGCGCAGGGACGGGACGGGGCTGATGCGCATGAGCGCCAGCACAGTACCGAGAACGAACGAGCCAAGAGCCGCCCAGAAGGTCAGCTGAATATTGGTCATGAAGGCGCCAACCACATCGTACTTGGACAGGAGGGTGCCGAGTTGGTCAAAGAATGACATTCGTGAACCTCTCTAGAGGCCTAGGCGCAGGAGGTGCCCAGGTGCGGCGGGTTGGTTTCGGTGTTGTAGTGGTAGCCGGTGCCTTCGGTGTACTTGGTGATGAGCTTCTCCCAGGTACCGTCGGCAACCATCTCGTTGATGGCGTTGTTCACGGCTTCGCACTTGTCGGTGCCCTTGGGCAGACCCACGCCGTAGCGTTCGGTCGTGAAGGGGGAGCCGACCACTTTCAGCTTGCCCTTGTTCGCTTTGGTGGCTGCCAGACCGGCGAGGGTAATGTCGTCGGTGGTGACGGCGTCCACCACGCCGCCGTTGAGGGCGACCACGCAGTCGGAGTAGCTGTTCTGCTTGACCAGGTTCACGTTCTTGGCGAACTTGTCCTGCACCTTCTGGGCGCTGGTGGAGCCGGTGACGGAGCAGAGGTTCTTGCCGTTGAGGTCGTCCGGTCCCTTGATGTCGGTGTTGTCGGCACGCACGAGCAGGTCCTGACCTGCGGTGTAGTAGGGGCCTGCGAAGTCCACAGTCTTCTTGCGGCTTTCAGAGATGGAGTAGGTCGCAAAAATCATGTCTACCTGGCCGGTGTTGAGCATGTTTTCGCGGTTAGCGGCGGGGGATTCTACGAACTCAATCTGCTCTTCGGAGTATCCGAGCTTGCCGGCGACGTAGCGTGCCACCTCCACGTCGAAACCGGTGTAGGTGTTGCCGTCCTGATAACCGAGGCCGGGCTGGTCTACTTTGATGCCGATGCGGATCTTGTGGTCGCTGTCTGCGCTGGAGCATCCGGCGAGGACGCCGGTCAGAGCGAGGGATGCTGCTGCGGCGAGTGCCGCGAGCCTACGTGAATATTTTTGCATGTCGGTCCCTCTGATTTAGTGGTTGATAATCTTGGAGAGGAAGTCCTTGGCGCGCTCGCTCTTCGGGTTGGTGAAGAACTCGTCCGGGTGCGCCTCTTCGATGATCTCGCCGTCGGCAAGGAAGACGATGCGGTCTGCCGCCTTGCGGGCAAAACCCATCTCGTGGGTCACCACGATCATGGTCATGCCTTCCCTTGCGAGGGAGACCATGGTGTCGAGCACTTCGTTGACCATTTCGGGGTCGAGCGCGCTGGTGGGTTCGTCGAAGAGCATGACCTTGGGCTTCATGGCGAGTGCACGGGCGATGGCGACGCGCTGCTGCTGACCGCCGGAAAGCTCTGCGGGCATCTTGTGCACCTGGGAATCCACACCGACCTTCGCGAGCAGGTTCATGGCTTCTGCTTCTGCCTCTGACTTGGACATTTTGCGGATTCGGCGGGGCCCAAGGGTTACGTTATCGAGGATGTTCTTGTGCGCGAAGAGGTTGTAGGACTGGAAAACCATGCCGACTTCGGCGCGGAGCTTGGCGAGTGCGCGGCCTTCTTCGGGTAGTTCTTGTCCGTCAATGGTGATGGATCCGCTGGTGATAGTTTCGAGGCGGTTGATGGTTCGGCAGAGGGTGGATTTGCCGGAACCGGAGGGGCCGAGGAGGACGACGACCTCACCTTTTCCCACGGAAAGATTGATGTTCTTCAGAACGTGGTTGGTGCCGTAGTACTTGTTGACGTTGGCGATTTCGATGAGGTTTTTCTGCGCTTCGGGAGCTGCCTGTGCGGACATTTTGAACCCTTTCACGTGAGGTGCGTCTATGATGCGGGTTGTCTGTATGCTGAGTTTTCAGCTTACGCCTCAGGCGGTTTCCTGTCTGCAAAATATTCACTTTACTGGGTAAGCAATGTGAATTTTTAAGCATGAATGCATAGTTATAGTATTTTTGACGTAAAAATATGGGTAAAAAACACCCCATCTTCACAAAAGGCTCTGACTAGGGAATATATTCTTCCCTTTCTCTACGCACTCACGAGGTGTCAAACGCCTTTGGGGAGGTAGTCACGACTTGGTAAAAATTTCGAAAAAAGCGCAAAAAAGTGCCCGATAGGTGAGATAAACACCTATCGGGCACTCTTCAACACCCCTCACAAGAGGCTAAAACAGCTTAGGCTTCGTAACCGTTGGGGTTGTTCTTCTGCCAGTTCCAGTGGTCGCGAACCATGGTCTTAATGTCGCGGCTAGCGCTCCAGCCCAGATCCGCCAGAGCAGAGGAAGGATCAGCGTAAGAGACCGCAACGTCACCGGGGCGACGATCCACAATCTTGTACGGCAGCTCCTTACCGCACGCCTCCTCGAACGCGTGCAGAACCTGCAGAACCGAGTAGCCGTTACCGGTACCCAGGTTCCAGGTGTGCAGGCCGCCGTGCTCAGTAATGTAGTTCAGCGCCTTCAGGTGACCGTCAGCCAGGTCAACCACGTGGATGTAGTCGCGCACGCCGGTACCGTCAACGGTCGGGTAGTCGTTACCGAAGACGTTCAGGTGCTCGCGGCGACCCACAGCAACCTGCGCGATGAAGGGCACCAAGTTGTTCGGGATGCCCGCCGGGTCCTCACCGATACGGCCGGACTCATGCGCACCAACGGGGTTGAAGTAACGCAGCAGAGCAATGTTCCACTTGGAGTCGGAAGCAGCCAGGTCAACCAGCATGTCCTCAATGTGCTCCTTGGTGCGGCCGTAGCAGGACTGCGCATCCATGTTCATCTTCTCGATCAGAGGCATGGACTCGGGCTCACCGTACACGGTAGCGGAGGAGGAGAACACGATGGAGTGGCAGTCAGCTTCGTCCATTGCGTACAGCAGGTTCAGGGTGCCAGCCACGTTGGTCTGGTAGTACCACAGCGGCTTCTCAGCGGACTCGCCCACAGCCTTCAGGCCCGCAAAGTGAATCACAGCGTCGGGGCGAACCTGCTTGAAGAGAGCCTTCATACCTTCGAGGTCGAGCAGGTCAACCTTGTGGAACTCGGGGGCGCGGCCAGCGAGTTCAGCGACGCGCTTGAGGGACTCCTCGGAAGAGTTCGCGAGGTTATCCATGACGACGACGTCGTGGCCTGCCTTGAGCAGTTCAAGTACAGTGTGGGAGCCGATGTAGCCGGCGCCGCCGGTAACGAGTACCTTCATGATGTCCTTTCGGGCTTTATATATCCGGAAAAAGTGCTCCGGATGGGGGACAAAAGCTGTTGAGCTGTATCTAATGGTACAGCTGTGCATGGGGTGTAAGTACTGCGGGACACTGTGCGCTTGTGCACTCTGGTGTGAGCATGTGGGAAGCGTTCTTTAGGTGTGTCGCCACTCGCCCCCACCTCGCTGTATAGCTTGCGTCTAATCCCACCAGAAATACCACTGGCGGCTCTGGTGAATAAACTCCGTCAGCTGCTCAAAATCCTCAAACACCTGGAACGGAAGATCGGAACAGAATGCGAATTGCTCGACCGCCACCTTCTTCGCCTCGACCGGGTCTGCTACGGGGCGTTCCACCAGAAACTCCAGGCAGTCAGCACCGTCAAGAGCCGCCGGGATGGCACCGTACTTTTCACGCCAATAGTGGGTGAATGCCAGCTGCGTTTGAGCGTCCGGGCAGTCATTCCAGCCGCCGAAGGGCAGGTACGCGGGAATATCGGCGGGGTCATCGGTCGGAATCTGTAGCAGGAGCATCTCGCCTTTCTCTTCTTCATCCAGGAGCTCATAGCAGAGTAGGGCGGAAAGAGTCGGGGCGTCATCTTCGGGCTCCTCATCGGGCAGAAAATCGGAGCTCATAAACTCGTCGACAAGCTCGTTGAGGTTGAAGTCGTCCGGGTCGTTCTCGTGAGTCTCTTCGCCATCGTCCATAACCTGGCGCAACTGCTGAGCAATGGCGGCGCTACCGTACTCTTCGGCGGAGGCGGCACCCCGGGCGGTACGGTAACGCTGCAGGACAGCACGAGTGTAGGCGCTCACCTGCTCGGGGGTTAGAGTCTCAACATCGTCAATGATGTCGTGCTCAATAGACACCGCAATGACCATGCTTTCAAGCACCGTATCGTTCAGGTTCAGGAAGAAGGGGACGAACCCCTGCGCGCGCCCCAGCTTAGCCAGCTCATCGTAACGAGCCATGGCATCAGCGGCAGGAGCGCCCACTGGAATACGCTCGTGCGGGTAGGGGAAGAGACGCGTAAAGTGCCGGTAGGTTTCGCTCATCGTCGACTTTGACTTAGTCGATTCGGGCATCTGAATTCCTCTCTGAACTGTACAAGTGGTCAGTCATAGCGGGTGTGCTGTACCCGGTACTACCAGCCTAGCGAAAGCCCGAGCCGTACGCCCTGAAAACGGTCATCGTAGCCGCCGCGGATTCGCGCCCAGCCTGTAAACGCGGCGGACGAGGGAACACAGGGCACAGAAAAGGGGCCGGGATGCTTTACGCATCCCGACCCCTAAAGCCGATCCCTAAAGTTCGCGGGCCGACCCCCAACGTTCGCAAGGGCAACCAGCGCTAGTCCAGGTACAGACTAGTTCAGGTGCAGACTAGTTCAGGTGTAGCGCCTCGTTCAGCTCCACGGTGTTCTTCGCACGCGGCAGAACCTCAATCGCGCCGCTAATCGAATTGCGGCGGAACAGCAGATTCGACACACCGGACAGCTCCGCAGCCTTCACCACGCGCGCCTCCTGACCGGGCAGCAGGACGCTCACGCGCGAACCAGCGGTCACATACAGGCCAGCCTCAACCACGCAGTCATCACCCAGGGCAATACCGATACCGGACTCCGCACCCAGCAGAGAACGCTCACCAATGGACACACGCTGAGTGCCGCCACCGGAGAGGGTACCCATCGTGGAGGCGCCGCCACCCACATCCGAGCCGTCGCCCACCACAACGCCCTGAGAAATACGGCCCTCAACCATGGAGGTGCCCAGGGTACCGGCGTTGAAGTTCACGAAGCCTTCGTGCATCACGGTCGTGCCGGACGCCAGGTGTGCACCCAGGCGCAGACGGTCACCGTCACCAATACGCACGCCGGCGGGAACCACGTAATCCACCAGGCGCGGGAACTTATCAATGTGGCTCACGCTCAGGTTGCCCAGCTTGCGCAGACCAATTGCGAGCTTCTGGAACTCGGCGGCAAGCACCGGGCCGTGGTTGGTCCACGCAACATTCGCCAGGGTGCCGAACAGGCCGTCCAGGTTCAGCTCGTTGGGGCGAACCAGAGTGTGGGAGAGCAGGTGCAGACGCAGGTACGCGTCGACCGCGTCTTCGGGTGCCTCATCCAGGTTGATGGAGGCGGTACGCACCTCGGTACGGGCGTTGCGCGCAGGGTGCTCAACGGCCAGGTCCTCCAGCTCGTCCGCGATGGACAGGTCGGGGGTCTGGGTGAGGGAGGGGGCGGGGAACCAGGCATCCAGGACGGTGCCGGCGTGCTCGCCAGAGACAACAACATTGACCAGTGCGACGCCGGAGGCGTAACGGGGAGTGTTTTCAGACATGCCACCCATTATAGTTTTGGGGGTGAGAGCCCCTTCAAGACCGTCTCATATGCTCGATATGGAAGTTGTGGGCGCGGGTGTGTGTACCGGGGAACCTGTAAGGTGGAAGGATGAGCGTTTCCCCGAATATTTCTGAGCGTCACCCTGTACCGCAGCCGCCCCTGAACCTGGACGTGTCCATGCCCGAGCTGACGCGTGCCCTGCTGGATTACGAGTCGGTTTCCGGCAATGAGCAGCCAATTGCTGACGCCGTGCACATGGCGCTGTCGTTCTGCCCGCACCTGCACCTGACCCGCGACGGGGACGCCATTATCGCCCGCACCGAATTCCCGCCGCTGCCCGGCGCTGAGGGGGAACGCACCCGCATTATTCTTGCCGGTCACCTGGATACCGTGCCCCTGCCCACCGTTGAGGGCTCGCTGGGTACCGTGCCGTCCACGGTGCGTGAAGAAGAGGACGGGTACGTGCTCTACGGCCGCGGCGCAACCGATATGAAGGGCGGCGTGGCGGTCCAGTTGAAACTTGCCGCCGAACTGACCGCGCAGGACACCGACTACAACCTGACCTACATCTTCTACGACAACGAAGAGGTCGCCAGCGAACTTTCCGGCCTGGCGCGTCTAATCCGCAACCACGGCGAGCTCATCACTGACGCAGACTTCGGTGTGCTGCTTGAACCGACCAACGGCACCATTGAGGGCGGTTGCAACGGCACCATGCGTTTCTTCGTGCGCACCCGCGGCCTTGCCGCCCACTCGGGTCGTGCATGGCGCGGCGAGAACGCAATTCACGCACTGGCACCGGCGTTGGCGGCGCTCGCCTCCTACGAACCGAAGACTATTGCGGTGGAGGGTCTGGACTATCGTGAGGGTCTGAACGCGGTGCAGATTTCTGGTGGTGTTGCCGGTAACGTGATTCCTGATGCTGCGGCAATGCACGTGAACTACCGGTTTGCCCCTGATAAGACCCTGGATGAGGCGGTCGCCCACGTGCGTGAGGTCTTCGCCGGATACGAGCTGGATTTTGTGGATCTTTCCCCGGCGGCACGCCCCGGACTGGACACCCCGCTGGCAGCTTCCCTGATTGAGGCGGTGGGACAGGAGCCTCAGCCGAAGTACGGTTGGACGGACGTAGCGCGCCTGAGCGAGATCGGTATTCCCGCGGTGAACTTCGGCCCCGGTGACGCTCTGCTGGCTCACACCGATAACGAGCACGTGAGCTTTAGCCAGCTGACCCGCTGCCACGCCGATTTGCGTGCCTGGCTGCTCAGCGACCGCGACGAGGACTAACCGCGACGAGGACTAACCGCGACGCTAACTCTGTTGGTGCTGATTCTGCCGGTGCTGATTCTGCCGGTGCTGATTCTGCCGGTGCTGATTCTGCCGGTGCTGGCGCTACTATTTGAATTTAGGTGACCGTCAGGGGTTGACGGTCCTGCATGATATGAGATTGACATGAACTTTCTTCTGATTCTGCTTGCCCTGCTGATTTCGGGCATTGCGGTGCTCTCCGTTGTGGCGCTCTCCGGTGAGCGTGCCGTGCCCGGTGCCGCGTTCTTCAGCGGTGTGGGCCGTGATGGTTTGGGCACCTTTGACCGTGTGGAGGATTTCGGCTTTATCGCTCCTCTCGTCGGTGCTCCCGAAGATGACAAGGCACTCGAGAACGCACCCGCCGCGGAGGCTACCGCTTCGGCTACAGAATCTGCTGATGCTAACGTCGCTGCCGCTGAGCCGGTTCGTCGCGGTGCGGTTCCGCTGGCTGATGATGCGGAGAGCACCTTGAGCGCGCATGACTTTGTGGAGAAGCGAAAGAACCCGCAGGCTGAGGGGAACTAACGCCCGTGAGTGTTTCGCCTGAACGTAATAGTGCTTCCCCCGCGTATTCTCCCGCGCAGGGTGCCGCCACCCCCGCCTCCGGCGAGGAACGGAGCGAGTCTTTTGATGAGCTTCTGACCTGGGCGTATACCGCCGCCGGTGAGCGTTTGCGCAGGGTGGGGGAGCGTCTGCGTGCCCTGCCCGCGTGGCTGTCGGTGCTACTGATTTACGGTCTGTCCCGAGTATGGGGTTTCGTGGTGTTTGCCGTGGTCGGTCAGCAGCAGCTGCGCAGCCCGTGGGGTCAGCATCTGGATTATTTGTCGTTCATTAGCATCTGGGATGCCGGCTGGTATGAGCAGATCGCGGTACAGGGTTACCCGAGTGAGCTGCCGGTGAATGCGGCGGGTGTGGTTCAGCAGAATCAGTGGGCTTTTTACCCGATTTTCCCGCAGCTTTCCGGTGCTATTAGCCATGCGACGGGCATCGGGTACTACCCGGTGGCGGCGACGGTTGCTCTGCTTGCTGGTTTTGCGGCGGCGTGGGTGATTTACCTGCTGTTTGAGGCGTCGTTGAAGGCGACCGGTTTCAAGAGTGAGGAGTCGCCTTCTGCGCTGTCCATGTGGGCTGTGGCGTTGGTGTCGTTCTTGCCGGTGGCGCCGGTGCTTCAGGTGCCGTATGCGGAGTCGCTGAACCTGGTGTTCCTTGCCGGTGCGCTGCTGTGCCTGGTTCAGGGACGATACGGTCTGCTGGTTCCTGTGGCGGCGTTGGCGTGCCTGTCCCGCCCGGTGGGTGTGCCCCTGGGCGCGGCTGCCGGCCTGTGGTGGTTTGCGTGCTGGGTGCGTTCGAGCCGCCAGTCGGGCATGGGCACGGCGTTTGTGCGTCATCTGGGGCAGCTGGTCAGCGCCTTGGTGGTGTGTGCGTGTGCGCTGGTGTGGCCTGCGATTGCGTGGTGGGCTACGGGCCGTGTGGATGCGTACACCGCCACGGAGACGGCGTGGCGCGGTACCCATTTGGCGCCGATTCAGCCGTGGCTTTCGCAGGGGTACCTGTACTTTGGGTATGCGGCTCCGGTGTTGCTGACTCTTCTGATTTTGGGCTTTATCGCTCTGTGTTTGAGCCCGCTGGCGCGTAGGGTTTTGGCGGCTCCGCTGAACCTGTGGTGCCTGAGCTATTTTGCGTATTTGATTCTGTTTTTGAATCCGCAGTCGTCGACGTTCCGTCTGTTGTTGCCGTTGTTCCCGTTGGTGATTGTGGTGGCGGCGGCGAGCCGTTCGCGGGCGTATCGTTGGGCGTTGCTGGTGGCGGGTGCGTGTGCGCAGTGGGGCTGGGTTGGCTGGCTGTGGCATTGGAAGCAGCTGCCCGGCGGTGGAGACTACCCGCCGTAAACCGAATATCGTGACTGGAGACCGCCGGTGTGCTGCCGGCGGTCTTTTGCGTTCGGGAGGCGGGCGTGCCTGCGGTTGGAGCCGCAGCGTTTTAACCCGGCGGCGGAGACTACCCGCCGTAAACCGCTGAATCTATCCAACGGATGTTTGAGACCGCCGGTGTGTTGCCGGCGGTCTTTTGCGTTCGGGAGGCGGGCGTGCCTGCGGTTGGAGCCGCAGCGTTTTAACCCGGCGATGGAGATTATCCGCCGTAAACCGCTGATGTGGCGTTCTTAGCCGTGGGCGCAATGCCCTTCCGCGGTGCTGTAGCGTACGCCTTCTGCTTGTCCAGAGCTTAAAGACACGTCCAGAAAGCGCCGCGGGTTCGGCGGTGCTGGCTCGGAACTGATAATCTATATTCTGTGTTTGGTATTAGTGGCACCGAGTTGATTATTTTGGCCATCATCACGTTTGTGGTGATTGGCCCCGAACGCATGCCCGAATACGCCCGCCAGATTCGTGAATTCGTCAAGACTGTGCGCCGCATGGCGTTCGACGCGAAGGACGACTTCAAGGAAGCCCTGGGCGAGACGGGTCTGGAAGATATTAACTGGCGCCAGTACGACCCCCGCCAGTACGATCCGCGCGTGATTGTGAAGCAGGCATTCGCTGAGGATGACGCCGAGCGTGAGCGTGAGGCGAAGGAACGTGAAGAGGCGCTGCTGAAGGAGAAGGAAAAGTCGGAGAGCCGTGCTCTTCCGCGAGGCGCATACGCCCCCTTCGACGTGGACGCAACCTAAGATTTTGAATAGATAAGAACCCCGCACCGTGATGGTGCGGGGTTCTTTCTATTCTCAGCTGTTTGGCCGTCAGCTTCTAGACGCTCAATCTCTAAACGAAGAGCGGCAGGTTCTGACCCGCCCTCGACTCGCCCGACTGCAGCAGCTGCGAGGCGATGGACTGGATTTCTTCTGCGGTGGCGGAGTCGGGGTAACCCCACACGACAGGCATGCCATCGTCACCGCCGGTACGCAGGTTCACATCCAGCGGGACGGAACCGAGCAGCGGTACCGGGTAGGAGAGCGCCTCCGAAAGACGCTCAGCGAGCACCTGACCGCCGCCAGAACCGAACATGTCGAGCACGGTACCGTCCGGCAGGGTCATGGCAGCCATGTTCTCCACCACGCCCACGACCTTCTGACCGGTCTGCAAGCTCAGGGTGCCGGCACGCTCCGCCACATCCACCGCGGCGTGCTGCGGGGTGGAAATGAGCACCAGCTCCGCATTCGGCAGCAGCTGAGCCATGGAGATGGCAATATCGCCGGTGCCGGGCGGCAAATCGAGTAGCAACACATCCAGGGCGCCGAAGTGCACGTCCATGATGAACTGCTCCAGGGCACGGTGCAGCATGGGGCCGCGCCACGCCACCGGCTCGTTGCCCTTGAGGAACATGCCGATAGAAATCACTCGAATAAAGCCGCCGCTGACCTTCTGCTCACCCCAACGCTGGGCGGGGGCGGGAACGTCCACGGTCGGCGGAAGAATCAGGTCATCCAGGCGGGTCGGGGCGTCGGTAATACCCAGCAGACCCGGAATGGAGAAGCCGTGCACATCCGCGTCAATAATGCCCACCGCAAGCCCGCGTGAAGCGAACGCGGCGGCAAGATTCGCGGTCATGGAGGACTTACCCACGCCACCCTTACCGGACACCACACCGAACACGCGGGTCAGCGAACCGGGCGCGGTAAACGGGTTGGAACGCTCCGGCTTGAGCATCGAACGCAGGGCGGAACGCTGCTGCGGGTTCATCGCACCCACCTGCAGCTGCACACGCTCAATACCCTCAACAGTGGCGGCGGCGTCACGAACCTGCTGCTCGATGGTGTTCTTCAGCGGGCAACCCTCAATAGTGAGTAGCACCGTGACCTCAGCCCAGTGGCGGCCGGGAATCGGCTCACCGTGCTCATCCAGTTCAGGATGCACGAGCGCAGTCTCCACCATGCCCAGCTCCGTAATGGGGCGGCGCAGTTCGGGATCCTCGACGCGGGCGAGTGCCGCGTAGAGCGCATCCTGCAGGGGCGAATTAGCGGTCACGGGCGCCTCCCTCACGGGTGCGCTCTGCCTGCTGCTGTGCCTGCTGGGATTCGCGGCTCTGAGGCTGGCTCAAATCGCCTCGGTGGGGATCCTGTGCGGAGTCCTTCGCAGAGCGTTCAGCCTTGTCAGAAGCCTGCTCGGTACCGTTCTCGGTGCCTTCAGAGCTCTTTCCCTCAGTGCCCTGCTCCTCAGCCTCCTGCTCCTCAGCGTCCTTTTCCTCGCCCTCGGAGATATCGATATCGTCGATAGCCTCCTCCAGGTCCTCAATGTCCTCACTGATGTCCTGCAGCTGCTCGGCGTGACGCTCCTGCTCCTGCGCAATGTTCTGCAGTTCCTCAAGAATGTCACGCAGCTCGCTACGAACGAAGTCACGGGTCGCAACCTCACGCAGAGCAATACGCAGCGAAGCAATCTCGCGGGTCAGGTACTGGGTCTCCTCCAGGTTCTGCTGGTCACGCTTACGGTCCTCAGAGGCCACCACGCGGTCGCGGTCATCCTGACGGTTCTGCGCCAACAGCAGCAGGGGAGCAGCGTAAGAAGCCTGCAGGGACAGCATCAGGGTCAGCAGGGTGAAGTTCAGGCTACGCGGGTCGAACTGCATCTCCTCCGGCGCCAGGGAGTTCCACGCCAGCCACACGCCACAGAAAATGGTCATCCACATCAGGAACTGCGGGGTACCCATGTAGCGTGCAAAACCCTCGGTCATGCGGCCGAAAGCGTCCGGGTTGGGGCTTGAGAACAGCTTCGGCTTGCGGGTGCCGGGGGTGCTCAGCTGTGAGTCGCTACGCTGCGGGCGGGAGTCGCCGCGCTCGCGGTTGCGTTCAGCGTACTTCTTCTCCAGGCGGTCCTTGAGGATGCGCGCCTTATCGATGCGGGGGTTCTCTTCGGTACGGTTTGCGTCGCGGCGGTTCGAATCAGGCAAAGCGTCGTCCTACCTTTCGTACGGGAGTTCCATCATCGTAAGTGCGCCAGTCTTCGGGCAGGAGCGCATCGAGCACGTCGTCGATGGTCACTGCGCCTACCAGACGGTGCGATTCGTTCACAATGGGAACGATGGTCAGGTCATAGGTCGCCAGCACGCGTGCCAGCTCTTCCAAACTTGCCTGGTCAGAGACAGGCTCAGTGTCGGTATCGAGGATGTGACCAATCGGCTCACTCGGCGGCACACGCAGCAGCTTCTGCATGTGCACCAGACCCAGGTACTTGCCGGTCGGCGTTTCCAGGGGCGGGCGCGTCACCATGACGGCAGCCGCCATTGCCGGAGGAATTTCCTCGGCGCGGATGTGCGCGAGCGCCTCCGCAACGGTCGCCTCCGGGGAGAGGATGATCGGCACCGGGTTCATGAGCGAACCAGCGGTACCCTCGTCATATTCGAGCAGTCGACGCACGTCGTCTGCTTCGTCGGGTTCCATGAGTTCGAGCAGCTTTTCACGCTGGGCGTCGTCCAGCTCGATGAGAAGGTCGGCGGCGTCGTCCGGTTCCATCTCTTCGAGGACCTGCGCGGCACGCTCGTCGTCCAGGTGCGAGAGAATCTGCACCTGGTCCTCGGCGGGCAGCTCCTGCAGAACGTCCGCGAGGCGTTCATCCTGAAGCTCGGCGGCGATTTCGACCATGCGCTTATCGCTCATCTCGTGGATAGCATCCGCAAGGTCGGCGGGCTTGGAGTTCTCGTGGTTCGCCACGAACGCGGTTGCCGCCTGCGGTTCCACGTCGGTGGAGAGCACCGCCTCGTCCCAATCGACGATGAGGGTCTCCTTGGAACGGCGGCGCCACGTGCTGGAGGCGGAGCTGACGCGGGAAACGAACAGCTCGGTCACGCCCCAGTCGCCGTTGCGGCGCTGCTCAATGGCGACGTCCTCAATGACGGCGTCGCCGCTGCCGTCGAGCAGGCGCACGCGGCGGTCAAAGAGCTCACCCACGATGAGAGTCTCAGAGTTGCGCTGTTCGAAGCGGCGCAGGTTCACCAGGCCGGTTGAAATGATCTGTGAAGCGTCGATACTTCGCACACGGGTCATGGGCATGAACACGCGTTTCTTGCCGAGCACCTCAACGATGATGCCGACAACAATGGGTTCGGTGCCCTTGGCGGGGCGGGCGCCCGCAATGGATGCGCCCAGGCCACGTTTGAGTACGACGACGTCTCGGAGACGGCCGAGGCGGTCACCGAAGGGGTCAAAAACGTCGAGGCCCAGAAGGCGGGCAATATAAATCTTGCTGGGGGTGCTGAACTTCGAATTGCTCACCTCTCTAGGGTACGCTCCGCCGCGGGGATTCGCACTTTGAGGGGCTTATTTGAACAGGTGTTCGCTACGCCTGTAGAGGAGCTGACTACCCACCGGGTCCAGGGTTAGGGCGGGCGGTAGAATAGGAGCCATGACTTCTAACCTGCCGAATATTCCCTCGACCCCGCCTTCTTCGTACTTGGCGTCGCGCCTGGCGCAGGCTCAGGGCAAGCCCCTGCCCGCCGGTGAAGCGATCGCCTCCTTCGTTCGTCACGATGATGCGCTCGCCGCTTTTGACGTGCTCAGCGAACAGGATTACCCGGTCACGGCGCTGTACCTGGTCAATGATGGTATCCGCCAGGTGGAGTACCCGGTACAGCCCGGTTACGGTCGTGCCCTGATTTCTGCGGCGATTCAGGGTGCGGTGATTGGCCTGGTGTTTTCGGTGCTGATGACCCTTGCCGGTGACTCTTTTATCTCTGAAGCACTCAAGTACGTGCCGCTGTCGGTTGCCGTGTTTGTGCTGTGGCAGATGTACGTTCTGCGTCGCTCCCATGGGGGTCGCTACCCGATGCGTACCGAGGCGATTCCCTCGCGTACCGTGATGTACGCTCTGCCGGAGTACGCTCAGGATGCGCGCCGCGTGCTGGGTGCGCACCCTCGCTTCTCGGCGGCGGTTGCGGCCGCTCGTGCGGCGGCAGCCCCGGAAGCTTCGCAGGCGCGTGCCGCTCAGAGCACCGTCTCGATGAATGGTGCACCGGTTCCGACCGGCGCCCCGAAGGCACCCTCGTACCGTGCGCAGGCGGGTAGCCAGCCAGCGCCGAACCAGAACCTGCCCGAGCGTGATACTACTGCGCAGAACGCGATGGCTCAGAGCGCGGCGCAGAACATGCCCGCACCGGTTACCCCTGCACCGCCTGCTCAGCCCACTCAGCCTTCCGAACAGGAACAGGCAAGCACTGACCAGGCAACCGCCCAGAAGTCAGATACGCAGAAACGTCCGGCACAGCGGTACGGTCTGCGCGTGGACGACCCGGAAGAATACGCGAAGCTGATTCAGCCCAAGCCGCAGCGTCCAACCCCGCGCCCGCAGGGCCTGCACGATAAGTCCTCGCAGGAGTCCGAATAACCGAACCTGCAATGGCGGTAGCCACCCGTAGCGGCGGGAAATAAGCCAGGAAACAGGCAGAGAAGCAACATAGAAGACACGCGAAAGCCCCTCACCGAACGAATCGGTGAGGGGCTTTCCCTATTCAGACGTTACTACGTAACTGGGGGGGGCTAGGCGTTACTTCGCCAGCTTCGCCATCCACTCCTCAATGCCCTCAACGGTGCGGGGCAGTGCAGCAGACAGGTTCACGTTGCCGTCCTCGGTGCAGAGCACGTCGTCCTCAAGGCGGATACCGATACCGCGGTACTCCTCGGGGATAGACAGGTCCTCTTCCTTGAAGTACAGTGCCGGCTCAATGGTGAAGACCATGCCCGGCTCCAGCTCAGCCCACATGTACAGTTCAGCCTTCGCCTGCGCGCAGTCGTGCACGTCCAGGCCCAGGTGGTGGCTGGTGCCGTGCGGCATCCAGCGGCGGTGCTGACCGCCCTCAATGGTGAGGGAAACCTCGGCAGAAACCGGCAGCAGGCCCCACTCTTCCAGACGGTGAGCCAGAACCTCCATAGCGGCGTCGTGAAGTTCGTGGAACTTACGGCCCGGCTTAGCCACAGCGAATGCGGCGTCAGCAGCCTCCAGCACAGCGTTGTAGACCTTCGCCTGAACCTCGGTGAACTTACCGTTCACGGGGAAGGTGCGGGTCACGTCTGCGGTGTACAGGGTGTCGTCCTCAACACCTGCGTCCAGCAGCAGCAGCTTGCCGTCATCGACGGTGCCGTTGTTACGAATCCAGTGCAGGATGGTTGCGTTGTTACCGCACGCTGCGATGGTGTCGTAGCCCAGGTCGTTACCGTCGGTACGTGCCACGGAGAAGAACGCGGTCTCAACGACGCGCTCACCGCGGTGGTGCTCCTTAGCCTTCGGCAGTTCACGAATGACCTCTTCGAAGCCCTTGACGGTCATGTCAACGGAACGCTGCAGGTTCTCAACCTCGATAGCGTCCTTAATCAGGCGAGCCTCGGAGAGCGCCACAGCCAGCTCGGAGTCCAGCTTGTCAGCCTGCTCCAGCTCCACGCCGGTGTTGTAGCGGGAAGTGTCAACCAGCGCGTCAACAGCCGGGTCAACGTTGCGGACCAGGCGGATGTTCACGCCACCCAGGCCCTGGTTGCCGGCGTTCTTGGTGATAGCAACCTCAAGCTCGGACAGGTCGCGGGTACGCAGACCGTAACGCTCGGAGAATTCCTTCAGGGTGGGGCGGGGGCCAACCCAGAACTCGCCGTAGCGTGCATCCGCGTAGAACTCTGCGGTGTCGCGGCCAGCCAGCGGGCGGAAGTACAGGGTGACCTCGTGGTTGGAGCCGTTGTCGCCGGTGCCCTCTTCGACGGGCTCGAAAATCAGCACGGCGTCGGGCTCGTGGTCGATGCCCAGACCGGTCTGGTGCGCAAACGCCGAGTGGGGGCGGAAGCGGTAGTCGCAGTCGTTGGAGCGGACCTTCAGCGGGCCTGCGGGCAGGACGAGGCGCTCGCCGGGGAATGCCTTGGAAATCTTGGCGCGGCGCTCAGCTGCGTAGTCTGCTACGGGCTCGCGGGTGTAGCCGTCATCTTCGGCAGGTGCCCAGTTTGCGGCAATGAATTCGGTGAACGCAGACGCCTTAGGGGTGCTGCGGTGGTCGTTCTTCTGAGCTTCGGTGCTCTTCTCATTGTTCTCAGTCATGGGTTAATCATATCTCCTTCACCACAGGTGGGCAGGTGTTTTAGCGCTTTTGACCATAAGAGAGGGCGCGGTGGGGCAGAATATATCTTTGACCTGCGACCGGGTACCCGATATTGCGCCGCCGATATTGGTAGGGTTGAATCAGAAGAGTAGATGACATGCCTTAAAACCCCGCTGAGGTGGCGACGAACTAGCAGGGGCGGGGAAGGAGAGAAGATGACGCAGACAGAACACCGAAATAGTGCACCTAATGCGCAGCAGGCACCGAAGCCCGCTGAATCGGGCGCGCCTGAAAACCTGAACCGTACCGGGCGCTACGATCTGCATATTCACTCCGCTATCTCTGACGGCACGCAGAGCCTGGCCGAGCTGGTGCCGCTGATTGCTCACGCCGGGTTGGCGGGTTTCGCGCTGACTGATCACGATACGACGGCTGGTTGGGCGCAGGCGGCTCAGCTGGCGGGTGAGCACGGTCTGGATTTTCTGCCGGGTGCCGAGTTCTCCTGCCGCTACCGTTACACCGATGGTGAGGGCCGCGCACGCACGAAGACTATTCACCTGCTCGCTTATGGTTTTGACCCGGTGGGTTCGGAGTTGGCGCGCCGTGTGGAGGCGATTCGTGCCAGCCGTGAGGGCCGTGCGCAGGCTATTGTGGGCCGTCTTGCCGCCGACTACCCGCTGACCTGGGATGACGTGTTGGCGCAGGTGGGGGAGGGGAACACGGCGGTGGGCCGCCCCCATATTGCTGATGCGCTGGTTGCTGCCGGGGTGGTTGCTGATCGTTCTGAGGCTTTTGCGAAGCTGCTGTACACGGGCAGCCCCTACTATGTGCCGCAGGATGCGCTGGATCCGTTGGAGGCGGTGCGTCTGGTGCGTGAGGCTGGGGGCGTGCCGGTGATTGCGCATCCGATGAGTACGATGCGTGGACCCGCGTTGAGCCTGGAGTATCTGGGTTTGATGGTGGATGCTGGCCTGGCGGGTGTGGAGGTGTATCACCGTGAGAACTCTCCGGAGGACCGGGCGCGTCTGCTGGAGTTCATTGAGCGTCAGCGTGCGGCGGGCCGTGAGGTGCTGGTGACGGGTTCGAGCGATTATCACGGCGCGGGCAAGCCGAACCTGCTGGGTGAGAATACGACGGATGCGGTGACGGTGGCGCGTATCCGCGAGCAGCTGGCGGCCCAGTAGTAAGACGAAAGAGTGTGGGGCGGGTTCCCGGTAAAGGAACCCGCCCCATACTCTTAACACGTGCTCTCACGAACGCGCAGAAAAGACAGCCTAGACGCTCTCACGCGACGCATGATGCTGCAACACCGCACCCGCAGCCGCCGCATCCATCTGAGCAGCCGCCCGCGCCGCACGAGCCTTAGCCCGCGCCTGATGCTGACGCTGACGACGCAACTCATCACGGCCATCAATACGCATCTTCTTATCCACCGCATCCATCGACCGGTGACGCACAAACCGGCACGACGCACCCTCAACCGGCTGCGTAGTCTCCGTGAGCGTATCCAACACAGCCTTCAGCGCATGACGGCTCGCCGCCGTCAACGCATCACGACTCGTACCGCCACGAACACCCACCGTACGCTTCGGCGTGAACAACACACTCGCCCCACGCGGCACACCGCGATACTCAGCGAACGACACCGGATCCACACCCAGACGCTTAGCCATCACCTCAATAGCCGGCGGATTCTGATCCACACACACGAACTTACGACCCAGCTGAGCCGCCGCCGCACCCGTAGAACCAGAACCAGCGAAGAAATCCAACACCCAATCACCAGGGCGGGAACTCGCCGCAATCATACGGCGCAACAAACCCGTAGGCTTCTGCGTGGGATAACCCGTCTTCTCCTTACCCGTCGGCGACACAATCGTATGCCACCACACATCAGTAGGGAGCTTACCGCGAGAAGCCTTCTCCTCAGTCACCAAACCGGGAGCCATATACGGTTCACGATCAACCTCCGCAGTATTGAAGTAATAGCTACGGTGATCCTTCGCGTACACCAGAATATTGTCGTGCTTCGTCGGCCAGCGGCGCGTAGACTTCGCGCCGTAGTCGTAAGCCCAAATCAGCTCATTAATGAAGTTCTCACGACCAAAAATCATGTCGCACATAATCTTCACATAATGAACCTCACGCCAATCCAGGTGCAGGTACAGGGTGCCGTCCTGCGCGAGCAGACGATGCGCCTGCTCAATACGCGGCGCTAGGAACGCCCAATAATCCTCGAACGAGTCGTTATAGCTCGCCAGAGTCTGCAGGGTGCTCGAATAGCTCTTGCCCTTAAAACCGGTGCGGTCACCCTTCTCAGAAGCCTCCGCGCTCAACGTGCGGCGCGTCTGCTTCTTACCCGTATTGAACGGCGGGTCAATGTAAATCACGGTGAACGCACCGTCGGGCAGCTCACGCAGATACTCCAGGTTATCTGCCTGCACCAGCAGCGACGGGCCCTGCGGATCGAAAACAGTCGAATCCGTGCGGTTTGCCTCAGCGGCAGGGGAGGGCGCGGCGGGCGCCGGGGATGCTGAAATACCCAACCCCGGCCCTAGCCTTCAGAACCAGCACGGTCAGCGCCACGGCCCTTACCGCGAGAACCCCCAGCACGAGAACCTTCAGAACGCGAGCCTTCAGAGCGGCGGCGGGTACGGCGGCGGCCCTCACCCTCCATGGGCTGACCCTCAACACGGCGGGTACGGCGACGCTGACGAGGCGCACGCTCAGAACGCTCCGAAGAACGTTCGGTACGCTCGGATGCGCCCTGCTCGTTACGCTCCGCACGCTCGGAAGAACGCTCGGAACGCTCAGCGCGCTTGCGGCCCTCGGAGCGGCTACGGCGCTCGCCGCGGCCCTCACCGGAACGACCGTCGCGGCCACCGCGAGAACGGCGCGAACCCTTCTCACCGTCACGACCGCCAGAACGGCCACCCTCACGGGAACCGTCGCGGCCACCGCGAGAACGAGCCGGGCGGCCATCACGCGAGTCGCGGGCGCTCTCAAAGAACTCATCGCCCATGCCCTCAGCCACACGCTCCTCGCGCGGCAGGCGGCCCTTAGTGCCAGCCGGAATGTTCAGGTCGTAGAACAGGTGCTCAGAGGAAGAGTAGGTCTCAACCGGCTCAGGAACACCCAGCTCCAGGGCGTCGTTAATGACCTTCCAGCGCGGCAGGTCATCCCAGTCAACCAGGGTCACAGCGGTACCCTCATTGCCGGCACGACCGGTACGGCCGGTACGGTGCAGGTAAGTCTTCTCATCCTCGGGCACGCGGTGGTTAATCACGTGGGTCACGTCTTCAACGTCAATACCGCGAGCCGCCACGTCGGTCGCGACCAGAATGTCGACCTTGCCGGTGCGGAACGCCTTCAGTGCCTGCTCACGCGCAACCTGGTTCAGGTCACCGTGCAGGGGAGCGGCAGCGAAGCCACGGTTCACCAGCTCCTCCGCTACGCGGGCAGCGTCACGCTTGGTCTTGGTGAAGATGACGGTGCGGCCGCGGCCGGTAGCGCGCAGAATGCGGCCAATCATCTCGTCCTTGTCCAGGTGGTGCGCACGGTAGACGACCTGGCGGATCGACGCCTTAGTCTTCGAGGCGTCCTCGGGGTCAGCGGCGCTAATGCGCATGGGCTTGGTCATGTACTGGCGTGCCATCGCAATGACCGGGCCGGGCATGGTTGCGGAGAACAGCATGCTCTGGCGGTCCTCCGGCAGGTAGCTGAGGATCTTCTCAACCGACGGCTGGAAACCCAAATCCAGCATCTCGTCAGCCTCATCGAGGACCACGATCTTAACCTGCTTCAGGTTCAGGAAGCCCTGCTGGTACAGGTCGATAATGCGGCCGGGGGTGCCCACCACAACCTCCAGGCCGCGGCGCAGCAGCTCAGCCTGAGGCTCAATCGGCACACCACCGTACAGGGTCGCGACGCGGGCGTTGCGCAGCTTCGCAGCAATCGCCAGGTCCTCGCCCACCTGAATGGCAAGCTCACGGGTCGGAACCAGAATCAGCGCCTGAGGTGCGCCGGGGTACTCCAAATCAGCCCAGCCCTCATCGTCGCGGCCGACCACACGCTGAATGGTGGGCAGACCAAAGCCGAGGGTCTTACCGGTACCGGTCTTCGCCTGACCAATGATGTCCTGGCCAGACAGAGCCACGGGAAGAGTCAGTTCCTGGATGGGGAAGGGGGAAGTAATGCCAACCGCCGCGAGGGCGTCGCTAATATCCTGGCGAACGCCGAAGTCGGCGAAGGACTTTGCAGTCTGAGTGGTTTCCTGCGTGTTCGTTTCAGTCACTGGACCGTATCTTTCTACCCCTGTTCGGGGTGTGTTTCTCCCCAGAATTGGGGGTGTACCAGCCAGCGCCCCAATGGTGGAGGCGGTGACGGGCGGGCGTCGAAAGCCGGCCGCGGGAAATTCTTACTCGGGAAATTCTTACAGGGGAAATTCTTGCCGAGACGCCGCCTGCACGCATGGTCAATGCACATGGTTAGTGCTCATGGTTATTCATGATGAGAAGGCGGTGCAGCCTCGGGGTCTTGAAAGGGGTACGACCGGTCATTCACTTAACCCCTCAATATTAACCTGGATTTGCTTCCGGCGCACCCCCGACCGGTTGTGGCGTGCGCCCGTGATGGGCGATATACCGCCCCAAAACCGGGTGCCGCGAGGTTTTTGTGTAGGCGGTTTAAAATGCAAACCCCCGCATTCGGCACGGCGTAACCACGTGGCGCATAAAGCGCACGCACACAGCGCATAAAGCGCGGTTACGTATCGTGACGGATGCGGGGAAAGCTCAAGCTAAAGGGGGTTCAGCTACCGAACTAATTAGGCGCCGATACCGAAGCCAACGTGACGCTTAGCGTCGGAACCCAGCTCAACGTAGCCAATCTGAGCACCAGGAATCAGAGTGGTGTTGCCCTTATCATCCATAATCTGCAGCAGCGAGCCGTCCTCAATAGCCTTCGAGACCTTCTCCATGAGGATTTCCTTAGCCTCACTGGTCTCAACAACGATTTCACGAGCAATGTGGCGAATGCCAATCTTGATTTCCATGAGTCTCCTCGCAGAATAGTCCGGCACAGCCAAACGTGCGCCGGGTATGGGAACTATCTTATCTAGCATCTACTCTAGCGTGAATGCGCCCATCGGCACCGTGAACGGGCAGTACTTCGCCGGGGGCTAATAAAATACTCGCCGCCGGATGCGTGAAAATGCGCGCAAAAACGCCGGGAAGAGCAGGGGAGGGGAGGCTCTTAAGAATCCTCCACCTGAATGCCGTAGAGGGTCTCCAGCGCCTGCACGTAATCCTCCGTGCGGCCCTCCGCCGCAAGCTTCTTGGCGCGCACCGTCGGGGTGTGCAGCAGGGACTTCACCATGCGGCGCATCGCCAGCTCAAACTGCTCCGTCGCCGCACCGCAACCAAACTGGTTACGTACCTTCTCCAGCTCGGAATCCAGCACATCCATAGTGTGCGAGCGCAGCGCAACAATCGCGGAGTCAATCGTGCGGGAACGCTGACGAGACACAAACGCCGCCAGCTCAGACTCCACGATGCGCGTAGCCGTCGCCACGGACTCCTCGGTCTCCTCGGGTGCGGCAAGGCGCACCGATTCGAGGGTAATCAGCTCAACGTTCGGCAGGTCGGCGACCGAGGGGTCAAAGTCACGCGAAAGCGCCAGGTCGAGGATCGTGTGGTGGCCGCCCGGAATCTGCTCGGGAAGCAACGGGTCGGATCCGCCGGAGCAGCCAATAATCACGTCAGCCTCAGCCATCGCCTGTTCCATGCCGTCCTCGGGCACTGCGAAGACGTCGCGCTTCGCCGCGAACTCCGGGGCGCGACCAGAACGGGAATTGACCCAAATATCGGTGCAACCGCGCTCGCGCAGCGCCGCAATGGTCGCACCCGCGTAAGCGCCCGTACCAAAAATCAGGGCGCGGCGGGTCGACCAGTCCTTCTCGGCAACCTCATCCGCAAGATCCAGAGCAACAGACACAATCGAGCGGCCCTGGGCGCCAAGCGCCGTGTGCTGACCCACCTGACGAGCCGTATGCGCCGCATGCTCAAACAGCTGCACCAGCTCACCGGGAAGAGCCACACCCTCCTCCTGAGCCTTCGCCTGCGCGGCAGCCAGGGCACGGCGTACCTGACCGGCGATTTCGCGCTCGCCAACCACGGCAGACTCCAGGCCGGAGGCGACCGTCAGCAGGTGGCGTGCCGCCTCCTCGTCTGCGTACACATCGAAGCTGGAATTGACCAGTTCCTTGTCCAGGCCGGAGGTTTGCGCAATCGAATCAACAATCAGCTCACGAACCATGTGCACATGCGCAGAGACGTGTAGCTGAACATACATTTCAAGACGGTTACAGGTGGCAAGAACGACTGCACCCTTCACGCCCAGCTGGCGTGCCATATCGCCCGCCAGAACATCGGGTACGCCGGAGGCACCGGCGCTCAACGCAGCGACGGTGGTCAGATCAACGGTGTGGTGCGATGCCACAAATGCATAAGTACTCACTAGAGATTAATCATAACCACGCCGACTAAGCCCCTGTAAAGCTCACAGAACCTAAGTTCCATCATCGTAGGGGGCAAGAAAATCTGCACAGTGGGGGAGCGGGCACAAAGAGTAGGCACGAACTAAGGTTTCCCTCACCGCTAAGAAAGCCACCATTAGGTAAGAGTCACCATGACATAGTGTCGCAAAAACGCCCACATAAACCTGTCACACTAGAGACTATGAGCGAAAACCAGCACACCACCCCCGCATCGGAAAAGGGCCCCGCACAGGCACCCTCCCTGCCCGCACACCCCACTGACGCCCAGCGACCCCTGCTCACCGACGAGCAGCTCGCACACCTACCCGCCAACCACCCCCTGCGCGCAGGCACCACCGCCGACTCGCCCATGCTCCGCGCCCTCACCGGCCGCCCCTCCAGCCACCGACCCGTCTGGTTCATGCGCCAGGCAGGCCGCTCCCTGCCCGAATACCGCCAGGTACGCGAAGGCATCCCCATGCTGGACGCCTGCCTCACCCCCGACCTCGCCGCAGAAATCACCGTGCAGCCCGTCCGCCGCCACAAGGTCGACGCCGGCATCTTCTTCTCCGACATCGTCATCCCCATGAAGCTCGCGGGCGTCAACGTCGACATCGTGCCCGGTAAGGGCCCCGTACTCGACCAGCCCGTACGCACCCTCGACGAGGTGCGCGCCCTGCCCGAACTCAAAGACAGCGACCTCGACCCCATCCGCGAAGCCGTCGCCGCCACCGTAGAAATGCTCGGCGACACCCCGCTCATCGGCTTCGCCGGAGCCCCCTTCACCGTCGCCGCCTACATGGTCGAAGGCGGCCCCTCCCGCGACCACCTGCGCCCGCGCACCATGATGCACGCCGACCCCGCCGCCTGGCACGAACTCGCCGCCTGGGCGGCCCGCACCGCAGGCCAGTTCCTGCGCGCACAGATTGAGGCGGGCGCATCCGCCGTGCAGCTCTTCGACTCCTGGGCAGGCTCCCTCGGCGAAAGCGACTACCGCCGCTACGTGCAGGCACACTCCGCAACCGCCCTCGATATGGTGCGCGAATACGGCGTGCCGCGCATCCACTTCGGCACCGGAACCACCGCCCTGCTACCCGCCATGCACGAAGCCGGCGCAGACGTCATCGGCGTGGACTACCGCCTGCCGCTGTCCGCAGCGAACACCCTGCTCAACGGCGCCGTACCCCTGCAGGGCAACATCGACCCGGCACTGCTCGCCGCAGGCAGCGAAAACCTCCACGCACACGTAGACGAGGTCCTCGCAGAAGGCAACGCCGCCCCCTCGCACGTGGTCAACCTCGGCCACGGCGTACCCCCGACCACCGACCCGCAGGTGCTCACCGACCTCGTGGCATATATCCACGAACGCACCGCGCAGGCATAGGATAAATAACGATAAATAGACGGCGCAGATGCTGGAAACCCTCCGGCATCTGCACCGAACATCTGCACCCCGAACCAACCACCACACCCGTTACCGCAATGGGCAACTCCACTGCAGGCAGACCAAAGGAGAACCACCATGGGCCACACCAACCAGGCACCGCACCGCACCGCACAGGTCAGTTCCTCCGCCGCGCCCCAGAACGCACGAGCTTTCACCCGCAACGAGAAGGCACCCACCGCCATCGTTATCGGCGGCGGCCCCTCCGGCCTCATCTCGGCACGCCGCCTCGCCGCAGCCGGTATGCGCGTCACCCTGCTCGAACAGCGCCACCACCTTGGCGGTGCGGTTGGTGCCCATGAAGTTGGCGGCCTTCTGCTGGACTCCGGCGCAGAATCCTTCGCAACCCGCAGCCCCATTGTCAGCGACCTCGTCAAGGAACTCGGCCTGGGCGACCAGATCGTCACCCCCAACTCCTACGGCTCGTGGCTGTACCTGCCGCAGGGCGCCCGTCGCACCCCCAGCACCGGCATCATGGGCATCCCCGGCAATGTGAACGATAAGTCGCTGATCCCCGTCATCGGTAAGAACGGTCTGCGCCGCGCCCAGGTGGACAAGTTCCTGCCCGTCTCCGCAGGCGAGAACGCGAAGACCCTCGGTGAGCTCGTGCGCATCCGCATGGGCCAGAAAGTGCTCGACAACCTCGTCGCACCCGTAGTCTCCGGCGTGTACTCCACCCACCCCGACAAGCTCGACGTCGATGCGACCATCCCCGGTCTGCGCGAAGCCTTCCGCAAGCACCGCTCCCTCGCCGCCGCAGCGCACGCTTTCCGTTCGGCAGCCCCCGCAGGCTCACAGGTCGCCGGTATCGTGGGCGGCATGAACCAGCTGTCCGAACGTCTCGTCGAAGACCTGTACGCCTCCGGTGTTCGCATCGTCACCGGATTCGACGTCATCGCCGTAGACCGCGACGAATCCACCGGCCAGTGGTTCATCATCCAGCGCCACACCACCGACGGCGAAAACACCCCCCTCTACGCCGACTACCTGGTGCTCGCCACCGACGGCCCGACCGTGGCACGACTCATCGGCCCGCACGTCTCCACCGCCCTACCCGCCATGGAACCCGGCCCCGAAGTCGCCCTCGTCACCCTCGTCGTTGATGCCCCCGCCCTGGACAAGCACCCCCGCGGCACCGGCCTGCTCGTCTCCGAAGAAGCCACCGCCGTACGCGCCAAGGCACTCACCCACGCCACCGCCAAATGGCAATGGGTCGCCGACGCCGCAGGCCCCGGACGCCACGTCGTGCGCCTCTCCTACGGCCGAGGCGGCGAAGACGCCCGCTTCTCAGAAGTGGCACTCGCCGACGAACAGCTCATCACCCTCGCCCTGCGCGACGCAAGCCGCATGATGGACGTAGCCCTCACCCACAGCAACCTCGTCGACGCGGACGTCGTACGCTGGCGCGGCGTACTACCCGCCTCCACCCCCGGCCACCGCGACCGAGTCAAAGAATTCCGCGAACGCGCCAGCGAACTCGGAACCCTCAGCACCGTCGGCTCCTGGGCGGCAGGCTCCGGCCTGGTCTTAACCGTCAAAGACACCTACGAACAGATGGACCGCCTCATCTACCACGCGGCACAGGACTGGGAAGGCGTCACCTCCCCGAAAGCCGCAACCGCCAAGTAGACGGCGCGGCGGCGGCAGAAGCTCAGTCAATAACTCAGCTCAGTCAGTAACTAGACCAAAAAATTGAGAAAACGCGCAGCTACGGAAGCCGCGCCTCCAGCACAGCGAACCCTCGCTGAAGAAAGGAACACACAATGTCTCACGATCACGCAGCACACGGCCACGGCGGCGCACACGGCGCAGGTCAGGGCGGCTACACCCACGCAGGCCACGGCTACGGCGGCGCACCCAAGGGCTACGCAGTCCAGCACTCCGCAGCTGACGAGAACCGCCGCGGCCGCGAAGAAGGCGAAACCCTGCACTACGCCCTGTACACCGTGTTCGCACGCTCCGGCGCACGCCCCGCAGAGTCCAACACCGACGAGGCACGCGCCGAATTCGAGAAGGTTGTTGAGCAGCTGGCCGCCGAGGGCGTGACCCTGCGCGGCATCTACGACGTCTCCGCAATGCGCGACAACGCAGACGTCATGATCTGGACCCACGGCGCAACCCCCGAAAAGCTGCAGGCAGCAGTCCGCAAGATCCGCCGCACCGCACTCTTCGCAGGCACCACCATCGTCTGGTCCACCATGGGCGTACACCGCGAAGCAGAATTCACCCGCAACCACGCACCCGCCTACGCACGCGGCAAGGCACCTGAAACCTGGGTCTGCGTCTACCCCTTCGTACGCTCCTACGACTGGTACTACATGAACCCCGAACGCCGCGCAGAAATGCTCAAGAACCACGGTATGAAGGCAATCGACTTCCCGCAGATTCTGGCAAACACCGTCGCAACCTTCGGCATGAACGACTACGAGTGGGTCCTCGCCCTCGAAGCACCCCAGCTCGTTGACCTCGTCGACATGATGCGCCACTTCCGCAACACCGAAGCACGCCTGCACGTGCGCGAAGAAACCCCCTTCTACACCGGCCGCCGCATCGGCGCAGACGAAGTAGCAGAGGTTCTGGCGTGAGCCATCAGCCGCACAACGGCGTAACCCTCAACGGCACGCTCCTGCCGGACAACGTGGTACCCAACCGCACCGACCCGGCGAACACCGCCTCCAACGGCCCCGCCGTGCTCAACGAGCAGACCCTCGGCGACTACCGAAGTGAACGTAGCATCACCCGTGAACGTGCCGAAGAGGTGCGCCCCTACGACCTGGTGATTCTCTCCTCCTTCGGTGGCCCCGAGGGGCAGGAGGACGTCATCCCGTTCCTGCGCAACGTGACCGCTGGCCGCGGTATCCCGGATGAGCGCCTCGAAGAGGTCGCCACCCACTACCGCGCCAACGGCGGCGTCTCGCCGATTAACGAGCAGAACCGCGCCCTGCTCGCCGCACTGCAGCAGGCGCTCGCCGAGCGCGGCCCGCACATCCCGATCACCTGGGCGAACCGCAACTGGAAGCCCTACGTGAAGGACGTGCTCGCCGAAGCCTACGAGAACGGCCACCGCAACGTGCTCGTGCTGGCGACCAGCGCCTACCCGGGTTACTCGAGCTGCCGCCAGTACCGTGAGGACTACGGCATGGCGATTGAGCAGCTCGGCCTGGAAGGTCGCATGCACGTGGGCAAGATTCGCCAGTTCTTCGACGTGCCCGGCTTCTCCCGCGCCTTCGCTGACGGGCTGAAGGACGGCCTCGCCACGGTGCGTGAGCAGCTCGCCGCACGCGATAGCGGTTCGCTGAACCCGCGCCTGCGCATCATGTTCTGCACCCACTCGGTGCCGACCTCCGCGGCGAATGAGGCAGGTCCGCGCGGCGTGAACTACGAGGGCGGCTCCGCCTACGTGGAGAAGCACCTGCAGGTCGCCCGCGCCGTGCTTTCGCTGGTTCGCGATGAGGCCCCGCAGCTTCTGCAGAACGTCGAATGGGAGCTGGTGTACCAGTCCCGTTCCGGCCCGCCGTCCATGCCGTGGCTGGAACCGGACGTCAACGACGCCCTGGAGGCGCTGCCCACCCCCGCCAACCCGGCGGAGGACGGCGAAGCCCCCGTGGAAGGCGTCGTGCTGGTGCCCCTCGGCTTCGTCTCCGACCACATGGAAGTCAAGTGGGATCTGGACACCGAGGCGCTGGACACCTGCGAACGCCTGGGCATGGTTGCCGTGCGCACCCCCACCCCCGGCACGCATCCGGCGTACGTGGAGTCGCTGCGCCGCCTCATTGAGGAGCGCGTGGAAAACGGCGTTTCAGCTGACCTGCGCCCCGAACGTGAGAGCGTCCTCGCCCCGAGCGCGAGCGGTCAGTACGGCTGGTTCGACGAGTGCGAACCCGACTGCTGCAAGCCCGGCCGAGGTGCCCCGAAGCCGGTCATCGCCGAGTACGCAGCCGGTGCTGATACCGCCGAGTCTGAGGAAGCTCCCGCCAGCCGCTCCGGTGGATGCGGCTCCGGCGGATGCTGCTCCCACTAACACCACCCCTGTAGCTCCGGCTCGCCCCAAAACCCCCTAACCGGGGTGCGCGGGCGGGTCGGAGCGCACGTGCCTACAGGCTACCCCCAGAATTTAGACAAACACACAGCGTCGCAAACACACAGCCTCTGGGGGAAACGCACACGCCTACGGGCTATCACACACATCACCGAAAAGGAGAGATATGAGCCATCACGAGTACATCTTGGGCACCCGCGGGTCTGCTCTCGCCCTGACCCAAAGCCGTATCGCCGCCGAAACCGTCACCTCCCTCTACACCGAACACCAGGCACACCACGGCGCCGCAGATGCCGAGGTCGTGGACTTCACCCTGCGCACCGTCAAAACCGAAGGCGACGTGCTCACCGGACCCCTGGCAACCCTCGGCGGCACCGGCGTATTCGCTGCGGCACTGCGCCAGCGCCTGCTCGACGGCGAGAACGCCTCCGAAGAAAACCGCGTGGACATGGCAGTACACTCCCTCAAGGACCTGCCCTCCGCACCCTGCCCCGGCCTGGTGGTCGCCGCAACCCTCAAGCGTGAAGACCCCCGCGACGCCCTCGTGGCACGCGACGGCCTGACCGTCGACACCCTGCCCGAAGGCTCCCGCGTGGGCACTGGCTCACCCCGCCGCGCCGCCCAGCTGCGCGCCCTGCGCCCCGACCTCGAAATCGTGGACATTCGCGGTAACGTGGGCACCCGCATCGGCCGCGTGAAGGGTCTGGAAGAGCATGCCGGCAAGCAGGTCGTACTCCGCCAGAACGCTGAAACCTCCGAACGCGCCGACCACGGTGTAGGCACCGAACGCAGTGGCGACTGTGACGCCGTGGTGCTCGCCGTCTCCGGACTGAAGCGCCTGGGCAAGGAAGAACTCATCACCGAGTACCTTGACCCCACCCGCATGCTGCCCGCCCCCGGCCAGGGCGCGCTCGCCCTGGAAGTGCGCGAAAGCGAATTCGAGAACCCGGACCCCGCAGTGCTCGCCGACCCCGAGGTGGCGCGCCCGGTGCGTGCCCTCGGCCGTGCCCTGCTTGCCGCAAACCACCATGAAACCCGCCTCGCCGTCAGCGCCGAACGTGCCCTGCTGCGCCGCCTCGAAGCCGGATGCGCCGCGCCCATCGGCGCGTACGCGCACGTGGTTGAAGGCGACCTGGTGCTTAACGTTGTGGTGGCGTCCCCGGACGGCACCGACATGCTGCGCCACACCTCGGCAACCGCCGAACTGGATGTGCCCGGCGCCGAACGCCTGGGCGTGCGCGTGGCAGAAGACCTGCTGCAGATGGGTGCCGCCGCCCTGGCCGGATTGGACCTGAAGTAGGCGTCATGTCTGCCGCTAGTCCGCAAGCTCACCATGGCTCTGAATCCCCGCGCACGGTTCTGCTGACCCGCTCCGCCACCCAGGGTGCCGCCTTCGCGCGCGCCCTCACCGAAGAATGCGCACAGAACGGGTTGGGGGAGCCCCGGGTACTCTTCGCCCCCCTACAGCAGGCCCGCACCGTCGAGCCGGGCGAAGAACACGCCGCCGCGCTGGAGGCGCTCGCCTCCGGTCACTACGCGTGGGTGAGCTTCACGAGCGCCAACACGGTTCGCGCCTGCACCGAGCTGTGGGGCGCGGAGTTTGCCCGCGCCTGCGCGAGCGGGGGAGTGCGCATCGCCTGCGTGGGTGCGGCAACCGCCCGCGCCGTACACTCCCAGCTGGGGCTGAACACGGATTTTCAGCCGCAGGTGCAGAGCGCCGCCGGTATGCTCGCGGAGTTTGGGCGCCCCGCCCCCGTAAACCCCGCAGCTAATCCCGCCGCGACTGATTCAGCTACAGTGCTGGTTCTGGAAGGCTCCAACGCCCGCCCGACCCTGCGCGAAGGCCTCAAAAACCTGGGCTGGGACAGCCGCCGCTGCGTGCTCTACGACATGGTGCCCGCCGAGCAGGTGGCACCCGGCGAGCTGAGCCTTGCTGCCGCCCGCGCGCTCGTGCAGGGGAGTATCCCGGAAGCCCCCGCGCCGGATGCGCTGGTGGTGACCGCCCCCTCCCGCCTGCACGCCTTGCTGGACGGCGCCCCCGCGCTATCGCCTGAATCGGTGCCGCCGGTGGTGGCGATTGGGGCGAGTACCGCCTCCGCATGCTGTGCCCTGAACCTGCGCTACGTGCAGGCTGATTCGCCGTCACCGCAGGATTTGGCGCGCGCCGCTGCATCCCTCATCTACTAAGACCACATATTTTTATCGAGTTTTCAGGAGAGATCATGAACCTCACCCGCCGCCCTCGCCGCCTGCGCACCACCGCAGCCATGCGCTCCCTCGTCGCCGAGACCACCCTGCGCCCCGCGCAGCTGATTCAGGTGTTCTTCGTTCGCGACGGCATCGACGAACCGCAGCCGATTCGTTCCATGCCCGGTCAGTACCAGCACACCCTGGAGAGCATCATCCCCGCCGTGCGTGAGGCGTACGAGGCGGGCATCCGTTGCATTGACCTGTTCGGCATTCCCCGCGATGAGGATAAGGACGAGGTCGGCTCGACCGCGTGGGATCCGCAGGGCATCCTGAACCGTGCGATTGCTGTGTGCCGTGAGGAGTTCGGCGACGACCTGGTGGTTATGGCTGATACCTGCCTGGATGAGTTCACAAGCCACGGCCACTGCGGCGTGCTGGTCGATGACGGCCACGGCACCCTCGTGGTGGATAATGACGAGACCGTGGAGCTGTACTGCAAGATGGCGGTTTCACAGGCGCGTGCGGGTGCGCACACGGTGTCCCCGTCGGGCATGATGGACGGCCAGATTGCGGCAATGCGCGCCGCCCTGGACGAGGCCGGCTTTGAGGATGTGTCGATTCTGGCGTATTCGGCGAAGTACGCTTCGGCGTTCTTCGGCCCGTTCCGTGACGCGGTGGAGTCCAGCTTCACGGGCGACCGTAAGACGTATCAGCAGGATCCGGCGAACCGCCGCGAGTCGCTGCTGGAGGTGCGCGCTGACCTGGAGGAGGGCGCGGATATGGTGATGGTGAAGCCCGCCGGCAGCTACCTGGATATTGTGCGCGAGGTGGCGGAATTTTCGCCGGTGCCCGTGGCCGCCTACCAGGTGTCGGGCGAGTACGCGATGATTGAGGCGGCTGCGGCGAACGGCTGGATTGACCGTAAGGCTGTGGTGCTGGAGTCGCTGCGTTCGATTCACCGCGCCGGTGCGGACGTCATCCTGACCTATTACGGTACGGAGGCGGCAGGCTGGCTGCGCGAGCTGGACGCCTAAACCCCTTCTAATGCCGAGAAGCCACATGTGTTTCGAAAAGCCACGTCTTTGGTGGCTTCTCGAAACACATGTGGCTTTTCGCCGTTTATGTTTATGCTTGTTCTTCGCGCACGGGCTTGTACCCGAGGGAGGTGCACACAATGTTGCCGTTGGTGAAGTACTCCGCGAGCTTCTCCCGATCGGCGGGGGAGCGCAGGTCCGCCCAGCGTTCCTGTTCCAGGTAGAACGCAACCTGGGAGGTGAGGCAGACGACCCGCTCATCGTGCACCGCCACAATATGCCTGCGCAGCCACGGGATGCGCTTGGCAAGATTCGGCGGAATCCTGGACGGCACCTTGATTTCGATCTGCCATTGGGACGGTTCGTAGAAGGTCGGCTTGATTTGTTCGGGGTTCTTCGGGAAGACGCAGAACTCCACAATATCGGGGTAACTGTACTTCTTCGCCGGCAGGAAGAGCCGCCCGACGTAGAACGAATCGGGGTTAAACAGCAAGTAGACCTTCAAATAATGCCAACGCAACGCTAGCGCCGCTGCGGCTGTAACCGCCAGCATAATTGAGGCACCACCGATAGGCATTGGCGGGGTGTACAAAATCGTCCAGCCTACCAGGGAGTAGAGGAAGACGACGATTGCCAGCACCAGCGCCACCACCACGGTCACGCAGAGCCCCAGGTGGAGTCTAGGCGTCGAACGCACCGGTTTAGCTTGGGGATGTGCATCTTGCGGAGCAAAGAACGCGTCAATACGGTTCAGCATTTCGCCCAGGACTTGGGGCATACCCGCGGTGTGGTTATCGAGGTTGAAGTAGCGGGAGCTACGCCAAATGAAGCGGCTCCAGCACGCACCCAGGTAGACCATGTAGAACGGCAACACTAGTGCCGGTAGCAGGATACCGTCACGGGCAATGTCCTTGTACAGCAGAAAGATGGACCGCGCGATAACGCAAGCCCATACGTACATGACGGCGTGCATCCACGCCTCAAACTTAGATACGCCAGAAATGCTATCGAGTTCTTTCCTGGCGCGGGTGAGGTTGGAACGTAGCTTATGTTTGGGGAGCGGGTCGCCGTCCAGGGAGCGGCGTTCGGCGTACCTCATCGCTTTGTCTACGGGGGAGCCCTTGTAGAAAACGTGCAGCCGCCTCGCTTCTTCCTTGCTCATGGTTGAGGAGTAGGCGATATCGACTGCTACGCACACCACCAGGTACAGCAGGAAGGCTATGAGCCATATGTAGCGCAACGGCTCTAGGGGTATCCCCAAAGCGCTTAGCTCCATGAATTGTCCTCTCTACGGGTATCGGTGATGATGTGTCTACGGTGCTCAGAAGCCACATGTGTTTCGAAAAGCAACATAAAACGTGGCTTCTCGAAACACATGTGGCTTCTCGCGATATAAGAACGGTATAGGAGCTTACTTGTACTGCGCCTTCTGGAAGGACGCGCGGCGTGCCGCCTCCTCCGCATGCTTACCGGCAGGCTTATACCCCATGGTCGTGCAGATGACGCGGCCGTCCACAAAGTACTTCGCCAACATTTCACGGTCCGCCGGCGAATCCAGCTGCGCCCAGCGTCCCTGCTCAATATTGAACGCAATCTGCGCCACCAAACAATCAATCTGGTGATCATTCAGCGAATAGTCATGCTTGCGGCCGCCGGGGAGCAGAATCTCCAGCGTCCACTGGCTCGCGTCCTTCGGGTTCAGCTTGATAGCGTCCGGGTTCTTCGGGTACACACGGAACGCACGAACCTCAGAGTAGGGGCGGGACTTCGCCGGAAGGAGCAGACGCCCAGCCTGGAACGAATCCGGGTTGTACAGCACGTAATCGCGGCTACGCATCAGCAATATGATGATCAGCAGAACGCCCGCCGCCAGCAAGAACCAGGATGCGTGACCGATATAGATCGCTTCCCAATCCTCGTCGATGCTCCAGCCAGCCAGCGAAACTAAGAAGACCGAGGCGAGCAGGAACGCAATACCACCGAGGATCCAGTAGGCGGTGCGGTCGTCACGAATCGGCTCCACGCCCGGCACCGTGCCGCGCACACGGAACGGTGCGCTCAGCTTACCCAGCGTCGCCGAGTAGATGCGCGGCATGCCCAGCACACGGTCATCCTTGCTGTATCCGCGAACTGCACGCCACTGACGGCGGCCAATACGCGCACCCAGATACACCATGAGGAACGGCAGAAGCAGCGCCGGCAGTACAACGCCGTCATACACGATATCCCAGTACAGGCTGAAAGTGGAGACCGCCACAATCCAGCCCCACAGGTACATGACCGTGTGGAACCAGCCGCTAAACACGCCGGCGCCCTCAATAGAATCCAGCTTCTTCTTCGCCTTCTTCGTGGCGCTACCCTTGCGGGAGGAGCTCAGCGGCGCACCCATCGCGGTGCGTTCCGCGGTGGCGCGGCGCGCCTCATCAACGGGCGAGCCGGACACCTCAAGGTACAGTTCGGCTGCCTTCTCCTTCTTGATGGGCACCGGGTAGGCGATATCCACCAGCAGGCACAAGCCCAGGTACACCATGAAGGCGATCAGCCACACGTCGCGTAGCTGCTCCATAGGCAGTCCCAGAGCGCTCAGATCCATGAGCGGCTCACCTCCTTACGTCTCTCAAACTCCTACGCGGATGCGGCAGCAGCTGCGGCAGCCGGAAGAGCCGAGATGATACGGTCCATCGCCTCATCGTCGTGGGCGGCAGAAACGAACCACGCCTCGAATGCGCTCGGCGGCAGGTACACGCCGGATTCGAGCATGGAGTGGAAGAACGCGTTGTAGCGGCTGGTTGCCGAGGCCTTGATGTCGGCGTAGTTGTGCACGCCCTCCTGAGAGGTGCCGAACGCGACCGAGAAGAGGTTACCGGCGCTCTGGATGGAGTGGTCCACACCGGCGGCGTTGAACGCCTCGGTCAGAGCCTGCTGCAGCTGGGCGCTACGCGAATCCAGGTGCGCGTAGACGGCGGCATCAGCCAGGGTCAGGGTCGTAATGCCCGCCGCAACCGACAGCGGGTTACCGGAGAGAGTACCCGCCTGGTAGACCGGACCGACCGGCGCCAGGTGCTCCATGACCTCACGCTTACCGGCCAGCGCCGCGATGGGCATACCGCCACCAATGACCTTGCCGAACGTGAAAATATCGGGAACCCAGCCGCCATCCTCGGGAGCCGCGTAACCCCAGTAACCAGCCGAAGACACACGGAAACCGGTCAGCACCTCATCAAAAATGACGAGCGCACCATTCGCGTGAGCAATCTCGTGCAGGCCACGGTTGAAACCGGGCTCGGGGGTCACCACACCCATGTTGCAGGGCGCCGCCTCAGTGATAATTGCGGCAATCTGACCCTCGTGGTTCGCGAACGCCTCACGTACAGCGTCCAGGTCGTTATAGGGCAGAACGATGGTCTCCGCGGCGGTTGCGGCAGTCACGCCGGCAGAACCCGGCAGCGCCAGGGTAGCCACACCCGAACCAGCCTCAGAGAGCAGCGCATCCACGTGACCGTGGTAGCAGCCCGCGAACTTAATAATCTTGTCGCGACCGGTCACACCGCGCGCCAGACGAATCGCAGTCATGGTCGCCTCAGTACCGGTCGACACCATACGCACCTGATCAATAGCGCCAGGAATCACTGCGTTAATACGGTTGACCACCAGCTCAGCCAGCTCAGCCTCCGGCGCGCTCGCCGCACCAAACGACAGGCCGCGCTCAGCCGCCTGCTGAACGGCCTCCACGACCTGCGGGTGCGCGTGGCCCAGAATCGACGGGCCCCACGAGCAGACCAAGTCAACGTACTCGTTGCCGTCCGCATCGTACAGGTACGCGCCCTTAGCCTTCGCCGCAAACGCAGGAGTGCCGCCCACAGAATTGAAGGCGCGCACCGGGGAATTCACGCCGCCGGGAATCACCGCGCGAGAACGCTCAAACAGCTTCTCGCTGGCTTCGTGGTGCAGCGGGTGGGTAGAGGAAGGAGTCATCGTATCGGTGCCTTTCAACAGGGACGGCGAACTAAAGAATTACAAGGGACGACGCACGGCAGGCGACAGAGCCCGCACGTTACTAACGTCCCGTCCCTAACCATCATAGGCGCTACAGATGAACCGCAGGTGACAAGCACCTGAACGTACCGAAAGGTGACGATAAAACACAACAGACAAGTTAGGGAACAGAGAGGATGCGCAACGCGCTAACGCAGGTGCCGGTCAGTATCCAGACGGTTGAGCACCTGAGTGTCCTGATCGAACAGCCAGTTCTTATCAAAGAGCAGACGCACAAACGCCAGGCCCATACCCAACGCCATGAAAATCAGCAGGGACTGCACGAAACCGCTCGCCGCCGAGTACATGTCACCGCTAGCAAAATGCGACATCGAACGGTAGAACGGAACACCCGGAACCATCGTCACCACCGCCGGAACCGACAGGGAAATACGGGTGTACTTGCGCTGATGCAGCGGCGCCACAATCTCAGCCAAAATGCCCACACCAAACACGGCAATCGTCGCTGCCATATGCGCGGGCATACCCGCCTCCACCATATGAATACGAACGGGGTTCGCCACCGCAGCAATCACGCCACCCCACACACACGCCACCGGAGAAGCGGCAAAAAGCATCGCGAAGCCAGCCGCCGCAACACCCGAGGAAAGCACCTGCAACACTAAATACAGGGTCGGGTCAAGGTTAAGAGGCGCAGGAGCCGCTAACGGCAGGTGGAAGAGCGAACCCAAAACCCACACCGCAAACGACGCACTCAGCAACAACAAACCCACATAGGTTAGACGCGAAATACCCGCCAAAAAGTCCATGCGGGAAATATCGAGCATGCCCGTCACCATGGGGAAACCGGGCACCAAGAACAGTACCGACGAAATGAAACCAATCATATGGTTCGGGCTAATCCAACCCACCGCGACCAGCACATTAACAATCGCAATGTACAGGCCCGCCGCCAGGAAGCCGCACGCCATCCACGTTGCCAAATGGCTCACCCCGCGCTTGAGCAGGGTCGAACGCAAAAACTGGCCGGCACCCGCCGCGAAGAACACCACCGTGCACTCCACCAGACCGCCACGGTTCAAGAACGCGAACCCGGCACACGCCACCGCCGACGCCAGCGCCAACATCCAGCGGGTGTACAGAGGCTTCGCCGAATCGATACGGTCCAGCTCGGCGTTCGCCTCCGCAGGGGTGATCTTTTCAGGAAGCTCAGAAATGAACTTACCCAACTGATCCAGCTTATGAGCGTTAATGCCCATCGTGCGCTGCTCAGCCACCTCAGTACGGAAATTACCGTCAGTGTACGAAGAGGTCGAAATTTCGGTGAAGGTCACCTGCGCGTGATGCTCCTTCAACCCCACAGCCTTCGCCAAACGCGCCATCGACGCCTTAATACGGTATGCGCTCGCACCCGACTTCATCAGGATGCGGCCTAGGCGGAGCACCACCTGAGACTGCGCCACCAAATGCTCATGAGCCAGACGGGTAGACCCCAGATAAATACTGCGCGTATTAGTGTCAGGGTACGGCTCGGTAGTGCGGGGCTGATCATCCATGAGAGGCCTTCCGGGTCGTGCTATTCGTGTAGGTGTGGTTCCTTATCTAGCATAGGGGAGAAGCCCAAGCGGGGATAGTGTCAGCCCGTCAGTAAAAGAGAGGTGTTTGGGGATGCTGCCTAGGTTTTTAGCGGCGCAGGTTTAGCGGCGCACAGGCCAGCGGCCGTCAATGACCTCAGATTCCTTACCCGGCTGCGTACGCAACCACGCCTGGAAGCTTGCCGCCTGCTCCGCCGCCCACTGAATCTGCTGCTCGTGCAGCTGGCGCGCATCCACGTTGAGAACCTCGGGGAACTGCTCGGTCAGCTTCACCAGCAGACGCTCCGCCGCCAGGGCATCATCAGCGGAGGTGTGCGCGTTCTCCAGGGAGACACCGTACTCGGCGGCAAGAACCTCAAGGGTGCGCTTGCCGCGCTTACGCGGAATCACGTGCTTATGCAGAACGTACGGGTCGAGCACCACACCGGGCGGCAGCTCGCCGTTGGCAATATTGTGGCGCAACATCTCGTGGTGCAGCACCGAAAAATCGTAGGCGGCATTGAACGCAATAATCGGCACACCATCAATATTGAGCGCACCAATCGCGCCGGCAAGCTCCCACACGACCTCGCGGGCGGGACGGCCGTGCTCACGCGCGTACTCGGTCGTAATACCGTGCACGGCGGCGGCACCGGCGGGGATCTCAACGCCGGGGTCAGCCAGCCACTCGCCACGGCGCACCACATTACCCTGAGGGTCCAGCAGGATCAGGGAAGCAGTCACGATGCGGGCGGTGGTGACGTCCACACCGGTGGTTTCAAGGTCAAAAGTGGCGCGCAGGCCGTTCATCCAGGTCATGCTATAAGACTAACCCAGCGGCGGTGCGGGCGCGCGCCCGGTCGTCACGCGGCTGTGGATAAGCCCTTGGCGGGGCGGCATATTAAATCACCGAGGCAGCACATAAGTAGCCGACGAGCCCACAAGACCATCGACAAGGTACAACCGCGCTACAGCCGATAGACTGAAACCATGACAACCCAACTTCTCACCGGCATCCCCGGAACCGGTAAAACCCACCACCTCACCGAACGCGCCCTGCGCTACCTCGCCGACGGGAACGACCCCGCCCGCCTACTCATCCTCGCACCCACCCGCACCGCCGCGACCCGCATGCGAGACACCATCGCCGCATCCAGCGACCGAAGCCTCTCCGTAGCACCCACCCGCGCCTGGGCCGCATACGCCTTCGACCTGCTCAAACGAGGCCAAACCCGCGGGCTACTCAGCGGCGTAGAAGGCAACCTCAAACTCCTCTCCGGCCCCGAACAAGACGTTATCATCGGCGAACTACTCGCCAACCACGCCGAAGGCATCGCCCCCGGACCCGCCTGGCCCGACGTACTCCGCGACGCCCTCGCAACCCGCGGATTCCGCCACGAAATCCGCGACTTCTTCGACCGCATGGCAGAATACGACCTCACCGCCGAAGACGTACACGCCCTCGCCACCGAACACAACCAGCCCGCCTGGCACGCCCTCGCCCAACTGCACACCGAATACCGTGCCGTGCGAGCCCTCCGCGCCAAAAACGCCTACGACCCGGCAGTACTCATCAACGACGCCTGCCGGCTGCTACTGCGCGCCCCCGAATTCCTCGCCGAAGAACGCCGCCGCTACGACCTAATCCTCATCGACGACGTGCAGGAACTCACCCCCTCCATCTACCGGCTGCTACGCCTCATCGCCGCAGAAGTCGCCCCCGCAGACGCCACGCACCTGACCGAAACCCACCCCGACCTCTTCGCTGAAGGCCCCCAGGTTGTCATGACCTACAGCGACGAAGCCGTCGTCCAGGGCTTCCGAGGCGCCCGCCCCGACCTCGTCACCACCCTGCAGGCAAGCTTCCCCAGCATGCGCACCCGCACGCTCACCACCTCGTACCGCCTGCCCGCACTCATGATGCCGCTCGTGGCGGACATTCGCCGCCGCCTGCCACGCTACACCCGGTTTGTGCCGCTCACCGCCGAGCAGGATGGGGCGAAGAATGGTGTGCAGGAGGGGGTAAAGAGTGGTGCGCCCGCAACCTTCGGACGCATCAACACCACACCCGCCGATGAAGCCCTCACTTGGGGCGCCGCCGACGAACCGCTGCTGCACCTGGGTGCCGATGGCAAAATCCTCGACCCCGCCCACTACCGCACCGCACCCGCCGGTGTGTATAAGTATGCGCTCTCCAGCTCTCAGGATGAGGCGAACCTCATCGCCCAAATGCTGCTCGAAGAACGCATCTACGGCAACCACCCCTACCGCGAGTCCGCCATCATCGTGCGTAGCAGCGCGGACGTGGCGCGCATCCGCCGCGTGCTCTCCTCGAACGGTATTCCCTCGCGTACCTCCGCGGCGCTCGTGCCGGTGCGCGACGAGCCCGCCGTACGCCCCTTCCTCGACGCGCTCAGCCTGCTCGTCTACGCCCGCAAGCGCGGCGAGAAGGCGCTCAACCCCGCCGTGCACATGCCCGCCGCAGAAGGCGCAGAAGGTACGGAGGCGGCCGAGCATGGCGGTTACGAAACCCTCAGCGCCTCCGAAGCTGAAGAGCTCATGCGCCGAAGCCTCGACGACGTCATCGCCGAAGAAAGCCGCGCCAACCCCCTCGGTGGCGCGCAGAGCGCCATCACCCTGCTCACCTCCCGACTCGGTGGCGCATCCAGCATGGACGTGCGACGACTCCGCCAGCAGTTGCGATCCATCGAACTGCAAAGCGGCGGCCACCGCCCCAGCGACGACCTGCTCCTCGGCGCCCTGCTACACCCCGAAACCCTCCCCGAAGAGGGCGTAGGACGCGCCGTGCACCGCATCGCAGCCGTGCTCTCCGCCGGACGTAAAGCACTCGCCCGCCCCGAATCCACCAGCACCGAAGTGCTCTGGGCGCTCTGGGAAGCCAGCGGCCTCGAAAAAACCTGGGTCGCCCAGTCGCGCGGCGCAGGCCCCGACGCCGACGCGGCCCACCGCAACCTCGACGCCATGATCGGCCTCTTTGAAGCCGCCGACCGATTCGACGAGCAGATGCACGGCGCCGGTGCTGAGCAGTTCCTCGACTTCATCGACGCGCAGGACCTGCCCATGGACACCCTCGCCGCCCGCGGCGTACGCCAAGACGCGGTCGAAATTCTCACCCCCGCGCTTGCCGCCGGTCAGTCCTGGCGCACCGTATATGTATGCGGTCTGCAGGAAGGCACCTGGCCCAACACCACCGTGCGCGGCTCCCTGCTGAGCACCGGCGACCTCGTTGATCTGTGCGATGCGCGCCTCCGCCAGCGCGCCCAGCAGGCAGAACAACAGGCGGGGGAGCAGCCGGTGCCGCCCGCCCGCATCCGCAGCTACCCCGAACGCGTGCGCGACACCCGCCACGACGAGCTGCGCATGTTCGCCGTCGCCGCCACCCGAGCCAGCACCCGCCTCGTGCTCACCGCCGTACGCAACGACGATCAGGCACCCGGTGAGTTCTTCGACTTCGTGCTACCCACCGACGCGGTTGGCGAATCCACGGACGTGCCCATCACCCGCGTGCGCCGCCCCGCCACCCTGCGTTCCCTCGTGGCGGAGCTTCGCCGCACCCTCGTTGAGGAATCGATGAACGCGATGCGTGCCGAAGACGCCCAGCAGGAGGACACACAGCAGAACGGCGCGCCAATGCACAACGCGCCGGAAGAGGCGCTCACCCCGGAGGCTTCCGCGTACCGACTCGATGCCGCCTCCCGCACTCTGGCGCGTCTGGCGAACGCCCAGGCACCCGGCGCCGCACCCGACGAGTGGTGGGGTCTGCTACCGCTTTCTAGCACGGAGCTGCTCTTTGCCCACCGCCCGGCAGACCACGCTGAGCTGGACGAAAACCATGGCGAAGACGGCGAAGAACAGGCTGAAAACCCCGGCCGCCGCACGATTACGCTTTCGCCCTCGCGCCTGGAAACCATCCACAGCTCCCCGCTGGACTGGCTGGTTTCCGCCGCCCGCGCGGAAGCCCAAACCGACCTGTCCCGCTCGCTCGGAACGCTCGTTCACGCCATCGCCGAGGAGTACCCGACCGGCACCCTCGAAGAGCTCCAAACCGCCCTCGACGAGCGCATTAGCTCCCTCGGCGTGCCCGCCCGCAAGGACGATGAGACCGATGAAGAGTACCGCGAGCGCGTGCCCTGGGAATCCTACGCCCTCTACGAGCGCGCCAAGCGCATGATTCTGCGCCTGAGCTACTACTACCGTCAGCACATGGGTGACGCCGGCTGGCAGAACCTCGGTGTTGAAGGCTCCTTCGCGGTGCGTGTGCCCGTGCCCTTCGACCCCGCCGGTGAGGTCGGCGAGCTGGATGCGCTGCTCACCGGTCGTGTGGACCGCCTCGAGGGTACCGCCCCGGCGGAGGACGGAACCCGCCGCTACGCCATTGTTGACCTGAAAACCGGTAAGTCTAAGCCGACCGGCTCGGAGATGGAGACGCATCCGCAGCTTGCCGCCTACCAGATCGCGGTGGAGGCTGGTGCGGGTGAGCAGCTGGAGGAGCGCTACCGTACCGAAGCCGCCGCCTTGGAGGCGGGCGAACCGCTACCGGATGCCCGCCCCCAGGAGCTGGAGTACACCGGCTACACGGGTCATTCCGCAGGCGCGGCGCTCGTGCAGTTGGGCGCCTCGGGCGTGAACGACGAGAGCAAGACTCGCCTGCAGGTTCAGCCCGCCCTGACGGAGCACGATTCGTGGGCGGCTGAGCTGGTGCAACACGCCGCGGAGCTGATTGCTGGCTCGCAGGTGCAGGCTCGTCACCGTGAGGGCGGCTATGGGTGCCGCCTGCCGGAGATCTGCCCGATTTGTACGCGCGGCCGCCAGGTGACGCAGCCCTAGTAGCCGCGTACCCTACGTTTACTTTCGATATCACTCACCCCGAACCTCCCATGAGAATGATTCATGAGGAAGAGGAATCATGACTGACTCTGGCGCATACGGCGCTGATATGCAGGGCGCTACTAACCCCGGCGCTCACCCCGGTTCTGGCACCGGCATGCTCACCCCCGCCCAGTGGTGCGAGCACAATAGCTGGCAGCTGCCCAACGGCGTGCTCTTCTCTGCAGAAGCCGCCGCAAATGACCCCGCGCTGAAGCCTGCCGACTACCGCAGTGCCCTCGACATTGCCGAGATGCTCAACGGCGCCGACGGTAAGAAGCCGACCCCCGAGCAGGTCCGCATGATTGAGGCGGGCCCCGCCCCGACCCTCGTCATTGCGGGCGCCGGTTCGGGTAAGACTGCGACCATGGTTGACCGCGTGATTTGGCTGGTCGATAACGGTTTTGTGCGCCCTGAAGAGGTGCTTGGCGTGACCTTCACCCGCAAGGCAGCAACCGAGTTGCGCAGCCGTATGCGTGCGGGCCTGAACACTCTGCGCCGTAGCCGCCGCGTCGCCCCGACCGATGAGGAGCTGCGCGAGGGCATCGCTGACCCGACCGTGCTCACCTACCACTCTTACGCGAATAACCTCGTCAAGGAGTACGGTCTGCGCCTGGGCGTGGAGCAGGACGCGCAGATGCTTGGCGACGCGCAGAAGTGGCAGCTTGCCGCGCAGATTGTGCAGTACTGGGAGGGGGAGCTTCCCCTCGATAAGGACGGCGTGCCGGTGTCTGCGGCGACCATGATTAACCAGATGCTGCAGCTTTCTGACGAGTGCGCGGAGCACCTGGTGGAGCCGCAACAGGTTATTGATTTCTGCACCGAGCAGTTGGCGGCGTATGCGGCGGTGCCCGAGCCTCGCCGTGAGACGAAGACTGAGAAGGACATTCAGAAGGTTCAGCGTCTGCTGCGTAACCGCCGAGTGTACGCGCGCATGGTGATGAGCTACGCCCGCGTGAAAGCGCGCATGCAGGTGCTGGATTTTGGTGACCTGATGCGTTTTGCCGCCCGCATTGCGGAGGCTGACCCGGCGATCCGTGAGGGTGAACGTGCCCGCTTCAAGGTGGTTCTGCTGGACGAGTTCCAGGACACCTCGCACGCGCAGATGAGCTTGTTCTCCTCGATTTACGGTGCCGATGAGGCGGCGGGTATTCCGGCGCATCCGGTGATGGCTGTGGGTGACCCGAAGCAGTCGATTTACGGTTTCCGTGGTGCTTCGGACGGTCAGATGTTCAGCTTCTACCGTCATTTCCCGACTAAGCATGTGCAGCCGCTGTTCCTGTCCATTGCGTGGCGTAACGACATTTCGGTGCTGAACGCGGCGAACCATGTGGCGGAGAAGCTGAAGGAGGTTCCCGAGTGGGTGCGTGCCGCCGATGGCGATATTACCGCCGCTCAGGTTCCTGACTTGCGCCCGCGCTGCGCCCTGGTGGGGGAGCCTGGTTCACCCGCTTTTGAGCAGGCTGCCGCGGGCATGGTGGGGCGCGTGGATTTGACGTACCACGACTCTGACCGCGAGGAGGCTGTGGCGATTGCCGAACGTATTGCGGCGATGCGTGCGCAGGCGGTGCGCGAGTATGAGCGCACCTACGCGGCGCATCGTTCCGGCGATGGTTCGGTGCGTCCGCGTCTGAAGATGCCTGAGATTGCGGTGTTGGCGCGTGTGCACGGTCAGCTGGACCCGATTCGTGTGGAGTGCGAGCGTCTGGGTATTCCGGTGCAGCAGGTGGGTTTGGGCGGTTTGCTTTCCCAGCCGGAGGTTGTGGATTTGGTGTCGGCGTTGCGTGTGCTGGCTGATCCGAACCGTTCGGATGCTCTGGCACGCCTGCTGACGGGTGCGCGTTGGCGCCTGGGTGCGGCGGATATGTTGGCGCTGGGCGATTGGGCGCAGTCGCTGGTGCGTGAGCGTGAGCGTGCCCTGCGCGAGCAGATGGCGTTGCGTATGCTCGCCGAGGCTGAAGACGCCGACGACGCTGCTGCTATCAACCTGCAGGCGGAGCACCTGCGTGCCGCTCAGGAGCGTCTGGACGAAACTCTCAAGGGCGCGGTGGAGGATTCCTCCGGCTACGCCTCCCTGATTGAGGCTGTGGAGAACCTGCCGCAGGACGGGGTGGACGGCGAACCTCTCTACGGAGAGCAGTACCGCGGCCGCCGTTTCTCCCCGGCGGCGCTGGAGCGTCTGCGTGCTTTTGCCGAGCAGATGCGCGTGCTGCGTGCCGGTTTGAGCGAGGACTTGGGCACGCTGCTGTACGAGATTGAGCGGACCATGCTGCTCGATATTGAGCTGGCGGTCCGCCCGGGTACCGACCCGCTGGGTTCACGTGCGAACCTGGACACTTTCCACGAGGTGGCCGCCGCCTACGGCATGTCTGCGCCGCGTATTAACGCGATGATTTACGCCGGTTCTGACGGCGTGAGTGCGGAGGAGGGCGATCCGGGTGCGCGCCGCTTCCTGCTGTCTTCGGGCGGCGTGAGCTACGTGATGGGCTTCCTCGCGTGGCTTGAACGTGCCGATGATGAGGAGAAGGGCCTGGCGCTGGGCGCTGTGGAGCCTGACCCGAACGCGGTGCAGCTGATGACCATGCACGCGGCGAAGGGCCTGGAGTGGGATCATGTGCTTCTGCCGGGCCTGTGCGGTAGTGCGACCGGCGGGCAGACCCCGAACCTGTGGCAGATGTCGGCCAATACGGCTCTGCCCTGGCCGCTGCGTGGCGACCGCGAGTACCTTCCCTCGATCCTTGAGACCCCGGAGGAGATTACCTCCTTCGAGAAGGCGAAGGACCTTGAAGACTACCTGGCCGAGCATAAGGATGATGCCGCCGAGCATGCCGGCATGGAGGACCGCCGCCTCATGTACGTGGCGATGACCCGTGCCCGTAACCTGCTGGCGTTGAGCGCCTACCGCTGGAAGAGCGCCGCTATGCTCCCCCTGCCGGTGCAGCCCTTCTGGGAGGAGCTGCTGAAGATGCTTTTCAAGTCGCTCTTCGGCATGGGCACCCCCACGGTAGATACGCCCTCTGTGCGCTTCGAAGAGACGATGGATACCCCCTGGGCGGCGCCGCAGCTGGTGGGTATGGGCTTGTCGTACACGATGGCGAACCCCGCCGATAAGCGCAAGAAGGTGCACCTGAACCATGTGCGCCGCTGGGTTGAGCAGCTGGCGGAGTCGAAGTACCGCCTGGCGGAGCCGGTGACCCTGGTGCACGGTACGGTTGTGGACCCCTCGAACCTGCCGCTCGCCCCCGATGAGGCGGCGCTGCTGGAAGAGCTGGAACTCTACCCCGTAGACGCTGACGAGCTCACTCCCGTACAGGCGGAGGCGCGTGCGAACGCTCAGGCACAATACGCCGAGCAGGTGCAACGCTACGCGTGGGCGCTGGTTGAGGTCATGGCTCCCGCCCTCGCGCAGGATTGGCAGCTGGCGGCTCCTTCCGTACGAGCACGCACGGTGGCGGAGAACTGTACCCGCCTGAACCTGCCGGTGCCCGAATGGATTATCGAAGCCACCGAGCGGGAGAAATGGCGTGAGGCGCAACCGCCTCAGCCCGGTTTCTCACCGACAGTGGCGGCGGCGCTGCCGATTGAGGTGCGCGGCCAGTTCGCCCAGAAGAACTACGAGGACAGGAACCCGAACCTGGGTGCGGTGCTGACCGCCATGTGGCCTTTTGACCCGCTGGAGCGCCCCGTGATTTGGCGTTGGGCTTCTGACGATGCTCTCAACCGGGGCACGGAGGCGATGCTTCGCCGCGGCCAGCATGAGCAGCTGGAACGTGAGATTGCGATTAACTCCTCGAGCCGTCGCGAGGCGGTGGAGCGTGCCGCACTGGCGGTGGAGCTTGCCGTCGGCGCGGGTGAAGATGACGTGCACCAGAGCGGGGATGTATCGGGGGAGAGCACAAGCCATCCTGCAACCGCCGTACCCGCTGTACACGGCGAGTCCGCCATTCCCGAATCCCTGCGCCAGCAGGCGGTGGACTGGGAACGCGAAGCCGACCTGCTGCTACTCATGATGGGGCAGACCGACCCGGTGCTGAGCGATCAGCTGCCGGGGCACCTGTCCGCATCCACGTTCATTCGTCTGAGCGAGGACCCGCAGGGCACAGTGCATCAGCTGATGCGCCCGGTGCCTCAGCGTCCCTCGCGTGCGGCAACGATTGGTACGGCGGTGCACGCGCTAATTGAGGAGCACTTCGGTGTGGTGCCGAGCGCCGACCCGCTGGAGGCACCCGACGCGGAGGACACGGTGGGCGTTGACCTGCCTGGTTCCGCTGCCGCCTCCACCTCCACCGCGCCCGCAGATCCCGCTGACCTGCAGGAACAGGACCAGTTCACCTTCGAGGACGCCTTCGAGGAGTCCGAGAGCGAACTGGACGCCTCCGTTCAGCGCCTCTGGGAGCGCTTCGCCACCAGCGAGTGGGGTAGCGACGAGTGGAAGGACCGCATCTGGGCGGTCGAATACCCGGTCGAAACCCACATCGAGGGCGTAAGCCTGCGCGGCCGTATCGACGCGGTGTTCCGCACCGAGGATGAAGACGGCGAACGCTGGGTCCTGGTGGATTGGAAGAGCGGCTCCCGCCCGAAGATGGCGACCATGCAGTCTCGACGCTTCCAGCTGGGCCTGTACCGCATCGCGTTCTCCCGCATTATTGGCGTAGACCCGGAGCGTATCAGCACCGTGTTCGTGTACCTGGGCGGCAAGGGCGTTGCGGAGGTGTGGGACCACCAGATCCGCGGCGGCCTGCCCACGGAGGCGCAGCTGGCGAAGGTGATTCGTGAGGCGCGCAAGGGCTAAGCAACAAGGCTAAGCGGCAAGGCTAGGCGGCGGAGACATGCGCTCGCGCGTTAGCTTTGAGCCAATAACCGAATACAGAAAAGCAGCTCACGGAGGCATTGCGCCTCGTGAGCTGCTTTTCTGTGTGGACTTCTGCGGTTAATGGCAGAGAACGCCTCTTCACCCCACTGCATTAGGGTGATGAGGCGTCCTCAGCCGCTGAAGAACTATAGAGGTACTTCGTGCCCTCGCACGCTCCGGGAAAGAATCGCGCCGAACGACTGCCGCTCTCGCGGCCTCACTCGCGCCGCCGGCGCCCCGTGGGGTTTGCGTGCGTCTTTACTCTCAAACACAACCTCGAAAGTAACTCTATAGATTTCTGCCATCGGTGATTGGTTGCGCGGTGCATGAATCCGGCTCGGGTCTGACATGACCGGTCAGGGTCCCGTCCAATCTGTCTCCCCACTTTATCGCTGCCACGATATCAGCGCTGGTCAGTGCGCTATGGGGAGTGTGTCCGCTGGTTTTCTCGCGGCACAGCAAAAGTATTCCAGGAGTTTTTGAAAAAATCTACAGGGTAAGTTTTTACCCTAAAATGCACTATTTTGAGCATAGTTCAAGGTGAAGTTGATGCTCTGTGGACTCTTGAAATCAAAAGTTGGTTTATGTGGGTTTGTGGCGTATTTGCGTCCGGGAAATATTGTGAATGGCACCTTTAGCGCACCTTCAAGTCTCAGCCTTAATCTGAGTCATTCATGCACAAAAATGCAAAACTGGCGCTCAAAAGGTGAGGGGAAACACTTAAAGAAATTTCGGCAAAAAGCCCACTAAAGCCCCTCCATTAGCCCTTATAGGCATCATCCCGTCGGTTCGACAGACAGTCAGGAGAGCTGGTTTCACCGGGCGCGAGGCAACGGATTACAACCTAGCGGATATACAGCCCAGTAGATACAGCTCAGCCCCGCAGCGCAGTACTGCGGGGCTGAACCGAAAACCTAGCTGAACCGAAAACCTATGCGGCAGGTGACACCCTGGCTGGCAACACTCTGGCGGCTACTTACCCTATGAGCTACTCGGCGGGGCCGACCAATATCTACTCGGCGGGACCGACCAGCGGGCCGACCTCCTCCTGTCCGAGCAGTTCGCCGGAGGCACGCAGGTCGTCCTGAATGTCCAGGAGCATGGACACTGCGTGGGTTGCGCCGTCGCGGTCGCCGACCTCCACGGTGTGGGTGAGCCACTGGGCGATCGCGAACTCTGCGTAGAAGTTCGCGCGCTGCGCCAGGTAGGCGTCGGGCAGCTGAGGCATCTGCTGGCGGTACACCTCGATTGCCTCGTCGGTGAAGTCGATGTCCTGGCAGGAGTACAGCCATGCGAAGTCCTGTGCGGGGTCGCCCACGTGCACCTCGGACCAGCCGGTGACCTCCACGATGCGCGCCTCCGTAGGAGTCACGTGCAGTACGAGGTTCTCTGCGCCCATGTCGCCGTGGACCACACGCGGACGGAACTGCCACATGGGTCCGGGGGAGAGCACAGCACGCCAGTGCGCGAGCAGGTCGGCGGGCACCTTACCGGTTGCGGCGGCACGCTCCAGCTCGGCGTTCTTGCGCAGGCGAATCTGCTCCGAAGAGTAGGAAGGCAGGTCGGCTTCGTAAATGATGTCTTCGGGCATCACGTGCAGGGTCGCGATGTCCTTGGCGATGATGGACGCCAGGGAGGGGCGGCGCGCCGCAACTTCGCGGCGGCTCAGCTCGGCGAGCTGGTCCACGTCGTAGATGGTGCCGGGGATGTGCGTGTACACGAACACGTTGCCGCCCGCGTAGGGTACGGTGCCGGCGACGGTGGGCACGGCGAAGGGCAGTCGGGCGCGCAGACCGGGGCTGAACGACTGCAGGATGAGGTGTTCAGCTTCCAGGCGCATGCTGGCGTCGGGGCGGCGCGGGGCGCGCACTCGCCAGCGGCGACCGGTGGAGTCGGCGATGATTGCCGAGTCGAAGTCGTCGCTGTCTTCGCGGATCGGTTCAGCGCCGACGGGGTAAATCCCGGGCACTCCGGCGGAGACGATGGCTGCTAGCTGAAGGGGAGATAAAGTCACGGGTTAAGGTTACCAAACCAATGTGTGCCGTTTAGTAGTTTTTGGGATCTTTATGCCAAGTGGTGAAGATACTTGTGGACAAGCCTAAACGTGCTCGCCTGCGCTGCCTGTTGAGCTTCTACTTGCCCACTCCAAAAGAGGCTGGTTCCTCACGCCCTGAACGAAAGCAACAGCTAAGAAGCCGCGGCGGGTCTGGAGAACACAGTCTGGGAGAATACAATGGAAGACCGGCTATCACCGTCTCACGCACACGCATACACGCATGTCCGTATGCCCGCGCGAGCGCACGCCGCCTGCCCGTACCGCCCGCCTTACTGATGGAGCATTATGACCGCCACACCTCAGCAGCCTCAGCATATGATCTCCGCAGACGATATCCTTGCCGGGCTTGACCCGGATCAGCGTGCGGTCGCGACCGAGCTGGACGGCCCCATGCGCGTGCTGGCGGGTGCCGGTACCGGTAAGACCCGCGCGATTACGCACCGCATCGCCTACGGTATTGCGATTGGCCGCTACCAGGGCCCGCGCGTGCTCGCCCTGACCTTTACCCTGCGCGCGGCGGAGGAGATGCGTACCCGCCTGCACCAGCTGGGTGCGCACGGCGTGCAGGCGCGTACCTTCCACTCGGCGGCGTTGCGTCAGCTGGCGTATTTCTGGCCGCAGGTGGTGGGCGGTACGTTCCCGTCCATCGTGCAGAATAAGGCAGCACTCATTACGGAGGCGGCGAACCGTCTGCGCATCAGCACGGACCGTTCTCTGCTGCGTGATTTGGCATCGCTGATTGAGTGGGCGAAGGTTCAGCTACTCACCCCGGATACCATCATGCAGCGTCTGAGCGAGAAGCAGCTGCCCTCGACGGTTACCCCGCAGAATATGCAGCGTATTTTCCAGGCGTATGAGGATTTGAAGGATGAGCGTAACCTCATCGACTTTGAGGACGTGCTGCTGCTGACCATCGCCATGCTGGAGGAGGATGAGAAGCTCGCCGCGACCGTCCGCAACCAGTACCGCCATTTTGTGGTGGATGAGTACCAGGACGTGTCTCCGCTGCAGCAGCGTCTGCTGGATGTGTGGCTGGGTGGCCGCGACGATATTTGCGTGGTGGGTGACGCCTCTCAGACGATTTACTCTTTTACCGGTGCGACCAGCCGTTACCTGCTGGATTTTGCGCGCCGGTACCGTGGCGCGCACACGGTGAAGTTGACCCGCGACTACCGCTCGCATTCGCAGGTGGTGGAGTTGGCGAACCGTCTGTTGGCGGCGCGTCGTCCGCATCCGGATTCGAGCCCGCATTCGTGGGCGCCGCCGCTGGAGCTGATGTCTCAGCGCGGCCCCGGCGTGGATGTGGAGTGGTTCGGCTATGCCGACGATGAGCAGGAGGCGGCCGGCATTGCCGAGGATATCCGCGACCTGATTGAGAAGGACGGCGTGCCGCCTTCAGAGATTGCCGTGCTGTTCCGCACGAACGCGCAGTCGGCGGCGATTGAGTCTGCGCTGGCTGCCGCCCATATTCCGTACCAGCTGCGCGGCGCGGAGCGTTTCTTTGAGCGCCCCGAGGTCAAGCAGGCGATGCTTGCCCTGCGCGGTTCGGCGAAGTCCACGGACGGTACCGAGGACGTCACCCGCTACACCCGCGATGTACTCGGCGGCCTCGGCTATAAGGAGGAGGGCCCCCTTTCGGGAGGCGCCACCCGCCAGAAGTGGGAGTCCCTCGCCGCCCTGGTGCACATGGTGGACATGATGGCGCAGCACCGCCAAGAGCAGCTTCAGGAGCACCGCGCGAACCCGCGCCCGGGCGTGCCCGAGCCACTACCTTTGACCATGCACGAGGTCGTGGCGACCCTGAACCACCGCAGCGAATTCAATGACGCACCGCAGGTCAACGGCGTAACCCTCGCCTCCTTGCACGCGGCTAAGGGCCTGGAGTGGGACGCCGTGTTCCTGTGCGGCCTGAACGAGGGCCTCATGCCCATCACTTTTGCGACCACCCCGGACGAGGTGGATGAGGAGCGCCGCCTGCTGTACGTGGGCATTACGCGCGCCCGCAAGTACCTGTGGCTAACCTGGACGATGACCCGCACCGTGGGCGGTCGCGGTCAGCGTAAGCGTTCGCGTTTCCTGGACGATATTGATCCGGCGAAGCGCCGCCGCAGGGTGGAGAGCGCCGGTTCCTCGTACGGCCAGGCCCGCTCGGCTCAGACTCGCCGTTCGTCGAAGGGAAGAGGAGATTATGGCTCAGCGTTTTAAGCGTGAGATTCTGCCCGCCACCGAGGACCGCCCGCAGATTGAGCTGGTCCGCTCGGCGCGCCGCACCCGCACCATCAGCATGCAGCGCAACGGCGTGGACGAGCACGGCAACCCCGCCTACCGCCTGCTCATTCCCGCCGCGAGTACGAGCGAAGAGATTGACGAGCATATTGCCCGCCTGCTGCCGCGCATTCAGCGTCGTGCCGCCCGCCGTGAGCGTGCCACGCAGCTGACGGTCACGGACGAGTACCTGTGCTCCCGCGCCCTGCACCTGGCGCAGAAGAACCTGCCGGAGCTGGTCGCCTCGGGCAGGCTCGAGAAGCTGTCGATTCGCTGGGTGAGCAACCAGCGTCAGCGCTGGGGCTCGGCAACCTACGCGAACACGCAGATTCGCATCTCCTCGGAGCTGCAGGGCGTGCCCGAGTACGTGCTGGATTCGGTGATTCACCACGAGCTCTGCCACCTGCTGCAGCCGAATCATTCGGCGGCGTTCCGTGCCCTGGAGGCGCGCTACCCGCAGCTGCTGCGGGCGCAGGCCTACCTGGAGGGGTACGCGCTGGGGCGCTCGCGTGCTGAAGGTGAACGGGGCGAGCGCGGCGAAAATAGCGCCGGCTAAAATCCAGCCGGCTAAAATCCAGCCGGCTAACGCGCTTCCCGAAAATCAAAGAATCAAAAACCAAACGAAACACCTCGAGCGGGGGTGGCTTGTACATTCACAAGCCACCCCCGCTCGAGTGTCAGCTATTTACTTTCGCCGCTCAGCTTTACTTCGCTCAGCGTTACTTGGCTCAGCTCTACTTTTCTTCGGGCGCGTCGCCGAATCCGCCGTCCAGCAGCTTCTGCAGCTCCGAGTCGAAGTCCACGTCGTCCAGGCTGATTTCGTTCATGCGTGCATCGTATGCGGTGAAGTCTTCCAGCTCGGCGGGGGTGGGCAGGGTCTCCGGGGTGTCCCAGAGGCCGTCGCGGGCCTCAATGCCGTGGGAGTTTTCGTACCAGCGCCAGAACTGCTGTGCCTCACGCACCAGGCGCGGGCGCAGTTCCAGGCCGACCAGGTTCTCGAAGACCTGCTCGCTGGGGCCGCCGTCGATGCGGCGGCGCGCCATGATTTCGGTCAGCTGCGGTGCCTTGGGCAGGTTGCGGGTCGCGTCCTCGGTGACGACGGATACCCAGCCTTCGATGAGGGCGAGCAGACCCTCCAGGCGCTGTACCGCCAGTTCCTGGTCTTCGGTGCGCTGGGGGCTGAACATGCCGCCTTCGAATGCTTCCTGTACGGCGTCGGGGTTGCTCATGTCTACCTGGGATGCGGCGTCCTGCATTCGGTTCATGTCCACGCGGATGCCGCGGGCGTAGCGCGCCACGAGCTGAACCAGGTCTTCACGCAGCCAGGGGTTTGCCTTGTGCAGACGGATCAGCGCGGATTCACGCACGGCAAGGTAGAGCAGGATCTCCTGCGGGGGCACCTCGATGCTCTCGGCGAGCTGCTGGTAGCCGTTGGGCAACAGCGCGGAGGAGCCGGGTGCGAGGGGGAAGCCCACGTCGGTGGATGAGTACACTTCACCGGCGAGCTGCGCGAGCGCCTGAGCCATCTGCGCACCAAAAATTACGGAACCAATGTTGTTCAAGAAGCCGCTGTTGAGGATCTGAGAAATCTCTTCGGGCACGTCTTCGGGTGCGCCGGGCATGACCATGGACTGGGTGACTTCGGCTGCGACCGGCTCGACCATTTCGCGCCAGGAGTCGAAGGAATGCTCAACCCATTCCGCCTTGGACCATGCCTGCACCGGGTGGTTGTGGCGCTCAATGGTGGTTACGGCATCCAGCCAGAGGTCTGCGAGGTTCGCCGCGTCTTCTACGGCGCGCTTGAGGTTTTCGGGTACGGAGGGGTCTTCACCCATGGAGGCGAGCATCTGGCGGGTCTGGTTCTTCACGCTATCCCAGTTCACACCGCTGGGGCTGTCGGATGCGCCCGCGCCGGAGAACATCGCCTGCACCTGCGCGAACATGCTCTGCATCATGGCGGGGTCAAAGCTCATGCCCATGTTCTTCAGGTCTTCGGGGTCGATGCTGATGCCGAAGGGGTTCTGGCCGCCTTCGCCGAAGAGCGCGCTGAAGGGGTTCTGCGCGTTGGAGGAGGCGCCCTTGCCGCCCTGGCCGGTTGCCCCAGCGGAGGGGTCGAAGCCCTGCTCCTGCATCTTCTTAATGAATTCTTCGAGGGGGTCGCGCTCGTTGGAGGCGCCGCCGGTGGGGTTCTCAGACATGTAGAAGCCTTTCGTAATCCGGGGGTGGGCGCAGCTGGCCCGCTCGCTGTCCAGCCTACCGATTTTTGCTGAGAATTTCCCGTGCCACCGCTGTGGAAGCGGGTTAATCAGCTAAGGGCTCACAAGCTTGTCTTTGGGGCCGGGGTTTGGGAGTTTTTTTCGTGCCGCTGTCACCGTGCGGTGCTGATAAAGCGCGGTGCGGGTCGGAACGTAAACGCCTCCTGGGGCTCTATTTTTAGCGGGGTAACGGTGCCCGCCCGCGTGTTGAAAAGCAGGTTTATCCGGTACTGTAGAAACCATGACTAAGTCCACCCCTGATGCTGAGCAGCAGTCGAACGCCGCCTCCGCGAGCGTGAAGAGTAATGAGAAGGCGGCTAAGCGCCGTTCGCGTTTTGCGCCGCGCCGCGTGAACTTGCGTTCGGTGAGCGCTGTGGCGACGTGCGCCCTGCTGGCTGGTGCTTTTGTTCTGCCCAGTTCCTATGTGAAGGAGGGTCCCGGCCCGCTCTTTGACGTGCTCGGAACGTACCAGGAGAAGGACGTCATTGAGGTTTCTGGTGCGCCCAGCTATAAGACGTTCGGCAAGATGAACATGACCACGGTGTCGGTTTCGGGTGGCCCGTACACGGAGCTGTCCGGTGCGGAGGCGTTCTACGGCTGGTTGGCGTTTGACGGTAACCGCAGCCTCGTGGTGCCGACCGATGCCCTGTACCCGCATGTGAGCCACGAGCAGGCGACGGCGGCGACCGGCGCGCAGATGGCTGATTCGCAGACTCAGGCGAAGGTCGCGGCGATGCGCCAGCTGAAGATGGCGGTGACCGAGAAGGTTCAGGTGCTTTCCACGGTGGAGGGTTCCCCGGCGGCAAGCGCGCTGAAGGCTGATGACCGCATCGTGAAGGTGGGGGAGAAGCAGATTGAGACTCTCACCGATGTTCCGAAGGCGGTGAACGCTTCGAACGGCTCGCCGATTGATGTGACCGTGGAACGTGACGGCAAGCAGCAGACCTTTAAGCTGACCCCGGTTCGTTCCAGCGACAATAGCCGCTGGATTCTGGGCGCGGGTTTGAAGCAGAGCTATGACCTGCCGGCGCACGTGCAGTACAACCTGGACGGTGTGGGCGGCCCGAGCGCCGGTCTGATGCTGGCGCTGGGTACGGTGGATAAGCTGAGCGAGGGTACTCTGCTCGCCGATGAGGATGCCGGAGGCGACCCGTACCGCAGCTACATTTCGGGTACCGGCACGATTGATGCAGACGGTAAGGTCGGCGCAATTGGCGGTATCAAGTACAAGATTCTGGCGACGGGCCGTTACGGTGCGCGCTACTTCTTGGCGCCTAAGGAGAACTGCGATTCGATTGTGAAGATGCAGGCGCAGGACCCCGACCTGTTCAACTACTATCACGCCGGTCAGGTGCGCGGCACGATGGTGGTTGTGCCGGTGTCGACCCTGGATGAGGCGGTGAAGACGGTCGAGGCGATTAAGTCCGGCACCCCGGATGATTCCCTGCCCCGCTGCGGTTCCTAACATAACGTTTTTCTCCGCAAGGTTCTCACCCGTATAGCGTAGAAGTCAGCCCCGGTACTTTACGGTACCGGGGCTGTTCTGTGCCCTATTCTCTGTCCTCGTCTGCGTCTCCGTAATCCTCGCCAGCACCTCTCATCTCAGCATTTCGCGCCCCAAAACCTCTCAACCGGTCATATTTCGCCCCGAGCTTCTACGAGGTTCTGCCCTTCTGCGTCACCTCTGAGATACTTAAAGGCAGTTATTTTCTCTGAACGTATGATGAGCGAGGAATTGTGTCTGAGTCGACCAATAACACCGCGCATCCCAAGCCGACGAATCCTGCCCCCAAGCGCCGTAGCCCCCTGAAGGCAACGATTGCTGTGGTGGCGGTGCTCATTGCTGCTTTTGTGGGTGCGTCCCAGGTGTACACGGACTGGCTGTGGTTTGATCAGCTGGGTTATAGCACCGTGTTCACTACCCAGATTTTGTTGAAGGCAGCCGTGTTTGTGGTGGCTGCCGTGGTGATTGCTGTGCCGCTGTGGGCTTCGATGTCCTACGCGGTCCGTCATGCTGATGTGGCGCCGGCGTCCGAGAAGAAGCCGCAGGAGGCGCCGAACCCGAATCAGAGCGTGCCGACGAGCGGCACGGATGCTGCCGAGCAGATGCTGCGTGACGTGTTTGGTCAGCAGCGTGCTGAGGAGAGCATGCGTCGCTACCACGAGAGCGTGGATAAGGCGCGTAAGGTTCTGCTGATTGTGGTTCCGCTGCTGTTGGGTCTGTTCATTGCTTCAGCGACGATGACTCAGTGGAGCACCGTCGCGCTGTTCTTCAACCAGCAGTCCTTCGGTAAGACTGACCCCGAGTTCGGTCTGGATTACGGGTTCTTCCTGTTTGCGTTGCCGTTCTTCCGCATGGTGGTGACTCTGGTGACCTCCGCTGTGGTGCTGTCGGCGCTCGCGGGTCTGTTCATGCACTACTTCTACGGCGGTATTAAGGTTCAGCCCGGTGGTGTGAGTACCACGTCGGCATTCCGCCGTCACGCTGCGATTGTGGTGGCTGTGTTTTTGCTGACTCGTGCGGTGAGCTTCTGGCTGGATCGTTATTCGTCGACTCAGCAGCAGGTGGGCCGCTGGGCTGGCGCAATGTACACGGATGTGAACTCGTCGATTCCGGTGAACGCTATTTTGGCGATTTCTGCTTTGCTGGTGGCGATCATGTTTGTGGTGGCTGCTTCGATGAATCGTTGGCGTCTGCCGCTGATTAGCACCGCGATGCTGGTGATTGTTGCCGTGGTTGCTGGCGGCCTGTACCCGTGGATTGTTCAGCGTTTCCAGGTGGTTCCGAATGAGCAGGGCGCTCAGTCAAAGTTCATTCAGCGCAATATTGATGCGACCCGTTACGCGTACGGTCTGGACAAGATTGAGACCACCCCGTATGACGCGACGATTGATACCCGTGCCGGTGCTTTGAGCTCTTCGAGCGCGACCATTGCGAATATCCGTCTGTTGGATCCGAATGTTGTGTCCTCGGCGTTTGCGCAGATGCAGCAGTTCCGCCCGTACTACCGTTTTGATTCGCAGCTGTCGGTGGACCGCTATGCGGTGGGTAACACCACGCAGGATACGGTGTTGGCGGCTCGTGAGCTGAACCCGGCGCAGACGAGCGGCGATTCCTGGTATAACCGCCACGTGGTGTACACCCACGGTTATGGCGTGATTGCCGCGTACGGTAACCAGGTGGATTCTGCGGGTAACCCGAAGTTCTTGCAGTCCGGTATTAAGGCGACCGGTACCCTGAGCGAGGATTATGAGCCGCGTATTTACTTTGGTATGAGCTCGCCGGAGTATTCGATTGTGGGCGGTAAGGGCGACACCCTGGAGTTGGACCGTCCGCTTTCTGCTGAGGAAACCAACGCCTCCGATGCGAAGTACACTTTTGCCGGTTACGGTGGTCCTCGCGTTGATTCGCTGCTGGCTCGTCTGTCCTACGCGATTAAGTTCCAGTCCTCTGACATTCTGCTGTCGGATGCGGTGCGTGAGGGTTCGCAGATTCTGTATGAACGCAACCCGCTGGACCGTGTGCGTAAGGTGGCGCCGTACCTGAGCGTGGATTCTAAGCCGTACCCGGCGATTGTGAATAACCGCGTGCAGTGGATCGTGGATGCATACACCACGAGCGATCAGTTCCCCTACGCGCAGGGTAGCTCCCAGGACGCGGCAACCGCTGCGGGTGCTCAGCGTTCTAACTCGGTGAATTACATCCGTAATTCGGTGAAGGCTACGGTGGACGCGTATGACGGTTCGGTGACCCTGTACGCGTGGGATGAGGAGGATCCGGTGCTGAAGGCGTGGCAGGGTGTTTTCCCTGGCACGGTGAAGAGCTACCGTGAGATGAACGCTTCGCTGATGAGCCACGTGCGTTACCCGACTGACATGTTCAATATTCAGCGCACCATGCTGAATAAGTACCACGTGACGAACGCGAATAGCTTCTACGCCGGTGACGATGTCTGGTCGATTCCGAACGACCCGACTAATGATCGTAACCAGCCGATTTCGCCCTACTACCTGTCCCTGCAGATGCCTGGTGATTCTCGTGCGCACTTCTCGTTGACGACCACGTTCATTCCTCAGCAGAGCGATTCGAACTCTCGTAACGTGATGTACGGCTTCCTGGCGGCTAATGGTGATGCCGGTACCGGTAAGGACGGCGAGCGTAGCCCCGATTACGGCAAGCTGCGTCTGCTGGAGTTGCCGCGTTCTTCGGTGGTTCCCGGCCCGGGTCAGGCTCAGAATATTTTCAACTCTGATGCTGAGGTGTCGAACCAGCTGAACCTGCTGCGCCGCGGTTCGTCTGAGGTTATTAACGGCAATATGCTGACTCTGCCGGTGGGCGGCGGCATGCTGTACGTTCAGCCGGTGTACGTGCAGTCGAGCGGTGACGCTAAGTACCCGCGTCTGCAGCGTGTGCTGGTGAGCTTCGGCGATAAGGTCGGTTTCGCTCCGACTCTGGAGGAGGCGCTGAACCAGGTGTTTGGTGGCTCTTCGGGTGCGAAGCTGGACGGCTCGGCGGCTAGCCCCTCGGCTTCTGCCTCTGGCTCCTCTGGTACCTCTGGTTCTTCGGGCGCTGCGACCGGTGGCTCGTCGGCTTCGCAGTCTTCGGAGCTGAAGCAGGCTCTCAACGATGCCTCGAAGGCGATGACCGATGCTGATGCGGCGATGAAGAAGGGCGACTGGGCTGCCTACGGTGAGGCTCAGAAGCGTCTGGAAGCAGCCGTGAAGAAGGCTCTGGAGGCTGAGGAGGCGCAGAGCGCGGCTTCCGCTAAGGCTTCGGCAGCGCCCAGTGCCTCTGCGGCTCCGAGCGCCTCTGCAGCTCCCAGTGCCGCGGCTTCTGCAAGCGCCCCCGCAAGCGCGAAGCCCAGCGCCAGCGCCTCGGCTTCTCGCTAAGACTAAGAGGCTAAGCCTAAGAGACAGCGGGGGAGTAGCCCATACCGGAGGCTCATGGGTCTAGCGTCCTCGCTCTAGATCCGGGGCCTGCACTGGATACGGCTCCTACCGACTAGCTCTAGCGGTCTCTGCGGGAACATCTCTGCGGGAACGGGGTGGAAGTGATTCACTTCCACCCCGTTCCTGTATGTTCTACCCCTGGCACTGCCCCGTAGCCCCTATTCCTACCCAACTGCTTTCTACCCAACTGCTTTCTACCCAACAGCCCCTATTTTTGTGTGCTTGGTTACAAATCGCGTTTTTGGCTTGCATGCCCGGTTTGGGGTCTGTATAGTTGTATGAGTCGCCGCGGGGTGGAGCAGTTCGGTAGCTCGCCGGGCTCATAACCCGGAGGTCGCAGGTTCAAATCCTGTCCCCGCAACCAGAAAAACCCGGTATCTCAACGAAAAGTCGCTGAGATACCGGGTTTTGTTTTGCCCTGACGAGACCGAATCCCTATGTTATTCCCTACCTTTCAGCCAAACTCAGGCCCGTCGTCGAGGTGGGGGGAGGGGGGACTATCACCCAACATCGAGGACTATCATCCAACGCCCCTTCGGGGCGTATGACTATCTTCGCTCGTGCATGATCTCGTGGGAGGGAGGTTGCAGAGGAGGATTTTCACCGCCTAATCGGCGTTGATACCGGCTGTTTACCGCCTGAAAATGCAAAAGCGGTATAGCATTTTCCCTCGTATCTCAACCGAATCCCAACCCTTTACCGCCTAAAACCGAAAACTTTTATATATACACACGCATATGTAGGAAGATGAACACTCGCGTGTACACTTTTTAGAAATTAGGCGGTAGAGGCGGCAACACACTATGTTTTGACTGATATACCAACGTTTTCGATATACCGCTTAGCCTCAAACAGGCGGTAACTAAGCGGGTGAAAGAGTAGCGTCCCGCATAGTGGTGTAACCGTGTGGTGATCGGCCCGTTGCTTGTGATGGGTGCGGTCACCGTGTGATCCTTCGAGAAAGCTCTTCTACTTCTGACTCGAAATGATTTGGAGGCACAACGATGACCGCTCCTCATATTATCGACCCTGCTGGCATGCTTGGCGAGGCGTTGTCCCAGGCATCCCCAGATTTGATGCGTTCCCTGCTCCAGCACGTCATTAACGCGTTGCTATCAGCGGACGCTGACACCGTGTGCGGGGCCCAGTGGGGCCAACAAGACCCGCAGCGTCAGGCCCAGCGCAATGGGTATCGCTACCGGCCCCTGGATACCAGGGTCGGCACCATTGACGTGGCGATCCCCAAGCTACGCTCAGGCACCTACTTTCCAGAGTGGCTGTTGCAGCGCCGCAAACGCTCCGAAAACGCCTTGATCACAGTGGTTGCTGACTGCTACTTAGCGGGAGTATCCACACGCCGCATGGACAAGCTCGTCAAAACCCTGGGGATCACAGGACTATCGAAGTCCCAGGTCTCACGTATGGCAGCCGACCTGGACGAACACGTGGACGAGTTCCGCCATCGCCCCCTCGACGACGCTGGGCCTTTCACGTTCGTCGCCGCTGACGCACTGACCATGAAGGTGCGCGAAGGAGGACGCGTCGTCTCGTGCGCGGTCCTGGTTGCCACCGGAGTCAACAATGACGGACACCGCGAAGTACTGGGGGTGCGCGTATCCACCAGCGAGACCGGCCCGGCGTGGAACGAGTTCTTCGCCGACCTGGTCGCCCGAGGCCTCACCGGCGTGCGCCTGGTGACCAGTGACGCCCATCTGGGCCTGGTTGAGGCCATCGCCGCCAACCTACCCGGAGCCACCTGGCAACGATGCCGTACCCACTACGCCGCTAATCTCATGTCCGTCACCCCCAAAGCACTATGGCCCGCTGTCAAAGCGATGCTGCACTCGGTGTATGACCAGCCCGACGCCGCCTCAGTCAACGCTCAATACGACCGACTCTTGGACTACGTGCACGACAAGCTCCCCGCTGTGTGTGATCACCTCGATCAAGCCAGGGCAGACGTCCTCGCCTTCGCGTCCTTCCCCACCGGGGTATGGACCCAGATCTGGTCCAACAACCCCAATGAGCGCCTCAACCGCGAAATCCGCCGACGCACCGACTCCGTGGGGATCTTCCCCAACCGCCAGGCCATCATCCGCCTGGTCGGAGCCGTCCTCGCCGAACAAAACGACGAATGGGCCGAAGGCCGACGCTACCTCAGCCTCGACATCCTCACCAAATCACGACTCACACCACAACCCACCGGGCAGGAGGACACCCCACTCCAACTCAGCGCATAACCCACTCCGAAGGACACAAAACGATTACACCACTCCACAGGACTTGACCTGAGCAAGAGCACGTTCTACAATTGACGCATAAGTTCAAGGGGGTTCGCATGACCGCTTACGACCACTCGTCGGGGTACACCTACGGCACCGATGCCGTCCCCACGTCTCCGCTCACACTCGAGGATCTACGCCAGATTGAGGCCGCCGCGCACGTCCAGCCCGGTGACGCAGAGCTGCTCGCGCGAGCAGAACCCATCCTGGCGCCGCATGCCATGGAAATGGTCGACACGTGGCGCGGGATTTTGGCTCAAAAGACCTACCTGGCAGCACATTCCGCGCATCCGGATGGACAGCCGAACCCCGAGTACGCGCAGGCGTCAAAGCCCCGATTCGCCCAGTGGATCATCGACATGTGCACGCGCGAGCGGGATCAGGCGTGGTTGGACTACCAGTACCTGATTGGAGCTCGACACATGACCGCGGCGAAGAACGCGGCGGATGGGGCGGACTCGACGCCATTCGTGCCTCTGCGCTACGTGCTCGCCTTCATCGCGCCGACTGTGGAGGTCGGGCACCGTCTCCTGGCGGAGGGCTTCGAGGGCGCAGAACTGGACGCTGTCCGTGACGCGTGGACTCGCGCTGTGACTGTCGCCGTGACAGTGTGGGCGTATGCCTACCGCGATCACCCCGAGCAATTCTGATCCGGCGCTCGCCACCTACGACTCCCCCATCGGCCGCCTCACGCTTGATAGCGGTGTATTCGTCTTTCGCACTCTCTGACTGCTCTCCCTGGAAGCCTCAGTGGCTTCCAGGGAGAGCTTTCTTTCTGGGTTATAGGACACTACGTGTTGCTGGTTGGGTGACTTTTCGGCTTTCTGGTGCGGGAAAGTCACTCTTTCAGTTGGTCGTGTTTGCCTCGTTCCTGTGAATACTGCATCGTGCTCTGTGTGTGGCTGCCCCATGATCCGTCACGGTAAGAAGTCAACAGGAGGTCCTTTGAAGATCGCGGTGGTAGAAGTCCGCTCATCATCAAGGACCTCGACCTCTACCCACAACCCCCGACCAATACCTGGTCACCCACACTCAACTCGGAAGAGCCGGAAATAGCCTTCGTGATAGCGGAATAAAACGAAGGTGTGGAACTTGCAAGGACCGATCTCAAACTGGGATTCGATAGAACAGTTTAGCAAACGCTGACTTCGCTTTGCCGTCACTTGGAAACCTATCCGTTGGAAGTGCAGCTATCCTCACATACGCTTTTCCAAGTGAAGTATAGCTATGCACGTTTCACCGACGTTAGTAAAAACCCCGAACTTATCGCAGCCAACAGAAACCCGGTAGAAAATATATAGGAGCCAAAGGTGACGCCTTTTAAAATCCAAGTCGTGGGAACGACAGCAAACAAGATCGGTGAGTTCGCAAAATCACCTGTGCTAATCGGAAGACCTGCCACCACAAAAAAGATGATAACAATCCATGAAACTAATGAAGTAGTCCAAAGCCGAAGCGCAAAACAGGCCAGAGTTAGCACAACCGAAGAGAAAACAAGTACTAAAGCAGTATGACTCGACAGTCGCTCATTAACAAGCTCGCCAATGATAGAGACATAAAGCAGACTCAAACAAAGGTTAACTACTTGTGCGAGAAGCAGCGATTTAGCAATGAACCGGAGCAGAACTTTATCGTGAATACTAAACGAGACGTACGAGGCAGGGACCTTAGCATGCGACAAAGCTAGACCTGCCGTGGCAATTGGGAGCATGATGAGTAACGCGGATTGCGCTACGGCAATGGTATTTCCATAACGGAGAAACAGCAGCGGAAGAACTAGTGCACCGAGATAAGCGATCGTGACCCAACGAATGATTGCAATTCGCTCGATAGAACACAAAGACTTCATTTTCTTACTGCTCCTTTACTTCGAAACCTAGCCACAAGAACATAGGTAATAATTAGGATTGGTACCGGGATAAGCGCAGAGAAACCGAAATTTGATTGCTCCTGGATATCTACGAACGAGATTGCGGTACCATTGAGATTCAGCCCTACGGAGTGGAGGGCGTTTGATATGTATGGGGTAGCATTGTCAGCTAGGTTACCGGGTAGCACTATCCAGAAGTACAGAAGAACACCTGAAATTACCGCGGCAGTCGGAGGTTTTGAGAGACTTTCTAATGTCGAGTAGATCAGAGCAATTAGTATACTTTGGAAGGTAAGAAAGCAAAGCAGGGTTGCTAGCCCAGAGTGCATTTTCGAACCAGACAAAACCATTGTTAGATCGAATAGCAGCACACTAAGTAGGTTTACAAGAACTATTGAAAGTGTTCGACAGATGGTGCGTAGGACGCTAGGCAACCAGGCAATGTATACCTGCTGAGGCAAACCCCCGTAGTGGACCTTGGAAACCCTAGCATCAAGTATAAAGAGTAATGCGAGGGAAATTAGTGGCTGCGTTCCAGTAAAGAAGAAGCTGTATCCCCCTGTTATTGGAGTTCCGCTTGCCTCACTTGAAATCCATGCACCGAGGAATAGTGACGCCATTGAGCCCAAGATAGCCGCGAGAAAATACCAGATGTTCCAATAGTAAGTAAGCAAAGCACGGATAGCTGAAGTAATTCGCATGGTCCTACCCCCGGTGATATAGGTCCGCGAGATTCACGCCGTTGAGGTCGGGGATATGCAAAGCTTTGCCGTTACGAACTACGACACACTCATCCGGGACGCCTTGAATCTCATGGAGGAGGTGCGTTGATATTACAACGCAGTTCCCTTCGTCCCGATAACGACGAAGCGTCGCAGACAAGGAGATCATGCCATCTGGATCCAAACCATTCTGTGGCTCATCAAGGAACAAAAATCTTGGTCTAGATAATAAAGCAAGACAAAGCTCCAGCCGTTCCTTCATGCCGGTCGAGTAGTCCTTGGCTTTCCGCCCGTGGGCAGCGCGGACGATGCCCACACTATCCAAGGCCGACTCAGGATCAACATCCAGACCCCAGAATGCCGCGACGACCTGTACATTTTGTTTACCGCTCAGATACGGAAAGTAGCTTGGATGGTCGATTGCAGCTGACATTTCGCTAATGTCTGTCTGATCGTATCTAATGTGGCCACTTATTGGTTTTATCCGACCAAGGAGCGTTTTCATTAAGGTGGTTTTACCTGCCCCATTTGGTCCAAGGAGGCAGATTATCCTGCCAGTATTTAGCTGCAAGTTAATGCCGCTCACTACTGGGGAATTCTTGTACCCAACCGACAAATCAGTTACCGATATAGCTGGCATGGCCTACCTTTCAAAGAAAACGGCCCTGGAGGTAAGGCCTAGGATGCCTTCCCTCCAGGGCCGACTGCTGCGACAAAGCTACTAACCACTTGCAGCCAACAGAGATGCCGCAGCCGTTAGCACACTGGGCAGTGAAGCATGCAATGCCACCCGTCGGGCACCCAGGGGCGCACAGGAACTTCGAGGTGATGTGAGGACAAACAGCTTCCTCAACCTCTTCAACACGGGTGTCAAGGTCAACGGTGACCACGACTTCTCCAAGCTCTCAGAATCTGAACATATTCAGGTAACAGAAAGTTACCCGCACTGCTATGATACAACGATGCAAGATTAGTAGGGGCAACTTTCAGAATGTTCAGGTCGCAGGTTCAAATCCTGTCCCCGCAACGGATAACTCCCGATAGCTTAGCTATCGGGAGTTTTTTTATTCCCTAAAACCCGTACTCCCGCCGACCTGTCTCCTTCTGCTGTCCTCCCGTCACCTTCCGACCGCCGGTCTGCCTTCTTTCGCCACCTTCCTGCACCTTTCCTGTCGGCGACCTGTCTTCATTTGCCGCCTACTTTTCTTCTTCTTGTGCTACCTTTCTGCCGCCTGCTGGGCGGCTTTCTTTATATCTCCTGCCTCTCCGTATCTCCTGCCTTCTGTAATCTGCGGAGGGGGTCTTCTGAACCTTGTCGGGGCGGTGCTTCGGGGAGACTGATGGGGGGGCAGCCTGCTGCCCCTTCCGGGGTGCTTGAGGTGGATCTTTCGGCCTCTCGAAACCCCTCTTGAAACCTCCTCACGGAATTTCATAGAACCGTCGTGAAAGTACCCTGGACTGGTTTCGGAACGTCTCCCGATGCGTCTTTCGAGGTATTCCTCAGTCCGTCTATCGGGGCTTCAAGCGGGTGTGCCCATGGGGGTGGTGGAGTCACTTCCGAGCGGTTGCTGGAGGGTGGTTACGCCTTCTTGAGACGCTGCTTTTGAGCTCCTTGAAAGGGGATCTGAAAGGGGTCCTGAAGGGGGCTCTGGGGCGGGTCTCAAGAGCGTGATGAGGGGTCCGATAGGATGCCTGGGTGGGGGAGTGGCGAGGGGGCTGTTTTTGCCTCAAAGTGCATGCTCAAAGTGGAATATGCGAAAGGTGTCTATATTCCGGGCTTGGAAATCACTCGTTTTGCCCCGGAATTCCGCGGTTTTTGGAAGAAAATGGTCTTCGAGTGCAACAATTCACTCTGAAAGTGATTGTGGTCACATATAAAACATTCAAGTTAATTGTAGGGTTTTTTGAAACTCTTTCAAAAAACGCTCAAAAACCCCGGAAAATCAAGGAAAAATAGCTCATTCAACCTCTACTTGAGGGTGATTCAAGTTAAACTAGAAGCTTAGAAAAAGCTCTTGTTAAGATTGAATCTTGTTCGATACCCAAAAATAGCCCCAAAAAACCGCTGGAAAAGGCTTTTTGACCTGGTAGCTTTGAGTACGTGGTCACCGCGGTCCGCCGCGTAGCTCTCCGAAATGAATACTGCACCCCTCCATCACACGAGGAAACCCCCGCAACACACACGGGACGGTTACTGGACTTGCTCCATGCGGCATCACATTCGCAGGCCGACCGCCTATAGGCTTCTCACCTATAGACCACCTATCACTCAACCACTCTCGGGCGTCCGCGCCCCACGAAACACCAACAACGAGGACAACCCATGGCACTTCGCCCCCGCACTGTTAAGGCTGGCTCTCTCGCAGCCATCGCTGTACCCTCCGTGCTCGGTAGCACCCTGGTAGCACCCGCTTCCGCATTCGCACCCGTCGTTCAGGACATCCCCGGCGCAGCTACCCAGGCTCCGAAGTCCCTGTTCACCTCCACCGTGCAGCCCACCCTCTCGCAGGTTGCTGTGCAGATCCGCCAGCAGGCAGAACAGGCAAAGCAGACTCAGCAGGCTCCCGCAACGACCGCGGTTCAGCCCATCCAGAAGACCTACACTGCCCAGGCAACTCAGCAGACAACCCCCTCGGCTACCTTCCAGTCCGCACAGGCGGCTCAGCCTTCCGCTCAGCCCACCCTGGCACAGGTTGCACAGACCCCCGCAGCTACCCAGGCTCCCGCAGCTACCCAGGCTCCCGCAGCTACCCAGAGCGCTGCAACCCCTGCCGCGCAGCCCGCGCAGACCGCACAGGCTACTCAGGCGGCATCCGGTGTGGCGGCAACCCGCACCAACCAGACTTTCCTGTCCTACACCTCCCCGGCTGGTACCACTTCGCAGTACCACGTCTACGCTGAGGGTGTGGACTTCTCCAAGCCCGTTGGCGTGGTCTTCTACTTCGACGGTGACTACTGGCGCAACGACCAGTCCAAGGTCTACGACCCCTCCGGTGAACTGGCTCAGATGGCTGCATCCGCTGCGGCACAGAACATGCTGTTCGTGCCCGTCATCTCCCCGGACACCAACCGTTACGATGCTGGCGTGACCTGGTGGGAAGACATGGAGCGTAACGGCGAGTTCTTCCGCTCCTTCGCTTCCTCCTTCATTGCGGCTAACGGTGTGGACTCCTCCAACGTGTGGACCATGGGCTACTCCGGTGGCGCTGAGTTCATCACCTACGAGCTGAACACTAAGCCCCAGACCTGGCGCAACGGCGGCGGCTCCATCATGGTCGCTGGCGGCGGCCTGGACGAGGGCACCCCCTCGGCTGCGCTGAAGTCCCAGCCCATGTTCTGGTACGCAAACTCGAACGATGGCTCCGGCGAGACCTACCCGCAGACCTGGAGCGCACGAGGGGCCGTTGAGGGCGGCTACAACGCCTACCGCAACGCCGGCTACACCAACGCTTCCGCGACCGTTCTGAACGGCTCGGGCCACTTCGACTACAACTTCTCCGAGATTCTGAGCAACTCGCTCACCAAGGGCAAGGCAACCGCCGCTCCCAAGGTCGAGCAGAAGGCTGAGCAGAAGAGCGAACAGAAGTCTGAGCAGAAGCAGAACACTCAGCGTGCCCGCACCATGAGCTCCGCAACCTACCAGAGCTACACCTCCCCGGCGGGCACCACCTCCCAGTACCACGTGTACGCGAACAACCTGGACTACTCTAAGCCCGTTGGCGTGGTCTTCTACTTCGACGGTGACTACTGGCAGCGTGACGAGTCCAAGGTCTACACCCCCGACGAGGGTATGCTCGCGGCAATGGGCAAGATCGCTAACGCCCGCAACATGGTCTTCGTGCCGATCATCTCCCCGGACACCAACGCATCCGGCGACGGCATCACCTGGTGGGAAGACATGAACACCAACGGTGAGTTCTTCCGCTCCTTCGCTTCCTCCTTCATCGGCCAGAACAACCTGGACGCTTCCCAGGTGTGGACCATGGGCTACTCCGGTGGCGCTGAGTTCATCACCTACGAGCTGACCGACCACAACACCTCCTGGCGTAACGGCGGTGGCTCCATCATGGTTGCAGGCGGTGACTCGGACGGCTCCGTGGATGCTGACGCAACCACCAAGGGTCTGCCCATGTACTGGTGGGTTGGCGCGAACGACACCTCCGGTAACACCAACCCCGTCACCTGGAGCGCACGAGGCGCAGTCGAGTCCGGCTACAACGCATACCTGGGCGCTGGCTTCTCCGACGCCCGCGTGAAGCTGATTGACGGCTTCAGCCACCACGACTACGACCTGCCGCACATCCTGGCGTCCTCCCTGGACTTCGCCGGTAAGACCCCCGCGCTGGGCTACACCGACGTGTCCTCTTCAAACCCGAACTACAACGAGATCAGCTGGAACTCTGATCGCCGCATCATGCTCGGCTTCGCGGACGGCACCTTCCGCCCGAACGCATCGGTCAACCGTGCGCAGCTGGCAACCTACCTGTACCGCGTGGCTGGTCGCCCCGCCGTGAACGCACCGGCTGTTTCGCCGTTCAGCGATGTTCCGGTCAACCACCCCGCGTACAAGGAGATTTTCTGGCTGAGCCAGCAGGGCATCAGCGGTAGCGACTTCCGCCCCCTGGAGGCTGTCACCGAGTCCACCATGGCTGAATTCATGTACCGTGCGGCTGGATCCCCGGCACAGGCTCAGGGCGGCTACGCGTCCCAGGCTCTGGCATGGGCTGCCTCCAACGGCATTGGTACCGGCTCCACCTCCTCGGCAGCCATCACCCGCTCCGCTATGGCAGGTTACCTGTACATCTACGCGAACTAAAGCTCGCACCCCATAACGCATAAAGATCCGCCCCGTTCCTGAACTCATCAGGAACGGGGCGGATCTTTATAGGTTTAGCTCAAGAAGCTATGCGCTAGACCAGGCTTGAGAATTCCAGGCTTAGAGAGTCTGGGTGGGGAGTTCCACAGCCAGGGGAGCCGGAGCTGCCGGAGCGTTCTTTGCCTTCAGAGCGGCCAGGCGAGCGTCCAGCTCGGTCTCGCGCTCCATCTGGTCCAGGGTGTTGAACTGAGCATCCAGGGAGGAAGCTGCCAGCTCCTGCTGACCGATGACGCGTGCCTCTTCGCGGCGAACCTTCTCTTCGAAGCGGCTCATCTCGCTGGTCGGGTCCAGAACGTCGAACGCCTTCAGAGCGTCGTTCACCTGGGTCTGAGCTGCTGCAGTCTTCTGACGTGCGGTCAGCTCATCGCGCTTGTACTTGACCTCTTCAAGCTTGGAGCGCATCTTCTCCAGGCCGTCCTTGAGCTGGTTGACAACCTGAGTCTGAGAAGTCAGCTGAGGCTCAACAGCCTGCGCAGCCTTCTCAGCCAGCAACTGCTTGTTCAGAGCGATCTTAGCGAGGTTATCGAACTTGTCAGCGTTGGCAACGTCGCCAGCTGCACGGAACTCATCAGCCTTGTTAGAAGCTGCCAGAGCCTTGGTGCCCCACTCCTGAGCGGCCTTGACGTCCTCAGCGTGGTCCTTTTCGAGCAGTCGCAGGTTGCCGATGGTCTGTGCTACTGCAGCCTCCGCCTCGCGGATGTTGTTGGTGTAGTCACGAACCATCTGGTCCAGCATCTTCTCCGGGTCCTCAGCTGCATCAATCAGAGCGTTGATGTTTGCCTTAGTGAGCTGTGCAATACGGCCGAAGATGGTCTGCTTAGCCATAATCTCCTACTTTCTGTTCACGGGCTGCGGGGGAGCACTACGCTCCTCGTGAGCCGTGCCCGTATAACTAATTATGTGGCAGATTTCTGGGTGCATGCTGTGAAAATGATGCACGCCTGATTTCTGCAACCTAAACTTTTGGTAAATTACCTCAGGTGTTTTCCGACTGGGGAAGAAAGCGGTGAGGTAAGCTATCCACCCCGCCGGTCAGACTGTAGAAAAACCTACAAAAACCGACCGACAGAATCGGTAGCATCGGAGGCGGTTAGAAGCTACCGCCGTCACCGCCGCCGCTACCCCAATCGCCGCCACCGCCGCTGAAGCCGCCGCCCCAGCTGCCGCCGCTACTACCACCACTGCTGTGGCCGCCGCTGCTACCCCAGCTACTGGTGCCGGAGTTCATCGCGGTCATCAGAGCGCCCAGCAGCAGGCCCTTCGCCAGGTCACCGCCGAAGCTGCCGCCGCCGCGGTCGTTCTGGTTGTTGTAGTAGTTGCCGACCTCGCTCTGAGCTCGGTTCTGCGCATCGGTCGCCTTCTGAATCGCCATGTTGGCTTCCTTCATAGCGTTCAGCGGATCCGAAGAAGCCAGACGCTGAGCCTGACCCAGGTGACGCTCCGCCTCAGAAACAGCGGTCAGGGTCATCGGACCCACCGCAGCACGGCGGTTATTGATGTAGCTACGCGCACCGTTCACCGCAGCGTACGCAGAACGCATCGTACGATCCAGGTTCTGCGAAGCCGCACGAGAACGCTCACGGGTAGCACGCATATTCGTCATTGCCTTATCCAGCTCGGCGGAAAGCTGACGCAGCTGGTTCGCCAGAGTCAGCGGGTCATTCGGGCGAGCCGAAGCGCTCTGATTGACCTGGTTGAGCACCGCCTCCATACCGGCAGCGACCGCACCCAAATCATCGCGACGCTGAGAAGCAGCCAGGCTCTTCGCCTCAGCCACGTCACGCTGAATGCTCAGCAAGTCGGTGCTCAGACCCAGCTGAGCCTGCTCCAGCTCATGCGAGCGGGTATTCACTGCCGCACCCAGAGTCTGAATCTGCGAGGCGGCTTCCTCAGCGGTGCGCAGGTGAGCAACTGCCTCCGAACGAGCGGTCGCAACGGTCGCCTGAGCCTTCTCAACCTCCGCAGCGCACAGCACCATGTTCGACTCCAACAGGGTAGGAGTCTTCGAAATGGGCTCCAGTGCGCTGGGCAGGTAACGTTCCTTCAACGCGCGGTACTGGGCGGCAATCTCCTCCACCGAGGCACGCAGCTGCGGCAGACGCTGAGCCAGAGCCTCAATAGCCTGCGGTGCCTCCTGCTCCAGGTTGCGCAACTGAGCCAGCTTAGCGTCCTGCTCCTGAGCAATACGGGTGACTTCCTGAGAGTTATCAATAATCTCAGTCAACCAGGCACGCTGCTCAGCCTCAGTATCCGGGATGCTATCGGTCAGAAGCTGCTGACGCTGGAAGGACTTACGCATCAGATCCTCAGCACGCGCAATCTCCTGAGCGAACTCAGCAACCTGCTGATCGCTGTACTGTGCGCGCGCAAAATCCAGTTCCTGCTTCGCGTGGCTCATCGTCGTATCAGCCTGCAGAAGGGCGCTACCGGCGCGAGTGCGCAACTCCTCCAGCGGAACCTCCGGAATGGGGGAGTAGTTACGAGGCGCACCGTAGGAACGCTGAGGCTGCTGCTGAGCGTTCTTCTTCTTGCGGCGGCGGTACATCGCGTAACCGCCAGCACCCACGGTCGCCGCAGCACCCACACCGAGCACGCTGGTTACAACACCCGAAGAGCTACCGCCCTTCTGGGCCTCGATACCCTCAACCGCGGCAAGCGCCGCACCCGAATAGTCGCTATTCTGCAGCTTCGGTTTGATGTAGTTCTGGTACACCTTCGTCTGCTGATCGCTCGACAGGGTCTTCGTGCTACCCGCCAAGAAATACGCCTGGCGAGACTCGGTAGCAATCACCAGCACCACATCGGCAGAACCCCAATTGTTCTTCGTAGCAAGCGCCTTCGTCCAGCTCGAAGAAGTAGACGGGTTCTCAAACTTATCGATGACCACAACGTGCAAATCCACGTTGTGCTTCTTCGACAGAGCAGAAATCTTAGACTTCAGGGTAGCGGTATCACCCAAAGAGTTCGTGGAATCGTACACGGTGGTGCCCGTAATCTGCATCGGGTCAGCAGCCTGCGCCGATGTGCTCAAAAACGCAGAACCAGCCGGCAAAACCACCGGGGCACAAGAAAGACCTGCCGCCAGCACTGTGGCACCCAAGATAGTGCGCAGGCGAGGGCGTGCGGGACGAATCTGACGCGCAAAGGCGTGCTCGGTCATGGTCTTTCCTCCGTTGTCGTGAAGTATGAACGGACCTGCACTTCACGGTGTGCTTGTTCAACGCACACCTTAGTGCTGGTCACATTATTAGTGTAGCGGTGGCATAGCTACACAGACGCACAGATACGAGAATATTGCGCCGCTGTTTGCCGACCGTTTACCGTCTTCCCAGGCTTTATACAGGAAAGCCGGTATACAGGAAAGCCGGTATACAGGAAAGCCGGTATATAGGAGAGCCGGGGTCTAGCCTCACGCCAGACCCCGGCTCACCGGCTATTCAGTGATTAGCGCCGACGCGCAATCTTCAGATTGCTCATCAGGTGCTCCACTACCTCTGCGGCATCAACATCGTGGATACTCTGCGCTATGCCGTTCACCACCTGAACTCGCGAAGACGAGGCGAACATCCAACCCAAGAACTGCACATAATTCAGCAACCTAGAACTGCGTTCTGCCTGCTTTCGCATCTGTGACCACAAAAAGGGCGTAGTCGGCACGCCACGGCCCTTATACACCTGGGAATTAGAATGGGCATCCAGAAGCTCAGCGAGCGCCTCAATATTTTCGGTCAGCTCCTTCAAATCCTCATCCCCGGCAGAGGAGCCGACGTAATACCGTTCAACCAGGCTCAAAGGCATGTAGCCGCTACAGCTACTCACCCACGCCAGCTCCAAACGCAGATTCTGCAGACGAAGCACCTGCTTCAGAAGTCTCGAATGGGTGCGCAACACAGACAACGGCATGGAAGATAGTCTCTTCTCCTCCGAAAGCAGACCCTCGAAGGAGCCTTCCCCGGAAAACGCCTTATACGGATCCGAGACGCCCACCAGAAGCACCGGTCCCTCGTAGTGAACGAACGCCAGAACCTCGGGAACACTCGAGAGGGAACGGATGCGCTCGCCAATGGTCGGAAGATCCTCCCCATCCGGGGCGTACTGTTCGCGGCTGAACGTCAACGTCTGGATAGGCTGCTCGGCAAGGTCGGGCGAGTCATGAGCAAGCGCTCGCAAATCGGTCACAACCTCCGCCAGAACGCCGTCCTGCTCAACCTGCAGAAGCTCCTGGAGAAGCTCAATGACAGAGCGCGCCTGCAGGCACAAGACAGCGGCGCAGAACTCCGCATCCTGAAGCTCAAGACGCACCTTCTCCAGGCGCTCTTCCAGCGTGGACTGCACGCCCTTGAGCTCAAACTCGCTTAGCTGTTCCGGACGGAGCATACGGTGCGTACCATCATCGCCGGAACGGTAGAAAAGCTCGCTAAACTCCAACGTAGACTGAACGCCCTTCAACGCCCGCTCTCGCAACTCGGGCAGAACGTTAAAGGCGACTTCGGTCATCTCATTCCAGACCTTGGCCTCATCGATCTTCGAATCCTTACGAGCAGTCTTCTTCCATGTCTCGGCAAGCTGCATAGCGCGGTCAAATTCGCTCAGTTCCACAAAAGCCGCCAGCTTCTGTGCGCTCTCACGCAGATAACGCACCGCATACAGGCGGTCGCTCAAAGAATCTGGGAGGGTATCCTCCAGCAGACGCCAACGGAAGGTACGCTCAAAGCACTCCTCGGTCAGGCTAATGACGGTGGCGCTCAGGGAGAGCGCATGATCGCGAGCAAACGCGAAAGAACCCGGGGTATCCGCCAGACGAGGCAGGGACGTATAGAACTCCAGCGCCCCGCTCAGCTTCAGCTGAGATACCCGGATGGTTTCTTCCAGCTCGGCGGCAAGCACCGCGCGGTCAGCCTGGGCAGTCTCCTTGAAACAGTGCAACGGAGAAACCTGCGCACGCTCGAGCGTCTGCAGGTTCATGACTGCACGCATGAGATAGTTCTCAAGAATATCGATCTGCTGCCGGCGCGGACGCTGATTCAGCGGAACATGATTCTCCTGCGTGCCGACCAGCAGATGCTGCGGCACACCGCTAATCGACGGCAGCGCAAAGACCTCATCCTCTGATGTACTGACAGAAAGCACCATGGGGTAGCGGCTACGCTGCGCATTCTCTAGAGGGGGAATGAGCTTGAAGTTGGTGCTCAAAGAGAAATGGTCAGAGGGCGCCGGGTTACTCTTGGGAGACTGCTGGGCGGTCTCCTGCTGCGGGCGCTCTTCAGGCTGCGCCGGGGTGTTCTGGGGCATGCTCTGCTGTTCCTGGCTTTCTGCTGAATGGTTTTGCGCCGAGTGGTTCTGTGCCGAGTGGTTCTGTGCCGAGTGGTTCTGTGCCGAGTGGTTCTGTGCCGAAGAACCGGAGACACCACCGGCCTGCATCGGCTCCAACGGGGATGGCGCCGCCACCGGCTGCTGAGGAGGCTGAGGCGACTGAGTCTGCTGTGCCTGAGCCTGTTGAGCTTCGACAGCCTGATCCTGCTGGGGGATCGGGGGCTGTGCCGGCTGCTGAACGCTACCACCGGGCTGTGCCGGTTTCGGTTGGTAATGCATCGGGTAGCTCACCGCGCCCTGTACCTGCTGAGGGGGTACCTGCTGATTGGGTGCCTGCGGGGGCGGTACCTGCTGATTCATCGCCTGGTTCTGTTGCTGTTGCAATACCTGCCGCCTAATCTCACGCGCACGACGGCGCGAAGGGCTCAACGACGCGAAAAACGCTACCGCCGCGCAGATCAGAACAAATATAAGCAATGCATACAGGCGTGTTGCGCCATCCAAAGAAGACGCCACCGCTGCAGGCATGACCGGCAGCGCGCCAACAAGAGCGAAAACAGCAGAAATAATCCTCATGACTTCACCATAACCCAGCTAAATCCCGGGTGCTCGCAACGCCGTTGCCTTACCGCATACTAAAAGGGAAGTAGCCGGGGTACCGGGTGCTCTCCGCCAGTGCTTCCCGTATCCGCCTCACAATTAAAAGACGATGCGGCGTGCGCCCCATGTAGGGGCTCACGCCGCATCAATCATCACTCAACTCATTATCACACCCGGGCCGGTCCTCACACCGACCCTTCGGGACATACTGGGGATTCTCGCCCCTCCCGGTGCAGGGCTCTCATCTCCCGCCCCGGAAAACTATCAAACTCTATACGCTACCTACCGGCAGTCAGTGCGTGGGTAGCCATCTGCTGAGCCAGCTCGGAGGCCTTCTCCGCACGATGACGGCGGTACACCATTCCCGAGCAACACGCCACAATACCCGCACCAATACCGATGGAGCTTGCCAAGACCGCACAGAAAATCAGGGTTCCGATCATCATGGGCTTCTCCTTTACCTTTGTCCTTTGCCTTTGTTCTCTGCTCTATGTGCCTTCAACATTACGGACTGACCCTGTGTTCAAGCTGTGTACCAAGAAGCGTCATGCTGTGTAAACCGTGGAGAAAAACTGGGCGCTTTAAAAGAGAAACCTGAGAGTGAGTAGCGAACAAAGCCCCAAAATAAACTAGCCGTCGGGTGAATCGCCGGGTGCCTCAAGACCGGCTCATCAGCTGCCGATGAAAGGGCGCGAGGAAAATTCCCAGGGAACTCCCCGATAACCAACAGCAAAAAGATATAGAACGCAATGAAACACCCTCTACAGTAGAAAGATAGCGTGTGCCCAGGGTGACGCATACGCACGACTCTAGGAGAACTCATGACTCAAAACAATGGATGGTCCTACGGCGGCAATGACGGCGTCACGGATGCAACCCGTCCCCTGCAGAACGTGAACGGACAGGCAGGCTACCAGCCCGCAAACCAGCAGCAGGGTCAGAACGCATACCCGCAAGCATATGCTTCTCCCGGCTACACCTACCCCCAGGCTGCTGCCGCGCAGGTTGCGTCGGCGCAGTCTGCACCCCAGAACACCGACCATAACAAGCGTTACGGCGCAGGTGTTGTGCTCACCGCAGCTCTGCTCGCCGCCCTCGTTGGCGGTGGCGTTGGCGCGGGCGTCGGAGGCGGCATCGCAGCATCGAATAACAGCTCCTCCAGCTCCTCCTCGCGCGGCTCCGTGAGCTCCAATATCAGCAACTCTTCCACCGTGGCAGGCGTAGCAGAAACCGCGAAGAAGGTCCTGCCCTCCACCGTGACCATCATGGCCTCAAGCGGCTCCACCTCCGGCGGCGGTAGCGGTGTCGTCCTCGACAAGGACGGCCACATCCTCACCAACCACCACGTGGTTACCCTCGAATCTTCCAGAGAAGCATCCACCATTGAGGTTCGCCTGAGCGACGGTACCGTGCGCACCGCAACCGTGGTGGGCCTGGACGCTGCTGCTGACCTAGCGGTCCTGAAGATTAACCCCTCCGGTCTGGACCTGCAACCCATCACCTGGGGCGACTCCTCCAAGCTGGTCTCTGGCGAGGCAGTGGTTGCCCTCGGCGCGCCGTATCGTCGTAGCGAATCGGTGACCGCCGGCGTAGTCTCGAACGCAAACCGCGTGCAGCCCGCTGATGCGAAGGGCCAGAACTACATCCCCATGATTCAGGTTGATGTGCCCATCAACCACGGTAACTCCGGCGGTCCGCTGGTGAACCTCAAGGGCGAACTGGTCGGCATCAACGCGCAGGGCCAAGCAAGCCAGGACGGTGGTGCCGCCGACGGTATGGCGTTCTCCATTACCTCCAACTACGCCAAGCGCATCTCCTCCGAGATCATCGCCAAGGGTAAGGCAACCCACGGCTACCTGGGCGCGAGCGTAAAGAACAGCCCCGCGGATACCGGTTCGGGCTCGTCCAAGCTCATCCCCGGTGGCGTGGAAATTGCCTCGGTAGAATCTAACAGCCCCGCCGCGAAGGCAGGCCTGCGATCCGGCGACGTCGTGATTGAAGCCGACGGCCACGCTGTGACTAAGAGCGACGAGCTCAACGGTACCGTGCGTGCCGCGGCAGCAGGCTCTGATCTGAAGCTGAAGATTAAGCGCGGCTCCTCCACCCATGACATCACCGTGACCCTGGGCGACGCCGACAGCCAGAAGTAAACAGCCAGAAGTAAAACGCACTCTGCCTCTGAACAGGTAGAAACGCGGTTGGGAAACACCCGCTCAGCCGGCTCTACCGTTCAGTAACTTTAACTTCAAATAGAGTGCCACATGGTGTAACGAAAGAAAGCTCCCACCCCATACGCGGGGTGGGAGCTTTCTTTCGTTAGCACAGCAAACTGTATTGGCGTTGCAGATTAGGGGAGAATTAGACGCCCTCGAGAACCTCACTCACACGCTTCTGCAAAGCCGGGACAACCTCCTGCTCGAACCACGGGTTCTTCGCCTGCCACCTAAAATTCAGCGGCGAAGGATGCACCAGCGGCAGAAACTTAGGAAGATAAGACTCCCACGCACGAACCGTCTCCGTCAGATTCTTCTGCGCCTTAGGGGCGTGCACACCATCCAGGTAGTGCTTCTGAGAGTAAGCCCCCACCAGCAGAATCAGCTGCACATCCGGCATCAGCTCCAGAAGCTGCGGATGCCACTTCGGCGCGAAATCCTTACGCGGCGGGTTATCGCCGTGCGCGCCCTTACCCGGGTAATAGAAATCCATCGGCAACAGCGAAATCAGGTCGGGGTCGTAGAACTGCTCAGCCGTCACGCCCATCCACTCGCGCAACTTCACGCCGCTCGGGTCATTCCACGGGATGCGGCTCTCCTGCGCGGCACGCCCAGGCGCCTGACCAATCACCACAATACGGGCATGAGGCGACGCCGAATAAACCGGCTCCCAACCCTGCTCCGTGAACTCCCTATTCTGCGGGTCCAGGCGAATCTGCTCAGCCAGGGGAGGGCGCGTCTCCAGAATCTGCTGAACCAGAGGCCCCGGCAGATTATGGTGTGCTGTAGCCATGCTAGATAGCGCCTCCCTCAAAACCGTTCTGACGCCACGCCTCAAAAATCGCAATGGACGCAGAATTAGCCAGGTTCAGCGAACGGCGACCCGGCTTCATCGGAATCTTCACCCGCTCAGTCACATGCGAATCCTGCTGAACCTCAGCGGGCAGACCCACCGACTCTGGACCAAACATGAACACGTCACCGGGACGGTACTTAATATCCGCATAGGACCTCGAAGCAGTCGTCGTGAACGCAAAAACACGCTCCGGAGCCAGAGCCTCCCACGCATCCTCAAGGGTCTCATGCACCGTCACCACCGCCAGGTCGTGATAATCCAGACCCGCGCGGCGCAGATGCGCATCATCAAAGTTAAAGCCCAGCGGCTTCACCAGGTGCAGCTCAGCGCCAGTAATTGCCGCCAAACGGATAGCATTGCCGGTATTGCCGGGAATCTCAGGGGTATAGAAAAGAATCTTGAACACGTTCCTAAGTGTACCGCGCAGCCCCCGACCAGCATTGAGCGTCCCGGGGCAGTAGCGCTCGCCGACCCAGCCGCAGGTGAACACACCTAGAAGAGCTCGGACAGGGCGCGATAAAATAAGCGAGGCGAAAAAAGCCGCCAAACAACCCAGTAGGAGGAACCATGAGCGCAGAAACCAACCGTCAGAACGGCCGCGTCTACCTCGACCACGCCGCCACCACCGACGTACTGCCCGCAGCCATCGACGCCATGGTCGAACAGATGCGCAACGGCGGCAACCCCTCCTCCCTGCACGCTACCGGACGTGATGCCCGCGCCACCGTCGAGTACGCCCGCGAACGCATCGCCCGCGCTGTTGGAGCGGACCCCGCCGAGGTTATTTTCACCTCCGGCGGCACCGAGGCGGACAACCTCGCGGTCAAGGGCATCTACTGGAAGCGCCGCGAAGAAGACCCGCAGCGCACCCGAATTCTCGTCTCCTCCATCGAGCACCACGCCGTGGAAGAAACCTGCGAATGGCTCGAAAAGGCAGAGGGCGCGCAGCTCGAATGGATCCCCGTAGACGAGCACGGTAGCGTCAACCCGCAGACCGTCCGCGAACTCATCGAGAAGAACCCCGAAGACGTTGCCCTCGTGACCGTCATGTGGGCGAACAACGAAGTCGGTACCGTACAGCCCATCCCCGAAATCGCCGCCATTGCTGCTGAATACGGTATTCCCGTGCACTCGGACGCTGTGCAGGCATTCGGCGCGGTGCCTATCGACTTCCACGCCAGCGGGGTAGCGACCCTCGCAATCTCGGGCCACAAGATCGGCGGCCCCATGGGCATCGGCGCGCTGGTCGCAACCCGCGCCGTGCAGCTGACCCCCGTGCTTCACGGAGGCGGCCAGGAACGATTCGTACGCTCCGGCACCATCGATGCGCCCGCCATCGCAGGTTTCGCAGAGGCCGCCGTGCACTCGGTCGAGAACCTTCCCGAAGAATCCGCCCGCATCGCCGCACTACGCAACGAACTCGTTGCGGCAATTAGCGCGCTCATCCCGCAGGCACACCTGAGCGGCGAAAACCCGCTCACCGAAGAATACCCCGGCCAGAAGCGACTGCCCGGCAACGCCCACTTCACCTTCGAAAACGCAGAAGGCGACACCCTGCTCTTCCTGCTGGACATGCAGGGCATCAGCAGCTCCACCGGATCCGCATGCAACGCCGGGGTGACCCGCCCCTCCCACGTGCTCATGGCAATGGGAATGGACGAAGACACCGCCCGCAGCGCCCAGCGATTCACCCTCGGCCACTCCACCACCGGAGCCGATATTGCACGCCTCATCGCGGCACTACCCTCCGCCTACGAACAGGCAGCAAAGGCGGGACTGTCCTCGCAACTGCCGGACGCATCCCGCTGGCACTAGAAAGCCAGAAGAGAAGATACCCAACCGCCCTCAGCCTGCAATCTCAGCGTTCGCTGAGGGCGGGCTGAGGGTGCACTGCCCAATATCCCGCCGAGCCCCTGCGTACAATGGGTAGCTACAGTAACGGAAAGTCCGCCCGCACACAGGGCACGCTCCGAACGTTCCTAGAAGCTCAACACAACAGAAGGATAGGCAGTGAAAATTCTTGCAGCTATGAGTGGCGGCGTTGACTCCGCAGTCGCCGCAGCCCGTGCCGTAGAAGCAGGACACGAAGTAGTCGGCGTTCACCTAGCCCTATCCCGCATGCCCGGCACCCTACGCACCGGCTCCCGCGGTTGCTGCACCCTCGAAGACTCCATGGACGCCCGCCGCGTCTGCTCCCAGCTGGGCATCCCCTTCTTCGTCTGGGACTTCTCTGAACGCTTCAAGGAAGACGTTGTCGACGACTTCATCTCCGAATACGAAGCCGGCCGAACCCCCAACCCCTGCATGCGTTGCAACGAAAAGATCAAGTTCGCCGCGCTACTCGAACGCGCCCTCGCGCTCGGCTTCGACGCCGTGGTGACCGGCCACTACGCCCGCGTCATCACCACCGAAGACGGCAACCGCGAACTGCACCGCGCCGCCGACTGGGCCAAGGACCAGTCCTACGTGCTCGGCGTGCTCACCCACGAACAGCTCAAGCACGCCTGGTTCCCCTTGGCGGATACCCCCTCCAAGGCACAGGTGCGTGCGGAGGCGGCAGAGCGCGGCTTCTCCGTGGCGAAGAAGCCAGACTCCTACGACATCTGCTTCATCCCCGAAGGTGATACCCGCGCCTGGCTGGGCGACCACATCACAATGCGCCCCGGCCTCATCAAAGACACCCACGGCGAGGTGCTCGGCGAGCACCCCGGCGCGCAGGCGTACACCGTAGGCCAGCGTAAGGGCCTGGCGCTGGGCCGCCCCGCCGCCGACGGCAAGCCCCGCTTCGTGCTTGAGGTGCGCCCCAAGGAAAATGAAGTCATCGTCGGCTCCCGCGAGCTACTTGCCGTGCACGAAATCCGCGGTATCCGCGCCACCTGGGCGGGCGTCCCCGTGGAACAGGCGGCACGCTTCCTGGAAGAGCCCGCGCATCTGGGCGCTCGCAGCGAAGAGTTCGAGGTGACCGCACAGGTGCGCGCGCACGCCGACCCGGTCCGCGCCAAGGCGTACATGACCTGGGCACCCGACCCCGAAGCTGAAGAAGAAGGCGCGCTGCGCCTGGAAACCGTAGTGCGCCTCCTGGATCCGCTCTCCGGTGTGGCACCGGGGCAGACCATGGTGCTCTACCAGGGCACCCGCGTGCTGGGCCAGTCCACTATCGCCCGCGCCTACTCGCTGGACCGCGAAGACATTCAGGAAACCCTGTCTGCCGGCGCCTCAACCAGCGCCGAATAGCCGCTCAGAATAGCCACACTCAGCTGTTCCCGCCCCGTTGCCGCAGCCGCACACCCCGCTATTGCCAACCGTTGCTGCAACATCCTGCTTGGGCGGAACACACAGAAGACCACAACCGAACTGAGGAGAGACCGATGACCCCCGAAAACACTTCCTGCGAATTTGACCCCCACGCCACCTCCATGGGCGATGAAGTCGCACCGGAGATCTACGAGGAGCTCTTCGCCATGCGCCGCTCCATCGACAACTTCGATGCAGCGCTGGTGCACATCCTCGCGGAGCGTTTTCAGGCGACCAAGCGGGTGGGCATCCTGAAGGCTAAGCACAACCTGCCCGCCGGCGACCCTGGCCGTGAAGAGGCGCAGATTGCTCGCCTGCGTGCCATGGCGAAGGAATCCAGCCTGGACCCGGAATTCGCGGAGAAGTTCCTGAACTTCATTATTTCTGAGGTGATTCGTCACCACGTGCGCATCGCAAACGAGCAGGCTGAGCAGGACGGCGAGGCAACTGAAGCCGAGAACTCCGAAGGCTAGTACCGCGCAACTTTCGCATCATTGCGTTTGAACCTGTACTCCATCAGACCCCTCTGGACACACTCCTATGCCCGCTCAATCTTCCAACCGCCAGAACGTCCGTACTGAACCGACGCCGGAGCGCCTGCTACTGCCCGGTGAGTACCGTGCCCCCGAAGGGGACGAACTGACCGAACAGGACCTCGCCGCGCTCGCTACGGAGCGTCCGCCGGTGCGCGCCAGCGGACTGGGCGATTTTCCCGGCGATGATTTGGGCGAAGCAATGTCTCGAGTGGAAGGGGAGCTGGGTGCCCCGCACCTGCCGTTCTTGCCGCATCTGCCGGCGCTGGGCTGGCGGAGTACTCCTCTGGCACGCACCCTGGCGGTGTGCGAGGGACTTGCTTTTGACGGTGCCTCGTTTGGCTGGCGCATGGTGCATAGCGGCGGCAGGGGAGCACGCGAGTCTGCCTTGGCGCAGGACCGTCTGCTTTCGGATATCAATCTTCTCGCTGACCGTGTGGGTGCGCAGAAGAAGAGGTTCACTTCCAGTGCTGAGGGTTCCGCTGCGGTGTATAAGATTCAGCTGGTCGGTCCGCTGACTCTTGCCGCCAGTATCTATCTGCCCGGCGGCGAGCGTGCCATTAGTGATGCAGGGGCGAGCCGTGACCTGCTGGAGTCGTTCCTGGAAGGCCTGGAACGCTGGATGGGTTCTCTGCGCGAGGCTCTGCAAGCTCCGCGGGCGCTGATTGCCGTGCAGCTGGATGAATCCGAATTTCAGCGTCTGCTGGAGGGGGCCATCCCTACGGTGAGTGGCTTCCGCTCCCTGTCGGCGTTGCAACCTCACTACTATCAGCAGGTGTACCGCCGTATCTCGGAGCGTTTCGCCGAGCTGAATCTGCAGCTCATCCTGGACGTGGATGGCACCGCGCTCAAGCCTGTGCAGGAGCTGAAGCTGCTGAGCCAGTCCCGCCCCGCCCTTGACGCGTTGGCCCTTGTGAAGGCGATGCGTGTTGAGGACGGCGCTCCCTGCGCTTTGCTGTTGCATCCTGATCGCGCCCGCCTCAAAGGGCCCGGCACGCTGCAGGTTCCGCCGCTGAGCGACCCTCGTTCCTGGGAGCCCGTCGCGCAGCTTCTGGATGCGCAGACCCAGCTGTGGCTGCCGGTGGTGACTTCTGCACGGGTTCCTGATCAGGTGCGCCGCCTGTACAGCCTGTGGCGTGAGGTTGGTCTTGAGCCGACGCAGTTGAGTGCGGTAGGTTTGATGCCTGATGAGCGTATTCAGAGCGGTTCCGTGCCTGCTGGGATGACTTCAGCCGCGGTAAGTATGCTGGATGCCACGGCTTCGCTGGCTCGGGTGACAGAGTGTGCCCGTGCATTGGCCGAGTGCGCGGTATGATTAGATAATCAGCATTTTTATGTAAGTATTTACGACAATTCTTTAGGGAGGTACTGTGAGCGCAAGCGACGCACACACCATTTTGGTGGTTGATGACGATGATGCTCTGGCGGAAATGATTGGCCTCGTGCTCGCGCAAGAGGGCTTTAACGCTGTTTTCTGCGAAAATGGCAGCCGCGCTTTTGAAACTTTTATGCGCTCCACTCCCGATTTGGTGCTTTTGGATTTGATGCTTCCTGGCATGAACGGTATTGAAGTGTGCCAGCAAATTCGCCGTTCTTCTAATGTGCCGATTATTATGTTGACCGCTAAAAGCGACACTGAAGATGTTGTTAAGGGTCTTGAAGCTGGCGCTGATGATTACATTGCTAAGCCTTTTAAGCACGCTGAATTGTTGGCGCGTATTCGTACCCGTTTGCGTCCGCGTGAGAGCCGTCAGCTGGTGGTGTCCATTGGCGATATTGTCATGGATATGGACGGTCGTACCGTCAAGTACCACAGCACTGAGGTTCCGATGACTCCTCTGGAGTTTGACCTGTTGGCCGCGCTGGTTCGTCACCCGGGTCAGGCGTTGAGCCGCCAGGAACTGCTGGACATGGTCTGGGGTTACACTGATGTGAGCGATTCGCTGGTAAATGTGCACGTCCAGCGTTTGCGCGCTAAGTTTGATGAGCTGGGTGCGGATCGTTTTATCCAGACGGTCCGTGGCGTTGGCTATAAGATTCCGACCGAGCTGGTGGGATCTTCCGGTAGCTAATCGGAACCTATTCATAGGCGAAGGGATAACCTGATTGTCTGTTGCGAAGTCGAGCCATGAGCACGGCGCTTTGACGGCGGAGGCGGTAGCCTCCGCCTCTTCGCGTACCCGCGCTTCCAAGCCGCGTAAGGCACAGAAGCAGCGTAGGAACCTGATCCAGCGCGCTCAGCGTCTGTGGAAGGAATCTCTGCAGTTCCGTGCTCTGGGAACCGCGGGCATCATGATGTTCCTGAGCTTCTTGATGGTGGGTTGGTCCTTGTCGAGCCAGATTGCATCGAGTCTTTTTGAGAATCAGAAGAGCCAGGCGTTGGCGGAATCAGAGAGTGGTTTCCGCAACGTTCAGAGCGTGCTGGACTCCTCTGAAGCCCGTAGTGACAGCGAGATTCGTCGTAATGTGAGCCGTACCCTGACCGTCTTGGACGCGGGTAGCTCGGGTAAGCGCAATTGGATTCTTGTGCCTTTGGAAGGTCAAGGTAAGCAGGGTTTTATTCCTGAGCAGAGCAGTAATAATTCTTTGAATTCTTCGAGTATTCCGAATGATTTTAAAAAAACTGTTCGTGATAAGGACGGTATTTTCTGGCAGACGTCTACGGTGACTACTGTCGAAAATAATCGTGAGCGCACCTATCCGGTGCTTATCGTTGGTACACATATTTCTATTTCTCAGAACCCTAATTACGGTTTGTTCCTTGTGTACGATATGACGGATTCTTCCGCCACGATTGCGCATATTAACTTTGTTCTTTTTGGTGGTTTCTGTGCACTGCTTACTGTGGTGCTTTCTGTGGTGTGGATTGTGACTCGTTTTGTGGTCCGCCCGATTACGCAGACCGCTATTACGGCGGAGAAGCTGGCTGCTGGCGACCTGGATCAGCGTGTGTCTGTACACGGTGAGCATCAGGCGGCGCGTCTGGGCTATTCCTTCAACCTGATGGCTGACTCGCTGCAGGAGAAAATTGTTCAGCTGGAGCGCCTGTCGACTTTGCAGCAGCGCTTCGTATCTGACGTTTCTCATGAGTTGCGCACTCCGCTATCGACGGTGCGTTTGGGTACTGAGCTGCTGTACGATTCGCGTGAGAATATGAACCCGATGCAGGTCCGTAGCGTGGAGCTTCTGCATGAGCAGGTGGACCGTTTCCAGTCAATGCTTTCTGATCTGCTCGAGATTTCGCGCTTCGATGCTGGTAGCGCAATGCTGACCATTGACACGGAAGACTTCATCCGTGTTCTCTCGAATATTTTGCAGGAGGCTCTGCCTCATCTGGAACGTACGCATACGAAGCTGAACGTGCATACGAGCCATGAGAGCATCATGGTGGATATGGACCGTATACGTATTGAGCGTGTGCTCCGTAACCTGCTGTACAACGCGATTGAGCATGGCGAATCCCGCCCGATTGACGTGTATGTGGATGCAAACGCCACGAATCTGGGTATTGCGGTGCGCGACCACGGTATCGGCTTGTCTGAGGATGAAGCCGTTCAGGTGTTCAACCGTTTCTGGCGTGCTGATACTTCGCGTAAGCGTACCCTGGGCGGTACGGGTCTGGGTCTGTCGATTGCTGCTGAGGATGTGCGTCTGCACGGTGGCACGATTGAGGCGTGGGGCGAGAAGGGCCGCGGTGCTTGCTTCACGGTGAACCTGCCCCTGGTTCATGGCGCTCCGTTGGGTGAGTCGCCGGTTTTGGTGACGGGTGAGCCTGAGTCAAGCTCGCATCGTTCGGCGCCGGCTAAGGATACGCTGCCCAATATCGCTCCTCGTACGGCTGCTGGGGGCGACCTCTAGAAGAGGCGCGGGGCCCTGGTCCCTGTCATGAAACGGGGGATTGGGGTCGGTGCGGTTGTATTTGCACTTATCCTTGCGTATTTGCACTGTTTACCCAGTACAATCAATGCAGATATATTTTCACGGTGTTGCTATTTCGCTGTGTTGATTCTTTCGCCGCGCTGCGATGGCTTGCAGTGGTAGCTGGTGATTGTTTGTCTTTGTTCGTAGAGGAAGGTTAAGACCTCCATGTCTCACAGGGCTATTGTTTCTCGACGCGCCGCGCTGTCTTGGTGCGCGGTGTCTTTGGCGACGCTGATGAGCTCTTGCGCGGGTCTTCCTTCGAACGACCGAGTGACTCAGCACAGCAGTGGTCTGGACGTGAAGAGCGTTAATACTTCTCCGGCGCGTGCGCCGGGACCGCTGGCGGGCTCTACCCCCGAGGCGATTATTGAGGGCTTCGTGCGTGCTGGCGTGGATAGTATCGAAAATTATGCTGTGGCGCGCCAGTATTTGAGCTCTTCTTTTGCGGGCCGTTGGAATCCCTACGGTACGACTCGTGTGTACCGTAATACGGTGCAACCGCGCAGTGATGATAGCGGAAACGCTGAGGGTACGTACCATGTGCGTTTTCAGCAGACTGCGACCGTGAATAGTCAGGGTATTACGAGTACCTTCCCTGAGGCTCAGACTGAGACTCAGGATTTCACCGTGGTCATGGAAGATAACCAGTGGCGTATTAGCTCCTGCCCGGATGGCTTGTGGCTGGATGGCACTGAGTTTGAGCGTGTGTTTAGCCCGTGTCGCCTGTATTTCTACGATCGTGCGTTCCGTTATGCTGTGCCTGATATCCGCTGGTTCCCGCATACGGACCGTTACTTTGAGCTGCTGGTGCGTACCCTCATGATTGGTACTGCATCCTACTTGAAGGATGTTGCGTTCTCGGCGTTGAATGAGTCGATGAGCCTTGAGGTCGCTAACATGAGCGATAACCAGGATGTGCTGGTTCGCCTCTCGGGTGAGCACCTGGACGATAACCGTTTGGCGCGTGTGCGTGAGCAGATTATGCACGGCTTGGAGAACTTCTCGGGTCTGGGCAAGACTGAGGTTTTCTATAACGGCACTCTGATTCCTGAGAACGCGCCGAGCGGCTTTTCTGCGGTGAAGCTGAATCCGGGTGTTCCTGCCCGCACGGTTGCTATTAATTCGAACGGCCAGATGGTGGCGCGTGATGACTATATGAGCAATGCGGGTGAGCAATTGCTTCTGCGTGGCGTGACCCAGTTGAGTTCCCCGGCGATGGGCTATTCTGCGGATGTTTATGCCTGCTTGGCGAATGATGCTGCGAGCCTGTACACGGTGTATCAGGGCACTGCCCGCCGCGTGTGGCAGAGTACCGCGCTGACTGCCCCTAGTTTTGATGCGTACGGCTGGGTGTGGGCTGCTGATGGTGAGGGCGTTGTGCGTGCTTTTAAGCCGGATTCTGAGGACGCAACCGAGCGTGAGCGCGGCGTGGATATTGGTTTGTCCTGGCAGCGTAATTTGAGTTTTACGAGCGTGAACGTTTCTCACGATGGTGCCCGCATGGCGATTGTGGCGTCTACTGAGGGTGCGTCGGCTGTGATTATTTCCGGTATTGTGCGTGATGATGCCGGCAAGCCTCTGCGTCTGACGGAGATGGTGCGTCTGAGTTCTTCTGTGACTCCGCGTAATGCCCGTTGGGCTGGAGACCAGAGCGTCGTGGTGGTGAACGTGAAGAATGGTGAGTCTGAGGTGATTTCCCTCAGCGGTGAAGAGACGAAGCTGGACCGTCTGGATGGTGTGATGAGCATTTCCACCGCAGATAATACGTCGAATATTATTGCCCACCGTTCTGATGGTTCGTGCTATCTGATGGAGGAGCGCGGCTGGATCCGTTTGGATACGACCCTGCACGAGATTAGTTACGCCGGTTAGCCTCGGGTACCGGGTATAGCGCGCGGAAAGGTTGCTTTCGGTGAGTTCAGAACAGCGTGGTTTGAACGGGTCTCTGACCGGGCTCGCTGGCGCTCTCAAGAGTGCCGGTGGGTCTTTGGGCGAGGTGCTGATGCCGCGTACTTGCCCGTGCTGTGCGGTGCCGGTCACTTATGGGGCAGGCTCGCCACTGTGTGAGGCTTGCTTGCCGCAGTTGCGTTCGGCGTTGGCTAAGGCGGAGCGAGTATATGCTCTGCAACCTCTTGATGGCGCGGCTGCACCCGAGGTGCGTGCGGCATCCCGTTATGAGGGGAGCATGCCGCGTGCCCTGTTGGCGTTGAAGAATGCGGGCCGTACAGACCTGCTGCCCCTGTTGGGAGAGGGTTTGGCACGTAGCGTATACGAGCTTCTTCGGGTGCATCGGGCTGAGCTTCAGAGTGAGCCGGGCTCTTCTCTTTCTTCTGTAGATACCTCCGCCGCACCGGTTGAGGTTCTGCTGGTTCCGGCACCGTCCTCTGCGCAGAGCGTGCGCCGCCGCGGTTATGCGCCGGCGAATCTTTTGGTGCAGGAGGCGGCGCGTCAGCTTAATAAGCGTCTGCCTGCCTCGGTGCGGGTGCGCGCTGTGGACGTCATCGGGTATGCGCCTCGCGGTCGGCGGGGGAGCGGCGCCTCCATTATTTCTGATGCGATTTCCGGTGCGCAGAACGAGCAGAAGAGCCTGGGCGCTGTGGGTCGTGCCGAGCGGATGCACGGTGCCTTGCGCGTCATGGAGCCTGCCCTGTGCGCGGGTCGGGTGAGCGTTATTTGTGATGATGTGGTGACCACCGGTGCGACCGCCTCTGAGATGGTGCGTGTGCTGCAGGAATCCGGTTCGCGGGTGCTGGGCGTGTGTGCTGTGGCGGCGGTACCGAAAAAGGCTCAGATATAGCGTTTCTTGTAGTTAGTTGCAAGAGATACACGATTTTTGGCGAATAAAGTTCGCAGACGGACGAATAGCTATTATTTAGGCTAAATATTTGTCATATCTAGTGATATGAAACATGTTTCGTACTAGAATATAGACAAGGGAACGGCATTGGAGTCGAACCCCCGTACCGGGTCCAGCCGGACGCGGTATAAGCCCCCAACCTGGAGGGAATGATCGTGGAAGTCAACATCTACGGCCGCAATATCAAGGTCACCGAACGCCTGGAAGAGTACGTGAGCGAGAAGGTTCAGAAGTTCGCTCAGCTCGGCGATAACGTGAAGGACATCGACGTCAAGTTCAGCAAGGACGGTCACCTGGGTGGCGAGTCCATCCGCGTTGAGATTACCGTTGTTGGTACTGGTCCTGTCCTCCGTTCCGAAGCCCAGGGTCACGACAAGTTCGCGGTCTTCGATGAAACCTACGGCAAGCTCCTGGAGCGTCTGCGCCGTGCACGTGACCGCCGCAAGCTGCACAAGCGCGGTGGCAAGCACCCCGTCTCCGTGGCGGACGCTACCGGATCGATTCCTGTGGTTACCGAAGCAATTACCGAGATTCTGCTGCCGGATGTTCCGGTTGAAGAAGCAGCATTCGACAACAGCGAGGTTACCCTCGCCGACGAAGCCGCATCTCCCATCGAGATTCGCCACAAGAGCTTCAAGGGTGAGCGTCTGACTCCCGCAGAAGCTGTTGACCGTATGGAACTGGTCGGCCACGACTTCTACCTGTACATTGACAGCGAGACCGGCGCACCGGCTGCGGCATACCGTCGTAAGGGCTGGAGCTACGGCATCATTACTCTGGACAACGAGTAAAAACTAACGTACCTGCTGGATGCTGAGGCGTAAGGCTCTTTAGGGGTCGTACTCAGCGAGTGGGCTCAAGACCCGGGCGGTCTGGGAACATACACCGTGTTTCTCCAGGCCCCCGGGTTTTTCTTTGCCCTCCACACATCTGTTCCTTTAGACGGATGGGTCGGCTCTGCCTCAACCGGAGGGTGAAAGATTCGAGTGTCACCAAATGTCACCTCGTGGGCGCAGAGCGTAAAAAAGAGCTCGGACGGGCGAATTAGGCGGCTCTGCCATACAATATGTAGGAAGGCCTCACCGCGCGCACTTTCGCGCGCCCTTGGTGAGGGTACCGAAACAAGCAAGGAGTAGAAGCTCAGTGGCATCTTTCTTGGAGAAAATCCTCCGAACCGGCGATAAGAGGGTTCTGCGACAGCTCGAAGCGTACACTAAGGCGGTGAACTCGCTCGAGGACAGCTTCGCATCGATGACCGATGAGGAACTGCGAGCAGAGACCGACAAGTTCCGTGAGCGCGTCAAGGATGGCGAATCCCTCGACATTATGCTGCCGGAGGCCTTTGCGGTGGTCCGTGAAGCATCCAAGCGTACCCTGGGCAAGCGCCACTACGACGTGCAACTCATGGGTGGTGCAGCGCTGCACCTGGGCAACATTGCCGAAATGAAGACCGGTGAGGGTAAGACCCTCGTCGCGACCCTGCCCGCGTACCTGAACGCGCTGAGCGGCAAGGGCGTGCACATTGTGACCGTGAACGACTACCTGGCTGAGTACCAGGCGAACCTCATGGGTCGCGTGTTCCGCTTCCTCGGCATGGAGTGCGGCGTGATTCTGTCATCCATGGAGCCTGACGAGCGTCGTAAGCAGTACGCCGCAGACATCACTTACGGTACGAACAACGAGTTCGGCTTCGACTACCTGCGCGACAACATGGCGTGGACCGTGGAGGAGCAGGTTCAGCGCGGCCACAACTTCGCCATTATCGATGAGGTGGACTCCATCCTGATCGATGAGGCGCGTACCCCTCTAATCATTTCCGGCCCCGCAGCGGGTGAGGCGAACCGCTGGTACGCAGAGTTCGCGCGCATTGCCGCGACCCTGCTCAAGCGCGGCGAAGACTACGAAGTAGACGAGAAGAAGCGCACCGTCGGCATCCTCGAATCCGGCATTGACAAGGTGGAAGACCACCTGGGTGTGAAGAACCTCTACGAATCCAAGAACACCCCGCTCATTGGCTTCCTGAACAACTCCATCAAGGCGAAGGAGCTGTTCACCAACAACAAGGACTACGTGGTCATTGACGGCGAAGTCCTGATTGTTGACGAGCACACCGGTCGTATTCTGCCGGGCCGCCGCTACAACGACGGCATCCACCAGGCGATTGAGGCGAAGGAAGGCGTCGAAATCAAGCCTGAAAACCAGACCATGGCGACTGTGACCCTGCAGAACTACTTCCGCATGTACGACAAGCTGTCCGGTATGACCGGTACCGCGGAAACTGAAGCGGCAGAGTTCATGAACACCTATGAGCTCGGCGTGGTGCCCATCCCCACCAACAAGGGTGTGCAGCGCATCGACAACCCCGATAAGGTGTACCGCGACGAAATCGCCAAGTTCAAGGCGGTCGTCAAGGACATTAAGGAACGCCACGAAAAGGGCCAGCCGATCCTGGTGGGTACCGCAAGCGTGGAGAACTCCGAGTACCTTTCCCGCCAGCTGGCGAAGGCAGGCGTGCGCCACGAGGTGCTGAACGCAAAGAACAACGAGCGTGAGGCTGCTATCGTTGCGCAGGCGGGCCGTAAGGGCGCCGTCACCGTGGCAACCAACATGGCTGGTCGCGGTACCGACATTATGCTCGGTGGTAACCCCGAATTTGAGGCCGTCGAGAAGATGCGTGAGCTCGGCCTGGACCCAAACACCAACTCCGAAGAGTACGAGGCACGCTGGCCCGAGGTCCTGAAGGCCTGCGAAGACGCCGCTAAAGAAGAGCACGATGAAGTCACCAAGCTCGGTGGCCTGTACGTGCTCGGCACTGAGCGTCACGAGTCCCGCCGTATCGACAACCAGCTGCGCGGTCGTTCCGGCCGTCAGGGTGACCCGGGTGAGTCCCGCTTCTACCTGTCGCTGACCGACGAACTGATGCGCCTGTTCAACACCGGCATGGCAACCCGCCTCATGGCGGCAGCCCCCGAGGACTCCGCACTGGACTCCAAGATCGTTAGCCGCGCTATTGCTACCGCACAGGCAAACGTTGAGGGCCGTAATGCTGAACAGCGTAAGAACGTGCTCAAGTATGACGACGTGCTCAACCGCCAGCGTGAAGCGATCTACAAGGACCGCGGCCGCATCCTGCACGGTGACGACCTGAAGGAACAGATTGCCGGCTTCGTGGACGAGGTGCTGACCACCATCATCGACGCGCGCGTCGCTGAAGGCCACGCCGAGGACTGGGACTTCGACGAGCTCTGGAGCGCTCTCAAGCAGGTGTACCCCATCTCCATCACCGTGGACGACCTCGCTGAAGACGCTGGCGACCGCACCAAGATTACTCGCGACCAGATCGTGAAGGAAGTCCTGGCGGACGCACACCTCATCTACGATGAGCGTGAAAAGAGCGTCGGCGAAGAGAGCATGCGCGAAATCGAACGCCGTGTCATGCTGTCCGTCATCGGCGAGCGCTGGCCCGAGCACCTGTACGAGATGGAATACCTCAAGGAAGGTATCGGTCTGCGTGCGATGGCTCAGCGTGACCCGCTGGTCGAGTACCAGCGTGAAGGCTACGACATGTACCAGTCGATGCTCGGCGCGATCCGTGAAGAGACCGTGACCTACCTGTTCAACCTGGACCTGTCCAAGCAGCGCACTCAGGCTTCTGCCGTGCGCCTGGCTGAGCCTTCGCGTCCGAAGTTCCTGCAGTACTCCGCCCCGGATGAGGACGGCCACGAGCAGGTTCACGTGGAACGCTCGAAGGACAAGTAGCCTCAGCGTAAAAGCTGAAATGCTATAGATCTAGCAGAGAGGGTGCGAATCCAACACTGGATTCGCACCCTCTCTGCGTGTCTGTGCATGTCTGTGCGTTCCTGGGCGCGTTGTGTACGGGAAACCTTAGTCTTCGTCCGTGCGGCTCTGCGGCTGCTCGATGGAGGTAATCAGCCACATGCCGTGAATCAGCCGCATCTGCATGGTCACCACGCGCACCTTATCCGCACAACGCAGTAGCGCCACCACCTCGTAGAGCTCCTCGTGTACCTTCTGCGCTCGCACCCGCAATAGAACCGGCGGAAGAGTCAACAGCATCTCCTTGCGCACCTGACGCGGGTTCTTCGGGAAGAGGTGCAGCAGACGGTGGAAACAATCCGCTGACACCCACTGCGCCAGCTGCTGACGCGAACGACGAGCCGACATAATCTCCAGGTAAGCAATAGCCACACCCGCGCAACGGCCCTCCAGCTGGCGAGCTAGCGCATCCGCCGGACGCAGCGGGCGGCCCCTCTTCACTACCTTCGGGCGCTGAGCCGAATGCTGCTCATAACGCGGCAGAGGAAGCAGCGAATAAACCGAGGGGCTGTTGCGCCTCTGCACCAGAGTCATCGTGCCCTGCCCCTGCTCGGGGAGCGGAGCCACCTGCTCGGCAGCCACCGGCTGAGTCACCGGCTGGGATGGGTACGTCGCCTGACGCTTCGAGTACGGGCTGGCAGGCTGGTTGTCGCGGGAGGCAGGCTGATGCGGCGGGGTCCACGGGGAACGGGGGAGAAGGTTGGAGAAGCTCATGACGGCTCCTTTCGGTGCAGAGGCTTTCGGTGCAGGGGTATGTGAGGTGAGTCGAGCGAACGAAAGACTGTTGGGATGAGGTGGAATGGGGTGGAAGACGCGGGTGAGGTTAGTGAACGGGCTGTTCGGGAATCTGCAGAACCTGCCCCTCGTAGAGCAGCTCAGCGTTCTGGCCCAGAGCGTCCTTGTTCGCCTCGTAAATGTCGAGGGTGTAGTCGTAAATGGTGGAGGCGTCGGTGCCTTCGCCCAGCTGGTCGGCGGCAATCGACCAGAGCGTATCGCCCGCCTGAACCGTGTAAGAGTAGGTGCCCGCCTCGGTGCGGGGAGGAGAAAAGAAGGGGCTACGGTCCTGCAGGTAGCCTGCCGCCTCCGAAGGCTCGGGAGCCAGGGGAATATTGGGAACCTCAGCAGAAAGGGTCAGGGGAGTAGCGGACTGATTCGGGGCGGTATCGGAGAGAACCGCATCTGAGCTGGCGTCTGCCGCCGCGGTAATCGATGAATCTGCTGCCATAACTGCTGAAATGGTTGTCTGCGGTATGCCCTCCGCGCCGTTCAGCCCCGCGTTGCTGGGCGTAGCCACCGTAGCTTGCGCGGGAGCCAGAACCGCCCCCACTCCGAGCGCCGTGCCGCCGAGCGTCAGAACGATGCGGCGCATAAAACGCGGACGGAAAATCGCCGGAACCTGCAGCACAGCGCGGTCAGCGTTGCGGCTCGAAACTCGCAGGGAACGAGCGTAGAAGAGCGCGTAGATAAAACTGATGAACCACCAGGCGGTAATGAGGATTGCCGCCGCGCCAGCGCAGAGCAACGAAGCGTCAGCAAGAGGGTGCGCCGAGGGGATGCGGTGCAGGTTCACGCTCAACGCGCCCAGGACCGCCGCGGAAAGCAGGGGAGGGGCGATGAAGAGCAGAGCGTCCTGGTAGTTAGCCTTGGTGCTGGTTTCATGACCTGCGTCAGCGCCAGATGCCAGAGGAGTAACGGACGCAAGGGGATGCGAAGCGAAGGCTGCGGGGGTTGAACCCGACGTGGAAAGATGGTCCACAATGACCTCCAAATGGTGTGTTTGATGTGTTTTGATGTTGCTTCATTTATACAGGAAGTTGTGTTAAAAATGAAGCAAAACGCATCAAAATGTATAAAAAACATGTAATTTGGTGGAATTTGCTTCAAAAATTAGGCTCAAGAATCATTGCCCGACCAGAAAAACACCCCGGTTCGTATCCGCATCCATCCTCAGGTAGGGTCATAGCATGAGCATGGAAAAGTTCCTACGAGACATTGAGGCGCGCCTCGCCTCCGAACGCGCCTGGGATATGGAACAAGACGCCCGCCAAGTCGCCCGCGTCCACTATTCAACCATCACCCTCGACGACCGCCTCCTCGCACAAGTTGGCGGCCCCATCCGTATCTGCGCCACCGACATGCAAACCTACGAAGGTAAGCTCGAAATGGTCGGCGAAGAATGGGTCAGCATCGAAGCGCGCGGCGAGAACATCATCATCCCCTTGCGCGGAATGCTTTGGTGGGAAGGCGGCATAGCTCCCGGACGCGCTGATGTTCGCCCCGAACGCTACCGCATGAAAATCCAGCTCGCCCTGCGCTCCCTCGCCATGGCACGCGAGCCCGTCCGCCTCTCCCTCGAAGGCGGCACCGTCAGTTACGATGGCGTGATTGAGCGAGTTGGCGCCGACTTCCTCGAATTGCGCCTGCTCAACGGTGGACAGTACCCGCGCATCCACGAACGCGACCAGTACGCGCGTGCAGCCTACGGTGCGCAGGGAGGTTACGGGCAGGCTGGTTATGGTCAGGGCGCCTCCGGCTACTCCCGTGCACCTCGCGGCGCTGGCGTGCGCACCATTCCGCTGGCTCGTATTAGCGCAGTTATCGCCCGTATCTCACGCTAAAAGCACGGGGTAAATAGTGGGCAGTTCAATTTGTGGGAACGCCCATAAAAACGCCTCGACAAGTATAAATTCCCTTATAAAAGCAACAATAAACACAAAAAGGTCCGCCCCTCTCCATTGAAATCTCAATGAGAGGAGCGGACCTTTCTAAAACCACTCGAGCGTTGCGCCCGCGAGGTGCATGTCGAATGCTACTCAGCCTTAGCCTTTGCAGTGAGCTTGCCGGAAGCAATCGCCTCCAGAGTCTGCTCGTGGCGCTCAGTAATGTACTCTTCAAAACGAGAGCGTTCAATGCGCCACTGGTTACGTCCACCAATCTGAATGGCGGGAAGTTCGCCGCTACGCACCAGAGCACGCACCTGCGAAAGCGAAACCTGCAGCTCCTCGGCAACGTCGCTCAGAGTGAGGAAACGAGGTGCAGTCATCGAATTATTCCTTTCCGTGAGTGAAATCCTGGGCCCCTTAGCCACCGTTAGCGGCCTTATACATAGAGTCCATACGGAACATCTATTGAGTACTTTCAGTATATGTCATCACCATGAAATTTGCGCACAAAAAGCCTTATATGAGCTGAAAAGTTATCTAATTACCCATTCAAAAGGGGCAAGACTCAAAAATATTTCATAAACGCGACTCTTGTTGAGAGCGAGTACTAAATGAAATATGCTGTTAGGGTTAGTGCCAGAATCCAGTCAAAGCACTATCGAAAACACACCACTCGCTCATCGGTCAGTTGAACAACACCCGGAATCACCGCCGGCTTCCGCACCGAAAGGCACAACCACATCATGCGCATACGACAGAACGCGACGAAGCGTTCCACCCTCACCGAGCCCCACGCCAGGCGCCTCAAAAGGCCCACCGTCAAGGACTGGCGATTCATCCTCGGTGTACTTCTCGTGCTCGTCTCCATCACCGGCGTGCAGCTCTACGTGCAAGCCAACAACAGCAAAACCGAGTACTACACCGCCAAAAGCGAGATTCGCCTCGGCGAGAAGATCACCGAAGACAAACTAGCCCGAGTCGAAGCGAACATCGACTCCGCCAAAGACAAGTACTTCACCCGCGCCGAAGCCGCACAGATGAACGGCAAAATCGCGATTCAGCGCATCCCCGCCGGCAACTTCATCAGCAAGGAATCCGTAGGCACTGAAACCTCCCCGGGGCGCCGCCTCGCCACTGTCAGCATTGACCGCACCGCTGCCTCCGCGCTGAAGGCGGGCGAGCGCGTGGACGTGTGGACCTCCGGCCCGCGCAACCCCGACACGAAGAGCGATAACCGCACTGAAAACGGCGCCCGCGCCATCGTCACCAACGCTGAAATCGTTGCTGTAACGGTCGACGAAGGCGTGCTTGGCGCCAACGGCAAGGCAACCGTGCAGCTGTGGGTCAAGGAAGAAGCCCTCGCCGCCCTCGTCAAGGAAAGCAACAGCGACTCCAAGATCAGCCTCATCCCCGGCACCTATGGGGAGGGTCAGTGAACATCCCCGTCATCCTCTACGGCGATGACGGCTCGCTCCTGAACCGCATCGAATCCCAACGCGGTCGCGTCTCCGTGGCGCGCACCGTGCAGGACTTCAGCGAAGCCGTCGGAATGGCGCACACCGGCATTGCCCGCGTGCTGCTCTGTGCCCACGTGCCCGCCGAAATAAGCGCCTCCACCGTGGATGCGCTCGCCGCCTCCGAGGTGCTCCTGGCGGTCATCGCCCCGGACAACCTGCATCTGCCCACGCAGGCTCACCGTATCCGCCCCGAAGCTGCCCTCGACGAGATTCTGGGCTCGCTCGAACAAGCGGTGGATGCGGCGCTCGCCCGACCCGCCGCAGGTTACGGTATTCCCGCGCAGATCCCGGCTCAGCCGCCCGTTCAGCCTGTTATCCACCACCCCGAGGCTGCCTACGGTCAGGACGCAGGCTACGGATACGATGCAGGGTACGGCTACGACAGCGCGTACGGTGGCTACGGTTACGATAACGGAGCTGCTGGCCATGGGGCGGGCGGCTACGGCTATGATCCCGCCACGGGTGCTGCTACAAATGCTGGTGCACACTACGGCGCCGACTACGGAGGCTACGGAATCGACCCCGCAGCACCGGCCGCCCCGGCACCCGGTGCGCCTGAGCCGGCGGAAGCCTCCTCGACCGCCCCCAGCAACGAGGAATCCGTGCTCAGTCAGGCCGCTGCCATCGTTGACTCTTTCGCGCCCGGCAGCGACTACGCCCTGCACGTGCAGAACGAGAATAACGACGGCACCCTGCCGCAGCACCCTGACATCAACCAGGACCCCGCCGCGCCTTCCCGCTACCAGCCGGGCCACCGCCTCGGCACAATTGTGACCGTCTGGGGCACTCACGGCGCGCCCGGTCGAAGCACCATCGCCTTCAACCTTGCCGCCCTCGCGGCGCAGCAGGGGCAGCAGGTCTGCCTCATCGACGCAGACACCTACGCGCCCAGCCTGGATGCGCTCATGGCGCTCGAAGATACCGGCTCCGGCCTGGCGATTCTCTGCTCGGACGCCGACCGTGCCCAGCTCGACGAGAAAAAGGCGGGCGCCATCATGGAGCGCGTACCTCTGAAGAACGGCACCTTCGACTTCTTGAGCGGCATCACCTCCTCCTCACGTTGGCCCGAGGTGCGCGCCCGCGCCTTCGCCGAAGTACTCGAATGGCTCAAACACCGCTACGACCTGGTCATCTGCGATGTTGCCGCACCCATCGAGGTCGACGAGGAACTGACCTTTGACGGCCCGGCACCGCGCCGTAACGCCGCGACCCTCACCGCGCTCGCCTGCGCCGACCGCGTAATTGCGCTCGGTGAAGCGGACGTCATCGGCCTGCCGCGCCTGATCAACCTCGCCCGCGAGGTGCAGGCACGCCCGGATCTGTTCGCACCCGAAACGGATGTGCAGTACTGGCTCAACCGCAGCCGCCGCGAAGCCGCCGGATTCAACCCCGAGGCGAAGATGCGCGAGAACTGGGCACGCTACCTGTCGGTTCCGCTCACAGGCGTGATCCCGTACGAGCGTAAGGTCATGGACCGTTTGCGCCGTAACGGTGAAGCGCTGCTGGAGGTCGCACCCCGCCATGCGGTCGTGCAGTCCTTGGAAGCGATGCTTGAAGGTATGTACGCGGTACACCCCGGCGCGTAGGCCCGTCAGCTATAACTAGCGCTTGCTAAAAAGCCCGGCTTATCGGTATTCCTCTCAGAACATGGGAGCGCCGATACGCCGGGTTTTTGCGCCTTCACACGGGGGTCGAAACGGGGGAGTAGTGCGAATGCCTCACTGTACAACTGAGGGGTGCATCTCATCTCACAGCGTCATATTTGGGATTAAAAGCGTGCTTCAAGAAATGCTCTGTAAACTATTCCACGTATTGTCGTTTGAATGGGATTTGCGGCGAACAAACCGTAAAATGGTTGAACACACCCGAACTTAGGGAAGCACACAAACATATGTCTTTTGCAGAAGGAATTATGAGCGCCTGCGACTTCGGTCCCGGCGACACTGAACGCGTTCACCTCATCATGGGCGAATGGCAGGTCATCTCTGACATTGCCCAGAGTGACCTGGTTCTATGGTTCCCCACCGACTACGTTGTTGCCGACGGCAGCTCCCCGGACGCCGTATCCGGTCCCAGCGTAACCAGTACTTTCCGTGCCTTCGCGCACGTGCGCCCCTCTAACGTCCGAACCCTCTTCCACCACGACATCATCGACCACGACATGGAAGACGGAATCCGCGACGAAGCATACCGCGTCTGGATTGACCAGAACATCAGCACCTACACCGACGAAGGAAGCGGTGAAGGCGTTGGTGCCCGCCCGCGCGTACACGTAACCTTCGTGCCCATCGTGCGCAACAACCGCACCATTGCGTTGCTGACCAGCCACAAGATTGCCACACCCAGTGGCTACCCCTCCATTAGCGACGAAGTCTACGAATTCGCTGCCGACACCATGCTCTCCATGGTGCACTCCGGCCTGTGGCCCGACCCCCTCGCCCAGGGAAACAACACCCAGGGCAACCCCCGCGTGATTGACGGCATTATTGTGCTTGACCCGGCAGGCCGCGTAGTGGTGGCATCCCCGAACGCGAACTCCATGTACAACCGCATGGGCATGACCGGCTACCTCGAAAAGCGAAACCTTGCAGACGTCACCCGTGCGATGCTTCCTGCCGGTGAGCAGGCGGATGAAACTCTGCAGTTGGTCCTTGCAGGTCGTAGCGACCTGCGCACCGAATTGGTTATTGCTCGTGCCCGCGTGACCATGCGATCCATCCCGCTGCTTGCGCAGAGGCGTGCTCATATCGAGCGTGAGGGCGCCGTGATCCTTTGCCGCGACGTGACCGAGTTGCGCCGCCGCGAGCTGGAGCTCATGACCAAGGACGCGACCATCCGCGAAATTCACCACCGCGTGAAGAACAACCTGCAGACCGTGTCCGCTCTGTTGCGCCTGCAGTCACGCCGTATGACCACTGATGAGGCACGTCAGGGCCTGGAGCAGGCGATGCGCCGCGTGGCAACGATTGCTACCGTGCACGAGGCGCTTTCGCAGGGTCTGACTCAGAACGTCGACTTTGATGAGTTGATTGAGCGTCAGTTCCACCTGGCCGCTGAGCTTGCTTCCCCCGGTCAGCACGTGTCTACCAAGCTGATTGGCTCCTTTGGATCTTTGCCGAGCCAGTTCGCTACCCCTCTGGCACTCGTTATCAACGAGGTTGTCGCGAACGCTGTGGAGCACGGCCTGGACGGTGAGACTGGCACCGTAACCCTCGAAGGTATTCGCGGCACCAACGATGAGGGTGAGAACATCCTCACCGTCGTGATTACTGATGACGGTAAGGGCATGGGCGATAAGAAGATTGAAGAGTCCGGCCCGAACGCCTACCGCCCGGTGACCGGTAAGGAAGGCCTGGGCATGCAGATTGTGCGTACCCTGGTGGCGAGCGAGCTGAACGGCTCGATCCGCTGGGAGGCTAACGAACCGGCCGGTACCCGCGTGGTCATCACCGCGGTGCTCGTCTAAGCCCCTTCTCGTATGACATATAGAACTGCCGCCGCCCCGAGTACGGGGTGGCGGCAGTTTGCTGTCTAGATAGGTTCTGTATATGGCAAAAGCGTGGTGCAGTGACATAAAGTCACTGCACCACGCTTTTGATGCCCTATTGAATACTCCGGAAGTTAGGATGCACGGCGGGCACGAGCTGCGCGACGCTTCATCGCACGACGCTCGTCTTCACTGGTGCCACCCCATACGCCGGAGTCCTGGCCGGTCTCGATGGCCCACTTCAGGCAGACGTCTACAACCTCGCAAGAGCGGCAGACAGTCTTAGCCTCTTCAATTTGCAACAGGGCAGGTCCGGTGTTTCCTACGGGGAAGAACAGCTCCGGATCCTTGTCCAAACAAGCTGCACGACTACGCCAATCCACGGTGGACCTCCTTCATGATTTACGGTCTCACGCGGTGGCAAGACACATCTATTTTCCTGTGTGCGTGTCAAATACATCCGCTGATGGGATGCTCACCCAGCGTTAGGGTGAAAATTGACTTATCAACTTTCGCATGTTGGAGCGGATGTGACAAGTACTTTTCTCTAAAAACTTCAGTATTACGCTGAGGCATCTATCACTTAGGCAAACCTTTGTCTAATTGATGGGGTGAAGAATCGCATCCTGACACGCATAGTCTGCACCCCGTCTCATGGGCGAGGCGCGGGCGGCTGGGTGAGCGGCGCCTCAGGCATAATATAAAGCGGTACCTACCCCTGAAATACCGCACCGACGACGAGGCGGTGAACCCGAGGCGAACCCGAGGCAGGGGAGCACCCACCCGCTAACGCACTAGCACATCGGGCTGAGTACATCCCGGTCTGCCGCCGACACTACCCATGAGGAGCCCACCGTGCCGTCACGCCCGTTCAACGTCATCTATGCATTCGCCCTGACCGAAACCTTCGCGGCATACATCCTGATTCGCGGCATCCTCTACCCCTTTATCATCAGCGGAATGTCTACTGCTCAGGCGATTGTGGGCGGCGTACTCCAGGTGCTCATTGCCGCGGGCATGACCTACTTTGGCCTGCGTTTCTACCGCGGCCGCTTCGGTTCGCGCCTGCCCATGATTCTGATTACCCTCTGCGCACTGTGGGTCACCGCAAGCACCCTCGTCATGAACGTGAGCGCTTACGGCCTGAACATTGGCCAGGTCATCACGATTGCGGGTGTTATTGGTGCGGCGGCTGCCTTCGTCTTTGTGCTCATGCCCAGTAGCCGCCGCTATATTGAGGCGGTTACCGAAGCATCGGGCGAAGAAACGGAGAAGTACAGCCGCCGACGCCGCTAAACCCCTAGCGCGTAAACCCCTGGCGCCGCTAACCCCTAGACGGCTTGGCTCTAGAGTGCTCAGCTCTAGACCGCTACCGGCACCTTCTGCGTAGCTGTTACAGCCTGTGCAGCCGTGCTCAGCGCCAGGGGAACCTGCGCCGCGCACACGGAGGCGCCATCCACCACCACGATGCGACCGGCGGGCTGCTCACCCTGCGTGAACCGGTCCAGCGGCAGCGCGGTCACCGTGCACATGTCGGCATCCGCCAGGGATGCGGGCGCGAGCAGAAGCGCACGCGAGCATCCCATGAGCGCAGCCAGCAGGGGTGAGGAGGCGCGCCTCGGCCAGGGCGTGTAGGCGACCAGCATGGCGCGGAACTCGCCCCGACGCTCCAGAAGTAGCTGCTGAACGGCGGGCTGCAGGTACTGCAGATCGTCAATGAGCACGAGTGTGCGCGCGGGGTTTGTCACTGAGTCCAGGAGTGCGCGGGTACGCTCCACGCTCGGCGGCTCACCCGACGCGCCGCCAGAACCCGTGGTGCCGCCAGAACCCGAGGCGCTGCCATCACCCGAGGTGCCGCCAGAACCCTCAAGGACGAGGGTATCCAGCTGCGGGTTGAGCTGAGCAATGCTTTCCAGCAGGGTACTTTTACCCGTAGACCGGGAACCCTGCACCGGAACTACCGCGCCAGCCGGGGCGCTCAACCACACCGGCATCTGCCGGCGGTCAAACGCGACCAGCAGCTTAGCTCCCTGAGGATTGCAGGCGGAGTGGGCGGCGGTCACGTACTCGGTGGAGGGCATGCGATAGTACTCGGGGAACTGCCGCAGAAGAGTGCCGGGGCGAGTATTCGACCCGCTAGAAGCGCTCGCGGCGTTACCCCGCAGAACCTGAACCAGCTCCTGGAAACCCGCAACGCAGGGCGAAAGAATCGACGCGCTCAGCGGCTGATCCCCGATTAACTCCTCATTGATGGCACCCTCCACGCAGTAGTGGCTCTGCGCCGGGGTCGGATAGTCCTTGCTCGTTGAACGCATCAGGTCGGCGTCCAGGAAGCGGCGGCTCAACAGTGTGGAATGTGCCGCTGCAGCGAAACGACCGCGCGGGTTCAACGCGGAGGTGAACACTACCGAATAGCCGCGACGGCACCCCTGCGAGAGTAGATCGTAGAGCATGTTCTCCGTATCGGGTTGACGAACCAGCGCCTCCAGCCAACTGTCCAGACCGTCCACGACAATGAGTGGGCGGGCGGAAGCCTCGGTGCCCCACAGGTTCGGGACGCGCAGCTCCTCCAGGCAGAAACGCAGATGCGAAAGCTCCTGCGCACCCACGAGCGTCTCAAAGGCACCGGCGTAGGGTTCCAGGTCGCGGTAGAGTGCACCGTCAGAGGTCAGCAGAACAACCGGCGTGCGGGCGGCGAACGCCTGCGTCAGAAGCCCGTAAAGCATCGGGGCTCGTTCGGCGCTCTGCGCCAGCAGCGCCAGCGTCTGCTGACCCGACCAGCTGATCGGGCGGCGCACACCGTAGCGGGCAATCTCCAGCTCGCCCAGCAGGTACCCCTCGGAAGCGGTGCCAGAATTGGCGGGTTCCTGAGAATCTACAACCTGAGAGGTAGCCGCCGGGTCAATACCGTACGCTACCGGTTCGCTCATCGGCGCCTCCACCACGGGCAGCGGGGTGTTCTCGGGAAGCTCCGGCGGAATCGGGCAGTACTCATCCTGAACCGCCGCATTCTTCTGAAGACCCCTCGGTGCGTACTCGCGTTCATAGAGCGCACGAATCTGCTGCGCCGAACGAATCAGCAACTCATCCTCATGACCGCCGCCCTTCTGAACGGCAGACGCGGCAGTCAGCTCACGCCAGCCGCCCTCCTCAAGACCCAGCACCTGCACCGGACGAGCATCGCTACTCGAAGGGACCGCATCCACCAGCGGGGCGCGGAACGGCAGGGAACGACCATCCGGCAGGCGCACATACCCGGCACCCGGATGCGCCGCCGAAATATACGCCGCAGACTCATGCTCCAGCAGGTTATAGGAATCCTGCGCGCTCGCCACACGCAAGCAAATGCTCGTGGCAATATTGGCGCGAATATCCTGCGAAATAGCACCCTGCGGACGCTGAGTCGCCAACACCAAGTGCAGACCCAGCGAGCGACCAATCGTGGCAATGCGCATCAGCTCAGCCATAGCGTCCGGCATGGAATCGATGAGCATGCGGAACTCATCCACCACGATCAGCAGCTCGGGGTAGCGCGGAGTCGTACCCGCCGCCTGGCAGGACGCCAGGTAGTCGCGGTAGGAGTTCACGCCGAGCGCCTGCAGATCCACCTCACGTCGGTGAATATCGGCGCGCAAAAATTCGAGCGCACGCTCCACCGCGGATACATCAAAATTGCTCAACACGCTGAGCGCATGCGGCAACTGAGCCAGAGGACCCAAACCAGCCGAGCCCTTGAAATCCACCAGAATCAGGCCGAGGCGCTCGGGCGGGTAACGTAGCGCAGCGCTGAGCACCAGCGAACGCAGCAGCTGCGATTTGCCGGCACCGGTCGTGCCACCGAGCAGCCAGTGTGGACCGTGCTCAGACAAACCAATATTCAGCGAGCCACCCGAAGAAACACCCAGGTAGCAGCGAATATCGGAGGCGTAACGCTGAGCGGACCAACGGTGCAGAACGGACTCCACCGCCATGTCATCGGTGCGGTTCTTCTGCCGCGCGCTCTGCGCCTGCAGGGAAGAGAATAGATGCGCCGACTGGTGCACCTGCGCCTCACCGAGCGCGCCCTGCTCCTGCTCGCATCCGGCGCGGTACAGGTTCTCAAGAGCGGCACAGAACGCCTCAATGCTGAGCCCATCGGCGTGCTGGCACAGACCCTCACACGCCAGCGGATGCACCTGGTAGACACCCTCGGTGGGCTGCACCGGAGGCGCCGCATAACCCTGCGCGCGGTAACGAATACTCTGACGGTGGCTACCCTCACTCGCGCACTCAACCCAGGCGGCGCCAAAAAGCGCACCGGGTGCATGGGTGGAACTATCACCCTCAGCGTTGCCCAGCACGCAGAGCGCCGGGGCGTTCATCTTCTGCTCACGCGGGGAAGCGAATGCACGGGACTGCGAAGATTCCGCGACTGCCCCAGAGTTCAGCGCGGTCAGCAGGGGAGCGTAGACAGGGCTCGCCTGCAGGGGCATGAGAATCAGCGGCGGAACCGAAAGCTCCGACTGCAAGCTGCTCTGCAGGGCCTGCAGATACTTCTCCTGCTGCACACCCGGCAGACAATGCACGCTCACCCCCGGCACCACAGCCAGAGTCTGCATCAGACGATTGGTTCGCTGCTGATCAGCGCTATCAGCGCCCGCCAGCAGAACATGCACCGAACCCGGATAACCCGCCACCAGCTGCACCAGGTAGGCGCGCAGATGCGCCTCCTCCAGATTCAGGTAGTGACCGAGAGTCGGGGTGGGTAGCGGCAGATAGTGGGGCGCATCCTGCTTTTCCAGAGTGCCCAGCGGGAGGTTGCGGCCGCGCAGGTAGGGCTGGCGGGGACCGCACCCGAGCACAATAGCCGGGTAGGCGGCATCATGCAGGGCAGAGGGGCCCGAAATCGCCAGATCGCCCGCGGTCGGCAGGGCGAGGGCACGTTCCTTCTCTTGCAGTGCCGCCTGATAAGTTTGCTGCAATGCGGCACGGTTCTCCGCCCGATCGCCAAAGAAATGCAGAAGCATCAGTAGCGAAGACGCCGCAGACATTAGCAGAAGGAACCACATACCGGTCACCAGCGCAATGATCAGGCCCACCACAATCGGCAGGCACACGCTCAATAGAATCTGCTTGAGCTTACGCGGCGCGGGAGGGTTCACCACCACCGGCTCAAAGGGGTTGCCGGCGTCGCCCAGAGGAGCGAGCGTCTGCGAGGGCTCGCCAGGGGAAGAACCGGGGGTATAGGCGGTCGCGCTCGCCTTCTCCAAGGGATGCTCGCCGTGACCTGTAGGGGAGGTGAGCATGCAGAGTGAGGAGCCGAGGCGGAACGGCTCGTCCCAGCGCAGGATGCGCGGCTCGGCGTCCTGATTGTTACCCTGTGTTTTCTTACCGCCTTCATTCTCCGGGCTCATCGGGTGCTTTTCGATCCAGCGGATGCCGGAGCTATCGGCGTAGAAGCTGCCGTGTACCGGCTTGAGGAAGGGGTCTTGCAGGTGAATGTGGTGCGGCTGTTCTCCTCCACGGGTAGCTAGCGCCGCCCTGCCGAGGCTGGTGCGGCCGCGGCTGATGGGGAAGGTTGCGCCCGCGTCGGGTCCGCGCAGAATGTGCAGGAGGCTGACGGCGGGCGCGCCCGGAGTTTGAGATTCGTTCGGAATGTGGCTGTTTGGCGCAATCGAGGCTCCGGCGGGATCCTTATCGTGCGCGGGGCGTAGCTGGAACGTCGTTTCCTGTGCTTGAGCGTACGCACCGGGTGCAGGGTGTTGCAGGGCGTGGTTGAGTGCCTGCTCTAGAGCCTGCTGGTGTGCGCTACCGGGGCGCAGCTGTATTCCGGTGGGTGCCGCCTCGCCGTCGAGTCGGAGTACGCGGGGGTAGGGGAGGGTGGTGTTGTGGTGGTCGAGAAAGAAGAGAGTCATACCCTCAGAAAACATTAAAAAGCATTAAAGCTCAATAAATTATCTATATATAAACTAAAGTGTTCGTATTTTTTGAATTTTTCGCCCTATTTTTCAAAAAACTGTGGATAAACCATCTCAATCACCTCGCGCATACACCGGTGCGCATCCCCAAAAGTGCTGAGGGGGTGCTTCTTTGTGGTGCCTGAGAGTCATGAAACGCCCCCTCGAACCACCCCCTGCGTCTACAGCTCTAGGTGGCGGCTAATTACCACCGCAACTAGGGCGGGGTGAATATTTACCCGTAAATAAAATTCCTTCACCATGAGTAGACCGTAAAAATACGCAGAAGAAAGAACTGTCTCAGACCGGCGTGACCTCGGGGTTCGCGAAGAATATTCACTCGGAGAAAGAGTGTGTGAACAATAGTCCAAAAGCCCCTAAAAGCACGTCATAAGTATGCGTAGTGCTTGATAAACAGGTATCTTAGATTATGACTATATCCATCACGGGAGGGGCTTTTTGCACCCACCCGTGCGGATTGCGGCGCGACTGAGAGCACTCGGATGTGTCCAATCTGGTAGGTGAATACCGCCCTCGCAGAAGGGGTGGTGCGCCGTGATAATACAGGAGAAAACATTGACCGCTGACCTCGTAGTAGTCGGTTCGGGCCTCTTTGGTCTGACCATCGCAGAACAGGCTGCCACTGAGCTGGGCCTGAAGGTTGCCCTGCTGGACCGCCGTTCCCACATCGGTGGTAACGCATACAGCGAGAAGGAGAAGCAGACCGGTATTGAGGTGCACCGCTACGGTGCGCACCTGTTCCACACCTCCAATGAGCGTGTCTGGGAGTACGTGAACCGTTTCACTGACTTCACCAACTACGTACACCGCGTGTACACCCGCCACAACGGCATTGTCTACCCCATGCCGATTAACCTGGGTACCATCAACCAGTTCTTCAACGCAGCTTACTCTCCGGCAGAGGCAAAGGCGCTTATCGCTGAGCAGGCTGGCGAGCTGGCTGGCACCGACCCGCAGAACCTGAACGATAAGGGTATCTCCCTGATTGGCCGCCCCCTGTACGAGGCGTTCATCAAGCACTACACCGCTAAGCAGTGGCAGACCCCGCCGGAAGAGCTGCCCGCATCCATCATTTCCCGTCTGCCGGTTCGCTACAACTACGACAACCGCTACTTCAACGACAAGTACGAGGGTCTGCCCGTTGACGGCTACGCAGCATGGCTGGAGCGCATGGCGGCGCACCCGAACATTGAGGTGCACCTGAACACTGACTTCTTCGAGCCCGGTCACCAGTACTCTCGCGAGAACGTCCTGGGTCAGATTCCCGTGGTCTACACCGGCCCGGTTGACCGCTACTTCGACTACGCTGAGGGCGACCTGTCCTGGCGTACCATCGACCTGGAAGAAGAAGTCCTGCCGATTGAGGACTTCCAGGGCTGCTCCGTGATGAACTACCCCGATGCTGATGTTCCCTTCACCCGCATCCACGAGTTCCGTCACTTCCACCCCGAGCGTGACTACACCAAGGACGCAACCGTCATCATGCGCGAGTACTCTCGCTTCGCGAACAAGGGTGACGAGCCGTACTACCCGGTCAACACCTCCGTGGACCGTGAGAAGCTGCTGGCGTACCGCGACCTGGCTAAGGGCGAGAACAACGTGCTGTTCGGTGGCCGCCTGGGTACCTACAAGTACCTGGATATGCACATGGCTATCGGCGCTGCACTGTCCATGTTTGACAACAAGATCCGCCCGCACTTCGCGAACGGTGCGAAGATCGAGTCCGGTGGTGTTGACGCATAACCATGGCTGATAAGACTTTGAAGAACCTGCAGCGGGTTATTTTCCCGAGCGCGGTTGAGACTGACGTCGTGCCCCTGTACGTGGATGCGAGTGTCGCGACCGGCGTTCAGCTGCCGACCCGTATTGACGGCGACGCTTCCACCTCCATTGCGGAGGCGATGAACACCTCCGGTCAGTCTGTATCGAACGCCAGCGCGAACCGTGATGCCGCGAACAGCCTGAACAGCCGCCGCTCCATCACTGTGAACGCGGGCCAGAGCCTGTCTTTCGGTACGTACTTCAATGCGTTCCCCGCTTCGTACTGGCGCCGCTGGACTGACCTGCAGAAGGTCGTGCTGAGCGTTCAGACTTGCGGCGAGGGCATGGTCATTGTGTACAAGTCCAACGGCCGTGGCGTGATTCAGCGCGTGGATGCGAAGCTGCTCTCCGGCGAGGAGACCAACACCTTCACCCTGCCCCTGGCACCGTTCGGTGACGGCGGCTGGTACTGGTTCGACCTGGCTGGCACCACCGACCTTGAGCTGGTTGAGGCGAACTGGCTGGGCGACATTGAGCCCCGCGCAGACGTGAAGGCTGGTCAGGCGACTGTGCAGATTACCACCATGAACAAGGTGGAGTACTGCATTAACAACATTCGTGCTCTGGGTGAGAGCCCCGAGATTTTCGATGCTGTGCACGAGTTCCTGATTGTGGATCAGGGCACCCAGAAGGTGCAGGATCACGAGGATTTCGAAGAGGTCGTCAAGCCTCTTTCCGGTAAGTTCCGCATCATTAACCAGGGCAACCTGGGTGGTTCCGGTGGCTTCTCGCGCGGCATGTTTGAGGCTGTCAACAACGGCTCCGATTACGTGCTGCTGCTCGATGATGACGTTATCGTTGAGCCCGAGTCGATCCTGCGTATGGTGACCTTCGCGAACTACTGCAAGGAACCCACCATCGTGGGTGCGCACATGTTCGACATGTTCGACCGTTCGGTCCTGCACGCATTCGGTGAGGTTGTTGACCCGTGGCGTAACTTCTACGCTAAGCCGCACGAAGACATGGCTATGGGTCACAACCTGGGCCACCACAATCTGCGTAACACCCCGTGGCTGCACCGCCGCGTGGACGTGGACTACAACGGCTGGTGGATGTGCCTCATCCCGACCGCCGTCATTAAGGAAATCGGTCTGTCCCTGCCTCTGTTCCTGAAGTGGGATGACGCTGAGTACGGTCTGCGCGCTAAGGCCGCGGGCTTCGCTACCGTGTCCTTCCCCGGTGCGGGTGTGTGGCACGTGTCCTGGACTGATAAGGATGACTCGGTCGGCTGGCAGGCGTACTACCACGAGCGCAACCGCCTCATTACGGCGCTGCTGCATTCGCCCTTCGATAAGGGTGGCCGCGTGCTGCTGGAGTCCCTGTTCTTGGACGTCAAGCACACCCTGTCCATGCAGTACTACACCGAGGCCGGCCGCCTGATGGCGCTGGAGGATCTGCTCTCCGGCCCCGATCACCTGCACCCCTCGCTCTCGCAGCGTCTGCCGGTGATTCGTGCGATGGCTAAGGAGTACCCGGAGTCTCAGGTGAAGCCGAACGTGGATGACTTCCCGGCTATTCAGACGAAGAAGCCTCCGTTCCGTGGCCGCCGTTCCTTCGCGTCCCCCGGTTACAAGAAGCTTGCTTCCTGGACCGCGAAGACTGTTGCTCGTCAGCTGTTCAAGCCGGTGAGCGAAGAGGCGAAGGCTCACCCGCAGATTCAGCTGAACTACGGTGAGACCAACTGGTGGACCCTGTCGAAGTTCGATTCGGCTCTGGCGACTAACGCTGAGGGTACCGGCCTGTTCTGGTACCGCCGCGACCCCGAGCAGCTCAAGTCGAAGCTGGCTCAGGCTGCTAAGCTGCACGTTCAGCTGGTGACCGGTTGGGATAAGCTGCGTGAGCAGTACCGTTCGAAGGCTGCTGAGGTTGCCTCCTACGATGCGTGGGCTAAGACCTTCGCCGAGCATACGGATTCTGAGCTGACCCGATGAACGATCTGAAGTCTGTTCCCCTGAAGGCGCCCGGCCGTGGGCGCGGCATCCTGGATGCGGTGAAGAACCGCTACCTGCTTCGACTGCTGGTCGATAAGGAAATCCAGGTCCGCTACCGCGGCTCGGTGCTGGGCATTTTGTGGTCGTACATTAAGCCGGGTGTGCAGTTCCTGGTGTTCTACATTGCCATGGGTATGTTCCTTGGCTTGGAACGCGGTATGCACAACTATGCGGTGTACCTGTTCTCGGGCATGATTGCCATTAACTTCTTCTCGGAGGGTTTTGGTAATGGTGCTCGCGCCATGGTGGTTAACAGCGCGCTGATTCGTAAGATTTACCTGCCGCGTGAGCTGTTCTCACTGTCGACGGTGTGGGTGGCTCTGGTGCATTTTGTGCCTCAGATTGCCGTGATGTTGCTGGCCTGCTTCTTGGTGGGTTGGTCCCCGACCTGGCTGGCATTTGGGTCGATTCTGGCGGGCATGCTCATCGTGATGATGCTGTCTTACGGTCTGGGTCTGATTTTCGGTGTGGCGAACGTGTTCTTCCGCGATTCGGAGAACATTGTGGACATGCTGCTGATGGTGGCTACCTGGTTCTCGCCGGTGCTGTACTCCTGGACCATGGTGCGTGACACCCTGTACCCGTGGGTGTTCAACGTGTTCATGGCTAACCCGCTGACTGTTGCGGTGGAGCTGTTCCACTATGGCTTCTGGCATCCGACGCTCCGTCCTGAGGATTTGGCGCTTCCTGCTTCGCAGGTGGTTCCGCATCTCTTCAGCTTCTGGACTCCGATTGCCATTGGTATTTCTCTGCTGACCGTTTTGATTGGTGATTTGCTCTTCCGTAAGTTTGAGGGCAACTTCGCCCAGGAGCTCTGATTCTGTGGATATTAAGAAGCTTGAGTTCCCGCCGGTGAGCCCGGACGCTCCCGTGGTGATTCACGTGGAGAATTTGGTGAAGCGCTTCGTTCTGCGCCACACCCGTTCGATGAAGGAAGCTTTTGTGTGGTTGATTAAGGGCCGCAAGGGTGATCTTTCGGAGAAGTTCAATGCGCTCAACGGCGTGAGCCTGGATATTCGTCAGGGCGAGCGTGTGGCTCTTCTGGGTTTGAACGGCTCGGGTAAGTCCACGCTGCTGAAGATGATTTCTGGTGTGATGCGCGCCGATGAGGGTGAGGTTCTCACGCGCGGCAATATTGCGGGTCTGATTGAGGTGGGCGCTGGTTTCCACCCGGATCTGACCGGTCGCGATAACGTGTACCTCAACGGCGCGATTTTGGGTATGACCAAGGATGAGATTGAGGCTTCCTTCGATTCGATTGTGGATTTCGCTGAGATTCACGACTTTATCGATACCGAGGTGAAGTTCTACTCTTCGGGTATGTACCTGCGTCTGGCATTCTCGGTTGCGGTTCATACGAACCCGGATATCTTCCTGGTGGATGAGATTCTTGCGGTGGGCGATGAGCCGTTCCAGAAGAAGTGTATTGCGAAGATTCAGGAGCTGTGCTCTGCCGGTAAGACTCTTGCCGTGGTGAGCCATGACCTGGATTTGGTGTCTAAGATTTGTGACCGCGGCGTGGTGCTGGAGCACGGTAACCTGCGTTTTGACGGTCCGATTAAGGAAGCTGTGAAGGTGATTCGTGGCGGCGACTAACCGCTAGGTGATTGCTTGTGATGGGGCGTGTATTCCCGTTGGGGGAGTGCACGCCCCTTTGCTGTGCCTGGGAAGGAGCGCCCGAAAGTTGCGCACGGGAAGGAGCGCCCGAAAGCTGTGCCCGGGAAGGTGCTGCTGCTGGGTAGGGTTCTTGCGTTTTACTAGGGGAGGCTGCGGCTTTTAAGACGAAATGTTACGTGTACACCGAGTGCAATATGGCAGTGATTAACGGTGAGCGGTTCGAGGGGTGTACCTGCAACTGTTCTGCAAGTCACAGCTGACTAGGCGTTTTGAATTTTAGTGCACGTTGGGTAACGATATGCGCAATTCCAGGCATCAAAAATGCCCAAATACTATACTCGTAAATATTAAGGGGTGTTTTATTACATTTTGATAAATTTGATGCGCTGAGGGTAGGGTGATGGTGGCATTGATGTATCAATGCTTCACCGTATTCCACACAACCACACCACACAGCATCGGATCACTTCAATGGAGAACACCGTACTGGATACCCGGGCGGAGCATCTAACTCTGCTCGAAGAAAATATCCGTGAGGCAATGCGCCACCGCAGCCTGGACCCGCACGAGGACCAGCATGCGGTGCGCGGGCTCATTGACGAGCACCTGAACGATTATGAGCAGCGGCGCGCCCGCATTTCCCTGCCGGATTTGGGTGACCGTGAATCCGTGATTCAGCGCCTGCACGATGAAATCTGCGGCTTCGGCGTGATTCAGCCGTTCCTCGATGATGAGAGCGTTGAAGAAATCTGGATCAACTCTCCCGATGAAATCTTTATCGCCCGCAACGGCGAAAGCGAATTGACCGGTCTGCACCTGAGCGCCGAGGCGATCAATAGCCTGCTGGAGCGCATGCTCAAGCCTTCGGGTCGTCGTGTGGACCTTTCCTCCCCGTTTGTTGATGCATCCCTGCCGGATGGCTCCCGCCTGCACGCGGTGATTCCGGATATTACTCGCAGGCACACGAGCATCAATATCCGTAAGTTCGTGGTGCGTGCCCGCCGCCTGCCCGACCTGGTGCGCATGAACTCGCTGAGCGCCGGCGCGGCGTCCCTGCTGCACGCGGCGGTGGAGAGTGGCATGAACATCCTCGTTTCGGGCGCAACCCAGGCGGGTAAGACCACGATGCTGAACTGCCTGTCGGCATCCATTCCTCCGCGTGAGCGCGTGATTACGTGCGAAGAAATTTTTGAGCTCGCGGTTCCGCTACGCGATGTGGTGGGTCTGCAGTGCCGCCAGCCGAACCTTGAGGGCACCGGCGCGATTGAGCTGCGCCGCCTGGTCAAGGAAGCTCTGCGTATGCGCCCGGACCGCATCCTCATTGGTGAGGTACGTGAAGCGGAGTCCCTGGATATGCTCATTGCGCTCAACGCGGGTCTGCCGGGTATGTGCACGATTCACGCGAACTCGGCGCGTGACGCGGTGACCAAGATTTGTACCCTGCCGCTGCTGGCGGGCGAGAATATTTCCTCGGCGTTCGTGGTGCCGACCGTGGCGTCCTGCTTTGACATTGTGGTGCATTGCGGCCGCGATTCGCGCGGTCAGCGTCAGGTCGAAGAGATTAGCATGCTGGGTGGCCGCGTTGAGGACGGCGTGATTGAGATGTCCCCGCTGTTTGTGCGCCGTGACGGTCAGATGGTGTGCGTGGCGTTGGAGCTGCCGAACCCGGACCGTTGGATTCGTGCCGGTCACCGCCCCGAGCAGGTGCTGGCTGCGGCGAAGGCGGGTCAGTAATGCCTCTGTTTCTGAGCCTGATTTTGGGGTTGGGCGTCTGCCTGATTTACCTTTCCTGCTTTCCTGATAACGGCAAGCCGCCGAAGCCGAGTAACGACCCGGCGCTGGTTGTTGCGTTGCGTAAGGCGGGTATGCATTCGCTGACTCCTCGCACGTTCATGTGGGTGAGCGTCGCTAGCGGTGTGAGCGCGTCGGTTCTGTTGCTGATGCTTACTCAGCTTTTGCCACTGGGCCTGCTGGGTCTGATTGGTGGTTTTGCGGCGCCTCGCGTGATTGTGAATCACCGTGCCCGCGCGGCGGATGCCCGTATTTGGCAGTTGTGGCCGGATGCGGTGGACCACCTGCGTTCGGCGATTCGTGCCGGTTTGTCCTTGCCGGAGGCGCTGATTCAGCTCTCGTACCGCGGCCCGGAAGAGCTGCGTGATGCCTTCGCCCATTTCTCGCGTGATTACCGTGCGTCGGGTGAGTTCGTGCCGTCGCTGAACCGTTTGAAGGAGTACCTCTCTGACCCGGTGGCGGACACCATTATTGAGGCGTTGAAGATTGCCCGTGAGGTGGGCGGTTCGGACCTGGGTAAGCTGCTGGGCACGCTGAGCGATTTTCTGCGTGAGAATGCGCGTACCCGTTCGGAGCTTCTGGCTCGCCAGTCGTGGACTGTGAATGCGGCTCGCCTCTCCTGCGTGGCGCCCTGGTTTGTGCTGTGTCTGATGGCGACTCAGCCTGCCGCGCGCATGGTTTATAACTCGTTTGCCGGTGCGATGCTGATGATTGCCGGTGCTGCTATTTCTTTGGCGGCGTACCGTCTGATGCTGCGTATTGGTGAGTTGCCGCGTGAACGGAGGGTTTTCGGGTGAATCTGCCTCTGATTTTTGGTCTACTGTTGGCGGCCGGTGTGGGTCTGATTTTTTCGTCGGTGCTGAATACTCGCAGTATTTCGTTTTCTGATCGTGTGGCGTCGCAGTTGCGCGGTGAGACTCTGCGTGAGTCGCTGTTGAAGGAGCAGGAGCGCCGTGAGCCGAGCCTGCTGGAGGCGATTTCGGCGTTCTGCGCGCCGCTTCTGCGTTCGCTGTCTTCGTCGCTGAGCGGCTCGTCGCTGAGCGATAGTTCGGTGCAGGAGCGTCTGCGTCGTGCTGGTTCTTCGCAGAGTGTGAGCGCGTTTCGTGCTGAGCAGCTGCTGTGGGCTCTTGCCGGTGTGACCGTCATGAGCGCCTTGACCGTCATTGGCGTGGTGCAGGAGCGTTTCTCCATCCTGGTGGCTCTTGTCCTGGTGCTGGTGAGCGGTTTGAGCGGCTTTCTGGCGCGTGACTGGTGGCTGGGTGAGGCGGTGACTAAGCGTGAGAAGCAGCTGGTTGCTGAGTTCCCGGCGCTGGCGGAGATGATGGCGCTGTCGGTGACGGCGGGCGAGTCGGCTCTGGCGGCTTTGGAACGTATCTGTTTGACCTCTCGCGGCGAGTTGGCTCGTGAGTTTTCTGAGATTTTGGCGCAGACCCGCACCGGCGTTTCGCTGCTGAGCGCGTTGCAGGAGTTTGCGGAGCGTACTCGCGTTCCGGCGTTGAGCCGCTTCGTTGAGGGTATTGCTGTTGCGATTGAGCGCGGTACCCCTCTGGCTGATGTGTTGCGTGCGCAGGCACAGGATGTGCGCGATAACGCTAAGCGTGAGCTGATGGAAACAGCCGGTAAGAAGGAGATTGCGATGCTCGCCCCGGTGGTGTTTTTCATCCTGCCGCTGACCGTAATTTTTGCGGTCTTCCCGGGCTTGTCGCTCATGCGTTTGAACTTTTAGATTTTGCGGCAGGTACACACCGTACCGGTCGCACCGCGGTGGGCTGGGCTGATTGCCCGGTGCGCCGCACCAACCACACACTACACCCTTTGATAGAAGGAGAAAATCATGTTCCGTCGTTTCCGCACCACCCTCACCGTGCTGATCGCCCTGGCTATCGCATCCGTGCTGGCTCTGCGCCTGAAGAACAAGCAGGATGACCCCGAGCGCGGCGACGTGCCCGGCTGGGTCATGATCACCATGATGAGCGCCGTGCTGGTTGCCGCTATCTTGGCGATTGCCCAGCCGGCTCTGACCAAGATGTTCAACGACGCGATCGCTCTGGTTCACCAGTAATGCGTAAGCCCCGCATCGCTTCTGAGCTGACTGCCGCTGAGCTATCCTCCGCGGAATATTCTGTGGAGGATAGCGAGCGCGGTGACGCCAGCACGGAATTCGTCATGGTCGGTGCCCTGTTGGTGTTGCTGACCATGGCGATTCTGCAGGTTTCTTTCGCCCTGTATGCACGAACCATGCTGGTGGATGCTGCGGCGGCTGGGGCACGGTACGGTACGATGCGTGACCGCACTCCGCAGGAGGGCATGGAGCGTACCCGTCAGCTGATTGAGGGGGCTCTTCCGTCTTCGTACGCTGAGAACATTTCGTACCGTCAGAGTAGTGATTCTACGGGTGTGCGCACTTTGGAGGTGACGGTGAAGTCTCCGTTGCCGGTGCTGGGCCCGTGGGGTTTTCCGGATTCTATTGAGGTGAAGGGGCATGCGATTTATGCGGAGCATCGTTCCGGTGATTAGTGGCTTTTCGCTTCGGCAGCGTGTGAAGGAACGCCTGAAGAGCCGTTCTGATTGGCCTCTTTTTAGCCAGCACCGCCCTGAAGAGGGTAGCGCCATTGTGGAGTTCCTGGGTTTAGGTATTACTCTGCTCATCCCGGTGCTCTACGGCATTCTGACGATTTTTAGCTTGCAGTCTTCGGTGATGGCGGCTCATGCTGCGAGCGCCCAGGTGGTGCTGTATGTGCAGGAGCAGCCGCAGGATTCGTCGGTTGGCCCGGATTTGGCTCAGCGTCTGGCGGTGCATGCTGCCGCGGATTACGGGGTTGAGCCCTCCGATGTGAGCGTGTCGTTGAGCTGTGCGTCGGGGGAGTGTGTCTCGGGTACGAAGGCGTACGCCACGGTGACGGTTCAGGCGCATCTGCCGCTGCTGCCTTCGTTTATGGGTGGCGGCGTGATTCCGGTGAGTTCTCATGCGACGAGTTGGGGGTCTGGTCATGCTAATTCCTAATGGCTCGCCCGCTCATCTGTTCTCGCCCGCTCGCCTGCTTTCCTCTGTGCGGGAGCGCTACGCTAACGCATGCCGTTGTGCCCGTCTACAGGTTCGTGCCCGTGCGCAGAGCCGGGCGCTCGCCGCTGACCCGATCGCCTCAGGCCGCCTCGCCGCTGACCCGGTCGCCTCAGGTCCGGAAGAGGGCAGTATTGCTCCGCTGATTGTGGGCATGCTCGCGTTGCTTCTGCTCATTGGCTCGGTGACGGTGGCGATTACGGGTGCGTATCTGCAGACTCAGCATCTGCAGAATATGGCGGACGCTCAGGCGAACTCGATTACCCGCACGATGCGCACTCCTGATGAAGCGAGTGGTTCGGCGGCGTGGGAGTATGCGAGTGCGTACCTGGCTGAGGTTCAGCCGGGGCAGGATTTTCATGCGTTGCGCCTGGAGAACGTGTCCGTGGATTCTGATCATAGTGTGCACGTGTACCTGTCGGCTCGTATTCGTCCGCCGCTACTGTCGATTCTGGTGCCTGATGGTATTGAGGTGACCGCTCACGGTTCGTCGCGTTTGAAGACGAGCCAGGGTCCGTCCACCGATTAGTGCGTCCATCAACGTCACACGGGCGTATCGGCTCACTCGCTTATTGGTGTGTTGTGAGCCCCTTAGACTGCGAGGGTGCATCCGCAAGGTAGTGTAACGGCTAGCGGATGCGCCCTCGTTTTATGCCCTTTTTATGTCTTCGTTGTGCGGGTTCTGCCCTCTGTCTGCCTTATACTTCTGCGCTGTGGGCTGTTGCGGGCTGTAACGGCGGGACTTTCTGGCCGTTTCGCGATAGTGTTAAAAGCTATGGCATCCTTCGACTTTTCTGCTGAGATTAAAGAGCTTCGCGCGATTTTCACCTCTATTGCTGCTGTGAGCGATATTGAGGGGATTGAGCGCGCCATTGAGGACCTGTCTGCGCAGGCTGCCGCACCCGATTTGTGGGATGACGTGGAGAACGCGCAGAAGGTGACGAGCGCACTGTCGTATAAGCAGTCGGAGCTGAATCGTCTGCGTTCGCTGTCTTCTCGCATTGATGATGTTGAGGTGATGGTGGAGCTTGCCGAAGCGGAGGATGCAGAGACTGCCGCCGAGCTGCTCGCCGATGCTGAGCGTGAGTGCGGTGAAATCCGCGCCAAGCTGGAAGAGCTTGAGGTGCTGGTGCTGCTATCGGGTGAGTACGATCAGCGTGAGGCTGTGGTGACGATCCGTTCGGGCGCCGGCGGCGTGGATGCTGCTGATTTCGCGGAGATGCTGCTGCGCATGTACCTGCGGTGGGCGGAGAAGAACGGCTACCCGACGAAGGTTCTGGACACCTCCTACGCTGAGGAGGCGGGCCTGAAGTCGGTGACCTTCGAGGTGAACGCGCCGTATGCTTTTGGTCGCCTGTCGGTGGAGGCGGGTACTCACCGCCTGGTGCGTATTTCGCCGTTTGATAATCAGGGCCGCCGCCAGACCTCGTTCGCGGCGGTTGAGGTGATCCCTCTGATTGAGCAGACGGATGCTATTGAGATTCCCGAGTCTGAGATTAAGGTGGATGTGTTCCGCTCCTCGGGCCCGGGTGGTCAGTCGGTGAATACGACGGATTCGGCGGTGCGTATGACTCACTTGCCGACCGGTATTGTGGTGTCGATGCAGAATGAGAAGTCGCAGTTGCAGAACCGTGCGGCGGCTTTGCGTGTGCTGCAGTCTCGCCTGTTGCTGTTGCGTAAGGAGCAGGAGGATGCGAAGAAGAAGGAGCTTGCCGGTGATATTAAGGCAAGCTGGGGTGACCAGATGCGCTCCTATGTTCTGCATCCGTACCAGATGGTGAAGGATCTGCGTACCGGCTATGAGGAGGGTAATACCTCTAATGTTTTGGATGGCGGTTTGAACGCCTTTATTGATGCTGGTATTCGCTGGCGTGCTTCGGGGCGCGCGGCTGAAGAGAGCTAAGACGTATAAGGATTGAGTGATGGCTCAGAAAAAGAAGAAAGACGCGAAGAAGGACCCGAATAACGCGATTATTGCCCAGAATAAGAAGGCTCGCCACAACTACAACATTGTGGATACCTATGAGGCGGGTATTGTTCTGCTGGGTACTGAGGTGAAGTCTCTGCGTGATGGTGGGGCGTCCATTGTGGATGGTTTCTGCCAGGTGACCGATAACGAGTTGTGGCTCGAGGGTATTCATATTGCGGAGTATGGTTACGGTACGTGGACGAACCATGCGGCTCGTCGTCGCCGTAAGCTGCTACTGCATCGTTCTGAGATTAATAAGTTGGCGCAGAAGCTGAAGGAGACTGGTTACACGGTGGTTCCTTTGAAGCTGTACTTCTCGAATGGTCGTGCGAAGGTTGAGATTGCTTTGGCGACCGGTAAGCGTGAGTACGATAAGCGTCAGGCTTTGCGTGAGCGTCAGGATGACCTGGAGGCGCGCCGCGCGATGCGTTACCGCAACCTCGGCTAGGGCTGAGGCAACGGCGGGATGCACCGCTGGTTCGGTGACTGCCTGTAGGGGCGGGGCGCGGTTCCTCGCGTATAATGGTTGAAAATTCGCGGTGTACCGCGAGCACCATACGTTTTTGAGGAGACACATGTCTGAGAACCCGAACTACCAGCAGAACCCGGGCGAGTTCATCCCCGCACCGCAGCAGGCACCCGCATACAACATGCAGGGCGGCTACCCCGGCTACCAGCCGACTCCGAGCTCGGCTCTGGCGATTGCTTCGCTGATTCTGGGTATTATTGGTCTGCTCTCTGGCTGGCTGATTTTCGGTGGCGCGCTGGGTCTGGTCGGCGTGATTCTGGGTATTGTTGCCCTGGTGAAGGTAAAGAACGGCACTGCCTCCGGTAAGGGCATGGCGATTGGTGGTATTGTCACCGGTGCGCTGGGCATGATTGTTGCTGTTGTTGTGCTGGTTCTGGGCTTGATTGGCATTGGCATGCTCAGCGAGTGCGCTGAGAATGCGGTGCAGGATTCGAGCGGTAACTATGTGTGCACCGTTCATGGTGAAACCATGACGATGAGCCCTAAGGAATATGAAGCTGTCCGCCGCTAAGCCGCGTTGAGCATATAGAGATGTGAAGGGACCGAATAGTGTTGAACTATTCGGTCCCTTGTTCTTTCTCGGCGCTGATTCTGCCCGATTGGTGGATTCTGGGCGCTGAATCTGAAATCTTGAACTTCACAGATGACCCAAATGACAGCTTATTTATATAATGGAACCGAACTCAGCGCGCAATGGTGCGTTGGGCGAGTATAAATTGTTCGCTGCAACTGTGAAGGAAAGAACGACGGATGTCTGAGAATAACTACGGAAACAACCAGGGGAACGCGCAGAACCCCTACGCTGCTCAGCAGCCTAATTCTTCCGCCCAGGGCTCGTACGGTCAGGATTATGGCCAGGCTCCTTCGGCTCAGAATACTTACGGCCAGGACTACGGTCAGAGCGCATCCGCTCAGAACAGCTACGGCCAGGCGCAGCAGAACTCGGGCCAGCAGTCTTCGGCTCAGCAGAGCCAGTACGGCCAGTTTGGTGCGCAGCCCTCTTCGCAGAATGCTTACGGCCAGAACGCTGCCCAGGGTGCTTCGGCACAGAACACCTACGGTCAGCAGCAGTACGGCTACGGTCAGGACGCATCCTACCAGGCTCAGCCCGCTCAGCAGAACCAGTACGGTTACGGCCAGGAAGCCTCGTACCAGGCTCAGCCTGCTGACTACAATTACCAGCAGAACTCTTACCAGCAGCAGCCTCAGCAGGACGCTTATGGTTACGGTCAGCCCGCAGGTTACCCGTATGCGGCTCCCATTGTGAAGAAGGCTCCCGGCATGGCGCTGGCTGCGATGATTCTGGGTATTGTGGGCGTCGTGACCGGTTTCTTCGTATTTGGTGCGCTGCTGGGTATCGCTGCGATTATTCTGGGCGCCCTGTCCCTGAAGAAGGTCAAGGAAGCTGGTGCGGGTAAGGGCTTCGCGATTACCGGTATCGTAACCGGCGCGGTGGCTGTCCTGTTCTCGCTGTGCATGCTCTTCGTGTACATTTCTGTTGCTCAGACTGCTGAGAAGTGCCTTGAAGTTGGTACCGATGACGGCCACGGTAACGTGGTGTGCCAGATTGGTGATAACCCGAACAACCGCATGACTGTTCCGGCTCACCGCTAAGTCTTAGCCGCCTAATTTTGGCTACCCAGCGCGGTACGCGAACGGGGTGAGGATCCCAGATTTTCTGGGGTGCCTCACCCCGTTTTCTGTGCCCGTGATTTTCTGCGCTCGCCGTGTTTTTTTGGTGCTAGCGGCGGCGGATGTTTCGGTGGCGGAGGCGCGCTAGCACTCTTCTCTGGTAGCGTTCTCTGTCAGTGAGAGCGCTGCGCGTGCGGGGTGGGTGACTTGCACGCCGTTAAACATCTTAGTTATACTGAATCTCTACCGTGTTTGAATGGCACCGCGGCATCAAGGTATGTCGAGGAAAACTTTCAGAGGACGGTGGGCTTTTTGATAAAAGCATAGGGGGATGATCGGTTTCGACGATGTGAGTTGAGATGGGTGAAGCGTGCCGAGGATGCAGGGTTATCTCGTTAACGCCCTCTGCAAAAAATTAAGTGCAGAATCTAAGCGCACTGACTTCGCACTCGCTGCCTAAGCGCGAGTTGCCGTCTGTCGGCCTGAGCATGCCTTTGGCTCAGTTACCGGCATCGACTTAAAAGGCCACTGCTGCTAGCCCTTGTTGCGGGGGTTAGCGGGACTTTTACGTGACTAGGTTCGTCGGTATATGTGTTTATGCAAGTACCGGAGCCGAAAAGTAGCGTTCGCATAAACTGCGCACGGAGAAGCCCCGTTGACGCCACATCGGACCGGGGTTCGATTCCCCGCATCTCCACGATCTCCCAACCGTCCGCTATCCCGTATGGGGTGCGGCGGTGATTATCGGTTCCAATCCAGAGGAAGAACCGCGGTAGGTTTCTACCACCCGGCAGGACGCCCCACGGCGTCACCTGCCGGGTATTTTTATGCCCAATTTTCAGTCCGTTCCGGGGGGCCGGCGTGCCCGAGGGTGCTCAGGTGACCGCATCGTAATGAGAACGCCATCAGAGAATGACGACTCATATGTCGTTGACTTCGAGGGCCTGTCTATCTCTCCTCATCCGTTCGAGGGACGATATCGGGGTAGCTGGTCCTCATTCAGAGACTACCTCACTGACGAAAATAAGGATGAGTGGCACAGCTGACTCGACAAAGATGTGTGCTATTTCGATGGGGCTGTCTATGAGCGAAATGCACGCTTTGAGTACAGCACCATCAATGTCTCGGATAGGAAGGTTTTCAGCTTTGCCTTGCTATGAGCCTCAGCCCGATATCCGTCGCCCACATGGTAATTTGGGTCTTGCCTCCCCGCTAGAAGTATTTGATATCGATAATGTTGTCAATGATGATACACTCAGGTGGTCAGACACCGATTATGGGACAGATTCTGAGGCTTACTGAACCCAGCAGCCTACATTGTTCCTAGGGGTTCAGAATCGACCGATTTATTGTGACATGGGTAGCAAAGGAGCGGCGATGGCGGAGGACCTTACCGAAGATCAGGTGCGCGACAAGGCCAGGGGAATCCTCGACTTCGTGGACAGGCCGGGGGTCGTCTCTGGCGTCGGACAGCTCATGACGTTCAACCGGGTGGGCTTCAAGGGTGTGGCGGACAAGCCGGACGGGTGGTATCTGCCCGACAACGTGAACAACCCCGCCGTCGTGCTGGAAACCAAGGCCAGCCGCATCGTGCTCAAAAAAGACCAAGTCGATGAACTGCTCAAGAACATACGCATCCTCATAGGCTCAAGGATATGGGCTATCAGATGTTTCATACGGCGATTCATTCGGTTCTGTCGAAATCGCTTGAGAGTGCCGCAACCAAAACACGAAGATTGACATCCTGCTGGAGGAGTATTCCAACATCAAGATGAACACGACGGACAATCAGAAGGCAATCAATGATTTCATTGATTGGGTGATTGAGATTAAAGAGTTTCTCTGTGAATTGCTGGAAGCGATGTACGAAGAACTTCCTGTTCCGAAAAAGAAGAAGTGAGAATAATATGAGCAGAACGGAAAATGTTGAATTGACGGTATTGTGTCTCATCACGGATGGGGACAGAATGCTCCTTCAGAACAGAGTAAAAAATGACTGGCAGGGATATACGCTTCCAGGCGGTCATGTGGAACCGGGAGAATCTTTCGTTAATGCGGTTATCCGTGAAATGAAAGAGGAAACGGGGCTGGATATAAAGAATCCACGGCTTGTGGGTGTGAAGCAATTTCCAATCAAGGACGGACGCTATGTTGTTATTTTGTTCAGGACTAACGAATATAGCGGGACGGTCATGTCTTCTGACGAGGGTCAGATGGAATGGGTGGAAAGCAATCGCCTATCAGAGATAAACACGGTCGATGATTTTGAGGATTTGATGCGAGTAATAAACGATCCGGCTCTGACGGAATTTCAGTACCTGGTCGATGGGGATACATGGACAGTCTCTATAAAATAGTATGAGTACACGAGGTTGAAAAATGAGCAGACCTATAACAACTTTATTTATGCTTATGTCGGTAGACGGCAAAATCAGCACAGGCTCCTCGGACGAATTGGATGTAGATAAGGATTATCCTACTATAACTGGCGTGTCGGAAGGTTTGCATCAATCACTATGATTTTGCTCCTGAGAATGGGAGCCCAAGACTGAGCTGGAAACAGTAGAGTCGTAGATACCGACAAAATATCCGGCATCCTCCGTTGTCTCACAGAAAGCAATGGTGGCCTCCGTAATACCAGCCTTGGAAGAGGTCGAATGCGTGCGAAGAATATATTTACACTAGGATTTTTTCTCACTATTGTTCCGGTGTTCTGGGTGATTATCTCATTTGCCAGAGACTGGGAGTTCTTCGATCCAGTATCAATTCTAAGTGCAATTTTAGGAGGTCTTTTGGTCACTTTTGCAGCCAGAAGGACGCTTGAGAGTGATTCAAAGTTCCCTAAAGGACCTAGTGTGTAAAACATCGCTTAGAAGTTTCTAAGTGGTCAACGAGATGTGGTAGCAGTTTTAAAACTGCTGCCACATCTTGCTGTATATAAAGGTAATATATGAGTCTTTTATCTTGGTTTGGTCTTAAAACACCTGCTCCATCAGCACCACAGAACACCTGGTCTTTGACGAACACCGCGTTCCCCGCATCTCCACGATCTCCCAACCGTCCGCTATCCCGTATGGGGTGCGGCGGTGATTATCGGTTCCAATCCAGAGGAAGAACCGCGGTAGGTTTCTACCACCCGGCAGGACGCCCCACGGCGTCACCTGCCGGGTATTTTTATGCCCAATTGTCGGTCTGTATTGTCGGTCTGTTCTGGGGTGTACCGGCGTGCCCGAGGGTGCTCAGGTGACCGCATTGTAATGAGAACGCCATCAGAGAAGGCGAAAACGCACCCTATGGCGTAGTATCGAAGGGTAGATATCGTTGTTCGGCGTTGATTGTTCATTCAAGCTCACCGGCAACATTCGAGAGCAACCACAGAGCCACCAAACGAGCCACAGAATAGCCGGTCATAGGGACGCCACCGCTACGACGCGGTAGCTACACAGCCGCTATGACGACCACTCAAGGACACACCATGGAAAACCAGATTCCCGCCCCCTCCTTCCCGGAGCAGAATAACGCAAACTCCCCGCAGCCGGTACCTGCAGGCGTCGCACCCGGCGCTCCCCTCGGCGCAGCACCCGCACCCGCCCTGGGCGTGGCACCCGCTAACGTGCGCGACCGCGATGACAGCTACCAGCGCATCCCGGACATCTACCGGGTACCGGCTGAGCACCGCCGCCCCTACGGCGAGACCACCGGCGACTTCCGCGGCCCCGGCTACTTCTACTCCATCGGCGCGTTCGGTGCCTCCCTGGGTGCCCTGGCGCTGACCCTCTACGCGTGGGTTCAGGTCGCGGCACTCCACGCTGAGGCAAGGACCAGGTCCGGCGATTACAGCTCCTCTGCTTATAGCTCCAGCCTGAGCCTGAGCCCCAACATCATGGTCATTGCTCTGCTGCTCGTGGGTCTGATCCCAGTGGGCGTGTCCATTTGGCTTGCCATCTACTCGGCGAAGGTGAACGCCGGTCACACCACCAAGTACACCTCGAAGATGACGACCTTCAATATTCTGGCGTACATCATCTCGGGTCTGAGCCTGCTGGGTCTGCTCGGCACCCTCACGATGCTGTCCTAAACAGGCTTATTTGCTCTCATAGCGATACATAGCGAGGCGGCGGCTTTCCACTTACCGGAAAGCCGCCGCCTCGCTATATTGTCACCGTCACCGGGGAGGGGGGCAGACTAGGATCGGGGTGCGAGCGCCTCCAGCACCTGCTGCTGGACCGCCGCCGTATTACTTGCCACCAGGGACACCGGATGCACACCGGCGGCTGAAACACCCGCGTGCTCGGGTAAATAGCCCTCAAGGGTGGAGGCGACGCCGCCAGCCTCGCGGATCAGCGGCAGTAGCGCCGCCACCTCGTAGAAAGACAGGGATGCGTCCACGACGGTGTCCACGGCACCCTCAGCGAGCATACACGCCGCCCAGAACGAACCGTACGCGCGGGAACGACCTACTGAGCACAGAAGCTGTACAAGCTCGCCAGAGCGGTCCACAGCGCTTTCAGAGGCCGCCTTCCAGGAGGAGAGGTCGGTGTACGCGGCAGACAGCTGATCCAGCTGAGTCAGCGAAGACACTTCAAGACGAGTCGCCTGCGCCAAGGACTTACCCGTGTACGCGCCCGAACCGCGAGCAGCCCACCAGCGGCGACCCAGCGCGGGTGCAGACACCACACCCACCACCGGCTCACCCTGATCCAGCAAAGCAATCAGAGTCGCCCACACCGGCACGCCGCGGCGAAAATTATCCGGCTCAGCAATCGGCGCAATCACCCACTGGCGCGGCGCCTGACCGTTATAGCCGGCATGCGCACCGGCAATACCGTCACGAGTACGCACACGCGACAGCTGCGCGCGCAGAAGCTCCTCAACCTCCTGAGCCACATCCGAGGCGTAATCGGCAGGCTCCTGCACCTGCGGCTCCGCGGGCTGCTGAGTAGCCTGCTGCCAGGGTGCCAACGGTGCCGCGGCGGGTGCCGCCTCGGCGGGCTCTATCACCTCGGATGCGGGGGAGAAGACCGGGCGGTCACGGAAACGCATGGCGCTCACACGATCGACGCTATCGGCAAGAATATGCGCAAGACGCAAATCGTCGGTGTACTGCTGGGGACGGCTCATAGTAATGCTCTTCTTCAGGAATCGGTGATGTAGTCAGCAAAAATGTGTGTGCAGTGCTGTGTGTAATGCAGGGGAGGGAACCTAGACGAGAGCGCCCAGTTCCTTCTCCGAATCGCCCTCTTCAGGAGTCAACAGCAGCAGCTTACGCAAGGACTCCAGGCGGGCGGGACCGCTCTCACCGGCACGACCGGCGGCAACGTACGCCTCCAGACCGCACTCGGGAGCCTGCGCCGCGTGCGTACACGCCTTCGGGCAATCCGCCGCACCCGGCGCCAAGTCCACGAACGCCTCCACGACGGTCTCCGGCGGCACATGCGCCAGACCGAAAGAACGAATACCCGGAGTGTCAATAATCCAGGTGCCCGGCTCCATCGGGTCGCCATTCGCATTCACCGGACGCAACGCCAACGCCGACGAGGACGTGTGGCGGCCACGGCCCGTCACGGCGTTCACATGACCGGTCGCACGCTCAGAGCCGGTCAGCGCATTCACCAGGGTCGACTTGCCCACACCCGAATGGCCCAGAAGCACCGACACCTGACCCAGGAGCTCCTGCAGAAGCTCCTGAACCGGTGCCGACTCCAAACCGGCAGCACCCTCCTGACTCGGCGCCAAACCATCCGAAGACGAAGACAGCACAATCTTCAAACCGCTCGCCGCATAGTAATCCAGCAGGTTCTGCGGGTACCGCACATCGGTCTTCGTAATGCACAGGATCGGCTCAATCCCGGCGTCAAACGCCGCCACCACGGCACGGTCAATGAAGCCGGTGCGCGGCTCCGGGTTCGCCGCAGCAACCACAATCACCAGCTGCTGAGCATTCGCCACGACCACGCGCTCCGACGGGTCGGTGTCGTCGGCGCTACGGCGCAGAATCGAGGTGCGCTCGCCCAGCCGCACAATGCGCGCCAGGGTATCCTTCGCGCCGGAGGTATCACCCACCAGATCCACAAAGTCACCGGTCACAATCGCGGTGCGGCGCAGCTCCTTAGCGCGCGCCGCAATGAGGGTACGCTCCTTCTCAGTACCCTCATCAACGACGACCGACCAGCGGCCGCGGTCCACCGTAATGACCCTGCCACGAATCGCTTCTTTGAAGGTCGGGCGGTCCTTCGTGCGGGGGCGGGAGCCCTTCTTGTTTGGGCGCACGCGCACATCCGACTCATCCCATTCGGAGAAATCGCGCACGTTCATGCGGGAAGAACCCATTTAGAAGACCTCCTGGTCGGCGGTAACGTCAGCGGTGGAAGCGCCAGCCTGCCATTGCGCCAGCATGTCCTCCCACATTGCGGTAAATTCGGGCATGGTCTTAGCCACGGTGGCTACGTTCTGCACCACCACATTGGGGCGGCGCAGACCAATAATCGCAGCGAAGGTTGCCATGCGGTGATCGTCGTAGGTGCGCGCCAGAACCTGCTCAGCGTCAGTATCAGCGGGGATGGGCGCCTCAATCACCAGCGAATCGGCGGTGTCGTGGGCGGCACCTCCCAGACGGTTAATCTCAGCGGCGAGCGCGGCGAGGCGGTCTGTCTCATGACCGCGCAGATGCGCAATGCCGGTCAGCTCAACACGGCCCTTCACGAAAGCGCAGGCAGCTGCCATGGTCGGTGCCAGCTCGCCACCGGCAGACAGGTCAAAGGAGAAATCACCCTCGGGAAGCTGCGCCGGACCGGTCACGGTCAGACGGCCCTCAGCGTAGCGAACCTGCGCACCCAGCGCGGGCAGAAGCTCACGCCACATATCGCCCACCTGGGTCGTACCTGCCGAAGAATCATCCGCGGGTGCCGGCCAGTGAGGAATAGTCACCGACTCGCCGGTCACCACGGCAGCGGCAAGGAACGGACCGGCATTCGACAGATCCGGCTCAATGGTCATCTCAAAGCCGGGGAAAGAACCGGGGTGAACCGTCCAACGGTACTCGCCGCTCTCTGCTTCGTTGCCTTGGCTCGGGTACTGCTCCTGCACCCGAATACCCATCTGGCGCAGCGCCTCCACGGTCATCTGAATGTGCGGGATGGACGGCACCGAAGAACCCTCGTGCACCAGCACCATGCCCTGCGGCAGGCGAGGCGCCATCAGCAACAGCGCCGAAACGAACTGGGACGACGTCGAAGCATCAATACGAACCACGGGCGCCTCAGAAACACCCTCTACGCTCGCCAGACCGGGGGAGCGCAGCACGAAGGGCAGAGCGTTCTCGCCCTGCTCACAATCCACCTGCACACCCAGCTGACGCAGACCCTCCAGAACCGGACCCATCGGACGCTGACGAGCATGCGGGTCACCGTCAAAAGCGAACTCACCCGGCAACAGCGCGGCCAGAGCGGGCACAAAACGCATCACGGTACCGGCAAGGCCGCACTCAATCGACACAGTGCGCGACTGAGCGGAATCGGACTGAGCCTGTGCGGAATGCGCTTCCACAAAGCTCAGGGGAGTAACCTTAACATCCGGACCGAACGGCGAATCGGTCGGAACCAGCTCAATACCCGCACCCAGCTGGCGCAACGCCTCAATCATCAGCGCCGAATCGCGCGAATGCAGCGGCGCACGCAAATACGAGGGGGAATCAGCCAGAGCAGCAAGCAACAGATAACGGTTCGTGAGCGACTTAGAACCCGGAATATGCACCAGCGCGTTCTTGCCAGCGGCTTCGCTGGAGGCGGGTGCCAGGGGAGCGGGCCAATCACCGGGGGAAAGCTGCACTGCTGCGTCGCTCATACATCCTCTTCTGGTTCAAATCATGGGGAGGGCGCAGACTCAGAGACGCTGCGCCGGTTGACGTCTACCCCTATTCTACCGGTTGAGGGTTTGCGAGCCGCTGAGGGCTCCAGCGATGAGATGGGCAGCGCGAGCCAGGCAACACGGACCAGACAGCGCGAACTAAAACAATACGCGTGAAGGCGGGGCACCGTTATTGGTGCACCGCCTTCACTCATCATCAGATGTCTATACCCCCAGCGGGGTAAGAGCCTGAGGCAGCTTAGAGGTTAGCCTCGGCGCAGAACTTCTGCACATCCTGCAGCAGACGTGCCTTTAGCTGCTTGGGCGCCTGCTGAGCGCACGAAGAACGCATCTTCTCACGAATCATCAGCTCAAAGTCCTTCACATCCGCGCACTCGGGGCAGGCATCCAGATGCGCCTGAACCGTGCGCAGCTGCTCGGGGCTCAGCTCCCTATCGAGGAATTCGTAGAGGCGCTTGAGGGTCGCCGAGCAGGGCTGTCCGCCGCAATCCTCCAGCGGCTCAGAAGCCGCGGAGGCTTCGGGGACAGAAGAATTCTTGTCTGTGGTTGACATCGGGGTTCCTTTCACACGGAAGGTATAAAGCGTTAGGGGAGTCTAGCCTCAACCGCATGGGGGGGGGCTAGCTCACGTGTAGAAGAGCGAAGCTAAGAATCCGCAGGCGCCTCGGAACGAGAGTCCGCCGGCGGGGACTTTACGCCCTTGGCCGCCTTAGTGCCCTTAGCGCCCTTGGTAGCCTTTGCCGGCTGCCCCTTAGCGCTCGCCTTCGCGGCTGCCTTCGCCTCAGCCTTCGCTTCTACCTTTGCGATGGTCGACGGGCGCAGACCGTTCTCACGCGCATAATCGAGCAGCTTCTCACGCAGAATAAGGCGGCCACGATGCAAGCGAGACATCACCGTGCCCAGAGGGATATCCAGAATCTCCGCAATGTCCTTGTACGCGAAACCCTCCACATCGGAGTAGTACACCACCATGCGGAAATCCTCAGACAGCTCGTTCAGAGCCTCACGAACCTCCGTATTCGGCAAGGCGCTCAGCGCCTCCACCTCAGCAGAACGCAGACCCACCGCATCATGCTCACCGGCCTGAGCCAGCTGCCAATCCTCCACCGTCTCACCCTGAGACTGCTGCGGCTCACGCTGACGCTTACGGTACAAATTGATGTACGTATTCGTCAGGATGCGGTACAGCCACGCCTTCAGGTTCGTACCCTCGGTGAACTGGTGGTACGAAGCAAAAGCCTTCATGTAGGTTTCCTGCACCAAGTCTTCAGCATCGGCAGAGTTGCGGCTCATCCGCAGGGCAGCAGCGTAGAGCTGATCCACATACTGCATAGCGTCCGCGGTAAAGCGTTCGCGTAGCTCGCGGGTATCCGCCGCGGTGTTGGTTTCAGCCATGTTTCTCCTCTACAGGAACGCGCCAGGCGTTCACATCCATAACGTAGAATTCTTCTCTTTATTCCGCAGAATGCGCACAAACATCTGCGGGTAAAGCAAAACCCCGGGTCCGAATAATATCCGAAACGCCGGGGTTTTAAAGTGTATGCAAGATACCTTATGCGTTGGGGCGCTTACCGTGGTTTGCGCCGCCCTTACGACGGTCCTTGCGCTTACGACCGCGCTTGCTCATCAGAGCCTCCTTATAGTGTTCATGGATGCACGCCCCACCTTCGCGGTGCGTGCCCCCTATTACCTGCCCTAGCAGAGGCGGTCACCGAAAACCGGTGCTCCACGCTATAAGGGCAACGCCGTCTATTTTTTCATAGAAACGGCATGATTGCATCTTGGAACCGGGATATGAGCTAAAAAACACGAACTTTCTTCGTGTCTCTTCGCCCTTTCGACCAGGTCCAACTAGGGGAGCGGGCTCTTAGCCGTGCTCAGGAATGTTCAGCCAGTTGTACCAGCCGCGGTGCAGAACCAGCCACGCCATCAGACCGTAACCGGACTGACCCGGACGGCCGTCATTAGCGGCAAGGTCGTTGCGCCACTGCTCGTGGTGAAGCAACGGGTTGAACGTATCCACGTACACGTGGTTACGGCGGGTCACCACATCCGCGTATGCCGCCGACAGGTCAGCGATACGGCGGTTACGCTCAGCGTCCAGGGTCGGCGGCGGACCAACAACCAGAACCTTAATGTTGTTCTGCGACGCCATGTCCACAATGTTCGCCAGGTTCAAACGCGAACGAGCGCTGGTCAGACCCAAATCAATGTCAAAGGTCGACGGAGCAATAATGAGGCGGTTATCAGCACCGGGAACGAAGCGGCGGCGCGCCTCCTCGAACCAGCGTGCATTCAGCTGCTCGCTACCTTCATTGGGGGCGGCAAGGTTATATGCCGCAATGGATGCGGTGGTCTGCGGGGTGCGCGCCATAACACGGCCAAACCAGCCGAGGGTACGGGGATCGCCAACACCGGCGAGCAGGTCATCGCCGACTGCCACAATTCGAATATTGCGTTGCTCCACGGAATTCTTTCTTCTGCAGTATGCGCCCGCCGTGAGAGGCGGCAAGGCACGTGAGTAATAGTCTTTATATCTAGGATAAGCGCTTACCGGCCTCTTTTCGAACTTAATACCCTATCCGGTAAGCATCCGAGACTAAAAAACCCGTCTGCCCGCCAGAAACATCTGACGGGAAGACGGGTTTTGAAGAGCTAAATCATGAGCCGATCAGCTGTAGAAGACCTTAGCCTTCGAAGACCTGCTTGAGCAGAGCCTCAGCCTCAGCTGCGTGCAGCTTACCGGTACCGGCAGCCGGGGAAGCAGCTGCGGAGCGGGAAGCCAGGCGCATACGGCGGTCAATCAGCGGCTGCAGGTTGAGAGCCATGAACGGCCACTGACCCTGGTTAGCCGGCTCGTCCTGAGCCCACACAATGTCGGTAGCGTTCGAGTACAGAGCCAGCTGCTCCTTGATCTCCTGCTCGGGCAGCGGGTACAGCTGCTCCACCGAGACAATAGCGGTCTTGGTGTCGCCGCGGCGCTCGCGCTCAGCTTCCAGATCGTAGTAGAGACGACCGGATACGAAGACCACACGCTCAACCTGAGCCGGGTTAATACCCGAACGGTCACCAATCACCGGCTGGAACGAACCCTCGGTGAAGTCCTCAATGGAGGACGCAGCAGCCTTCAGACGCAGCAGCTGCTTGGGGCTGATCACCACGAGCGGCTTGTACGGACGGTGCTGAGAGTGGCGACGCAGCAGGTGGAAGTGCGAAGCCGGAGTCGAGGGGCAGGCAACAGTCATGTTGTTCTCAGCGCACAGCTGCAGGTAACGCTCAACACGAGCCGAGGAGTGGTCAGGACCCTGACCCTCGTAGCCGTGAGGAAGCAGCATAACCAGCGAGGAACGCTGGCCCCACTTCTGCTCGGAGGAAGACACGAACTCATCAATGATGGTCTGAGCGCCGTTTGCGAAGTCACCGAACTGAGCCTCCCACACCACGAGCGAGTCGGGGCGCTCCACCGAGTAGCCGTACTCGAAGCCGAGAACGCCGTACTCAGAGAGGAAGGAGTTGTAGATACGGAACTTGCCCTGGTCCTCAGAGAGGTGCTCCAGCGGCGACCACTCTTCATCAGTGATGTGGTCGTGCAGAACAGCGTGACGCTGAACGAAGGTACCGCGCTGAACATCCTGACCGCTCATACGAACGTCGGTGCCCTCCATCAGCAGCGAACCGAAGGCGAGCAGTTCACCCATACCCCAGTTCACGTTGCCGGTGCGGCCCATCTCAACGCGCTGCTCCATGAGCTTCTTCAGCTTCTTGTGGACGGTGAAGCCCTCGGGCTCCTTACCGAACGCGTCAGCGATGTGCTGCAGAGTCTCACGGGAAATTGCAGTCTTACCGCCGTGAACGACCTCGGTGTTCTGCTGGGATGCGGGCAGTTCCAGACCGGAAACGTGCGCGCCAGCAGGAGCCGGTGCCGAAGACTGAGTCTCAACGAAGATAGCGTCCAGCTTCGAGTGGTAGGAGTCCAGAACTTCGTCTGCCTCTTCCTGAGAGACATCGCCGCGACCGACCAGGTCCTGTGCGTACAGGGTGCGGGTCGAGGGCAGGACGTCAATATCCTGGTACATCTTCGGCTGGGTCATCGACGGATCGTCAGCCTCGTTGTGACCGCGGCGGCGGTAGCAAATCAGGTCAATGACAACGTCGCGACCGAAGCGCTCACGGTACTCGAATGCCAGGCGTGCGGCGCGAACCACTGCGTCCGGGTCATCAGCGTTGACGTGGAAGACCGGAGCCTTAGTCATGCGCGCAATGTCGGTAGCGTGGGTTGCGGTGCGGCCGTCGTTCGGCAGGGTGGTGAAGCCAATCTGGTTGTTCACCACAACGTGCACGGTGCCGCCGGTGGTGTACGCCTTCAGGTCAGCCATCTGCAGGGTCTCCATGACGATACCCTGGCCAGCGAACGCTGCGTCACCGTGAATCAGGATCGGCAGGACCGGGTGACCCTCAACGCCCTGCTCGTTGTAGACGTCCTGCTTAGCGCGGACGATACCCTCGAGCACGGTGTTTGCAGCCTCAAGGTGCGAGGGGTTAGCTGCCACGTAAACCTGGGTCTGCTTACCGGAATCGGAGGTGAAGACACCCTCGGTACCGAGGTGGTACTTCACGTCACCGGAGCCACCCTCGTAAGGTGCTGCGGTGCCGGAGAACTCACGGAAAATCTGAGCGTAGGACTTACCAGCAATGTTGGTCAGCACGTTCAGACGACCGCGGTGTGCCATACCAATGGCAACGCCCTTCAGGTCGTTGTTAGCGGCCTTGTCCAGCACAGCGTCCAGCAGCGGAATCAGGGACTCGCCGCCCTCCAGGGAGAAGCGCTTCTGACCCAGGTACTTGGTCTGCAGGAAGTTCTCGAATGCCTCAGCCTCAACCAGCTTGGAGAGAACACGCAACTGCTCCTCGCGGGTGGGCTTAGCAACGCCGCGCTCCAGACGCTCCTGGAACCATGCGCGAACCTCGGGGTCCTCAGAGTACATGTACTCAACGGACAGGGAGCCGGAGTATGCCTCGTGCAGGCGCTCCAGGATGGTGCGCAGCGGCAGACGCTCGGAACCGCCGAAGCCACCGGTCGGGTAGACGCGGTCCAGATCCCACAGGGTCAGGCCGTAGTTCTCCAGCTTCAGGTCCGGGTGCGAACGCATCTTGTAACCAACGGGGTTGGTTGCTGCGGTCAGGTGGCCGTGCACGCGGTACGCGTGAATCAGCTGCTGGATACGTGCAACCTTGGAAATTTCCTGAGCGTCATCGACGTGGTTGTCGCGTGCCCAACGAACCGGCTCGAAAGGAACCTTCAGGTCGCGGAAGATTGCGTCGTAGAAGTCGTCGCCGCCGAGCAGGTAGTGCTCAACCAGCTTCAGGAACTCACCGGAACCTGCACCCTGAATGACACGGTGGTCGTAAGTGCTGGTCAGGGTGATGATCTTGGACAGACCCTGCTGGGTGATGAGCTTCTCGGACAGGCCGCGGAACTCAGCCGGGTACTCCAGCGCGCCCACACCGATGATGGCTGCCTGGCCCTTGGAGAGGCGGGGCACCGAGTGGACGGTACCAATACCACCGGGGTTGGTCAGCGAAACAGTGGTGCCGCGGAAGTCCTCAATGGTCAGCGCGCCGTTACGGCCACGCTTAACGATGTCGTTGTACGCATCCCAGAACTCGCGGAAGCTCAGCTTCTCAGCACCCTTGAGGTTCGGAACGACCAGGTTACGGGAACCATCGGGGCGGGGCAGGTCAATAGCCAGACCAAAGTTCACGTGTGCGTTGTGGATCGCAACGGGCTTGCCCTTCTCGTCCACACCGTAGGTCACGTTCATCGAAGGCATCGCTGCCACTGCGCGAATTACTGCGTAACCAATCAGGTGGGTGAAGGAGACCTTGCCGCCGCGGGTGCTTGCCAGGTACTTGTTGATGGCAGCACGGTTCTCAATGAGCAACTTTGCGGGGACCGCACGAACGGTGGTCGCGGTGGGGACAGTCAGCGACTCTTCCATGGTCGTGACGACTGCCTTAGCAGGGCCGCGGAGGGGGACAATCTTGTCTTCAGCAGGTTCCACAGGTTCAGCCTTCTTGGTAGCAGCGGGAGGGGTGGGGTTAGCAGGCGTAGCCGCAGGCTTCGGTGCCGCGGGGGCGGGAGTTGCTACAGGTGCGGCAGGTGCAGTCGGTGCGGCGGGTGCCGCAGCAGGAGCTGCACTAGCGGTACCGGCGCCTCCCAGCGCCTTGTCGATGGTCTCAAAAATGGGCCACCATGAAGGGTCCACGAGGTTCTTGTCCTTCTGGTAACGCTCGTACTGTTCTTCAACGAACCATTCGTTACCGGCAAATTCCTCAGGCACCAGATGTTCTGGCAGATTTGGCACGTTAAACGCCTCTTCCAATTAGTGTGAATTTATCCGTCGCGTCCGGGACTCTCCCCGGCATAGACGACCCGCGTCTTCGAGGGGCGAATCATCACGCTGAGCATGTGCGCATCGCCTAAGATGGTGGCCGTATGTGCGGGGTGTGCACCGTACAAACCTGCCTAGCGTGCCGTGAACGTCGGGGTTCATCCGCTTGCATGGCGGCACACTCATGCTCCTATGTATAAGTGTAAAGAGAAGCACGGTGAACTTTCCAGCTCATCGCGCTATATCCGCAATGCAATTTTTCACTCTTACGGATTAGCAATGAGCCGCGTGCGCAACAAGTACTGTCTTGCACGTGTGAGCAGGCACTCTACAGCACCGGGAAGAGACGAAACCTTCGCTAAAATATGGGGTATGGATGACCCTTTGAGTAAGACTCTGACTACTAGCCAGCGCAGAATACTGCCCGCATACTCTGCGCAACACGGCACTGTAACACCCAAAAACACCACCTCCGATGCTCAGCATCTGGACAGCCTGACTGCGGGGCTACCCCGCCAGGCCCAAGGCACCGTGCACCAGTTGATGGAGGCGGTGACCGCGTGGATCTGATTCTCCTACTCATCGGCCTGCTCCTCATCCTGGGAACGGGCTTCTTCGTTGCCGTAGAGTTCTCCCTCGTAGCACTCGAAACCGCCACCGTGCAGCAGGCAAAGGACTCCGGCGATAAAGCAGCCGACGCCGTCCTGCGCTGCCTCAAGACGCTCTCTACTCAGCTCTCCAGCTGCCAGATTGGCATCACCATCACCACGCTGCTGACCGGTTACACCCTCGACGCTGCCATCAAGGCGCTCACCACCGGCGCCATCAGCAGCCTGGGTCTGCCCACCAGCGTGACCGACGTACTCACCCTGGTGCTGGCGATGCTCATCGCAACCTTGCTCTCCATGGTCGTCGGCGAACTGCTGCCCAAGGGCCTCGCTATCGCCGAACCCTACGATGTGGCGCGTCGAGTCGCCCCCGCGCAGCTGGCATTCACCCGCGTCATGTCCCCGCTCGTGCGCATCATGAACGGATCCGCCAACTGGATTCTCGGACGCTTCGGCATGGAAGCCAAAGAAGAACTCTCCGCCGCCCGCACCCCCGAAGAGCTCTCCTCCATGGTGCGCCGCTCCGCAGAAGAAGGCACCCTCGACTCCGACGCGGCACGCTTCGTGGACCGCACCCTGCGCTTCTCCGAGCTGACCGCCTCCGAAGTAATGACCCCGCGCGGCCAGGTCGCCATGCTCGAAGACACCGCCCCCGTTGCCGAAGTCATCAAGCTGGCACGCTCCACCGGCCACTCCCGATTCCCCCTCTACAAGGGCGACCACGACAACATCGTGGGCGTCGTACATGTGAAGAAGGCGGTCGGCGTGCCCCCGGAGGTTCGCGAAACCCTCGAAGCCGGCGCCCTCGCAGAAGACGTGCTGCAGGTCCCCGAAACCCTGCACCTGGATGCGCTGCTCACCCAGCTACGCCAGGGCGCCCTGCAGCTTGCCGTGGTCCTGGACGAATACGGCGGAACCGCGGGCATCGCAACCCTCGAAGACCTCGTAGAAGAAATCGTCGGCGAAGTCTCCGACGAACACGACCGCGGCCGCACCGAACGCCCCCTGCGCTACGGCAACGGCGACTGGGTGTTCTCCGGCCTGCGCCGCCCCGACGAAATCAACACCCTCATCCCCGGGCTCGAGGTTGAGGAAAGCCCCGAATACGAAACCGTCGGCGGCTTCATGATGGAACGGCTCGGACGCATCCCCGAAGTAGGCGACAGCGTCCCCGTACCCGGCGGTACCCTGCGCGTCGACACCCTCGAAGGCCGCCGCGTGGACCGCATCCGATTCACCCCCACGCCCGCCACTAGCGCACAGGAACAGACCGAGAAGGGAGGCAACGCATGAACGACTGGGTAGCCATCGCACTGCTCGTCATCCTGCTCGCCGGAAACGCCTTCTTCGTCGCCGGTGAATTCGCCATCATGTCCACCCGACGAGCACAAATCGAACCGCTCGCCGAAGAAGGCAATAAGCGAGCGCAGACCGTCATCTACGCGCTAGAGAACGTCTCGCTTATGCTCGCCACCTGCCAGCTGGGCATCACCATCTGCTCGCTGCTGATTCTGAACGTCTCAGAACCGGCGCTGCACCACATGCTGGAGGTGCCCCTGCACCTGGTCGGCCTGCCCCACGCGATCGTGGACGTAATCGCCTTCGGTATCACTCTGATCCTGGTCACCTACCTGCACGTGATCTTCGGCGAGATGGTTCCCAAGAACGCCGCCGTGACCCTCGCCGCCCGCGGTGTGGCTCTCTGGATTGTGCCGACCCTGGTGACCTTCTCCAAGATTTTCGCCCCCGTGGTCGCCCTGCTGAACAACCTGTCCAATAAGCTGCTGGCGCTCATGAAGGTCGACGCAAAGGACGAAGTCGCCTCCACCTTCACCCTGGGCGAGCTGCAGACCATCGTGGCAACCTCAACCGCAGAAGGCACCGTGGAAGACGACGCCGGCGTGATTGAAAGCGCCCTCGAATTCACCGAGAAGGACGTCTACGAAATCATGGTGCCCGGCGATAAGCTCGTCACCCTGCCCTTCGGCAGCACCCCCGCCGAACTGGAACGCGCCGTGGCACGCAGCGGCTACTCCCGCTTCGTCATTACCGACAGCGACGGAACCTACATGGGCTACCTGCACGTGAAGGACGCCCTCGCCATCGCCCCCGAGCGGTTCGACGAGCCCTTCCCCTGGTACAAGCTACGTTCCCTGGACACGCTCACCCCGACCACCGATATTGACGATGCGCTCGCCTCCATGCAGCGCAGCCGAACCCATATCGCGCAGGTTATGGATGAGCAGGGCGTAACCCTCGGCGTGGTCTTCCTCGAAGACGTGCTGGAGGAGCTTGTCGGCGAAATCAACGACACCACCCAGGACGCGGTGCGTGAGCGTGTACGCCGACAGCAGGCGCGCGAAGCCCAGTAATAAGCCCAGTAGCCGCATCGTGAGATATCCCGAATAAAACAGGGAAATCTTGAACACACAGCCCGCCCGGTGCCCTCGTCACGGAGGGCGCGGGGCGGGCTGTTTTGCGGTTAAAAACGTCTTATGGATGCCCCCAAAGGGCAGTCTCAGACGGAGGGATGAAGCGGCAGTATAAAGTAGCGGTGGGGGAGCGCAGTAGGCTGAGCTAACTATCCCTGTTGCATAAGCTACTGACAAAGAAAAGGGTTGCCTAACAGCACCCAAATGACACCAATAAAGAGTTGTTTATACGGGTGTGCGCATGATGTAGTTAAGGAACCTACAGACTAGAACGAACCGAAAGAGAGCCCTCATGTCGCACCCGAAGATCACCCGCAAGCACTTCCTCACCGCAATGGGCTCACTCGCCGCATCCTCCCTGCTGCTGGCAGGCTGCGCAACCGAGAACAGCACCTCCTCCGGTTCGTCCTCCTCGGCTGGCTCCAACAGCGGCAAGGTGAAGGTCGTCGCCTCCACCGACGTCTACGCAGACATCGCCAAGCAGGTCGGCGGCGACTACATTGAGGTCACCGCGCTCATCGCCTCCACCAGCACCGACCCCCACTCCTACGAAGCCACCAGCGCCGACCGCCTCAAGGCAAAGGACGCATCCCTGATCGTCATCAACGGCGCAGGCTACGACCTGTTCCTCGAAGACCTCGCCGGCAAGGACAACACCTCCCAGAAGATCGTGAACGCGGTCAAGGTCAGTGGCAAGCTCACCGACGCCGAATACACCCACCTGGTCGAGGACCACCGCGGCGGCGAACACCACGAAGACGGCGGCGACCACGCCCACGCACACGAGTTCAACGAGCACCTCTGGTACGACTTCGAAACCATGAAGAAGGTCGCCCAGAAGATCGCTGAAGAGCTTGCAGGCATCGACTCCGCACACGCTGAGGCGTTCCGCACCAACGCATCCACCTTCTCCAAGGAACTGGACGCACTGGACACCACCGCCAAGGCAATCGCCGGTGAAGGCAAGAAGTACCTGTCCACCGAGCCCGTGCCGGACTACCTGATTTCCTCCACCGGCGCAGAGAACGCAACCCCCAGCGAATTCGCTGAGGCAGCCGAAGCTGGCAACGACGTCCCCGCACTCGTCCTGAAGGAAACCAAGGACATGGTCACCGAGAAGAAGGTCCAGCTGCTCGCCTACAACGAGCAGACCTCCACCTCTCAGACCAACGAGGTGCTGCAGGCAGCTAAGGACGCCTCGGTGAACTACGTATCCTTCACCGAAACCCTGCCGGAAAACACCAACTACCTGGCATGGATGAAGACCAACGTCAGCAACCTCGAAAAGGCGCTCTCCTAAGTGACTGACAACAATAACGGTGCCGCCCCCGCGATTTCCATTCGCGGGGGTAGCCTCGCTTTCGGGGCCCGCACCCTCTGGAAAAATCTAACCCTCGACATCGGCGCAGGCGAATACTTCGCCGTGCTCGGACCCAACGGCTCCGGTAAGTCCACCTTCCTCAAAGTCGTTCTCGGCCTGACCGGACTCAACGCTGGCGAAATCTCCGTGCTTGGCAAACCCGCACGCCTGGGCAACGCCGGCGTCGGCTACGTACCGCAGCAGAAGTCGATCCCCACCTCCACCCCGATGCGCGCCCGCGACCTCGTGGGACTTGGCGTGGACGGGCACCGCTGGGGCATCCGCCTGCACGGCCGCAAATACCGCGCCAAGGTTGACGAGCTCCTTGAAGCCGTCGGCGCGACCGAATACGCGAACGTGCCGGTGGGCCTGCTCTCCGGTGGTGAGCAGCAGCGCCTGCGTATCGCCCAGGCGCTCGCGAATGACCCGAAGATTCTGCTGGCTGACGAGGCGCTACTCTCCCTGGACCTCAACCACCAGTACGCGGTGGCTGAGCTGATTCACCGGTTCAACCGTGAACGCGGTGTGGCGGTGGTGTTCGTGACCCACGAAATCAACCCCATCATTGAGCATGTGGATCGTGTGCTCTACCTGGCGAATGGCCGTTTCACTGTCGGCTCGGTGGAAGAGGTCATGACCAGCGAGACTCTCACCTCCCTGTACGGAACCCCGGTGAGCGTGCTCAAGTCTAATGGCCGTTACGTGGTGGTGGGTGAGACTCACGCCAGCGACCACTGCCATATTGAGGGCACCGACCAGAACATTCACGGTTCCCACCTGAAGTCTGGTCTCTCCGAACCGCAGCGCACTCTACACATTCCGGGAGGAACCACTCGATGACCATTCTTGCTTCCCTCCCTGCTCTGGCACCGGTTGCCGCCGCGCAGAACGATTTGCTTTCTCGTATCTTCGTTTTTGACCGCTACGGCGAGCTGCTACACATGCTGCAGAACTCCATTTTTGCTGGCGCTGTTCTGGGCCTTATCGGTGGTTTCGTCGGTATTTTTGTGATGATGCGCGACCACGCCTTTGCGGTACACGGCGTCTCTGAAATGTCTTTCGCGGGTGCAGCCCTTGCCCTGTTGCTCGGCTATGACGTGGTGACCGGCTCCATGGTCGGTTCGATTGCCTCGGCTCTGCTGATTGCCTTTCTGGGCTCTAAGGCGAGCAATTCGAACTCGGTCATCGGTGCACTCATGCCGTTCGGCTTGGGCTTGGGTATTCTCTTCCTCTCCCTGTACCAGGGCCGTAGCGCGAATAAGTTCGGTCTGCTGACCGGTCAGATCGTGTCCGTGGATGCCGACCAGCTGCACACCATGATTATTGGTGCGGTGGTTATTATCTCCCTACTGGTGATGGTGTGGCGTCCGCTGAGCTTCTCCTCCCTGGACCCGGAGGTCGCTCGCGCTAAAGGTGTGCCGATGCGCTTCCTGTCCCTGGTGTTCATGGTGATTCTGGGTATTGCTGTGGCGCTGTCGGTGCAGGTGGTCGGTTCGCTGCTGGTGCTGGCGCTGTTGATTACTCCGGCGGCTGCGGCGATGCAGGTGACTGCCTCTCCGGTACGCACCCTGATCCTGTCGGTGCTGTTCGCGGAGGCGTCCATTGTGGGCGGTATTCTGCTGGCTCTTGCCGGTTCGCTGCCGATTAGCCCCTACGTGACCAGTATTTCCTTCCTGATTTATGTGGTGTGCCGTGTGATTGGTGGCGTGAAGCGTCGCCATAGCGCCTCGGGCCGCCAGCTGGCTGAGAAGGCATAAGATCTATAGAAAGAGCCCCACCTCGGGAATGAGGTGGGGCTCTTTCGTTGTCGTGCTGTGTTAGCGCTACGGGTCATGTACCCGGTGCGCAATGCGGGCTCAACCTGTGTGGCGTTGTGTTGTCCTGTCCAGATGCCCTGTGTGTCGTGCTGTAGTGGCGCCGAAGATCTTTGAAGACGCCGTATCCTTCGTTGAGAAGGTTTTCCCCGGTGGGGGAGAGCTCCTCAGATGGAGGGGCTTAGAGGTTGCGGCTTAGCCTGCAACGTTAGCGTGCAGCGCCGCCCTGCGATTCTTCCTCGCGACGTGCCAAAGTGCAGTCCGGGCAGTAACCGGTCACTTCAACCACGTGCTCCAGCTCCGAGAAGCCGTGCTGCTTACCCATGGCCAGTGCCCAGTCCTCGAGGGCGGGTGCTTCCAGCTCAATGGCGGTGCCGCATCGGCGGCAGAGCAGGTGGTGGTGGTGATCTTTCACCCGGCAGTGGCGGTACAGGGTCTCACCCTCAACGCCCTTGACCGAGTCGAGCTCACCGGCGTTAGCCAGCGACTGCAGCACGCGGTAGGTGGTTGCGAGAGAGACCTGTTCCTTGCGGTTCGCGAGGGTCAGGTGCAGATCCTGTGCTGAGATGAAATCGCCGAGCTCTTCCATGGTCGCCTTGATGATGCGACGCTGGCGGGTATTTCGGGCTTCGGCGGGCTTCGTAATTCTCCGTACGGGAATATGAGTGTCCATTGCTGAACCTTTCGGGGCGGAAATCCGTCCCATTGTGTGGTCGATCTTGTCTTACGACTTTACACTAGAGGCGTTCAAAAGGTGGTTGATTTGCGCTTTATCTCAAAAATTGAAGTCATCAACAGGCACGAATGAGGGTTAACGGTAGACTAAAACTATGAAAATGACGAAGTACACCCACTCATGTATCCGCCTTGAGAATGAGGGGCGCACCCTCGTTCTTGACCCCGGCAACTTTGCTGCAGAAGGCGAACACGCCACCGCGCTGGAAGGCGCCGATTACCTGTTCGTGACCCACGCGCATCCGGACCATTTTGACGGCCCGTCGGTGCTGCCGCTGATTGCTCAGCGTGCCGAGTCGCAGACCCCGTTGAAGATTTGGGCTCCCGAGGCTGTTGCCCAGGTCATTAAGGAGGCTGTGCCCGCTGCCGAGGTTACCGTTGTTTCCTCTGATTCTGAGTTCAGCATCCCCGGTTTTGAGGTGAAGACCTACGGCGGTCAGCACGCACTGATTCACCCGCTGATTCAGACCATCGCCAATGTCGGTTACCTGATTAACGGTGCCTTGTACCACCCGGGTGACTCGCTGGTGGTTCCTCACCGCGTGCGTGCGAATACCGTTCTGGTGCCGATTCACGCGCCCTGGTCGAAGGTTCAGGAAGTCATTGATTTTGTGATTGCGACCGGCGCTCAGCGTGTGGTTCCGATTCACAATGGCATGATTAACCAGAACGGCACCGGCATTATTGAGGGTCTGGTGACGAACTTCGGCGCGAAGTACGGCACTGAGCTGAAGCACCTGAACCCCGGTGAGAGCATTGAGGTTGAGGCGTAAGCCTGACCACTGAGCTTCAAACGTGCCGGTGACGGCGCATGAAGGAGATTATTGTGAGCACGATTTTTACCAAGATTATTGAGGGTGAGATTCCCGGCCGCTTCGTCTGGAAGGACGAGCACTGCGTCGCCTTCCTGGACATCATGCCCCTGTCGGAAGGTCACCTGCTGCTCGTTCCCCGCGCAGAGATTGACCGTTGGCCCGACCTGCCGGCTGAGCTGGCGGCGCACCTGTTCGCTGTGGCGCACAAGATTTCTGGTGCCCTGGATCAGGCGTTTGATAAGGACCGTGTGGCTCTGATGATTGCGGGCTTCGACGTTCCGCACACCCACATCCACCTGTTCCCGGCTGACGGCATGGCTGACTACGATCCCGCTAACGCGAAGAAGGATGCTACCGCCGAAGAGCTGGATGCGGCTGCTGAGAAGGTGCGTGCTGCCCTGCGCGAGCGCGGCCACGGCGAGTTCGTGCCGGAGGCATAAGCGCCCTTTACAGCGTGTATAAACACGACAGCGCGTATAACCACGAAGGAGCCGCCCTCTACACAACAGTAGAGGGCGGCTCCTTCGTTGCTATATCCCGTTGCTATGTTCCGGCGGGAAAGAAGCTTAGTGCTTTTCAGCCTTGGAGATCTGCTCAGCCAGGTCCTCGGGGGAGAGGTTAGCGGAGGAGAACTCGGGGGTCAGCGGCAGGTGCAGCTGCAGGCCGGTACCGGGGCAAATCTCGACCTTTGCCGAGCGCAGCTTGAAGTCGACCACGTGACCGCCCTGAACGCGCTCATCATCGATAAAGTGGGCGTGGCAGCCGGGCACCGAGATGCCCTGCTCGTAGATCGGGGTGCGGAAGCCAACAATCGTGCCGGTCACGTTATCGAACTGGACAATGTCCTCATTCTCGGTGGCCGCAACCATCTTCGGGTAGGGCTTCTCCTGCTTGATGACGGTGCGGGTGCGGACCCATTCGAACTCGCCGTAAATCTTGATGGCGTACATGTAGTTCTTGGAGACGGTGAAGTCATCCAGAATCTGCGAGGCAGACTTACGGAGTAGGTTATGCGGTAGTTCGCGCTTAATCATGGGCACGAAGTTGGTGACCACGGCGTAGGGGGTCTGCTGGCGCAGGTCGGGCAGGGATACGGAGCCGTCGTGGCGCACCTGGTAGCAGACGCCGTCGAGGACGACCATTTCGCCGTCGAGGCCGTTGAAGGTACCCACACCGAAGTTGCCGTGGCTCAGAAGCTCACCGATGGTCATCTCGCCATCGTAGATGCCGTCCAGCAGCTGGGACATGAGGCCGGTCTGAAAAACTTCGTTACGGAAAACAGTTTCACCGTTTAGGATGGTCGGCTGATATGCCATGAGATTTCTCCTCGTTACAGTGGATGCGGCGTCAGACGGGTCGGTCGGTCATCGGCGATACTCGCCCTAGCTGATGCTAAAAAGGGGAAGGGCGGCGGGGAGAACACGGCGTTGTGATGTCGTTTCTCTAGGAATTCGTAGGTGCCGCCGGCCGGGCGCACGCACTTTCATTGTACGCCCGTGCAGGAAGAACCCCGGGACTAGCGGGTACAACATCTTATGATGTGGCCCTTGCACAGATTACCCAGGCGCGGATCACCCAGGCGCGGATCACCCAGGTGTGAATTACCCAAGCGCGGCTGATATACCGCAAGTGACGCTAGGGCATAAAAATAGACTGGCGTTCCCTCCGGTTGCACGACAAAAAGGGAGGGAACGCCAGCACCAACAGCTTAGCCCTTAGAGCCGCTCTAAGCGCAACTAAGATACACGAGGCTCATCTAGGAAGAAAAATATTAGACACGAACCGTCACTAAAATAGTCCGGTGAGCCTGCGCCCCTCAGAAACCCAGCAGAAACCACAACAACGGCCTATACGCTCCCAAAGAAACGTATAGGCCGTTGTGCGCTATCTAGAACTTGCCCCAGAACCCACCCCGGAATTTACCTCAGTGCGGGTGCGGGGCAAAGCCCATAAGGAAAGATAAGACGCCAGCGGATTAGACGCCGTAGTACAGCTGGTACTCAAGCGGGTGCGGAACCAGCGAGAGCGGCTCCAGCTCGTTCTTACGCTTGTAGTCAATCCACGCCTGAATCAGGTCCTGGGTGAAGACGCCGCCCTCGAGCAGGAAGTCGTGGTCAGCCTCCAGAGCCGCCAGAGCCTCCTCCAGGTTAGCCGGAGCCTTCTTGATGTCCTTAGCCTCTTCAGCGGGCAGCTCGTACAGGTCCTTATCGATCGGTGCCGGCGGCTCAATACGGTTACGGATACCGTCCAGACCAGCCATCAGCTGAGCAGCAAACGCGAAGTAGGGGTTAGCGGAGGGGTCCGGTGCACGGAACTCCAGACGCTTAGCCTTCGGGTTGGTGCCGGTAATCGGGATGCGGATACCAGCGGAACGGTTACCCTGCGAGTACACCATGTTGATGGGAGCCTCGTAGCCGGGAACCAGACGCTTGTAAGAGTTCACGGTCGGGTTGGTGAACGCCAGAACAGCGGAGGAGTGCTCAATCAGACCGCCAATGTACCAACGTGCGGTGTCAGAGAGGTTAGCGTAGCCGCGCTCATCGTAGAAGAGAGGCTCGCCGTCCTGCCACAGCGACTGGTGGCAGTGCATACCGGAGCCGTTGTCACCGAACACGGGCTTAGGCATGAAGGTTACGGACTTGCCCCATGCGTCTGCGGTGCCCTTGATGACGTACTTGAATTTCAGCAGGTCGTCAGCAGCCTTGGTGAGGGTGTCGAACTTGTAGTTGATTTCTGCCTGGCCGGCTGCGCCCACCTCGTGGTGGCTACGCTCAACCTCAAGGCCAACCTCGTCCATTGCTACGCACATTGCGTCACGCAGGTCAGCCTGCTTGTCGACGGGGGAGACGGGGAAGTAGCCGCCCTTGACGGGGGTCTTGTTGCCCAGGTTGCCGCCCTCTTCCTTGCGGCCGGTGTTCCAGGGAGCCTCATCGGAGTCGATCTTGTAGAACACAGAGTTCGGCTCGACCTGGTAGCGGACGTCCTCGAAGACGAAGAATTCAGCCTCGGATGCGAAGAATGCGGTGTCTGCAATGCCGGTGGACTGCAGGTACGCCTCGGCACGCTCAGCGACGCCGCGGGGGTCACGGTGGTAGGGCTCGCCGGTGCGGGGGTTCACGATGGAGCAGATGATGACCAGGGTCTTCTCAATGCGGAAGGGGTCAACGTACGCGGACTGAACGTCGGGGATCAGCTGCATGTCGGACTCTGCAATGCCCTGGAAGCCGCGAATGGAGGAGCCATCAAAAAGCTGGCCGTTGACGAAGAAATCGTCATCAATCGCCTTAGCGGGCAGGTTGAAGTGCTGCTGCACGCCGGGCATGTCGGTGAATCGGATATCAACGAAGACTACTTCTTCGTTCTTGATAAAGTCGAGAACTTCCTGGGGGCTGGTAAACATGAGGACTGCTCCTTGTTCGACTGACGGTGCAGGAGGGTATCTTCCCTCATCACATTCAGTCTTTGGTTTAGTTTTTGGCCGCGGGCAAAACCCTGTGACATATCAAGCATAGTGGTTATTTTTTGCGCGTGCGTGACTATCGTGTTTCGGTAATGTTACAAATCCTGGAAAGGAGTTACATCTTGGTTGTCTTACGACACACAGCGCAGATGCTAACGCCCTCTAATAAAGCTCTAGTAAAGCCAACATCAATGCCAGCAACGCAATAACCGGGTATAACAAAAGGCCCCGGCCCTCCCCCCACGGGAAGAGCCGGAGCATTCAAAACCTTATATCAGCGTCTCGCTTAGCGGCCGCGCATCGCACGACGGTCCGGGCGAGCACGCATCGGGTCAACACCCTTCGGCAGACCATTCATCGGGTTACGCATAGTGTTCAAGGTGCTCAGACGACCAGAAACAACCTGCATCTCCTGCTGAGTTAGAGCCTTCGGAAGCTTGTTCATAGTCTTCACAACGTCCTTGAGCTCAACCTGACCCTCATCATGACCGGTCTCAATCACGTGAACCGGCACACCGGGAGCCACACGAGCCAGGTGCTTCTTCTCAGTGTTCACCAGCGAGTTCACACGGCTGTGAGGGCCCTCGGTCACCAGCACAATACCGGGACGGCCCAGCGCACGGAACACCAGATCCTGGTTGCGGTTCGCAGCAACGGGCTGCTCCTCAACAATCCAACCGCGGCGCACCGAGTTCATCGCCGCGCCACTACGACCGGGCTGGTTCTCAATCTGCGCAAAAGCCGCAGTCTGCGCGCGGCGACCCAGCAGAAGCATCGCCACGATAGCGGCAACGCCCAGACCCAGAATCAGGAAAGTAATCCAGTTACCCAGAGCAATACCGATGAGGAGGAAAACCAAAAGGGTACCCAGAGCCGACAGACTCAGAATCCAACCGATATTCGGGTCGGACTTCTTGGTCATCTGGTAGACCTGCTTCATCTGGGCGAAAGTGCCCGGAGTGCGTTCCTTCTTCTTTTTCTTCTCTTCGCGCTTATCTGCCACGATTCTTCCTCGGCTGGTTCTTCCGCGGCCCCGAGAAGCGCCTCAAACGCTCACGGAACCATAGTGACGTAACGATGCAGTGTATGCCTGCAATTTTTCTAGTTTACCCTACCCGCACAAGGGGCGGGGCATAAGGGGAGGCTCCCCGAACACCGGACGAACACCGGGTTCGAGGAGCCTCAACGCTCTCAGAAAGATTCTGAAAAGGCTTAGTAGCCCGCAGCCACCAGGGAGGAGGCTTCCTGCAGGGCTGCACCCTCACCCTCAATGTGGGCAAGGTTCTCAGGAATCGGGTAGCCGTTCTTACGCATTGCACGAGCCCACAGGCGACCTGCACGGTACGAAGAACGAACCATCGGGCCCGCCATAACGCCAGCGAAACCAATCTCCTCAGCCATGTTCGCAAAATCCACGAACTGCTGCGGCTTCACCCAACGCTCAATCGGGTGGAAGAGCGGGCCGGGGCGCAGGTACTGGGTGAGGGTAATGATGTCACAACCAGCATCGTGCAGATCGCACAGCGCCTCGTAAATCTCGTCGTCGGTCTCGCCCATACCCAGAATCAGGTTGGACTTGGTGACCATGCCACCTTCCTTAGCCTGGGTAATAACATCCAGGGAACGCTCGTAACGGAACGCCGGGCGAATCTGACGGAAGATACGGGGAACGGTCTCCAGGTTGTGCGCAAACACCTCAGGCTTAGCGTCAATCACCTTCTGAACATGCTCGGGAACACCCTTGAAGTCGGGGACGAGCATCTCAACGCCGGTGTTCGGGCACATCTTGTGAATCTGGCGGGTGGTCTCTGCGTACAGCCACGCACCGCCGTCTTCCAGGTCGTCACGAGCCACACCGGTCACGGTTGCGTAACGCAGACCCATGACCTTCACGTTCTTAGCAACCTTGAACGGCTCAGCGTAGTCAACAGCAACAGGCTTGCCGGTCGCAATATTGCAGAAGTCGCAACGGCGGGTGCACTCGGAGCCACCAATCAGGTAGGTTGCCTCACGGTCTTCCCAGCACTCGTAAATATTGGGGCAACCGGCCTCTTCACACACGGTGTGCAGACCCTGACCGCGAGCCAGCTCGCGCATCTCGTTGTATTCGGGGCCAACAATAGCCTTGGTCTTAATCCAGTGAGGCTTCTTCTCAATGGGAACCTCAGCGTTGCGGGCCTCCACACGCAGTAGCTTGCGTCCTTCAGGTGCGGTGCTCAAAAGTCTTCTCCTTGGTCTAGATGTGCCCTCTGTGCAGGTGGGCCATCTTCTATTTTACGCCCGCTCAGGCGTAGGTGAAACTGGTTTTCGTATATGACGAACAAAGCCGGACGCGTTACGTGTACGACCCGTTCGATGCTTCTTGACTGCGTCTAACCCTGCGTTTAGTCCTGCGCCGCAATGGGCTCGAAGGACTCAGCCAGGCGGTCCTGGTACTTCAGAAGCTCCGCCTCCAGCGGCTCCAAAATATCGGCGGGGGTGACGGTGCGGCCCAGCTGCTCCGAAATAGTGGTAACACCCGCATCGCTAATGCCGCAGGGAATGAACTGCTGGAAAGGCGCGGTGTCGTTGCAACAGTTAATCGCAAAGCCGTGCATGGTGGTGTTACGCGAAACGCGCATGCCCAGTGCCGCGATCTTCTTGTCCTGGGTGACGCCGTCGCCCAGAATCCACACGCCGCTACGGCCCTCAACGCGCTCACCCTTAATGCCCAGACCAGCCAGGACGTTAATGATGATTTCCTCGATGATGCGCACATACGCCACCACGTCAATGGGCTCGGGCAGGCGCAGAATCGGGTAGCCGGTCAGCTGGCCGGGGCCGTGCCAGGTCAGCTTGCCGCCGCGGTCAATCTTGACGACGGGGGTGGACTTGTCTGCGGGGTACTCGTGGTCTTCGGTGCGTTTACCGGCAGTAATCACTGCCTCGTGCTCAAGTAGAAGAATCGTATTCTGGCGGGTGCGGTTAGCCACCTCATCGTGGATGCGGTACTGCTTGTCCAGGCACTCAACATAGTTCACATAGTTCGGGGCGAAGCCCACGCGTTCAATCGTCACAGACATACTTTCTACCTTAGTACTGCTAGTGGAGGGAAGAAAATTAGGGCGCCCTGAATCACGTGATGAGCGAACACGTCGGAATGTTACGGGCGGATGTGGTGGCATGCCGGGGTGAATATTCCGGGTGTTGATTTTAGGGTTGCATGGTTTATTTATGGTGTTTTATTAAGTCTAAACATATTATTTAGTGTTATTTGATAACATAATGGTATGAGAAGTAAAGAAGCACACGTTCTGGAAAGTATCGCCAACCCGGCTCTACCCACTCTGCAGATTGTCGAGTACCGGGGCGAAACCACCGCAAGCGCACCCACCGAGAGCGCATCCGCTACATGTTCCGTACCCTCCGCGCACCCCGGACGCTACACCCTGCGCATCATTTCTCAGCCCGTCCCGCTAGATCCCTCCACCCAGCTGGCTCCTGCCGCGCCCACTCTGCGCGCGGCAGCCAACGGGTACGGATTCGAGGAAAACACGGATGCATCCGCTCAGAGGCACGCCCAGACCCCGCAGGTAGCCGCCGCCCTGCGTAACGCGCCCGGACTCGCCAAGCTCCACGCCGTTACTAGTGAGAGTGCCGATAGCGCCGATCAGCTGTGCCTCTGGTACGAGCCCCTCGACGCGGGTACCCTCGACAAGCTCCTGCGCGCTCGCACCCTCAACCCCGCCGAGCTCATGACCCTGGCACGAACCCTGCACCGGGCGCTCGGAAGCCTCAAAAAGGTGGGGGAGGGGCGTGCCGACCTAAGCGCCGAATACATCGCTCTGAGCGCCGCCGGAGTACCCAAACTCCTGCTACCTGACGCCGTCTATCGTGAAGCGGCCCCTCACGATACGGAACAGCTCACCGCCGCTCGGGGCAACTACGCTCGCTCCGCAGCAGCCCTGCTCTGGCAAGCCGCCTGCGGGCACACACCGGAACCTTCCGCCGCCCGCGTACCCCTCTCACTGCGCATGGATTCACAGCGCATGGGAGCGGTCGGTACTGCAACCGATGGGGCACCCAGCAGCGAATGGATTGAGCGCCTCGGCAGAGCCCTCGAATACCTGCTGGACGCACCCGCCCAGGAGGTGGCGCTCGCAGGGCTCAGCTCCGTGGTCGCTCTGGCGGAGGAGGTGCCGCCTCGCCCGCTGAACGTCTACCTGAGCTGTTCGGAAAGAGCCCGCGCCCTCATTCCCGCAGCTGTGGATTCCGCGCCGGTACAGAAGCTCTCAAAGACGCAGAAGGCGCAACGGTACCTAGCGGAACGTCTGCCTCGCGTGAAGAAGCCGAGCATGAAGAAGCCGGGCGTGAAGAAGTCAGGGCGCGCAGCTACCGCAGGTTCTAAGCCGTTGAGCCCCACTGGGAGCCCTGCGGCGAGCTTCACAAAGATCCCCGCAGAGACTGCGCCACCCGCTCTAAAGAACGCAGCGGCGACGGGCACATCCCGCCTGACGGCGCTACGCGGCGCGTTTACCCGCCCCACCGCGCGACTGGGACTGGCTGCACGCCTGGGACTTGCCGCGCTCGCGCTGGGGGCTATTGCGCTACCTCTCGGGTTCACCCTCTACGGGCGGAACGCCCCGGCAACGGCACAGCCCGTATCCGCTCAATCCGTGAACGCAGCGGGGGAGCAGGACCCCGGTGGCACGGCAATACAGAATCAGAGCACACAGGATCAGAGCGCGCAGGGCGATCAGATTCTACGAGCCCTGATCGACCAGCGAAACCAAGAACGCCGTGCCCGAGGCGGTGCAGAGCTCACCGTCGACACCGCCGAAGAACTCAGCCGCGACAGCGAGAACATCCGCGTGATGGCGGTAGTCTCCGCACCCGGCTACCGCGCCGATAAAACCGAGCAGGAAGCCCGTAAACTCAGCGAAGAAAACGGCGTCACTCGCCAGAAAGTCATCTTCGACCTGCATCGAGGTGAGAAAGGCTGGGAGATCGCCCGCGCCGAACCCGTCCCGGCATAGCTGATGCCGCGTAACTGACGCCATGCAGCTGATGCCACGTAACTGACACCGCGTAACTGACACCGTAGAAACGCGGACACAACAAAAGGCGGCGGCCCCACCCACCGAAGTGGATGGAACCGCCGCCTTTTGCTCGCTGTTCGGGAAAACCCGGAGAGCTACGCTCGGTTACCCATCAGGGCACCGCCACAAGGAAACTTCCTTGAATCTATGCAGGTCTTAGAGGCCCAGCTCAGACTCGAAGTTTGCCTCCTCCAGGCGGGTCTTGAGGGTGTGCAGGAAGCGACCAGCGTCCGCACCGTCGACCACGCGGTGATCGTAGGTGAGGGACAGGTAGCACATGGAGCGGATAGCGATAACGTCGTTACCGTCAACATCCTTAACAACCATGGGGCGCTTCACGATGGAACCGGTACCGAGGATTGCAACGTTCGGCTGGTTGATGATCGGGGTGTCGAACAGTGCACCGAAGGAACCAATGTTGGTGATGGTGAAGGTCGAACCCGACAGCTCCTCGGGGGAGATGTCGCCGGTGCGTGCGCGGCCACCCAGGTCGCCAATAGCCTTTGCCAGGCCAGCAATGCCCAGGTCAGAAGCGTTCTTGATGACGGGAACCAGCAGACCCTTGGGGGTGTCCACAGCAATAGCGATGTTCTCGGAGCCGTGGTAAGTGATCTGCTTGTAGTCTTCGGTCATGGAAGCGTTCAGAGCGGGGTGCTGCTGCAGAGCCTCAGCGGATGCCTGGACGAAGAAGGGCAGGAAGGTCAGCTTAGCGCCCTCACGAGCAGCGAAGCCGTCCTTAGCCTTTGCACGCAGCTGAACGATGCGGGTCACGTCAACCTCGGTGACCTGGGTCAGCTGAGTGGAGATGTCCAGGGACTCACGCATACGCTTTGCAATAACCTGGCGGATACGTGCGGTCTTCTCGACGGTGCCACGCTTGGGGGAAACCTCGAAGGTGTGCGGTGCCTTTGCGGAACCAGCAGCCGGAGCAGCAGCTGCAGCGGGTGCAGCAGCGGCGGGAGCAGCGGAACCCTTAGCAGCGATAGCAGCCTGAACATCCTGCTTGCGGATGCGGCCACCAACACCGGTGCCCTTGACGGTGGACAGGTCGATGCCGTTGTCCTTAGCGAGCTTACGGACCAGCGGGGTCACGTATGCTTCGCCCTCAGCAGCTGCCGGAGCGGCAGGTGCAGCGGGGGCTGCAGGAGCTGCGGGAGCAGCCGGAGCAGCAGCGGGTGCTGCGGGAGCAGCAGGAGCCTCAGCAACCGGAGCCGGAGCAGCGGGAGCAGCTGCAGCAGCAGCGTCGCCGATGATAGCCAGAACCTGGCCAACCTCTGCGTCCTCATCCTCGGGGATGCGGATCTCGAGCAGGGTACCTGCTACGGGGGAGGGAACCTCGGTGTCAACCTTGTCGGTGGAAACCTCAACCAGAGGCTCGTCAACCTCAACCTGCTCGCCAACTTCCTTCAGCCAGCGGGTAACGGTGCCCTCGGTGACGGACTCGCCCAGTGCGGGCAGTACGACCTCGATGCCTGCAGCAGCAGCTGCGGGAGCAGCCGGAGCAACAGCGGGTGCAGCGGGAGCCTCAGCAACCGGAGCGGGAGCTGCGGGAGCCTCAGCAGCTGCGGGAGCAGCCGGAGCAGCAGCGCCGGAACCGTCGCCAATGATAGCCAGAGCAGCGCCGACCTCGACGTCCTCGTCCTCGGGGACGAGAATCTGCTCAACAACGCCTGCTACGGGGGAGGGAACCTCGGTGTCAACCTTGTCGGTGGAAACCTCAACCAGGGGTGCGTCAACCTCAATGGTGTCGCCGACCTCAACGAGCCAGCGGGTAACGGTACCCTCGGTCACGGACTCGCCCAGTGCGGGCAGTACTACGGTGTGGGACATAATCTTTCCCGTTCTCCTTGTGAATGCTTGAACTAGAAAAATGTGAGCGGTGACCCGGATGCGCGTCGTATGCGTCAAAGCACGTCGACGCGCATCCGGATAGGGGCGTTGTTCAGCGGATACGCCCGGCAACCGCTAACGACCAACGGTCGTCAATACTAAGCTGACGCGCTAACGCCAGTCAGCAAAATTTATGCGCTGTGCAGCGGGGTGCCGTTCAGGACCATTGCAGCCTCACCCAGGGACTCGTTCTGAGTCGGGTGTGCGTGGATGAACTTAGCGACGTCCTCGGGGAATGCTTCCCAAGCAACCCACATCTGAGCCTCACCAATCTGCTCACCCATGCGCTTACCAATAGCGTGAACACCAACGATGGGGCCGTCCTTCTGGCGGACAACCTTCACGATACCGGTAGCACCGAGGATAGCGGACTTACCGTTACCAGCCAGGTTGTACTCAGCGGTCTCAACGTTCTCAGCGCCGAACTTCTCCTTAGCCTTGGGCTCGGAGTAACCAACGGAAGCGATCTCCGGGTCACAGAAGGTGACCTTGGGGATGTTCACATCTTCAACGATGGAGGGGTTCAGGCCAGCGATTTCCTCAGCAACGAAGATACCCTGCTGGTAACCGCGGTGAGCCAGCTGAACGCCGGGGACGATGTCGCCAACAGCGTAGATGTTGCCAACGCCGGTGTGCAGGCGCTCGTTAGCCAGGACGAAGCCGCGATCCATGGGGATGCCCTGCTCCTCGTAGCCCATGTTTGCGGTGTTCGGGCCACGACCAACAGCAACCAGAACGATCTCTGCCTCGAAGACCTTGCCGTCAGCCAGGGTGACCTTAGCACCGTTAGCGTCCTGCTCAACCTTCTCGAAGAGGGTGCCGGTGTTGAACTTGATGCCGCGCTTCTTGAACGCACGCTCCAGAACCTTGATGATTGCCGGGTCCTCGTTGGGAACCAGGTTCGGCAGGCCCTCGATGATGGTGACGTCAACGCCCATAGCGTTCCACATGGATGCGAACTCGCAACCAATCACGCCGCCACCGAGCACGATAGCGCTCTTGGGCAGGTAGTCCATCTCCAGTGCCTCAGTGGAGGTCAGAACGCGACCCTCAATGGGCAGACCGAAGGTCTTGGAGACCGAGCCGGATGCCAGGATAATGTTCTTACCCTTGTACTCAACACCACCGACGGTGATGGTGTCCTGAGCGGTCAGCTTACCCTCGCCGGGGATAACCTCTACGCCCTTCATCTTCAGCAGGCCTGCAAGACCCTTGAACTTACCGGAGACGATGTTGTCCTTGTAATCGCGAACCTTGCCCATTTCGATGGACTGCAGCACAGCGTTAACGCCAACCTTGGACGCCTCGCGTGCCTCTTCTGCCAGCTCAGCAGCGTGCAGGTACGCCTTGGTGGGGATACAGCCGGTGTGCAGGCAGGTGCCGCCGACCTTTTCCTTCTCGATCAGGCCGACGGTGAAGCCTAGCTGGCGTGCGCGAATAGCTGCAGAGTAGCCAGCGGAACCGCCGCCGAGGATGAGGATGTCGAATTCTTGAGCCACGATATTGCTCCCTTGCATAGTTGTTGGGGCTAAAGACCCCTGCAATGAGTTCTTTACCAATTTATTGGTAGGTTTCCCAGCATGCGCGAAAGGCCCGCGACTTACAAAAAATCGCGCGCCCCTCCGCGTACGCAGAAAAACACTTAATACAACAATACCCCCGTTGACGGTCGTTTAAGTTCACTCAGGGCGGTTTTAGCCGATTAATCGCCCAAACACCGCAAATTTTTCACCACTCAAGAAAAGCGGCGCGTCATAGAACGGCCAGATGGCAGCCCCACCACAGCGGTCGCACTGAACCAGCCAAGAACGGAACCAGCCAAGAACAGACGCAGAGGAGGGCTCCCCGGTAGAAATACCGAAAAGCCCTCCTCAGATTAGCTCTATGCTGTGCGGCTCGCACCAGTTAGGATGCGCGCCCAGCAAAGCTACAGGCTACTTAGCGTACGACTGGATGAAGTTCACCAGGGTAGCGGTACCGAAGCCGGTACCTTCCTTCGGGGTGAAGCCGTAGGGTGCCTCCTCGTTGAACGCGGGGCCTGCAATATCCAGGTGAGCCCAGGGGATGCCCTCGCCCACGAACTCCTTCAGGAACAGGCCGGCGGTCAGCGCGCCACCGTAGCGGGAACCAATGTTCTTAATATCAGCAACGGGGGACTCCAAGCTCTTACGCAGGTAGGACTCCAGCGGCATCGGCCAGTACGCCTCACCTGCGGCAGCACCGGCTGCAATCACGCGGTCACGAATCTCCTCGTCACCGAGCAGAGCCGCAGTGCGCAGACCCAGAGCAGCCATAGCGGCACCGGTCAGGGTAGCGATATCCAAGATGACGTCCGGGTTCGACTCAGAAGCCAGAGCGATACCATCAGCCATGACCAGGCGGCCCTCAGCGTCAGTGTTCAGCACCTCAACGGTACGGCCATCACGCATGGTGATGATGTCCTCCGGACGCAGAGCGTGACCGCCGGGCATGTTCTCAGCCAGGCACAGGTAACCGGTCACAGCAACCGGCACATCCAGCTCAGCGGAAGCAACCACAGCGTTCAGCACGGATGCGGCACCCGCCATATCGCACTTCATGGTCATCATCGAAGCGGCAGGCTTCAGCGAGTTACCACCGGTATCGAAGGTAATGCCCTTACCGACCAGAGCCACGTGAGCCTTCGGGTTCTCCGGGGTGTACTTCACAACGGCAAGAACCGGCTTGCGGGGCGAACCCTGACCAACACCGGAAATGCCGCCGAAGCCCTCCTCAGCCAGGCGGTCGTGGTGGAACAGCTCAATCTCAATGTTTGCGTAATCCTCAGCGACCTCAGCAGCGAACTCCGCGAAAGTCTCCGGGTACAGGTGCGACGGAGGCAGGTTCACCAGGCGGCGAGCATCCTTAGCGGTCTCACCCAGAACCAGGGCGTGAACCAGAGCCTCCTCAGCTTCTTCCTGCTCAATCGAAGAAACAATCAGAATGGACTCGATCTCTTCCTGGACGGAATCCTTGGTCTTGAAACGCAGGCCCTCCTCAACGAAGTTACCCAGCACAGCGCCGTGAGCAATAGCCTCAATTTCCTCTACCGAAGAAACACCGAAATCGAAAGCAATCTCCTCAGCGGAACCAACCAGCTGACGAGCCGCAGAACCAGCCGCGTAACGCAGAGCGTCCAGACGCTCCTGACCCTCAGCAGTATCAGAGCCCAGACCCGCCAGCGCCACAATACCGGCACCGGTGTCCTCAAGGCCGGGCAGACGCAGCAGCTGATCGGGGGCACCCGAGGCGCCCAGCGCCTCCAGCAGCTCGTTAATACCCTCAACAGAGTCCTCAGACAGGGAGCTCGGCGCCAGGTACGCACCGTCCGAACCCTTCAAAACGCCCAGAACCAGAACGTCAGCTTCGAGCGCTTCAAGGTCGGTGCTGTGAATAGACAGAGACAGAGACATCGTTACTCCTTTGCGTATGTCTTCTCAAAATAGTCGGGACACATCCTCGCGCCCGAAAAACTCAACTGTAGGCCCTCGAAGAGTGAGGATGAATACCGCCGCGCAAAGCCGCGCGGACTACTGCTTCTACTCTACACGGATATGTAGGAGGGCGTGAGGTTCAGCTCTCACCCCGAACAGCTGGCAGAACAGAAAAGACACAAGAAGCCGAGCTGCAGCGTCTTAAGAACGTCGACAAGACACCAAACAAGTTCACCTACTGCGAGAAAAGCCCACACACTGTCGAGACAGGGCAGTAGTGGCATAAAATGAAAGACTACGGAAAGCGTCAGATAACAGAAGACGCCCCTTCGCCCCAACACCTCGGGTGCCGGCAGAAAACACTAAGCCCACCCGAACGCGGCGCGAACCAGACAGAAGTGAGGAGGCGTAATGCTCAACCCCGAAGATCTCTACTTAGCCAACACCAAAATATTGGACGACCCCAGGATGCACGGGCTAACCCTCGTCATCGCCCTCTCCAGCCCGCAAGACGCAGGCTCCACCGCAGGTCAGCTCGGGCAGGTGCTGCTCAGCGAGCTCAAAAACATTGAAATCGTCGAGTTCGACAGCGACCAGCTGCACGACTACCGTGCCCGCCGCCCCTACATCCGCTACGAAAAAGACCACTTCGAAAAGCCACAATACCCGCAGCTGAAGCTCTACGCCGTAGAAGACAGCCTCGACAAGCCGTTCCTGCTACTCACCGGTGCCGAACCGGACCTGCAGTGGCAGCGCTTCGAAAAGGCGGTGCTGACCATCGCCCAGCGGGTCAAGCCCTCCCTGGTTGTGCTGGTCTCCGCATTCCCCATGCCGGTGCCGCACACCCGCCCCTTCCCGATTACCGCGCACGGCTCCCGCAAGGACCTGATTCGCGGCATCTCCCCGTGGAAGCCCATCGCGGACGTGCACGCAACCGTCACCAACCTGCTGGAAGTGCTCTTCACCGAAAACGGAATCGACACCGTCGGCTTCGGCGTGAACATTCCCCAGTACATTTCGGAGGCGGACCTGCCGCAGGGCACCCTCACCGCCCTCGAACACGTGGGCATGGCGGCGCACCTCTCGCTACCCACCGAGAACCTGCGCGAAGCCGCACGCCACGTGCACAGCCAGATTAACGACCAGGTCAAGCAGAACCCCGAAATTGGTCGCATGATCACGACCATGGAAGAGAACTACGACGAGAACTTCCGCACCTCCGACATTGCGGTTCCCCTCTCGCGACGCGACGCGCACAACGTGCCCAGCCGCGACGAGATTGGTGCGCTCTTCGAGCGGTTCCTCGACGAACAATAGGTGCGCGCAGTAGGGGATACCGCGGGGGAGTACGAGTCATAGGGGAGCGAAGGGTTACCCGCCGAGAGCCTGGCTCGTGGATACCGCCCGTCAGAAATTGTGTGACAGGTATTGCGTGACAAATTATGACGCGGCACCCCGCGCCGCTGTGGACAAACCCCCGCGCACAAACGAACAATACGAATAAATCTGTGGAGCCTTCGGACACATGACCCGAAGTATCCACAGATTTATTTGTATAACCTGCGAACCCGCGCAAACCATGCCACCGTGAAGGCATGAACGCAAACAACATCTCCAACGGCAACACCCCTAACAGCGGCCACAACTACAGCGGCTACGACACGCCCCCACCCATCCGCAACGAATACGACGTGCTCAGCTGCGCCCTCCACCAGCACGGCTACTGGCCCGACCACTCACTCATCATCCTCACCGCAACCGACAACACCCTCGGCCCCAGCCTGCGCGTCAACCTACCCGACGAACCCTGCACCCACACCGAACGCGCCGACTTCCTCCACGAAACCTTCACCAAACTCCCCACCTGCCACAACGGCGAAACCCTCACCCGCTTCTACGCCATCATCATCGACGGCGACAACACCGTACGCCAACGCCAACTCAACCCCGACACCGCACAGCTCGCCACCATCGACGAAATCCATAACGACCTCGAAACCCAAATCAACATCAACACCTGGCTCCACCTGCTCCACGACCCGCGCATCGTCAGCGAACTACGCTGCGAAGACGTCATCTACGCAGGCGGCGCCAGCATCTGGGCGCTCAACCCCGAACAGCAAGCCCTCACCCTCCTCGCACCCATCGAAGAACTCCGCCACAGCCACTACTACACCTGGCTCACCCGCCACGGCAACACCATCGCCGACACCGCCCAACACAACTACGCCCATAGCCCCTGGGACACCGACCCCACAACCAACCCCGAAACCCGCCACGACTGGGAAAACGCCGTAGAACTCTGGGCCCACACCCGTACCAACACCACCCGGAATGACGAAGCCCGCCGCCAGGACATTCGCACCATCTACCGCCAAGCCCAAATCGACCTCTGCTACTGGGACGCCGCCATCAACGCCGCCGCGCACCTGCTCACCACCCACCCGGTCGATGATGCTAACGCGCCCACTATAGGCGATGCGCTGCGCGACCTCATCCCCGCCGAAGTCGCCGGGCACCTACGCGCCTCCATCGCACCGGTAACCCTCAACCCCATCACACCCGAAATGCTCACCTACCTCGCCGGATACGGGCTCAACCACGCCCAAAAAATGCTCGCCCACCTGCACTACTCCGCCCAATACACCTACCACGCCTTTGGCGGCGAATATCCCAGCGCCAGCCCCAACTTCGTGCCGCTCGAACCACCCCACTACGGCACCCGCATCACCCGCAAAACCTACATACCCGACAGCTTCACCCACGCACTCAGCGCCACACCCGGCACCGAACAGGCATACGTACGCGCCGTGCCCGAAAAATGCGTGCAATGGCAAGACTGGATCCGCCGCACCCACCGCACTATCCAACAGAGCCGCAACAACCAACACGCCAACCTCAACGGCTGGGCACTCGAAAACCTCACCCCCGCCGACCACGCCAGCGCAGCCGAACTCAACACCATCAGCCGCGACGTGCTCCCACGCCTCGACGAACACCCCAACGACCACAACACCCACAACAAACTCGAAAACCTCAAACAACGAATCGACGAAAGCTGCACCACCAGCGAATACCTCACCAAACACCACGCCGTCTACACCCACTACCTCAACGCCCTCAAAGGAAAACTAGACAGCCCCCACTGGGCACGCCTCAACGCACTCGAACTACTCACCAGCCTGCTCACACCCCACAGCACCGACGGAGAATACGCCGCACTACGCAACACCCAAGCCTGGACCAACTGGTACAAGGGCTACAGCACCTACGCCCGCCTACTCCGCCAAGAAGCCCACCGCCACACATCCGGAAAGGACCTCAACATCCTCGACGTACACCTCAACGCGGGCAACCTACCCGCCTGGATCAAACACACCATCTGCGGCGAACCCGGAACACACCGCGAACCCATCAGCACCCTCAAACCCCGAAAACCCTAAAACCGGCCCCTAAAAGCGGTGCCTAAAGCGAAGTACAAATAGGGGAGGGGCGCGCCACCAGGCAGGCCCCTCCCACCGACTCCTCCCATCCACAACCGCACCCAGCCGCGCCCAGCCAAAACCAGGCCCACAAGCCCCCAAACAGCGCGTCAAATTGAAAACAACCAAAAATCTGCAATACTTATATATTGACCCCGTATAGTCAATGCGCTACAACGCGCCCTCAAACAGCTCAACACAACGAGCAACGGAACCTTGTAAACGACCAACGCACGCGGAATAAAACCCGCCCCCACAGCGTTAAACACGTCAAAAGCAGCAAACACCCCGACCGAGGACGCCAGCACAGACTTGACAGGGTCTTAGGTGTTTTGCAAACAAAACACCCCACCACAAGCCAGAAAGGGTTCTAGTGGCACCTGCAACCAGCAAGAAGACCGTGACCGGCGACGCAACCGAAGAAACCGTCGCAAAAACCACCACCAAGACCACCCGCACCAAGAAGGCAACCACCAAAGCCGCAGCAGCAACCGAAGACACCACCGGCGCAACCGCCGAAACCGGTGCCGAAACTACTGCCGAAACCGAGGCAGACAAGCCCAAGCGCACTCGTAAAACCACCACCAAAACCGCAACCAAGCGCAAGACCGGCGGCCGCCGCAAAAAGAACGACGACGACGAATTCGACCTCGGACTCGACGAAGAACTCGAAACCACCGACGCCGAAGACGAAACCGACGAAGAAGACGAAGAAACCGTAGCCAAAAAAGAAGAAAAGAAGGCCGCGGAAGAAGTAGCAGCCAAGGGTTCCGGCTTCGTCCTCACCGCAAACGACGACGACGACGCACCCGCACAGCGCGTCGTCACCCCCGGCGCAACCGCCGACCCCGTCAAGGACTACCTCAAGCAGATTGGCAAAGTCTCCCTGCTCAACGCACAGCAGGAAGTCGACCTCGCCATGCGCATCGAAGCAGGCCTCTACGCCGAACACAAGCTCGCCGAAAACCCCGACATGGACAAAGAACTCAAAAAGGCCATGCGCTGGGTCGTCCACGACGGCAAGCGAGCCAAGAACCACCTGCTCGAAGCCAACCTGCGACTCGTCGTCTCCCTCGCCAAGCGCTACACCGGCCGCGGCATGCTCTTCCTCGACCTCATCCAGGAAGGCAACCTCGGCCTCATCCGCGCCGTCGAAAAGTTCGACTACTCAAAGGGCTTCAAGTTCTCCACCTACGCAACCTGGTGGATCCGCCAGGCCATCACCCGCGCAATGGCAGACCAGGCCCGCACCATCCGCATCCCCGTGCACATGGTAGAAGTCATCAACAAGCTCGCCCGTGTGCAGCGCCAGATGCTCCAGGACCTTGGCCGCGAACCCACCCCCGAAGAACTCGGCAAGGAACTCGACATGACCCCCGAAAAGGTCATCGAAGTCCAGAAGTACGGCCGCGAACCCATCTCCCTGCACACCCCCCTAGGTGAAGACGGCGACTCCGAATTCGGTGACCTCATCGAGGACTCCGAGGCAGTCGTCCCCGCAGACGCAGTGTCCTTCACCCTTCTGCAGGAACAGCTCCACTCCGTGCTCGACACCCTCTCCGAGCGTGAAGCCGGCGTGGTCGCAATGCGCTTCGGCATGACCGACGGCCAGCCCAAGACCCTCGACGAAATCGGTAAGGTCTACGGCGTGACGCGTGAGCGTATCCGCCAGATCGAGTCCAAGACCATGTCTAAGCTCCGTCACCCGTCGCGTTCGCAGGTACTGCGCGATTACCTGGACTAAAAGTTCATAGCTAGCGGTTCTAACGTGCTGGCGGATGCTCGTGCAGCTGGTCTGCTGTCCGGCACGCGGACAATGCTCGCGGGGGAGTGCGGGGCCGGACTCCGTGCGCTTGTCCTTACAGACGGCGCACCGGTTCCCGCTCGCGGGGGAGTGCCCCCTCATCGGTGCCTGAGGCACCTCGAGGACGGAGCCCCCGCTACGCGTGACCGGCTACGCCGTAAGGTTTAGCTTCGCTAGTTCTAGCACATACAGAAAAAGGCTCTCCGAGATACCGGAGAGCCTTTTCTGCGTATGTAAACAGTTTGTATATGCGGCACGCGGGCGATGCTCGCGTAAGTTCTGCACAGCCGGTTTGCGGACAATGCTTGCGGCGCAGTTCCGCACGACCGGCACGCGGACAATGCTCGCGGGGGAGTGCCCCCTCTTCAGCGCCTGGGGGCGCTTCGAGGACGGAGCCCCCGCTACGCATGTCTGCTGCGCCGTCAACGTTCAGCGCCGTTGAGGTTCAGCGCCGCTACAGGCCCAGCTGGCGCAGATAGCGTTCCGCCACCGCCTCCACCTGATCTAGCCCGCGCACACGACCCAGCACCTCCGACCACGCATCAGCCTCACCGCCAGCCACCGGCAAACCAGCCGCCGCCCACAACGCCGCCGTCATCGCACCCACCGAATCCGAATCCGAATCCACCGACACCGCACGGCACAAACCCTCAAACAGCGCATTGCGTACCGTCGCATCGTCGGTATCAGCAGGCAGACTCTTCACGGCATCCGCCGCGCACCAGAACGCCACACCCAACAGCTCCGGCGCCGTCCAACCCGTACCAAAATGCTCCGCCACAGCTTGCGGCACCGGCACCACGCCGCGCTCCAGCAGCTCAAGGGCACGGCTCAGCGCCGCAGCCGTACGCGCAGCATCACCCGGAATCGAATCATCCGCCGCTACCGTGCCGCACCAGTCAAGCACACGGCGGGCAGAATCCAACAACGCATCAAACGAGCCAGCCGGGGACGCCAACAGGTCACGAACCAGCAACGCATACGCCGCCGCCGAAGCCAACGCCTCCGGATGCCCATGCGTCAATGCCGCCGCACGCACCGCCAACAAAACTACCGTACGCTCCTGCGCCACCGGCAAAACACCCAACGCCGCCGAACGCACCAACGCGCCACTACCCAAAGCATCAGGATTCAACGACTTCGACACCAACTGCATCTCACCCGAACCCAACGCCCGCAACGTCGCCGCACCCGGACCACGACGAGCCGTCAACTCTGCCGATCCATCAATCTCACGATCCAACGAAAACGGCGCAGACTCCGGCAGAACATCACCAATACCGCGGAACCACCGCAAATACGCCAACCACAAACACGCCAACTCATCCGCCGCCGCGCCCTCATTGTTCCACTCCAAAACCTCCGTCAGGCCATCCAGAGTGAAGCAGGTCAGCTGCGTATCATCACTGATTAGCAGCTCACCAAACGCCGAATCCCACGGCTTAGGGGTACGCTCCGCAATCTGCTCAGCCGACAACAACTCCAACGGATAACCCAGCGCATCACCCAACGCAGACGCACACAACAGGCCGCGCACCCTGCTCGCAAACTCAGCCGAAACCTCAGGCGCACGCGTGAACTCAACAGAAGAAAAACTCATAGGGCGATTATCCCACGGGTGGTTAGGATGCGTGGGGGATGTATCGGGCGGCTTTGTACTCAGGATGTGCGGGGGAGGATGTACCGGGCGGCTTCGTGCTCACGCTCGCGGGGGAGTGCCCCCTCTTCAGCGCCTGGGGGCGCTTCGAGGACGGAGCCCCCGCTCCGCATGAGCACCTACGCCGCGGTGGTTTGGCTACTCGTCCTCGCCGGGACTGTAAGGGGCCTAGACAAAGAGGGCTTTGCACTCACGCTCGCGGGGGAGTGTCCCCTCTTCAGCGCCTGGGGGCGCCTTGAGGACGGAGCCCCCGCTCCGCGTGAGTGCCTACGCCCTAAATGACGAACTGTGAGGCGCAAAATAAGACGCAATGCCATACTGAAACCATGAAGATTCTGCACACCTCCGACTGGCACCTCGGCCGCACCTTCCACCGCAGCCCCCTCACCCGCGAACACCAGCAGTTCATCGACGAACTGCTCAACTACGTGCACGCCGAAGGTATCGACACCCTCCTCATCAGCGGCGACGTCTACGACAGCACCATCCCCACCGCCGAAAGCACCACCCTGCTCGACCAGGCACTCACCCGCCTCATGCGCGCCGGCGTGCACGTCATCCTCAGCTCCGGCAACCACGACTCCTTCCGTCGCCTCAGCTACGGCGCCGCCTTCTTCGAAGCCTCCGGCGTGCACCTGCGCACCAGCCTCGAAGACGCCACCCGCCCCGTCGAACTCACCGACGGTACCTTGCGCGTACACGTCTACGCCATCCCCTACCTCGCGCCGCGCCTCCACGCCACCGCCCTCGGCGTAGAACCCACCCACCAGGCAGTCCTCGGCGCCGTCACCAACGCCATCCGCGCCGACGCCGCAGAACGACGCGCCCGCGGCGAAGGCGCCGACCGCATCATCGTCATGAGCCACGCAACCGTCAGCGACACCACCGGCAGTGACATTGCCGGCAGCGCAGACACCACACCCCGCAGCGACTCCGAACGCGACATCAGCGTCGGCGGCATCGACTGGGTACCCGCCTCCCTCTTCGACGGCTTCGACTACGTAGCCCTCGGCCACATCCACAAGCGGTACCCCGTCACCCCCACCATCCGGTACAGCGGCTCACCCCTCGGCTTCTCATTCAGCGAAGAACACAACCGCAACGGCGCCTACCTCATCGAACTCAACCCCGGCGAAGAACCCACCATCAGCAGCCACGAATGGGCAACCCGCGTGCACATGAAAACCTTGCGCGGCACCATGGAGCAGCTACTCAACGACCCAGAAAACAGCCCCTACGAGCAGGGCTACTACTGCCGCATCGAACTCACCGACGAAACCCTACCCGTCGGCGCCGTCGACCGCCTGCGCAGCCGCTACGAAACCATCTCCCACTTCAGCTACCGCAGCACCCAACCCGCCACTGACAAACCCGCCGCCGCACCCCTCACCCGCGACGCCGACCCCGTCGAAACCTTCGACCAATTCCACCAATACGTACGCAACCGCCCCCTCACCAGCGAAGAACGCAACGTCATCACCACCCTCAGTGACCACATCAAAAGCCACAAGGACAACGCATGATCCTGCACAACCTCGAATTCGAAGCCTTCATGGCATACCCCAAGCGCCAAGAAATCAACTTCGACGCCCTCAACAACGCCGGCGTATTCCTGCTCAACGGCCCCACCGGCGCCGGTAAAACCACCATCCTTGACGCCATCTGCTACGCCCTCTACGGCGAAACCAGCAGCGACCGCGAATCCGCCAAACTGCACTCCACTTACGCGGCACACAGCGGCACCAAACCGCGCGTGCTACTCGACGTGACCCTCCACGGCAAGCGCCTGCGCATCGACCGCACCCCCGCCTACAACAAGCCCATCACCCGCGGCGCCCGCAAAGGCCAGATGCGCGAAGAAAGCGCCAAAGCCACCCTCGCCGAACTCGCACCCGGCGCCGACCCCTCCGACGAAAAGGCATGGACGCCCATCTCCAGCAGCGTCGCCGAAGTCAACCGCACCATCGCCGAACGCACCCACCTGACCAAAGAACAATTCCTCAAGGTCGTACTCCTGCCGCAGGGTCAGTTCGCGCAATTCCTCAAGTCCAAGCCCAAAGAACGCAAAGAACTGCTCAAAAAGATGTTCCCTGTCGAACACTACGAGCAGCTCTTCGACGCGCTCCTTGAAGAATCGAAAAAGGCTCAGCAGGACGTCGCCCAGGACGAAAACACCCAGCGCGGCTACCTTGAACGTGCCCGCGTAGAAATGCTCGCCCTGCAGTCGCTCCTGGATGCTGTAGATACGGATGCTGAAGAGGCTGCTGGGGAGGAGACTTCCGAACAGCTCACCGCTGAGAGTGTCACCGCCGAAACCCTCGACGCATGGATTGCCGGCGGGGTAGAACGCGCCCGCGAAACCTCCACGCGCGAAAAGCAGGAACAGCAGCGCCTCACCGACGAAGCCGACCGGAACACTCGCCTACTCGCCGAACGCGCCCAGCTGCAGGCCGACTGGCGCGAATACGAGCAGCTCTGCGAGCGCCGTACCCGCCTGACCGAACGCGCCGATGAGCATAAGGCGCAGCATGAAGAGCTGGCGCAGGCGCGTGCTGCCGCGCCCCTGCACGCGCAGTACGCGCAGGTCCATGCCGAATCGCAGGCGCTCGCCGCCCGGGAACAGGAACATTCGGCGTGTGCTTCCGCGCTTGAAGAAAACGGTCGTGCCTTGCTTGCGGCGCTCCGCGATGAGGAAACCGCGGAAGACGTCACCTTCCCCGAAGAGACGACCTTCGCCGCGCTCCCGGATCTCGAACCCGCCGAGCAACAAACCCAGCTCGAAACGCTCCTCGACACCCTGCGCGTCCTGCAGAAGAAGGACGCACAGCTTACCGACGAGGAAGCCGCCGTTGCCGCCCTGCTGAAGCAGGCTAATGCCCTCGAACAGGACAAGGCGCGTGCCGAAAAGACCCTGAGCGACCTGACCGCCGCCGCCGAGCAGCTTGCCGAAGAACTCGCCGGCTACAGCACCGCCGACGAGGAGCGTACCCTCGCCGCGCACCTGGTCACCGAGGTGCAGCAGAAGCACGATGCCGCTCAGCAGATGCAGCAGAAGCTCGATGCCGCCTCCGCAGCGGTTGCTGAGGCTGAGAAGCAGAACAAGCGCACCGCCACCGCCGAGCAGAAGGCGCAGGAAAAATGGCAGGCCTCGGCTCAGCAGGCGCTCGCCGCGACGGAGGAGTTCAAGAACCTGCAGGTGCTGCGCCTCGCCCAGGCGTCCTCGCTGCTGGCGCGTGAGCTCAAGGACGGCGAACCCTGCGCGGTCTGCGGCTCGGTCGAGCACCCCGCCCCCGCGCAGATTGCCGAGGGCGAGCAGTTGGTTGAGCGCGCCGACCTGGACGCCGCCAAGGAGCGTGAAGACAAGGCGCACAAGCAGGCGCGCACCCACGAACTGGCTAAGGACCGGGCGACCAAGGCGCACCAGGAAGCCTCCGAGGCGCTTGCCGCCGCCCGCACCCAGTACGAGACTCTGGCTGCCCAGGGCGAGTGTGATGTTGAGCAGACTGCCGCGCAGCTGCAGCAGGCGCAGACCCGCCTCGCGCAGGCTCAGTCGCGCGTGACGGCGCGTGACGGCGTGCTGGCGAAGGTTGAGCGGGTGCGGGTTGAGCTGCAGAAGGCTCAGGAGGCGCTACGCACCATCGAGGGCGCGGCGGTGGAAGCTCAGACGCGTCACCGTGACGCTACGACGCGCTGTGAGGCTACCGCGGCCGATTTGGCGCCTGCTCGTGCGGCGGTGGGTTTTGCGCAGCGTGTTGAGGCTGTGGAGGGCTACCGTGCGGCGCATCAGCGTCTTGCTCGTGCGGTGTTGCTGTTGGGGCAGGCGCGTGAGCGTCATGCTCTGGCGGCGGCGCAGGCGCAGCGCCTGTTGGGCGAGTCTGCGTTTGAGAGTGCTGAGCTGGTGCAGACGGCGGTCCGCACCCCTGAGCGCGTCGACGCCCTGGAACAGGCTGTTGCCGCGTACGAGCTGGAGCATGCCCGCCTCCTTGAGGGCTTTGGCCGTGAGGCAATTGTTGCGGTGGCGGCCCGTGTTGCCGCTGGTGAGCAGGCACCGGATGACCTGCAGGGCGTGCGTGAGCAGGTTGAGCAGTTGCGCGCGGCGGTTCACCGTTTGACTCTTCGTGAGGGTGAGCGGGAGAGCCTGCTGCGTTCCCTGCAGGCACTGCGTGGCGAGTATGCGGCGTTCCGTGCAAAGACGGCGCAGCGTTATGACCGTGCGCAGATGCTGGCGAACCTGGCGGCGGCTGCCCGCGGTGATACGCTGGGCGGTTATGAGCATCAGGTTGACCTGGTCAGCTATGTGCTGGGTGCCGAGTTCGAGCGGATTCTGCACTCGGCGTCACTGCACCTGGACCGTATGAGTGAGGGTCGCTACGGCATGGTGTTCAGCGATCACCGTGCGAAGGGTAGCCGTTCCGGCGGTGGCCTGAACCTTGAGATTACTGACACCTGGACGGGTGAGCCGCGTGAGGCGTCGTCGCTGTCCGGTGGTGAGTCGTTCTTGGCGTCGCTGTCGTTGGCGTTAGGTCTGGCGGAGGTCGTACAGGCGAATAACGGCGGCATCGAGCTGGACACCCTGTTCATTGATGAGGGCTTCGGCACGTTGGACGCTGAAACTCTGGACATGGTGATGGGCACGATTGAATCTCTGCGTGATAGTGGCCGCACTATTGGCCTGATTTCGCATGTGGAGGAGATGAAGAACCGTATTCCAGCGCAGATTGTGGTGGAAAAGGGTCAGAACGGCTCGTCGGTGAGGGTAAACTCCTAGTAGGCATAAATTCGCTTCCGGGCTGCTGTTGTAGCATGTCCGGCGGCTTATTCGTGAAAGAGATGATGACCTCGACACCTCAGGACAGGGCACCGAATTCAACGTATCGTGTGGAACCTTCGGCTGATGCGCACACTAACGCATCCGCGCCGAAGGTTCCTCCGCGCACCATGAAGGTGGCACCCGCCTCCGATGCGCTGAATAAAATGCGTGCTTCGGGCACGGGCATTCCGACGGTTCCGGGCACGTCCCTGACGGATGTGGTGCGCAACAACGAGCACGTGTTGCAGGAGTTGCCGCCTCGCCCGATTCCGGCTGCGGATGAGATTAATACGAACGCGTCGGTGCCGGACATTTTGCGTCAGCATTGGGCGTTGTTCCTGCGCAACGGTAAGGAGCAGCGTCGTCACCTGTATGCGGTGCTTCGTGCTGAGGGTTTTGCCCGTAATGTGTTGACGATTCTGTTCCACATTCCGGCGGCTTCTTCGGCGTTTGCGCTGTATATTCTGTTGGCGAGCCACCTGGGTAGTGTGCATGATGGCGGCTACGCGGTGGCGGCGTTTACTGGCGCGTATTCGGTGCAGATTATGCTCGGCCCGATGCTGGTGCGTGCTCTGGGGTTGCGGTCGTTGCTGGCGATTACGTCGATTCTGAATATCGCTGCGGTGCTGAACATGCTGGTGATTGGTTGGCGTCTAACGGTTGACCCGAATAATGTGAGTACGACCTACCATGCGCTCTCGTGTGTGGCGATGGGTTTCACGACTCCGCCGTGGACTCCGTTCGCTCTTGAGTCGCTGTATCGCCGTAACTATCAGTACAGTGATGTTCGCTTGTCGACTGCGGTGTCGTGGGGTACCACGGCGAACATGTCGATGCATCCGCTGGCTGCTCTGCTGGTGTGGCTGGGCGATGCGTACATCACCCCGAATAATGAGTATGCGGGCTTCTGGATCACGATTATTCTGGATGCGCTACTGTTCGTCGTGGTGCTGGCGGCGCCGAGGTGGCTACCGGATATTTCGCGTATTCGCATGGCTCCGCCGCAGAATCTGGTGCGTCCGAGCCGTCAGACGGTGGTGCTGATTCTTGGTCTGGTGCTGCTGGGTGCGTGCATGGGTTCGGTTGGTTCTGGTCTGCTGGGTTTCTCGCTGATTCACGGTTCGATGAACCTGTTCATGGCTATGGTTGCGACCGGTACCGGTGCGCTCGTGGTGGTGGCTTTCCCCGTGGTTTTGGGCGGCCGTTCGGTGAACCCGTGGCATGGCTGGCTGACGAGCGGCGTTCTGCTGATTATGGCGGCGCTGTACTTGCCGGCGAGCGATGATACGTCCACGATTTTCTATGCGTTGGCGCTGTGCGGCGCGGTGCTGGGCGTGGCGTTTGGCGGCCATGAGCTGTGGCTGAACCGTTCGCTCAAGCATATTCCTGATGCGCAGGCGAGCTTCTTTACCCGCTCGATGCTGGGTATTGGTCTTGCGCTGGGTAGTATGTGGGGCGGCTATATGGGCGACGCCCCGTATTACCGTAATGCGTTTATGGTTCCGGTGATTATTGCGACTCTGTATTTTGCGTTGGGTCATTTGTACGGCTACCTGTGGCGTGAGGAGCATGAGGAGCAGCTGACTCCTTGGGATCAGTTGGAACGTCGTTAGCGCATGTTTAAAGGCGGATGCCCCGCCACCTTCTACAGGTGGTGGGGCATCCGCCTTTTGCGTACCGTGCTCGGTTTGTGGTGAGCCTCGGCCTGAGAACCTCAGTGTGAGAGCCTCAGTGTGAGAATCTCAGCGTGAGGCTGCCGGTTTAGTGACCGCGCTTAATCCATGCCGGAAGCTCGGGTGCTTCCAGGCCAATGCCGGTGCTGTCGCCGTGGCCGGTGAGGACCGCGGTGGACTCGGGCAGGGTCAGCAGGCGGGTCGAGATCGACTCGATGATGGTGTCGAAGTCGCTGTAGGAGCGTCCGGTTGCGCCGGGGCCGCCGTTGAAGAGGGTGTCGCCGGAGAAGACGACGCCTTCGCTGTTCTCCCAGCTGAGGGTGGGTGCGTAGAAGCACACGGAGCCGGGGGAGTGGCCGGGGGTAGCGAGGACCTTCAATTCGGTGTCGCCGATGCGCAGGACGTCGCCGTCAGCGAGTTCGTGGTCGAAATCCCAGGAGGGGTACACCATTTCCCAGAGCACACGGTCTGCGGGGTTCAGGTAGACGGGTGCGCCGAAGCGTTCTGCCGCCTCCTTGGCGCTGCGGATGTGGTCGTCGTGGGCGTGGGTCAGCAGGATCTTCTCCACGGTGCGGCCTGCGACGGTGCGGGAGATCTTGTCGACGTCGTGGGCGGGGTCAATGATGATCACGGAGGAGTCATTGCCGATAATCCAGACGTTGTTGTCGACGTCCCAACAGCCGCCGTCCAGCGAGAAGGTGCCGGAGGTGACGACTCGTTCAATACGTTCGCTCACGCTACGCTCCTAGAGTTCCACGACCGAGCGCAGCACGCGGCCGGTCTTCATGGTTTCGAATGCTTCGTTGACGTCTTCGAGGGTGATGCGCTCGGAGACGAAGCCGTCCAGGTCGAGGCGGCCGAGCAGGTACTGGTCCACGAATTCGGGGAAGTCGCGGGAGGGCAGGGTGTCGCCGTACCATGCGCTCTTGATAGAGCCGCCGCGGCCGAACACCTCATCCAGCGGGATGTCCCAGGTGGTGCCGGGCGCGGGCACGCCGACGAGGACGACGCGGCCAGCCAGGTCGCGTGCTTCGAATGCCTGCTTGAAGGTGGGGGCGATGCCGACAGCGTCGATGACGAGGTCTGCACCGAAGCCGCCGGTGAGTTCCTTGATGGCTTCGACGGGGTCGACCTTGGAGGAGTTCACGGTGTGGGTTGCGCCGTGCTCGCGTGCGCGTGCCAGCTTCTCTTCGTCGATGTCGACGGCGATGATGGTGGTTGCGCCACCGAGCTGTGCGCCTGCAATTGCTGCGGTTCCGACGCCGCCGCAGCCGATGACTGCGACGGACTCGCCGCGCTTGAGCTCACCGGTGTTCAGAACAGCACCCAGACCTGCGGTAACGCCGCAACCGAGCAGGCCGATTGCTGCGTACTGTTCGGGGCTGATGTCAGCGGTGATCTTGGTGCACTGACCGGCTGCGACGAGGGTCTTCTCAGCGAAGGAACCGATACCCAGTGCGGGGGTGAGCTCGGTGCCGTCCTCGAGGGTCATCTTCTGGGTTGCGTTGTGGGTTGCGAAGCAGTACTGCGGCTGGCCCTTGCGGCATGCGCGGCATTCGCCGCAGACTGCACGCCAGTTGAGGATGACCAGGTCGCCGGGGGCGATGTCGGTGACGTCATCGCCGACAGCCTCGACGATACCTGCGGACTCGTGGCCCAGCAGGTAGGGGAAGTCCTGGCCAACGCCGCCGGTGACGTAGTGGTGGTCGGTCTGGCAGACACCGCAGGTGAGGACCTTGACGAGTGCTTCGCCCTTGCCGGGGTCGGGTACGTTGATGGTGGTGACGGTGACGGGTGCGTCCTGGGCGAGGGCTACGACAGCCTTAACCTTGTGCATGGTGCTCCTTTGCTGAGGCACGGTTGAGGTTCAACCGCAGATAAAGGTTTTTTGATACGTTCCCATTCTAAGAGCTAAGGCATACCTGATGCACCCCTGGGCTGAGCGTGAAGCCCCCAGGTGAATGTGACGTTTTATGACGTTGTCTCTTACTCCTCCCGGAACCCGCGTAGCCTGCGGCTACTTACTCTGCCGCCTCCACCTCTGCTGCAAAGGCGAGCGCACCGCGTCGGAATGCGCCCGAGGTCAGTGCGTTCACGTGGTCGCGGCCGGGTAGGGAGATGAAACGGTTGAGCGGGTTGTTGCCGCGCACCATGTCGTAGAGTTCCGCCCCGTCGGCGGCGATGGTGTCCGCGTCACCGAGCACGACCGCAATGGGTGCGTGCGGATGCGCGCCCGGGTGACCCGCAGGCAAGTCGGGGGATCCGGCACGCAGGGCGGGCACGTCGAAGAACGGGCCGAAGGGAATCCGCACAAACTTCAGCAGCGCGTCGGGCTGAATGGGGGAGTTGTCAATAATCGAGGTGAAGGAGGCAATCGCCTCGTCGGTGGAGTCTGCCGCCGGGGTTTCACTATCCGCCGTGACGCTGGTTCCCTCGTGCGCTTCGAGCATGGCGCGCAGGGTGATGAGGTGGTCGTGTAGGGGCAGGCCGCCCAGGGTGAGGGATGCGACCGCCTCCGGGTGGGTGAGGGCGAGTTCCCAGCCGACGCGCGCACCGAAGGAGAAGCCAATAACGTGCGCGCGGGGCTCCAGTTCAACGCCGAGGTCGTTCTCGGTGGCGACGGTGCGCAGCAGCTGGGCGAGCAGGTTGGTGAACAGGTGCATGGGGGTCAGCGGCTGACCTGCAGCATCGACAGGGGGCACTGAATCGAACGGAATTGTGCGGCTGCGCACGCCCGTGTTGTCGGGGAGCTTGCAGTCGATGGCGTGCATGGATTCGGGGTCTTTGAGGTAGTCGTCTGAGTGGTAGGGCAGGGTAACAATCAGCACGGGGTATCCGGCGCGCAGGTATTGGCGGATCCAGCTGGTGCCGCCGTAGAGCTGTTCGCCGCGGGTGGCGAAGCCGTGAATCATGAGGGCGGGGACGCGGCTCTTGAGCTGCTGCGGCTGGTAGAGGGTGTACTCGAGGTCGGGCATGGTAGTGCCGGGTACAACAGCATTGGGTACAGCAAAGGGCGCGGGAGAGAAATCTGCACTGGTCATAGTTCTATCTTAGTGACCAGCGCAGGGTTTCTGTCCTGCGCCCTTTTCTATCTCGTGCCCTTTTCTGTCTCGCGCCCTTGATGTGTTGAGGCGGTACGCGCTCAGCTGAGCTGCCGCTTAGTTCTTCTGTGCCGCACCGGTTGAGTTATCGGTGCCCAGGTCGAAGAGCGCCTCCTGCTGAGAGTCAACCTTCGCGCTCGCTTCTGCCTTCGCCGCGGTTGCCTCAGAAGCCTGAGTTTCGGTGGCGTCTGCCTTCGCCTGCTTCTGCTGCAGCTGTTCCTTACCGTTTTCGATGCGTTCCTTGCCGTCGGCAATGAGCGTGCGAATCATGGTGGTGTTGGTGTCCACCGCCTTTTGCACGCGAGCGGCAATGGAGGGGCCCTTCGGCTTGGGGAGCATGTCCTGGCCTGCCGCCTGCTGCTGTAGTTCGCGTCCGGCGGACATGAGGCGTTCGCTCTGTTCTTTCATCGCACGGGATGCGGTGGTGCTGCGCGGCTGAACCTTCAGGTGTCCGTGGTCGTCTTCGCCGGCGAGTACCTGGCGCATGAGCATGATTTCTGCGTCCAGGTGCGCGCCGAAGAGGAGCATATTGTTCATGATCCAGATGAACAGCAGCATCACAATCACACCACCAATGAGGCCGTAGGTGGCGTTGTACTTGCTGAAGTTGTTGGCGTAGAGGGTGAAGCCGAAACCGCCCAGGCCCATGCCGAAGAGTGCCAGCGCCGCACCGGGGGAGAGCTTCCACTGTTTGAAGCGGCGCACGTTCGGGGTTGCGGCGTACAGCAGGGTGATGAGCCCGATTGCCATGAACAGGATGAGGACCCAGCGGCCGTTCAGCCAGATGAGCTTGATGAGCTCCATATCGACGGTTTCGGGTACATACTGACCGACCATGTCCAGGACGGTTACGCCCAGCAGCATCATGAGCATCATGAGTACCACGAGGATGATGAGCACGGTGGTGACGAAGACGTTCAGCGGCTTGAGGATCCAGCCGGGGCGGCCTTCACGCACGTTGTAGACCGTGTTGAGAGCTCGACCGAAGGATCCGGTGTACCCGGAGGCGGACCAGATCGCACTGAGGATACCGGTCAACAGCACCAGTCCTGCGCCATGGTCGCCGGTAATCTGCTTGATGGGGTCTTCCATAATGGCGTACATCTGGGCGGGCGCGTTGTCCTTGAGGAAGGCGAGGATGACGGCGGCGCTTTCCTCACCGTGACCGAATACGCCCAGTAGGGAGACGATCGCCAGCAGGGCGGGGAAGATGGACAGCACGGTGAAGTAGGTGAGTGCTGCCGCCATATCGGTGCCGCCGTTTGCGCCGAATTTGTAGATGGCACGGCGCAGAATGTAGAGGATGCTGCCCTTGGGGAAGTCGCGCAGTTTCACGCTTGCGTACTTGGGGGCTGCGGGCTTCTTCTTACGGGAGAAGAGTCCGCGTCGAGCTCCGGCGGGTACCTGGGTTGAGGAGGTGTCCGTGGAAGAGCCGGTGTGTGCAGCCAATGGGGCTCCTTGAATGAGTGGGGTGTACACAGTGGTGCGCCTATGAGCTTCAGCGTGTGGGCGCACAGAAGGGGCGAGGAGAACAATGAGCTGTCCTTCCCGCCCCTGCGGTGACATTATAGGGTCTTCTAACCCTCCCGCATTTTTCTGCGAGTGCAGATAGCTGACCTATCGGTCAGTTAGAGAGGGTAACCGCCCCGAAAAGCCTCAAAAAAGGCTTGTCAGCTAGGGTATAAAGCTACCTGCTGAGCCTAACTGAAAACTAGTTGTGAATACCCAGAACCTTAGCGGTGTGAGCCATCAGCTCATCAGCCAGATCCGGGTTGTCGTTGAGCTTCACACCGTAACCGGGGATAAGCTCCTTCAAACGGGGCTCCCAACCGGCAATCTTGGAGGGGAAGCACTTAGCCAGCAGGTTCAGCATAATCGGAGCCGCGGTGGAAGCACCGGGGGATGCACCCAGCAAAGCCGCGATGGAGCCGTCCGCTGCGGAGACAACCTCGGTACCGAACTGCAGGATGCCGCCCTTCTTTGCGTCCTTCTTCATGATCTGAACGCGCTGACCAGCTTCGATGAGCTCCCACTCGCCGCCGTCAGCCTCGGGGTAGTACTGGTGCAGGGTCTCCAGGCGAGCGTTCTTGTCCTTGACCAGCTCGGAGAGCAGGTACTTGACCAGGGAGAAGTTATCCAGACCTGCACGGGTCATGGGGTATAGGTTGTGCAGGCGCAGGGACTTCGGCAAATCCAGTACGGAACCCTGCTTCAAGAAGTTTGTCTTGAAACCGGCGTAGGGTCCGAAGAGCAGAGCACGCTTGCCGTCCACGTAGCGGGTGTCCAGGTGGGGAACAGACATGGGAGGTGCACCCACCGAAGCCTGACCGTACACCTTAGCGTTGTGCTGGTTTGCGGTTGCCTCGTGGGTGTTGCGCAGGAACAGACCGGAGACGGGGAAGCCGCCGTAGCCCTTACCCTCTTCAATGCCGGACTTCTGTAGCAGATGCAGGGCGCCACCGCCGGCGCCGAGGAACACGAACTTCGCGTTGATGCTCAGAGGCTCATCCTTGTTGATGCGGTTAATCGCCTCAACCTGCCAGGAACCGTTCGATTCGCGGTTCAGGTTGGTGACCTGGTAGCCGTAGCGAACCTCAACACCCTTGGTCTGCAGGTAATCGACCAGCTGCTCGGTGAGGGAGCCGAAGTTCACATCGGTACCTTCGGGGGACCAGGTTGCAGCCATCGGCTCGTTACCCTTGCGGCCCTTGACGGTCAGCGGTGCCCATTCGCCAATCTTCTCGCGGTCATTGGAGAACTGCATACGCTCGAAGAGCTTCTCCTTGCGGAAAGAATCGTAGCGCGCAGCCAGGTACTTGGAGTGGTCTTCGCCGAAGACCAGGGACATGTGGGGGACCGGGTTGATGAAGCTGGTGTCAGTCAGAATATTCTTCTCAGTCAGGGAAGCCCAGAATTGGCGGGAAACCTGGAACTGCTCGTTAATGTTCAGCGCCTTAGCTGCCGAGACGGTGCCGTCGGGGCCAGCGGGTGCGTAGTTGAGTTCGCATAGCGCCGAGTGGCCGGTACCTGCGTTATTCCAGGGGTTGGAGGATTCCTGAGCAACCTTGTCGAGGCGTTCGAGCAGGATAATATTCCAGGTCGGTTCGAGCTCCTTGAGGAACACGCCGAGGGTGGCGCTCATGATGCCGCCGCCGACCAGGACGACGTCGGTTCGTTCAGTACGTGCTACCACTGAATTCTCCCTTAGGGGTGCGGGTGCCCGGCCTGGGCACAATGACTGTGGGGTACATCATCTAGCCTACTCCTTTTAGCGGGGTTGGCATAGCTAGAATCAGCAAATAACAGGAGAGTGTTGCAGTTCACATGTTAGCTTCCCTGGAGGGTAAAAACCCTCCAGAGCACGCCAAACATGCGCACAACGCAACACTCAAACCTGAACTGCCTACAACTTACGCAGTTTTCCAAACAGCTCAATCGCATTCTGCTCCGTCTGATAGCCCTGAACCTCACGGCTCACAGCCACCTTAGACGTCACATTCAGCAACGGAACCGCTGGCATGAACTGACCCAACTGAGACACAACCTTCGCGTACAGCTCACGCTGCGAATCCACCGAATCGGCAGAGTCTGCGGTACGAATCGCCTCCAAAATCTGCGTAAAACGAGGCGACGGCGCCACCGCCACAGCAGTAGGCGACGGCGAAGGCGACGCCGACGGGCTCGGCGAAGCAGAAGCCGAAGCCTCCTCTTCAGGCGTCAACGGATCCGGCGAATAACTCGGCTGCGGGCTCGGAGTCGCAGAAATCCGCACATTCGAATTCGCGCCACCCGACGACGGCACATCAGAACTCTTCTTCGTCAAACCAGTCGTCATATCCGACGGCGCATTAGCAATCAACGAACGCACCTGATGCTCAGCAATCAGCGGCGCCAACACCGGACCAAAGAACGCATACGGGTCACGGTACATGCCGTAGAAACCCGCCAAGGTAATACCGCGCTCAGAAGAAACCTCACGGCTCTTCGACAGATACTCAGACCACGGCAGAGGCACCGGCTTAATATTCAGGCCCACCTCAATCAGCGAAGCCACCATCTCCGAATACACCTTCTGCGGAGTATCCATCCACGGTAGAGACACATCGGCAGGGTAGTAACACTCAATCACCTGATTGTCGTACCCAGCAGTTGCCAACAGTGAGCGCGCCATATCCTGATTACGGTCCGTGTAATCCTTCGCGTCATCAGCCTTAATGCGGAACGACGGCGAAATCAGCGTCTGCGTATCCGAGGTGCCCTGCGGATAATACTGACGTAGTGCACCGCGATCCACAGCATGCGAAATAGCGCGACGCACCGAAATATTCTTCAACACCGGATGCGCCGTATTCAAACCCAAATACACCAGCGAGAACGGGTCACGGCCCGGCGTCTGATAACCATCACGCGCCAACTGACCCAGATCAGACGAATTCACCTGATCACACGCATCAATATGACCCTGCATCAGCGCAAAATAACGCTTATCCGACGAAGTGAGGGTCGAAATCTGAATCTCATCCAGCTCAGGTGCCTGACCATCAAAATGGGTATTCTTCAGCAAGCGAACCGTGCCGGCCTCGAACGACTCCACACGGAACGCACCCGTACCCACCGGGTTACCCGTCAGCTTCTGATCCGCACCAAAAAGCGAAGGATCAATAATGCCAAACGCCTGCTGCGTCAAAATACGCGGAAACGCCAACGAAGGACGCGACAGGGTCACCACCACAGAGTTACCCTTCGCCACCACCGACGAAACCAGCGGCAAGAACGACTGCACTGCAAATGACTGGGTGGCATCTGTCTTCTTGCTGTTCTTCTTATCATCCGGCTGAGTAGCAGCATGAGCACCCGCAGAAGCCGATGCAGAAGCCGACGCGCTCGGGGTAGCCGTCTCGGAAGCAGACGGGGAAGCACTTGCAGAAGCAGACGCACTCACGGAAGCAGACGGAGTAGCTGCACCCGACGGAGACGCCTGAACAGGCGCAGGCTCCACCGCCGAAGGATCAATAGAACCCGGCTTCGGCACACCAAAACCCCACGCAAACAACGGCTGAGCAGGCACCACCAAAGCTGCAGTACCCTCACCCGTAGCCAACGCCTGCCACCTCTGGAAATTCTGCACAACAGCATCCGCAGACAACGCAGAACCGTTACTAAAATGTGCCTCACGCAACACAAATGTATGCACCAAACGGTCATCAGAAACCGTCCACTCACTACACAACGAATCCTGAACCTCAGGATCACCCGTGTAATGATTCGCCACCAACAACGTCTGCAAAACCTGCGCCGTCACCTGATACGTACTCGCCACAGGAAACAACGCCGGATCCAAACCCAACGGCGCCGCACCCTGCGCAAAACGAAACACACGACGCGCATCAGCAGACGACGCGCTCGCCGAAGAACCAGCAGACGAACCAGCAGAAGACTGACCAGAACACGCAGAAAGCGCCAAACCAGCACTAAAAAGCGCGCCAAAACGCAAAACGGCACGTCGACTCAAGCCACTCGAGCCGGCAGTGGCTCGCAGCAGCGCATCAGAACTGCCAACAGCTGACGATGCATAAGGCTGATGCTGCACGGGAGGGTCCTCTCTTCCGTCGCGGATGCTTATCTCTCAGGATAACGGTTCAACACCCAACCGGGCGAGACACACCCACCACGGCAAGGCACATACAAGAGAACCCGCCGCCACGAAAACCGTGACGGCGGGCCCAATGTGAATGTGTGTGCGCGAGGGGGGACTTGAACCCCCACGCCATAAGGCACAGGAACCTAAATCCTGCGTGTCTGCCAATTTCACCACTCGCGCGTAGCGTCACCCCACATCCGAAGATGCATGCGTCTGAGGCAACAAGAAATTAGTGTACACCAGGAACCAAGGTTCTCCAAGCCTTATAAAGAAGCCCCCATAGGGCAAAAAGCCTGCAAACACGCCGAACGACAGCCCCCTCAAGAATCAGCAGAACGGCGATACGCAAACCCTAAAAAGCACGCCCCTACTTCGGGTCAATACCCAAATCACGACGCAACTTCGCCACATGACCCGTCGCACGCACATTGTACTGAGCCACAGAAATAACACCCTGCTCATCAATCACAAACGTCGAACGAATCAGGCCCTCATACACCTTGCCGTAATTCTTCTTCTCACCCCACGCGCCATACGCCTCAGCCACCGCATGATCAGCATCAGACAGCAACGGGAACGTCAACGACTCCTTCTCCACAAAACGAGCAATAGCCGCCGGCGAATCCGGAGAAACACCCAACACTACGTAACCCAGCGACTTCAACGACGCCAAATTATCGCGGAAATCGCATGCCTCCTTAGTGCAACCCGGAGTCGAAGCCTTCGGATAAAAATACAAAATCACCTTGCTGCCCGCATAATCACTCAGACTGTGCTCCTTACCCGACGCATCAGCAAGGGTAAAAGCAGGCGCCGGGGTACCCGGCTCAAGACGAACGCTCATCAATAACTCCTCAAAACATCAATAGAAATCAGCAGGGGAGCGGCGGATGCGCCCCACACAGTACCAAGGGCGGACGCGCCCCATGCAATACACACAGTCTAGTGTCCCACACACCCCACCCAAACAATGTGTCCAGGCTCACCCTAAATCAACTTGCGCACACCACGGAAACTCGCGTATAGTATTTTTCTGTTGCAAGGGAAACCTTGAAACAAGCAAGCGCCTCTAGCTCAATTGGCAGAGCAATTGACTCTTAATCAATGGGTTCTGGGTTCGAGTCCCAGGGGGCGCACTTCAAAGAAAATCCCGCTGATTCTTCGGAATCGGCGGGATTTTTGCGTTCCCTCAATAAATGCAGTTTTGTCGTGCGAGGTGCATATTATCCTCTTTGCTCCTGCAGGGGACCTGTCCTCGCAGAGCTCGGACACCCTGATGTCGCGGCAGAGGATATATGCACCTCTGCGTGTATCGGTATTCGGGGTACGCTTCGGATCCGCCGGGGTTGCGGTAGATTCGCGGTGGTTTCGTGTGCGCCCCGTGCCTAGCGAACTGGGGCGGGGGAGGGCTGTCGCGGTTTAGTGTTTTGCGTGGTGGCTTGGCGTTTTGCGTGCAAGCACACGAAAGCCCGCCGCAACCCTAAGGGGTTACAGCGGGCATTCAATCAGAAAAGTCTCTGTTACAGGACCGGCCAAATCCGCGTCACAAACTCACGGAAATCCTCCACATCCTTACCCTGCTCCAACAGGCCAGTACCAAGGTGAGTCGCAACCTCAGCATTATCCTCAAACGACAAATAAAACGAGCTGCCATTCACCGACTCAAGCGTCACCGCATCATCACCCACACGATACGCATGCAGAGCATTCGTATTATCAATCGTCGTCGCCGTACCCGCAGGCGTCAACGCCGGCAAATTGACCGGAGCAATAATCACCTCATCAGGCGCATCCTGATACCCAACAATAAAATGCTGCTGATCAGGATACTGATGCAACGCCAAATCAGGATTACGGTAAACCGCACGGCCCGTCGCATACACCAAATTGTATGCACCGTAATTAATAATCTGCTCGTCAAAAACCGGGTGCAGAACCCGAATGAGTTCCTCACCCGTCAAAAACTCGCTACTCTCAACAGAGTTACGGGGGTCGATAACCTCTGCGTACTTACTTGCTTCGGTCAGCTCATCAGCGACCGGGATGATCGGTTCGGTCATAGCTTCAGTCTACCGGGGCAACCAACGAAGGTCACGAGTATTCGCACATATTACGCCCAATGACATCCAAAAAAAGCGAGTTTTTCTCACCTGTTCAAATGAACACGTGGGAATGTGTCAACAAGTGCAATGTGTCCACATCATGAAAGAAAGTATCTGACCTGCGCCTTTATGAACAAAAACGGGCGTGTTGCTCGATAGAGATTTGACTCACCCCTTCTTGGGGCGCACCATAGAAGGGTGAAGACAGCAATGTTCCAGCGAATTCTACGCCTTGTCGACGTCGCCTAGGGCGCGTGGCAGGGTCTATTCACTGCGACTGAGCGCCCCTACCGCTACCACCAACAGCGAGGGGCATTTTTTATAGCTTGGTACCCCCGGGCATAGGATGCGTGAGGATCACACAAACCCCACGCAGAACATTGAGTACAACGAAGAACCATTAAGACACGAGGCATTTCCATGACCATGGGATTTTCCACTTCTGATGACGCGGCAAACGCTCCCGCAGAACGCATGACCGGTTCTCAGGCTATCGTCCGCACCCTCGAAGACCTGGGTGTGACTGACGTATTCGGCCTGCCTGGCGGCGCAATTCTGCCGACCTATGACCCCCTGTACGACTCCAAGAAGGTCCGCCACATCCTGGTCCGCCACGAGCAGGGCGCAGGCCACGCAGCTCAGGGCTACGCAGTGTCCAGTGGTAAGACCGGCGTGTGCATCGCAACCTCCGGCCCCGGCGCAACCAACCTGCTGACCGCAATCGCTGACGCAAACATGGACTCCATCCCCCTGGTCGCAATCACCGGCCAGGTGTCCACTAAGCTGCTGGGCTCTGACGCATTCCAGGAAGCTGACATCGTCGGCATGGCAATGCCCATCTCCAAGCACTCCTTCATGATCACCGACCCGCAGGACATCCCCCGCGCGCTCGCAGCAGCATTCCACATTGCATCCACCGGTCGCCCCGGCCCCGTGCTCGTGGACGTCACCAAGGACGCACAGGTTGGCATGATGGAATACCGCGGCATTCCTGAGGATCTGGAGCTGCGCGGTTACACCCCCGTCACCCGTGGCCACTCCAAGCAGATTCACGAAGCAGCTAAGTTCATCACCGAATCCAAGCGCCCCGTCTTCTACGTCGGCGGTGGCCTGGTCCGCGCAGGTGCTTCCGAAGAGTTCCACAAGCTGGCTAAGCTCATCGGCGCACCCGTCGTCACCACCCTGAACGCTATCGGTGCATTCCCCGACTCTGACCCCCAGAACCTCGGCATGCCCGGCATGCACGGCACCGTCCCCGCCGTCGCCGCAATGCAGAAGTCTGACCTGCTGATTACCCTCGGTGCACGCTTCGACGACCGCGTCACCGGTAAGCTCGACTCCTTCGCACCCGAGGCTAAGGTCATCCACATTGATGTTGACCCGGCAGAAATCTCGAAGATTCGCTTCGCAGACGTGCCGATTGTTGGCGACCTCAAGTACGTACTGCCCGAGCTGACCGACCTGCTCTCCACCGAGTTCGCAGACCAGCTGCCGAACCTCACCGAATGGTGGAACGAGCTCAACGCAATCCGCAAGGACTACCCGCTCGGCTACGAGAAGCCCAACGATGGCCTCGGCTCCCCCGAATACGTCCTCGAGCGCATCAGCGCCCTCACCGGCCCCGACGCATACTACGTCACCGGCGTTGGCCAGCACCAGATGTGGGGTGCACACTACATTCAGCAGGAGAGCCCCCGTCACTTCATTAGCTCCGCAGGCCTCGGCACCATGGGCTACGGCGTTCCCGCCGGCATGGGTGCAAAGGTTGCACACCCCGAATCCACCGTGTGGATCATCGACGGTGACGGCTGCTTCCAGATGACCAACCAGGAACTGGTCACCTGCGCACAGAACAACATCCCCGTCAAGGTCGCTATCATCAACAACTCCTCCCTCGGTATGGTGCGCCAGTGGCAGACTCTGTTCTACAATGAGCGCTACTCCAACACCGATCTGAAGGACGGTCACGGCACTGCACGCATCCCCGACTTCGTGAAGCTCGGCGACGCATACGGTTGCGCCACCTTCCGTTGCGAGCGCGATGAAGACGTGGACGCCACCATTAAGGCTGCCCTGGAAATCAACGACCGCCCCGTGGTCATTGACTTCACCGTCAGCCCCCACGCACTGGTCTGGCCCATGGTCCCGGCAGGCGTTTCTAATGACAAGATTTGGATTGCGAAGAACACTTCGCCCGAGTTCGATCGTGAGGGAGAGAACTAATGTCTCAGCACACTCTGTCCGTTCTGGTAGAAGATAAGCCGGGCGTTCTCACCCGAGTTTCCGGTCTGTTCTCCCGCCGCCTGTTCAACATCCTCTCCCTGGCTGTGGGCCCCACCGAAAACCCCGGTGTTTCCCGCATCACCGTCGTAACCGAAGGTGACGCTCACACCATCGAGCAGATTACTAAGCAGCTGAACAAGCTGGTTCACGTGCTGAAGGTCGTCGAGCTTCCCGCCGACTCCTCCACCCAGCGCGGCCACATCCTGATTAAGGTCAAGGCCGACGCAGTTGCTCGCCTGCAGATCGTTCAGGCAGCTGACCTGTTCCGCGCATCTGTGATTGACGTTTCCCCTGAGTCTGTTGTCATCGAGGCAACCGGTTCTGAGGAGAAGCTCAACGCACTGCTGGATGTTCTGGAGCCTTACGGTGTTCGCGAAATTGTTCGCGCAGGCACCATCGGCCTGGCACGTGGCCCCCGCGCCATGAGCGAGCGCATCTAGCACAAAATACCTGACGCTACATTCCCGTAGCAGTTCTCCCGCCCGCACAACCGAAACACACGTATTCGCAGTGCGGGCGGGGAAGCATCAGGTACTCTCTATTTCTTTCTCTACTAGGTGATTTCTCTACCTGGGGACCCTAATGCCAAAGAAATAGATGCAGTACCCCATAAACTCTGCAGGTTGTAAAATCTTGAGCCACAATCTGAGAAGTGCTCTCGTAAACCTGCACCCCAAAAGCTATCAAGTAGAATAGTCAATGTTGAGCCCAGCCTGGGCCGCATACCAAACTTACTGAGGAGAAGAAATGGCAGCAACCATTTTCTACAACGACGACGCAGACCTCTCCCTGATCCAGGGTCGCACCGTAGCAGTTATCGGCTACGGCTCCCAGGGCCACGCACACGCACTGAACCTGCGTGACTCCGGCGTGAAGGTCATCGTCGGTCTGTCCGAGGGCTCCAAGTCCCGTGCCAAGGCTGAGGCAGAAGGCCTGCGCGTCGCAACCGTTGCAGAAGCAGCAGCAGAAGCAGACGTCATTATGATCCTGACCCCGGACCAGGTCCAGGCAAAGGTCTACGCAGAGAGCATCGAACCCCACCTGAAGCCCGGCAACGCACTGTTCTTCGCACACGGCTTCAACATCCGCTTCGGCTACATCACCGCACCCGAGGGTGTCGACGTGGCAATGGTTGCCCCCAAGGGCCCCGGCCACACCGTCCGCCGCGAATTCGAAGCAGGCCGCGGCGTTCCCGCCCTGGTTGCAGTTGAGAAGGACGCATCCGGCGAAGCACTCGCACTGGCACTGTCCTACGCAAAGGCACTGGGTGCAACCCGTGCAGGCGTCATCAAGACCACCTTCACCGAAGAGACCGAGTCCGACCTGTTCGGTGAGCAGGCAGTTCTCTGCGGCTCCACCTCCCAGCTCGTCCAGTACGGCTTTGAGGTTCTGACCGAAGCTGGCTACCAGCCCGAAATCGCATACTTCGAGGTCCTGCACGAGCTCAAGCTCATCGTTGACCTGATGATCGAGGGCGGCATCGCTAAGCAGCGTTGGTCCATCTCCGACACCGCAGAGTACGGCGACTACGTCTCCGGCCCCCGCGTGATTTCCCCCGAGGTCAAGGAAAACATGAAGGCTGTCCTGGCAGACATCCAGAACGGCAACTTTGCAAAGCGCTTCATGGAAGACCAGGCTGCAGGCGCACCCGAGTTCAAGGAACTGCGCGCAAAGGGCGAGGCACACCCCATCGAGGCAACCGGCCGCAAGCTGCGCGAGCTGTTCTCCTGGAACACCGCTGACGACGACTACACCGAAGGTTCGGTCGCTCGCTAAGTGGTAGCTCAGCAATAGCTTTCTAAGAATCCGGCGTTCCACCTCTCATCCCGCACAGGGGAGGAGGTGGGCGCCGGATTCTTGCTGTTTCAAGCTGAACAACAACACTCAACAAATATGTGATGCATTTCATGCTTAATCGAGTTGCGGGCGGTTGAAGAATGCCGTATAGTATTTACTTGTTGCAAGGGAAACCCGCAAAAACAAAATAAGCGCCTCTAGCTCAATTGGCAGAGCAATTGACTCTTAATCAATGGGTTCTGGGTTCGAGTCCCAGGGGGCGCACTTTACAGAAAATCCCGCTGATTCTTCGGAATCAGCGGGATTTTTGCGTTCCCCTTGAAATGCAGGCTTCATGGGTTGAGGAATCGGTGTTCGTCCTCGTTCCTACAGGGGGACCTGTCCTCGCAGAGCTCGGACACCCTGATGTCACTACGGACGACACCGATTCCTCAGATGGTTTCTGCGGGTTCGGCAGGGGCACGTTATCCCGCCGGGGTTGCGGTAGCTGCGCGGTGGTTTGGGTGTGCGCCCCGTGCCTAGCGAACTGGGGCGGGGGAGGGCTGTCGCGATTTAGTGTGTTGCTTGGCGGTTGGTGTTTTGCATGTGGGCGGGGGAGGGCTGTCGCGGTTTGGTCTGCTACTTGGCGGCTTGGATGTTTAGGCTGGTGCGCCGTGTTTTCCGGAAGCGCCCTCAGGGTGTCACACGGACGCTCTCCGCAGCGAAGCAAGGAGGAAGCGGAGCGTCCGGGTGACGGGTGCCCCTGCGTAGGCGCGGAGGAAACATGCGGCGTGGTAGCCTCCACCCCGCAAACAATGAGCCACCGCGTATCAGAGTGTAACCCCGGTGAGAGTCGCGCCTAAGACTGCGGTAAACTGAAAGTTATGACTGCAACTCCGTTCTACATCACCACCGCCATCTCCTACCCCAATGGCAACCCGCACATCGGCCACGCCTACGAAACCATCGCAGCCGACGTGCTAGCCCGCTTCAAGCGCCTCGACGGCTTCGACGTGCGCTTCATGACCGGCACCGACGAGCACGGCCAGAAGATGCAGACCACCGCCGAAAAACTCGGCAAAACCGCCAAAGAACTCGCCGACGAGAACTCCGCACGCTTCAAAGCAATGAACGACGCGCTGAACATCAGCTACGACCGCTTCATCCGCACCACCGACCCCGACCACTACGTCGCATCCCAGGCCATCTGGAAGCGCATGGAAGAAAACGGCGACATCTACCTCGACAAGTACGCCGGCTGGTACTCCGTACGCGACGAAGCCTACTACGCAGAAGACGAAACCGAAGTACGCGACGGCCAGCGCTACGCCATCACCACCGGCACCGAAGTCGAATGGACCGAAGAAGAATCCTACTTCTTCCGCCTCTCCAAGTACGGCGACAAGCTCCTCGAACTCTACGCCAACGAAGGCTACGTCTACCCCGAATCCCGCCGCAACGAACTGATCTCCTTCGTCAAGGGCGGCCTCAATGACCTGTCCATCTCCCGCACCACCTTCGACTGGGGCGTACCCGTACCCGGCAACGACAAGCACGTCATGTACGTGTGGGTCGACGCCCTCACCAACTACATCACCGGCCTCGGCTACCCCGACACCGACAACGAACTGTTCACCAAGTACTGGCCCGCCGACCTGCACCTCATCGGTAAGGACATCACCCGATTCCACTCCATCTACTGGCCCGCATTCCTGTGGTCTGCCGGAATCGAACTGCCCAAGCGCGTGTTCGGCCACGGCTTCCTGCTCGTCAACGGCGAGAAGATGTCCAAGTCCGTTGGTAACGTCGTCGACCCCGCAAACCTCGTCGACGCGTTCGGCCTGGACGCGGTGCGCTTCTTCCTCATGCGCGAGGTGTCCTTCGGCCAGGACGGCTCCTACTCCGAAGAGTCCATCATCAACCGCATCAACTCCGACCTGGCAAACAACCTCGGCAACCTCGCCCAGCGTTCGCTGTCCATGGTCGCCAAGAACTGCGGCGGTGCCGTGCCCGAGCACGGTGAATTCACCGAAGCCGACCGTAAGATCCTCGACGAGGCGGCAGCCCTCTACGAGCCCGTCCGTGCAGACTTCGACGAGCAGGCATTCCACCGCGCACTCGACCGCATCTGGACCGTCCTCGCAGACACCAACGCCTACTTCGCAGAGCAGGAACCCTGGACCCTGCGCAAGAACGGCGAACTCGACCGCATGAACACCGTGCTGTACGTGACCCTCGAGGTCGTGCGCCAGGTCGCCCTGCTGCTGCAGCCCGTTATGCCCGACTCGACCGCCAAGCTGCTGACCCTGCTCGGCGTACCCGAAGGCGAGTCCCGCCAGTTCGCCGCCCTCGGCACCGCGCTCGTGCCCGGCACCGAGCTGCCCGCACCCGCACCGGTGTTCCCCCGCTACGAAGCACCCAAGGCATAACAGCTGCTTCTGCAATAGCGAATAGCGTATGAAAGCCCTCGGCTTCCTGACCCCGAATGGGGGAGGAGCCGGGGGCTTTTTCGCATATATAGGTGTAGGCGCGGGCAGAGAAGCGAGGCAGAGATACGGGGGTGGGGGTGCGGGGTAAGGACGCAGGGTGAGAATGCCGGTTGAGCCGCCACTCATCCTTAAGGATGATGCCGGCACCCCTCCTAGCCAGCCTTAGACGCATCTCAGCCCGTGGGATTAGCGATAGCCCCTGCATCCGCAGGTCAAGACCCGGTGAACACCCGCCAAAATCAACCTGGAGGATGAGAAAAACCCAGTAGTCAGCGCCACATTGCGTGAAATAATTGAACCATGACTACGACAACTCCTCACGCACAGACGGCACAGCCCGCCGTCTCCGCACGAAACCTTTCCAAAACCTACGGCATGGGTGAAGCCACCGTCCACGCCCTCAACAACGTCTCCGTTGACTTTGAGCAGGGAAAGTTCACCGCCATTATGGGTCCCTCCGGCTCGGGTAAGTCCACGCTGATGCAGACCATCGCAACCCTGGACACCCCCGACCCGAACCCGGCAACCTCGATTCGTATTGGCGGTACCGAGCTCTTCGGCCTGAAGGACAACGCCCTCACCGAATTCCGCCGCGAACACATCGGCTTCATCTTCCAGGCGTTCAACCTGGTGCCCACCCTCACCGCGGGCCAGAACATTGACCTGCCCCTGGGCCTTGCCGGTAAGAAGCCGGACCAGCAGTGGCGCGACTACCTGGTCAAGACCCTCGGCCTGGAAACCCGCCTCGACCACCGCCCCGAACAGCTCTCCGGCGGTCAGCAGCAGCGCGTCGCCATCGTGCGCGCCCTGCTCGCACGCCCCGAAGTGGTCTTCGCCGACGAACCGACCGGTAACCTCGACTCCAACTCCGGCGCCGAGGTGCTGCGCCTGCTGCGTGCCGCCGCAACCGACCACGCACAGACCATCCTCATGGTCACCCACGACGCAAACGCCGCCTCCTACGCAGACCGCGTGGTCTTCATCAAGGACGGCATGGTCGCCGGCGAAATGATCGAACCCACCTACGACGCCGTCCTCGGCGCAATGGCACAGCTGGAAGGTCGATAAGCCGTGGCAACCACACTGAACACGGTGGCGCGCTCCAATCTGCGCGCCTCCAAAGGAAAATACGTCCTCACGGGCATAGGCATCGCGATCTCATCCTTCTTCATCGCCGCCATTATGATGCTCACCAACTCGCTGCAGGCGACTGTCAACTCCTCCGTTGGTGACGTGCTCTCCCGCGCCGAGGCGGTTGTCGCCTCCGCCGCTACAACCTCCGACGGTAGAGACAGCACCTCTATCTACCTGACTCGTGACCAGATTCAGAAAGTAGAAAAGAGCGACCTGCTCTCCGGCTACTGGGTACAGTACGCTGTCACGGGTAAGCTCGGCACCGGCGACCAGGCAACCCAGGTGCAGTACGACCAGCTGCCCGCCGACTCTAGCCTCTTCCCGTACAAGGTGCAGGGCAAAATCCCCAGTAGCGACCACGAAATCATGGTCTCTACCTACTTCGCGAAGAAGCACAACCTCTCGCTGAACGGCAAGGTCACCAGCACCGACGTTGTAGAATCCGTCAGTGCCCCCGGTACTGATAAGACCGCCGAATACACCGTCGTCGGTCTGTTCGACCCCGGTTTTGAAGGCTCCACCACCAATCAGGCTGTCTTCATTGGTGGCACCAGCCTCGGCGAAGCCGCCCTGAAGGCAGCCGAGGCAGAAAACAAGAGTTCCGCGGCAGGCTACCGAAGCATGGCTGGCGCGAACCTCATCTACCTCAAGTTCAAGGACGGCGTAACCGACGCCAAACTCAAGAGCCTGCAGGATACCCTCAGCAGCGGCGACACCAAGAACGACCCGCGCGTCATGACCGGTCAGAAGCTGCTGGAGGACTACCAGAAGACCATCTCCACGGTCTTCACCTCCATTAGCGTGGTTCTGGGCGCCTTCGCGGCACTGGCTCTGCTGGTTTCCTCCTTCGTCATCTCCAACACCTTCGCGGTGCTGGTCGGCCAGCGCATCCGTGAACTGGCTCTGCTGCGTACCCTCGGTGCCCGTGGCGGCTCCCTCGTACGGATGCTACTCATCGAATCCATTACCGTGGGCGTGGTGTTCTCCCTCATCGGTGCGCTGTTGACCTACCCGGTTGGCGCGCTGGTTGGTGCAAACCTCACCACCATCATGATTTCGTACTCAATCACCCCGGTGATTATCAGTACCCTGATCTGCACCATCGTGACGGTTCTGGCGTCGCTCTCCCCGGCACGAAGCGCCCTGCGCATCTCGCCCATCAGCGCGATGAGCGAGCACACCAACCTTGAGGTGCGCAAGCCCGGCAAGGTCGGCCCAATCCTGGGTCTGGTCTTCGGTGCCGCAGGTATCGGCCTGGTTATGCTGGCTCAGAACCAGGGTTCCGGTGAGGGCGCCGGCAATAAGGCCATCCTCCTCATGATGGGGGCCGCACTGCTGCTCGGTATTGCGGTCTTCCTCCTCACCCCGCTGGTACTGCCCCCGCTGGTACGTGCCCTCGGTAAGGTCACCCGCACCCAGACCGGCAAGCTGGCGCTCGCCAACGCACTGCGTTCGCCCAAGCGCACCGTCTCCACCGGCCGCGCCGTGCTGGTGGGTACCCTGGTCGTGTCGACTGTGCTCACCGGTTACTCGGTGCTGAGCGCCTCGCTGACCAAGGCCCTGGATCAGCAGTACCCGATTTCTGCGCAGGCAAAGTACAGCTCGTACGACCAGTCTGAGGCTGCCTCCACCGTGACCAAGGCGGAGGAAATCGCCTCCAAGGTCAAGGGTATTAAGAACGTTCAGGCATCCGCCGTCGGTTACGCAGCCGGTGTGGTTGACTACACCGTCGAGTACGAAGGCCAGACCGCCAACCAGAATTCCGACCTGGTGGCGCTGAGCTCCTCCGATTTGAAGGCAATCTTGCCGGGCGAAAACTCGAACCTTGCCGACGACACCGTGCTCGTACCGCAGGGCCTCTGGAAGTCCGCTGGCTTGAACGAATCCAGCCGCCTGAAGGCACACGGCCCGCTCGGCGAAGTGGAACTCAAGCCCGTCAAGTCCGCAACCAAGCAGCACCTGCTGATTGTCAACCCTGCCACCGCCGCCAAGCTGCAGGACGCCAAGAACCCGCAGAAGGTTGCCAACCCTGCCGCTGAGGAAGCTCAGAAGCGCCTGGAAGAAGCAATCGCCAGCGGTGACAAGGAAGCTCAGACGAAGGCAGCTCACCTGACTGTCACCAGCCAGGCAACCGGTAACGACACCGTCGTTCTGGTGCGCGCCGCCTCCCCGCTGACCAGTAGCGAGAACGCGACCCTGCAGGCTGACCTGAACCGAGCCAGCCCGGACAGCTCCTTCACCGGTGGTCTGCAGGAACGTCAGACCTACGACCAGCTGCTGACCGTTATGCTGACCTTCACCCTGGTGATGCTCATGCTCGCAGTGGTCATCTCCATCATTGGTGTGGCGAACACGATGACCCTGTCGGTCAACGAACGCCGCCGCGAGAACGCGATGCTCCGCTCGCTGGGTCTGTCCCGCAAGCAGCTGCGCCGCATGATTTCCATTGAGGCGATTCTGATTACGCTCGCTGCAGTGGTGCTCGGTATGGTTTCCGGTGGTGTGATTGGTAGCCTCTCGGCGCAGATTATTATGTCTTCCATGAGTGCTTCCGCCCCGCTCGTGCTTGACCTGCCGTACGTCTGGTACGTGGTCATCCTCGTGGTGGGTGTGCTCGCCGCGATGCTCGCTTCGGCTCTGCCGGCGGCTCGTTCGGCTCGCATGTCCCCGGTTGAGGGTATGCGCGGCTAACCCGCTGTATCTGGCATAGTTACAGTACCCGGCGAACCCGGATACTCGGCGTGAGAGAGCCCCGGAGGGTGCCCCCGATCAGGAGGCGCCCGCCGGGGCTTCACTGTGTCCTCTAGTCTGCCGTGCTTGTGCTCTCAGACTCTTGGAGCTGACCTGTAGCATGGCTTTGCGCGTATGATGGGTGTATGAGTACTAGCCACCCCAATCTGCGTCGCGGGTACACGCTACCCCATGAAGCGGAGGTTCTTCAGATCCTCCGTGACGCTGGTGTGCGCCGTGCCCGGCTCTTCGGTAGCGCCGCCCGCGGTGAGCTGACCGAAACGAGCGACCTGGATTTTCTGGTGCAGATGCCGGGTGTAGCTCCTTTTGACGAGTTCATGCAGATGGTGGACGCTCAGCACCGTATTGAACAGCTGACCGGCCGCAGCGTGGATATGGTCACCCAGCTACGCCCCCGCATCTACGCGGAGGCTGAACCGGACATGGTGGAGCTGCCGCTATAAGAAGTTGCCTGAGCTGATGAGCGACTTTGAGCGAATCATCGATGAGATACAAGAAACCACTTAACTAAAGAGCCCCGGAGGGTGCCCCTGATAAGGAGGCGCCCGCCGGGGCTTCACTGCGTCCTCTATTCTGCTGTGCCCTTATATAAGGGAGCGCTAGTGGGCGATACCCGCCTCATACGCCATAATGACCGCCTGCACACGATCACGCGCACCCAACTTCGCCAACACATGCGACACATGCGTCTTCACCGTCGCCTCCGAAAGCACCAGCTCCCGCGTAATCTCCGCATTCGACAAGCCACGCGCAATCAGGCCCAGCACCTCAAACTCACGCGGCGACAACTGCTCAATCAACTCACGATGCGGATAATCCTGCACAGGCTCAAAGCTTGCATGCTCAGCCGGAATGAACGTTGCCTTAGGAAGCTCAGAACCAGCAGCCGGGGGAATAGCAGGAACAGACTCAGCGGCAGGAGCGGCAGGAGCGGTAGGAACAACAGGAGCGGGGGAGTCCAGCACCGGAATCATATGCTCCAACAGGCGGCGAGTCGCAGACGGCGCAATCACCGCATCGCCGTGGTGCACCGTACGAATCGCCTCCAGCAGCTGCTCCGGCGGAGTGTCCTTCAACAAGAAACCGCTCGCACCCGCACGCACCGCCGAATACACGTACTCATCAATATCGAAGGTCGTGAGCATAATAATGCGCACCCGCTCATCCTCTTCACGCTCGCCGTCACGCTCCAGAATACGGCGCGCCGCCTCCAGGCCGTCGCAGTGCGGCATGCGCACATCCATGAGGATGACCTGCGGCGCCTGCCCCTCAGAGACCATGCGGTCAAAAACGTCAATCGCCGCCAGACCGTCATCAGCCTCCATGACGACCTGCAGGTCCGGCTGGGAGTTGACGAGCATGCTCAGGCCGCCGCGCACTAGGCGCTGGTCGTCAACGAGCATCACGCGAATCGGCTGGGTGGTCTGTGGTGCAGAAGTCTGTGGTGCAGAAGAGTACATAGTTTCAATCCTAGATCACGAGGTAGTAGAGGGCACCGCTATTAGAGGTCGCGGTAGGGCAGCGCCGCCTCAACGAGCCAGCCGCCATCAGGCTGCAGACCGTATGTGAGGGTGCCGTGGTAGAGGGCGATGCGCTCGCTCATGCCGCGCAGACCGTTACCGCTACCGGGTACCGGGCGGGCAATGTGCTGAGCCGCGGCAGAGGAAACCGGGTCGTTCTGCACCCACAAGTGCAGACCGTCCTTACCCCAGTGAATGGCGACGGTGGTTGCGGCGCCGGGGGAGTGCTTGAGCGCGTTGGTGAGCGCCTCCTGCACGGTGCGGTACGCCGCCAGCTCGGCGCCCTGCGGTAGGGTGCGTGCCATGGTGCCGGTGATTCCGGTGCCGGTGATTCCGGTGAAGGTGACGGGTAGCCCGGCGCGGCGGCTCTGCTCCACGAGGGCGGGCACATCGTTGAGGGTGGGCACGGGCGCGTAGGCGATCGCCTCGTCGGTGCGGAGCAGCCCGAGGAGGGAACGCATCTGGGTAAGGGAGTCGCGGGCGGTCTCGGCGATGAGCTCGAGGGTCTGCTCGGCAATATCCGGCGTATTCTGCTGCTGAGCCTGACCCGCCTGCTTTGCCTGTTCTACCTGCTGTGCGCGTGCGGTGCGGGTGCTCGCGGCTGCGTAGCGTGCCCCGTCCGCCTGGGAAATAATGCTGGAGAGCGAGTGCGCCACAATATCGTGCATTTCGCGGGCGATGCGGGTGCGTTCGTCCTGCGCTGCGAGGCGGCGTTCCTGTTCCTGCTCGTATTCGAGGCGGCGGGCGCGTTCTTTGAATTCCTCGCTGCGCAGTTCGCGCATGCGGCGGGAGTCGCCGAGGAACCAGAAGACGGTGAAGATGGATCCGCAGAGCACGCCGAGCATCAGGGAGATGAAGATGCGGGCGGGCATGTCGTCCCAGTGGTAGAGGAACGAGAGCGAGGCCTGCACGGTGACGGCGAGTGCGCCGACCCAGCCGAGAATGAGGCCGCGGAAGCGGGCGCGGCGGGTCCAGTGCCGACCGATATGGTAGGCGGCGAGGCTGACGGGCGGGTAGCAGGTGATGGCGAGTGAGTCGGGGAAGGGCTCCACGAGGGTGAGGCAGAGCGCCGCGATGACCACGTAGATGCTGCCGTAGGGGAAGCGGTAGCGGAAGTAGAGCGCGGTGGTGCTGCAGAGCGCGGAGATGAGCGGGATCCAGCCGTAGTTGTTGACGAAGGCAACGGAGAGCATGCAGCAGAAGAACTGCATGTGTGCGACGACGAGGACGTTCATCCAGCTGCGTTTGTCTCTGATGTAGTTTTGCACGCGGCTGGAGGCGCTGATTGCGTCGGCGGGTAGGTCGCTGCTTTCTGAGATGCCGAGGGTATGCGTTACGGCGTAGCCTGATTCGGCTGTCTCGGTGCTGTTCTGTGGGTTCTTCTGGGGTTCGGTGTGCTTGAGGGGCATGTTTCCAGTGTATCTGGGTGTTTGTGAGGGGTTGGGGCCTCTTTTGTGCTCTCACATGCAGGAATATTCTGTGGGTTTGTGTGTGTGGGTGTGTGCTTGCGTGTGTGTGACACGCTAAAAACATCTATTTTTAGTGACCTTGATTACTTTTTTGTAGATTATTTATTCAACTAAAGCTTGAGGGTTTGGGGTTGTATGGGGTTCGAATTCGGGTTTAAGAGACCTGTAACTCCCTTAAGTAACCTATTTTGGTTGAAAAACCTTCAACTAAGGCGGAGAGTTTAAGGGAAACCCCCTCATCAAACCATTTTTGGAACCATTGCGGGATAGGTTCTTGATGGGTATAGTTTTAGCCGTACCCGAAATCTGCGCCCGAGGTCTAAGGCCTTACAGAACGAACACCAAGCGTTCTGAAGCGCGTCTCCCTATGTAGGGGAGCGGAGTACAGCATTATGTCGTTATCACCAGAGGTTAGGCGCAAGCCTACTTCACTCACTCGAATCTCATCAGGTGACGTTCTTCGCCGCGCACGACGGCGGGTGATAACTTTTATTCCTCAAAATGACATCACTCTCGAAGGACATACATGTCTACTAACATTTCTCGCCGCAAGGTTGTCGCTGGCGCAGCATGGGCTGCTCCGGTTGTCGCAGCATCTGCTGCAGTTCCCGCTTTCGCTTCCTCCACTGTTTGTGAGTGGGAAGAGACCGTAGCTTACTCCGCAAACGGCGCCGCATCCGGTGCTAAGGGCACCGCATCCTTCGTCGTTCCCGCACTGGTCGACAAGATCAAGTTCGAGGTCGTCGGTGGCGCTGGTGGTACCAACTACGACGATATGGCAGCAGGTTCCGGTGCAAAGATCACCGGTATCATCGAGGTCAAGCCCGGCCAGACCGTTCAGCTCATCGGCGCAGCCGGTGGTATTGGTAACGGCCCCCTGACTGCAGCTGAGGGTGGTGAGGGCTACGGTAACGGTGGTTCCTCCAACCTGCCCAACCCCATCCCCTCCAGCATCATGCAGCAGGTCAACACTATTTGGCCCGCTAACTCCCCCCTGAAGCGTATTACCTACTCCGCATCCGGTGGTGGCTCCTCCGCTCTGGTTATCGACGGTACCCCCGTTGCAGTCGCAGGTGGCGGTGGTGGCGCTGGCTTCATCAACAACGGTGGCGCTAACAACAACCCCCAGTACATGGAAGCTGGCGCAGTGACCGCTTCTTGGCAGTGGCCCTCCGGCGCAAAGCGCAACGGCAACATCATCTTCGGTTCCACCGGTGGTTCCGCTGACGGTGCATCGGGTTCTGCAGGTCTTGAAGGCTTCGGTATCTACGACGCTGACAACTCTATCCGCGAAACCGTTGAGGCCGGTGAAGGTGGCGCAAACGGTATCGGTGGTAACGGTGGTGCTAAGACCGCTCTGCACACCGGCAAGTCCCCGAACGGTGTTCTGGGCTTCTCCTCCGCCAACAACCAGGAGATTTACCAGTCCTCCAAGTCCGGTAACAATGGTGGCTCCGGCTTCACCGGTGCCGGTGGTGACGGTGTAGCATCCTACTCCTACCTGATCGACAACAACGATCGCACCAAGAAGGAAGAGGGTACCCACAACGGTACCGGTTACGCTCTCGAGTACTCCTCCATCGGCTTCAACTTCAACGGCTACGAGTCCGTCATCTCCGCAGGTGGTGGCGCAGGCTACGGTGGCGGTGGCTCCGGTGCTTCCAGCTCCTCCTCCGCAATCGTTCTGACCCAGAAGTGGAACAACAACCCCAACGGTATCCGCCAGAACGTCTCCTTCGGCCAGCTCGGCGGCGGCGGCGGCGCAGGTGGTTCCTACGTTGCTCCCGGTGTTTCCGGCGGTACCATTACCTCCGCAGGTAACGCTCCGACCGCTCGTAGCGAACGTGGCAACGGCTACGTCAAGGTCACCCTCTGCAAGCGCACCGCGTAATTGCATAGACCTTTAGGGCTCTCACTCTGAGTGAGAACTCGTAACGATATTCCCCGGCTGATAATTCAGCCGGGGAATATTGTTTTAACCGGTAGAGGCTGAACACCACAGAATCCAGAACCCCAGACTTCAGGAGGCGGGTCTGGGTCAAGGCGCTGCCGGGCAGAGACTGGGGGGGGGGTAGCCCAGAGCCCGTCTAGCCCAGAGTCTGAGAACCCGCCCGCACACTCTACCGCCCACCCGCGGCGCGTATTACGGTAGAGGCATGACTGAAGCACGTAGCATCGACCTCGCCGTCATCCCCGGCGACGGCATCGGCCCCGAAATCATTACCGAAGCCCAGCGCATCCTCACCCGCGCCTGCGAGCTCGAAAACATCACCGTAACCCCCACCCACTACAAGCTCGGCGCCGAGCACTGGCTGGAAACCGGTGAAACCCTGCCCGACTCCACCATGGACGCCCTCAAGCAGCACGACGCGATCCTCTTCGGCGCCATCGGTGCAGACCCGCGCAGCGGCAAGATTCCCTCCGGCCTCATCGAACGCGAAATGCTCCTGAAGCTGCGCTTCGCCTTCGACCACTACATCAACCTGCGCCCCTCCCGCCTGTACCCCGGCGCAGTTTCCCCGCTTGCCAACCCCGGCAACATCGACTTCGTCGTCGTGCGTGAAGGCACCGAAGGCCCCTACATCGGCAACGGCGGCGTGATTCGCCAGGGCACCCCGCACGAAATCGCCACCGAAGTCTCCCTCAACACCGCGCACGGCGTGGAGCGCCTGGTACGCTACGCCTTCGAGCTGGCGTCCACCCGCCGCAAGAAGGTCACCCTCGTGCACAAGACCAACGTGCTCACCCACGCAGGTCGCCTCTACAATCGCTACTTCACCGAAATCGCGGCTGAATTCCCCGAGGTTGAGACCGACTACCTGCACATTGACGCGACCACCATCTTCATGGTCACCGACCCCGCCCGCTTCGACGTGATCGTCACCGACAACCTCTTCGGCGACATCATCACCGACCTCGCAGGTGCAGTGACCGGCGGTATCGGCTACGCGGCAAGCGGCAACATCAACGCCGTCGGCGAGTTCCCCTCCATGTTCGAGCCCGTTCACGGCTCCGCACCGGACATCGCCCGCCAGAACAAGGCAAACCCCACCGCCGCAATCCTCGCTGGTGCCATGCTGCTGCGCCACCTCGGCCACGATGCAGCCGCAGCCCGCATTGAGGACGCCGTCGAAGCAGATATGCGCGAAAACGGCGCCACCGTGCGCGGAACCGATCAGGTTGGCGCGGACGTGCTCGCACGCCTCGGTTAATACTTGCCCGGCTAAAACTGGCTCGGCTAAAACGTGAACTACGCTAGTGAAGCCCGGAAGGAACACACCTTCCGGGCTTCACCTGTTCACATCCTGAATGGGAGAAAAGGTGCGCATGCGGCAAACGCATCTTTCCGGTACTCTAAACAGGTCAGGCACACCCGCCCGGCACCTCGGCGGTGGACACCATCCACCACTAGCTTTGATGCATCCAACTAGCACAGACCGCTAGATGCACCATCTGCCCCGCACGACAACGCGCCCGGCGGCACACACCGGTCCCTCGCCCCGCCGCGAGAACCGCCACTCAAAGAACGCCCACAGAGGCAACTAGACGAAGAGGAACGCAGAACGATGGCAACCGAATTCAGCCACGAAGCAAACCAGTCACCCGCCACCGCCGAACGCCGCGCCGAAATCCTTGCAAACCCCGGCTTCGGTGACTACTTCAGCGACCACATGGTCACCATCGACTGGGAAGGCGACTACAAGACCGGCGGCACCTGGTACGACGCACGAGTTCACCCCTACGGCCCGCTCGTCCTCGACCCCGCAGCATCCGTGTTCCACTACGGCCAGGAAATCTTCGAAGGCATCAAGGGCTACCGCCACGCCGACGGCTCCGTGTGGACCTTCCGCCCCGAAAAGAACGCGGCACGCTTCGCGAACTCCGCACGCCGCCTGTCCCTGCCTGAACTGCCCGCCGAGACCTTCATTGAATCCCTGCGCGAACTCGTGAAGATGGACGAGCAGTGGGTACCCACCGGCGACGGTGAAGCCTTCTACTTCCGCCCCTTCATGATCGCAACCGAAGCGTACCTCGGCGTGCGCCCCGCAAAGCACGTGCAGTACCACGTGATCGGCTCGCCCGCAGGTAACTACTTCGGCACCCCCGAACCCGTGGACATCTGGCTCTCCACCACTTACGCCCGCGCAGGCGAAGGCGGTACCGGTGCGGCAAAGTGCGGCGGTAACTACGCAGCATCCATGATCGCCCAGACCGAAGGTGAAAAGCACGGCTGCAAGCAGGTCATCTTCAAGGATCCGCACCGCGGCGACGCCATCGAAGAGCTCGGCGGCATGAACGTGTTCTTCATCTTCGGCAAGGAAAACAAGATCGTCACCCCCGAACTGACCGGCACCATCCTGGAGGGCGTGACCCGCTCCTCGCTGATTCAGCTCGCCAAGGACCGCGGCATGACCGTGGAGGAGCGCGCTATCACCCTCACCGAGTGGCGTGAAGGCGTGGCAAACGGCGACATCACCGAAATCTTCGCCTGCGGCACCGCAGCAGTGGTCGCCCCCATCGGCAAGCTCAAGGCAGAAGACTTCGAAATCCCGGCACCCACCGAGCACTTCGGCGAAATCTCTAAGAGCCTGCGCGAAGAGCTCGTCGGCATTCAGCTGGGCACCGTTGAGGACCGCCACGGCTGGATGACCCGCCTCATCTAAAACGTGAATCTAACGTAACCCGCGAAATCCCCGCAGGATGCGCTCCCACCCGGAACGCACACCCGCGGGGATTCGCTGTGTCCGGTAAATGCTGTAGGGGAGGGGAGGCGCACCCCGCCGAACCTAATAGCGTTGAACCCCGCGGGGATTCGCTGTGCCCGCTAAAACCTGCCTTGCCAATTCCGCCCGCCGCCCGCGCCCTCGAAGGCTGGTACCCTAGAAAGTATGCGTATTGCACGATTTACCGTAAATAATGAGCTCCACTTCGGGCTGGTAGAAGGCGACGCAGGCGAAGAAACCCTGCGCGTACTCGCCGGCGACCCCTTCTACTCGGGCGTCGAACCGACCGGCACGACCTACCCCATCGATCAGGTGCGTCTGCTCGCCCCGATTATTCCCCGCTCCAAGGTGATTGGAGCGATCGCAAACTGGGCTGGAACCGAGGCGCCCGCCTCCCCGCAGTTCTTCCTCAAGCCCAACACCACCGTGATTGGCCCCGGCGACCCCGTGACCCTGCCCGAGTACTCCGAAGCCGTCAGCGCAGAAGGTGAACTCGCCGTCATTATCGGTCGTATCGCCAAGTCCGTGCCTCTTGAGCGCGTGCACGAAGTCATCTTCGGCTACACCGTAGCCAATGACCTCACCGCCCGCGACCTGCTCGAAGACCGCCAGTGGACCCGCGCGAAGGGCTTCGACGGCTCCACCCCGCTCGGCCCCTGGATCGAAACCGACCTGGACACCGACTCGCTGAACATCACCACCTGGGTTGACGGCGACGTCGTGCAGGAAGGCAACACCTCCGAAATGCACTACTCCGTAGCCGAGCAGGTTGCCGCAGCCTCCGAAATCTTCACCCTGCTGCCCGGCGACGTACTGCTCACCGGCACCCCCGCCGGCATCAGCGTACTGCGCGACGGCAACGAAGTAGAGGTCGAAGTCGAAGGCATCGGCTCCCTCGTCACCCGCGTGCGCGACTAAGCAGCCCGCCCCCAAAAACGTAACGTACATCCTGAAACACACCGTCAAGGAGACATCATGACCGAATACCACGGTCCCGTACTCAACAGCCCCGCAGACACCCGCGTCCGCTTCTGCCCCTCGCCCACCGGCACCCCGCACGTGGGCATGGTCCGCACCGCCCTCTTCAACTGGGCGTACGCACGCCACACCGGCGGCAAGCTGATCTTCCGCATCGAGGACACCGACGCCGCACGCGACTCCGAAGAGTCGTTCAACCAGGTGCTCGAATCCCTGCACTGGCTCGGCATCAACTGGGACGAAGGCGTGGGCGTTGGCGGCCCGCACGAGCCCTACCGCCAGTCCGAGCGTAAGACCGCCGGCATCTACAACGAGATCTTCGAAAAGCTCGTTGAGGGCGGCTACGTGTACGAAGACTTCTCCACCCCCGACGAGGTGAAGGAACGCCGCAAGGCAGCCGGTCAGGACCCGCAGCTCGGCTACGACAACTACGACCGCAACCTCACCGAAGAGCAGAAGGAAGCCTACCGCGCAGAAGGCCGCCAGCCCGTGTGGCGCCTGCGCATGCCCGACGAGGACATCACCTTCAACGACCTCGTTCGCGGTGAAATCACCTTCAAGGCAGGCACCGTACCCGACTACGTGGTCGTCCGCTCCAACGGCGACCCGCTGTACACCTTCGTGAACCCCGTCGACGACGCACTCATGGGCATCACCCACGTGCTGCGCGGCGAGGACCTGCTCTCCTCCACCCCGCGTCAGATCGCGCTCTACCGCGCGCTCATCGACACCGGCGTGACCAGCTTCATTCCCGAATTCGGCCACCTGCCCTACGTCATGGGCCAGGGCAACAAGAAGCTCTCCAAGCGCGACCCCGAGTCGAACCTCTTCCTGCTGCGCGACTCCGGCTTCATCAAGGAAGGTCTGCTGAACTACCTGTCCCTGCTGGGCTGGTCCCTCTCCGCAGACCAGGACGTCTTCAGCATCGACGAGCTCGTCGAGCACTTCGACGTACACGACGTTGTCGCCAACCCCGCACGCTTCGACGTGAAGAAGGCAGAGTCCATCAACGGCGACCACATCCGTGCGCTCGACCCCAAGGACTTCCGCGACCGCCTCATCCCGTACCTGCAGGCTGCAGGCGTACTCGGCGAGACCCTCACCGAGCGTGAAGAGCAGGTCCTCACCGAAGCTGCACCCCTCGTCCAGGAGCGCATGCAGCTGCTCGGCGAAGCACCCGGCCTGCTCGCATTCCTCTTCAAGAGCGACGACGAGATTACCGTGGCTGACGACGCACGCAAGCAGCTCAAGGAATCCGCACCGCAGGTCCTCGCCGCCGCAATCGAAGCTCTGGAGCCCCTCGAGGACTTCACCGCAGCCAGCATTGAGGCAGCCCTGCGCGCCGCAATCGTCGACGGCCTGGAAATCAAGCCGCGCCTCGCATTCGGCCCCGTGCGCATCGCAGTGTCCGGTGAGCGTATCTCCCCGCCCTTGTTCGAATCCATGGAAATCCTGGGCAAGGAATCCTCCCTCGCACGTCTGCGCAAGCTTGCCGCTGAACTGAGCTAACTATGAAACAGTCAATCATGGGGAAGGCGCTGCTGAAGGGCTCCATCATGGCGCTCACCAACGCCTGCATTATCTGGCTGATTCTGTACATCGCCAACATGGACAAGTCCGTCTTGATGGTGGTCGCTGTTGTCGTTGCGGCAGCCTTCGGATACGTGACTGCCTACTTCGAGGCGCGCGCCGCCCTGAACGCTCAAGAAGCTCAGGCACGGCACGCCCGCGGCGGCGACGTCAGCAGTTCGTCTGACGGCGTAGACACCTCGGACTCTTCGCGTGAAGAGGACGACGAAGACGACTTCGTGGACCCGGGACCCGACCCGGACGCGGGCGACTTCGACGCCGGAAGCTCCAGCAGCTCCAGCAGTTCGGACTACAGCAGCTACAGTAGCTCCGACTACTCTGGCGGCGGCGACTCCGGTGGAGGCGACTCCGGCGGCAGCAGCGACTAAGCTCTAGAGAATCCCCTTATCCAGCGGGAATCTGACGACCGAAAGGTCTGAAGGAAACCCGGTGGATAAGGGGATTTTTCATAAATTTGAGAATATTTTTTGTGATGGGTGTTTCCTGTAAAACTACTAGTCAGTATGTTTTATTGGGGTGAATCTGCCTCCATTTTGGGGAGTGTGGCAAGAATTTGGTTTGCGCACCCCGGCAAAGGCTCGTATAGTAGTACCTGTTGTTGCGACGAACTGAAAAGTTCAAAGCGAAAACATGCGGTTGTAGCTCAGTTGGTAGAGCACCACCTTGCCAAGGTGGATGTCGCGAGTTCAAGTCTCGTCAACCGCTCCACTTAAGCCCCGAGGTTCGCCTCGGGGCTTTTTCGTTGTCTCCGGTTTTTATTACCTCCGGGTTTTTGCCGTCTCCGGGAGTTTTAGTTTTTGGAGGGGTGGGGGTCCTGTGATCTTTCCCGAGGTGTTGCTTGGGTGGGTTGGCTACCGGGGTGCTTTGGCTATCTGGTTACCTGACTGCCCGGTCATCTGGCTATCGGGAGGCAGTGCAGGAAAAAATCTTCAAAAAATTTTGGGACACAAAGCATGCAGGGGAGGGGGTAAAACTGTTCTGAGCCCCCTTGAAGACGCTTTGAAGGGTGAAAATCGGCCCCAGAACCCTCTTTTTGAAGAAATTTAAAAAACTTTTTAACCTCAAAAACCCCGGAAACACGCGGAAGTAGCGGGCATAAAACCGTGAATGTGAGGCGGCTCTCCAGATTTCGGCTTGCACGCCTCCAGAAAGACCCGTATAGTTATTACTCGTTCCGGTGAAAAGCCGAAAGGCGAAAAGCGGAACGGTAACTCAATAGAGTAATGGGATATGGTGTAATTGGCAACACGAAGGTTTCTGGTTCCTTTGTTCTAGGTTCGAGTCCTGGTATCCCAGCTAACCTCCTCACGGAGGTTGCGGCCCCATCGTATAGCGGCCTAGTACTCCGCCCTCTCACGGCGGCAACACCGGTTCAAATCCGGTTGGGGTCACCACTAGGAAAAAAGCCTGGTTTCTTCGGAAGCCAGGCTTTTTTGTTTATCCAGTGAAACCGGACTGAGATTCGGTCATGACTTAGCGACTTCAGCCATGGTTAAAAGCTATCCCTCAAGACGCTAACCCAGCCCCAAAGTCCGTACCTCATGACCAGAGTCCATAAGTCATTACTGAACCTGCAGTCACCTCTGGTGGGATGATCTTTTAGATTCCATGGTGCCGCCGCATACTCACCGGGAAGGGAACGGGAAGAAAAAAAGGGGAGCGCAAAATTTGACCTTCACGCTAAGCCTCGGTATAGTCTTATCCGTAAGCGTGATTGGCGCAGTGGTAGCGCGCTTCGTTCACACCGAAGAGGTCACTGGTTCGAACCCAGTATCACGCACCAATAACCCCCGTTTCAAGGAACGGGGGTTTTATTATGCCCACCGGTATTTGTGCCCGCAAGCAGTACAAACCCAGCCGCGGACACAACCACCCGAGAATGAGGTACCCCGTGACAACACCCGAACTCGCCGCAGCCACCGACTACGGACGCATGTACGCGCGCGTCCGCGGAGGAGAACCCCTCGTCCCCTCCATCACCACCGTCATCGGGCAGCACGCCAACGACCTCAGCGGCTGGCACGGGTACATGGCCGCCAAAGCCGCCCTCGAAGACCAGCGCGCCTACCGCGCCACCGGATCCCACGGCCTCAAATTCGCCATTATCCGCGACGCAGCCAGCGCCTCCGAACGATACCGCGACGCAGCTGCCGCCCGAGGCGACCGCGTCCACAACTATGCTGAAGCCGTCGCCCTACGCGCCATGGGCCGCGAACACAACCTCGACGAAAACCGCGAACAGCTCATCATCAACGGCGAACAAGCCTACGCCGACCGCTTCGACGAATGGTGGGAAGCCTTCAAGCCCCGCCCCCTCGCCGCCGAAGTCACCATCTGGAACGACACCGTCGGCTACGCGGGAACCCTCGACCTCGTCGCAGAAATCGCAGGACGAACCTGCATCATCGACTACAAAACCAAAGGCACCGACAAACGCGGCCGCGTCAAAGCACTCGACGAAAAAGTCGTCATGCAGCTCGTCGCCGGACTCAAAGCCGAAGAATCCATCGTCGACCCCGACGAAGGCACCTGGGAACCCTGGAAATACGGTGACGCGCCCGTCCTCATGGGCGTAGCCCTCGGCGAAACGCAGGTGCTGCCGCAGCAGGCAAACCCCGCCGTGCTCGAACGTAACTGGTACAAGTTCTGCGCCCTGCGCCGCGTCTGGGAATTCGACCGCCAGGTCCAAGAATTTGAAGACCCTGCGCTCATGCCCGTAGTACCCCCGCCCGCGGCATAGGGGAGTAGCGGGCATAGGGGAGAGGATCAAACCCCCGAGGAGATGAGCGCTGGGAGGTGAAGCTCAGCCCTCACCCTACCGCCTCCACCCCCAGCGCCTCGATTCGTTCTAGATTCGCGCTACTGAATCGGCGACAATAGAACAATAGGCAGAACGGCGCACCTGCTGTGAAGAATGCGCCCGCTGTGAAGAACCCGCTACTGAGAAAACCGCCAGCGCAGTTTCACCCGCGAGGTTCTACCAGCGCAGTTCTGCCGCCATATTGAAATCCGTAAGCACATTCCCGGCACACCGCCGGCAAAGGAGGACCATGACCATCCTGAGCATCCGCACCGTAGGCGACCCGGTGCTGCGCAGCGTCTGCGACCCCATCACCGTCTTCGACGACGACCTGGCACGACTCATCGACGACATGCTAGAAACCATGTACGACGTGGGCGGCGTGGGCCTTGCCGGCCCGCAGGTTGGTATCTCCAAACAGATCTTCACCTTCGGCGGCATTGACGACCGCGAAGGCTACATCATCAACCCCGTGCTCGAAGTCGGCGAAGAAGACCAGGAAGGCGGCGAAGGCTGCCTGTCCGTGCCCGGTCAGAAGTCCGCGACCCCGCGCAAGAACTGGGCGCGCGTGACCGGCGTGGACCGCCACGGCGAACCCCTCGTGCTGGAGGGTGAGGGCCTGTTCGCGCGCATGCTACAGCACGAAACCGACCACCTGCACGGCAAGCTGTTCATCGACCGTCTCGTGGGTGAAGACCGCCAGCGCGTGATGCGTGCCCTGCGCGCAGCAGACTACAACAATGTCGCCGCGAAGACCGTGACCGAGCGTGCAACCCGCGTGGGCGGTGCCTTCGGCGGCGGCGGTGCGTTCGGTGCCGGTTCTGCCGGTTCCTCCTTCGGTAGCTTCGGAAAGTAGGCTCACATGCTCAACATCATTTACGCAGGCACCCCCGACGTTGCCGTGCCCCCGCTCGACTACCTGGCGAACTCCGATAAGGTTCGCGTGGTCGGCGTGCTCACCCGCGAAGACGCCCCCGTGGGCCGCAAGCGCGTGCTCACCCCCTCCCCGGTCGCGCAGCGCGCCGAAGAGCTCGGCCTGCCCATCGTGAAGGCAAACCGCTGGAACGACGAAGCCGCCGCAGCCATCGCTGAGCTGAACGCTGACGCAGCCGCCGTGGTCGCCTACGGCGCCCTGCTGCCGCTGCCCGCGCTCGAATCCCTGCGCTACGGCTGGGTCAACCTGCACTTCTCCAAGCTGCCCGCATGGCGCGGCGCCGCCCCCGTGCAGCGCGCTCTCATCGCCGGTGAGCAGGAAATTTTCTCCACCACCTTCCTGCTCGAAGAAGGCCTGGACACCGGCCCCACCTTCGAACAGGAATCCACCCCCGTAGCCGCCGACGACACCGCAGGCACCGTGCTGATGCGCCTCGCAACCAGCGGCGGCGCACTGCTTGAACGCACCTTCGAACGCCTCGAAGCGGGCGAGAACGGCACCGTGCAGGTCGAGGACGAATCGGTCAGCTACGCCTCCAAGATGAGCATTGCCGACGGCCGCCTCACCTGGACCGAACCCGCCGAACAGATCCTGGCACGTTTCCGCGGCGTGACCCCCGAACCCGGCGCATGGTGCGAACTGGGCGAAAACCGCTTCAAGATTGGCGGCCTGGCGGTAGCCGACGAGCGCCTGGTGCAGTCCCTGACCGAGGCAAACGGCGGCCCCCTCGCACCCGGTGCGGTGCGTCTGCACGCAAAGAAGGTACTGGTCGGCACCGGTACCGAACCCCTGATGCTGCTGCAGGTTCAGCCTGCCGGCAAGAAAATGATGGATGCGCCCGCGTGGGCTCGCGGCGCTGGCAAGGACATGGCGGAAGGCCTGGTGGTACTCGCATGAGCAACGAAAAGCGCCCCTACAAGGGAGGACACGGCAAGCCCGGTCACGCTGGCAATGGCAAGCCCGGCAACGGCAAGTTCAGCCAGGGTAGCGGTCAGGGTAAGTTCAATCAGGGCGGCGGTCAGGGTGAGGGCGGTGCGAAGCGTAAGCGTCGTCGCCGCTCCGGCGCTGGCAACGGCTCGAGTTCTGGTGTGAGCGAGCAGAACCGCCAGCAGTCCCAGAATTCCCAGCGCGCTCAGAACCAGCGCTCGCAGAATCAAAGCTCGCAGGGCCGCCCGCAGAAGTGGGACGACAACTCCCGCAGCGAATCGCGCACCGGCCGCCGTTTTGACGGCCTGACCAGCGTCGAACGCGCCGCACGCCGCGCCAAGACCGAGCACGACGACACTAAACGCGGTGGCGGCGGCACCTCCCAGCGCAATAAGAGCGGCCACGAACGCAACCGCCGCTCCATGTCCGCCCGCGAATTCTCCGCGGCGGCACCCTCCGCACGCTCGCGTACCGCAGACACCGCCCGCGCAACCGTCTTCGACGTACTGCGCTCCGTGGCGGAATCCGACGCCTACGCGAACCTCGTGCTGCCCAAGGCGATTCGTAGCCACCGCCTCGACCACCGCGACGCAGGCTTCGCAACCGAGCTGACCTACGGCACGCTGCGCCACCAGGGCACCTACGACGCAATCCTCAGCCGCTGCGTAGACCGCCCCATCGAGAAGGTCGGCACCACCACCCTGATCGTGCTGCGCATGGGCGTGCACCAGCTGCTGAACATGCGCGTTCCCGCCCACGCGGCACTGAACCAGAGCGTGTCCCTGGCACGCGAAAAGATCGGCGCGGGCCCGGCAAGCTTCATCAACGCGGTGCTACGCCGCGTCTCCGAGCGCACCCCCGAAGAGTGGTACGAACTCATCATTGAGGACGCGAAGGACGACACCGAGCGCATGGCGCTGCTCGCCTCGCACCCCGGCTGGATTGTGCGTTCCATGCGCCAGGCACTCGTCGCGCACGGCCGCCCCGTCTCCGAAATTGAGCAGCTGCTCGAAGCGGACAACCTCGCCCCCGTGGTGAACCTGGTTGCGTTGCCCGGCCTGGGTAGCCTCGAGGAGGCACGCGAACAGGGCGCCGTCGACGGCGAGCTGGTTGAAGGTTCGGCGCTGTACGCCTCCGGTGACTTGGCGCGCCTGGAATCCGTACGTGAAGGTACCGTCCGTGCGCAGGATGCCGGCTCCCAGCTGGTGGCACGCGCGCTCGCCGCAGCACCCCTGGACGGCACCGACACCGCATGGCTCGACCTGTGCGCAGGCCCCGGCGGTAAGGCGGCGCTCCTCGGCGCGCTCGGTATTCAGCGCGGCGCATCCCTGGTCGCCAACGAGGCGGCACCGCACCGCGCGCAGCTCGTGGAATCCTCCATGCGCCCCCTGCCCGAGGACAGCTACACGGTACTCACCGGCGACGGCCGCCAAATCCGCGAGACCCTGCGCAAGAACGCCTCCGACCTGCCCGGTTCCATTGAGCCCGGTCAGCTTTTCGACCGCGTCATGGTGGATGTTCCCTGCTCCGGTCTGGGTGCCCTGCGCCGCCGCCCCGAGGCGCGTTGGCGCAAGTCCCCGCGCGACATCGCGGAGCTACTGCCCCTGCAGCGTCAGCTCCTGGACGCAGCCATTGAGGCGACCCGCCCCGGCGGCGTCATCGCCTACGTGACCTGCTCCCCGCACGCGGCAGAAACCCAGAACATTGTTGCCGAGGTGCTCGAAAGCGGCGCGGTCAGCCTGCTCGACTCCGCCGCCGCACTGCGCGAAGTCGCCCTGCACACCGAAGGCGCGAACGGCGAACCCGTGAGCGTGCTGGCGGGGGAGAAGGATCCCGGCCACACCCCCGAGATTAAGGTCAAGAAGGGTGCGCCGGTCCTGAAGGCTTCGGAGAACCCGACCACCGCACAGCTGTGGCCGCACGTGCACGGAACCGACGCAATGTTCCTCGCCCTACTGCGTAAGAACTAGCCGCTTCACCGCCTAGCATCATCCGCCATACGGCACGGACTTGAAAGGAACCCCATGGGTATTGCCATTAACCCGTCGATTCTCTCGGCGGATTTCGCGAACCTGCAGCGCGAGCTGGAGCGCATTTCCATCGCAGACGCCGCGCATATTGACGTGATGGACAACCACTTCGTCCCCAACCTCACCTGGGGCCCGCCCGTGGTCAAGCGTCTGCGCGAAATCTCCCCGGTGCCGTTCGACGTGCACCTGATGATTGAGGACGCCGACCGTTGGGCACCCGAATACGCCAGCATGGGCTGCGAATCGGTGACCTTCCACGCGGAGGCGGCTATCGCCCCCATCAAGCTGGCGCGCACCCTGCGTGCTGAGGGCGCGAAGGCGGGTATGGCGCTGCGCCCGGCAACCGCCGTGGAGCCCTACCTGGACATGCTCGGCGAACTGGACATGCTGCTGATCATGACCGTGGAACCCGGCTTCGGCGGCCAGGCATTCCTGGACGTGACCCTGCCGAAGATCGCCCGCGCCGCCAAGGCGATTGAGGGCGCGAACCTGCCGGTGACCGTGCAGGTGGACGGCGGCATCACCGAAGAGACCATCCTGCGTGCTGCGGAGGCGGGCGCAACCTGCTTCGTTGCCGGTAGCTCGGTCTACGGTGTGGACGAGGCGCTCGGCGGTCCGGAGGCGGCAATTGCCTCCCTGCGTGCGGCGGCTGCATCGGTCAAGCGTTCCGGCACCGGATGCGGTTGCGGCCACTAGCGGTGCACGCTGGTAACGGTGCACGCTGGTAACGGTGCTTGCTTGTAACGGCGCCCCGCATCGATGACACCCCCGCGCCCATAAAACCTCATACGCCCCGTTGTGAAGACTGCATCCCGTCGCGGCTCTTCGCGGCGGGGCGTTTTGTATGCGCTTGGGTGCGTAGGCGAAGTTACCGTCAAGCGGGTGTAGGGTGGGGAGGACCACCCTTTTAAATGACATAGTGTCAGCAAGACTATGACAAAACGTGAAATATGTTAACCCGCGCAATTCCGCGGTAAAACCGGGCATCCTGACGGTCAGAGAAGCCAAGCTGAACCCGCCTTGATGTAACACTCAGATATCTGTAAGGTTAGGTATAGTTTAGTCATTTATAGGGGGAATTATGTCTTTCAACCGAACCGAGCTGACCGACGCCGAAAACCAGGGCGCATCGGGCGTTAACCGCCGCGCATTCTTCGGCCTGGCGCTCGCTTCCTCGGCTGCTCTCGCCCTCGCGGCATGCAGCAGCGAGACCACCACGACCACCACTTCCGGCGGTTCCACCTCCGGCGGCAACAGCGGCACCCGCACCATCAAGGACATTGACGACGAGAACGTAGAAGTTCCCGCCAACCCGCAGAAGGTTATCGTCCTCTCCGAACCCACCCTCGACGGCCTGCTCGCCCTCGGCGTGACCCCCGTCGGTTCCGTCTCCGGTCGCGGCCAGTCCGGCGTGCCCAACTACCTTGCCGACCGCGCCAAGGGCGTGCAGATTATCGGCACCGTCGCCCAGGTCAACTACGAGCAGATTGGCAACCTTGATCCCGACCTGATTCTGGTCGACTCCACCGGCGTGGACAAGCGCTCCGAGGCCTTCGAAACCCTCAAGAAGATCGCTCCCGTCGTCTACTGCGGCTACGCGGGCGGCGACTGGCGCATCAACTTCCGCAACGTCGCCAACGCTATGAACATGGTCGACAAGGGCGAAGAAGTCATCAAGGCATACGAGTCAAACGCCGCAACGTTGAAGGATCAGCTCGCCCCCAAGTACGGCGACAAGACCTTCTCCATCGTCCGCTGGGCAGGCAACGGCCCCGCCCTGATCCTCAAGGAACTGCCTGCCGGCCAGGTACTCAACGACCTGGGCCTCAAGCGCCCCGAGGCGCAGGACCGCAACGGCCAGGGCCACTCCGAACCGGTCTCTCTGGAGAACCTGGCAACCATCGACGCGGACTACATGTTCCTCGGCACCCTCGGCGGCGCAAGCCAGAAGAACCCGAACGCACAGGGTACCGCAGGTCTGCAGGGCGCTGAAGAAGCACTGAATAAGGCGAAGGAAACCTCCGGTTTCACCAACCTAAAGGCAGTCAAGGACGACCACGTGATTCTCGTGGACGGCTCCAAGTGGACCTCCACCGGCGGCCCGCTGCTGCTCGAGGGCATTATCGAAGACGTCAAGAAGGCGCTTCCGCTCTAAACATCCCGTTCTAAATACCCTGTGAAGCAATCACCCGCTGAAGCTTCCGCCACCCTTCTCGCCGCGACCTAAAAACCGCGGCGGGAAGGGGATGCACGACCCACCACACCATCCTCAAGGACCACAATGACCGAAACTCGACCCGTGCGCACCGCAGCCCGCTACGGTGCCGTCGTGGCTCTCGCCGGCGCGCTCATCACCCCCGGAGCAGCGCTGACCGGCTCCACTCTCGCATTCGCGGATACTCCCGCCGCCACCCAGCAGGAAGCTAAGGCTGCCGTGACCATCTCCACCGAGAAGTGGCGCGAAGGTAAGCTCGTGCTGCGCGGCACCGGCTTTACCAGCACCGCACCCGGTCGCGGCGCAGTGTTCGCCGTGAAGTTCCTCGACGCCCTGCCGGATGAAGCGCACCAGGCGATTAACCCGATCACCAAGAAGGGCGGCAACTCGCCCGCGAACTTCATGGCAACCGCCAAGGAGGACGGCACTTTTGAGGTTGAGGTGTCCCTGCCGACCCCCGAAAACACCGGTCTGACCGCTGAGCAGCTGAAGAACAAGGGCTGGACCGTGGAGGGTACCAGCCACCGTATTCAGGTGCTTTCCGGCTCCCTGGGTGGTACGGATGCGGACGGTAACACCTACGACCGTCGTGCATCTGTGTCGCAGAATATTACGCTGAGCGACCCTGCTCCGAGCCCGGCACCGACCGCAGAGCCCAGTGCAACTGCAGAGCCTTCTGCGACTGCCGAGCCTACCGCTGACCCTAGCGCAACTGCAGAACCCACCCCCGCACCTACCGCTGAGCCCAGTGCAACTGCAGAACCCACCCCGGCACCTACCGCAGAGCCGACCCCCGCGCCCAGCGAAGACTCGAAAACCTGCGCCCCCGCCGATGACTCCTTCACCCCGCGCCTGACCATCGAGAACCCCAAGGCGGTTCAGGGTGGCAAGCTGCACCTGACCGGTGACGGCTGGTGCAACCCCGAAGACAAGAAGGCATCCGTTATCGGTCTGAAGATTGACGACGGCAAGGTATCCCGTAACGACGCCACCGCGGTCAACGACAACCGCACCATCTGGGCTATCGTCACCCCCGACGAAAACGGCCACATCGACGCCTGGATTGACCTGCCCACCCGCGATAACGCAGCTTTCAAGAATGACGAAGACGCGGCAAAGTACGCCTCCGGTGAGCACACCCTGCGCCTGCTGACCGGTAGCCTGCGTGAGGGCGACCGATCCGGAACCTACGGCGGCGCCAACAGCCAGGGCGGCATCAACACCACCTTCACCATCGGTGAGTACGCCCCCGGTGACGCACCCGAGCCGGTCAACGCCTCCGAACTGACCGCTGGTAATGGCGTGCAGGTGAGCCGTGACGGCTCCACCGTGACCGTGACCGTGCCGAACGCTGAACCGGGCACCTGGGTGTACGCCGCAACCTACCTCGGTAACTCCCCGCAGACCCTCTACGGCTCCGGCTGGAAGCGTCTGGATGGCAACCGCAGCTTCAGCTACGAAACCAGCGTGAGCATGCCCGCCGCAACCTACCGCGTGGTTGTGCACAACGGCAACCAGGGCGCTGAAAATGCGGTGCTCGGTTTTGCTGACATGACCGTGGAACGTGCTGTTACCCCTCGTCAGGACGTTTCCCGCGATGAGCAGGACGCCACCGACCAGCTGGTCGAAGAGTTGAACGAAAACCCCGCAACCGCAACCTCCACGGCACCTGTGCCCATGCGTAACGCGGGCGGCCGCATCAGCACCCGCGCCACCGACGTGGATGCATCCCTCGCCGCGCTCTCGCAGAGCACCGCTCCGGTCGTGAACCGCGTGCAGGCTAAGGCGAAGGTTCAGAGCGCGCAGAAGACCCTGGCATCTAACCTGCAGAAGACCGAAGCTAACGCAAAGAAGGCTGTGAAGGCCGCCGCCGGTTCGAAGAACTCGCAGAACGCACAGGGCTCGCAGAACTCTCAGAACTCCGCCGCTGGCACCAAGGCACAGGGCCCGACCATTGAGGGTACTGAGCTGACCGGTCTGACCAAGTGGCTGGTCAACAACGCCAATAACCTGCTGCTCTCGGCGGCTGGCCTGGTGGTTTTGGCCGCGGCTCTGCTGCTGCGCACCTCCAAGAAGTAAGCTCTCTGACCACATATTCACATCGGCACCGGTCCACGCTCCACACTTTTGACCCTGCACCCTTGAACAGGGGCGTGGATCGGGTGCCTCCAACCACTCGGGTCACGACCCGCTGAACTGCACCTCCACGAACCCGGTAGCGTTCAGCTTCGACCCCGGTAATTTTGAAAGGACCACCATGCGTGCACCTTTTTCGGGAGCCCCGAAGGCATCCCTGACCTCTAAGGCGCTGACCGCCTGCGCTGCCGCAACCCTGGCGCTGGGCTTGGGTGTTGGCACTGCATCCGCTCTGCCTCCGGGCGGTGCAAAGGCATCCACCCCCGGCACCTCCTCAACCGTTTCCTCCTCCGTGAGTGAGCACGGCGTGATTTCCTTTACCCTAAGCGGCTTCCCCGCGAATGCTGTGGTGTCCGTGAAGGTGGACGACGGCAACCTGTGCCCCTCCGATGCGGCTCAGGGCGCGTGCGTGGTGCACCAGCAGAAGGCCGATAGCAACGGCAACGTCTCCGGTTCCTTCGTTCTGCCGGATGTAGGCCCTGGCACCCACACCCTGCGTTTCCTCGCATCCGGTGAGAAGCGCGACAAGGACGGCAAGTACCTGGGTACCGAGGCGTACAGCAACCGCAGCCCCGAGTTCACCGTGGTGGGTGAGGGCGGTTCGGATAATTCCTCCTCGAACTCTTCGGGTTCTTCCTCGAACCGCGGCTCTTCCAGCTCGAAGAGCAACGGTGGTTCCTCGAACGGCGGCTCGAACTCTAACAACTCAGACTCTGCAGACGAGGCTCAGGGCTCTAACGATTCCAACGAGTCCTCCTCCAATGGTGGTTCGAACGGCTCCTCGAATGGTTCTGCAGGTGGCGCGGCTGAGGCTGAGACAGTGTACACCGACGCTGACGGCAACACCATCACTAAGGAGGAGTACGACCGCCTGAACGCGGAAGCTGACTCTTCCGGTACCTCCGGTACCTCTGGCTCTTCCGCTGCGCCTGCTGCTTCGGCTTCTGCAAATGCCCAGAAGAAGGCAACCGTTTCGGCGAGCGCATCTTCTTCGGCTGTTGCGCGCGGTGCTGCGTCGAGCCCGAGCGCTTCGGCTTCGGGCGCGGCTAACACCGCATCCACCGTTCAGACCGTGACTTACGGTGCTGCGTTCCCGTGGATTGGCGTGGTGGTTCTGGGCGTAAGCATTGTGGGTGCCGCTGCGCTGCTGCTGACCCGTAAGCGCTAAGACTTAACATCGGATGCGGGTGGGGGAGTAGCCCGCCCGCTCCGGCGTTTCTCTCGTTATCTACCGGTGTGCCGGGTGCCCCTCGTGTGGTGTGGGTGCGCCGGGTGTGCCTCCCCGTTTTCTTGTATCGAGCATAAGGAGCATAGTGGCCCGCACGAGCTCATTGTCCCGAGATGTTCAGCAGGAGAGTACGTCCCGTCAGGGTTCTGTGATTCAGGGGCAGAAGTTGGGTAAGCGCCTGGCTTTTCTGTTCTTGTTTGCGGTGCTTTTGGTGGGGGCTGTGGCTGCTTCTTTGCTGTTCGGGTCGAATAATCTTCCGCCGGATCAGGTTCTGGCTGTTTTCAATGGCACTGCTTCTGAGCAGGCGCAGACGATTGTGATGGAGCAGCGCATTCCGCGTACCCTGGTGGGTCTTGCGGCGGGTGCGGCGTTGGCTATTGCCGGTTCTCTGATGCAGTCGTTGACTCGTAACCCGCTGGCTGAGCCCGGCCTGATGGGCGTGAACGCCGGTGCTGCGGTGGCTGTGATTGGCTCCGTGGTGGTTTTTGGCGTGATGGGTATTTGGCAGTACATGGTTGCTGCGACGATTGGTGGCGCGTTGGCTGCGGTGCTGGTGTACACGCTGGGTCGTGGCCGTGACGGATCGATTGTGAAGCTCGCTCTGGCGGGTGTGGCGATTTCTGCGGCGCTGTCGGCGATTGCGCAGGGCCTGATTTTGGCTGATCAGGATGCGTATAACGAGTTCCGTGTGTGGGTTGCCGGTTCGCTGGAGGGCCGCGGTATGGATATCGCGTCCACGGTGGGTCCGGTGATTGTGCTGGGTATGCTGGTGGCGTTCTTTGTGGCTCCTGCGATTAATGCTCTGAGTATGGGCGAGGAGGCGGCGACCAGCCTCGGCGTGAGTGTGCGTACGACCCAGAATTTGACGTTGCTGGCGGTGACGGTGCTTGCCGGTGCAGCGACTGCTGCGGTGGGTCCGATTGGTTTTGTGGGTTTGGCGGTGCCGTTTGTGGTGCGTGCTTTGCTCGGTAATGATGTGCGCTGGGTGAATTATGGTTCGGCGCTGTTGGGTCCGGTGTGGCTGCTGTGTGCTGACGTGTTGGCGCGTGTGCTGGTGGCTCCGCAGGAGACTCAGGTGGGTATTGTGGCGACTCTTGCCGGTGCCCCGGTGTTCTTGTTCTTGATGACTCGTCGTAAGGTGGAGGCTCTCTGATGTCGAATTCTTCCGCTGTTTCGACGGCGACTGCCACCAGCTCCGCTAATCGTTCTGCGCGTCGTAGCGGCCGCGATTTGGGTGGCCGCCCGGTGTTGACTGTGCGCGGTCCGCTGAGTGCTCAGGTGCCGTGGCGTGTGCTGATCCTGAATGTGGCGTTGGTGGTGCTGATTGCGGCGCTGGCGTTTTGGGGCATGTTGCAGGGTGATTATAAGCTCGCCCCGGAGAAGGTCATTCCGGCGTTGATGGGTGAGGGTAAGCAGATTGCTGTGACTTTCGCTCAGCAGCGTGCGGCGCGTATTGTGGCGGCGCTTCTGGTGGGTGCGGCGCTTGGTCTGTCGGGTGCGATTTTCCAGGTGATTTCGGGTAATGCCCTGGGTTCGCCGGATATTATCGGCTTCACGAATGGTGCCGCGACCGGTGCGCTGTTGCAGATTATTGTCTTCAATTCCGGTCCCGTTGAGGTTGCTCTGGGCGCTGTGGCTGGTGGCTTGGCGACTTCGGTGCTGGTGTGGCTGTTGACGCGCCGCACGGGCCTGCATGGCTTCCGTCTGGTGCTGGTCGGTATTGGTGTGGGTTCGACCCTGGCGGCGTTCAATGCGTTGCTGGTGGTGCGTGCTTCGCTGACTCAGGCGCAGACCGCGGCGTCCTGGCTTGCCGGTTCGCTCAATGACATCACGTGGGAGCGCACCTACGCGCTGATGGGTCTGTTGCTCGTGGTGACTCCGCTGCTGCTGATGCTGGTCCGCCCGCTGGGCGCGATTCGTTTTGGTGACCAGGTGGCATCCGGTTTGGGTGTGAGCGTGAATGCGTACCGTGTGGCGGCTCTGTTTATCGGTGTGCTTCTGGTTTCGCTGGCGACCGCGACGACCGGCCCGATTGCCTTTGTCGCCCTGGCGGCACCGCACATCGCGAAGACCCTGTCTCGTAGTGGCGGGGTGGGCTTCACCTCCGCGGCACTTATGGGTGCGCTCATGGTGCTCGGCTCTGACCTGATTGGCCGATTCGCTGTTCCCGGACGCATCATTCAGGTGGGTGTGGTGACCGGCGCGATTGGCGGCCTGTACCTGATTTACCTGATTTACCTCGAAAGGAAGAAGAGCTAGTGAACACTAGTGTGACGACCCGCCTTGAAGGCGAGAACATGGTGGTTGCCTACGGTGAGCATACGGTGCTCAACGGGGTAGATTTTCAGGTGCCGGAGGGGGAGCTGACCGTTATCTTGGGCCCGAACGCCTGCGGTAAGTCGACCACCCTGAAGGCTCTTGCCCGCGTGAACCCGCTCAAGCAGGGTGAGGTTCGCCTGGACGGCACCCCGCTGCCGCAGATGAAGTCCCGCGCCATCGCCAAGATCCTGGCGATGCTGCCGCAGACCCCGGAGGCGCCTAGCGGCGTGACCGTGGCGGATGTGGTGGCGCGCGGCCGCTACCCGCACCAGTCGCTGCTGCGTTCCTGGTCCGATGAGGACGAGCGCGCCTGTGTGGATGCGATGCAGGCTGCGAACGTTCTGGAGCTTGCCGAACGCCCCATTGAGGCGCTGTCCGGTGGTCAGCGTCAGCGCGTGTGGATTGCCATGACCCTGGCGCAGCAGACCCCGCTGATCCTGCTCGATGAGCCGACCACCTACCTGGACATCACGCACCAGATTGAAGTGCTGAACCTGACGAAGAAGTTGCATTCCGAAGGTCGGACTGTAGCCGTGGTTTTGCATGACCTGAACCTTGCTTTCAGGTATGCTACTCATGTTGTGTTAATGAAGCAGGGACGGATTATCGCTCAGGGCGATCCGCGTGCGATAATTACACCGGAACTTATTCAGGAAGTTTTTGACCTGCAATCGGTCATTATTCCTGATCCATGCACTGGTACCCCTTTGGTTATTCCGAAGGAGAACCAAACAATTCATATTGCCGCTGACGCTATTTCGGCGGCCCGCGAAAGCGAATAGTTTTCGCCCCTAAGCCGCGTGGGAGTTAGCACCAACCGTCTCAGTACGGGTGGAAAAGCTCGGCATTGCGCCAAGCAGCGAACGCTAGGATCTGAGGGACCCAGGATCCCCTGCGCGTAGGGCGCCTACCCGGTGCTCGCCCGTCTTTGACGCATGAACGGATCCGAGCACTGGGTAGGTTCCATTTTGGGAACCCGCAGATGAGGCACCGAGACTGCCGTATGAGACCTTCACTGTTTGGAGGTTTGATGCACGGTCTCGGTGCCTCATCTCATTTAACTGCCCTGTTTGTGGTGGGCACTGTTTGCGACCTACAGTTGGGGCCTGCATTTGAACCCCGCGCTCGCTGTCATGAATGTCATGTTGTGGTTCTTTCGCTTTTCCCTTTGGCTGGAGTTTGGGTAAGGGATACCATAGAGTGAGGTAGTAGAGGCTAACTAATGATAATGCGCCTCCTCACCGATTCTCACCGATTGAGTGTTTCCACAGACCAAGGAGGAACCGTTGGGCGAGCACGAACCCACCGCGACCGTTCCCGCGCAGAGTATTTCTGCACAGAACACTTCTGAACAGGCTACTTCGGCGCAGCCGCGTACCGTTGCACCGACCGTGCGCCCGACCCCTCCCAAGACTCCGCGCCCGGTACCGGCACCGCGCGTGGACAGCCCCCTCGTTAGCGCCATTATCGCCGAGGCGGTCAGCCCCGAAGAGCTGAACGCCCGCATCCTTGAGGTCGTCTCCGAAGGCACCCCCATCATCGAGCCGGTGCACCGCGAAGACGGCAGCATCAGTGAGAACGAGCGCATCGTCACCTTCCTGTACCACAACGAGCAGGCGGAGCAGGTGCTCATGTTCATCAACCGCCTCACCGATGAGAAGAACCTCGACCGTTCCCTCATGACCCGCATCGAGGGTACCGGCTGGTGGCAGCTGAGCATGCAGATGGAAACCACCTGGCGTGCCTCCTACAACTTCTTGCCGGCGCTGCCCGGCGAGCGCCCCGCCTGGCTGGGCGATGACGACCAGGTGCGCCTGCGCGCCGCCCTGGACTCCGGCGAGGGCGACCCGCTGAACCCCGAGACCGTGTGCAACCGTATCGGTCGTTGCATGGGCGTGGTGCAGCTTGAGCATGCGCCGGTGCAGGATTTCATCCTGACTCAGGAAGAGATTGACGTGCTGCCCGCCCCCGAGTGGATGCAGACCTCTGACGGTCACCAGTACGTGCTCGGCCGTGTGGGTGACCCCGCCCCGGATGCGCCGCTGTTCATCCAGTTCGACGGTGAGATGTGGTTCAGCCAGGGTATGGAGCACACCCTCAACCGTGCCCACGAGGCGGGCCGTATTCCGGCGATGCACGTGTTCTTCCTGCACTCTGGCGGCCGTGAGAACCGCTGGAAGGAGCTGAACGGCGACAACCCGATTGCCGACTACCTGGTAGAGATCGCGTTCCCGCACCTGGAGGCGGTGCACGGCATTAAGACCGCGCCGCAGAACATTGTGATTAACGGCCAGTCGCTGGGTGGTCTGTCCTCCTTGCTGGCGGTGCTGAGCCGTCCGGAGGCGTTTGGCGGCGCGATTGCGCAGTCTTCGTCGCTGTGGCAGCCGCAGGTCATGGACCGCCTGGACGAGCTGGAAGCGGCGGGTGAGATCGACCGCCTGCGCCACCTTTACCTTGAGATTGAGGTGGGGGAGCAGGAGTGGGTTCTGGTACCGCCTCACCGCGAGCTGAAGGAGCGCCTGGAAAAGCTGGGCCTGAAGAATGCGCGTTGCACGACCTTCAACGGCGGTCACGATTATGCGTGCTGGCGCGGTGCGATTGTGCCGGCGTTGGAACGTATTATTGCTGCCCGCCGGGAGGCTGAGCGCGCTGAGCGGAGCTTAGCTGAGGAGTAGCGAGAGATCGCCTAGGGATCCTGCACGGGTAGAGCACACCCCGCATGGTGGGCGTGCGGGGTGCCCCGTTAGGGTAAACACCGCCGCGCCCGTATCCTAGAGAAGTACAGCCTAAGAGAAGTGCAACACTACCGCGCCGCGAGGGGTGCCGAAGGGTACCTGGCGCAGGTTGCGCACCCGCCCTCATTGACGAGATGGCATCACGCTGCGAACGCACGCAGCACGTGAGCGCTATAGAAACCGCAAACGACACAGAAATCGAGAGAAGATGACCGTAGAACGTAGCCCCCTGGCCCCCACGCCGCTCATCCCCGAGTCTTTTGCCGCGAAGTACCGCGAAGCCGGCTACTGGATTGACCAGACCATCCCCGAGTTCCTGCTGGACGCCTGCCGCGCCAAGCCGCACTTCCCGGCGCTGGTGGCGCTTTCGCACGCGCAGCTCGATGAGAACGGCAAGCCCCAGCAGATTCGCCTCTCCTACGGTGAGCTGGAGGCGGCAGGTCGTGCCGCTGCTGCGCGCCTCGTTCAGGCTGGCGTGCAGCCCGGTGACCGTGTGCTGCTGCAGCTGGGTAACACCGCCGAGTACCTGGTGTACCTGCTGGGTATTTTCTGGGCGGCGGCGCTGCCGGTGTTCTGCCTGCCGCAGCACCGCACCACCGAGCTCGTGCACTTTGCGACCCGCACCGACGCGGCGGCGCACGTGTTCTCTTCGCTGACCCCGGGCGCAGATTTTACCGCCCTGCACGAGGACGTTGCCGCCGAGCTGCGCAAGAACTCCCTGGAGCCGCCGGTTGCTATTGATGTTGCGGAGCCGCTGACCCCTCTGACCGAAGAGGAGCTCGCTGAAGAGTTCGTGCCCGGTGTCATTCAGAACACCGAGAACCTGCGTGCGAGCGAGCAGGTGGCGTTCCTGCAGCTCTCCGGCGGTACGACCGGCATTTCGAAGCTGATTCCTCGCACCCACGCCGCCTACCTGTACTCGGTGCGCGGCTCGGTCGATATCTGCAAGCTGAACAACAACACGACCATGCTCGTGGTGCTGCCCGCCGCGCACAACTTCACGATGAGCTCGCCCGGTATTCTGGGCGTCATGTGCGCCTCCGGCAAGCTGGTGTTCGCGGCGGATCCGTCCCCGCAGACTGCGTTCCACCTCATTGAGATGGAGGGTGTGACCACCTCCGCGCTGGTGCCGCCGCTGGCTCAGGCGTGGGTTGCCTCCGCGGAAAAGCGCGGCGTGTCCCTGCCGTCCCTGCAGACCCTGCAGGTGGGCGGTTCGAAGCTGGCCCCGGCGGTTGCGGGCAAGATCGAGTCGGTGCTCGGTTGCACCGTTCAGCAGGTGTTCGGCATGGCTGAGGGCCTGGTGAACTACACCCGCTCGACCGACCCGATTGAGATGCGTCTGAGGACCCAGGGCTACCCAATCAGCCCCGACGACGAAATCCTGATTGTTGATGATCAGGACCAGCCGGTCAAGCGCGGCGAGAGCGGCCACCTGCTCACCCGCGGCCCGTACACGATTCGCGGCTACTACCTGGAGGAGAACGCGAACCGCTACGGATTCACCGAGGACGGCTTCTACCGCACCGGTGACATTGTGCGACTGGTCGCAGGCAAGTACCTTGAGGTGACCGGCCGCGCGAAGGACCAGATTAACCGCAATGGCGAGAAGATTGCCGTGGACGAAATCGAAGAGCTGGCGCTGACCCACCCCGACGTTTTTGACGCCGTGGTCCTGGGCATCCCGGATGAGACCGTGGGTGAGCGCGTGGGCCTGGTCATTGTGCCGCAGGAAGGCGCCGACTTGGGCGAAAACCCGCGCCGCACGATGCACGAGTTCTTCACCTCGAAGAAGCTCGCCGACTTCAAGATTCCGGAGCGAGTGCAGGTTCTGCAGGAGCTACCCACCACGAACGTGGGTAAGATTTCTCGCCGCGAACTGCGCGCCAAGCTTGCCGAAATTTTCGGCTAAACCCTTTGAGCTGACCATTTTCAGCTAAACCGTACGCCCTTATTCCTACCCCTATTGAGGAGAAAAATGTCCGCATTTGAGACCCTGCGCCCCATCATGGAGAAGTACATCGTCGAGCCCGACTCCCTGCAGACCGCTTTTGACGAGCCGACCACCGACCTGTTCTCCCTAGGCATGGACTCTATGGGCGCATTCGCCCTGCTCGACGACCTTGCCGCTGAGGGCGCCGTGATTGAGTTTACCGAGCTGGTGGAGAACCCGACCGTGGAGTTCATCGCCTCCCGCCTGGGCTAAGCGTTACCGCACCCCGAGTGCCCGCCTGCCGCGAATGCAGGCGGGCGCCCGGGGTGTTTGCTACTCGCCTCGTTTTTCTTTGCGCCGGTTTTACGCCGTGTTGTGTAGCTGCGTTTACCCTTGTCAGCGCACTTCTGTCAGCGTGAAGCGGCGGGGCAGTAGCCTACCTTTCACACCTACCTTTAACACACCGCATATCATCCCTAATCCAGACCCCTAATCCAGACCTTTGAGAGGCCACCATGGGCGTAGCTGATACTACCGCACCCGCTAGCTTCGGGACTGCTTCCGACCTTCGCACCGCCGCGAACCCCTCCGCACAGCACAGCGCTGACAGCCCCTGGCTACCGCTGACCACCAACGCACGCGGCATCTACTTTGCCGCCGCGATTGACCCGACGAACCCCTGCTACAACACCGCGGAGGTTCTGCAATGCCCCGCAGACACCGACCTCGCTCTGCTACGTGAGGCTTTTGAACAGCTCTACCGCGAGAACGAGGGCTTCCGCGTGCGCACCCGCATTGCCGATGGTGCCGCCTCCCAGCAGATTCTGCCGCTTGAGGCGTTCCTTTCGGGCATTGACCTGCTCGTGGACGGAAGCAAACTGGACGGGGGCGAACTGGAGGAGCGCGAGCTGAGCGGCACCGCCGAGGCGGGGGAGGAGAACGCCTCTAACCTGCCTGAATCAGCCCTGCCTGACTCTAACTTGCCCGCGCCGGTGCGCGCCTGGGCGCAGCGACTGCTCGCCCAGCCCCTCGCCACCGATGAGGGCGTGACCGTGCGCAGCGCAGTGGCGCGTTACGGCGGGTTCCTCTGGGTGTACCATTCCTTCTCCCACGTGGTTGCCGACGGATTCGCCGCGTTCAACGGCCTCTCCCGCGTGGCGGCGGTATACCGCGCCCTGTCCGCCGGTCAGCCGGTTCCGGCAACCCGCCGCATGAGCCTGCAGCAGCTGCTCGACGCCGACGACGCCGCCTCCACCGCCCGTGACGAAGACGTCGCCTTCTGGGAGGCGAGCGGCGCCCTGGAGCAGGAAGACACCTCCCTAGCGGGTCGTACCGCCTCCCCGTCGGCGCAGTCTGAGCGCCTGGCGTTCAGCATTGACGTACCCACCCAGCAGGCCCTGCTGGATGCGGCAAAGCAGCACGCCGTCTCCTGGCCCGTGCTGGCGACCGCCGCCGTCGGCGCCTACCTGGCGCGTGTGGGTGGCTACCCGCAGGCTTCGTTCGGCGTGCCGCAGATGAACCGCATGTTCGCCCGCACCCTGCCGGAGGCGACCCGCGCCCTGGGCACGGCGAGCGCGCAGACCGGCTGTACCGCCGTGAACGTTCTGCCGGTGCAGGTTGCGGCGACCGGCCCCATCGCACAGTCCCTGCACTCGGTGAAGGAGCAGTACGCCCGCAACGCGGAGCATCCGCTGGCTCGTCAGGAAGACCTCGAGCGTACCGCGCGTAACGCCCAGTCCAGGCTGTTTGGTGCGCAGATTAACGTGGTGCCCTTTGACGCGGTGCTGCCGCTGGCGGCACCCTCCAAGGACAAGTCCGGATCCGCGGTACCGACCGCGCACATTCACAATATCTCTGCCGGTCCCGTTGCTGACGCGACCTTCACCCTGCGCGGCATGCCCGGCCGCGGCAATATCATCTCCTGCGAGATTGACATGAACCCGGCGCTCTACACCGCTGAGGAGCTGGAACGTCACGCCGCCCGCCTGAGCGAGTGGCTGCCCGCCTACGCGGCGGAAGCGCAGCGCGAGGGCGCCTCCCTGAACAACCTCGGCTTGGCGACCGAGGCTGAACTGGCGACCCTGCGCGAGCTGACCGCCCCGGCGCTTACCGACCACCCGATGGAGTACAAGACCCTGCTGGGTCGCTTCCGTGAGGGGGTGGCGGCGCATCCGCAGGCGCTCGCCGTGCTGGATTCTGCCCCCGTGCCCGGTGAGGTGCTCACCCCCGAGTCGGATCGCGCCTACGCTTTTGACCGCGCCCTCACCTACACCGAACTGGACGAGCGTGCCCGTGCGCTTGCCGCGCAGCTGCTGGACTGGGGCGTTCGCCCTTCAGACGCGGTGGGTCTGCGTGTGCACCGCGGCGCCGAGCAGTACGTGGCGCTGTACGCCCTGCTGTACGCTGGCGCCACCTACGTGCCGGTGCTTCCTGATCTGCCCGCCGAGCGTGTGGGCGTGATGATAGAGGATGCCGAATGTTCCCTGCTGCTGCACGGCCCCGGTCTGCAGCCGCTGAGCGCGGAAGAGCTGAACCCGCAGGAGCCTGCACGTCACGCGAACCTGCCCCAGCACACCCTACCGCAGCTGACCATCGAGGAACCTGTACAGGCACCCGCCGCTGAGGAGCTTCCGGGCGTCAAAACCGGTCTGGATGAGGACGCTTACGTGCTCTTCACCTCCGGCTCAACGGGCAGGCCTAAGGGCGTTGCCATTAGCCACCGGGCGATTGATAACCGCCTGCGCTGGCAGCAGCACCAGATTCCGGTGGGGGAGGGCGACCGCGTTCTGCACAAGACCCCCATCTCCTTTGACGTGCACGTGTGGGAGCTGTACTGGCCTCTCGCCGAGGGTGCCGCCGTGGTCATTGCCGCCCCGGAGGGGCACCGCGACCCCGCCTACCTGGCGCGCGTGATTGCCGAGCAGTCCGTCACGGCGGTGCACTTTGTGCCGACCATGCTGTCGGCGCTGACCTCTTCGCCGGCGGCGCGCCGCATCCTGGCTGATGCTGGCTTCGGCCAGGATCGAGAGCAGCCCCTGCGCTACGTGGTCTGCTCGGGTGAGGCGCTGCAGAAGGACCAGGTGCAGGCCGCGGGCGAGGTTCTGGGAGTGTACCCGCTGAACCTCTACGGCCCGACCGAGGCGGCGGTGGACGTGACCTTCTGGGAGACTTCCGGCGACCCGCAGCGCGAGAGCGTGCCCATTGGTGAGCCGGTCTGGAACACCGGCACCCTGATTCTTGACCCGACCGGCCACCCCGTGCCGGTGGGTGTGACGGGTGAACTGCACCTGTCGGGTGTGCAGCTGGCGCGCGGCTACAAGAACAACCCGCAGGCGACCGCGGCGGCTTTTGTGGAGCAGGCTCCTGCCGGTGCGCTCGCAATGCTGAACGGTGAGAGTCAGCGCCTGTACCGTACGGGTGATTTGGCATGCTGGGAGATTCTTCCCGATGGTCGCGCCGTCATTGGCTACCGCGGCCGCACGGATTATCAGATTAAGGTGCGCGGTCAGCGCCTGGAGCTGGGCGATATTGAGATGGCTCTCGCCGCGGTTGAGGGTGTGAGCGCTTCGGTGGCTCTGCTGTACCGCGGTCTGCGTGAGCCTGCCCTGGCGGCGGTGCTGGAGGTCGGCGACGTGCCCGCTGAGCGTGCCGAGCAGCTGGTGGAGGCGGCGCGTGAGCATTGTGCGCAGGTGCTGCCGGACTACATGGTTCCGACCCTGTGGCACACCCTGCCTGCTCTGCCGGTGAGCCCCTCCGGTAAGGCGGATCGCAAGCTGTTGGCGTCCCTCGACCTGACCCCTCAGACTTCTGATGCTGAGGGCCCGCACGGTCTGCTGGAGCAGCAGCTGTGCTCGATTATTGCCGGTGTGCTGGGTCGTGAGCGTTTCGGCGTGGATGAGGATTTCTTCGCCTCGGGTGGTCATTCGTTGGCGGCTCTTGAGGTGATTGCCGCGGTTGAGGAGCAGCTGGGTCTGAGCGTGAGCATTGGTGCGCTGTTTGCGCATCCGACCGTGCAGGCTTTGGCGGCGTCCATTGCGGGCGAGCGTGGCGAGGGTGGGGAGTTCGCGCCGGTTCTGCCGCTGCGTGAGCAGCCCGTTGTCCCCGATACTACCGAGGCCCCCGCGCCGCTGTTTATCCTGCCGCCTGCGGGTGGTTTGGGCTGGTGCTATGCGGGGTACCTCTCGCATCTTCCGGCTCAGCAGGGCGTGTACGCTTTGCAGGCTGAGGCGTTCTCTGACCCGCAGGCTGGGTTTGCGTCGAGCCTGCAGGAGTTGGCTGAGGGCTACCTGAAGCTGATTGAGAAGACCCTGGCGGAGCGTTCGTTGCCGCGTCGTTTTGCGTTGATGGGCTGGTCTGTGGGCGGTACTGCCGCGGTGCAGGTGGCGGCTTTGGCGCAGGCTGCGGGTGCGCAGGTTGAGCGCGTCATCCTGTTGGATGCGTATCCTTCGGAGCAGTGGCAGGGCGTGCCTGCGCCGGATGAGCAGGAGAGCTTCCGTGCGCTGCTGCGTATGGGTGGTTTGCCGGAGCCTGCCGCCGATGAGCAGCTTGACCTGCCGGGTACGTTGGAACGCCTGCAGAAGGCGGGGTCGGCGATGGGTTACCTGCCGGAGGAGAAGCTGGGCGTGTGCCTGGGTAGTATGCGCGCTTCGGCGGCGTTGATGCGTGGTGCTGAGCAGGCGTTCTTTGAAGGGGACGTGTTGCTGGTGGGTGTGCCGCATGAGGATCAGCCGTATTTGGATGCGGCGGGTTGGGCGGCGCATGCGTCGTCGTTCCGTTCGGTGCTGCTGGAGGGTACGCACCCTGATCTGGTGAATCCGGCGCGTTTGGCGGAGGTGACCGGCCACTTCGCCGATTAGCCTGCTCTATCTTGTAGAGTAGTTAATATATATAAAGGTCCCCGATTGATGATTTATCAATCGGGGACATTCTATTTATTGGTTTTTGAGAACCCACTCTTTATATCGGAGATTAACTTCTGATAGCTGCTTTCGCTGTTCTTCTAGTTTTGTTTCATTATCCCGGATGAGCGGTTTTTGATACGAAGCTACAAGATTAGCAAGACCTTGAGCCATTCCTGTATCTTTACTGCATTGTGCTTCAATGACGCTGAGTCGAATTTCTTCTTCTGATGCCGGGGCATTATTATCACCGCTAGCACGAGTTGCATTTGATAGTTCTTTTGTACCCCATTCTTCGTCGCCTTTTCGTGGCGTTAGACCTTTATCCGATAGGCATTTCCACCATGCTTCACGGTATTTTTTCCATTCAGGATGATTCATGGCAGCTGCATAGGATTCGCCGTGGATTCGACGATAGGCTTCTGTGAGGCCACTTTGCTCTTCGAGGCTGATGCCCGCGATCTCTTTCAACGTGGCTAAGATTTCAGGCATGCACTGTTCCATGATTTTTGTGTCATAGCCCCCGGATGATGGTGCATTCCCTCGCTTGTAGTTTCCATATTTGGCGGCGTATTCGGGGTTCCAGAGGCCAAACTCGCGACCGGACGAAAAGAATTTCCTATCTTCTACATCCGGGATATATATTTCATAGGATTGGCCGTGTTTTGCGAAACAGCGCTGCCTGAGAATTTCCAAGGCTCGAGTGTAATACTGGGAATTTTCATCTAAAAGGTCATTGTATTCTTCGAGTGGAGTAATGATTTGGTTGTTTTTATAGTCTAGAGTTGCTTGGGCTGTTTCATCACGTTCTAGTTGCGGGCCTGTAGAACAGGATGTGCAGGCTAACGTGAATGCAAACGTTATAGCCATTGCGGGTTGAAAGAATTTCTTGAGGTTCATAATTCTCCCTCCTTAATTGGATAAAGAATATGCGGTAGTAAAGAAAGCGGGGCTGTATTTTGCTGATTGTTGCAAAGCATATGACCCGGTGAATATGGGTGTCGAGAGAATCTGGAATCTATGTGAATCCCAGAGCGATAAGCAGAATCTCGGGGGAGTACCTGCTAGCTTGGGAGCGCACCCATAGCGAAAGGCCAAGACGCTATGGCAGACCACGCACAAGGGTGTTTCTGCAGCGTCGTTACTGCTGGGAGAGTGTTCTAGAGCTTCATCATGAACCCCTATGGGTTATGGAGGACAAATACTCGTAGATGAGTGAGTCGTGCCCCCCCCGTAATGCTGGTCGGGCACCCTAAAATATCCACCGATACTATGGCGAATATCATAGTTGAAGGGTGGTTAAAGCCTACCACCGGCTAGACGCACCAGGCAACCAAAACTCCGGTCACGTCTGATTTATTACATGAGAAACGCATAGTCAACGAGCATATCGACAGGAATCAGCTCGGGTATCCTGCACCCATTCACAGTTAAAACACGAATGCCCCCGGTTGATGATTCATCAACCGGGGGCATCGTTTAGCTTCTAACGCAGAACCGGGGTTCTACAGCTAAATGCTTAGTGCTGCTCCAGCTCGGAGTTAGCGTTCACGTTGAGCAGGTCGTACTTAGCGAATGCCTTCGCGGGAACGTCTGCTGCAACCTCGCCGCGCTTTGCCAGCATCTGCAGGGTGCGGACAACAACCGACTCTGCATCGATGTGGAAGAAGCGACGTGCACCCGGGCGGGTGTCTGCGAAGCCGAAGCCGTCAGCACCCAGGGTTGCGAAGTCGTTCGGAACGAACTGGCGGATCTGGTCGGGAACATCCGAAGCGAAGTCGGTGGTCGCGACGATCGGGCCAGCAGCGCCAGCCAGCTTCTGGGTCACGTAAGGAACGCGAGCGGGCTGGTTCGGGTTCAGCAGAGCCTCTTCCTCAGCGGCAATGCCGTCGCGGCGCAGCTCGGTCCACGAGGTGACAGACCAGAGGTCTGCGGAGACGCCCCAGTCCTCAGCCAGCAGCTGCTGAGCCTTCTCAGCCCACGGAACAGCAACGCCGGATGCCAGCAGCTGTGCCTTGGGGCCGGAGGTCAGCGGGGACTCGCTGATCTTGTGGATACCCTTGATGATGCCCTCAACGTCAACGTTTGCCGGCTCAGCAGGCTGGTGAATCGGCTCGTTGTACACGGTCAGGTAGTACATGACGTTGTGGTCTTCGTCCTTGGTACCGTACATCTGCTCGATACCGCGCTCCACGATGTGAGCGATCTCGTAGCCGTAAGCCGGGTCGTAGATCTTGAACGCCGGGTTGGTGGACGCCAGAATCGGGGAGTGGCCGTCGTTGTGCTGCAGACCCTCACCGGACAGGGTGGTACGACCTGCGGTTGCACCGATGACGAAGCCGCGGCACAGCTGGTCGGCAGCAGCCCAGAAGCCGTCGCCAGTGCGCTGGAAGCCGAACATCGAGTAGAAGATGTAAATCGGGATCATCGGCTCGCCGTGGGTGTCGTAGGAGGAGCCCAGTGCGATGAACGCAGCGGTTGCGCCTGCCTCGTTAATACCCACGTGAACGATCTGGCCCTCGGGGGACTCGGTGTAGGTGAGCATGAGCTGGTGGTCAACGGGCACGTAGTTCTGGCCGTTGGGGTTGTACAGCTTAGCCGAGGGGAAGAAGGAGTCCATACCGAAGGTACGTGCCTCATCGGGGGTGATGGGAGCGATACGGTGACCGAAGCCCTTCACACGCATGAGGTCCTTCATCAGGCGGACGAACGCCATGGTGGTAGCAGCGGTCTGCTTGCCGGAGCCCTTCTTGGTCTGTGCGTAGACCTTGGACTCGGGCAGGATAATCTCAGGCTGGGTGTTTGCACGGCCGGGGATGTAACCGCCGAGTTCCTTGCGGCGTGCCTGCATGTACTGCAGTGCCGGGTGGTTTGCCTCGGGCAGGTAGTACGGCGGGTTGTACAGATCCTTCTCCAGCTCCTCGTCGGAGATGGGGATGTTCAGGTGGTCACGGAAGCCCTTCAGTGCTTCCATGGTGAACTTCTTGATCTGGTGGGTGGAGTTACGTGCCTCGAAGTAGGGGCCGAGCTCCGCACCCTTAATGGACTGTGCCAGGATGACGGTGGGCTTGCCCTTGGTCTCCATAGCTTCCTTGTAGGCTGCGTAGAGCTTCTTGTCGTCGTGGCCACCCAGGCGCAGGTTGAAGATCTGCTCGTCGGTCAGGTCTGCAACGAGTTCCTTGGTTTCGGGGTACTTGCCGAAGAAGTGCTCGCGGATGTAGCCACCGTCTTCGCCACGGAAGGTCTGGTAGTCACCGTCGAGGGTCTCGTTCATCAGCTGGATGAGCTTGCCGCTCTTGTCCTTCTTGAGCAGCTCGTCGTAGTCGGAGCCCCACAGGACCTTGATGACGTGCCAGCCTGCGCCGCGGAAGAATGCCTCGAGCTCCTGAACGATCTTGCCGTTACCACGAACGGGGCCGTCCAGACGCTGCAGGTTGCAGTTGACGACGAAGGTCAGGTTGTCCAGGTGCTCGTTTGCAGCCAGCTGCAGTGCACCACGCGACTCGGGCTCGTCCATCTCGCCGTCGCCCAGGAATGCCCAGACGTGCTGCTCGGAGGTGTCCTTGATCTTGTGGTTGTGCAGGTACTTGTTGAAGGATGCCTGGTGGATTGCGTTCAGGGGGCCCAGACCCATGGAAACGGTCGGGAACTGCCAGAACTCGGGCATGCAACGGGGGTGCGGGTACGAAGGAATACCGTCTGCGCCCTTGGTCTTCTCCTGGCGGAAGCCGTCCATCTGCTCTTCGCTCAGGACGCCTTCAACGAATGCGCGGGAGTAGACACCGGGGGAGGAGTGACCCTGGAAGAAGACCTGGTCACCGCCACCGGGGTGGTTACGGCCGCGGAAGAAGTGGTTCTGGCCCATTTCGTAGAGGTCAGCCACACCTGCGAAGGTGGAGATGTGACCGCCAACGCCGATGCCCTTCTTCTGGGCACGCTGAACCATGATTGCTGCGTTCCAACGAATCCATGCGCGGTACTGGCGCTCGAGTTCCTCATCACCGGGGTACTCGGGCTGCTGGTCGGCGGGGATGGTGTTGATGTAGTCGGTCTTGACCAGAGTCGGGACCTTAACGCCCTTTGCGCCAGCCTCCTTGAGCAGTGCGCGAAGGATGTACTCTGCACGCTCAGTGCCGTGAGTCTTGATAAGGTCCTCGAGGGACTCGGCCCACTCCTGGGTCTCTTCTACGTCGATGTCCTTGAAGCCATCGAGAAGGGTGCTCAGGGAGTGCTCGTTCGGTACGTTAGCCAAACTAATCCAACCTCTCTTCTGTGCGGTTGTGAGATCGCCCGCCGCGCGTTGTTGCGTTGTCGAACAATCTTTGTGTTTAAGCGCTATAGGTCCGTAAGACCCACATCGCTTCTTATCTCTACTATCTTAGACCTAAAGGCGCCTCTCTTGGTCTCAAATGAGGGTTTTTGTGATGTGGGTTTCGCATTGTGACTATCTGAGTGGGAAAAATACGCATCAAAAGTACTAGTTAGGGTCTTTTTGCACCTAAATGGCGCGGAATGGTGGGGGTGGCGGAATGGTGCGGAACGAAGGGGTGTGACCCATCTGAGGGGAGAGTGTCAACTATGGCTTGGTGTGGCTTGGTGTGGGGTGCAGTGGGAAAAGGAAAAAAATATTGAGACATAGAACACGCTCCGTGGATTTGCATGTCATATCGAAAGTCCGTATAGTTTTTTCTTGTGTTCGCCACTGGGTCGTCAAACGAAACAGTGAGAACTACGGGTCTTTAGCTCAGCTGGTAGAGCGCCACGTTTACACCGTGGATGTCATCGGTTCGATCCCGGTAGGACCCACCAATTACCCCGGTACCGCAAGGTACCGGGGTTTTTCCGTTCTAAGCACTTTCTCCACGCGCTATATTTCTCCAGGAGTGAGAAGGGCGACTCTTCAGAGCATAAAAGTGCACTCCACCTATATATAGCCTGCCCTCAGCGCGTATCCTTATATACATGACTGAAAACAAGAAGGCACAGATTGGTGTCACCGGCCTTGCTGTCATGGGCGCAAACCTCGCCCGCAACCTGGCACGTAACGGCTACACCGTGGCACTGCACAACCGTTCCGTAGAGAAGACCGACGCACTGCTGGCTGAGCACGGCGCAGACGGCGACTTCATCCGCACCGAGTCCCTGCAGGAACTCGTCGACTCCCTCGAGTCTCCCCGCCGCATCCTGATTATGGTCAAGGCGGGCGCACCCGTCGACGCTGTTATCGAGCAGCTCACCCCCATGCTCGATGAGGGCGACATCATTATTGACGGCGGTAACTCCCACTTCCCCGACACCATCCGTCGCGAGCACGCCCTGGCTGAAAAGGGCCTGCACTTCGTAGGCGTTGGCGTCTCCGGCGGCGAAGAGGGCGCTCTCTGGGGCCCCTCCATGATGCCCGGCGGCTCCGCAGAGTCCTACAAGCACCTGGGCCCGCTGCTCGAAAAGATCGCAGCGAAGGCACCGCAGGACGGCGCACCCTGCTGCGCATGGATCTCCACCGACGGCGCGGGTCACTTCGTGAAGATGGTCCACAACGGCATCGAGTACGCCGACATGCAGGTGATTGGCGAAGCTTACGACATTCTGCGCTCCATCGCAGGCATTGAGCCGGCACAGCAGGCAGAAATCTTCAAGACCTGGAACGAAGGCGACCTGAGCTCCTACCTGATCGAAATCACCGCTGAGGTGCTCGCACAGGTTGACGCAAAGACCGGCAAGCCCCTGGTCGACGTTATCGTTGACGCAGCGGGTCAGAAGGGTACCGGCCTGTGGACCGCTAAGGCTGGTCTGGACCTCGGTTCCCCCGTCTCCGCTATCGCAGAGTCTGTGTTCGCACGCGCCCTCTCCTCCTCCGAGCGTGAGCAGCGCGAGCAGGCACAGCGCGAACTGCCCGCAGGTCTGATCGCAACCACCGGCATCGGTGCAGGCGACCCCGAGTTCGTTGAGGATGTGCGCCGCGCACTCTTCGCATCCAAGCTCGTTGCGTACGCACAGGGCATGGACCTGCTGACCCGTGCAGGCAAGGAATACGGCTGGGATCTGAAGCTGGACACCATCGCATCGCTGTGGCGTGCAGGCTGCATCATCCGGGCAGAGCTACTGGGCGACATCATGGCTGCCTACGCAGGCGAAGCACCCGCGAACATGCTGCTGGCACCCGCATTCAAGAACCTCATGGAGGAGCTCGTTCCTTCCTGGCGTCGCGTGGTGGCTAAGGCAACCGCACTGGGTATCCCCGTGCCGGTGTTCGCTTCCGCACTGTCCTACTACGACGGTCTGCGCCGCGACCGCCTGCCCGCATCCCTGATTCAGGGTCAGCGTGACTTCTTCGGTGCACACACCTACGGTCGTATTGACGAAGAGGGCGCCTTCCACACCATGTGGAGCGGTGACCGTTCCGAGGTGAACGCAGCGGACATTCACGTTCACTAAGCTCCCGTAGCTGAATACATAAAGCCCGCCTTCGGCTGGATGAGAATCCAACCGGGGCGGGCTTTCGTTATGTCTTGTTCGTTATGTCTTGACGGGGCGCCCCCGAGATGCCTCAGGGGTATCTTGAGGGGCGTATAGCAGGAGAGAAGACCTGCGGAGCCCGGTGAGGAGCTTGGAGCCTCGTGAGGAGCCGCCAGGTGCGCCTCTACGGGGTCAAAACGCTTGCCAAGCGCTATATCCACATGGCGGGGTCAATGTACTCCACAGCGTCCACCAGCGGCTTCTTCTTCTCCGGGGTACGCGGGCGGTGCTTCGCAGGAATACCGGTAATAATCGAATCGGCGGGGTGATTATTGACGACCACTGCGTTCGCACCAATAGCGCTATCGGCACCAATCTCCACCGGGCCCAGCACCTTCGCACCGGCACCAATGGTCACACGGTCACCAATGGTGGGGTGACGCTTCACCTTCTCCAGGGAGCGACCGCCCAGGGTCACACCGTGGTACAGCATCACGTCGTCACCAACCTCAGCGGTCTCACCAATAACAATGCCCATGCCGTGATCAATGAAGAAACGGCGGCCAATGGTCGCACCGGGGTGAATCTCCACACCGGTCAGAAAACGAGCAAACTGCGAAAGAGTACGGGCCAGAGCCTTCGTCTCATCCTTCTGCCAGAGCTTATGGGTCAGACGGTGAACCCAAATGGCGTGCATACCCGAATAGTTCAGCGCAATCTCGACAGCGCCGCGCGCAGCAGGGTCGTGCTGGCGGACGTTCTCAATATCTTCACGCAGACGCGCAATAAAACTCATGGGTTCCCTTTCCCTCATCGGTCGTGCTCTGTGTATGCGACCTTTCCAAAGGTACCAACAACGGGGCCCTTTCGGCTATTCCCACCGCAATCAGCAATATGATGGACGCACCCGCCCCTATCACTGCTCAACCGCGGCGGATGCACACGGGACGGCAGAAAAGAACAGCCCGGGACCAACAGGGGAGCGGCGGAACAGCTCAGCTCCTCGCCGTACAGTTCGCAGAGGGCATAGAAACGCCCCGCCTGCCGTGTATGCAATCGGCAGACGGGGCGTAGCACTATAGGTCCTCCCGATAGCGGGGGCTCAGAAGCTCAATTAGCCGCGGATATCCTCGTACAGAGCGGTAGAGATGTAACGCTCACCGAAGTCAGGAACGATAGCCACAATCAGCTTGTCCTTGTTCTCAGACTTCTTAGCCTCCTCCAGAGCAGCCCACACAGCCGCACCGGAAGAAATACCGCCCAGAATACCTTCCTGGGTAGCCAGCAGACGGGAGGTGCGCATAGCATCCTCAGCACTGACCGGAGTCACCGAATCGTAGATGCCGCGGTCCAGGGTCTCCGGAACGAAGTTAGCGCCCAGGCCCTGAATCTTGTGGGGGCCAACGCGACCCTCAGAGAGCAACGGGGAGTCCTTCGGCTCAACCGCAACAACCTTCACGTTCGGGTTCTGCTCCTTCAGGTACTTACCGGTACCGGAGATGGTGCCGCCGGTACCAATACCCGCCACGAAGATGTCGACCTTACCGTCGGTTGCTTCCCAAATCTCGGGACCGGTGGTGTTGTAGTGAATAGTGGGGTTCGCCTCGTTGGAGAACTGGGACGCCAGGATAGCGTTCTCGGTGGTCGCAACGATTTCCTTAGCCTTCTCCACAGCGCCGCGCATACCCTCGGTACCGGGGGTCAGCACAATCTGAGCACCGTAAGCGCGCAGCAGCACGCGACGCTCAGCAGACATGGTCTCCGGCATGGTCAGGATGACGCGGTAACCGCGAGCAGCACCCACCATAGCCAGCGCAATACCGGTGTTACCGGAAGTGCCCTCAACAATGGTGCCGCCGGGCTTCAGCGCACCCGACTTCTCAGCAGCGTCAATGATGGCGCGACCGATACGGTCCTTAACCGAACCAGCGGGGTTGTAGAACTCAAGCTTGACCGCTACGTTACCGGGAAGACCCTCGTCCAGTCGGTTCAGCTTAACCAGGGGGGTCTGGCCGGTTGCTTCAACAATGCTGTTGAGAATCTTTGCCATGGGGTGCTCCTTCATGAGCTTGGGGGAGGCCAGCCGCGACGGGGTCTCCGCAATGAATAATCGGTTACGTGGCAACTCTACTACTCACCGGCAGTAGGTTTAAACCTGCGGTCACAGTTCGTAATAATGCCAGAGAAAAACCTCAAGGAACGAGGTCCAGAAAGAGGGTACAGAAAAGCGCCGCACAAACCCTTTCTCGACAAAGGACGATGAATGTGCGGCGCTCTCTAGAAACATTATGTAGCCCAAAAGACAACCTCTGTATATAAGAGTAGTGGTGAACTCCGTTCACCGCAAGCTGGAGCCACAAATTTTATTGCCATCAATGGAAAAAACATTAAAAACCGCATCCTGAGACGGCACAACGCTACAAGCGGGGGGGGGGGAAACCAGCCTCAGAGGACTAGTTGATGTCCATGTGAAGATCCCACTTGTTGTTCAAGTAGCGACCAACAGCCTCACCGAACATCTTCACGTGACGCTTGTCAGCCGCCACGGTCTGCTCCTTGCCGTCCTTGAACAGCTTCTCACCCAGATCCACGTTCAACGTCACGGTCCAGTTGTACGCGCCCTGAGCCAGAACCGGCTGCTTAGTACCAATAGTCAGGGTAGCGGTCGGGTTCACGTACCAGGTCTTCTTCTCATCAATACCGGCCTTGGTGGAGTCTGCGTACTTCTTCATCGCCGCCAGGGTCTCCTGGTCGGTGCTGACCTCGTTCATGTAGTGCATATCGCCGGTACGCAGCAGGTACTCAAACGCCGCACCGAAGTACGCCAGAGCCGCCGCAAAGCCAGCCACCGAATTCTGGTGCATAGCCTCCGGAACAATCGGGGACGGCACGTTCTGCGGCGGGTGCTCAGCATTACCCGGCTGGTACTCGCCGTGATCCTCCATCTTCTCCAACTTCGCTACGCCGCTGTAATCCTTATTGTCGTTGGGCAGCGGAGAGTTCGTTGCAGTAGCCGAAGCCGACGCAGAAGCGGACGGGGAAGCAGACGCCGATGCAGAAGCAGAGGGCGAAGCGGTAGCAGACTCAGAAGCAGCAGCAGAAGCGCTCTCAGAGCCAGAAGCGGAAGCAGACGCCTCAGAAGTAGCCTTAGAGCCACAAGCCGCCAGCAAAGCCATAGAGCTGACGCCCAGCACACCCAGCGCCGCGCGGCGGGTCAGGTTCTCGGACATAGTGATACCTTTCAGTCAGTCGGTGATTGCAACCAGTTTAGCCGCAAACCCAACAGGATACAGAGTCGAACGAAGCGTGAGAAGCGCCTCGCACACAAAAGCGTTATGACGAACTAAGACGCCGCGGAGGTGGCAGAGGCCTCCGCAGAAGCGGCGGCAGAAGCGGCGGCAGAAGAGGGCACAGAAGCCGAACCGGATGCCGCGCCAGACGCCGCAGCACTCGCGGTGGACGCACCGCCCTGAGTAGCGCCTCCCTGGGTGGCGGCACCCTGAACAGTAGCACCGTACGCCACGCTCAGCTCCCACATCTTAGAATCAGCGTGGTAGCGGCCGCGGAAATCGCACTCCTGAACCGTCACCTGAGAAGCAGGACCCGCCGCAGTAGCAGTAGCACTCGGGGACGCCGCGTCAGACACCAGCGCATCCTCAGAAGGCTCAGTAGGCTCAGCAGAAGCAGAAGCGCTCGCCGAGGCAACCACCGGCTGAATTTTGCCCTCTGCCACCGCCTCCGTACCGAAGTCCAGAGTGTACTGACCCTTAAACAGCAGGTTGCCATCACTCATAATCGACGGCTGAGCGCTCGCCAGAGCATAAGAAGCCGACGGATTCACATACCAGGAACCCTTCTCCACACCCGCAAGAATAGAAGCCGACAAGGCATCCACCTCAGAGCGAGTCTTCGACGACAGTTGAATACCGGTCGAGAACGCATCCGTGCTACCGGTCTTCACCAGATAATCCATAGCCGCCGCAAAATAAGCAATCGCCTCATGAAAACCCGTCACCGTATTCAACGAAAGAGCGTCAGTCACCTGCGGCTTCGGAGCATTACGCGGCGGATGATCCACCGTACCCTGCTCATAATTCACCGCACCCTCATAGTGGGTGTACTCCACCAGACCCGAATAGTTCTTACCATCATCGCTGTACCCATTCGGGTTAGCGCTCGACTTCGAACCGTTCAGGCTACCACCCTGGGAACCAGACTGCTGGCTAGATCCACCCGAACCGCAAGCGCTCAACAGCGCCGCAGAACCGGCAACAGCAGAAACGCCCACACCCAGGCGCATCAGGGAGCGGCGAGAGAAAGACTGAGAAAAAGAAGACATACAAAAACCTTGAATCCAGGAAAGCTCGTTACTACCAGAGTAAAACAGATCATGCCCTAACCCGAGTGCGAGTTAGGGCATGATGCCTCATCCATCTGAGGGCTTAAAGGTTGTCACCATTAGAATTGCCGTCATTACCGGAGTTACCGGAATTGTCAGCATTACCATCGTTAGCGCCACCACCGTTAGCGCCACCATTCTTAGGCTGAGCCGAAGCCTGTGCCTCATACTCATCCTGAATAGTCAAAGTCCAATCATTATCGTGGCGCACACCGGTAACCACCAAGCCACGCTCAGTGCGGCGCACCTTCTCAGACATCTCCGCGGGAGCACCGTCAATCACCACGGTCGGCCCCAAATCAATCACCAAATCAAAAGTCCACTGCACACTCTTCTTCACCAGAGCAGGAACAGCAGTGAACGCAGACATGGTCACCTTCGGCGACACATACCAGTCACGATTCTGCGAGCTCTCATTCGACTCATCCATAAACGACGAGAACGACGCAACGAACTTCTCATCAGCCTTTGACTCACGCAGCGGAGCCGCATCACCGGTCAGCACCAGGTAGTTAATCGCCGCATACACGAACGCAATCGAATCGTACAGACCCTGCACCGAGTTCTCCGATGCGCTCGCCGGACGCTTAGGGAACGGCACGTTCTGCGCGGGAGCAGACTCGGTCGCTGGAACGAAAGTGCCCTTCTTCTCATAGTTATCGAAGGTGACCTCGCCGCTAAAATCAGTACGCGCAGAAGCCGAAGGGGAAATCTGAGGGGTATCCGCATCAGCGTTCTCGCTAGAAGAAGAACCACCGCACGCAACCAGTAGGGCGCTCAAAGACACGCCCGCAACGCCCGCACCCGCGTAACGCAGAGCAGAACGGCGGCTGATGCCGGTAGTGGAACTGGGAAGCCCGGAGGTCATGGGGAAAAGCGCCACGGAATACCTTTCGAGTGAGACTCTCTGGTGAGAGACGAGTGAGAGAACGCCTCGACGAGCGGATATCACACGCGGACATCCCTCTAGAGACAGTCCTAAGTATAACGCGCCCCCGCCTTCACACCCGTGCGTACCAGCGCTCAAACGAGCGTGATATGCCGCCCATCAGCGAACTTACCGTGACTAGGAACTTAGTGGAACCAGCGGGAGCATCGCACCGGATGGGGTGAAAGAGGGGACGCGTTCATCGTCTATAGGGGGAGGGGCTACTCGGTCTCTAGGGGCTACTGGGCGCCCTCACCGGGAACACCGGCAGGTGCCTCAGCGCCGCCAGCAGCACCGCCCGCATCGGGGGCACCGGGCGCTACAGTCGGCTGAGCCGTCGCAGCTGCAGGCTGAGTCGCCACGGGCTGCGCGGGAGCGGTAGCCGCAGGCGCCTGGGTAGCGTCAGGCTGAGGAGCCTGAGCCGCGCCACCCTGACCGGTGCCGGTCTGTGCGCCACCATTCTGGGAACCAGTGTACTGACGGGAACCGCCCTGACCTGCACCATTCTGGGCGGCAGGAGCCTGCGCACCACCGTTCTGTGCGGCACCATTCTGAGCAGTGCCCTGAGGCGCGCCGTTACCCGAAGTATTCGCGCCGGCGTTCGCACCAGCATTAGCCGCCACAGTGCTGTCATCAGTCACCGTCGGGGTATAGGTCGAGGAAGGATGCGCGCGCGGAGTCTGAGTCGGCTTCGGGGCCAACGCAGGATCGTACTGCTGAGGCGAAATCACGACCCAGCGCTTCGCTTCCTCATCGTACTCAGCGTACAGAGCCTTAATCTCCGGGGCCTCAGTGTCCTCCAGAGGCTTGGTCGTATTGGTTGCCTTCTCAACCCGCATGCCGTGTGCCTGAGTCACGGTGCACGCCCACGAATACTTCGTGCCGCGGGTCGTCGGCTGCTTATCGGTCAGACGGAACGTCCACTCGCCGCCCACCAGCCAGTTCGTACCGGGAGCATAGAACGCACGCAACTTCTCCAGCGCCGCACGGTCGGTAGAGTTCTGTGCCTGAACCACCTGCAGAGCAGGACCGGGGTCACCGGTCATGCGGGCATAGTTCACCGCTGCCGCAAAGTAAGCGAAGGTGGCGCGCAAGCTACGGGCGTTCTTCTCGTACATGCTCTCATCCTCAATGGGGATGGGCACGGCACTAGCCTTAGAATCAACGCTTGCCGGGCCGGCAGTCGGCTCAATCGTGTACACCTGACCGGTTTCCGGGTCGGTGCTGCTCATCGGGGCCGCACCGTTGCCCGCAATGTACTTAGTCCACTTCAGCTCGCCCGACAGATTGTCGTAGGCACCCGCAATCGAAGCGGAAGCAGTGGGGGAGGCAGTCGCCTCCTCAGTCTTTTTGGAACCGCAAGCGGCAAGCATCGCACCCAGGGCGGCGGTGCCCGTAAGCGCAATAAAGTGGCGGCGGCTGTGAATCATAGTGATCCCCTTGAATGTGCTGTGATGCGGAAGTATCGGTGATAAGTGAAGAGCTCACGCTCCAATTCTCAGCCTAACATCACGCCCCTACAGGAGGGCGCGAAGCAGTCACCCGCAGGGCGGGTAGACGCGTATTGAGGCGAAAATGGGCGGACCTCATCTAGCCCTAGCCTATAGATTTCACGCGTGGCACACAAATAAAAGCTCTTATCCGTGCCTCATATCACCCAATATGACGGGTTCTTTGAGGCACGGATGTAAAGAAGCTTTAGGCTGAGCCTCGAATATAACGAGTCGCCTTAGAAGAGGTGCTCTCATTCGGGGTCGGCTGTGCGCTCGGAGTATTCGCGGACGGTTCAGGGTTGGCCGCGGGGGTGGCGGTAGCACTCGGGGAAGAGTTCGGATCCTCCAGCATCTGCCAGCCCTCTTCACCAAAGTAGACGTAAGCATCCGCCTTCTGATTGCTGCCGTAGATACCGGTGAGCTGCTCACGCTGACGGGTCTCATGGTTGAACAGGAACGCGTTCTCGTCCACCTTCAGGGTCGCCTTCCAGCAGTAGACGTCCTGCTCGGTAGCGGGCACCGGCTGCGGGGAACTCAGGTTAATGCACATGGGGTGGTTGTTCTTAGAGACCAGCCAGCCGATGTTGTAGCGGTAGATATCGCGGTACATCTGCGCCATCTGACTAAAGTGCTCCTGGCCGGGCAAATCCATGAAGGGATTGGTGTCACCGGTGAGGAGCATGTAGTTCTGTGCCGCACCCCAGTACTGCAGGAAGGCATGCAGGCCCTCGACGGTGCGCTCTTTAGCTTCCGGGGGCATGGTGGGGCGGGGGACATTGACGGCTCGATGGCTCAGGGTGCCGTTTGAGAAATTTCCGGAACGCTCAAAGAACTGATCCGGCAAAAGAGCCGGTCCGCGACCATCCAGAGCCGATGCGGGCAGAGGCTCGGCATACGTAATACTGCGCGTGGTGGTCGCAGATTTAGTCTGGGCGCTCTGAGGAGCAACCTTGGTAGGGGAAGGGTTAGCGAGTGGTTGAGGGCGAGAAACTGCGCTGGGGCTGCAAGCGCTTGCGAGTGCACTCAATGCTGCTCCGGAAGAAAGAGCAAGAAGATGGCGACGTGACAGCGGACTGAACATACGCAACCTTTCGCAAGAGTAAAGACGGGCAGGCAGTAACGGGTGGCTCGGATGCAGTGAACCTCAACGGCAGTTGATTGCAGTTGTGTGAGGAGTCGGTGAGCGTTCCCGATGGATGTGGCATACCGCAGTGAGTACGGATGCGATAGAAAGGGCAGGTCAGAAGCCACCTGAAGGAATCGGTATGGGTTATGACCTGCCTGGTTGTCGTGCTCAATGATTCTAAACGTACTTTCAGGTTCAAAATAACCATATCTGCGCTTGAGCGTAAAAAGTTATCAAATCTTAATATTTGCCCGTTTTATGCGGGTTATAAAACATACCAATGTGTTCGGGATAACCGCATTGAAATGTGCTGATTTCCTGCGGAAACTCAAGGATTTTCTCACCTGCTCTTCTTGCGAATGAATCATAAATTGGAGTTGTTGCACCCGGCGTGCAAGTAGTATCTCAACCTCTTCAGGTTGTCCAAACACCTATCAAAAACACCTCAACATGAGCCCCTAAACAACCCGTAGCCGTAACGCGCCCACCGCAACGCCCACACATGGCATGAAGCAGGTGCACCCTATGGGACAATAGCGCTGTGACTACCACCGACTATGCGCAGCTCAAAGCAGCTCGCGAACTGCTCACTCGAATCCCCCTCCCGCTCGACGTAGAAGCCGGCGAAACCCCCGGCACCCCCTACACCGTCGCCCACGACGGCACCGCCGAGCACGGCACCGCCACCGCGCGCACCATACTCGCCGCCATGGCACGCCAACTCGACGACTACATCCTGCCGCGCAGTGCCAGCGTCGACAACCCCCTCACCATCGTGGTCGGAGGCTCCACCGGCGCCGGCAAATCCACCCTCGTCAACACCCTGCTCGGCGAACCGCTCACCCAGTCCGGCGCGATTCGACCCACCACCCGCCACCCCGTACTCCTGCACCGCGCAGAAGACGAAGCGGCGCTGTCGCCCGAACGCTTCCTGCCCACCCTGCCGCGCACCCGTACCTCCGGCATGAACGCCGGATCGCAGGCACTACCCGGCCTCGACCCGAAGATTGCGCGCGCCCTCATTCCTATTACTACCTCGGCGCTACCGCAGGGCATCGCGCTCATCGACGCACCCGATATCGACTCCGTCTCCGAGGAAAACCGCACCCTCGCCAAGGAACTGCTCTCCGCCGCAGACCTGTGGCTCTTCGTCACCACCGCCAACCGCTACGCCGACGCCGTGCCCTGGGAACTGCTCCACGAAGCGGCCGCACGCTCCATCGCCATCGCCGTGGTGCTCAACCGTGTGCCCGAAGGCGACGAAGAAGCCATCGAAAACGACCTGCGACGCATGCTCGACGAGGCCGGAATCCACGCCGTACTGATTCACACCGTCACCGAACAGCCGCGCGACGAAAGCGGCATGCTCGCACCCGTCAGCCTCGCCCCGCTGACCCTGTGGATCCGCGAACTCGGCGCCGACGCACCCGCCCGCGCCGCCATCGCCCGGCAGACCCTTGCAGGTGCCGTCGAAACCCTCGCCGGTAACCTGCAGGTGCTCGCCGCCGAACAGGCACGCCAGCAGGCGGCGCACCAGTCGCTTGCCACCATCGCCGCAGAAGAATACGAGGACGCGCTGACCACCATCGACGGGGCGCTCTCCGACGGCTCGCTGCTACGCGGTGAAGTGCTCTCGCGCTGGCACGACTTCGTGGGAACCGGCGACTTCTTCCGCTCCCTCGACAGCACCATCGGTCGTCTGCGCGACCGCGTCGGCTCCGCACTGCGCGGTCAGCCCGCCGCCGCACAGAAGGTAGAAGACGCCCTCGAAAGCGGCGTCCACGCCGTCGTGCTGGATGCGGCCGCACGCGCCTCCGAAAACACCCGCACCCGCTGGCGTGCCAGCCGCGCCGGACGCTCCCTGCTGGCGCGCCTTGATGCGCCGCAGGCTGTTTCTGTTGCGCCGCAGACGGCCTCCGCCGCGGCGCCCGAACAGAACGCAGGCGCAAACGGCGAGGCGAAGGGCAACGAAGCAAAGGGCGAAGTGCAGTCCGCCGAAGACATCTTCTCCGCAGCCGTTGCCGAGCAGATCCGCCTCTGGCAGGGCTCCGTCCTCGAAATGATCCGCGAAGAAGGCGCCGACAAGCGCAAACGCGCCCGCTTCCTCTCCCTGGGCGTGAACGCCGCCGCCGTGATGCTCATGGTCGCCGCGTTCAGCCTCACCGGCGGCATCACCGGTATTGAGGCGGGTATCGCCGGCGGTAGCGGCGTGGTCGGCACCAAACTGCTCGAGTCCATCTTCGGTGAAGACGCGGTGCGCCGCATGGCAACCCGCGCCCGCACCGACCTGCTCGAACGCATGGTGGATCTGCTCACCGAGCACGCTCAGCCCTTCACCGCCGTACTCGAAGAAACCGACCCGCAGGCTGACGCCGAGGACATTTACCGCGCCGCCGAGCAGGTGCAGAACATCGCCGCAGAAATGAGCGCCCAGAGTCAAACCACACAGCGCCAAGCCGCAGCCCACACTAACGGTACGGTTGCCCGCTAAACCACTCCGGACAGGCACCCCGCACCACAGACGAAGAAAAACGCACTATGACTACCCCCGAGAAGAAACTCGAGAACACTGAGCGCAACGCCGAGCGAGGCGCCACCCCCGCCGTGGCGACCTCGCCCTTCGCGCGCTCCGTCGCATCCCTCAAGGACGCCATCAGCTACGGCGAAGGACGAGTCCCCGAAACTGTGCTGCTCGACGCCGCCGAAACCCTCGAACGCCTCAGCCAACGCCGCGAACTCTCCACCGAACACACCGTCATCGGCTTCTTCGGTGCGACCGGCAGCGGCAAATCCACGCTCTTCAACGCCATCGCTGGGCAGAACATTGCCCTCTCCGCTCCCACACGCCCGACCACCTCCACCGTGCAGGCGGCAATCTGGGAGGCAGAGGGCAGCGAAGAGCTACTTGACTGGCTCGGCATCGACAAGCGCGTCTACCCGCAAACTCAGGCGCTCGCCGCCGAAGGAGAGGCAACCGAGGGTAACGAAGCAGGCGGAAACAATAAATCTGCCGGGGGAGTAGCGGCACCCAACGCCGTCACCGAACCGGCACCCGGACTCTTCAACCGCATCCGCCGAGCCGTCGGTGGACGCGGCGAAATGCGCACCCGCACCGGCGGCCTCATCCTGCTGGACATGCCCGACTTCGACTCGGTCACCACCACCAACCGCGACCTCGCCGCCCGCATGATGCGCTACGTGGACGTACTCGTCTGGGTCGTCGACCCCCAAAAATACGCCGACGCCGTCATCCACCGCGACTTCATGGTGCCGCTTGCCGCATCCGGTGCGCAGGCGCTCTGCGTGCTCAACCAGGCGGATAAACTCGCACCCGCCGAGGTGCCCGCCGTGCTCGCCTCCCTCACCCGCCTGCTGCAGGCTGAGGGCACCGAAGCGCACCTGCTCGCCGCACCCATCGCCGTCTCCGCGCGAACCGGCGAAGGCGTGGACGTGCTCCGCGACCTGCTCGCCCAGGTAGCCGCCGCCAAGAGCCTATCCCTGCAACGAACCGACGCGCAGCTGCACGCCACCGCCTCCCAGCTGCGCACCTACGCCGGAGGAGAGGGGACCGTGCTCGCCGGAGCCTACGCCCTCGAAGCGGAGCAGAAGCTCGTGAAAGCATGCTACTCATCCAGCCAGGCAGAACAGGTTTTGCAGGCTGCAACCGCCTCCTACCGCCGCGCCGCGGGTCAGCGCACCGGCTGGATCCTCACCCGCTGGATGAGCCGCCTGAAGGCTGACCCCCTGCGCCGTCTGCACCTGGGGCAGCAAGACGAAACGAAGAGCACATCTAAGGCTGAGAAGTCCGCGGGTATGCTCGGTTCCGATAGCGAGAACGCACCCGAGCTGGTGGCATCCTCGCTACCCCCGCTGAGCGCCGCGCAGAAGGCGGGCATGGCAAACGCCGTGCGCCAATACAGCAAGCAGATGGCGGCCCGCATCGACGAACCGTGGAAGCGCAGCATGAAGGAAGCCGCCCTCTCCCGCGAGGCGGAGCTTCCCGAACTGCTCGAACGCGACATGGTGCGCATCGACTACGGTCTGGGCCGCACCCGCGCCCCCTGGGTCATCTTCAACGCCCTGCAGTGGATCGCGCTAATGAGCGCCCTGGTAGGCGTCGGCTGGCTGACCCTGATTTCCGGCTTGGCGTACCTGCAGATTCAACTGCCGCCCGCCCCGACCCCCGAAGGCTCCCCGGTGCCCCTGCCGACCCTGCTTCTGCTGCTGGGTGTGCTGCTCGGTATCGCCTCGGCGGGTGTGGGCAGGCTACTTACCGCCATGGGCTCACGCTACTACGCACGTAAGCTGCGGGGTCGCCTGCAGACCGGCGTGGAGAAGGCGGTGCAGTCCTGCGTGGTCGCCCCGGTACAGCAGGAAGCAAAGCGCCTCAACGCCTACCGCAAGGCGCTGGACATTTAGCGGCGTATCATCCGAGAAGCCGCATCAGGACAAGCCTCATCAGAACAAGAGCGCGCAAAAGAAATCCCTCCCTACCTCAATCGAGGCGGGGAGGGATCCTTTTCGTTAAATCTATACGCTACTGAAGCTTAGTCCTCTTCAGTACTCTCAGCGCAGGGAGCCTGCTGAGACGCCGCAAGCTCACGCAGACCGTCCGTAATCGCCTGAGCAGCCTTAACGACCAGCTCGGGGTAGTTGCGGTTCGGCTGGCGGGTCATGCGGTCAATCGGGCCTGAGATAGACACAGCCGCAATCACCTTGCCACCGGGCGCACGCACCGGAGCAGAGACCGAGGCGGTACCGCGCTCGCGCTCACCCACGGACTGCGCCCAACCGATGCGGCGCACAGCCGCGAGCATGGCGGCGCTGAAGTGCGCATCGCGCAGGCCTTCAACAATGCGGTTCTGGTCTTCCCAAGCCAGCAGAACCTGGGCGGCGGAACCAGCCTGCATGGACAGCTGGGTACCGACCGGGATGGATTCGTGCATGCCGGAGGGTCGTGCCGCGGTTGCCGCGCATACACGCCAGTCGCCCTGGCGGCGGTACAGCTGGGTGGATTCGTCAGCTTCGAGGCTGAGCTTCTGCAGAATCGGGTCTGCCACGGTGATGAGCTCATCGGAAATGGTGGCGGACGCGAGTTCGGTCAGGCGGGGTCCGAGCATGAAGCGTCCCTGCACGTCGCGGGCTACGAGGCGGTGGTGAGCCAACGCCACGGCGAGGCGGTGTGCGGTGGGGCGTGCCAAACCGGTTGCCTTGACGAGGTCGCCCAGGGATACGGGGCCTGCCTCGAGGCAGTCAAGAATGAGGGTTGCCTTGTCGAGCACGCCAACGCCGGAGGAGCCGTGGGAGTGTACCTCTACCATCTGCTCGTCGGCGGCCATGTGTTCGGGCGGCTTGACGGGGTCAACGATCGGTGCGTTGTGGTGTGTGGATGCGTTGGGGTGACGCATTCCGTGTGCGTTAAAACGTGATGCGGAAGGAGTCATTCTTATATTCTATCTCAGAATATGAAAGATACCCCGGACTTCATGGACTCTTTGGGGTGCAGAGCTGAAGATGGAATCACCCCCTACGGGATAAATTATGAATTTTTCATAATAAGTGTTTGTGTGGGTTTATGGGTGAAAATATGCGAAAAGACGCAGAAAAATGCGAATAATCCCGCAAAATTACCCTGGAGTCATAGAGTAAACCCACATAAAAACACTCGCTAGTTCGGGGTGTTTCTGAGCCGTCTCACAGGCTAAGAATCCGTGAAAAAATATGCGACACGCCGCGGGGAAATACCGATTTGAGGGTCCCATCGGGTACATAATCCGCCCCTCAACTCCGCAAACTTGCGGCACGCACCACACCGAACGCATCCACCGTAGGAACGCATCAAGCAGGAGAAAGCATGACTAGCGAACAGAACGCAACCACCGCGGGCACCCGTCCGCGCACCCTGGCAGAAAAAGTCTGGGACGCACACGTCGTCGTCCCCGGTGAAAACGGCAAGCCCGACCTGCTCTACATCGACCTGCAGCTACTGCACGAAGTGACCTCCCCCCAGGCATTCGAAGGCCTGCGCATCGAGAACCGCCCCCTGCGCCGCCTCGACCTGACCATTGCCACCGAGGATCACAACACCCCCACCGACAACATCTTCGGCACCATCGCCGACCTGACCAGCCGCACCCAGATCGAGACCCTGCGCCGCAACGCCAAGGAATTCGGCGTGCGCATCCACTCCCTCGGTGACGAGGAACAGGGCATCGTGCACGTGGTCGGCCCGCAGCTGGGTCTGACCATGCCCGGCATGACCATCGTCTGCGGCGACTCCCACACCTCCACCCACGGTGCGTTCGGCGCTCTCGCGTTCGGCATCGGCACCTCCGAGGTGGAGCACGTCATGGCGACCCAGACCCTGCCCCTGGCACGCTTCAAGACCATGGCAATCAACGTTGAAGGCACCCTCAAGCCCGGCGTGACCGCAAAGGACATCATCCTCGCTGTCATCGCGCAGATCGGTACCGGCGGCGGTCAGGGCTACGTGCTCGAATACCGCGGCTCCGCGATCCGTTCCCTCTCCATGGAGGGCCGCATGACCATGTGCAACATGTCCATCGAGGCGGGCGCACGCGCCGGCATGGTCGCCCCCGACGAGACCACCTTCGAATACATCAAGGGCCGCCAGCACGCGCCCAAGGGTGAAGAGTGGGACAAGGCAGTCGAGTACTGGAAGAGCCTGCCCACCGACGAAGGCGCCGTCTTCGACAAGGAAATCTTCATCAACGCTGACGAGCTCGAGCCCTTCGTCACCTGGGGTACCAACCCCGGTCAGGGTATTCCGCTGAGCCACGCCGTTCCCTCCCCGGACGACTTCGAGGACGAGAACGACAAGGTCGCAGCAGAACGCGCCCTCGAATACATGGACCTGAAGGCCGGCACCCCCATGAAGGAAATCCCCGTGGATGTCGTCTTCCTGGGTTCCTGCACCAACTCCCGCATTGAGGACCTGCGCGCCGCCGCAGACATCGTGCGTGGCCGCACCATCGCCGAGAACGTACGCATGATGGTCGTGCCCGGCTCCCAGAAGGTCCGCGCGCAGGCAGAAGCAGAAGGCCTGGACAAGGTCTTCAAGGAGTTCGGTGCCGACTGGCGCTTCGCCGGCTGCTCCATGTGCCTGGGTATGAACCCCGACCAGCTGGCACCCGGTGAGCGTTGCGCCTCCACCTCGAACCGTAACTTTGAGGGCCGCCAGGGCAAGGGTGGCCGCACCCACCTGGTCTCCCCGGTGGTCGCCGCCGCAACCGCTGTGCGCGGTACCCTGTCCGCCCCGTCCGACGTCGTGGCCTAGCACGCCGCTATAGCTAAGGAGCCATTATGGAACCCATTATTAAGCACACCGGCATTGGCGTGCCGCTGCGTTCTTCGAATGTTGACACCGACCAGATTATTCCCGCCGTCTACCTCAAGCGAGTGACCAAGACCGGCTTCGACGACGCCCTCTTCGCTAACTGGCGTAAGGACCCCGAGTTCATCCTGAACCAGGAGCCCTACAAGCACGGTAGCGTGCTGGTCGCGGGCCCGGACTTCGGTACCGGTTCTTCCCGTGAGCACGCCGTGTGGGCGCTGCGCGACTACGGTTTCAAGGTCGTTATCTCCGCTCGTTTTGCCGATATTTTCCGCGGCAACTCGGGCAAGCAGGGCCTGGTTACCGCGCAGGTTGCACAGGACGATATCGAGCTGATCTGGAAGGCGCTGGAGCACGAGCCCGGCACCGAAATCACTGTTGACCTGGAGTCCAAGACCGTAACCGTGGGTGCGCTGGTCGTTCCCTTCGAGATTGACGACTACGTGCGTTGGCGCCTCATGGAGGGTCTGGACGATATTGGTCTGACCCTGCAGAACCTCGAGGCTATTGAGGCGTACGAGGCGAAGCGCCCCTCCTGGATGCCCCGTACTCAGGAACTCTAAGCCGAGAGCTCTAAAACCTAGAGATATAAAGCTCGAAGGCGGCGACTGAAACAGTTGCCGCCTTCGAGCTTTTCTGTACCCAAAAACCTGGCACACATATGAATGCGCCTCCCCGGAACTTCTGGGGAGGCGCATTCATTGACTATCTAGAGCGCGCCCTCAGTGATGGGGGTGTTCAGGGTTGCGTTCTCGGTGCAGCTGTACAGCGCCGCAGAACCGGGGGAGCGCACGCCCGCGGTCGGGTTCGCGTTCTGCGCAGTGGCAAGTGCGAAGTCAGAAACCACTTCGTGGTTAATGTAGCTGCCGCCTGCGCCACCGCCACTGCTCAGGGAGCTGAGCGAGTAGATGTTGCCCTCGTTCTCGAACTGCACCTGGCGGCCGAAAACGCTCTCGCGGTACGCACCGATGGTCCAGATGTTCAGGCCTGCGCCGCCGCCGCCGTAGCCAGCGCCTCCGCCGGATGCTACGGAAGTGAGAGAAAGCTTGCCGTGGGTGCGGGAGAGCAGGGCGCCTGAACCGCCCTTGCCGCGGTAGGAGCCGGTTGCGTCGGCGCCGCCGGTGCCCTTCTCGCCCTCGACCACGGAGTCACCCTCGTACATGTAGTAGCGAGGGAAGTCGTAGGTTTCGAACCATGGGTCGGACATGGGCATGAGCTTCAGCTCGTTATTCTCGTCGAGAACGCCGACCAGCGCCTCACCGAGGGTACCCGCCACGCCGGAGCGGCCAGCGGTACCGCCGGTGACCATGAAGCGCATGTCGAGGGTCTTGTCGTCCTCGTCGAGGGGCTTGAACTCCTGGTAGGGGCTTGCCATGAGCATGCCACCCTGACCGGTGTTGTCGGTGCCCAGGTCGCCGCCTGCGCTACCGCCTGCGGTGGTGGATGCGTCACGGCCGTCCAGCGCTACGCGCAGTGCCGGGTTCAGCTGGTCCTTGGGCTGAGTATCGAAGACGCCCTGGTGGGTGGTGAGGGTGCCGAGCTGTGCGCCGCCACCACCGGCACCTGCGACAGCAACAATGGTGACTGCGCCGTCGCGAACGAGTTCGACCGCGGAGGAACCGCCGCCGGACGCGCCGTACACGTAGCCGCTATCAGTGCCCACTACCTGCGCGCTACCGGTTGCTTTGCTGGAGCCGGTGGAGTCGCCGCCTGCCGCGTAGCCTTCGCCGCCGAGTGCGGGCTGTGCGCCGGATGCGGAGCCGACGCCACCGTTACCCGCCCAGACGCGCAGGATGTCGCCGGACTTAACCGTCAGAACGCCGCTGAGCTGTGCACCGGCACCGCCGCCAGCCAGGGCCGCGTTCGTGACGTCGGTCAGGTATTGGGGAGTGAAGGAAGATGCAGCACCGCCGGCACCTCCCACGAGGTCGAATCGTACTCGTCCAACGCCTTCAGGGACGAGCCATTCGGTGTATGCACCAGCCTTGTCGTCGTAGCCGGTTGCGGTCGGCTTGAGGGTCAGAGCGGGGGAGCAGGTGGGCTCGCCGCTTGCCGCCCATGCGGGGACGGTTGCGCTGGCGAGGATAACGGGGGCGCTCCATGCCGCGCCCTGTACGAGGCGACGGCGTGAAAAGCGTGATGCAGTGTTGTGATGTGTCATATTTGGGGTCCTCCGGTAGTTCGCGGATGCAGCCGCGAAGTGACCTGTGGTTGGTTGCGATACGCCGTGGTTTTTAGTTGACTTTCGAATATTTACGGTGATGTTGAAGTGAATTTTTGAAGTTGAAGTGAAGCAGGAAGCCGAACCGTTTTAGTTGGGCGTTATCGCAAGGTTGTATGCAGTGAATGCACGCCCGTTCCCTGCCGTGAGGCTCCGTACTGCATGGAGTGACGGCAATGCCGGCGCCGATGCCGCAGTTGAGAGCTGGTTGGTTTCTCCTTGAGAGTGGAGGCACCGCTCAGCGGTCACGAGTGTGCACGCTATTGTAGGGGCGAGGTTGCTCTCAAGTTCAAATTTGTGCGTCAAAAAGAAGAAGCTAACGTCAAATTTTGGCGAAGAACCAGAAAATGTTTGCATTAGTGTGAATATTTGTGTATCTTTTTGTCTTTTCCAGCTCTGATTCTGAGGAGGGGTCAGAGCGGTTTTTCACATACACAACAGAGCAAAATCTCAGTCACGAGTTCCAAAGGTTCTTCAGTGTTTGGAGCACCTTTACGCAGGGCTTAGAATAATGATGAATATATGCGCCCGTTTCGCCCTGCTACCGGCAAGGGTGCGGCACGACAGAACACGGCGCATCGGCACACTGTTAAAGTTAAAGTTCGGCCTAAACCAGCCGACTCCACAAAGGATTTTTAATGACTGAGAACATCAGCAAGCTTCGCATTGAAGGTGGCACTCCGCTCGTTGGTGAGGTTCACGTTCGAGGCGCCAAGAACCTGGTGCCCAAGGCGATGGTCGCAGCACTGCACGGTTCGACCCCCTCGACCCTGCGTAACGTTCCCGACCTGAGTGATGTCGAAATCGTTACCACCCTCGTGGAGCTGCACGGTGCAAAGGTCGACTACGACCGCGAAGCTGGTGTTCTGACCCTCAACCCCGCACAGGATGCAACCACCGCCGCAAAGAACGCAGAGGAGATTCAGCTCTTCGGTGGTAATTCCCGCATCCCGATTCTGATGGTGGGCCCGCTGCTACACACCCTCGGTACCGCACGCATCCCCAACCTGGGTGGTTGCAAGATCGGTGACCGCCCCATCGACTACCACATGTCTGCACTGCGCAAGTTCGGCGCAGTCGTTGAGAAGGACGACGAAACCGGCACCACCCTGATTGTTCCCGAAGAGGGTCTGAAGGGTGCAGAGATTGTGCTGAACTACCCCTCCGTGGGTGCTACCGAGCAGGTTCTGCTCACCGGTGTGCGTGCTAAGGGTAAGACCATCCTGCGCAACGCTGCGATTGAGCCCGAAATTATTGACCTGATTGCTGTTCTGCAGAAGATGGGCGCGATCATCTTCATCAACGAGGACCGCACCATCGTCATTGAGGGCGTGGACGAGCTGACCGGCTACGATCACGCGTCCCTGCCCGACCGTAACGAGTCCGCTTCTTGGGCTTCTGCGGCGCTGGCTACCGGTGGCGACATTTTCGTGCGCGGTGCAGCTCAGAAGGACATGACTGCGTTCCTAAACCAGTTCCGTAAGATGGGCGGCCTGTACGAGGTGACCGCTGATGGTATTCGCTTCACCCACCCGGCTCAGCGCACCCCCGGTGCAGAGCTGAAGCCCATCGTTTTTGAGACCAACGTGCACCCCGGCTTCATGACCGACTGGCAGCAGCCCCTCGTGGTGGCGCTGACCCAGGCTAAGGGCGCGTCCATCGTGCACGAGACCGTGTACGAGGAGCGTTTCGGCTTCACCAACGCCCTGAAGCAGATGGGCGCAGATATCGTTGTTATGCGCGATTGCGTGGGCGGCGCACCCTGCCGTTTTGAGGGTAAGGGCTACGGCCACTCCGCTATTATTTCTGGCCCCACCCCGCTGACCGGCGCTGATATTGAGGTTCCGGATCTGCGCGGCGGCTTCTCCCACATCATTGCTGCGCTGGCTGCTAAGGGCACCTCTCACGTGAGCGGTGTTGAGCTGATTGCTCGCGGCTACGAGAACTTCGAGGAGAAGCTCAAGGGCCTGGGTGCCAACTTTGAGGTGCTGGCACGCAAGGCGTCGAAGGCTCCCAAGCCCGATGCAGCAATCGTCGTTGTTGAGCCCGAGGAAGTTGAGGTTCAGGGTTAATGAGCGGACAGCAGGGAAAGCAAGCGCTGCCGGAGATTGAGCCCACCGCTTACGGTGACGCTCTGTACAAGGTGCTCGGTAACGCCGCACGCGGGCTGTACAAGCTCATGGCGCGCGTTGAGATTACCGGCCGCGAGAATCTGCCTTCCAGCGGCGGGTACATTATCGTGGCTAACCACACCACCGAGCTTGATCCGGTGACCGTGGCTTTCCCTGCTTTCGTTGAGGGCGCCCTGCCGCGTTTCTTGGCGAAGGATTCGCTGTTCCGTGCTCCCGTGCTCGGCTACATTATGCGCAAGCTCGCGCATATTCCTGTGGTTCGCGGTTCGGTGGATGCGCGTAAGTCCCTGATTACTGCCCGCAAGATTGTTGAGGCTGGCGGTGCCGTCGTGATTTTCCCGGAGGGCACCACTACCCACGATCCGCAGCTGTGGCCCATGCAGGCGCGTACCGGTGCGGCTCGTCTGGCTCTTGCGACTGGTGCACCCGTCTACCCGGTGGCGCACTGGGGTGACGAGCAGATTCTCGGTTACGTGGATGAGGCTAGCGAGGACGGCCGCATCAAGGAGAAGCGTAAGATTTCGCTGTTCCCGCGCAAGACCGTGCGAGTGCAGGTTGGTAAGGCGCTGGATATCGCCTCCCTTGTTGAGGACGCCAGCCCCGAAGCTAAGCACACCCGCACCGAACTGGGCGTGGTCACCGACGCCATGCTGGACGCTATTACCGCCGAGCTGGAGAAGATCCGCGGCGAGAAGGCTCCTGAGGGTCGTTGGAACCCCCGCACGAAGCGTCGTGAAGCCCCCGGTACCCCCTCGGGTCCGGTTGGTGGTGCGCTCGGCGAACCGGACGAAAAGTAGCATCCCAGCTGGGAAAATCGTAGAGGCCCTGACAGAAGCCGCGGCTATTTGCTGAGGCGCCTGTCAGGGACTCGCACAATAACCTCGCAAGGAAGAGAGGCAGGTGTTTTCGTGACCTTCTTTGGACGCACCCCCGCAGCAAGCCCTGAATTTACCCCTCCGGCAACCGTACAGTCTATTGCGGTGCTCGGTGCCGGTAGCTGGGGCACCGCTTTCGCTAAGATCGCGGCGGACGCTGCCCGCGAGCGCGGCGATGACACCCGCGTGACCCTCATCGGTCGTGATGAGCAGGTGATGGCTGAATGCGAGCGCACCCGCGAGAATGCCCGCTATTTTCCGGGAATGAAGCTGCCGGATAACATGCACTTCACGGCGGATGCCCCCGCGGCGCTTGCCGGTGCGGATATTGTGGTTCTTGCCCTGCCCGCGCAGGTTCTGCGTTCGCAGTTGCAGAGCTTCGCCCGCTATATTGAGCCGAACGCCATGCTGGTGTCTTTGGCGAAGGGTTTGGAGACCGGTACGGGTCTGCGCATGTCGCAGGTCATTACCGAGGAACTGGAAGAATCCATGGCTCTGCGCGGTGCTGATCTGCGCGCGATTGGCCATATTCCGCACCGCGTGTGCGTGCTGTCGGGCCCGAACCTGGCGAAGGAAATCATGGGGGAGGAGCCTACCGCCTCCGTGGTTGCGGCTCGTACCCTGCCGGTGGCTGAGGCTGTTGCTCACGCGATTGCGTGCGGTTACTTCCGCCCGTACACCAACACGGATGTGGTGGGTACTGAAATTGGTGGCCTGGTGAAGAACGTGATTGCCCTTTGCGTGGGTATTTGCGAAGGCCGCAATTATGGCGATAACTCGAAGGCGTCCATTATGACGCGCGGTCTGGCGGAGATTACCCGCCTGGCGGTGGCGTTGGGCGGCGAGGCTGCGACGATGAGCGGTCTTGCCGGTATGGGCGACTTGATTGCGACCTGCTCTTCGCCGCTGTCTCGTAACCACACGGCGGGCCGCCTGCTGGCTCAGGGTGTTACCCCTGACCGCCTGCACGAGCATATGAGCCAGACTGCCGAGTCGATTAAGTCGGCTCCCGTGGTGGCTGAGTTGGCTCGCCGTCACGGCGTGGAGATGCCCATCGTGGAGGCTGTGGTGGCGGTGCTTTCGGGTCGCATTGGCATTGAGGACTTGGCGCCTCAGCTACTGGGTCGCCGCCTCAAGCATGAGAGCCACTAGATTTTGAAGCTTTCTGGTGTGCTGGCACCCCTTGATTCGGGTTATGTGCCAGGACATACTAGAAGAAGATTGAATGTAAACATCCAAGGACGGATACCGTTGCGGAAGACCGGTGCGTGAGAAACGCATCAGTGACCGCGACGGTATTCGTGCGTTAGGATTATTGACGCATTGCCGTTCCACCTTCCGGACCTGAGGGTAGGGGAACATTGACTAGGAGAAATATATGACCGAGAAGAAGACCGTCGCCCTGCTGTGCGGTGGCCGCTCCTCCGAGCACCCCATTTCGCTCATTACCGCCGCTGGCGTGCTGAGCGCCATTGACCGCACCGCCTACGAGGTCATCACTATCGGCATTACCCGTGACGGCCGCTGGTATCTGACTGACGAGCAGGAGCTCGCCGACCTGACTGCTGGCACTCGCGGTACCGCAGAGTTCCCCGAGGGTACCCAGCAGGTGTTCCTGCCGATGGGCGCCGGCGATTCCCGCCTGACCCTGGTGGATGCTGAGGGTAACGTTACCCGCACCGCACCGGTGGACGTTGTGTTCCCGCTGCTGCACGGCCCCTTCGGTGAGGACGGCACCGTGCAGGGTCTGCTGGAAATGGCTGACCTGCACTATGTGGGTTGCGGCGTGACCGCATCCGCTGTGGGTATGGATAAGCACTTCATGAAGGTTGCTTTTGAGTCTGCTGGCCTGGAGGTCGGCCCCTACGAGGTTGTCACCAACCGTCAGTGGGAGCACGAGGACCGCGAGCAGATTCTGGAGCGCGTGCTGAAGCTGGGCTTCCCCATGTTCGTGAAGCCGACCCGCGCAGGTTCTTCCTTCGGTATTACCAAGGTGGATTCGGTGGAGGAGCTCGTGCCCGCGATTGAAGAGGCACGCCGCCACGACCCGAAGATCATTATTGAGGCGGGTATTGTGGGCCGCGAAATCGAGTGCGCTGTGCTCGATGGCCACCACGGCGAGATGCCGCGCGCATCCTACCCCGGCGAGATCGAGGTTGTGGATCAGGACCACGGCTTCTACGACTTTGAGGCGAAGTACGTTTCTGAGTCTTCCGCTGTGACCGTGTGCCCGGCGAACCTGCCGCAGGATGTGCAGGAGCGCCTGCGCGAGCTGGCTGTGAAGGCATTCCTGGCGCTGGACGGCGAGGGCCTGTCCCGTGCAGACTTCTTCTACACCGAGGACGGTCGCCTGGTCATCAACGAGGTGAACACCATGCCCGGCTTCACCCCGATTTCGATGTACAAGACCATGTGGGAGAACACCGGTATCTCTTACACTGACCTGATTAGCGAACTGCTGACCCTGGCGATGGAACGACCCCTGGGTCTGCGCTAGTTCTTGGGCGCGCCGTCGTTTTGACTGCGCTCAGTTATTGAATACGTAACGGCGGGGGAGTAGCCCCTGTTGTAAGGCGCCTCGGTACGGATTCTTGAGGGATTCGCGCCGAGGCGCTTTTTGCGCGGTGGGCAAGTTACTGCCTTTGTGGGAAGGGTAATTGGTACGTATTAGCCTCTAAATCTTGATGAGAATCGCTCGAATTTCACCCATGAGAAAAATCACTCACACTCGCCTCGAGGCTGCTTGGATAGTGGAGTGCAAGTTTTAAAGTGGTATTGATAAGGCAAAACGTAATTCTGCTCATAAGTGCATGAAATGATGCTTCTAGGTAACGAAAAGATGTTGTTGATGGTCGTTGCACATCTTGAAGCTCAAAGATTGGTATGAAAGCGCTAAAATGAGTAATGAAGAAAAAGTCGATTCGGTAGAATAGATGAAGGCATATCCAATCTGCCCTAGCGATTGGGTATCTATTCACTCACAACGTATTAGAAAGTCAAGGACAACCTTTGGGAAAACGAAACCGTAAGGTGGTCTCTGCGAGTCTGGCGACAGCACTGGTTGCTTCCGGAAGTCCATACGTAGCCTCATTTGCTCAAGATGTGCAGGAGGCAGCGTCACAGCTTCCGCCGAACCCTGTCGGCACCGCAAGCCAAACCCTGGACCCCGCCGCGGCCGCGGCATCTTCCTCTCAGGCGGCAGTACCCACGCTCGCAACCGTGAGCGCATGGCCCACCGCTCAGGGAGATAAACAGGGGGACAATAAGACTGACAACGCGCAGGCAGAGCCCACCGCTCAGCCTAGCGCTTCTTCGAGCGCTCAGCCCACCGCTAGTGCTGAGCCTTCTGCAAGTGCTACGCCCAGCCCGGATGCGACTCCTACCCCGAACGCTACCGCGCAGCCCACTGCCGAGCCCACCGCTTCTGCGAGTGCTACCGCAACCCCGAGTGCTACGGCGAGTCCTAGCGTAGAGCCCTCTAAGGATGCGACCGCTGAACCTACCGCTACGCCGACCGTAGCTCCTAGCGCAAGTGCCGAACCGAGTGTTGCTCCTACCGCAACTCCGACGGCTGAGCCGACTGTAGCTCCGACTGCGGAGCCTACGGTCCAGCCGACGGCAGAACCTACTGTTGCTCCCACTCCGGAACCGACCGTTGCGCCTACTGTGGAGCCCACCGCAGAACCCACCAAGGATGCAACTCCTGAGCCTACTCAGGATCCGACTCCTGAGCCTACGGTAGAGCCTACCCCTGAACCTACTCCCGAGCCGACGAAGGATGTAACTCCCGAGCCGACCCCGGAGCCTACTCAGGATCCGACTCCCGAACCGAATCCGGAGCCCACTCCGGAACCGACCCCCGAACCGAATCCGGAGCCCACTCCTGAACCTACTCCCGAGCCGACGAAGGACGTAACTCCCGAACCGACCCCGGAGCCGACCCAGGACCCCGCTCCGGAACCGAATCCGGTGCCCGCTCCTGAACCGACCAAGGACGTAACTCCCGAGCCGACTCAGGAACCGACTGAGGCACCCACCCAGGATCCTTCTCAGGTTCCGGTAGTCCCGGCCCCGGTTCAGGATCCGACTAACGAGCCGACCAAGGATGCGGTTATCCCCGTGATTCCGGTAGCTCCCGTAGCTCCGGTAGAGGATAACAAGGACAGCTCGGACTCCAAGTCGGTTACCCCGATTGAGACCGAACCTGTTGCTCCGATTCCTCCGGCGAACAACCCGGTGACCACCCCCGGCACCCGTAAGGAAATCTCTGGGGAAGATGTCGTCATCTCTATTGAGCTTCCGCGACCGGGCAGCTCCTCTGACTCCTCAAGTTCCTCTTCGGGATCTTCGAGCTCTTCACCGAGCAAGGCACCGAGCGACAGGCTTGATGGCGACGATGACGATCCGTTGCGTTCTGGCGGCACCACCCTCGGACGAATCGCAGCCAATAACGGCTCGAATGACTCCATCCCCGGTGCGGCAGACTGGGTTGCTGGATACCTCTCGCGTAATAAGACCGACGAGGACCACTCCCATGAGGCAAGCCCCTCGAGCTCCTCAAGCTCGGTATCGGCTTCGAAATCGCCTAGCTCCTCCACCTCGGCTAGCGCCAGCCGCTCCGCAAAGAGCGTGGCAAAGGCTGACGGCGCGAATGCCGCCCAGGAGCAGGCCGTGAAGAATGCGGACGCGGACGATTCCGGACTTTCCGGTATTGCACCGCTGATTCTCTTCTCGCTCATCGGTCTGGTGCTGATTGCTCTGGCAATCCGCTACTTCAGCCGCGGAGCATAAGGCGAACATAACGCGTAAGAATACGCGATAATAGAGGATGTGAATCCTCAGACTTTTAGCGAAACGCGGGACAACCCCATGCGAGAGACACCTCTCTCAAAGCTGGGGGAGTCCCGCGTTCTGCGCGCTTTCATGCCGATTATCAACGCCCACAACGAGCAGGTTGCCGCAGCGGCACGCCAGGCGGGGCGCATCGAACCCCTCGAGGTGGGCCCCGGTGACGACTGTGCCGTCCTCGCCGAGCCCGCGCCCGGTCAGCGTACCGTGGTCACCACCGACACTCTCGTTGAGGACCAAGACTTCATGAACCTGTGGCCCGGTGGTATCGCACGGGCGGGTGAGGCCGGTGAGTTCATTCTGGACCCCGCCCGCAGTAGCGGCTACGATGTGGGGCGCAAAGCCGCGACCCAGAACCTCGCCGACGTTGCCGCCATGGGTGCGCGCCCGGCGAGTCTCTTCATCTCACTGAGCCTGCCCGGTAGCACTCCTTACGGCTGGATTGACGGCTTCGCCCACGGCATTGTGGACGGAATCAACGCCTGCGGAGCCACCGAATGTGTGATTGGCGGCGGCGATATTGGCGACTCCACCGAAATGTCGGTGACCGTCACCGCCCTCGGCTACACGGACCGCGCCGTGCTGCGCTCCGGTGCACGCCCCGGCGACACTATCGCCCTGGCGGGGCGTACCGCCTGGTCCGATGCCGGTCTGCGCCTGCTGCTCAACCCGCTCTCCCTGCCCGCCACGGCACTACTGCGCGCCATCGCCGCAGGTCAGGATGCTGAGGCGATGGCGGGGGCGGTAGCTCAGGCGTGGGCTCAGAAGCAGGCTGAAAAGTCGGGTGAAGACTCAGCCGCTCTTCCTGAAGGACTCATCGAGCTAGCCCTCACCCTCACCCCCGAAGACGCCGCGCATATGCTCGCGGTCTGCGAGCGTGCCGTCGACTCGCAGCACCACCCGGTCAGCCCCATCCCCGCCGGTGAAGTGGCACGCCAGCATAGGGCGAGCTCCATGCTGGATCTTTCCGACGGGCTCGTCAAGGATGCTGGACGAGTTGCCGCCGCATCCGGGGTGCAGATGCGCCTCGACCGCGCCGCCGTGGATGCGTTTGCCGAGCCGCTGCTGCCCCTGGCGCGCCTGCTGTTGGTGATTGGTGAGCGTAACGAGGTGGGGGAGAGTCCCGCATCCCTGGCGCGTACCTTTGTGCTGGTTGGCGGAGAAGATCACGGCCTGCTGGCGACCTTCCCCGGCGATGTGCCCGAAGAATTTGTGCCCCTGGGAACCTGTGTTGCGGATGCCCCGGAGCGCGGGCTGAGCGCCGAGCTCTACGGTTCCGAGCGCCGCCATGATACGGTGACCGGCGCCGCGGTGGTGATGGACGGCCGCTCCCTGGACGGCATGGGCTGGGAGCACTACGGGGCTTCCGCATAGGAGTTCCATCGAGTGCCGCGAGGTGCGTGCGGTTTGTAAGTTTAGTCCGGGCTTTCATCCTCCGTGCTTTCATCCCGCGGGATAGATGACCGGCAATACCGTACATTTAACCGAAATTACCTAGAATAGAAGTACGAAACAGGTTAGATTCAGCCCGTGCTGCGGGCAGTGCAGAGCATCGAGAACTAGCTGAGAATTCAGCCGAGAACCACGCGAAACTGACGAAACCGACGAGGAGGGTAGCGTGAACGCAGAACAGAACCAGCGCACCGAAGAGCGCGAGATTTACCGCCGCGCCTGCGTGCGCGCCTACCGCTTCGGCGTAGCGTGGTCCACCGCCGCCCGCACCACCATCGAACGCTACCGCGAGGCGCTCAATGAGCTCAACGGGTTCCCCGTGCCCGATAAGGATACAGGCTCCAATATTGCCCACACCCTGCTGACCCTGACCGAGGAGTTTGAGCGGGGCATGGAGCAGGTTCTGCCCGGTGAAATTCTTTCTAGTGAGGTTCTTCCCGCGGGCGAAATTCTTGGCGGGGAGGGCACCTCTGACGAGGAAACCCTCGCCCACCTGTGGATTCAGTTGGGTGGAATCTACGAGCACGCGATTATGCGCGCATCCCGTGTGGCACGCGGCAACTCGGGTACCCTGCTCTGCGCCTGGGCGCTGGAGGCGGTGCGTAGCTACTGGTTCCTGCCCGGAAACCTCGCTCGGGAGCTTGGCGACGCAGCCGATGAGCTGCCGCTCGTGCGCGCCCTGGAAGCAGACTACGAGCGTGTGCTGGCTGGCGGTTCCCTGCCGAAGCACCGCGAAGTGAAGCTGGAGTACGCCCACGCGGAGGCGCGCGCGATGGCGTTCGCGGCTGAGCGTATTCGCGCCAGCGTGGGGGAGCAGATGGTGCCCTCCACGATGCTGTCGGTCATGGTGGAGCTCGCCCGCCTGGACGCGCACTATGATACGGATGCCGCTGACGAGGTGCTCAAAGAGCGTCGACGTGCGCTGATGCGTGCCGCTCTGGAACGTACCGCGCAGTTCCCGCCCTCACCCGAGCTTGCAGGTTTCGTGGATGCTGGCGCGCTCGGCTTCTACCTTGCCGTGGTGCACTCCAACCCGCGTTGGGAGGGCGCGATCCTGAACGAGGCGCAGGTGGAGTCCATGCTGCGTGCGCCCTCTGCCGGTGTGGCTTCTGCGGTAGGTTCTGAACCTGCCGAGCACGCAGAAGGTGAGGGGCAGAGTGGCTGGGAGCTCATGGGTACGCTGACCTGCGAGCCCCTCGCCCTGGCGCAGTTGCGCCCCGAACTTGAAGCCATGGGTGACAGTCTGCTCATTACGCCCCTGGACATGGCGGCTGGACTCTGGGCGCTGCACGTGCATGTGCCCGACATCGACCCCGCCCGCGAGCTGATTATGGGCTACGGGCAGTGGGCGGATGAGCGTATTTCCTCCCTGACGGATGGCCACCACGCCGACCACGCGTGCGGTGCGGAGGGCGGCGTATGAGCCCCGCCCGACGTTCCGTGAACCCACAGCAGGAAGCCCTGGATTTGGGGCTTCCCGAGCCTGCGCCCGCTAAGACTAAACCTGCGAAGGCCGAGGCAGCGCAGGGTGAACCCGCAGAGTCAACGGCTGTCGAGCCTACCCGCGCTCAGCGGGGGAAAAAAGCTACGCTTCTACTGAGCGATGAGCAGCTCCGCACCACCGCCGAGCTGACCGTGCGTGATCTTGCCGCCTACGCCCGCGGCGAGGTGAGCCGCGCCGAACTGAGCGAACGCGCGGCACAGCGCGCCAGCGCACCCTACCGTAAGGCGCTCAAGACGCTCAAACATTCGCTGGGCCCCGCCGCGCACACCATGACCGACGACGCTCTCTACGAGCTGGTCGATATTGCGTTGGCGGCGCGGCAGGCAACTCAGGCGGAGGAGCCCGCACGGAAGAAGGCAACCCGCAAGGCACCCGCTCAGAAGAAGACGGTTCAGAAGGCACCTGCCCAGAAAGAACTAGTTCAGAACGAACCGAGCCCGCAGGAGAGTGAAACTGCCGCGCGGGATATTCCGGCGCGCCCGCAAAAGGTAACGAAGGCAAGCGAAGAGGTCGAGCAGGAGCCTGCGCCGAAGAAGAGTGCGCCCGAGATAGAAGCTGAAAAGTCCGCGACCAAAAAGTCTGCACCCAAAAAGGCTGTAGCGAAGAAGACTGCGCCCGCAGAGAAAGCTCCCGCTTCCAAAGCCTCGGTATCGAAAACCGCAGCGCCGAAAACCCCTGCAAAGCCGAAAACTGCGCCGAAGAAGACTGCTCCTGCGAAGAAAACAACCGCTGCGAAGGTTGCGGCTGAGAAGCCCGCATCAGCCGCCGCGGAGGCTAAGAGCCGTGCCCTGGCGCGTTACGCCTCCGAAGACCGCATCGAAAATGCGCCGCTCAAAAAGTACCTGCCCGCACCCAGCGCCAAGGCAATCGCTACACACCTGGACCTGCACACCGTCGGGGAGATGCTCGAATACTTCCCGCGCAAGTACCTGCCGCGCGGTGAGCTCAGCTCCTTCGCCGAACTTGTTGAGGGCCAGGACGTCACCATCATTGCCCGCGTGGTGCACGTGAGCACCCGAACTATGGCGGCGCGCCGCGGCAAAATCACGGAAGTGACCATCACCGACCGGCTTTCCGACGCCACCAGGCAGGATACACCTGCAGGTTTTGGGGCTGCCGGTTTTGGTGCCGCTGGCCTCGGGGCTGGTGGCCCTGTATCCGTGGTGCACGGGCGCGCGAACCGCCCCGGCGCATCCGGTGCATCCAGCGTATCCGGTGCGCCCGCGCAGAGCTGGCAGGCAACCGGGATGCATAACCCGCGCATTAACGCGCTCGCTAACTCCACGCAGACCCCCGCGGTACAGGGCAGGGGAGCCCAGCCCGCCTCCTACAGCGGCTACGCAGATAGCTACGGCCAAGACTCGTTTGGTCAGGATAGTTTCGCGCAGGGAGGCCTCTTTGGCGTGCCCGCGCCCAGCATGACGAACCCCGGTGCGCTCATTGGCTCGCAGATGAAGCTTTCCTTCTTCAACGCCTGGACCGCCGCCCGCGAAATCCGCGAGGGCGAAACCATGATGTTCTCCGGCAGGGTCGGCATCTACCGCGGCGAATACACCCTCACCAACCCGCACTACGCCCTGCTCTCGAAGGACGCCTCCGGCGCGGACGTCACCGACGCCGCCACCGCCCCCGTGCCCGTCTACCGCGCCCCCGTGAAGCTGTCCACCGACCGCATTAGCGGATACATGGCGCAGCTGCTCGAAAAGGTGCCGCTCAAAGAACTTGAAGACCCGGTACCCTACACGATTCGTCGCGCCCGCAAGGTGCCCTCGCTGGAGTGGACGTACCGCGCCCTGCACACCCCCGACTCGGAGGACACCTGGCGTGCCGCGCAGGCGCAGATGCGTTACCGCGAGGCGTTCGTGCTACAGAGCGCGCTCGCCCGCCTGCATTCGGTGCGTGCCGCGCACCTGACCCAGCCGCGCCCCGCCGTGGAGGGCGGCCTCGCCGATCGACTGCTTCAGGTTCTGCCCTATGAGCTGACCGAGGGACAGCAGAAGGTGGGCGCTGAGATTGCCGCGGATTTGTCGAGTGAATCGCCCATGAACCGCCTGCTGCAAGGTGATGTGGGTTCCGGTAAGACCGTGGTGGCTCTGCGCGCCATGCTGCAGGTTGCCGATGCGGGCGGCCAGTCCGCAATGCTCGCCCCGACCGAGGTGCTTGCCGAGCAGCATTTGCGTTCGGTGCTGGACATCCTGGGGGATATGGCGGCGCCCGAAGACTCTGACGCTGATGATTCAGCCGCCGATTCTGCCGAGGGGATCCCCGCGGGGAGCGGGGCGGAACCCGGCCGTGTGCGCGTGCGCCTGCTGACCGCCTCCATGGGCACCCGCGCCAAGCGCAAGGTACTGCAGGAACTCGCCGACGGCACCGCCCAGATTGTGATTGGCACCCACGCCCTGCTTTCCGATGAGGTGAGCTTCCACGATTTGGGTCTGGTCGTCGTGGACGAGCAGCACCGTTTCGGCGTAGAGCAGCGCGACAGCCTGCGCGGCACCGGCGGCGCCCTGCCGCACCGCCTGGTCATGACCGCAACGCCTATTCCTCGTACCGTCGCCATGACCGTGTTCGGTGACCTGGACGTATCCGTGCTCGACACCCTGCCCGCGGGCCGCCAGAAAATCTCAACGCACGTGGTGCCCCTCGCCGAGAAGCCCGCCTGGGCGTCCCGGCTGTGGAGGCGCGCCCGCGAAGAAATTGATGCGGGCCACCAGGTGTACGTTGTCGTACCCAAAATCGGGGAGGACGGCGACAGCCTGGAGGAAGGCGCCGCGTTTTTTGGCGCATCCAGCCTGAACGGTGCTGGAACTGGCGCGGGCGCGGGCAACTCTGCCCAGGGCTATTTCGGTCAGGGCGGTAGCACGAGTAGCGATGGCAAGGTTCAGCTGACCTCGGTCGCCTCAATGTACTCTTACCTGAGTGCTGAGGACGCCCTCGTCGGCGTGCGTATCGGCACCCTGCACGGCCGCATGGACCCGGCGGAGAAGACCGCCGTCATGACCGCTTTCGAGCGCGGAGAAATTGACCTGCTCATCAGCACCACCGTCATTGAGGTGGGCGTGAACGTCCCGAACGCCACGCTCATGATCATCATGGATGCCGACCGCTTCGGCATCTCGGGCCTGCACCAGCTGCGCGGTCGTGTGGGCCGCGGCGGCTACGCGGGCACCTGCCTGCTGGTTACCCGCCAGGAGGAGGGCGGCGTGTCCCGAGAGCGTCTGGATGCGGTCGCCTCCACCACGGACGGCTTTGAGCTTTCCCGCATCGACCTGGCGCAGCGCCGTGAGGGTGATATTCTGGGTGCTGCACAATCGGGCTCGAAGAGTACCCTGCGGTTCTTGCGGGCGCTCGCCGATGCCGACATTATTGAGCGTGCCCGCGAGGATGCCCGCTCGGTGGTGGAGAAGGACCCGACGCTGGCTAAGCACCCGTCGTTGGCGCGTACGATTGACCGCGCTCTGGACGCTGACCGTGAGGCGTTCCTCGGCAGGGGATAAGCGCCCAACGGGGCAGAACGCTCTGCCCGCTCCGCCCATCAACCAGCCTTGCCCACCACTCGCTGAAACCCTGACGTCAACACACCGCACTAGTTAAGAGGAGAGACCTATGAGCCGTATTATTTCCGGTGCTGCCGGAGGCGTTCGCCTTGCCTCGGTTCCGGGGGATAATACTCGCCCCACCACCGACCGGGTGAAGGAATCCCTCTTCTCCAAGCTGGAGAGCTACGACATTATTCGTGGCGCCCGCGTGCTGGACGCTTTCGGCGGCTCGGGTGCGCTGGGTTGCGAGGCGCTCTCGCGCGGTGCCGCCTCCGTGACTCTGCTGGACACATACCCGAAGGCTGTTGCGGTGATCCGCAAGAACGTTGCCGCGGTGGAGAAGGCGATGGGCCGCACCGGTTCTTCTGGCGCTACCGGTTCTGCGGCGCGCGTACAGCAGTCTCAGGCGCTAACCTACGTGAAGTCCGCTTCCGGTCCGTGGGACCTGGTGTTTGTTGACCCGCCCTACGCCATGCCGAATGAGCAGGTCAGTGAGCTGCTGGAGGCGCTCACCCCCAAGCTCGCCGAGGGTGCCGTGGTCGTGGTGGAGCGTTCTTCGCGCGATGCGGAGCCGGTGTGGGGCGAGGGCCTGTACTGTTTTTCGACCCGTCAGCACGGCGAGACGGTTCTCTACTATGTGGAGCCTGACGAGGCGGAGGAGCAGGCGGGCGACGAGTCTGGCGAGGATGCTGAAGAGCTCGCCGCCTAAAATTGCCGCCTGACCTTTCCGCCCGCATCCTGCGCTCGTCCGCATGCCACTAATCCGCATCCTAAATTCGCCCGCATCTACTCATTCCAACGTCTGATATTTATTTCGTGAAGGGACCGCCATGATTGCCCTCTGCCCCGGATCTTTTGACCCCGTGCACCACGGCCACCTGGAAATCATTGCCCGCGCCGCTCAGCTCTTTGACGAGGTGATCGTGGGCGTGGCGCACAATAGCTCCAAGAAGTACCGTTTCTCCCTGGAGGAGCGTGTGCAGCTGGTGCGTGAGTCTCTGCAGGAGCTCGGCATTGAGGGCGTGAGCGTGGAGCCGATTCCGCCGGGCGTGCTGCTTGCCGAGTACGCGGCGGAGCGTGGCGCGAAGGTGCTGGTGAAGGGTCTGCGTTCGGCGACGGACTACAGTTATGAGGCTCCGATGGCGAGCATGAACCGCCACCTGGCGCAGGTTGAGACGGTGTTCTTGGCGGGTGAGGACCGCTACGGTGCGGTGTCGTCCACGATTATTCGTGAGGTGGCGTCGCTGGGTGGTGACGTGACCCCCTTCGTGCCGGAGTCGGTCGCCCGCGCGCTGAAAAACCCCTAGAAAAGCGCCTAGGAAAACGCCTCATCAACCCAGGCGCACACCACCTTGTGCGCACCCATCCGACACGCCCGACATGCCCACCGGCAGGGCCCCGGCAGAATAACTCGCACCGCCAACCGGGTGCTTAACTATCTCTGCAGTACCCCCGACCGTCCGATTAAAAGCCGCGCGGCGCCTCCTTAAGGGGATATTTAAGAGGTGAGCGCCACTTAAAGAGATTTAAAAGGCGCTTAATCTTGATTAACGGTGCGAATGACCCCTAAAATGGGACTTTGGTTTATACATTTCGTAAGGAGAAACGCCATTTCACGTGCAGACGCATCGCCGCTGGTGGTATCGGTTACTAACCTGATTCACCGCCCCGGCACCATGGAAACTCTCGCTGAGGTCCTGCCCGCACCGGCAGACCTGGGTAACACGCTCATCGGCGTGGAAGAGGGTTCGGATATTGACCTCGATATTCGTATGGAGTCTGTTGTTGATGGTATCCTAGTTACCGGCTCCGTCGTTGTGGATGTACACGGCGAGTGTAGCCTCTGCTTGGATCCGATTGATTACGAGATGTCGGCCAATATTCAAGAGCTTTTCGTCTTTGAGAAGGCCCCGGCTGGCGGCCCCGAAGACGAAGTAGATGAGCAGTACGCCGTTGAGGATGATTCCATCGACCTTGAACCGGCTCTGCGGGACGCAGTAATCCTTCAACTGCCGTTCCAGCCTGTTTGTAGGGACACCTGCCAGGGTCTGTGCGCCGATTGCGGTGCGCGCCTGGAGGATGACCCCGGGCATCATCACGAGGTGTTGGATCCGCGCTGGTCGGCCCTGCAGGGCCTGCTCGGTGCAGATACCGAAAACTAAATTGTTGTTACTAGAGATTGTGAGATAGCTGTGGCTGTTCCCAAGCGCAAGATGTCCCGCGCTAACACCCGCGCACGCCGTTCCCAGTGGAAGGCATCCGTGCCCCAGCTGGTTAAGACCGTTGAAAACGGTCGCGTGACCTACAGCCTGCCCCACCAGGCAAAGGTTGTAACCGACGCTGCAGGCAACGCCCTGTTCCTGGAGTACAAGGGCCGTAAGGTTGCAGACGCCTAAGAAGCGGTGAATCCTTATGACTGAATTTCCTAGTGTTGATACTAGGGAGTTGCGTAAACGTCTCGGAGTCGATATCGACGCCGAGACGTTTTTGCTATCCCTAACCCACCGCTCCTACGCCTTCGAGAATCCCGGAGTGGAGCATAATGAGCGCCTGGAGTTCCTGGGCGATTCGGTGCTTTCCCTGGCGATCGCTGAAGAAGTGTACCGACGCTACCCTGACCTGCCCGAGGGTGAGCTCGTGAAGCTGCACCACGTGGTGGTGTCGACTGTGGCGTTGGCGAAGGTGGCACGCGACCTGGATCTGGGTAGGTACATCCTGCTCGGTAAGGGCGAGATTCACACCGGCGGCGCCGATAAGGACTCGATCCTTGCCGACACCATGGAAGCGATTTTTGGCCTGACCTACCTGGAGTGCGGTCGCGAGGCGGCTCGTGACCTGGTGCTGCGCCTGATTGCGCCGCTGCTCGACGACGAGAAGGTCCTGAACTCTGGACGCGACTGGAAAACCGAGCTGCTGAACCTCGCCACCGCCCGCGGCTGGGGAGACGTGCGCTACGAGGTCACCGGCGAGGGCCCCGACCACGCGCGCGTGTACACTGCGGTCGCTATTGTGGCGAACCAGCAGGCCGGTACCGGTGTGGGTCCGAGCAAGAAGGAGGCGGAGCGCCTTGCCGCTGAGCAGGCGTACCGCATCCTGGTTTAGGCTCAATCAAGCATCCTGCAGGTCTGTTAGCTCTGCGGGCTCTTGATTCTGCAGCCCCGCTGATTGGAGGGAACCATGCCCGAACTGCCCGAGGTGGAAACCGTTCGCGCAGGTCTAGCTGACCATTCGTTGGGTCGGCCCGTGCGGGCGGTGCGCGTGGTCGATGCCCGTTCGCTACGCAGGCACCTGCCCGGTCCCGCCCACTTTGAGGCGGCACTCACCGGCAGGGCGCTGCGCGGTGCATACCGCCGCGGCAAGTACCTGTGGCTGACCCTGAGCGAGTCGGATGGCACGCTTGCCGACGAGGCGCTCGTGGTGCATCTGGGTATGAGCGGTCAGCTGCTCGTGCGCGATGAGCCGGGCGGCGATTCGGGTAATGATTCGGAGGCTCGCGAGGCCTTTGATGAGCAGCCGCGGCACCTGCGCGTGGCGCTCGAGCTAGGACCGGCGGAAGCCACCGGCGGTGCGATGAGCACCAACCGGGCAAGTACCGACCGGACAAGCGCCGGGCAGCGGTTGCTCTTCGTGGACCAGCGCATCTTCGGCGGCATGTTCCTCAGCCCGCTGGTACCGGACGTACCCGCAGCGGTTGCAACGAATAAAGCAGCACCGGGTGAAGCAGCACCGGGTGAAGTACCGGAGCGTTTTCTGGTATCTGAGCGTTTTCTAGTGCCGGAAGCGGTCAAGCACATTGCCCGCGACCCGCTGGACGAATTCTTCGACCCCGCGGCGGTGCGCCGCAAGTTCCTGCGCACCTCCAGCGGCATTAAGAAGGTGCTGCTGGACCAATCGGTGATCTCCGGCGTGGGCAATATCTACGCCGACGAGGCGCTGTGGCGTGCGCGGCTACACTACGCGAAGCCCGCACGTACCCTCAGCGCCGCGCAAACCCGCGAACTGCTGGAGGCGGTCACCCAGGTACTGCGCGAGTCCCTGGCGGCGGGCGGCACAAGCTTCGATGCCCTGTACGTGAACGTGCTGGGGGAGTCTGGCTATTTTGAGCGCTCGCTGAACGCCTACGGTCGTGCCGGGGAACCCTGCCACCGTTGCGCGGAGGTGGGCCGCACCTCCCTGATCGTGCGCGAGCCGTTCCAGAACCGCTCATCCTACCGTTGCCCGCACTGCCAGCGGGCGCCGCGCTCTCGCTAGGTAAAAGCGCGGGCTAGGTAAAAGCTCCATAAAGCATCACGCTAGATAGACGCTCCGGCGCAAAAATGACGGCGTAGCTACGTTCCTCCATACGGGGGATGTAGCTACGCCGTCATTCATTTAAAGCTGGGTTAGGAAAGCCCACTCGAAAAGAAGCACTTAGCGCTTGTACCTGTCCCCGTAGAACAAACCCAGACGCTCGTATCCTTCCTCAATCGACACGGCGGGCTCCCACTGCAGAAGCTCACGGGTGCGGCGCTGATCAAACCAGTGCGCGGTCGACAGTTGCTCGGCGAGGAACTCCGTCATCGGCGGCTCATCACCGGCAGTCACGTTCTTTGGCAGACGCTCCCAGACGCGCTCAATGACCTTACCCGCCAGAGCCGCAACCTTCGCCGGAACCGAGAAACGCGGGGCGGGAACGCCCACCGCCTCACAGAAACCACCCAGTAGTTCAGCGATAGTGCGCGGCTGACCGTTCGTCACCACCAGCGCCCGGCCCGCAAAAGCGTCGAGGCGCTGATAGCCGCGTACCACGGCATCCGCGGCGTTATCAATGTAGAGCGTGTCAATCAGGCCCGTACCGCCAGAGAGCAGAGGCAGACGGCCCGCGGCGGAACGCTCCAGAATACGCTCGACCAGCTGGGTGTCGCCCGGACCCCACATCAGGTGCGGGCGCAACGCACCTACGCGCAAAACCCCGCCACCGGGCAGAGCAGTGCCGTTCGCCTCCAGGGCAAGAAGCTCAGCGGCAGCCTTCGAACGCGCATAGTTACCGCGCGCATGCTCCGGGGACGCCACGCCGGCACCGTCACCCACAATCGCCGCGCCGGCATGAGCTACCGACGGCGAGGAAATGTACAGGAACGAACCCACCGAATGGTTCAATGCCGCCTGCAGCAGGGTGCGGGTGCCCTCAATGTTGATGCGCTCATAGTCAGCCCACTCGCCGCTAACCGAAACCTTCGCCGCAGCATGCACCACGCCGTTCACGCCGGTCATCGCCAGATCCACAGCCTGCGCGTTCGTAATATCGCCGCGCACCTGCTCAAAACGGGGGCGAATCGAATCGGGCAGAAGCGCCGCAATACCCGAATCACCACGCTGAAAAACGCGCACATCATAACCGGCACGCAACAACGCCAGCACACTCTCACGACCCAGCAGACCGCTCGCACCGGTAAAGAGGATGCGCTCGCCAATACGCGGCGCGAAATCGGGCTCCTCAACCGGGCGCAGCGAACGCGGGGCGGGGTCGGTGTAGCGTGCCGCCAAAGGCTGCGCAGGCTTGCGGAACCGCGCCGTCGGGGAGGTCACCGCATGCGCAGTCGACAGGCGGTGCCCAGACGGGCGGGACCCAGACAAGCGGGGTGCGGGCTCGTAGGAAGAGGACTCACGCGAAGAATGAGGGGACATCATACTCCTTAGACTTAGGGATCCGGCAGGTGCTTACGCCCCCGCAAGGACCTTCGACGCCCACTCACCCAGGGCGGGGCGGTCAATCTTCGAATTATGGCGAATATCGGTCGGATGCTCATGCACCACCAGCACCGCGGCAAGCTCCACGCCGGTATCCTCGGCAACCTTCTGACGCACCAGCTGCGACAGCTCGAAGGGCGCCACACCCTCCGCAATGGGGAAGCGGCGAGCGCCGGGTACGCGATCGAGCAGGGCACGCTTGAGGCCCGATGCTGACTGGCGCGCCTCCAAAGCGGCAGTATTTGCGGACGCCTCAATGACCAGCACCGGGGCGGCGGTACCTGCAGGACCCACCGCGACCAGGGCGGCGCGGCGCACCTCCGGCAGCGACTCGGCGGACTGCTCGGCGGCCACCGGGGTCAGCACACCCTGCGAAGTCAGCAGCACGTGCGCGAGGCGGCCCTCAACCCACAGGCGACCCGAAGCATCCAGATGACCGACGTCACCGGTATGATGCCAACCCGGAGTGCTAATGGACTGCTCCTCAGTCACCCACAAGGTGTCGTAGCGGTCCTTCACATGCGGCGCCGATACCAGAATCTCACCGGTCACACCCGGCTCATGGGTCAGCTCATCCGCGACCGAACCGTCCTGCAGCAGCGGCGCAATAGCCACCGCCGCACCGTACACCGCGAAACCAACGCACACGCCGTCACGGGCGAACGGGTCAAGCACCTCACCGGCAGCATTCGGGGTGCCCTCAGCAATTGCCTGGCGAATCATCTCGAAAGACACATCGGTCACCGGCAGACCCTCGGTCATGCCGTACGGGGTATGCAGGGAGGCGTTCGGCACCAGGGCGGAGAGCGCCTCCAGCAGCGGCACGGGAATCGGCGCGCCAGCACTCAGCACAGTCTGAACCTTGGCCAACGCCGTACGCTGCTCAGCGTTCAGCTCATCGGCGGTTGCCACCACATTTACTAGGGCGGCGGGGGATGCAAACACGACCGACGCATCAATAGCCGCCGCAGCCGAGGCAAGGGCAGAAGCCGTCAGGGTCTTCGGGCGGGTCACATCCATCGTCGGGGTCACGCTGGTAGCACCCAGCGCCGGACCCAACAGCGCAAACGGCGCAAAGCCAGCCACCAGGCCGCTACCGGGCGCAAAACCGTACGTATTCGCAATAGCGTCGCGCATACCCGCCAGCTGACGCTGCGTGTACACCACACCCTTAGCCGGGCCGGTCGAACCGGAAGTGTACAGCACCGCCGCATCAGCATCCGGCACGGGGGAGGGGAACTCCACCACGGCCGGGGTGGGCACCGGCGCACCCGGAGTACCGTCAGCGGCGGGCGCGGTAAACACCGAACCGGCAACACCCAACAGCTTCTCCTGCACCGAACCCAGCGGCTCCACAGAAATACGCACACCCGGCCACAGCAGGGTACGGGCGGCACTGAGCGCGGCGGGAATACCCACCAGGAAGCTCGGGTTAGCGCCCTTCAACGCGCGAGTCAGACCCGGAATACCCAGACCGGTATCAGCCACCACAATGACAGCGCCCAGCTTCATGCAGGCGTAAATCAGGGTGGTCAGGCGGGCACCCGGAGGCACCATCAGGTTCACACGGTCGCCCGGACGCACACCCAGGGCGTGCAGGCGGGTCGCGGCGGCGTTGACCTGCTGGTTCAGCTCAGCCCAGGTCAGGGTCATACTCACGGTGGTGCCGTCACCCTTGGGGTCCATATCCACCACGGCGGTGGAGGTATCATTGGCGCGTTCGGTGAGGGCAGCGAGCATGGGGCGGAACGCCGCGGGAACAGCGCCCCCAGTCGTAATACCCTCAGCACCCTCAGCGGCAGTGCCCTCGCCGGCAGTAAGACCGTGGCGGCGCGCGCGGGCGGCACGATGCTCCGCCTCAACGTTGTGCGGGGGCACCAGAGCGCCATCCTCCCTTGTGCCGAAAGTCTGCGCAAGCCACGAAATCATGGGGGAGGCAATGTCGTAATCCTCAATGACCAGGTGCGAGGCTTTCTCGTAGCGGTGCACCTTCGCCTGCGGCATGCGCTCCATCAGGTCGAACAGGTAGCGGCGCTGGAACACCGGGTCCTTCGTGCCCCACTGGAAGAACGCGGGCACGTCCAGGTCACGGATCTGCTCGGCAATACGCTGCATCGGCGTATAGGAAGGAATATCGGTGCCGGTCGGAATATCGCCCACAAAATTACGCACACCCTCACGCCACGCCGAATGAGCGTACGGCGCACGGTACGTACGGTAAATCGCCTCGTTCAGTGGGCTCGGGTACAGGCGCTTAGGCTGCTGACCCACCGGCTGCGGCAGGGCGCCATCAAGCGCCCCGGCACCGGCAGAACCCGGCGCGGGCAGGCGGCCCTCATTCTGAGCCAAACCCAAGGTCACATCAATAAACGCGGTCGAATCGTGAGTACCCCACTCGTGCACACCCAACGCCAGGCGCAGGGCGGCAGGGATATTCTCAATGCCGTCATGGTAGACCGCGGTGTTCGTCAGCATCACGCCCGAAAGAATCTCACGATGCTCCAACGCCCAACCAAAGGACACCAGCCCACCCCAGTCATGGGCGAGGGTCACGACCGGCTTATCGGTCTCATCCAGACCGAGTGCCTTCGTGAAATCACCCAGGTCAGCGATACGGTCGGTCAGGGAGCGGCGCTCACCCTCCAAATCCAGGTGGGTGCGCTCCGAATAACCCATATCAATCTGATCAACCGCAACCACACGCCACGGGGCGCGCTCATTCACACCCGCATCCAGCACGGTACGCCACAGGTACGACCAGGTCGGGTTGCCGTGCACGCACAGAATCGTGCCAATCGGCTCCAAACCCTGCTCGACCAGCACCGGAAGGTTATCCAGGTAGTGCCAGCGGCGCGCGCCAGCCTGCTGCGCCCGCTGCTCAATGGGGGCGGAGGTGGGCACCTCCAGAAGGTGGGAGTAGCGCGGGTTCACGCCCGCCCATTCCTCCGGGTTATACGGGGGCTGAGTCTTAGGGAAGTTCAAATGGCGCATGCTGGGAATCCTTCCGGATCGAATCGGTGAATGTCTACCGCAAAAGCTAACGGGTTACCACTGAATTTCAAGCAGGGCAGTGTTCAGGCCAGAACCCACACCCATGCACAGAATACGGTCGCCCTCCGTGTAGGTCGGCGCGCATTCGGCGAGAGTCATCGGCAGAGCCGCCGCAGCCACATTGCCCCACTTCGGGAAAGTCATGGGGATGCGCTCACGCTTAATACCGACCGCCTCAATAATGGCGTTCGTGTGGGCGTTCGAAATCTGGTGGGTCACGTAGGAGGTCATATCGTTCCACTCCCAGCCGTCCTGATGCGCCTGCTCCCACGCCTGCGCCACCAGCTCCAGGCCGTGCTTGAGCAGGCCCTCGGCGTCAGTGTTCATGCCCTGATCCGCCTCGCCACCGATGCACAGGTTACGGTGCTCAGTACCCGCGCGGGATACCGAACCGACGATGCGGTGACCCTCCGGGTGGCGGTCAGCGCGACCAATCACAGCCGCCGCCGCACCCGAACCGAGGGTCAGGGTCGCGAACTGAGCCAGCACATCCTCGCGGGTCGAATCGGGGTTGTTCAGGATGCGCACCGCGGTACGGTGCCACGGGGAGGGGTCCTCGCCAGCGACAATCAGGGCGTAGTCGATAGCACCCGCATCAATCATGGTGGAGGCGACAGTCATCGCGTTCACAAAGCCCAGGCAGGCATTCGTAATATCGAAGTTCAGGGCGTGACGCGGCAACTCCAGGCGGTCGTGCACACCCACCGAAACGGCGGGCTCAAAGTTATCGCGAGTCACCGAAGCGTTAATCAGCAGTCCAATCTCGGAACGGTCAATACCCGCCTGTTCGATAGCCTTCTCGGCTGCGGCAACCACGCCATCCTCGAAGGTCTGGCCCTCAGCCCAGCCGCGGCGAGTGCTAATACCGGCTAGACGCTCCAGCAGGCCCTTCGGCATGCGCAGACGCTTATAGGTTTGGGCCAGCTGCTCATCGAAGTAGTCGCTCGTGACGACCTCCGGAGGCAGCTCGTGGGTAATGGACAGCAGAGCTGCGTTAGCGTGGCGAATGTCAGAGTTCGTGCCGACCTTATCGGCGGGTGCATTCATCAATGGTGTGGCCCTTGAAAATAGAAGTCAGTGGGATACATAGAAAAACGCGGGGATGCGAACAGCGGCCCCGCAGAATTCGTGATGCTCATTCCAATCTACCGCACCGACCGGGCGAACCCGTATCCGTAGACCCAATATGAACGCGCCCGTTCACCCCGCGCGTAAGATGATGCATAATGAGGAACTTTGAACCCCCTTCACCCCGTGCACGTTCACGCCGCCCGCCCGCCGCACCGCGTACACTAGAGGGATGCCGCCACGCACCACAAAACGTGCCCGGCACACACCACAAAACGTGCCCGGCACACACCAGTTCTTCTGCAGAAAGGCCCCTTGTGCACCTGATGTCGCTGACCCTGCGCGGGTTCAAGTCTTTCGCCTCCGCAACCACTTTTGAGTTCACCCCCGGCATTAACGCGGTGGTTGGACCCAACGGCTCCGGCAAGTCCAATGTGCTGGATGCGCTCGCCTGGGTTATGGGTGAGCAGGGCGCTAAGAGCCTGCGCGGCGGCAGCATGAAGGACGTTATTTTTGCGGGCTCCGGCGAGGCTGGTTCGGGTGACGGCGCCCAGCGTGCGCCCCTGGGCCGCGCCAAAGTCACCCTGACTTTCGATAATTCTGACGGCACCCTCAGCATTCCCGCTGATCGGGTGCAGATTTCGCGCACCATGTTCCGCTCCGGCGGCAGCGAGTACGAGATTAACGGCTCCCCGGCGCGCCTTGCCGACATTCAGGACTTGCTCTCGGAGGCGGGTCTGGGTCAGCAGATGCACGTGCTCGTCGGCCAGGGTCAGCTGGATGCGGTCCTGCATGCCACCGCGCAGCAGCGCCGCGACATGATTGAGCAGGCGGCGGGCGTGGTCAAGTACCGCCGCCGCCAGGAGAAGACCAGCCGCAAGTTGGAGTCTGTGGCATCGAACGTTACCCGCCTGAGTGACCTGGTTGCCGAGCTGGATTCGCAGCTGCAGCCGCTGAGCGAGCAGGCGGAATCCGCCGCGACTGCACGCCAGCTGCAGGCGCGCATCCGCCAGCTGGAGGCGGTGCTTTTGGCTCGTCAGCTGGGTGTTCTGCAGGCTGAGCAGGCGCAGGCTCTCGCCTCCGAAGCGGAGGGTACCCGCCGCGCCGAAACCCTGAAAGAACAGCTGGAGGCGGCACGTGCCGCATCCGCGAAGCATCAGCAGGAGCAGAACCGCCTGAACGCCGAGGTCACCGCCTGCCAGAAGGCCGTGTCGACTCTGCGCGAGTCCGCCGCGCGCGTGCGCACCGTGCAGTCCATTGCCGCCGAGCGCGTGCGCACCTACCGTGTGGAGCTGACCGAGGCGACCGCCGCCGCCCGCGCCGGATACGAACGCGCCCTGGAACTGCTGGAGGAACGCCGGGAAGAGGCAGAGCGCGCGGTGGAAAGCTACGCCAGCTTTGAGGAACGCTACAATGCGGCGCTGAAGAACGTTGAGAAGGCGGCATCCGAGGTTGCGCAGACTGAGCGCGCCTCGGGTGAGGCGGCGCAGTCTCGTGCCCGCTCGCAGGCCCGGCTGGATGCCGCCCGCGCCGCTGCGGTGGAGGCGACCCGCGCCTACGCGGCGGCGGCTGAGCGTGCCGCAACCCTGCGTGAGGCGCTGAGCCAGAGCCTGGGCGAAGCACCTGCCGAACTGGACGCTGAATCTGCTGAGGCGGTGTTCGACCCCGAGACCGGCGAGCTCATGGATCCTTCGAGCGAGGGCGTGAGCCTGCTGCGCGTGCTGGATGCCGTGCAGATTGACCCCGAGTATGCGCGCGCGGCTTCTGCGGCGCTGACCTCGCTGGCGACCGCAGCGTTGAGCGTGCCGGTTGAGGGCGCCGAGGTGTCGCAGCTGCGCGGTGATAAGGGGGACGAAAGCAGCGAATCTGCCGCGAAGGAACTTTCAACAGAACTGCCTGAAACCACCCTGCCCGAACCGTGCGCCGCTGAGCTGCGCGAGCTGGGTATCCGCCCCGCAACCGAGATGATTGAGCCGCTCAGCGAGGATGCCGCCGCGCTCGCCGGCATCGACGAGCACGCCCTGGCGCGCGTCACCGCGGCGCTGGGTGAGCGCCTGGCGGGTGTGCTGTTCGCGCCGGATGCCGCCTCCGCAGAGCACGCCCTGCAGCTGCTCGCAGAGAATACCCTCGCAGGTCAGCGCACTATCTGGCGTATTTTTGACCCCGCAGGCACCGAGCACACCCGCTACAGCCTGCTCTACCCGGCTGAAGGCGCCAGCCCCCTGGAACTCGCCGCCTCATACCGCGCCGCCTCCCAGGTCGTGACCCGCACCCGCGCCGAACTAGATGAAGCCGAACAGGCCGTTCAGCAGGCTCAGACCGCGGCAGAAGCGGCGGTCGAAGCAGAACGTGAGGCAGCTAAGGCGGCGGGCGTGGCGAGCGCCGAGCACGCCCGCGCCCGTGCCCAGGCGGAGTCCCTGGAAGCCTCCGCGCAGAACATTCAGAATGAGCGCGCCCGCCTGAACGAGCGCCTCACCGCCGCGGAGGAGTCCGTAGCCGAAGCGCGCACCGCCTACGAGTCGGCGCGCACCCGCGAGGATTCCTACCTGGCGGGCACGGGGGAGCAGGCTCCCGCGGCGACCATCGAGCGCCGCGCCCAGCGTCTGGGCGAGGTGCTTGCCGAGCAGGTGAGCGAGGGTGAGCAGCAGCTGCACGAACTGAGCACCGCCCTGAAGAACGCCCAGGAAGGCCTGACCAGCACGAACGATGAGGTACAGGATTTGCAGGCGGCGCACGCGGCGGCACTGACCCTGCTGGCGCGCACCCAGACGGAGGCGGCGCGCGTGCAGGAGCGTGTGCAGGCGCTGGCTGAGCGTGCCCGCCTGGTGACGGGTTTGACCCTGGAGCAGCTGGAGGAGGAGTACTCCGAGCAGCTGCCGGTTGATGTGCCCGCAGGGGAGGCTTCCGAAAACGCCGCTTCCGAAAATACTGCTACCGAAAATACTGCTACCGAAACGGCATCCGAGACTACCGAAGCCTCCACCGAGAGCGTGCGCGCTCGCCTCAAGGCAACCCGCGCCGAACTGGAGGCGCTGGGCGCCATTAACCCGCTGGCACTGGAGGAGTACGAGGCGCTATCTGAACGCCACGCCTACCTGAACCAGCAGATTGAGGATTTGAAGGCGACCCGCCGCGACCTGAACACGGTCATGGATGAGGTCAGTAGTCACATTGCGGAGGTTTTCACCGCCGCGATGGATGACATTAACACCCACTACCGCCGCATCTTTGAAACCCTGTTCCCGGGAGGCGAGGGCCACCTGGAGCTGGACGACCCGTCCGATCCGCTGAATTCGGGTGTGGAGATTCACGCGCGCCCGGCGGGTAAGAAGGTTAAGCGCCTGTCGCTGCTGTCTGGCGGTGAGCGTTCGCTCGCTTCGCTGGCGCTGTTGATTGCGATTTATATGTCTCGCCCGTCGCCGTTCTACGCCCTCGATGAGGTTGAGGCGGCGCTGGATGACCGCAACCTCTCGCGCCTGCTGCAGGTGATTGGTGAGTTGGGGGAGCGTTCGCAGCTGATTGTGGTGACGCATCAGAAGCGCACGATGCAGATTGCGGAGACCCTGTACGGGGTGTCGATGCGCGGTGGCGTGTCGACGGTGCTTTCTCAGCAGATGGAGGAGCTGCGCGAGCTGCTGTAGCTCGCCGCACCTTCCCAACGTTTATACCTTCCCATGCGAGCCGCCCATACCCGCGGGCACACCCACCCCGGCGAACGTCACATGTCCTAGGAATGGTCATGTGCACTCCGGGGTACAGGTCACCGCCTGCACCCGGGTACTATAGGGGGATATGTGCGAACACCGCCCACCTATTCGCGGTTGGCGTGGTGTTTCGCTGTGATCAGGCCTGATGCCCCGCCCTACCCGCGGTGCGCATCCGGCGGCAACCATCCAGGGAAGGAATAGTGATGAGCGAGAACCTGGCAGATGCTTTCCTCAACGGCGAGTCGTTGAAGAATGCCCCCGGCCCCTATTTTGGTGAGTACGGCGGGCGGTGGATGCCCGAGTCGCTGATTGCCGCCATGGATGAGCTGGAGGCAACCTTTAACGAGGCGAAGAACGACCCCGAGTTCATTGCCGAGTTCCAGCGTCTTTCTGCTGAGTATTCGAACCGTCCGTCGCTGCTGACTGAGGTTCCGAAGTTCTCTGAGCATGCTGGTGCGCGTGTGTTCCTCAAGCGTGAGGACCTGAACCACACGGGTAGCCACAAGATTAATAACGTGATTGGTCAGGCTCTGCTGGCTAAGCGTATGGGTAAGACCCGTCTGATTGCTGAGACCGGTGCGGGTCAGCACGGTGTTGCGACTGCGACCGCGGCTGCGCTCTTCGGCATGGAGTGCGTGGTCTACATGGGCGAGGAAGACACTGAGCGTCAGTCGCTGAACGTGGCTCGTATGCAGCTGCTGGGCGCGAAGGTGATTGCGGTTCAGAACGGTTCCCGCACCCTCAAGGACGCCATTAATGAGGCGCTGCGCGACTGGGTTGCGAACGTTGAGAACACCCACTACCTGCTGGGTACCGCTGCGGGTGCGCACCCGTTCCCGGCGATGGTGCGTTTCTTCCACGACGCTATCGGTGAGGAGGCGCGCGAGCAGATTCTGGCTGAGACCGGCCGCCTGCCCGATGGTATTGCTGCCTGCGTGGGTGGCGGTTCGAACGCGATTGGTCTGTTCCACGCGTTCTTGGACGATTCGTCGGTTGAGATTTACGGTTTTGAGGCTGGCGGCGACGGCGTGGAGACCGGCCGTCACGCGGCGACCATTACTCTGGGCCGCCCGGGCATGCTGCACGGCGCGATGACCTACCTGATGCAGGATGAGGACGGTCAGACCATTGAATCCCATTCGATTTCTGCTGGTCTGGATTACCCGGGCGTGGGTCCGGAGCACTCCTACCTGTCCGATATTGGTCGCGTGACCTACGAGCCGGTCACCGATACTGAGGCGATGGATGCGCTGAGCCTGCTCTGCCGCACCGAGGGTATTATCCCGGCGATTGAGTCCTCGCACGCTCTGGCGGGCGCGTTGCGCGTGTGCCAGCGTTGGGCTGCTGAGGATCCGGAGGCGGCACGCGAGAAGACGATGATTGTCTGCCTGTCCGGTCGTGGCGATAAGGACATGGAGACCGCGCTGAAGTGGTTCGGTCTGGGTAAGGCGATTCCGTCCTCGACCCTGATGACCGGTAATAAGGAAGCTGCCGCATCCGCTGCACAGAACGCACAGGCTGAAAGTGAGGCTAAGTAATGAGCTACCAGGACGCTATTTCTCAGTCGGCACCTTTTACGGTGCTGGATGGTTCTTTCCCCGCTCCGAATGCGCAGTCGCCTCTGGCGGCTCGTTTGGCTGAATGCGAGAAGCAGGGCCGTGCGGCGCTGATCGGCTACCTGCCGGTGGGCTTCCCGACCCTGGACGAGTCGATTGACGCGGCGATTGCTCTGGGTAATAACGGCGCGGACATTATCGAGCTGGGCGTGCCTTATTCTGATCCGGTCATGGATGGTCCGGTGATTCAGAAGGCTACCGGCGTGGCGCTGGAGAACGGTTTCAAGCTTCCTCAGCTGTTTGAGGCGGTCCGCCGCATTACCGAGGCGACCGACGCGGTGGTTGTCGTGATGACCTACTGGAACCCGGTTCTGGCGTACGGTGTGAAGAACTTTGCGCGTGATTTGGCGGCTGCCGGTGGCGCGGGCATGATTACCCCGGACCTGGTGCCTGATGAGGCGTCGTCGTGGTTTGAGGCCTCTGACGAGTACGGTCTGGATCGTATTTTCTTGGCTGCTCTGTCTTCTTCGCCGGAGCGTCTGGCGACTATTGCGAAGGCGTCGAGCGGCTTCGTGTACGCCGTGTCGGTGATGGGCGTGACCGGTGCCCGCACCTCCGTGTCGGAGGCGGCTCGCACCCTGGTTGCGGACATTAAGGCTGCCGGTGCGCCTCGTGCGTGCGTGGGTCTGGGCGTTTCGACTCGTGCCCACGTTGAGGAGATTGGCGAGTATGCGGACGGCGTGATTGTCGGTACTGCGCTGGTGAAGGCTTTGGCTTCTGGCGGTGTTGAGGCGGTGGCTAAGCTGACCCGTGAGCTGGCGGGGCGTGAAGGCTAATGTCTGATGTGCTGTCGCTGGCGAGCGTGCCGGTAGCTAACGTGCTGGCTTCGATTCCCTCTCCGAGCGTTTCGTACCTGCAGTTGGGCCCGTTCCGTGTGCATTTCTATGCCCTGTGTATTCTTGCGGGTATGGCGGTGTGCTTGTGGCTGGGTTCTCGCCGTTGGAAGGCGGCGGGTGGTACCCCTGAGCGCGTTTTTGACGTGGCGATGTGGGCTATTCCGGCGGGTATTATTGGTGCCCGCGCCTACCATGTGCTGATTACTGACCCGGGTAGCTATTTCGGTCCGAATGTTGCTGATCCGTGGGCTTTCCTGAAGATTTGGGAGGGCGGCATCGGCATTATGGGTGCCGTGTCGGTTGGTGCGTTGGGCGCCTGGTATGGTTGCCGCCGCTACGGGATGAATTTCCCGGCTTTTGCGGATGCGGTAGCGCCGGGTATTCTGCTGGCTCAGGCGTTTGGCCGCTGGGGTAACTGGTTCAACCAGGAGCTGTTCGGCAAGCCGACGACTCTGCCGTGGGGCTTGGAGATTAGCGCGTCGAGCGGTAATTTCCCGACCCAGTATCCGGCGGGTACGCTGTTCCATCCGACGTTCCTGTACGAGTCGCTGTGGAACCTGCTGGGTGTGGCACTACTGCTGTGGCTGGGCCGTAAGGGCGTGCTGAAGCTGGGTCAGACCCTGTGGCTGTACGTGTTCTACTACGGTGTGGGTCGCCTCTTCATTGAGATGTTCTTGCGTATTGATACCTCGGAGATGCTCTGGGGCGTTCGTATTCACGTGTGGACTGCTCTGCTGCTGGTTCTGCTGGGTGCTGCTGGTTTTGTGGTGGCTGGTCGTCGTGCTGCGGCGAAGGCTGCTGCGGGTATTGAGCCGGCTCCGGCGGAGTTCGCTCCGAAGCCTGCCGCAGATGAGTCTGTAGAGGGCGCTGAGGAGAAGGCATCCGAGAAGGCATCTGAGAAGGCAGAGCCCGCCGAGGATTCTGACTCTTCTGAGTCTTCGACGAAGGGCTCCTAGCTGACAAAGGGCTCCTAGCTTTCATCTTCTAGCTCCATCTAAATTTCATAGAAAAACCGCCGGATGGGGGAGCGCCCCTGTCCGGCGGTTTTTTGTGCCCGCTATTTGTGCTTGCTGTCTGTTTCTTGCCGCTGGATGTTCTCATGGTGGCATGTGCCGGGACCCTGCGTGGATTTGGGCTGTTGAGAAGGCATAATAGAGGTATTGCGTGTGGCGGGCACCCGCGTAAGGAGTATGAGGCTCCGCGTAAGGGGCATGAGGCTCTTCGAACGCCCGTCGCGTCTGCGTTTAGAAACACCCACTCAACGTACAGGATTTTTATCGTGAGCTCTTCTGCCGGCGATTCTTCGCGCCCCGTTTCTCCTTCTTCTCGCCCGGGTCTGACCCGTCGTCGTCTGGTGGCTGGTGCGGCGTGGGCTGCTCCGGTTGTTGTGGCTTCTTCGGTGATTCCGGCGTATGCGGCTTCTGATGAGGAAGGCGAGTGCACCGGACCTTACGAGGATTCGACGATGGTCACTGCCGGTGATGGCGTGAAGAAGGTTGCCGTGCTGACGGTTCCTGCGGGCGCTAAGCGTATGCGTTTTACCGCTGTGGGCGGTGCTGGCGGCACGAACTACACTGTGGCTGATGCCGGTTCCGGCGCCATGGTGGAGGGTTCTATGGCTGTGCGCGGCGGCCAGACTATTACTCTGACTGCCGGTTCGGGTGGTATCGGTAATGGTGAGCTGAAGCCCGCTGAGGGCGGCGACGGCTACGGCGTGGGCGGCTCCTCGAAGGCTTCTTCGCCGGTTCCCGCGAATGTTGTTTCTGCGATTAATGATTTGACCCGCATTTCTGGCGGTGTGACCGGTCGCGGCGGCATGAGCGCTGTGCTGTATTCGGCGTCCGGCGGTGGTTCGTCCGCTATTGAGGTGGATGGCGTGCCGATGATTGTTGCCGGTGGCGGCGGCGGTGCTGGCGTTCTGGCGTCGTATGCGACGGTTCTGCCGAACCCCGCGAATGCGGGTGCTGTGCGCCCGACCGCGCACTATTCGCTCGATAGCTCCGGTGGCGAGCACCAGTTCAGCACCGGTGGTGGCGCTGGTTCGGGTGACGGCGACGGTTCGCCCGGTTTTGTTGGTTTCACCTCGTACGAGGTGCAGTCTAATCCGATTCTGACGGTGAACCCGGGTTCGGGTGCCGCCGGTGGTGTGGGCGGTGCTGGCGGCGAGAAGCTGAACCCGCCGACTGCTGATGGTCCGGTGATTGGTTTTTCGAGCACCTCCACCCAGAAGCTGGTGAGCACTGCGACTGCCGGTGCAGCGGGTGCGAGCGGTTTCCGCGCGAAGGGCGCCGATGGTGTGGCGAGCTATTCGTACCAGTGGGATCAGACTCCGGAGGGTACCGATAACCGCCCGTCGAACGCTGGTGAGCTGTTTAACGGCTACCAGTCAGTGGTTTCTGGAGGCGGTGGCGCCGGTTATGGCGGCGGCGGTTCCGGTGCTGCGTTGAGCGTTTCGGCTCGTGTGGTGTCGCAGAAGTGGAATAATGATGCGGCTCGTGCCCGCTATGCGGTGGGTTCGGTGCAGCTGGCTGGCGGTGGCGCTGGCGGCGGTACGTTCATGGATTCTACGGTGCGCATCATGGATCTGGGTTGGGCGTTGAATGCTCCGAATGGTCCGGGTGAGCGCGGCGCTGGCTATATTGAGGTTGCTTTCTGCTTCTAGGCAGCTAAGTCTCATCGGCTAAGAGTTCCTATGCGCCTGTAGGAATCGTATAGGTGTAGAATGAACCCTTTCTTTAGGGTGGTATGCGCCTCAAACTTAATATTTAAATTTTTTCTGAGTGCCTCCCAAACCGCTTGTTTGGGAGGCATTCTCATCTTCTGTGTTGTTTCGTCATAGCGTCATATCAACCTTTGGCGGTTTAGCGCATTGGTCGGAATAGACCTTATCGAAAGATCATCCTCGCTCGTGAGAAGGCCTCTATCTAACCCCTCTGTCATATTCGGGGAAGGTCCTTTAGATTGGCGGCTCATCATTTTACGGTGGAAATGTAAAGAATACGCACGCTCACCCCGCTAGGTTGCACAGCGCAGATTGCAGATTGCAGATTGCGGCTTGAGCGTGACCACCGATGACTAAGGAGTTTAGGTCATGTGCAAGGAAACCATGAAGGCTGTTGTTGTCCCTGAGAAGGTTGACGGTTCGGTTGTTGTCCGTGAGGTTCCCGTTCCGGCTGTCGGTCACGGCCAGGCGCTCGTGAAGATTGAGTACTCGGGCGTGTGCCACACTGACCTGCACGTGGCTTCCGGTGACTTCGGTGAGGTTCCGGGTCGTATTCTGGGTCACGAGGGCATCGGCCGTGTCGTCAAGGTCGGCGAGGGTGTTGAGTCCCTGAAGGAAGGCGACCGCGTGTCGGTGGCTTGGTTCTTCGAGGGCTGCGGCCACTGTGAGTACTGCACCTCGGGCCGTGAGACCCTGTGCCGTTCGGTGAAGAACGCAGGCTACTCGGTTGATGGCGGCATGAGCGAGTACACCCTGGTGACCGCTGATTACGCTGTGAAGGTTCCCGAGGGCCTTGACCCGGCACAGGCAAGCTCCATTACCTGCGCTGGTGTGACCACCTACAAGGCAATTAAAGAGTCGCTGGTTCGCCCCGGTGAGTGGCTGGTTGCTTACGGTGCGGGCGGTCTGGGCAACCTGGCTGTTCAGTACGCTAAGAAGGTTTTCGGCGCCAAGGTTATCGCTGTTGATATCAACGACGACAAGCTGGCTCTGGCTCGTGAGACCGGCGCTGATTACGTCATCAACGGTCGTGAGGTTGAGGACGTTCCGGCTCGTATTCGCGAGCTGACCGGCGGTGGCGCTCACGCTGCTGTGGTGACCGCGGTGTCGAAGGTTGCATTCAACCAGGCTGTTGAGTCGGTTCGTGCGGGCGGTTCCGTGGTGGCTGTTGGTCTGCCTTCGGAGATGATGGAGTTGTCCATTGTGAAGATTATTCTGGACGGTATCCGCGTGGTGGGTTCCCTGGTGGGTACCCGTCAGGATCTGGCGGAGGCATTCCAGTTCGGTGCTGACGGCATCGTGGTTCCGGTGGTTCAGTTGCGTGAGGTTGACGATGCACCGGCTGTCTTCGAGGAAATGGCGGCGGGTAAGATTACCGGCCGTATGGTTCTGGACTTCGCTAGCCTCTAAGCTAGCGGATGGGTCGAGGCGCCCGGTAAGGCCTCAAGATCTCACTCGGCTGGGGTCTTGCCGGTAGTTTCGATGGTTATAGCGCCTAGGGCGCATCCCGTGTGGCGGGGGAGTAGGGGTACTCTTTCTGCTGTGCATACGACGCGGGGTGCGCCTTAGTGTTTTTAACGCGGCGTTTTAGGGTTCCGGATTGTTGAGAGCCGTTATCGTGAGGAGCCGAATTCCTCTGTGAGTACTAGGCACCTAAACGTAATATACGCAGGAATTTATTTTGAAATATTCGGGGAATATCTCAAAATTCTCACAAAATTAGTTCAATATAGCATTTTGTTTGACATCTATAGGCCTCAAAATGCATACTTGTATTGTAAACATTCAACCAATGGTTGAAGCGTAATATTTGCCGAAGAGATAGGTTTCGCACGTCGCTACACCTACCCTAGATGTAACGGGATATGACGCGTGAAGGTTTCGGCCCTCCTAGATATCGATTCCTTCTTACGGAACGCCATACCCGGGTGAATTTCAGCATCTTCGTACCGTGCCGTTATTCACCGTTGAGTCCTTACTTCCGGTCAGGCGCCCCTCTAGACACCTTCGGGGTGAGGTCTCACCAACGATTAGTGTGGGCCCCACGGACATAGTCAATGGGGATTATGTCCGCCACACTAATCCGGGGCTTTTAGGACATTGCATGACTTCGTGGTGGTTCGCCCGCCACGCTATAAATTTACCTGCCGGCACGGGTAACATAGCCGGGTTCTCTACTCACTCGGTAACCCACCCGCTGCAGAACGCATCTTGATTTTTGTGTTGTTCAGAAGATGCGCCCTGTAGCAAAAGAACGAGGGGCACCTCTGCCAGGTGCCCCTCGTTTTTATATGCGCGTTGTAGCGTTTATTAGCTGCCGCGCCGTTGAGTAAATGCCACGCTCTTAGTAGATACCACGCTGCGCGGTCCAGCGGATCGTGCCACGCTCAAAGTCCATGTAGTACACGCCGTTCGCGTAGGACTCGTCGCCGCGTGCCGCACCGTAGCGAGCGGTATTCTTCTCCCAGTGCTTGAAGATTGCGCCGTTACCGTTGGTCTCGTACGCACCGTACGCATCCGACCAGAGCAGTACCTTGCCGGAGGCGAATCGCACCTGAGCACCCGTGGAGGTGGCGGTTTCGTCGGTCACCGGTGCACCCCAGGTGCCGCGGTGCTGCAGGAAACGGTGGTAGAACGCGCCGCCGGTGTGCAGGCGGTGGGTGCCGGTCTGTGCGGACCACACGTAGGTGGTGCTGCCGGTGAATTCCTGCTTGATGATGCCGTTGCCCAGATTCTGCTCGTCAGTGGTGGGCGCGCCCTTCATGCCTGCCTTGCGCCAGGTTGCATAGATGGCGCCGCGCTCGTTGAGGATGTGGGTTCCGTATGCGTTGGACCAGTAGCCACCCTCACCGTTGGCGAAGGAGACCGCGATGGTGTCGGAGCGGGTTTCCTCGTTGGTGGTCAGGCCGCGGAATCGTGCCACGTCCGAGCGGAACTTATAATCCAGGCCGCCGTTGGTGACCAGCCAGTGCGAACCGTGAGAGTTCGTCCAGTAGATGGTCTTGCCGTTGGTGAACTTCTGCGCATACACGCCGTGACCCAGAGAGTACTCGGTGCCAATCGGGTTGCCGTAGAAGGAGCGATTCTTATTCCAGTAGCTGCCGATGCCGGTGCGAATATCAATCGAGCCGGTCGCGGTGGTCACCACGTTCGAATCCTGTACCGCGCGGTCTTCTGCCGAACGGTCTTCCGCTGCGCGATCCTGGCCGTTCGACCAGTTGCGGTGCACCGCGTTGGGGTTCTTTGCCAGAACCTTCAGATCGTTCACGGTGCCGGGGAAGAAGTTCGAGTCACCCACGAACGGGCCCGAGTCAGTGAACTGCCAAATGTCGTAGCCGCTCCAACCCGCCGGAATCGCACCGACCACGGTGGAGTAGCTTGCCAGGTGCAGCGGCAGAGCGCCGAACTGCGGCGAACCCACGCAGTGCGACCACCAGGAGGTTGCGGTGTACACCATCGGGGCGCGACCGGTCAGTGAACGGTAGGTGTCCACGAAGTCGCGGGTCCAGGCGGTCAGCTGCGCCGGGGTCATGTTGTAGCAGGTGTTGCCGTAGGCGGGGTAGGGGTTGAACTCGATGTCCAGCAGACCGGGCAGGGTCTTGCCGTCGGCAGTCCACGCGCCACCATTCTGCACGAAGTAGCGTGCCTGATCGGCACCCGAGGAGGTGCGGGGGTTTGCGAAGTGGTAGGCGCCGCGCACCATGCCGACCTGTGCCGAACCGTTGTACTGCTGACCGAAGTAGGGGTTGGCGTAGTAGCCGCCCTCGGTTGCCTTCACGTAGGCGAAGCGGGAACCTGCGGCGTAGGCGCTCGCCCAGTCCACGTTCTGCTGGTGCGAAGAGACATCCATGCCGAGGGTGCCGCCGGAGGGGGTCCATGCGGAGCGGCCCTGTGCCAGCGCTTGACCGGGTGCCAGTGCCTGACCGGCTGCCGGAGCTCGACCAGCTCCCAGACCCTGCGCGGAGCTCTGGGTCGCGGAAATACCGCTCAGGGTCGCGGTGGAAGCGGGGGAGGTGGCGCCGGTTCGCGCGTTGGCGGTGCCCAGGCGTTCGCGCTCGCCCGCACCCATGGCGGGGTTGGAGCGTTCGACCAGGGATGCATCCGGGGCGGGGGCGTAGGTGAGCTCCTCGTAGGATGCGTTGGGGTTGACCTCTGTGGCTGCGCTCGCGCTGGGGGCGGCGAAGGCCGCGGGAACGGAGGTGAGGGATGCGGCGACGAGGGAGAGTGCACCTGCGGACGCCATGATGGAGCGGGCTGCCGCGGAGCGTGCGGCAGTCTGGAGTTTCTTCATAGATTTTGCCTGTGTTTGAGAGGTGGATGTGTCGATGTGGCCCTGTGTGGGGGCTTCTGACACGAGTGAATATGTGGGGTAGTTGAAGTGATGTGTGTCGGTTGCCGGGTATGTCATGCGGCTGACACAGCTAACAGCGTACGGTACCTGCACCGATGTGCGCAATGATTTGGGGTGTCATTCTGGCGGCATATCTTTCGCAGAGTGCACAGTAACCTAGAATCTTTGGGGTGCCTGTTTTACTTTGTGGCTTGTTGGTGCATTTATTGGCTCAAGTTTTTGGGACAAAATTTTAGGCACGCGACACGCCGGGGCGTTGCGAATTTCACTCTGTGGACTGCTGTATTGGGGTGTTGCTGCGTCGGTTCGTTGTGCAGGGTGGGCCGCAGCATCTAGAGCTACGTTGCCGGGATGCAGTCGGGTGCTGATGCGCCGGGCGGTGCCTCTTGCGACTTCTGAGTCGGCTTTTGGGCATAAGGAAAGGGGTGGGCCGCACACACAAAGACCCACCCCTCATGTTCCGGGTACTGTATTTGGCGCGGCCTCGCACCGGCACCCGGAGTTTCATGGTCGATGCAGGAGAGATGAAGAGTCATCGACCACGTATATGGTGCCTGTTGGCACGTTTTTCTCGGCTCTTCCCGCCCGCTCTTTCAGGTTCTGATGTCCGGCTGAAAGATCGGGAGGGAAGAGGCGAAAGTTTATTTTTCCTCGAATTTTTTAAAATTTCGAGGGCTTAGAGGAACTTGGCGATGTCCTCGACCAGCGGCTTGAGGGTCTCGCGGTCGATGTACTCAGCCTTGCCGGTCTTGTAGCATTCGAGCATCTGCTTGATGCCCTCGTTGGGGTTCGGGTTGGCCATGAGCCATGCGCGGACCGGGCCTTTCAGCGCGGTCTTGTGAGCCAGTGAAATCTTGTCAAAGTCGATGCCGCCACGCAGGTGGTAGACGGGGCGACCTTCGGTCAGTTCGGGGGTGTAGCTCTTGGCGACGGCCTTGTCCAGCAGCTTCTTCGAGTACTCACCGGTGAAGGAGACGGTGAAGAAGGCGGTGCGGTTCTTCTTGGGCGCAATGATCGGCAGAATCTTCTTGCGAAGTGCCGGTGCGCCGTTGAGGAATCCACCGTAGTCGCTGCCGGCAATGACGAAAGCATCGAATGTCTCTGCCTGCTCGGGGGTGACCTTGGAGGCGGGGACAGTCTCAACTTCGGGAGCCTGCGGGAGTGCACGCAGATCTTCTGCCAGCCAGGTGGCGTACTGTTCGGTGTAGCCGTAGGTGGAGCCGAAGATAATCAGCACGCGAGTAGTCATCTGTGAACCTTCCAGATATATTTCGCATTTCAAATACTAATTATGGGTTCCAATATAGGCTAGGCGCGCGAAAATGTGAAATCGCCCAGCCCTTGGATGCCCTATCTATCTTCTCATAGCCCACTCTGAGTGTCTCTATGTTTTTGAAACACGCCCGAAGGTTCTCGAGTGTGACTAAATATTGCACAGTGCCCATTTTCTATAGGTAAAAAGCACCCTAATTTACTTTCTGGGTGACATGGAGGCGCGGGGACTGTGAGGTGGGTTTGGGTGAGGTGAACAGTAGGTGGGGAAGGGGTGCATAAAATGCGACGTGAAACACAAGTTCTTCGGTGGAAAGAGTTGGGAGAAGCATACCCAAGAGGGCGCAAAACCCCTATAATTGAGAAAGAGTCCCACGCATCCGGCATGTGGTTACTTGTTAGAACACGTGGGAATAATTGGGAATTTGACGTTAGTCTTCCCCGGAAAATCAGTGTGAACCCTCAGAGGTCACACAAAACAACACACAAAGGTTAGGTACATGAGGCGCGCAAAAATCGTTGCAACCATCGGTCCGGCAATCGAGTCCCCCGAGAAGATCTCCGAGGCAATCAAGGCTGGCCTGAACGTCGCCCGTCTGAACATGAGCCACGGTGACCACGCCGAGCACCAGGCACGCTATGACACCATCCGTGAAGAGTCTGCAAAGCTCGGTAAGGACGTTGCTATCCTCGCCGACCTGCAGGGCCCCAAGATTCGCCTCGAGCGTTTCGCAAACGGCAAGGAATACCTTGAGCCCGGCGCAGACTTCACCATCACTTCCGAAGACGTTGAAGGTACCGCAGAAATCTGTGGCACCACCTACAAGGGTCTGCCCGGCGACGTAAAGCTCGGCGACAAGCTCCTGCTCGACGACGGTAAGATCCGCCTCGAAGCTATTGAGGTAACCCCCACCCGCGTTCGCACCCGCGTGGTCGTCGGTGGCCCCATCTCCAACAACAAGGGCATCAACCTGCCCGGCGCAGCAGTCTCCCTGCCCGCGCTGACCGAGAAGGACGCAAACGACCTGCGCTTCGCACTGAAGATGGGTGCAGACATCATTGCACTCTCCTTCGTCCGTACCGGTGCAGACGTTGACCCCGTCCACAAGATCATGGAAGAAGAGGGTATCCGCGTACCCGTTATCGCCAAGATCGAGAAGCCCCAGGCAGTTGAGAACCTGCAGGACATCATCGACAAGTTCGACGGCATCATGGTCGCTCGTGGTGACCTCGGTGTTGAGCTGCCCTTCTCCGAGGTTCCCCTCGTCCAGAAGAAGGCTATCGACATGGCACGCCGCTGGGCAAAGCCCGTCATCGTGGCAACCCAGGTGCTCGAGTCCATGACCGACAACCCCGTCCCCACCCGTGCAGAGGTTTCTGACTGCGCTAACGCAATCCTCGACGGCGCAGACGCAGTGATGCTCTCCGGTGAGACCTCGGTCGGTAAGTACCCGATCCTGACCCTGCAGGCTATGGCTGCAATCGTTCAGGATACCGAAAAGGGCGGCCTGTACCGCGTGCCCGAGCTGGACCGCAAGCCCCGCACCCGCGGTGGCGCAATTACCCGCGCAGCAGTGAACATCGCTGACCAGCTGGATGCAAAGCTCATCGTTACTTTCACCCAGTCCGGTGACTCGGCACGTCGTCTGGCACGTCTGCGTCCCGAGACCCCGATTGTTGCGTTCACCACCAGCTCGAAGGTTCGCTCCTTCCTGTCCATGCTGTGGGGCGTTGACGCTGAGCAGGTTGAGATGATCACCGATCAGGAAGGTCTGTTCCAGTTCGTGGACGAGTACCTGCTGAAGAACGGTCTGGCAGAAGCTGGCGACCTGGTCGTCGTTGCTGCCGGTGCTCCCGCAGGCCGCGCAGGTACCACCAACATGGTTCAGGTACACCGCGTCCACGGTGCTGAGGGCGAGCGCGAGGCTCTGCGTCCTTACGAGGAGGACGAGGTCAAGCGCTAAACCGCTCACCAATCTTTTTCGATGCGTAGCTGAGGGTAATCCTCAGCCTGCACGCTAGGTATATAGAACCGCCTCCCGGTCGTGAACTCTCACGGCCGGGCGGCGGTTTCTTGTGCCTTTATTGTTGCCGCATCCGATGCGCGGGTGGGCCGGGTGGGCGTAAAAGTAGAAGTAGATACGCAAAAGCGGCGGGAAAGCTTCAAGCTTTCCCGCCGCTTTTGCGTTGGTGCCCGAGGTGGGACTCGAACCCACACTCCGAAGAACCTGATTTTGAGTCAGGCGCGTCTGCCAATTCCGCCACTCGGGCGTATCACGCATTTGTGCGTAACACCTTTAGAATTCTAACCCAGGCTGTCTAGAAAATCTAATCTATCTGACGTGTTGAGCAGGCTGAGGCGGGGTGCGGAACATCTGCTGAGGGTTTCTGTTGCGCCTCTACACGGGGGTGTCTGGTACCTGCCGCGCATTTGCCGAGGGATGTAGGAAGGGTGCGGGAGGGGACGTTGAGTGTAAATCCTGAGCTCAGGGTGAACCGGTGCCACTTATCCACAGGTGGAGGCGGGGGAGAAAGCGCGCATCCTGTATCCTTAAAGACTGACTAACCATCCCCGTTCGCCTTCGCGGCTGGGGGCCACCTCAACGTTAAGAAAGTGATCACGGCTCGTGTTCAATTCTCTCTCCGACCGCTTGACGGCAACTTTTAAGAACCTGCGCGGCAAGGGCCGCCTCTCCGAGGCAGACATTGATGCAACCGTCCGCGAAATCCGCCGCGCCCTGCTCGACGCTGACGTCGCCGTCCCCGTGGTCCGCGAATTTACCGCCCACGTGAAGGAACGCGCTCTCGGTGCGGAAGTTTCCGAGGCGCTGAACCCCTCCCAGCAGATCGTCAAGATTGTGAACGAGGAGCTGGTGAGCATCCTCGGCGGTTCGACCCGCCGCATCAACATGGCGAAGAGCGGCCCGACCATCATCATGCTGGCGGGTCTGCAGGGTGCCGGTAAGACCACCCTGGCGGGCAAGCTGGCTCACTGGCTGAAGGGCCAGGGTCACACCCCGATGCTGATTGCATCCGACCTGCAGCGCCCCAACGCGGTGACCCAGTTGAAGGTTGTCGGTGAGCGTGCGGGCGTGCCCGTGTACGCGCCGCACCCCGGTGTGACCAGCGAGTTTGACGTACCCACCGGCGATCCCGTGCAGGTGGCACGTGACGGTGTGGCTGAGGCTCGCGCTAAGCTGCACGACGTGGTGATTGTCGATACCGCGGGTCGTCTGGGTGTTGACGCCGAGCTCATGCAACAGGCACGTAACATTCGTGACGCTATTGAGCCGCACGAAGTTCTGTTCGTCATCGATGCGATGATCGGTCAGGACGCCGTGAACACCGCTAACGCCTTCAACGAGGGTGTGGACTTCACCGGTGTGGTCCTGTCTAAGCTTGATGGTGACGCCCGCGGTGGTGCGGCGCTGTCGGTGGCTTCGGTGACCGGCAAGCCGATTATGTTCGCGTCCACCGGTGAGAACGTCACTGACTTTGAGCAGTTCCACCCGGACCGTATGGCAAGCCGCATCCTGGATATGGGTGACATCCTGACTCTGATTGAGCAGGCTGAAGCTCAGTGGGATAAGGCTGAAGCCGACCGCATGGCGAAGAAGTTCATCGATCAGGAAGACTTCACTTTTGAGGACTTCCTGGCTCAGATGCAGCAGATTCGTAAGCTTGGTTCCATGAAGAAGCTGCTCATGATGATGCCCGGTGCGGCTCAGATGCGTCAGCAGCTTGAGGCTTTTGACGAGCGCGAGATTGACCGCGTGGAGGCGATTGTTCGCTCCATGACCCCGCATGAGCGTGTGGCTCCGCGCATCATTAACGGTTCTCGCCGTGCCCGTATCGCTAAGGGTGCGGGTGTGACTGTGTCTGAGGTGAACCAGCTGATGGAGCGTTTCGCTCAGGCTCAGAAGATGATGAAGAAGCTCGCTTCGGGCAAGATGCCCGGCATGCCCGGTGGTATGCAGATGCCCGGTATGGCGGCTGCGGCCGGTGGCGCTCGTAAGAACGCGAAGAACAACAACAAGAAGAAGAAGGCTCGCTCCGGCAACCCGCAGAAGCGTGCGGCGCAGGAGGCGGCAGCAGCTAAGGCGCAGCAGGCTCGCGCCGGTGCTGCATTCGGTCAGCAGGCTCAGAACCAGGAGATGGATCTGTCCAGCATGAACCTGCCGAAGGGCTTCGAGAAGTTCCTGCAGTAAGAGCAAATATGAGCCCGGTAAGGGGTGGTACGGGTGCGCACGTGGTGACGGGCGCACCCGTACCGGTATGGTGCCCGGTTTGGGTGCATGAATGGTGTGAAGGGAAGGTATCAATGGCTCAGAACGAGCAGAATTGGGATCGAGAGAACGCGGATAATCAGCTGAATGAGCAGGTCATGCCGTGGTCTCAGCGCGCCTTCGCTGATGATGCTGTAGAGGACCCTGCCGGCGCATCTGCCGCTGAGTCTGTAGAGGAGTCTGCAGGCGAGTCTGCAGTTGAGGAGGGCTCGCTGGGCTTCTCTGATGCTCTCGCAGAGGTTCTTGAAGAGGACCTTTCGGGCGATCTTGAAGACGGCATCGCAGGCGACTTTGCGGACGGCTTCGACGATGATTCGAGCATCCTTCCCGGGTACATCCCCGTCTGGGCGCGTATCGCCCTCGAGTACGGGGAGCACTCCGCCGAACTGGCGGGCGACCTCGTCTACTCCAGCGAGAGTGACGACCCCGCCGTTGACGACGTTGCCGCAACCATTCTGAACCTCATTCGTGAGGCCCGCAGCATGCATGATGAGGTGAAGGCGGAAGACCCCGATAAGCAGCGTGCCTGGAACGACCGTACGAAGGTTGACCGCCTCGCCGCCGCCCTGGAGAGCGAAGAGTGGACCGTCGATAAGCTCACCGGCATGTGGGAGGATGCCCCCGCACCTGCCGGAACCGGTGAGTCGGATAGCCCCGAGTACCTGCGCGCCCAGGATGAGGAGCGCACCGCTGAGAAGCAGCGCAATGAGCGCATCGAGCAGACCATGGAGCTGGAGGAGAAGATTCAGCGCCGCCGCATCATGGCTCGTTCCACTACCGATGAGGAGCTGATTGCCGCCCTCATTGAGGCGACCGCCGCCTCCCCGGAGCTGATTGCTTACGAGATGGGTGAGCACCAGGTGCAGCTCTACGTGCTGTGCGCGGTGGACGATGAGGGCTACATGAACGTGCTGGAGGTCGCTGACGGCCACCTGCACGTGGGTACTCCGGTTGAGGATTATGTGGCTCAGCTGGTGGATCAGCTGCCGGTTACCGGTGCCGCCCTCGAGGGTGAGGCGACCGTGTGGGAGGAGCTTCCCGGTGGTCAGGGTGAGCTGGAGTTCCTGGTGGACGGTGACGCCGCCATGCTCGTTGACCTGCCCATTGACATGATTACCGGGCTTCTTTTGGCGTACCTTCCTGCCGGTACCCGGCAGGTTGTTGCCGCGCCGGCGGGGGAGTGGACCCTCATTTCTGCCGACCCGGTGGATTTGATGGCTCTGCTGGGCCTGCTGAACTGCAACGCCCTGATTGCTGAGGGCAACGCGAACCAGCAGCACCTGGTGGTCTATGAGGAGCCCGCCCGTGAGCCCTACTCGGATGAGGAGTGGTACCTGGAGGCGTTCGGTGAACCCTACGAGAATATCGTGGAGGAGTTCACCTGGCAGCGTGTGCCTAAGCGCCTGAACCGTGCCCTCAGCCGCGAGGAAGTCGCACGTTTTGGCGGCGTGCTGGAGGACCTGCTCTCGGAGCTTCCCGGTAGCGCCCCGGAGCTGGCGGGTTCGAAGATTTTCGGTTCTGATGAGGATGAAATCGAGCAGGGTATCGCTAATGTCATGGCGATGTTTGGTGTGGAGGCTGACTCCATTGCCGGTCGCCGCCTGAATGCGTACCTGCGCGATACGAGCAATACCCTGGCATTGGAGTCGGTGCTGCAGCTACTGGATGTTCCCACGGAGCTGGCGCTGGTGCCGACCACCGGTTTTGATGTGGCGTCGATTAGTACGGCGCGCATCTTCGGCAATGAGGATGAGGGCTTCGCGCAGCCTGCGGCTGACTCTGCTGAGACTAACTCTGCCGACGCAGCTGATTCGGCTGATGAGGCGCAGACTTCTGAAGCCCTGGACGTTACCTTCCCGCTGGATGACTCCGTTGTCGAGGCTACCTTCTCCGAGAGCACCCCCGTAGAGGATGATTCCTTCGAGGATGACGAGGAGATTGAACCCTACCCGGGTAACTTCCCCTCGCCCATGGAGCGTAGCTACCGACTGGTTGCGACCGGTCGCCGCGTGACCCTCGCCGAGTGGATGGACGCCATCAGCGAAGGCCATATTCCCTTCGAGTACACGCACATGTCTTTCCCGAAAGACGCTCTTGATGAGGAAGAAGACTTCCTGGACTCTGAGCCGTTTGATGACTTCGAGGGTCCCTACGAGCAGGACCGTGATTTCGATAGGGACGACGCGCAGCCTACGGGTGGCAGGAAGTTCACCCCGGAGGAAGAAGAAGCCATTCTTGCGCATTTGCGGGCTGCCCTGGCACCGCACTCCGCCAAGTCCGCAACAGAACACTCTGCCGCAGAACAGTCAGCCGCATCGCAGTCCGAGGCGAACCCTGCTGAGGACGCGCCTTCTGATGCCGCGGGATCTGATGATGCACCGTCTGAGAACGCATCTGCTGAAGATGTTCCGTCTCAGGCAACGCAGGCATCCCCCTCCGCGTGGTCTGTCTCGAAGAAGCCTGCCTCGAAAAAGCGCCTGACTCCGGAGCAGATTCGTGCGAAGACCCGCCGCGTGGGTCTGGTCCTGGGTGCGGATGTGACCGCTCAGAGCGCTATCGCTCTGACCTTGGCGAATGTGGCGCGCCGCCGCCGTGCGCAGGGTAAGGCGAGCCGTAAGTTCTCGGTGGCTGCCGCACTCTTTGCGCTGAATGCCACGGTTGAGACGGCTCTGATTCCGACGATTCTGCATTCTTTCGACGAGATGCAGCGGAAGAAGCATGCCCGCCCGGTGGCGGATGCTGAGCTGGTGCATCCGGGTGACACCGCAGGGGAGCAACCCTCGACCAAGCGTACTCTGATTGATGACCTACGTGAGGGCCACTACCGCACGGTGGAGGATGCCGCCCCGTCCATGGAGCAGGCACCCTCTGGACTGCGTGAGCGTGCCCTGGGTATAGTGCGTAGCATCAGGCAGCGCGCTGCGAAGAAAACCGACCGCTAAAGGAAAGAAGCCATGAAGGATTCCTATCTGAGCGATGAAGAGCTGAAGGCTTTTATCGCCACCTTGCCCACGCGCCGTTTGGCGGCGGGCGCGCTGATTCGTAATGAGCGCGGCGAGATGCTGCTGGTGAAGCCGAACTATAAGGACGGCTGGATTCTTCCCGGCGGCACCGTGGAGGCGGGCGAGGCCCCCAAGCCTGGTTGTGAGCGTGAGATTGTGGAGGAGCTGGGCCTGGATGTGAAGCTGGGTCGCGTGCTGCTGATTTTCCACGGCTTGTCGCTGGGTGTGTGGGGTGATTCGACCTACTACATGTATGACGGCGGCGTGATTGCGGCGGATACGAAGATTACCCTGCAGGATGCTGAGCTGGTGACCTATGAGTGGGTTGCTCCGGAGAACCTGGAGGGCTACGTGCGTCCGTCGATGGTGGAGCGTCTGCGTGAGTGCTACCGCGCCCTGGAGACGGGGGAGACTCTGGAGATGAGCAACCTCGACTAGAGCTCGTCGATGAGGGGCTCGCCGAGTGTGTCCCATCAGAGCCTAGTAGCCGGGCGTATCATCGGGCACAGAACACTGTTTAAAAGTGATGTTCGGTGCCTGCGGCAATTATTTTTCCGTGTCGCTAGCTTAAAATCTTGGGCTCTGATACCCTAGCTGAGTACCCGGCGACGCGCGACCCCTCTCTTCGCGCGCCGTTGTGTCCATAGAGGCGCCGTGAATGGCCCGCCCCACGGGTGCTGAACCGTGTGCCTCGCACCAAATTATGAAACAGGAGTAACCACTAAAGTGGCTGTTAAGATTCGTCTCAAGCGTATGGGTAAGATCCGCGATCCTCGTTACCGCGTCGTGATCGCTGATTCGCGCGTCAAGCGCGACGGTAAGACCATCGAAGAGATCGGTATTTACCACCCGACCGAGCACCCCTCGCGTATCGAGATCAACTCTGAGCGTGCTCAGTACTGGCTCTCCGTCGGCGCACAGCCGACCGAGCAGGTTCTGGCTCTGCTGAAGCTCTCGGGCGACTGGGCTGCATTCAAGGGCGAGAAGGCAGAGTCCAAGGTTCTGCCCGTCGAGGCTAAGGCTGAGTTCGTTGTTCCCGAAAAGGGTTCCGTGATTCTGCCCGAGGCTATCACCCCCAAGGCTGAGAAGGCTGAAGAGGCTGCTGAGGAAGCAGCACCCGAGGCTGAGGCTGAGGAAGCAGCTGAGTAATTATGTTGGCTGACGCACTCGAACACCTGGTTCGAGGGATTGTCGATCGTCCGGAGGACGTGAAGGTGCGCCTGCGCACTCAGCGTCACCGTGAAACCCTTGAGGTTCGCGTGCATCCGGATGACCTGGGCCGAGTTATCGGCAGGTCTGGTCGTACCGCCAAGAGCATCCGTCTGGTGATGGACGCTATTTCTGATGGCGAGCCGATGCGTATCGACATTATCGACACCGACAAAAAGCGACGCTAGCTCGTAAACGCTTGAAGCCCCCGCTCCCGGAGTTTTTCCGGAAGGCGGGGGCTTTCGCGTACCCGCTTTCTCTTCTGAGTTGTCGGCGTGAGTTATCAGCATGAGTTATCTGTGCGAGCGCTCGCTCCGGCCGCCGTGGAGGCGGGGAAAGACAGCGGGGGAGAGGCGGCAGAATGCGCCTGTCCTAAGTGCCCGGTAGAATAGTGGGAGCCGTGCACGTGCACGGCGTAGGTTTTTAGCTTGTATCCAGCGGAGGAAAATTATGCAGGTTGTGGTGGCTCGTATCGGTAAGCCTCACGGTATTCGTGGTGAGGTGACGGTTCAGCTCTTTACTGATGCCCCGCAGGAGCGTTTTGCCCGCGGTGAGGTGCTCGGTATCGAGAATTTCAAGCCCGGCTCTGCTGCCGCTTCTGTGGCGCCTACCGGTGAGCTGACGGTTGCCGGTGCCCGCTGGAACAAGAAGATTCTGGTGGTCCGTTTTGATGAGGTGACTACCCGCAACCAGGCTGAGGAGCTGCGCGGCAGCCGCCTGGTTTACGAGGTTCCCGAGGATGAGGGCGATGAAGAGGGCTTCTACGAGCAGGAGCTGGTGAACCTGCCCGTGTACCTGCTGGCGGATGTTCCCGAGGGGGAGAGCCCCGTGGATAACCCGGCTGTGGGTAAGCCGCTGGGTAAGGTGACCGGTCTGCAGACCATGCCGGTTCAGGATTTGCTGCTGATTAAGCTGGCTCGTTCGCCGCGCCTTGCATCCGGTGCGGGTGAAGAGATCATGATTCCTTTTGTTGAGGAGATTGTGCCCGAGGTGGTTCCCTCGACCGAGGATGAGCCCGGCTTTGTGCTGTTGACTCCTCCGGCGGGTCTGATTGACCTGGTCGAAGATGCTGAGCAGGATTCTGCGCAGGCGACCGAGCAGGCGGGGGAGTAGTCCGTGCGCTACGACGTGGTCACGATTTTCCCCGAGTACCTGGAGCCGCTGAAGCTGTCCCTGCTGGGTAAGGCGCGTGAGAAGGGCCTGGTGGACCTGCACCTGCACGACCTGCGCGATTACACGTTTGACCGTCACCGCACGGTGGATGACACCCCGTACGGCGGTGGAGCGGGCATGGTGATGAAGGCGGAGCCGTGGGGCTTGGCGCTGGATGAGGTGCTTGCCGCCTCCCCTCTGAATGCTTCCGAAGACTCTACTGAAGGTGCTGAGCCCGCCGCTGATACCCGTCCGCTGCTGATTGTCCCGTCCCCTGCGGGTGCCGTTTTTGATCAGGCGATGGCGTACGAGCTGGCGGAGGAGAAGCATATTGTCTTCGCTCCGGCGCGCTACGAGGGCATTGACGAGCGCGTGCTGGACTGGGCGCAGGAGAGCTTCCGCGTGATGCCCGTGTCCCTGGGCGATTACGTGCTCTACGGCGGTGAGGTCGCGGTCATGGCAATGATTGAGGCTATCACCCGCCTGATTCCGGGCGCGATGGGTAACCCCGCCTCCCTGGAGGAGGAGTCGCATACGGGTGGCCTGCTGGAGTATCCGGTGTACACGAAGCCCGCCGTGTGGCGTGAGCGTGAGGTGCCGGAGGTGCTGCTGTCGGGTAATCACGGTGCGATTGCGCGTTGGCGTCGTGATCGTCAGATTGAGCGCACCCTGGAACGCCGCCCGGACCTGCTGGAGGCGTACCCGGTGGAGCAGTGGGATAAGAAGGACCGCCGTTTCTTGGCTGAGCGCGGGGTGCATTTTGCGAACCCGGCGAAGGCGGCTCAGAAGAAGGCGAAGAAGAACCCCGCAACGCAGGCTGATAGTGCGGCTCAGGCGGCACAGTCTGATACTGCACAGTCTAATACCGTGCAGCCTAATACCGTGCAGACCCAGCCGGATTCCTAAGCTTCGAACGGGTGCTTGTGGGTGCCTCGTGATTCTCTGAATGGGGGTTAGCGTCATATATCTGTTAGTTGGCGCTAACCTCTATTTTTTGTGCCCGTGAACCGTTATTCTGAGGTTAACCTCGCTAAGAACATAGCTCATCTATAGCTGATGCGAGGTTGTAGCACGCTTTCATCGTTGAAAGCACGTACTCAACAGAAGGAGGACACATGTCCGTTGTTAAGGTTCACCGTCTTGCTGTCGTTGGCGACAATCGTGCTGAGCTGGAGAAGCGCTTTGCCGCTGCCCGCCACATCGCTGACTCTTTCCCCGGCTTTGAGGGTTTTGAGCTGTGGCGCCCCCTGGATGAGGGTGGCGACTATTTTGTGGTGACCCGCTGGGTTGATGAGGCAAGCCATGATGCGTACGCGGCGGCTCGTCGTGAGCGTGACCCGAATACCGTTGTTTCTCACGCTGATGGCACCATGAGCTTCGAGAAGGTGGAGTTCAGCGAGTAACCGGTCACTCTGGGGAATTAATAGATAAACCCCGCCGGTAATCGCTCTGAGTAGGGGTTTATCTCATTTTTATCTCAAATAGTGAGGGGCCGCACTAACTTTTCTGAATATTGCTTTAAGTGGGTATTAGCCCATGTGGAGGCGATATAAGGAGGGTTTAGAGCGGTCCCTCCTTGATTTTTCGGGGCTTAAAATCCGCAGGTATTTCGCTGTGATGGGATATGTGGGTTCGGCGCTATAAAACACCTGAAATACGCTCAATAGGAACCGGTGGAATACATCAACCCGAAAGTGACACCGTGATGCAAAAAGGCTATTATTATTCCCGAGAGCACACATTCGTCCGTGCCGGTAGTTCGGGCGAAGACAGCGATCCCCTCTCAGCTACATCGCATGACGTAGCTGAGTCACTCAAGGGAAATATTCAGTGCACCCATGTGAGCGCCTCCTCTGCATAGGAAGGTCTGGCAAGGGCGCCGACTCAACTATCACGTATTCACACAAGTGGTGCATGGTACGGAACCCCGCAATATATGGGATGGAGCTTGGTGGTTCGAGCGTTCATCGTGGTTGATGACCCTCCCAATCGCGGATAGGAATGTGCTTTGCAAAGCGGGTGAGCAAGCCGGTGGTCCGGACCGGTGCTCGCCCGCTCCGCTGTTTAAAAGATTCCTTCAGGCCCTAATGCTTTTCGGGCACTGGGCGCTCGCGGAACTCGATGGGTCGCTTCGCCTTGGGTAGCGAGTACATGACGCGCAGGTACGCATCCTCCACCAGCTCCTCCAGAACCCGCTCGGTTATGCCTTCGCCGGCGCCTACGGAAATCCAGTGTCGCTTATTCATGTGCCATGCCGGAATGATACTCGGGTAGATGCGCCGCAGCACCTCGGATTCTTCCGGGTCGGTTTTGAGGTTCACGATGGGGTGGCCGATGCCCTCCGTGTACATGGCGAAGATTTTGCCGCCCACCCGGTACACCGTGTGTTCGGGGCCGAACGGCTGATCACGCGTCGCCAGCGGCATGGCGAGCGCGAGGCGGTCAACGGCATGCTCGAGGTCTTCGGGTGCCAGAAGTTTGGGGGAGGAGTTTGTGCTCATAGCTTCGAGTCTAGTACCCGCGTGGTACTTCGCATAGCATGCAACCTAAAACTCTCGTACCCTCAGCCGAATCCACGCTAAAATAGGTAACTATGGCTGAATTTATTTATCAGATGATCAAGGCCCGCAAGACTGTGGGCGACAAGGTCATCCTTAACGACGTGACGATGTCGTTCTTCCCCGGCGCCAAGATCGGTATGGTTGGCCCGAACGGTGCGGGTAAGTCGACCATCCTGAAGATCATGGCTGGCCTCGACCAGCCCTCCAACGGTGAGGCACGCCTGACCGCAGGCTACACCGTGGGTATCCTCATGCAGGAGCCGCCGCTGAACGAAGAAAAGACCGTTCTGGGCAATGTTGAAGAAGGCGTGGGCGAAATCAAGTCCAAGCTGGACCGCTTCAACGAAATCTCCGCCCTCATGGCTGAGCCCGATGCTGACTTCGACGCCCTCATGGAAGAAATGGGTCAGCTGCAGGAGGCTATCGACGCCGCTAACGCATGGGACCTGGACTCCCAGCTGGAGCAGGCAATGGAGGCGCTGCGCTGCCCGCCCGCTGACATGCCCGTCACCCACCTCTCCGGTGGTGAGCGCCGCCGCGTGGCACTGTGCAAGCTGTTGCTGCAGAAGCCCGACCTGCTGTTGCTCGACGAGCCCACCAACCACCTGGACGCAGAGTCCGTGCTCTGGCTGGAGCAGCACCTGCAGTCCTACGAGGGTGCCGTCATCGCGATTACCCACGACCGTTACTTCCTCGACCACGTGGCAGAATGGATCGCCGAGGTTGACCGCGGTAACCTGTACCCCTACGAGGGTAACTACTCCACCTACCTGGAGAAGAAGCGTTCCCGCCTCGAAGTTCAGGGCAAGAAGGACGCTAAGCTCGCTAAGCGCCTGAGCGAGGAACTGGACTGGGTCCGCTCCAACGCTAAGGGTCGCCAGGCTAAGTCGAAGGCTCGTCTGGCACGCTACGAGGAGATGGCTGCGGAGGCTGAGAAGACCCGCAAGCTTGACTTCGAAGAGATTCAGATTCCTCCGGGACCCCGCCTGGGTAACGTCGTTATTGAGGCTGAGAACCTGCAGAAGGGCTTCGACGGCCGTTCCCTGATTAACGGTCTGTCCTTCTCCCTGCCCCGTAACGGCATTGTGGGTGTGATTGGTCCTAACGGTGTGGGTAAGTCCACCCTGTTCAAGACCATCGTTGGCCTGGAGCCCCTGGACGGCGGTGAGCTGAAGGTCGGCGAGACCGTGAAGATCTCGTACGTCGACCAGAACCGCGCGAACATCGACCCGGAGAAGAGCCTCTGGGAGGTCGTCTCTGACGGTCTGGACTACATCCAGGTCGGCAACGTTGAAATGCCTTCGCGTGCGTACGTTTCCGCGTTCGGCTTCAAGGGCCCGGATCAGCAGAAGAAGGCGGGTGTGCTCTCCGGTGGTGAGCGTAACCGTCTGAACCTGGCGCTGACCCTCAAGCAGGGCGGTAACCTGCTGCTGCTCGATGAGCCCACTAACGACCTGGACGTTGAGACCCTCGCATCCCTGGAAAATGCGCTGCTGGAATTCCCCGGCTGTGCAGTAGTCGTCTCTCACGACCGTTGGTTCCTGGACCGCGTGGCAACCCACATCTTGGCGTGGGAGGGCACCGATGAGAACCCGGATCAGTGGTACTGGTTCGAGGGTAACTTCGAGTCCTACGAGAAGAACAAGATTGAGCGCCTCGGCCCTGAGGCTGCTAAGCCGCACCGCGTGGTGCACCGCAAGCTGACCCGATAGGGTTTGGTGGTGAGCCCCGCCTCCTGATGCTGTTACGGCGCAGGAGGCGGGGCTTTGCTGTGCCCGCTGGACGCCGTATGTGCTGTATTCCGTATGCGCTGGCGAGGGGAGGTGCGCGTGTTCACCGGTAGAAATAGTTCGCCCAGTAGTGACCGGTACGTCGTAGCAGAGTACATATTCGCGGTTTAATGGACGTGTATAACTAACGCATTTGATACGAAGGGTAGAGTGTCATGCTTTCAAAATATAACTGGATGTCCTTAGCCACCGGTCTGCTGCTGGTCGCAACGGCAATCTACATGTTCGCCAACCCCGCCACCCCGCTGGCTGTTCTGGGTTTCGTGTTCTCCATCGCGGTGCTGCTCGGTGGCGTGTTTGAGCTGGTCCGCTACTTTGGCGCGTTGAAGCCGGCACGTACCGGCTGGGACCTGGTTAACGGCATCCTGACCGTGGTGGTTGGTCTGATTCTGCTGAGCGCTTCGGCTGGTGCGCAGGCGACGTACATTCCGACTATTGTGGGCGTGTGGCTGATTGCGTGGGCACTGATTCGTCTGATGACTGCTCAGGGCCTGAAATACCTGAGCTTCGCCGCCGGACGCCACCTGCAGTTCTCTGCTATCGGTACCCTGATCCTGGGTTTGCTCGTGCTGCTGTTCCCGATGTTCTTCGGTGCGGTGGCAGTGTGGCTGATTGCCCTGGTGCTCCTGCTGGCTGGTCTGGTGTTTGTGGGTGACTTCTTCGTTTCCCGCCGCACCAAGCGCACCGTGCACATTTCCCCGGACGGTGTGATTGACGTCGAAGCCAAATAAGAGCTTCCAAACGGCTTCTAGACCGTACACTAGAACATAAGAAAGACCGTGTGAGACAACCACCTCACACGGTCTTTCTGCATGCTCTAACGTTTTGAGCTGTCGCTGCGCCGAAACTCTATCGGTACTCGGGCAGGCGGAACATCATTTCCTGCGCCACGGTCGCCACCAGCTCACCGGAACGATTGAAAATTGAACCCTGCGCGAGCATCCTGCCACCCTGCGCGCTCGGGGAATCCAGCACGTACAGCAACCACTCGTCGGCGCGCGCCGAACGGTGGAACCATATCGCGTGATCCAGCGAGGCGCTCTTCAGACCCGGCTCCAGCCAGAACTTGCCGTGACGGCGCAGGGCAGGCTCCAGCGGCAGGTAGTCCGAAGCGTAGGCGATTGCGGCGCGGTGCTCCGCATCCGAAGCCTCGGAACCATCAGCGTGCACCAGGCGGTCAAAGGTCTTGAACCACACGCAGGCACGCGGCTCCGTCGAGGAGGAATCCGGCTGAGTGTACAGGGGCGCATCCACGTGGCGCATATCAATCGGGCGCTCCCACGCCACCGCCTGCGCAATCGGATGCGGCAACTCGCCCAGGTAGTCGCTGACCTTCGGCAGGGACTCGGGGTCCGGGACATCAGGCATGGTCACCGCGGTGTGCTCGGGGCCGCGGCTATCGGACTGGAAAGACATAATCGCCGAGAACATGGGCGCCTCATCCTGGAACACCTGCACGCGGCGGGTCGAGAAGGAACGGCTATCGTTCAGACGCTGAGTGGCGAAGAACAGTTCACGCTCAATATCGCCGGGACGCAGAAAGTAGGCGTGAATCGAGTGGATGTCCTTGCCCTCCACCGTGCGGTCGGCGGCAATAATCGACTGGGCAAGAACCTGACCACCGAAAGTACGCGGCTGTTCGCGGGTGAGCGTCACACCGGTGGACACTTCATCACTACCGAAGGAGGCGGGCGCCGCCTCCACAGGGGAGAGGTCCAGCATCCGCATGAGGTTTTGGGTCACAGTGGGCTTGGTCATGGTTTTATTCTCGCACGTTTTCAATGAACCGGTTTCTGGCGTAGAGTGGGAGAGCATACTCTGAGACAACCACGACAGGTTGATTCGGAACATTGACTAGGAACAATGACCCGGATAGTCGATCCGGAACGTCTGCCTAACACACCATCGCAGATATCACCCACCAACTTGCCACCGAGCAGGCCTACGCCGAAAAGGAGCAGAAATGACTACGCCGTCTGAAACCACCCCTGACAATACCCCCGTGCAGGAGAACGCTCCCGATCAGAACAGCGCACCGAACGCGGCGGCACCCATTGAACTCAAGTACAACCCCCACGAAGGCGTGGAGGAGCCCTACCTGATTCTGCCCGGCGGAGCGCAGGGTGCCGCAGCGGTCAAGGACCTTGCCACCTACATTTCTCGCGCCCTGGCGGTGAACCCGGACGCCGCTATCCGCCTGACTGCGCGCGGCCGCGTGGTGGCGGTGTTCGCCTGCTCCCTGGAGCCGGAGGACGCCTCCTCGGACACCCCGGTCATTATGGGTCTGCGTGCCCTGCACCTGCTGGCTGACTCCACCCTGGACATGACCGTACAGGCGCAGGCGCTGCTGGACCGTCTGGCGCGTCTGCAGAAGCAGGCAGAAGAACAGGGTAACGAAGAGAACCCGCAGCTGGTGCTGTTCATGCCGCCGGTGACCGTCAACGCCAGCTGGGCTGGCAAGTCAGCCCCGCTCAGCGGCTGGTACGAGGTTGGTACCGTCCCGGTTGAAGAGTTCCACCGCGCCACCGCAGAAGGCCTGGAGGCGGTAGAACGCGCCCTGCCCGAGAACCCCGGCGCTGCTGTGCTTTCTACGGTGCGCTCGCGTATTTGGTCCTCCGATATGGTGCTGGAGTACCTACCTGAGTTCGATACCGTGCTTGTGCCGACCGGCGCGGCATTCGCCCTGCGCGTGTTTGGTTTCATCCCGGAAGGCTTCACGGGCGATCTGCCGCTGTTCGCTGCGCATGTTGGTTCGGAGGAGTGGCTGCGCATTGTGGCGCCCGCCGGTATGGTGCTGGTGCGCCGCGGTTCCGGTTCGCTACTCTAACTTTCCTCGAGATATTTCTAGACTTTTTACGCTGGTGGTGTGGGCTCTTTGCCTGCGCCACCAGCGGTTTTTCTATGCCGTATGACATCAACGGGGTAGTTGTAATAATGACATTCGATAGGGCATTACTTTACGAAAATAGGGTATTCTAGAGAGACTACGCCCTTTCACCGGGGCGTCTTTGACACACCGATTACCAGCCACACCGCACGGGAACTCTTCCGCCGCGCCCTCACCAGGCGCATTCTTCCCGTACGGATCGAAAGTGAGACCTATATGGATCTGATTGCAGTCGACATTGACGGTACCCTTGCCAGCAACCGAGATCAGATGGACAAGTACCTGACCGGTTTCTTCGCAAGCAACCGCCGATTCTTCAAGGCCATCCGCAACGCCACGGTCAATGTTGAAATTGCCGACCGTGTTCGCGAAATCGCGGCAGACACCGGCGCAGAGGTCGTAGTAATTACCGGCCGCGATGGCACCTACATGAAGGAATTGAACCAGTTCATCGCCCGCGCAGGTCTGGAACCCAAGCACGTGTTCGCTAAGCCCGGCAACGACGGCTCCAACAGCCCCGCATGGAAGGACTCCGTCATTGAGTCCCTGATTGCTGACGGCAACCGCATTATCCACGCTTTTGAAGACACCGACCACGAGGTGTACCTGCGCCGCGGCATTCCCGTCACCTGGGTCGCCCCGATTCGCGACTACATTGGCGAATGGCACTACGAGTCGATCGACATTGACCCGGTCGCCTGGGCTGCCGAGCAGCGTGAGAAGGAAGCCGCTCGTGAGCGTCAGAAGCGTCGCCTTGCGGAGGGCGTGCTCGCACACCAGAAGGCCGAGGCGAAGGAACGCCAGGCAAACGTCGCGGCATAAAACCCGCACACCAACTTGAGAGCTGCGGTGGGTAACCCACTCAAACGAATGAGGCGCCGGAAGGATTCAATCCTCCCGGCGCCTCATTCTAATGCTATATGCGTTGATCGAAGCTGATGTACTCGGCTGATTACACAGTTAGTTTACGCGGTGCCGAGCAGTTCACGCAGACGAGTCGCAAAGGGGCCCGCCAGCTTATGGTGCGCCTTCTCCTTCAGATGCACGCCATCAGCCATGTCACCCTCAGCCAGGTAGAGGCTCTGCCAGCCCGAGGTGTCCATGAACAGCACGCCGGTCTCGCGGGCACCCTGCCTTGCCACCTCGTTTGCCACGTGACGCTTATGCGCCACCTGCTTATCCGGTGCAGACGCCTCATCCATAGACACCACACCACCGAACACAATCTTCGACGACGGGTACATACGTCGCAGCTGCTCAATGACCTGAGTCTGGTGAGCGTTCACGTGCTCGCGCGCCTTCGTCTCATCCTCGTGAATGTAAATGTCATTGCCGGAGGCGTCCAGGTAAATCACGCCGGGGTTACCGCTCGGCAGAGCCCAACGGCCACCCATCACACCCTGATAGTAGGAGGGGCACACACCCTCGCGGGCAGTCACAAAACCGATGCCGCCGCAACGGAACAGGTACGGGACGAAACCAGCCTGCTTCAGACCCAAACCAACCCAGGAGGTTGCGGTCACCTGCGAGTCACCAATCACCAGGGCATCCTTAGCGCCAAGAACATTGGTGTTACGCGGCAGACCGTTCGCCTTATCCCAGTAGAGTTCAGCCTTCTCAAACTTGGTGTACAGAACGCCCTTCTTGGATCGCCAGCTCACCGGCAGACCCTCCCAACCGGCAAAGTCGCTGTACCCACGCTGCTTCCACCAGTGCTCGTAGACGCCGGATTCCACCGCAACCGGACCGTACTTGGGGGTGTACATGACCACGCCACCCTTGAACTGCTGAACCAGCATGTCGGCGGCATCAGCGGAGGTGGGGAACGGCGCCTGAATCTCACCGGTTGCCTGCGCACCCTCCTTGCCGAAGGCGTTCTGCGCGGTGCGTTCCATCTTCTGCGCCGGGGTGGTCGGTTCCGGAGTCGGCTCGGGGGAGGGGGACTCGCTGGGGCTTTCCTGCGCCGACTGGGTAGGCTCGGCGCCCGCAGCAGCGGTAGCGGCGGTGCCACCGGGCGCGATGAAGCCTCCTGCGGAGTACACGCCAAAGGAACCGGCGGCAACCACAGCAAGGATTGTGCCGGTCAGAGAAACTTTCGCGATAGGAGACTTGATAGAAGGCATGCACAACAGTATACGATAGGCGCAACCCCAAGTAGAGAGCTTTTGAGGGATATTCAAATGAAAATAACAAAAAATATGCACCGCAGTGACAAGAATTAGACTCGGTGCGCAAACCTGTATGCAAACCGGTGTGCAACTTGGGGCACAACTCAAAATAGAACCGGCATAAACCCCATATAGAAACGTCCCCTCCCACCCCGAATCGGGGTAGAAGGGGACGAATAAAAACCCATGAGTAAAAACCTATGAGCAAAAACCCATGAGAGCAGGTGGCGAACCCGCCTCAGCTCACAAGCATTGTTAAATGTCAGCCGCCTGAACCTTCAGCGCACGAGCCACGCCGTCGCGTGCCTCCGCAATCTGACGGTACAGAGCCGCAGCATCCTCAGGCAGAGAAGCCAGGTACGCCTCGGTACGCTCCAGCAGCTCAGCGGTCGGCACGCTCGGGTACATGCCACCAATAATCTGCATGGAAATCTCGTGCGAACGCGAACGCCAAATACCCTCAATCTGCTCGAAGTACGGCTCATCGTACTGGGCAATCAGCTCGGGCTTGCCGGACTTGAAACCGGAAATAGCGTAACGCTGAATCATGTTCGACAGCTCGCCGGTCACCATGATCTTGTTCCAGTACTCAGCCTTAGCCTCCGCGGTCGGAATCGACGCGTATGCCTGAGCGGCGTACTGCTGACCGTTCGCGGTGTTGTCGTTCTCCAGCTCCGCAGCAATCTGCTCGGCGGAGAAACGGCCACCGGTAGCCAGGCGGCACACCAGGTTCCAACGCAGGTCAGCGTCAATATCCAGGCCCTCAAGGGTCAGCTCACCCTCGAAGAGACGCTGCACGTTGTCGTACTGCTCCTCGGTGCGGGTCTGGTTGATGAACGCCTGCAGCAGCTGCAGCTGAGCATCCGAATCGGGCTCTGCAACGCATGCCAGCTCCCACAGACGGTCAGCGGCACGGTGGCGGGTCTCCTCGCGAGCCTCAGGAGCCACGAAGGAGTGCAGAGTAGCGGACAGGTTGTTGATCTGGGTGCGCAGAGCGGTGGAGTTGGTCTCCTTACCGATGTTGTTCAGCACCAGGTCAACGTACTTACGTGCCGGCATCTGAGCGTCACGCACGGTATCCCAGAGCGAACCCCAGACCACGCCGCGAGCCACGGACGAATCAATGTCGCCCAGGTGCTTGATAGCGGTCTCGATGGAACGCTCGTCCAGGCGAATCTTTGCGTACGCCAGATCCTCATCGTTCAGCAGCAGCAGGTCGGGGCGCTTCTTACCGAGAGCCTCCTCAACCACGGTCAGCTCGCCGTCAATGTCCAGCTCGATGCGGTCGGTGCGGGTCAGCTTGCCGTCCACCAGGTTGTAGAAACCAATCACGGCACGGTGCGGGCGCAGGGTCTCGAAGCCCTCAGCGTAGGACTGACGGATACCCAGGTTCGAAATGTTGCCAGCCTCGTCATTCTCAATCTCAACGGCGAGAGTGTTCACACCAGCGGTCTCAAGCCACTTAGCGCTCCACGCACGCACGTCACGGCCGGAGGTGCGCTCCAGCTCAACCAGCAGGTCGTCAAGAACGGTGTTGCCCCAGCTGTGCTTATCGAAGTACACCTTCAGAGCAGCCATGAAGTTCTCCTGGCCAACCCACGCCACCATCTGACGCAGCACCGAAGCGCCCTTCGCGTACGTAATGCCGTCGAAGTTCACCTGAACATCGGCAAGGTCACGGATCTCAGCCACAATCGGGTGAGTCGAAGACAGCTGATCCTGACGGTACGCCCAGGTCTTCTCCGACGCGGCGAAGGTAGCCCACGCCTCCTTCGCGTAGCGGGTGTTCTCCGCAGCAGCCAGGGTCGACATGAACTCAGCGAAAGACTCGTTCAGCCACAGGTCGTTCCACCACTTCATGGTGACCAGGTCACCGAACCACATGTGAGCCAGCTCGTGCAGAACAGTGATAGCGCGGCGCTCACGCAGAGCCTCCGCAACCTTGGAGCGGAAGACGTAAGTCTCCAGGTAGGTCACGCAGCCAGCGTTCTCCATCGCACCGGCGTTGAACTCGGGCACGAACAGCTGATCGTACTTCTCGAACGGGTACGGGGTCTTGAACTGCTCCTCGTAGAACTCGAAGCCCTGACGGGTCAGCTCAAACATGTCCTCAGCATCCACGAACGGCATGAGGGACTTACGAGCGTACACGCCCAGCGGAATCACGCGACCCTCAGAGTTAGTCAGCTCGCTGGTGACCTTCTCGTAGGGGCCAGCCACAATCGCGGTAATGTACGAAGACATGCGCGGGGTCGGCTTGAAGAACCAAGTCTTCGCACGGCCGCAACCGCACTCCTTCTCCTCAACCTTCACCTCGGGCTGGTTAGACACAACCACCCAGTGCGAGGGAACGCGCACAATAAACTCGAATTCAGCCTTCAGGTCGGGCTGCTCAAAGACGGGGAACACACGGCGGGAATCCGGCACCTCAAACTGGGAGTACAGGTACACTTCGCCGTCGGCGGGGTCCACGAAACGGTGCAGACCCTCACCGGTGTTGGTGTAGAACATCTCTGCGTCAATGACCAGGGTGTTCTCAGCAGCAAGGTTCGGCAGCTGGATGCGCTCGCCATCCGCCAGGTCGGTGCTCAGCTCTTCGCCGTTGAGGTTAATGGACTTGACCGAGGAGGTGATGGCGTCAATGAAGGTGGAGGCACCTTCCTGAGCGTCGAAGCGAATTTCAACCTTCGAGGAGAAGACGTCTTTGTCCTTCGGAAGGTCGAGTTCAATACGGTACGAGTGCACGCGCTTAATAATGGATGCGCGTTCGATTGCCTCATTGCGGGTTAGGTTCAGGCCGGGCATACAGCTCCCTCTCCTTAGATGTGAATAGCGTGCCGTGTTGACACGCCCTGTCATGGTGCGCTGGTTCCCGAGGTGCGCGGCTCCTGCGACGCTGCATACGTAGCGCTGGAGGCCTTCAAGCTTGGGCGCGGCGAATCGGGACACCAAAAAGTGCCATATCCCACAGTCTACCGTATAGGTGGGGGTATAGAAGGCTCCGCATTACCCGAACCCGCGCGAATTCGATACAGTTAAGACAGAAAAAACCCAAACGGGGAAGCGTATCCCACCTGATGGATGCGCGGCGCACTCTAGCAACGGCGCTCAGAACTGAGAACCGGCGCCTCCCACGAACGCACAAACGCACGTCACACCAAGACAAAATCACCAGGAGAGTACCATGCGCGTACACATCGCAACCGACCACGCTGGCCTCGAACTGAGCCACTACCTAATCGAGTCCCTCACCGCTGCGGGCTACGAAATGATTGACCACGGCCCCGCCGACTACGACCCGCTGGACGACTACCCCTCGTTCTGCATTAACGCAGCCCTTGGCGTGAAGCGTGACCGCGAGGCTGGCCTGGACTCCCTGGGTATTGTGCTGGGCGGTAGCGGCAACGGCGAGCAGATGGCTGCGAACAAGGTTGAGGGTATCCGCGCGGCTCTGGCGTGGAACCACGACACCGCGGCACTGGCTCGCGAGCACAACAATGCACAGGTCGTTGCTGTGGGCGGCCGCCAGCACAGCAAGGAAGAAGCACTGGAAATCATCAAGGTCTTCCTGGCTACCCCCTGGACCAACGAGGAGCGTCACGCACGCCGTATCGGTCAGCTGGCTGAGTACGAGCAGACCGGCGACATTGCCGGCAAGCAGATTGACGCTGCCTAAGCTCTAAAATCTGAGGCGCATAGTGCAGGCTATGCGCCTCAGTCGTCTTTGCACCCCATATAATCCGCACTATTTCTAGCCGACAAGTTTTCGAGGAGAACCCGTGCCCGAAGGCCACTCCATCCACCGTATTGCCCGCCAAATCAGTGACGTCTTCACCGGCGAGCGCGTGCAGGTTTCCTCCCCGCAGGGCCGCTACGCCGAGGGTGCCGCCCTGCTGGATGGGCACACCATCACCGGGGCGTACGCGCACGGTAAGCACCTGTTCGTGACCTTCGAGAACGACCTGACCCTGAACGTGCACCTGGGTATTTACGGTAACTGGAGCTTCGGTGGGGATGAGACGTTCACGGGTGCTTCGAGCATTGGCGCGCCCCGCAAGATCGGCGAAAAAGAATACGCGGCGGGGGAGGGGGAACCCTACGCCGGTCCTCCCGAACGGAAGAGTACGGTGCGTTGCCGTATTGTTTCGGAGCACGGCTGGGCGGACCTGGTGGGCCCGACTATCTGCCGCACCCTCACTCCGGAGGAGGTGCGCACCGTCCGCTCCAAGCTCGGCCCCGACCCGCTCAACCCGGATGCCGACCCCGAACAGTTCTACCGCGCCGCACGTAAGAGCTCCCGCCCGATTGGCGTGATTCTGATGGACCAGGCGGCAATCTCCGGCGTGGGCAATATCTTCCGCGCCGAATCGCTGTACCGCCAGGAAATTGACCCGCTACGCCCCGGCAAGAGCCTCAGCGACGAGGAACTGGAGCGACTCTGGGAGGACAATAAGCACCTGCTGGTCATCGGCGTGCGCGTGGGGCGCATCATCACCACCGAGCCCGAAGACCGCCCCGGCGTGCCCGAAACCGAAGCGTGGCCCGACCACGCGAACTACGTGTACATGCACCACGGCGAGCCCTGCCGCCGCTGCGGAACGACCATCCGCATGGAGGAAATCGCCGGCCGCAAACTCTACTGGTGCCCCGGCTGCCAGAAGTAGTGGTATCCGGCTCTAACTCACGGCTGTGGATACGAGAAAAGCGAGGAGTCCTCGATAATAAATTGGGGCTCCTCGCTTAGCTCTACTGCTCTGATTTTGTGAGGGCTTATGAAGTGAAGATGAATTTCTCGCCCTTAGAGAGGCGCTGAGCCCACTCCTTCAGCTGTGCACTATCAACATTTCCACCCTGTTGCTTCACAAACTTCTGCAGTTCCGGCAGGATCAACTCCACCGGTTTGCCCTTCATAGTTGAGGCGATGCGGTCAAACTCATGCTGATACTTCTGAGTCGTTGCAGCAATCTGTTGCTGTACGAGCTTTTCCAAAGCTTTTTCATTAATCTTCAAGGTCACTGGATTTTCCTATCTGAAATAGAATACCTTCGAATAAGTGTACCATATTTTACGGTATATAATCCGCATTGATGCAAATATTCGTATTTGTCTCCGATTATTCTGCTGGAGTGAAGTTTTTTGGGGCGAGGTAAGTGTGTGGGGGCTCTATATTGTTGGGGATGACGGGCTGGAGTCTAAAAGTTTCGAAAGCTTTCGGAACTTTTAGACGTAAGCGATTCCCGGCAACCTTGAGCGGGATTTGTGGAGGGGATGACGAGCTGGAGCGTGCGGATTCCGAGCGCGCGAGGAAACAAATCCGCATGTGGAAGCGGTTCCCACGATTCGTTCAGGATAGTTCTCGAGGGGATGACGGGCTGGAGGGCGAAAATCCCGAGCGCGCGAGGGAATACATTTTCGCCCGGAAGCGATTCCCGGCATCCCCGAGCACAAAAAATCCCCCCGACAACGTCGAGGGGATTGTGCGAGGGGATGACGGGAATCGAACCCGCGTAATCAGTTTGGAAGACTGAGGCTTTACCATTAAGCTACATCCCCGGAATGGAACTTGACCATAGTAGCGAGGTTCCGTCTGTGCTGTCAAACTCTTTGGCGTTTTGGTGTGGTTTTGCGTGGTGGCCGTTGCCTGTTCTTGCGGGCGCTCGCCTCCTCTTTTTGTGCCGGTCTGTGCATCCTTATTAGGGGAGTACGCGCACAGTGGAAATAAACCGCGCACGAGCCGCTGTGTTGGGCATTTAGAGGGAAAACAGGTAAACTAGGGCACTGACTGTGTTAAACACGCAAGTGCGCAACACGGTCGGTTTCACGGGGCGTGGCGTAGCTTGGCTAACGCGCCTGCTTTGGGAGCAGGAGATCGCAGGTTCGAATCCTGTCGCCCCGACGTGAAACGGTTGCCACGACGCTACAAGGTCGTGGCGCTCTTTCCACTAAGCAACCGCGGCACACACGATTCGTGCCGCACCGAAACTATATGAGGAGATCACGGACGTGAAGACCGCCGTCGAGAAGCTCAACCCGACCCTCGCAAAGATTGAGGTCGAGGTTCCCTTCGCAGAATTCAAGCCCTACCTGGACCGCACCTACAAGAACCTCTCGGGTCAGATCAGCGTTCCCGGCTTCCGCAAGGGTAAGCTGCCCAAGCAGCTCATCGAGCAGCGTGCGGGCTTCGACTACATCGTCGAGGCATCCCTGAACGACGCTCTGAACGACTACTACGCACAGGCACTGGGCGAGAACGAACTCTCCCCCCTGGCACAGCCCGAGCTGGACGTTCAGTCCCAGCCCTCCACCGAGAACCGTGAGGCAGACGTCAAGCTGACCATCACCGTCACCGTCCGCCCCGAAATCGAGCTGCCCAACTACGAGGGCCTCGAGGTTGAGGTTGACGAGGTAGAGGTCACCGCTGAGGACGAGGTTCAGGCACTGGACGCTCTGCGTGAGCGCTTCGGCACCCTGAAGACCGTTGAGCGCCCCGCAGCTGACAAGGACTTCGTGACCATCGACATCGCAGCTGAGATCGACGGCGAGCAGGTTGACGCAGCAAACGACCTGTCCTACCAGATTGGTTCCGGCACCATGCTCGACGGCATCGACGAGGCTCTGACCGGCCTGTCCGCTGGCGAGGACGCGACCTTCGAGACCAAGCTCTCCGGCGGCGAGCACGCAGGCGAGCAGGCAACCATCAAGGTCAAGCTCTCCGCAGTCAAGGAGCGCGAGCTGCCCGAAGCTGACGACGAGTTCGCACAGCTGGCTTCCGAGTTCGACACCATCGACGAGCTGAAGGAAGACATCAAGAAGCAGGTTGCAGAAGCTAAGGTTGCCGAGCAGGGCACCCAGGCACGCGACAAGGTCCTCGCAAAGCTCGTTGAGCTCGTTGAGATCCCCGTCCCCGAGAAGGTTATCGAGGATCAGCTCGAGCAGCACTTCAACAACCCCAACGCTGAAGCAGGCCACGACACCGAGGAGCACCGCGCCGAGGTTCGCGAGAACACCGAGACCGCATTCAAGAACGAGATGGTTCTCGACGCTGTTGCGGACAAGGAAGAAGTGACCGTTGACCAGGCTGAGATGATTAACTACATCATCACCATGAGCTCCCAGTACGGCATGGACCCCAACCAGTTCGCACAGATGCTGGACGGCTCCGGCCAGGCTGGCGCACTGGTCGGCGAGGTTCGCCGCTCCAAGGCTCTGGCAGCAGTGCTGAAGACCGCAGTGGTCAAGGACACCAAGGGCAACGTTGTTGACCTGTCCAAGTACCTGGGCGAGGGCGAAGAGGCAGCTGCCTAAATCCCTGCCACGGTCTGCAAGAAGCCACCCCGCTAGAGGGCGTGCGCTGATTGCTTGAAACGTGTAGCCTCAGCGGGCATCCACCGAATTACCGGTTGGGTGCCCGCTGAGGCTCTTTTCACCCCCAGAATCACCCCCGATTTGCTCCCGAACGCGTATGCAGGCTCGTCAGTACCGCATATGCTGAGCGCTGTGCTTCACGCTGTGCTTCACCCCCTGGCGAACGAACAACCCGAAGGGAAGCGGGGGAGGGCAACTATCGGTAAGGTAGTAGCAACGAAACTTTTCGCGTGCGCTCCGGCGCGTAAATCGCGCAAAGATGCAGCGAAGACCCATTAGAGAAGAAGAGGAAGAATGTCCAGCTACATGCCTCTGCCCATCGGCGCCTCCCAGGCAGCCGGCGTGGCGCCCGCGCCGTCTATGGCAACCCCCATCGTTGGTGCCCAGGAAGATTACGTCTACAACAGCCTCCTGAAGGAGCGCATTATCTGGCTCGGCTCCGAGGTGCGCGACTCCAACGCCAACCTCATCTGCTCCCAGATGCTGTTGCTCTCGGCTGAAGACCCCGAGGCAGACATCTACCTGTACATCAACTCGCCCGGCGGCTCCGTGACCGCTGGTATGGCAATCTACGACACCATGCAGCTCATCCCGAACGACGTGGTGACCGTGGTGACCGGTATGGCAGCATCCATGGGTCAGTTCCTGCTCACCGCAGGCACCATCGGCAAGCGCTACGCAACCCCGAACGCCCGCATCCTCATGCACCAGCCCCTCGGTGGTATTGGCGGTACCGCATCTGATATCCGCACCCAGGCTGAGCTGATTCTGGACATGAAGAAGCGCCTGGCAGAGATTACCGCTGAGCGCACCGGCAAGAGCCTGGAAACCATCCTGAAGGATAACGACCGCGACAACTGGTTCAACGCGGAAGAGGGCCTGGAGTACGGCTTCTTCGACCACATTGCGACCACCGCCGGTAAGCTGCCCGAATCGAAGAACGCATAAGGGAGATGCACATGAACTACCTGCCGAACGATATCACCACCTCGGCGCCGGCTATGCCGAGCAACCGCTACGTGCTCCCCAGCTTCGAGGAGCGCACCCCCTACGGTTACAAGCGTCAGGACCCGTACGCAAAGCTGTTCGAGGACCGCATCATCTTCCTGGGCACCCAGGTGGACGATGCATCCGCTGACGACATCATGGCTCAGCTGCTGGTGCTGGAGGCACAGGACCCCGAGCGTGACATTACCCTGTACATTAACTCGCCCGGCGGCTCCTTCACCGCAATGACCGCCATCTACGACACCATGCAGTTCATCCGCCCCGAGATTCAGACCGTGTGCCTGGGTCAGGCGGCATCCGCTGCGGCGGTTCTTCTGGCTGCCGGTACCCCCGGCAAGCGTCTGGCACTGCCGAACGCTCGCGTGCTGATTCACCAGCCCGCTCTGAGCGGCCAGCAGGGCGGTCAGGCATCTGACATTGAGATTCACGCGAACGAGGTTATGCGTATGCGTGAGTGGACTGCACAGACCCTGGCGCTGCACTCGGGCAAGACCTACGAGGAAGTTGACCGCTCCATTGAGCGTGACAACATTCTGACTGCGGCTGCTGCTCTGGAGTACGGCCTGGTCGATAAGGTGCTGGAGTCTCGTAAGTTGCGTAAGCCTGCGACCAACACCGCTATTTCCCACACCTAAACTTTAGTTTTGAGGAATATCCCCGAGTATTTTTCGGGGGAGGGGCGGCATTGCCCCGTGTGCGAGCCTTCGGGCTGGTGCGCGGTGCGGTGCCGCTTCTTTTTGTGCACCGTGGGTGTATTTGGTGGGTCTCCGTGTGGTGCTTCAGTAGGTGACTCTGACCTGCACTTTACCCTTGTGAATCACCGTCATATCGGGGTGTGGAAGTTCCCGCCGCCGTCATAAAAGACGCGCTTTGTCATATGCCCGGTAAGTCCGTTCATTTGCGGTGCGTAATTCTTGGTTCCGGGGTGAACTCCGGTAGCCTTAGAGAGGGAGAAAATTCGAGTATTTCATACCGGTTTCTCACTCAAACCACGGCACCCACCACCCACCGGTGCCCCTCCTGAGAAATCACCGCAGACATCAGGTCACTGACTCTTCTGCACCGATTTCACCACGCCGATCGAAAGGGAATCTTCGTGGCCACAGACATCATTGTGCCTCCCGAACAGCCCAACGCCAGCATGCGATGCTCCTTCTGCAAGAAGACTCGTGCGCAGGTTTTCAAGATTGTGCTCGGCCCGAATGTTTCCATCTGCGACGAATGCGTGGAGCTGTGCGAGGAGATCCTCGCTGAAGAGCGTCTGAAGGTGAAATCCTCCGCGGCGGCGCCTGCATCTCAGCTGGCTACTCCGCGCGAAATTTACAGCTACCTCAACGACTACGTCATCGGTCAGGACGCGGCGAAGCGCACCCTGGCGGTGGCGGTGTACAACCACTACAAGCGCATCCACGATATTGATAACCCGGTGCTGACCTCCCGCATTCTTTCGGCGACCGCGGGGGAGCAGGTGGAGCTGGGCAAGTCGAATATTCTGATGCTCGGACCGACCGGCTGCGGTAAAACCTACCTGGCGGCAACCCTGGCGAAGAAGCTGGATGTGCCCTTCGCCCTGGTCGACGCAACCACCCTCACCGAGGCGGGCTACGTGGGTGATGACGTGGAGAACATTCTGCTGCGCCTCATCAACGCCGCTGACGGTGATATTGCTAAGGCTCAGCGCGGCATCATCTACATTGACGAGATCGACAAGATTGCCCGCAAGGGCGGCGAGAACCTCTCCATCACCCGTGATGTGTCCGGTGAGGGCGTGCAGCAGGCGCTGCTGAAGATTATTGAGGGCACCGTGGCGACCGTACCGCCGGAGGGCGGACGCAAGCACCCGGCACACGCGAATATTGAGATTGATACCTCGAACATTCTCTTCATCGTGGCTGGCGCCTTCGACAATATTGACGACCGCATCGCAGCCCGCGTGGGTGCCGGCGGCATCGGTTTCGGCGCTGAACTGGGTGGTTCCGTGAAGAACCCGCTGGACCAAATCATGCCCGAGGACCTGGCGCACTACGGCATTATCCCCGAGCTGATTGGCCGCCTGCCGGTCATCTCGACCCTGAGTGAGCTCAACGAAGAAGAGCTGGCTCGCGTGCTGACCGAACCGAAGAACGCACTGCTCAAGCAGTACCGCCACCTCTTCGCCCTGGACGGCGTGGACCTGGTCCTCGACGACGCAGCGATCGCGGCTATTGCCCGCCTCGCCGCCGAACGCGGCACCGGCGCCCGCGGCCTGCGCTCCATGATGGAGCAGATTCTGCAGCCGATTATGTTCGACATCCCGGACCGCACCGATGTGGTGTCCATCGTCATCGGTGAGGACACCGTGCTCAACGGCACGGAACCCCGCTACGTGCTGCAGGCGCCCGACCCCGAAACCGAGACCACCCGCACCGTGAAGGGGGAGGCGAAGGCTGCCTCCCTGAAGGAAGCGGACCGTCAGGCGGCATAACCGAATACTTCCAGCCGACAGGCTAGGGAATAAAGAAGCCGTCGCCCCGGTTATACGGGGTGACGGCTCACTAGCAGGTAATGCTCTCGCTGGCATGTCCTGAAGAGCGTGTACCGAAGAATAAGCGCCGGCTCATAGAAGCGGCTGGCGCAACCGTATGAGAGAGGAACACTCATGACTGAGAACGCACCCGCGCAGATTGATTTCTGGTTCGACCCGATCTGCCCCTGGTGCTGGATTACCTCCCGCTGGATTGGCGAGGTACAGAAGGTCCGTAATGTTGAGGTGACCTGGCGTCCCTTCTCCCTGTCCATGCACAACCAGGGCCGCGACCTGCCCACCGACTACCAGGCAATGATGGACCGGTCCTGGGCGCCGACCCGCCTCATTACCGCTGTGCGTGAGCTGCACGGCAATGAGGTCATCAAGCCCCTCTATGACGCTCTGGGCGAGCAGATTCACCACAACAAGAACAAGGCTGATTCCTACCGCGACGCAATCGTCAAGGCGCTGGAGGAGGTCAACCTGCCCGCAGAGCTGGTGGACGTCGCCTTCACCGACCAGTACGATGAGCAGATGCGCGCCTCCCTGGACCTGGCACTGGAGACCGTGGGTGGCACCGATGTGGGTGTTCCGCTGATTTCCATTAACGGCACCGCTTTCTTCGGCCCTGTCATCTCCCCGAGCCCCGCCGGTGAAGAGGCTGGTAAGCTCTTCGACGGCGCCCTGGCGCTGGCTTCCTACCCCGGCTTCTTTGAGCTCAAGCGCCCCCGTAACGTGGGCCCGATTTTCCACGGCGAAAACGGCGAAGCCTAAGAACCCTGCAATGTGCTGAGAATCCTGCAATGCACGCAGGCTCGGTAGAGTCTGCGGTCGTAGAGCAGAAAAGTACCGCCCGGTCAGTACTGACCGGGCGGTACTTTTCTATTCACTATGTTGCGCTGAAACGTACGATCTACGCGCGGTGAGCGCTACTTGCAGAGGTAGCCTTGTGCGCCTTCTGTGCTTTCAGCGCTTTCTGAGCCTTGCGCTGAGCCCTGTGCTCCAGAACCTTCGGGTGCGTTGCCCGCTGCACAATCTTCGTATCGCGCATATGGAAGGTGCGGGTTGCCGTGTACTGGACCGCCGCGTCCGAGGTGAACGCCAACATCGCAAACACCGCAACGCCCAGCTGGAAGAAAATCGTGGACAGCGGCAGGGACTGATGGCCCCACAGCACACCACCGGTAATCGCTACGAAGTTCAACGCTGTCAACAGCAGAGCCAGGCGACGAGCCTTCGACGAGCCGCGCAACGTACTCCACAGCAGGAACAGGTGCACCGCCGAATAAATTGCTACAAAACCCACCAGCACGGTGCCGGTAATGGTGAGTAGCACATTGCTATCCACCTGATCGAAGAGGTCCAGCAGCTCAATGTCGTTGCCGGAACCTTCCTCCAACAGCTTGGCGCGAAGTGCCGGGCGGCTGAGCGCCAAAATGACGCTGTTGACAATGTCGGCGAGGGTCACGGCGATGAGCATACCCGAACCAACCAGCAGGCTCAGCGGCATGCGGTACGCCAGGTCGTGCGCGCTGGAGAGGTGAATTTCTTCCTGTTCCTGCGGCTCCAGTCCCTCATTGTTTAGCACGATGACCGGGAGCGCGCCGTCCGTGCGGATCGCGTCACCGCCGCCGTTACGGGCGTGGTAGCCGGAGGAAAAATCGTGCAGAATCTCAACGTGAGTTTCCGGGTGAGCGTACTGAATGGACTCCACAATGTAGTCGCGTTCAAAGTCGGTTTCAGCGTCAATGCGGTGCGTGACCTGCAGAGTGAAGAAACTGAAACCCACACCAGAGTCGTACGTACCCGCCGCCAACCAATCCACCTGGTGACCGCCCGGCAGAAGCCAGCCGTCCGGGGTTTTCCAGAAGCGCACGTGGTGGCGTTTCTCGGGGTTGCCGTCCACTTCCTTCTGGTAGGCGAAAGCCTGCGTCTTACCAAAAATTTTCAGCGGGGAGACGGGCGCCTCCGCGTAGGAGCGGCGGGTGATGGTGGAGAGAATAATCTTCCAGGAAGAGACGAGGGTGACGTTGTCAGCGCGGGTCCAGCCTGCGTCCTGCATGACCTGGTGAATCTGCTCCTCGGTACCAATCAGACCGATATTGACCGGGTCGCCGAGCAGGCCGTCCGGGGTGCGGGTGCGCCCAATAAAGTAGTCGGGCACGTAGATGCGGGTCATGATGGCGTGAAAACGCGGTAGCGTCAGGTACGCGGTGACCGCCCAGAAAATGAAGGCAATGGGGAAACCCCAGAAAGAATGGCCGACCGTATTCGCCAGAATCATGAAGGTCAGCACGAGGGCCGCGATGCCGGCGAAGATGAAGAAGAGAGTGTCCCAGAAATCGACCCACAAGCTACGCGGGACGAGGTTTTGCGCCGTGCCGCGCGCGTCAATATCACCACGGTAAACCGGTGGGGAGGTAACTGGGGGAGCAACATCGCTACGTATAGGCCGCAGGACGCGTTTTTGGTGGGACATTCCCGCCCTTTCTGCAACATATTAGGGTCTTTGAATATCCATAACTATAGCAAGGGGGCAGGTTGTGTGAAGTACGCATTCCGGGCAGGGCTTAATCGCTTGGTTCGATCGCCCCGCCACGGAAATGCGACGGAATCGCGGGGTGCTTCAACGTACAGAGCGTGCGCTGAAAGTGCGTTGAATAAAGGGAGAAATGAACAATAGAAGAAACAGGGGGAGTGCTAGCCCTATTTGTACCTTCCCAAAGCAGGCATGTGCTGCGTGGGGAATTCCCGCAGTGAGAATTCCTACTCGGGGAGGGGCTTAGTCTCAACCGCGGCGCGTGCCGCAGCAATAGTGCTTTCGTGATGCAGCATGTCGCGGCTTTCACGCATGAGGCGCACCCACTTGCGGGTCAGCTCCTCAAGCTGCTGAGCGGTCAACGAGCCGGAGGCGATGCTCGCTTCATCGGTGGCGGCGCTGGTGGAAATATGCTGATGCCAGAGCTCGTACACCTCGTTGGTGTAGCTGGCACGCAACGCCTGGGCGTGCTCACGTGCCTGGCTGATGTATTCGTTCAGGCTCGTGTGATAGTGCTGAAGCTGGTCGGGGGAAATGTTTGCTTGCGCTCCTGGCGGTGAGCTCGGGGTTGAGCTCTGCCTCGCCTGAGGCTCTTGCGGTAATCCGGAAGATGAAGAACGTGAATTCATAGTAATTATGGGTGCGCCTACTTTGGCGCGGGTCAGAGTCAGGACGCATCGCTGCGCCTGACGGGTGGTTTACTGTCGTGCGGTTGGTCGGGGTATGTCGTTACTCGTACCGGTAATTTGTCTGTTGCTGAAGTTGAATAGAGGGTTGTTCCTGATGGTAAAACCCTCGCATCAACAATCATACATAAAGTGACAGTCAATCTCATAAGGTTGATTATGCTCTTTGCACATTGATGAATATAAAAAGGGGTTGGAAATCCCACAGAATCCCCACAGATTAGCAGGCTAAACCCACATCGTTGGGGAAGGAAGCTAAGGAAAGCTCTTCGAATCAGACGCAGGTACTTGCGGGCCCCACAGAAATAAAACCCAAAGTCAGCACCGTATAGGTCCGCAGTCGGAATCTCACACCCGGCGAGCTGCAACAAACAGCAGGCACAGAAAACGGGGCGGTACTGAAAACCAGTACCGCCCCGTTACCAACACCAAAGCGGCGTCATAAAATCAAGCGATAAACGCTAAGACGTGATTACTCAGCTGCTTCTTCAACAACGAGCACAACGTCGCGAACCTCCAGCTCGCCCTCAGCCGCCACCAGGGACAGCTCACGAGCGTTACCGGCAGCCTTCAAATCAGCCATGCCAGCAGCAATGCGATCCAGCTGAGCCTGGGGAGCCGCAATAGTTGCGGACTCAACCTCGGTGCGCTGCTTAACCTTCGCGTCGCTCTTAGCCTTACGCAGACCACCCAGAGCCTCAGCAACATCCGGCAGAATCTGCTTCAGCGACTCAATCTGAGCCGGGTCAGCGTCCGCCAGGACCCACTGAGCAGAAATGCCAGCAGTCGGGTTCTGTGCAGAGTACTCAGCCAGCAGGGTACCCTCCAGAATGGGCAGTGCCTGCGGCCACTCGGCGCGGTGCACGCTACCTGCACGCCACCAGGACCAAATCTCTTCGGTCACGAACGGCAGGAAGGGTGCGAACAGGCGCAACAGAGCATCCAGGGTGGTTGCCAGCGCGGCCAGAACAGAAGCCTGCTCCTGCTCGCCGCGAGCACCGTACGCACGGTCCTTGATCAGCTCAACGAAGTCGTCGGTGAAGGACCAGAAGAAGCTCTCGCAAATCTGCAGGGCACGAGCGTACTCGTACTTCTCGAACGTTGCGGTTGCTTCCTCAATCAGGTACGCCAGGCGAGCCAGCAGGGAACGGTCCAGGGCGTTGATGAGCACGCGGCCCTGAGCCTGAGAAGTAATCACGGACTTCTCGGTAGCGCCCAGGTTCAGCACGAACTTGGACGCGTTCAGCAGCTTGATGGCAAGGCGGCGGCCAATCTTCATCTGGCCTTCGTCGTAGGCGGTGTCAGCACCCAGGCGAGCCGAAGCAGCCCAGTAGCGCACAGCGTCCGAACCGTACTTCTCCAGAACCTCGTTGGGGACCACAACGTTGCCCTTAGACTTGGACATCTTCTTGCGGTCCGGGTCGAGAATCCAGCCGGAGAGCGCGGTGTTGTACCACGGCACGGAGGAAGCCAGGGTCTCCGCGCGAACAGCGGTGGAGAACAGCCAGGTACGGATAATGTCGTGACCCTGCGGGCGCAGATCCATGGGGAAGGTCTTTGCGTGCAGGTCCGGGTCCACGCCCCAGCCGGTCGCAATCTGCGGGGTCAGGGAGGAGGTAGCCCAGGTGTCCAGAACGTCCGGGTCAGCGATGAAGCCGCCCGCTACGCCGCGCTGATCCTCGGTGTAACCGGGAGCAGCCTGAGAGGCGGGGTCAACCGGCAGCATGTCCTCAGAAGGCAGAATCGGGTTCTCGTAGTCCGGCTCGCCCTCAGCGTCCAGCGGGTACCAGACGGGGAAGGGAACACCGAAGAAACGCTGGCGAGAAATCAGCCAGTCGCCGTTCAGACCCTCAACCCAGTTCTCGTAGCGGCTACGCATGAAGGAGGGGTACCAGTTCATCTCACGGCCACGCTCGATGAGCTTCTCGCGGCGCGCAGCGTCACGGCCACCGTTGCGGATGTACCACTGGCGGGAAGCAACGATTTCGAGGGGCTTGTCGCCCTTCTCGTAGAACTTCACGGGGTGGGTAATCGGCTTGGGGTCGCCGTCCATTTCGCCAGCCTCAACCAGCATTTCCACGACGGTCTTCTGTGCGGTGAAGACGGTGGTGCCTGCCATACGCTCGTAGCGCTCGCGACCCTCGGCGGAAGTGATCCACTCGGGGGTTTCGCGGGAGAAGCGGCCGTCGCGGCCGATGAGGGCACGGGTGTCCAGCTGCAGTTCACGCCACCAGGTGACGTCGGTGGTGTCACCGAAGGTACAGATCATGGCGATACCGGCACCCTTGTCAGGCTGTGCCAGCGGGTGCGCCTTGATTTCGACCTCAACGCCGAACAGCGGGGAGGTGACGGTGGTGCCGAACAGCGGCTTGTAACGCTCGTCGTCCGGGTGCGCCACGAGAGCCACGCAGGAGGGCAGCAGCTCGGGGCGGGTGGTCTCAATCCAGACCTTCTCGCCGTTGGGGCGGTGGAAGCTGATGCGGTGGTACGCGCCGGGGCGTTCCTTGTCTTCCAGCTCAGCCTGTGCCACTGCGGTGCGGAAGGTGACGTCCCACATGGTCGGTGCTTCAGCCATGTAGGCGTTGCCTGCTTCCAGGTCCTTCAGGAAGGCGAGCTGGGAGACCTTGCGGGAGTGTGCATCGATGGTGCGGTAGGTGCGCGACCAGTCAACGGACAGACCCAGGGTGGTGAAGAGGTTTTCGAAGACCTTCTCGTCTTCAACCGCGAGCTCTTCACAGAGTTCGATGAAGTTGTTGCGGGAAATGCGCGGCCACTTTGCCTGGCTGCGGTCGGGCTTGGGGGTGCCGTCTGCCTTCCAAGTGATCAGGTCGCGGAAGGAGTCGTTGTCTGCCACGGAGGGGTCGCAGAGAACGCCGTAGTAGTTCTGAACGCGGCGTTCGGTGGGCAGGCCGTTGTCATCCCAGCCGAGGGGGTAGAACACGTTCTTGCCGGTCATGCGCTGGTAGCGTGCGATGACGTCGGTCTGGGTGTAGGAGAACATGTGACCCACGTGCAGGGAGCCGGATGCGGTCGGCGGCGGGGTGTCAATGGAGTAGACCTGTTCGCGAGTGGTGTTCTCGTCGAATGCGTAGGTCTTCTCGTCGGCCCAGCGCTGCGAGAGCTTCTCTTCGAGGCCTTCGAGGGCGGGGCGGTCGGGAACGTTAATCTGTACGGGCGAGTCTGAGCCCAAAATGTTTTCAGCCATAACGGCTATTTTCTCATATTCACGGCATTCTCTCAGCTCCAGGGGAATTCTGCGCTACGCTGTGCTGTTCGTACCGCTCGATGGCGGCTTCTATACGCGCCAGGAGGTGCCGGTACCGGCGCACAAATTGTGCCCTGCGTACTGCGGCGCGTACCCCTCTGGAGGCGGTGATTTCCTGCCAGCTGGCGGGGTCGAGGTAGCTCTGCCCGAGCAGCAGATGCACCTCAGAACTGTAGGGGGTTCCGGTGGCGGCACGGATAGTGCGCGCCCGCTGCTGGAGTGCTTGGCGCTGCTCTTTAAGAGAGGTGATGCGCTGGTGCGGTATTGCTGTCATGTGGAGGTTCCCAATATGAGGAGTAATCGGCGATTCAGTGGTGAGCTCAGTGAAAAACGGAAATGGGGAGAGAGCCCCCTAATATGCCGCTCTCGGTTACCTGCAGTGTAGGCGCGAAAATCCGCAGTATCAACAGTCGGCGAATCCTTCTCAGGGGCGCGGGCACGGCGTAGACTGAAAGTACACGACCTTTGAGGAGTTGCCAATGAGTTCTCTGAGTATTTTTGGTTTGGGCACGTCTGAAACTGTTCTGCTGATACTGCACCTGGTGCTGGTTGCGTTGTGCGTCTGGCATTTGACGGTGCGTAGCGGCTATGGTGAGGCGCGTATGCGTTTCGTGCTACCGCTGATTATGTTCATGCCCGGCGCTGCGGTTCTTTATCTGCTGTCTGCGCGTGAAGGTACGGTCCCTCCGGACACGATTAAGACCGGCAGTAGCTCGCCCGTGTACTTTGAGCATCGCCTCGGATTCCGTGACGGCGGCAGGAGCCGCTGGGGTCTGCCGCGCCGCCGCAAGTAGCACGCGTGATGGTGTCTGTATCGTTTGTTCTGAACGGCGGCGGGTACCTATCTCACTATCGAAAATTTCAAAATATATGCCCGCGAGTCTGCTCGAACTGAGCACCCGCGGGCATCACTCTACTAGGATTAAAGTATGACTGAGAACACCCACATTCCTGCATCTCCTTTCCTGCCCCATACCGGTGACGGCAAAGTGGCCGTGGTGACCGGCGCATCCAGCGGTATTGGCCGAGCCACCGTACAGCAGCTAGTAGCAAGTGGCTGGACCGTCTATGCTCTGGCTCGTCGTACCGACCGTCTTTACACCCTTTATGCGGAGACCGGCGCTCATCCGGTGACCTGCGATGTGACCGATGAGCAGTCCGTTCAGTTCGTAGCCGAGCAGATCCTGGAAGAGCAGGGCACCATTGATGCCCTGGTCAATATTGCTGGCGGTGCTATCGGTGTGGACAAGGTTGCAGAGGGTAAGCCTGATGACTATCTGAAGATGTATCAGATGAATGTTCTCGGTATTCTGCACATGGTGCGTGCCTTCGCGGAGGCGTTGCGCCAGAATGGTTACGGTACGATTCTGAACCTGACCTCCACCGCTGCCGAGCACGGCTATGAGGGAGGCGCCGGGTACAACGCGGCGAAGTTCGGCGCTCGCGGCCTGACCGAGGCGCTTCGCCTGGAGGAAGCGGAGAATAATATTCGCGTGATTGAGATTTGCCCGGGCATGGTGCACACCGAAGAGTTCTCTCTAAACCGCCTGGGGTCCAAGGAAGCAGCCGAGCGCGTCTACGCGGGCGTTGAGAAGCCGCTGACCGCAGAGGACGTGGCGCAGACCGTGACCTTTGCGTTGAACGTTCCGCACCATGTGAACCTTGACCGTATTACGATTCGCCCGGTGGCCCAGCCGAGTCAGTTCAAGGTGATTCGCAAGGAGGGCTAAGCTCGCGGCGTGCCGTGACGCTTGAGCCTCAGCGAGGCTTTGATAGCCCCGCCTGCATCCTCGTGTGTTGGATGTGGGCGGGGCTTTCTCTGTGTTCTCGGGGCCCTATATAGAAGGTATACAGGGGGTACCTAAGGGGTTCTGGAGGGCAGGGGCGAGGTATGAAGGAGAACTTGAGGGAACTATAAAGTGGTACGTGAGACTTTAAGGTTCACTTAGATGAAAATGGTGAGTCGAAATCACCTATGGAACACCCTATATTTTCTTCAAACGCAATCAAAAGATAGGGTTATATGCCCTCGTGTGTCACTAGATGGGCGCAAAATCCCTGAATTGGTCTGCATTAAACTTCAACTTAAGGGGTGGTTTTATAACGATTTCATTACAGTTGCGCAAAGGCGGTGGTAAGCGGGCTAAACCTCCAGGGGCAAATGCTAGCCTTTTAGCAGTCACACCCATGTATGGGCCTACTGCACCTTCAAAGACGGAGGCGTACTACGGTAGGCTCAACACCGATAATCAGAGATCGAGGAAAAATGTCGAAGACTACCCGTCGCGTTTACAAGATCGCAGCAGCGGCAGCCTTTACGGCTGGTTCCGTGGCAGCAATCCCGGCAACCTTCGCGGCAGAAGCACCCGCTGATCAGCAGCAGCAGGTTGTCGATCAGAAGGCAACTGCGCAGACTTCTTCCCTGCCTGGTGGCAATGTAGCCGAGGCCCCTAAGGCTGAGGCAACCCAGGCTCCTAAGGCTGAAGCTCCTAAGACCGAGGCCCCTAAGGCTGAGGCTACCGAGGCTCCTAAGGCTGAAACCCCCAAGGCTGAGGCTCCTAAGGCTGAAGCAACCGAGGCTCCCAAGGCAGAGACTCCTGCCCCCACTGCTCCGGCTACCGAGGCACCTAAGGCAGAGACCCCCAAGGCAGAGACTCCTAAGGCTGAAGCAACCGAAGCTCCCAAGGCTGAAACCCCCAAGGCAGAGACTCCTGCCCCCACTGCTCCGGCAACCGAGGCTCCCAAGGCTGAGACTCCTGCCCCCACTGCTCCGGCAGCCCCCGAGCCCACCACCCCTGCAACCCCGGCCCCCGAGGCAAAGCAGGCTGACCCCTCCGTCGTTATTGAGAACGCTCATTTCCCCGGTGACGCACAGTTCAACACCGTGAGCGTTGTTGCAACCGGCTTCTATGGCGAGAAGGTTGGCCCCGGCGTTCAGGTCAGCATCTACGCACTGGATGCAAACAACCAGGTCACCGGCGATGCTATCGCAACCGTTTCCGTGTCTGCAGACCAGATTCAGGACGGCTCCTTCAAGACCGCCTTCACTGTTGAGGCAAGCAAGCTGCCCGCCGGCGCATCCTACGCTCTGGTTGCTGTCAGCAACCCGCAGGGTCAGCCCGAGCAGAAGCTTGTGGCTCTCTCCTCCTTCAAGGTCACTGAGTCCACCTCTCCCAAGACTGAGACCCCCAAGGCTGACGAGACTCCCGCTCCCGTAACCCCGACGCCCGAGACCCCGAAGGCTGACGAGACCCCGGCACCCGAGGCTCCCAAGACCGAGGCCCCCAAGGAAGAAACTCCTGCTCCGGAGGCACCCAAGGCTGAGACCCCCAAGGCTGACGAGACCCCCGCTCCTGAGGCTCCCGCAGCACCCGAGAACGCAACCCTCACCACCGAGGATGCATCCCTGAATCCGAACGACCAGTACAACGTTCTGACTATCAATGGTTCCGGCTTCACCCACGAGTCTGTTGCTCAGGGCGTTCAGATTAACATCTACCGCCTGGATGCTGACGGCAACATCACCGGCGAGGCTCTGGCAACCTACGATGTGCCTGCTTCCGAAATCATGGAGGGTACCTTCCGTGCGAAGGTCAGCATCCTGTCCGAGCGCCTGCAGCCCGGTTACGCCTACGCAATGGTGGCAACCAGCGACCCCAACGGTCTGGTACACCAGGTAGCAGTAACCACTGCTGTTGTGAGCGATGCAGACCACCCGGCGCCCACCCTACCGGCAGCTACCGAGGGTGACAACACCACCGTTCGTGATAACGGCGACGGCACCACCAGCGTCTTCACCGCTGAGATGCGCGAAGATGGTTCGGTTGTCGTAACCGAGACCCGCATGCCTTCTTCTCAGGCACCCAAGGCTAAGGTTGGCAACGCATCTGCTGCTACCTCGTCGAAGGGTCACGGCCTGAGTACCTCCGGTTACCAGGGTTCGTCTTCGACCTCTTCTTCCTCTTCGAAGCAGCAGCTGGCTCACACTGGTGCTGAGGGTGTTGCAGGTATCGCTGGCGTTGGTGCCGCAGCTCTGATTGCTGGTGCCGCACTGATGCTCCTGCGCCGCCGCAGCCTCTAAGGTTTATCCTTTCACATAGAGTCTTATGAAACGCTCTCGTGGTTTCCTTGGGATTAAAATATTCCTGGAGACCGCGAGGGCGTTTCTGTGTGTTCAGAACAGTGGGAACAACGTGCAAAGCGGTATTTTGCGAAACATAACAATCGCGATAGTTGGACAAGCCGGTGCAGATTTGTTTGTTGCGGGTTTCCTGAGCCTGTGAGTTTTGGAGTCCCGAATCGGGAAGAAAGGAACGAGAAACGATGAGCGTGCAGGCGGTGCAGTATGACTGCTTTGGGCCCGTGGAGAATCTGAAGCTCGCGAACGTACCGGGGGAGAACCCCGAAGAGGGGCAGGTAAAGATTGCGGTGCGTGCGGTCGGCCTGAATCCTGTGGACTATAAGATCTTTGAGGGCTCTCCGCAGCTCAGGATGCTCTCGCGCGCCATGAAAATCAGGAACCCCCGCCGTTGGTTTGAATCAAAGAAATCGCAGTTCCCTCGTGGAGTAGGGCGTGATTTCTCCGGTACGGTGCTCGAAGTGGGGCCCGGCGTATCGGGTTACCATGTGGGTGACGAGGTCTTCGGAACCATTGTTAGCGCCCCCGGTCTGGGTACTAAGCGGGGATCTCTGGCTACGGAAATTTGCGTGAATACCGGTGATATTGCGCTTAAGCCCGCCTCCATTGATTTTGACCATGCCGCTGCAATGGGTGTCGCGGCCTTGACCGTGGGAGGAGCCTTCCGCCATATTGGCGTGGGTGCGGGCGATACTGTGGTCATTTCTGCAGCCTCGGGCGGAATTGGGTCCACCGCTGTGCAGTATGCGGTGGCTCGTGGCGCACGGGTCGTCGGAATCGCGGGGGCTGTGAATGCCGAATTTGTTAGGTCACTGGGTGCTGTTCCGGTTGCCTACGGTGAGGGCGTTAGGGAGCGTGTGCTCAAGGCTGCTGAGGGCCGCGTGACGAAGTTCCTGGACTGCTATGGTGGCGACTACGTCAGCTTGGCATTCTCGCTGGGTCTGAAGGGTAAAGACATTGGAACTCTCGTTCCCTCGCCCAAGGTCATGATCAGGGGAGCGCAGTTTACGGGCCCCCGCCACTCGGAACACGGGGATTTTGAAGCCCTAGCCGAGCTGGTTACCGAGGGAAAGGTGTCAATTCGGCTGGATCGCGTGTACGGGTTCACGATTGAGGGCGTCCGTGCAGCATACCGCGATTTGAAGGCTGGCCATACGCGCGGCAAGAGAGTCGTTCGTATTACCGATTCATAGGGAGTTTATTACTGAGGGTGCTGGGGTGGGGTGGTGTAGCGGAATGATTTTGTCAACTTATTTTGTGCGTGGTTATTGGTACGCACGCTTTTAATCAATGTGCGGGAAAAGGCGCTGTGACCTGCATTTTTTCACTTAAAAGAAATAAATTAAATGCATGAATGTGCAGAATTATTTTTATCTCAAATCCATTAAAACTGCATATGCATGCAATAAAACCTTGAACCTCAAGGGAGAGTTGAAAAATTTCGCCTAGTCCATGCAATTTGAATGCTCTTGATACTGTTCCGGAGAGTAAAAAATATTCCATGTGGGTTATTGCACAAGAAAATAGTCAGGACGTAAAGCGTATTTACAGCAATAACCTAAAAAGTATTGTTAGTGTGGAATTACCGATAAATAGAGCGATTCCCTTCGCGGCAACTTCCACCATTACATGAATGTTATGACTAGTCCGTGCGTTATAGCGTTCATTCCCGAAGAGGTACCCAACCATCTTCAATCCGTGGCACCCTCCGGAGGGTATCGTTCACACTCACAGAAAAGGTGTGTTCCATGCCCGAACCCGCTCACTCAAAAACCCGAGCAACAGCCGCTATTGCTGCATCCGTCCTGTCCGTTACCGGTGTTGGTACTGCGCACGCAGATGTGCAGGTGCAAAATACCGGCGGAATTGCTTCATCGACTGCGGTAGAACCCGACAATCCCCCCTCCGCAACAAACGCAACCCCCATCGAAAACGTTGCCACCCAAACCTCCCCGCAGGTGTACGTCGAGCAGGGCGTCGTCATTAACCCGGCACGTTCCCAGAGCATCACCGTCACCGGTGAAGGCTTTACCGGCGGTGCCGTTGAACGTTACGGTGTGGCAGTGTACGTGAGCGAATACCGCCAGTACCCCCTCTACGCACTGGGCCGCGGCTCTGCAGTGACGATGACCCTCGTGCCCGAACTCGATGTGGACGGTGGCCGTTTCAGCACCCAGTTGACCCTGCCTGCAGGTACCCTCGACCCCAACCAGCAGTACGTCGTCGCAACTGCCGTGGTTGACCCTGCCAAGGGCTACGCGACGGAGGATCCCTCCTACAACTCCTCTGCACCGCTGGAGCTGCTGCCCGCAAATACTCAGGATGAGCCGCTGAATGCTCAGATTCTCTCGGGCCAGATGGAAATTCCACAGGAGAAGAACCTGGTGGTTTACAAGGTCACCGGCCTGGGTGAAGCGCAGGCATTTGAAGTGATGACCTACGTCTACGCCTTGGATAGCCAGGGTAACCGCATGCTGCTGGCTGTTTCTCCCGCGCGCGCCGACGTTGTGAACGGTACCCTCCTGGATGGCATTGAGGTGCCCGGATCCATGCTGGAAGAAGTTCAGAACGTCCACGAGAATCTGCGTTACGTGCTGAGCGTTGAGGTGGCTCCCTCTGCAGCTAATGGTTACACCGCCCAGGAAGTTGAGGTTCCCTTCATGAATGGTTGGAATGTACAGAATGGCTCCGCTCCGGTTGCCACCGCTGAGCGTGCAATGGCGGAGCAGGCACAGTTCAAGAAGAAGCAGTCTGCAGAGGAAGCGCAGCCCGAGCAGGCTACCCAGCCGACTCAGGGTGTTCAGTCCGAGCAGGTGGCCTCCTCGAATACTGCCGAGCAGTTCGACCACGTGCTGCCCGAGGATGATCCGCGCCGCCACTACGACCTGCCGCGTAACACCCTCTTTGACCGCGTCCATGACACCACCAAAGAAGACACTACCGAAGAACAGACCAACGACACCGCTAGCCCCGTGATGACCGCCCGCCTGCACGTAGAAGAAACCGTAGTTCCCGAAAACGATTCCGCAAAGACCCTGACCCTGCGTGGAGAGGGCTTCACCGGCGTCAGCTCGGTGCACCTGATGGTTAGCGCTATCGATGAATACGGAGTGGCTACCGGCGGCGTGATTGCGTCGGCTGACGTCTCTGAGATTGACGACTCCGGTGCTTTCACCGCACAGGTGCAGATTCCCGGCTCGGAGCTCAAGTCCGGTGCCACCTATCGTGTGAGTGCTGTGGCGGAGGATGAGCAGGGTACTGTGCGCATGGTCAATGGCGGCTTTACCGTCGAGCGCGATAGCGTGGATAGCCTGCCCACTACCCCTGAGCAGGATGCGCCCGCTGTCGAGACTCCCGCGGTCGATGCTTCGGTGCCTACTGAGCCTGCGGCTGATCAGGCTTCTGTTACCGAGCAGAAGGCGGGGGAGAGCGGTGCTGAGCAGAAGAAGGACGCTCCGGCTGGTGTTCAGGGTGCTCCCGCGCAGAATGTTTCTGCACAGAATACCTCTGTGCAGAAGACTGAAGCGCAGAAGGGCAACGCGCAGAAGGTCGAAGCACAGGCATCTGGCTCCCAGAAGGTTGCCTCCGGTGCCCAGCAGAAGCGTGAGCAGTTGGCGGCTACTGGCGCCTCCAATATGTTGGTCATTAGTGCCGCTGGATCGCTGTCACTGCTTGCCGGTATGCGTTTGAGCCGCCGTCGCCGTAGTGAGATGCAGCTCAGTTCTCGCCGCTAAAACGGGTCAATTATTGCCCCACTAGGCAAAATACGCATATAGATGTAGGGACGTCCGAAATGCAAGATTCGGGCGTCCCTACATCTTTAACTTTTTCTAAGGTTATACCTATAATTTAGAGTGCTGTCATAGACGGTACTATCACTCTTTACCACCTCGTTCACCCGAGGTGAGGAGTCGCTGTGAAGCGCCTCCGGTCACCGATATCAGAGAACCGTTATTCTGTGCCTACTTCCGACCTTTGGGTACAGGTGTCACATGACGATTCATTACACTCACTCACGAAAATAGGTGACCATGTTTTCCACGCAGCGAACTGCTCGCGGCGCGGCGCTAGTAGCGTCTGCCGCCCTCGGTTTGGGTGGCTCCGTCGCGCCTGCAACTCTGGCCCCCGCCACCTTTGCCTCTGCCGCTCACGCGCAGACTCAGCAGACCCCGAAGCCTGAACTTCCCATCGCCGTTGCCGCCGATGTGGTTAGCCACGACATTACCTTGGACCTGGTTGCTCAGAGCAATGACTACACCCTGCTGTCGTTGACCGGTGTAACCTCTTTGGAGAATCTGAGGGTTCGCCTGTCCGCCATCTCCGTTGAAGATGGCGTTGTGGCGACCATGACCGTACCCGCAGCCCAGATGACTGCCTCAAAGAATGAAGAAGGCAATATTGAGCTGAGCATCCACCAGCGCCTCAACGTTGAGCAGCCGTACATGGTGGAAATTGAGAATCTGAGCAACGGCGAGACTGTCTCCGTTGAGTTTATGCCCGAGTACGGTGTAACAGTCGACGAGATTATGGCTAGCAGCCAGAACATTTTCTTCCCGGACACCCCCGGTGTTCCCCGTGCTAACCGCGTGGAGGCGAATCCTGCCCCCGAGGTGTCCCTGAGCCCCAGCGCATCCCCGAGCGGCGCGAAGGATAGCCCGCGCCCGACGGTCGCCCCGGCACCTTCTGAAGCGCCGTCTGCATCGCAGAAAGTTTCGGCTCGTCCTTCTGCGAGTGCATCTGCTAGCGCCTCGGCGAGCGCGTCCGCGAGTGCGTCCGCTTCGGCGAGTTCTTCTACCGATGATGCGGCACCCGCTGAGGTGACCGAGGATCGTCTGCTGGTGCACTCCCGCTCCGATCGGGCTCCCGCGGAGACCCGTGAGGCGACCCTGGAAATTTCTACCGCAGAGCTGCGCGGATCGGATGAGCTGCAACCGATTAGCGTGCGCGCTAGGAACGTGGCGGAGAGTGGCCTGGGCTATGACGTGATGGTCTTTGAAATGCCTGCTGACGGCGGTGCCGTGGGTTCGCCGCTGGCGACCACGCATGTGAGCCCTCAGCAGGTGACTGATGCTTCTTTCTCTGCTGATTTGAAGGTTCCCGGTACCTCTTTGAATGCGGGTAAGCGCTACCGTGTGGTTGTGGTGGGTGGTAACTCCACTGAGGAGCTGCGGCTCATGGCGACCAGTGCTTTTGGTGTGAGCGTGATTCAGCGTGCGGTTCCTGTTGATCCGGCTCCGAAGCCTACGAATACTGTTGTTCACCCGCAGATTCCGATGATTTCTGATGCGAATCAGCGTGTGAGCCCATCGGCCCCTTCGGGTCGCGTGAGCACTGTGGATTCTTCAGATGCCTCTGCGGATGCTCAAGATTTGGTGACTGATTCTGTTGCTAAGATCCCGTCGGTGGATAGCGCTCTGGGCTATATTGTGCAGACGCAGCAGTCGGCGCGTGCGATTACCGCGCAGGCTCGTAGTTCTGTGGCTGAGACTGCGGTGGTTCCTTCGACGATGGTGATGTCTGGTTATGCGGTGATGTTGCCGGGGCGTACCGTGGTGAACCTGTTGGGTTACCAGTCTGCTGAGGGGGAGACGGTGACTGTTGCTTCGCCTCAGGAGAATGTGGGTGCTGCAGGTTCGGGTAGTTTCTATACGCGTAGCTCGAAGTCGCGCGGTGATTCTGCCGGTTCGAAGCTGGAGGCGAGCGCTCAGGATAATGGCCCGCTGCCGGAGGGTACCTTGCCGCTGAGTATTGCTCTGCTGGGTTCGGTTGCCTTTGTGGGTACTGCTGTTGCGGTTAATGTGTATCGTCGCCGCCTTGAGGGTGCTGAGGAGCTGGGTGCTGAGTAGTTCAGCTATTTGTTGCCTAGCGCTGTGAGGCGTGGCTCTCTGTAGGGGAGCTGTTGAGTGGGAGGCGCTCTGTCGGGTGCGTGCCGTGTGGGTGCGTGTTCGGTGGGGCGCCTTCTGCGTGCCCGGATGTTTGACTCTATTGCGCGGTGGTCTGGTGCGCCTTGGGGCGGTGTAAAAATCTTTTTTTGGTGCACTTTAGAGAATATATTTTGACATTCGAATTTTGCGTTATTTATATCTCAGTAAAGTAATTAATTCCCTTTTATTTCGGTAATTATTGCGACATAAAGTTTTAGCACGTGAATGCAATGCAACATTAAGTGCAATATCCGTGTTAGGCTAGGGTGTAACCGACGTACTGGTGCGCAAATACTTGGATAGAAACACCGGGCTTGTGGTGAGCCTTCCCTAGTCCAGGCTTTGCGCCTACATCGATCGAAATGGCGCACATGACTATCACTCGACTTCCGAAACGCATTCATGCTCTTTCGCTTGCAGCCGCTTTAGGTGCAAGCGCTTTTGTACTTCCTGGCGCCTCTGCAACTGAGGCTGAAGCAATTAACGTAAATGACTGCTTGGCATCTTTGATTAGTAGCGAATTTGCCTCGAACTGCCCCTATGAAGACCTCGAAATTGAGGTCGACACTATTGAGATTCAGATTCAGTCCATCAAGGACGGTCAGGCAACCATTAAGCTCGCGCCCCTCTATGAGGGTGGCTACGTGGGCGATGCCTCTAGGGTGTACCTGGTAATGCAGTACTACGACGCCACTGGCACGTTGCTTGGGTCTGACACTTACGAGCCCTCCGCAATGCAGGTTGAGCGTGCGGACGACGGCTCGATGCTCGTCACCTTTGAGATGCCGCAGATGCCCCAGGAGGGCTACTACTCCATGAGCGTCATGGACCTGACGACCTCCGACGCGGGCTATGGCGAATTCATGATTTCTGAGGGTTCCCTCGTTACGCACGCTATCCCGATTGAGGATGACTCTGACGAGGTGATGGTGGACAAGAAGGAAAACGCCCACCAGGTGCCGACCATTGACGAGCTAAAGACGATGGAAAAGCTCCGTGAAGAGGAGCAGAAGAACCAGCAGGCTGCAGATCAGAAGGGTAGCAAGGATAAGGTTAAGACTGAGGTGCCTTCCGAGTCTGCTGAAAACCCGAACCTCGAAACCCACACGCAGAAGCTGGAGCAGGTCCCCGGCGGATCGACCTCTTCTCGCGATACTCAGACCCTGAGTGTTGCGGAACTGAAGGTCGCCTATGCTGAGGTTCGCTCTGATAAGGAAACCAAGCCGGTGACTATCAGTGCAGCGCGTCTGCCCGCGAATGCGGCTGGCTACGACCTAATCGTGGTTGAAACCGATATGAGTGGCAACCATAAGGGTGATGCGCTGTCCATTACACACATCAGCTCTGATCGCATTGTGAATGGCGCGTTCAAGGAAGAGGTCGGCATGCCCGGCTCTCTGCTGAAGACCGGCTCGGTGTACACCGCCTACCTGGTGCATGCGGACGATACTGAGTACGCGGAAGAAGTTGTCTCGGTGCGATTCAAGGTCAGTGGTGAGGCGACCGGCAACTCAACCTCCTTGACGAAGGATGAGCTGTCCCGCCAGGATGCAAGCGCATCGCTCGCGCCCAGCGCCAATGCGGCCGAGGCGACCGGTAGCACTCAGGGTAGCCCCTCGGCTGCTACTAGCGCCGTCTCGACTCGTTCTGATGACACCCAGTCGGGCTCGGGTCAGTCTGCCGCGAGCGCACCCCGCTCCACTCTGGATGCGGTGAGCGCCATGTCCAAGGCAAAGGAAGCGAAGGCTGAGCGTCAGCGTCAGGCTCTGCAGGCTTTGGCTCAGGCACGTACGATGGCTCCGCGTTCGGCTTTTGAGCCGACTCGCACCAATCAGATTTCGGCGTACAGTTCGGGTTCTGATCCGGCATCTATCGCTGCTACCGCGAAGCTGGATGCTTTGACGGATGAAGAAAAGGCAGCGTCGGCAGCTTCTGGTAATGGCAATAAGAGTTTCCCTTCCGTGGTTCATTCGGAGTCTAATAATCGTTCAGCTACGGTGAACTCGAATACCACTCAGGTGCACTCCACAGCGAATGCTGAGCGTCAGGATGGCGTGAAGGCTGCAGCTTCGGCGGAGTCTCCCGCTAGTGAAGAGGTCGCGCAGCACGGTGTAGCTTTCTGGGCTCTTGGAGGCACCGGTTTGGCGCTGGTGGTTGGTGCCGCGTGGCTGGCTCACCGCAGGGGAGTCCTCGGCGGCTAACGCCCCTAATCCGTGCTTTTTGACGGCATCGCATAGTATATTCGTTGTTTCATGAGGAACACTCACCCCCGCTATCTGTTGGTGCAGATTCCAGGGGGCGAGTCGTGCATTCAGGGTGTTCAAAAAAAACTCTACCCTCGCGTGAATGAACCTTAAGGTTCGTGATAGGGTTGAAATAACCGATAAATAAATGCGAGCTGTTGTCAGGTCTTCTTCACCTGAAATATGAAGCGGAGTGTGGTACGACGAATCCGGGTGCATGGCGCACTCGGGGGTCCGCGCGGCACATGAGGAACGGGCAGTAGCACGCACATTTCCACCATGAAAAGACGCATTGCATGAGTATTTATTCAGCGAAGCACCGTATTGTCACCGCAACTATTTTGGTTGCGGGGCTTCAGTGCGGGCTTGTTGTACCCTCTGTCGCAACGGAAGCGCCCGTCACGACGCACTCTGCCGTGCAAAAAACTACGGCCCTGGACGCGACCCCGCATCAAACTGAACAGAACCCGGAGGTTCAGGGTGCCGCCTCCACAATCACCATGAAGGCGCAGCTCAAGGATGATGGTTACCTGCTACGCTGGACAGGCTTCCCCGAAGATTTGGAGGCCTCCAGCGTTCTAGTTGACGTGAACTTCTACACCCCTTCCGGTGAGTACGGTGGCTCCATTCTGGAGAACCCGGCCCTCTCTGAAGGAACCAAGGAAGGGGAGCTGAACCTCCTGATGAGCCCGGCAACGGGCTCGAACGTCGTGTACGTGATCGTTCTGGCGGATACGGTCCACGGCGCCTCCTACGAATTTTTTGTGACCGAGCAGGGGAACCGCCTGGTCCAGGCTGCTGACCCGCGCAACGGTAAGGTAAAGCCCACCCAGCCGCCGGTCGACATTGAGCGTGAAGAGGGAGGAGCCCCCGAAGAGACTGCCACCCCCAGCCCCGGGGCAGTGAGCCTGCCTTCGCCTACCGCTACTGACACGGTCCGCCGTACCGTAGACAACCCGCAGAACAAGGATTCTGGCCAGTACGTTATCTCCGAAGACAATAGCGTGTATGACCCGATGAATCAGCGCAAGGGCAAGGCGTACCTGTCCATTCAGGACTCGCAGGGTGACTCTCGGGATGATACGAAGCCTGTTACGGTCCGTGCCACGAACTTCCCCCAGAATGACAAGGGTTACGACCTGATCGTCATGGAAATCGACTCCAACGGCAACACCGTGGGTGACGCGCTCGCCATTGTGCACGTTAGTCCGGAATCGATTTCTGCGGGCGCTTTCGAAGCGGTGATTGGTGTGCCCGGTGCGTCCTTACAGATTGGTAAGACGTACCTGGTGGCGGCTTTTGATGCTGCCGGTGACGGTAACCTTCAGCTCAATACGGTGCGTTTTACGGTGACTCAGGCATCCTCTGAGGGTGGCGGATCATCGTCCGGTCCTTCGTCTAAGAGTGAGGGGAAGCCGGTTGCGGCTTCTTCCGCCTCTCCTTCGACTGCCTCTGAGACTGCGAACGCATCCGGCGCGAAGGCACCCGCTGCGGGTTCTAAGTCTAAGACCCGCGGTATTCAGGCTGATACCGCCATGGCTCCGGGTACTAATGACGCCACGATTTCTATTCCGCGCCCCTCGGGTGGTTCCGCTACCGAGTCTTCCTCGGCTCTGGGGTACCGCACTGAGGAGGCGCAGCCTGTTCGGGTCGCGACCCCCGATTCTAACCTACCTTCGGGTACCGATTCGGCGGCTCAGTCTCGCCGTGCCGCGATTCTGAACGGTTCTTCCTCTCAGGTTCGTACTGATTCTGGATCGCCGAATGGTGTGAAGGCAACGGAGGCGCAGATTACCCGCACCATGGATAAGAGCTCGCCGCTTCTGCCGATTTTGGTGACCCTGGGTGGCGGTCTGATTCTGGGTGCTTTGGGTATGTCACGTATGCACGCTTCGAAGAAGGATTAGTCGCGTAGGGGTTGGGGTAGTGGCGGCCTCTGTTGACTGCTGAGGTGTGCTGGCGTGGGGTGGGTGTATTGCCCTGTCAGTGTGCTGTGAGGCGCTTTGTCATAAAACGGTTCACTTGGTATGTATCTTGAGAAATTCTCACACTATAGATATAGTAAGCCTGTCCTAACAGTGTCGATAGTATGGATACACACCAATGAAGATTTTCACATCTGGCACCCGCCTCTCCAAGGGAGCCTGCGCCCTCGCCGTCGCTGGCGCTGTCGCCCTGCCCTTGGCACCCGTTCTCGCCGAGAACATTAATATCGCTGCCCAGAACGTTGCCGCACAGAACGTCGCAGCAGGCGACCAGGCAACTGCAGGCGCGTCCTTCGGCTGGGGCGTGCGCGCCTCCTTCCTGTCCTACAACGGTATGCCCCGCGAAATGACCGACGGCGCAGCCTGGGACGCAGCTGCAAAGCAGTTCACCTTCACCCCGACCTCCACCACCGTCTCTGAAGACGGTAAGCAGGTCACCCTGCAGGCTGCCGGCCGCCTCTGGTTCACCGGCCACTGCGCCGAAGGCCAGGACCCCGAAACCGGTTGCGCCCTGAACCTCACCTTCTCCAACCCCCGCGTGGAACTGAACCTTGCTGACGGCACCGGCTCCCTCTACATGACCGTGCGCACCAAGAACTACGCCTCCGGCAAGTTCGAGGGCCCCATGGAAGTCAAGATGGCGACCCTGAGCACCGGCACCGCCAAGCAGAGCGAGAAGGACGGCGTGGTCAGCATCAGCGGCGTCTCCGCGAATCTGACCGCCGACGGTAACCACGCCTTCTCCGACTTCTACAACGAAGGCGCCAGCCTCGACCCGCTGAGCATCTCCTACACCGGCAGCGCAGCTAGCACCCCCAAGAGCGCCTACAGCGTCGCTGAGTCTTACAACACCGGTGCGGGCGTGAACCTGCCCCAGAACACCGCACGTCTGGGCCAGAACCACATCGTGCACGTGGCACCCCCGAGCTTCGGCGGCGACACCACCTACACCGTGCTGACCAGCTCCAACCTGAAGATGACCGACACCGGCGTACTGAAGGCCAACAAGGGCGTTTTCGCGGTGGATGCTGACGGCAACCGCATGCTCGTCATCAACAGCGAGACCAACAAGCCCGAGCTGTACACCGTAACCGCTGAAGGTAAGCTCGTCTCCTCCGGCACCTACTCCAACGCAGACCTCGGCACCACCACCGTCAAGGCAATCGGCTACAACCCCGCCAACAACACCTGGGGTATCGTCAGCATTGACGGCCAGGGCGGCGGCAAGCTCACCATCATTGACGCATCCGGCAAGGCAACCTCGCAGGCTCTGCCGAAGCCCGACTCTATCGACCCGCAGGTTGTGAACGCCTACTCGCTCGACGAGTACTACGGCGACTCGTTCTCCAACAACACCGTGACCCTCGCACCGCTGCCCGACGGCAGCTTCGTGTACGCGCCGTCGACTTCCATCTACGATGCGGCCGGCGAAAAGGTGGTTCAGAAGGGTCACCTGCTGCACATGAGCAGCAACGGCGTGTCCCTGGTGCCGAACTCTTCACCCGCAGGCTACGACACCGCCCTGCCCTCGACCCTGGTCAGCCCCAAGGGCTACATTTACCGTTGGAACAACTGGTACGGCGGTAAGGTGCAGATCCTCAAGTACGAGAACGGCACTTTCAGCGTGGTCCGCGAGTCCGCAACTCTTGAGGGCTTCGAGAAGACCGAGGTTGCCACCATGTTCCTGACCCGCGCGGGTAACGTGGTTGTGGTGGACGCATCCGGCTCCCGCCTGGTGTTCATGGATGAGACCCTGAACAAGGTGAACGAGGTGGTGCTCTCCTCGATGCGCAAGACCGACAAGAGCGGCGGCTACAACGCTCTCGAACTGCCCAACGGCGATATTATCTACCCGACCAGCTTCGAGAACCCGAACACCTACGAGGATCAGCTGTGGCTGAACCGCCTGGCAGCGAACTCGGCACCGACCCCGGCTCCCGAGCCCACTAAGTCTGCTGAGCCGACTGTCGCGCCCACCGAGGCACCCTCTGCTGAGCCTACCGTCGCGCCGACTGTTGCTCCCACCGCTGAGCCGACTGTTGCACCGACCGTCGCGCCTTCTGCTGAGCCCACTGCGACCGCAGAGCCCTCGGCAACTGCAGAACCCACTGTGGAGCCTTCGGTAACGGCTGAGCCCACCAAGACTGCAGAACCGACTGCTGAGCCCACCAAGACTGCAGAACCCACCGCAGTGCCTTCGGAGGAGCCCACCTCGCCGTCTCTGCCGACCGCATCCGTGGCACCTTCTGTAGCCCCGAGTGCTTCTGCAACCCCGAGCGCATCGGTGAGCGCTTCCCCGACCGCAGTTCCGAGCGTTCCCGCCGTGACCCCCTCGGTGAGCGCGTCTGCATCGGCGTCCGCTAGCGCGTCTGCTTCTTCGAGCGCGTCTGTGAGCGCGTCGAGCTCCGCAAGCAGCTCCAGCAGCGCATCGGTGACTGCATCGGCTAGTGCGTCTGCTTCTTCGAGTATGTCCGCAAGCGAGTCTGCATCCGCGAGCGCTTCCGCTTCTGAGAGCAGCACTGCAGACCAGAACGCAGCCGGCCACAAGGGTGGCTCCAACGGCGGTTCTGATGCTGGTTCCGGTGCCTCCGACAACTTGGGTGTGAGCGGCTCCAATGGCGGTTCCTCTAACGGTGGTTCTTCCGCAGGTGGTTCCTCGACCTCCGGTAGCTCCTCCTCCAAGCTGGCACAGACCGGCGCATCCGGCGCTATGTTCGCCGCAGCAGCTGGTGCTATCACCCTGGCTGCGGGTACCGCACTGGTCGTGGCTCGCCGCCGCAAGAGCTAAAATTTAGCCTTCGTGCAACACCCCGCTTCGCCACTCGTGTTCATGAGTGGGGGAGCGGGGTGTTCCTTTCATACAATGGAAATATGACTATTCTGAATGTAATCGCAACTTCGCACGGCACTGACTCGGTCGCCGGTCGTGAAGCTATCACGCTGATTCGTGAGCAGATCAAGTTCCTGCTTGCCCAGCGTAATGACGGTGTGGAGTACCGTGTCCACGCCGCATATGTGGATGTGGAATCTCCCAGCGTTGATGATGCCGCAGCCTCTCTGCCCAATGATGAGCCCTGCGTGATCGTGCCGATTCTGCTGTCGACCGGCTTCCACACTCAGGTGGATTTGCGTCGTGCCGCACGCAATAGCGGTATTGAGCGTATTAGTATTGGCGAGTCTCTGGGACCGGATGCACGTCTTGCCGCTCTGACCCGCGCCCGCCTGGAAGAGGCTGGTTGGACTCCCGGCGACGGCCCTGTGGTGCAGGGTGCCGCTGGTTCTTCCCGCGCCGATGGTCGTGCCGATATGGAGCGTGCCGCTGAGCTGCTGGCTGACGAGCTGAACGCTCCGGTACATCACGGCTTTATTGCCGCTATCGATCCAAAGTTCCACGAGGTCGTTGCCGAACATCAGCCTAAGTTTGCCGCGACTTACCTGCTGGCGGATGGTTTCTTCTCCGGTAAGATGCGCCGTGATGCTGAGTCGACCGGTGTGCCGGTGAAGGTTGCCGCGCCGCTGGTGAACGCGCAGGGTGGTGCTTCTGCTGCCGTGGTGGCGGAGTGCTTTATTGACCGCATGGATGCCGCTATTGCCCAGCTGGATGCCGCCTAGATGACTTAAAATCAGGCTAGTGCGCTCGCTGTTCACTCACCTGATGAGGGGCTTCTGAAAATCCATACAAAAAACCTCGGGAGGTGATTCTCCCGAGGTTTTTTGTATGTAGCTGAAGTAGCTGAGTGCTTAGGCAGTCTTGAGGTAGACGTCGCCGTCGCGGACCTCTACGGGGTAGACCTTGATGGAGTAGGAGGGGTCGGAGACGCACTCACCGGTGGTCAGGTCGTAGACCTCCTTGTAGAGGGGGGAGGTGATGGTGGGGTTGCCGTTCTTCTCACCGACGATGCCGCGTGCGAGGACCAGTGCCTGGCTGTGCGGGTCGAGGTGGTCGCTAGCGTAGATGCCGTGCTTGGTCTTGTAGATGGCGTACTGGTAGCCGTCGACCAGGGCGACTTCGCCCCAGTTTTCTTCGAGGTCAGATTCGGCGCAGATGCGTACCCAGTTCTCAGCCATGGGGGTTTCCTTTCGAAGTGGTGGTCTGCGCCGCGCGGGGTGCAGGACACAATAGCGGTTCGTGTGTTCTTTGTTTGGAGTTTACCTTATGAAACCCACATTTGGAAATGGGGCGCGCGGAGGGTGCTAAAGGTTATTTTTACCCTAAAAGATGCTCTCAAATTTCATAGATTAGCCTTACCTAAATTAGGTTTAGATAAGGTAAGAATACCCTATTCCAGCCCGGTATTCCGCGGATTTTTTGGAAAATTTTCCCAAAAAATACGGATTTTCGATGCTGCGACCCCGCGCTAGAGTGTACGATAAAAGTCGTAGTTTAAAACGCCTTTTGACTGCCTGAAGAAAACAACATAATCCCACACAAAAATGTTTCGTAATTTTCAGATGCATTCTAAAGAAGCGGGCGCTCCAACTACTCGGTACGCATCAGGTACGAGCCCAACGGTACGGAAACTAGGAGTTCCAATACCGGGCACGATCCAGCCGCACACTGAGGGTAGATAAGTGCCATGAACTACCTGCATTACAACTAGGAAGGAAAATCCATGTCGCACACCCCCCGCAACATTCTCGTTGTCGGCGCAGGCCCCGCTGCGTGGCGTTTTGTACGCGCGTACCACGAAGGCGCTGAAGCTGCCGGTCGCGCAGCGGACACCATCACCGTCCTCAACGATGAGCCCTACATCCCCTACGACCGCGTTGCTATCGAGAAGATTTTCAAGGACACCGAGAAGGACCTGACCCTCGGTGACCCCGAACTGTGGAATGCAGAGAACATCAACCTGGTCAACAACTGCCACGCAGAGAAGCTTGACCGCACCCGCCGCGTCGTCACCGACACCGAGGGCAACGAGTACCCCTACGACGTGCTGGTCTTCGCGACCGGTTCTCGCGCGGTTCGTATCCCCATTCTTAACTCGGATGCCGCACACGTCTTCCGCACCATTGACGACGTGAAGAACATGGTCTCCGAGGTCAACCGTCTGCAGTCCACCCTGGGCCGCGCACCCCGCGGTATCGTCGTCGGTGGCGGTCTGCTCGGCCTCGAAGCAGCTGAGGGTCTGAAGGACCTGGGCGCAGAGCCCACCATTCTGGACGTGGCACCCTGGCTGCTCTCCGTTGAGGTTGACCAGGGTGGCGGTTACGCCGTGAACGCCCAGATTAAGGCAACCGGCATTGAGATTGAGACCGGCGTGTACATCTCCGGCATCAACAAGGATGCTGACGGCAACGTCGTCTCCGTCTCCATCGCAGATTCTCCCTCTGAGGATGCAGAAATCCGCACCCTGCCCGCCGACATGGTGGTCTTCGGTGCCGGTATTCGCCCCAACGACGAGCTGGCACGCGACGCCGACCTGGCACTGGGCGAGCGCGGCGGTATTCTCGTCAACGACGCATGCCACTCCTCCGACGAGCACATTTGGGCTATCGGTGAGGTCGCCTGCGTGCTGGGCCGCACCTGGGGTCTGGTCGCACCGGCTAACGCTATGGCTGACGCTGTTGCAGCTAACCTGCTCAACGACAACGAAGAAGCTCAGGTTGAAGAGTTCGACATCGCAACCAAGCTGAAGTTCTCTGGCGTTCAGGTCGCTGGCTTCGGTGACCGCCGCGGCACCACCGAGGGTTGCCTCGAGGTTCTGTTCGCAGACCCCGCACGCGGCATGTACCAGAAGATCGTGACCAGCGGCGACGCAAAGACCCTGCTCGGTGGCGTGTTCGTCGGTGACACCGCTCCCTTCGACTCCCTCAAGCCCCTGCTTGGCCGCGAGCTGCCCGCTGAGCCGAACGTTTACCTGACCGCAGCTGGCGGCGGCGACGGCATCCCCGACACCGAACTGCCCGACGACGCAATCCTGTGTTCCTGCAACAACATCAGCTTCGGTGCTGTCCGCGAGGCAATCGTTGACGGCAACCACGATGTTGCGTCCCTGAAGTCCTGCACCACCGCGGGTACCCAGTGTGGTTCCTGTGTTCCGATGCTGCAGAAGACTTTGGAACAGCAGATGAAGAAGATGGGTCTGACCGTCTCCAAGGCACTGTGTGAGCACTTCGACTTCTCCCGTGCTGAGCTGGCTGAGGCTGTGCGCCTGACCAGCCTGGACGACTTCGACTCCGTGCTGGCACGCTTCGGTCGCGGTGGCGACGGCTGTGCTATCTGTAAGCCGACCGTTGCGTCGATTCTCTCCTCCTTCCGCAACTCCTACGTCCTGGACGCAGGCCGCGGTGGTATTCAGGAGACCAACGACCGTGCGCTGGCGAACATGCAGAAGAACGGTACCTACTCCGTCGTTCCGCGTATTCCCGCAGGTGAGATTCCCGCTAAGAAGCTGGGTGTCATCGCAGAGGTCGCTGAAGAGTTCGGTCTGTACGTGAAGATCACCGGTGCACAGCGTATCGGTATGTTCGGTGCTCGCCTGGAGCAGCTGCCCTACATTTGGGAGCGTCTGGTGGATGCTGGCTTCGAATCCGGTCAGGCATACGGTAAGTCCCTGCGTAACGTGAAGTCCTGCATGGGTTCGACCTGGTGCCGCTTCGGTGTTCAGGACTCGACCGGTATGGCAGTCAAGCTCGAGAACCGTTACCGCGGTCTGCGTTCCCCGCACAAGTTCAAGTTCGGTGTTTCCGGTTGTAACCGTGAATGTGCTGAGGCACAGGGCAAGGACGTTGGTCTGATTGCAACCACCAACGGCTGGAACCTGTACTTGGGTGGTAACGGTGGTGCGAACCCCGCTCACGGTCGCCTCTTCGTCAAGGACGCCTCCAGCGAGGACATCATCCGCTACATTGACCGCTACCTGATGTACTACATCCGTACCGCAGACAAGCTGCAGCGTACCGCTCGCTGGCTCGAGGATCTGGATGAGGAGCACGGCGACGGTCTGGCACACCTGCAGTCCGTCCTCATTGAGGACTCCCTGGGCGTGTGCGAGGACCTGGAGCGCGACATGCAGCGTCACGTTGACTCCTACGAGGACGAGTGGGCGGCAACCCTGCGCGACGAGCGCCGCCTGCGCCGCTTCCGTGCCTTCATCAACGAGCCCAACGGCAGCGACGAGGGTTCGCACCTGTACGTGCTGGAGCGCGAGCAGATTCGCCCCGCAACCCCCGAGGAAATTGCGGCGGCAGAAGCTGGCGAGTCCAACACCGTCCTGCTGACCGGTGCCAAGATTCCCGTGGGCAAGCCCAGTGACCTCAACCCGGTCCCGGCAGCGTAGTATGTGCCCGAAGATTCCTCCGTTCCCGCCCCGCGAGTTCGCCACTATTGACGAAATCCTCGCGGGCGGGGCGCCCGGGCACACCCTGGACGATAGCGTGACGGAACGCGGCATCCTTCTGCCCGGCGAGCCTGCTGAGAACCCCGGCAAGGTCTACATTGTGGGTGGCGGCCCCGGTGCCGCTGACCTGCTGACCCTGCGTGCGGCACGTGCCCTGAGTGAGGCGGACGTGGTTCTTCTGGATCACCTCGCCCCGCAGGAGTACGGTGAGTACGCGCCGAACGCCCTCATTGTTGATGTGGGCAAGGTTCCCGGTAAGCACGCTGTTCCGCAGTCCCGCATTCAGCAGCTCATGATTGATTACGCGCTTTCGGGTAAGACCGTGGTGCGTTTGAAGGGTGGCGACCCGTACGTGTACGGTCGCGGTGCTGAAGAGCTGGATGCGTGCATCGCCGCAGGCCTGGAGGCTGAGGTTATCCCCGGCATTACCAGCGCCATCGCGGTCCCTGCGCGTGCGGCGATTCCGGTGACCCTGCGTAAGGTATCCTCGATTTTCACCGTCATTTCTGGTCACTCCGGCCTGTCGGAGACCGAAGTGTCGGCGGTTGAGGCGACCCTGCGCGCCCAGGGCACCGTGGTGCTGCTGATGGGCGTTCGTACCCTGCCCGATACGGTGGCGTCTCTGCTCTCTCGTGGGATTGAGGCTGACACGCCGCTGGCAACCATTGAGAACGGTTTCTCTGAGAAGGAGCGCGTGACTGTCACGACCCTTGAGAACGCTCAGGCAGATTGCGCATCGGTTAGGGCGCCGGCTATTACCGTCATCGGTGAGGTCGTGCATTATGCTCGCGATGATCAGAACCGCTTTGTGAGCGAGGTTCACGAGCGTCTGCGTGAGCGTTCCACCTCCTAGAGGCGGTGCGCTAGATAGTATTGCACAGCCCCGCATCCTTGGTTTTCCTAGTTGCCGAGGAGCGGGGCTGTTGCTGTGCCGGGTTATATTGCTGCGCCGGAACGCCGCGGCACAAAAACATACGAAAGCGGGGCGGGTATCAGTTGATACCCGCCCCGCTTTCATCAGGGGCGCTGCGCTCAAATCCTAATCTTGGAGCTTAGAATCTCAGAGCCTAGACCTTGAAATCGCTACTGCTACCGGAGCTAGAGCCACCGGAGCTGCCGGAGCCGCCACCGCTGGACTTGCTTGCCGAAGCCGATGAGGAGGGGCCCTCAAAGACCTTGCGGAATCGGTCGCTGTACTCCGACACAAAGTACTCGCGGCTGGTCACGCGCCACTTGCCCTCGGCGTACACCACGTAAATCACGACATCCAGGGTGCTTGCCTTCTGAGGCTCACCCGTGCCCTTCTGGTAGATGGTGTACTCCTTGACAACATCCCGGCAGGGGAACGCCACAACAGCCAAATCGGAAGAGGCAAGAGCCTTCGCATCGAGATCGTCACGGATGCTCAGCTTACTCTCGTAGTCCTTAGTCCAACCACCCGCAGCGTAGAGCTTAGCAATAGCCTTCAGATTGTTGACCAGACCGCTGTCAGCGCCGTGGACCAGACCCTTGAGGTACTGCAGGTCGCCGTTGTACATCGCGGCAATGTACGCGCTCTGGTAAGCAGCCAGGGTCTTGTAGGCGCCCTCGAGGGAGACGGTACGCTGAGCCACCGTATCAATGACCGGAATCGGGACGTTCTTCGCGGGGGAGGTGTCGGTCGGCTCAACATAGTGCGCAATGGCGGGCTTGTACTCGTACTTGACGTCGCCAATGTACTTCTTATAGTCCTTCAAGAACTCGTCGGACGGAATAATCTTCGCGCTACTACGGCTTGACGAGGACGAAGACGAAGCGGATGCCGAAGCCGAAGCAGACTCAGAAGGCGAAGCCGACGCAGAGGGGGAGGCGGAGGCGCTCGGGGAGCCGGAGAAGGTGTCGCCGCTACCGGTGGGGCGAATATCCTTGTTGAAGGCGCATCCTGCCAGAGCCAAAGCGCCGGCGGTCAGACCGCCAAAAAGAACGGTGCGGCGGGTCAATCCGTTTCGGTCGTTAGCAGAGAAGTTGGTGTGTGCACTCGGCCGGAAGGACATGGTATCTCCTGAAAGTGGTTGATCGAGGTAGCTCGCTTCACAACGCTGTGATGCGTACGAAAGGATCCGCCTCATCGTTTTTGTATGGTGCGCGGTACAGGGGGGGGTACCGGGATACGGGTGTGCCGGAGCGTGAACTGCGGCGGTATAAAGTATCCACTTCTTACTATAGAAGACTGGTTTTAAAACTTCGTCAAAAAACCCTGAACGTTGTCTTTAAGACGCAATAACCCAAAGTCGGTGAGGTGCAGGGGAAACTGTACCTCAACGACTTTGGGCTAGTGCGTATGAAATTGATGAAACGGGGCTAGTTTAGACCTTGCCGGATTTAGACCTTAGTGGAGCCGCGACCCGAAGAACCGCTAGAACCTGCGGAACTGGAACCTCCGGAGCCAGAAGAGCCCTTGCCGCCATTCAGACGCTCGTTCAGATAATCGTTGCCGATTCGCCACCACTTACCCTCGGTGTAGAGCATCACGTGCGGAATGGCTACCTGAGTAATCGCCGGTATCTTGCGTTCGGTGCCGTCCGGCTGATGGATGGCGGTGGCAGAATACTTAGCGTCCATCATGATTTCTACGTAGCCGTCACCGTTCTTCAGGGCGGTTCGAGGCTCCGTATTCCGCATGGAAATGCTGCACGTGAAGTCCATGTACCAGCCGTTCTGCTCATACAGTTCCTTGACTGCTTTAACCTCGTCGATGGCGCTCTTGTCTGCCGGGTAGGTCAGCTCAATCGCCTGATCTGCATAGTGGCCATCCTTGAGCGCGGTGATTTGAGCACTGTAGTAGGCACGCAACGTCTCGTAGGCGCCCTGGAAGGTCGGTTCTTCACGGTGCGGAACGGTCTTGAGGGGCTTAGGTACGTTCTTCGCAGGGGAAGAATCCGTTGCGGGCTGGTACTCGCCCATGTATTCGCCGGTCAGCTTCAGAGGGCCGGGGTACTTTTCCCAACCCTCAACAAGTGCGTCCTCAGATACGGGTACGCGTGCCGCGCTGGACGAGCTGCTCTTAGCGCTTGCTGATGCGGTCGCCGAAGCAGACTGTGAAGCAGACGGCGAACTAGATGCAGAAGCGGAAGCGCTCGCGGACGGGGTGGGGGAACCGATCTTAGCTTTTGCTTCTTCGCTCAACGGGCGAATGTCGGAGGCGCAACCAGCCATGAGGGTTGCCGCGCCACCGAGCAGTAGGGCGCGGCGGCTCATTAGGCGGGAAGCAGCGGAACGGGTGCTCGAAGAGGGTGAGAGCATCGGTGAACTCCTTGATTATTCCCGAGGCGGGCTCGGGGCACCCGGCGGCGGGCGCGTGGTTGTATGGCGTGTTGGGTGAGGTCGTGAAAGGGGGTAAAACTTCAGGCAAATGCCGCGGTTTCAGTCCACATCCGGAAGTGACCTCGGGCGCGTACATGCTGCTGGTAGAGCGAACGGATACGCGGTGAACTCATCTTTGAGACTGCTATGTTCACACTCCGGTGAGAGGGTAGATGCTATCGAATCATCATTGATGTGTTGCACGATTCATTTTAGACTACTTTGAATTCAAAATGCACGAAAATACACCTTAGTAATCTCTGTGAGTCTATGGATCACTCAAGATATCAATCACCGTAAAGTATTGCGACCATGCTCTGTTGATGGGGGCTATTTGATGGGGGTGGGTGCTTCGGCGAGAGGTGGCGCGCATGTTAGATTAAGTGATTTCAATCATATTTATGACCTGAAAAACGAAAGAGCCTCGTCCCAGTGTTCGCAAAAGATGGGGGAGAGGAGAGGGATTGGCTCAACCTTCTGGTTGTGAGGATGCCTTCAGTAGTTCAGGAGAAATACCCGATTCAACAAGGGGAAACCCGCTCAACAATTCCCAAATATGCACTCTATTCACCCGCTATGCATTGCTGAATCATTCAGAAAAACCGGTTCCCACACGGGGTGTTGAAGAGATGAAAACGTGCAGGGGTGAATATCTAGTGGAATTACATCGGTGTTCACCCCATATCTTGTGGTTGCACTGACTGCAATCCCATGGGCTCCCACGAAAAAATCGAAACCCACTTAAAGCAACACCGGGGGAATGCAAAAACATACATCCTTAAACACGCCCGAGCGTGGGGTGAGGCAAGACCCCTTAAGCCCCCTACTCGCTCTAAATATCGCCGAACGAAGAACCATTCTGTTTTGTGTCCCCGGCATCGGCGCATCTGAATAGTACTGTTCAAACCCACACCCCGCGGGGTTGCATACAGGCACAAAAGCCACATAAACTATTAGTGTTTGCAACGACCCGGCCATCACCGGCGAGCAATTCGGAAGAACGGACCGCACCTGCGGGCACCCGCCAATCGCTGCGGCGAGGGTGTCTTAGCGGAAGAGATGTAGTCCCAGTAGAACCGGACGGTTAAGCCCGATATAGCTGTAATAAGCGACTGATACCCGCCCAACGCGCCGCTCTTCCGGTGGCTAGGTATCGCGGACACGCGACACCCCGCTAGCCCCGGGAGGGTTCGGTGCGTTGAGCTGTTAAATCAGTAAGCAAGGTGGTACCGCGCCGCATCCCGACCCCCGGCACAACCCGGGCAAGTCAGCGATGCCTAGGCGTCCTTGCACCCGTCATGTCAATCCTCACCCGCTGAAACGGTGCGGACGACGAGTGCTACGTACCCTGTCGCCCCAACCTCTCAGCGTTGAGAACAACAGATAAGGGCGCACAAACACATGTCCCATGTTTACCCCAAGGCGAGCGCCTTCGAAGCCGCAGGAAGCGGCGTCACCGCATCGCCCAAGTTCCCCGCACTCGAAGAGGCAGTCCTCGACTACTGGAAGAAGGACAACACCTTCTCCGCATCCGTCGAGAACCGCCCCGCAGGCGAAAACGGCGAAAACGAATTCGTCTTCTACGACGGCCCTCCCTTCGCTAACGGCCTGCCCCACTACGGGCACCTGCTCACCGGCTACGCCAAGGACCTCGTCGCACGCTACCAGACTCAGCGCGGCCACAAGGTAGAACGCCGCTTCGGCTGGGACACCCACGGCCTGCCCGCAGAACTCGAGGCAATGAAGCAGCTCGGCATGACCGACAAGCGCGAAATCCTCGAAATGGGCATCGACAACTTCAACGACGCTGCCCGCGCATCCGTGCTCAAGTACACCAACGAGTGGGAAAAGTACGTCACCCGCCAGGCACGCTGGGTCGACTTCGAAAACGACTACAAGACCCTGAACGTCGAGTACATGGAGTCCGTCATCTGGGCGTTCAAGCGCCTCTACGACAAGGGCCTGACCTACCAGGGCTTCCGCGTGCTGCCCTACTGCTGGAAGGACGAGACCCCCCTCTCCAACCATGAGCTGCGCATGGACGACGACGTGTACAAGGACCGCCAGGACCAGACCGTCACCGTCGCATTCCGCCTCACCGCAGACACCGCCCTCGGTGCTGACGAGAAGGTCGCCGCAGAACTCGACGGCGTCGAAGCACTCGCATGGACCACCACCCCCTGGACCCTGCCCACCAACCAGGCGCTCGCAGTCGGACCCGAGATCGAATACTCCGTAGTACCCGGCGCGGGCAAGTTTGAGGGCCGCTCCTTCCTGATTGCCTCCGAGCTGCTCGGCTCCTACGCCAAGGACCTCGGCTACGAAGGCGACCAGCCCGAAAAGGATGCAGACGCAGCCGTCACCGCACGCTACACCGGCTCCCAGCTCGAGCACGTGCGCTACACCCCGCTCTGGGACTACTTCGCAGACACCGAAAAGTGGGGCACCGAAACCTCCTGGCAGATTCTCGTCGCCGACTACGTCACCACCGGTGACGGTACCGGCATCGTCCACCAGGCACCCGCCTACGGTGAAGACGACCAGAAGGTCTGTGAAGGCTACGGCATCCCCGTGATCCTCTCCCTCGACGAAGGCGCAAAGTTCCTGAACCTCTTCGCCGAGCCCACCGCCTCCGGCTCCACCGCCCTGGCTGAGATTGCAGGCGTGCAGGCATTCGACGCGAACCGCACCATCATCAACGCCCTCAAGGCAGACGATGTGCTGATCCGCGAGAAGTCCTACGTGCACTCCTACCCGCACTGCTGGCGCTGCCGCACCCCGCTCATCTACCGTGCAATCACCTCCTGGTACGTGAAGGTCACCGACTTCAAGGACCGCATGTACGAGCTGAACAAGCAGATTAACTGGATCCCGGAAAACGTGAAGTACGGCCAGTTCGGCAAATGGGTTGAGAACGCACGCGACTGGTCCATCTCCCGTAACCGCTTCTGGGGCTCCCCGATCCCCGTGTGGGTTTCGGACGACCCGAACTACCCGCGCATGGACGTGTACGGCTCCCTCGAAGAGCTCAAGGCAGACTTCGGCCGCCTGCCCCTGAACAAGGACGGCGAACCCGACCTGCACCGCCCGTACATCGACGAGCTGACCCGCCCGAACCCGGACGATCCGACCGGCAAGTCCACCATGCGCCGCGTGGAAGACGTGCTCGACGTCTGGTTCGACTCCGGCTCCATGCCCTACGCACAGGTGCACTACCCCTTCGAGAACCAGGAATGGTTCGAGAACCACTACCCGGCAGACTTCATCGTCGAGTACATCGGTCAGACCCGCGGCTGGTTCTACGTGCTGCACGTACTGGCGACCGCGCTCTTCGATCGCCCCGCGTTCAAGAACGTCATCAGCCACGGTATTGTGCTCGGCTCGGACGGTCAGAAGATGTCCAAGTCCCTGCGTAACTACCCGGATGTCTCCGAGGTTCTCGACCGCGACGGCTCCGACGCGATGCGTTGGTTCCTGATGTCGTCCCCGATTCTGCGCGGCGGCAACCTGATCGTGACCGAACAGGGCATCCGTGAGGGTGTTCGCCAGGTCATGCTGCCGCTGTGGAACGTCTACCACTTCTTCGCCCTGTACGCTAACGCCGCCAACAACGGCGAAGGCTACAGCGCAAAGCTCAAGTACGACTCGCAGCACGTGATGGACCGCTTCATCCTCGGCAAGACCCGCGAACTCATCGAGCAGGTCACCGCAGCGATGGACTCCTACGACATCTGGAACGCCTGCGAATCCCTGCGCCAGTACGCCGACGCACTGACCAACTGGTACGTGCGCCGCTCCCGCGAGCGCTTCTTCAACGAAGACACCGACGCATTCGACACCCTCTACACCGCACTGGTGACCGTGTCGAAGGTCGCCGCGTCCCTGCTGCCGCTCAGCAGCGAGGAAATCTACCGCGGCCTCACCGGTGAACGCTCCGTGCACCTGGCTGACTGGCCCGAGGCATCCGCTTTCGCTGACGAGTCTGACCTGCTGGCTCTCATGCAGACCGTGCGTGAGGTTTGCTCCGCCGGTTCGGCACTGCGCAAGGAAAAGAAGATCCGCGTGCGCCAGCCGCTGCAGAAGATGACCGTGGCAATCGCACCCGAGCAGTTCGCTGCCCTGGGTACCGCTTTCGGTGAGAAGGGCGCGGAGTACTTCGCGAACATCGTCGAGGACGAGCTGAACCTGCGCCAGGTGGAGCTGGTCAGCGCCGACACCGTCGACCCCGCCGACTACGGCATCTCCCAGCAGCTGAAGGTCAACGCACGTGCGGCAGGTCCGCGCCTGGGCAAGCAGGTACAGGTTGCCATTAAGGCATCCAAGTCCGGTGACTGGGCCGTGACCGAGGACGGTACCGTCCTGGTCGGCGTGGCGGCTCTGGATGGCGGCCTGGCTCTGGAAGAGGGCGAATACGAGCTGGCAACCGTGGTTGCCGCTGACGCTGAGGGTGCTGAGCACACCGCGGCTGCGGTTCTGCCCGGCGGCTTCCTGGTCCTCAACATTGAGCTGACCGATGAGCTGGTTGCCGAGGGTATCGCCCGCGACACCATCCGCGCTATTCAGCAGGCACGTAAGGACGCCGACCTGAACGTTGCGGACCGCATCAACCTGAGCATCGCGGCGCCGGAGGAAACTCTGGCAGCTCTGCGCGCCAACGAAGCACTGGTGACCGGTGAAACCCTCGCCGTGTCCCTGCAGCTGAGCGAAGCAGCCGAGCTGAGCATTAGCGTAGCCAAGGCATAAAACGCCTGAACCGTACGGCCGTCCCGCCCCCTTCACGGGCGGGGCGGCCCGTCGTCTATCCCGCCGCACGGTTATCCCGCCGCACGGTGGGCCCCTGCCGGCACTGACCGGCTATCCCAGTGAGGAGAACAATGAGCGAGAAGAATTACCCCGCAATTCCCGACCCCGAGGGCGTGGAACGGGTCTACGGTGAACTGCTGGCGCGAGCACCCGAAAACAAGATGGCACCGCGCCTGGACGCTGTGGCGCGCGCCGTCGAAATCCTCGGTGACGTGCACCGTGCCGCACCGGTCATCCACATTACCGGCACGAACGGCAAGACCAGCACCGCCCGCATGATTGAGGCGCTGCTGCTCGGCCACGACCTGCGCGTGGGCCGCTTCACCAGCCCGCACCTCGAAAGCGTCACCGAGCGTATCTGCATCAACGGCGCGCCCGTACCGGATGCTACCTTCGTGCGCATCTGGGACGAAATCGCCCCCTACCTGCAGATCGTGGACGCGGAAATGACCTCCCGCGGCGAGCCCGCCCTGACCTTCTTCGAGTCCGTCACCGTACTCGCCTTCGCAATTTTTGCGGACGAGCCGGTGGACGTGGTGGTGCTCGAGGTCGGCATTGGCGGCACTTGGGACTCCACGAACGTTGCCGACGGCGTGGTCTCCGTGGTCACCCCGATTGGTCTGGACCACACCGACATGCTCGGCGAAACCCTCGCCGAAATTGCAACCGAAAAGTCCGGCATTATCAAGCCCGGCGGCTTCCTGGTTTCTGCGGCGCAGGATCCCGAAGCGGCGGATGTACTGCTCGCCTCCGCCCGCGAGAAGGACGCATCCTTCGCCTTTGAGGGCGTGGAGTTCGGCGTGGTCTCCCGTGAGCTTGCGGTCGGCGGTCAGCTGCTGACCCTGCGCGGCCTGGCGGGGGAGTACCCGGACGTGCCGCTGTCCCTGCACGGTGCGCATCAGGCGCAGAACGCCGTGGTGGCTCTTGCCGCCGTGGAGGCGTTCTTCGGCGGTCACCGTCAGCTGCCCGAGGACGTCGTGCGTGCCGCGTTTGAGACGGTGCGCTCGCCGGGTCGCCTGGAGGTTGTGCGTACCGAGCCGCTGACCATCCTGGACGCGGGCCACAACCCGCACGGTGTGCGTGCTTCCGCGACCGCGCTGACCGAGGCGTTCAAGCTGTCGCACCTGCACGCGGTGGTCGGCATCCTGGGCGAGAAGGATGCCCTGGGCATGTTCGAGACCATGCGCGAAGAGTATGTTGACGCTTCCGACGGCACCTTCCGCCTGTACCTTGCGGCGTCGGATTCGCCGCGTGCGATTGCCCCGGAGCGCCTGCACGAGCTCGCCCTGGATGCTGGCATTGATGAAGACTCAATCGAGGTGTTCGAGCACCTGGATGAGGCGATTGCCACCGCCATGGAGAACGCTCTCTTCGAGCAGGAGTCGGCGGGCGTGCTGATTACCGGTTCGATTACGGTCATCGGTGAGGCGCGTACCCTGCTCGCTGCGCATGAGCAGGCGAAGACCCCCGGCGCTGAGGCTGAGGAGCTGCCGGATGAGCTGCCCGCCGAGGCTGGCCTGTACGCCGGTTCTGCGGGCGCGGCGTCGGCTTCGACTCTGGCTGCCGCGGCCGCTGAGGCTGCTGCCGCCGAGCCGGATGAGCTGCTGAACGACATCATGGCTGAGCTGGGTGGCGAGTCTGCGGCGGGTTCTTCGCTGGAGGATTCGCTGGGTCTGCCGCTGGGCGATTCGTACACCGATGATTTCTTCGGTGACGACGAAGACTCGGACAACTAAAGCGGTCTGTTGAGGTTACAGACATGAGGCGGGGTGCCGCCCTCCGGCTAGTATTTCTAGTATTTATTGGCTGGGGGAGTGGCACCCCGTTTTTTCGTGCCCCCGCTTTTTATGCCTTTGCCCTCATACTCCCACTCGAACGCATGATTTCTCACGTGTTCCCATGGGCTCTCACCTAACCCCAATCACGCGAGTTTGACCGGCACCATCCGCCCTCACCCATCCAAAAAATCGAAAAGAACGAAAATTTGTGGGCACCGGGGCGCAAAACCGGGCACGCCTTGGCGTTACGGTGCTATATTCGCTGAGGCGCCGGCCCCAACGCCTGAGGCCGCACCAACACACCCGCACACATACGCATACCAGCGACGGTATGCCACATAGTGAAAGGCACCCATCATGCCCGCACCCTTCACCGATTTGATTGGCACCGATTCGTTCACCGAGGCCCTGCGCCAGGAGAACCTCGCCACCTGGCTTGCCGCCACGAATCACCGTTTTGTTGCTGAGCTTTTTGACGGCTCGATTGCCCCGCAGGTCATGGCGGGGTACCTGGTGCAGGACTACCGCTTCCTCGATACCTTCCTCGCCCTGATTGGTGGCGCGATTGCTAACGCTGATACTCTCGCAGGTCGTCTGCGCCTCTCCGAGTTCGCGGGCGAAATCGCGGGAGACGAGAACACCTACTTCCTGCGCTGTTTTGAGACTCTGGGCGTGACCGAACATCAGCGTGACTCCATGCCCGATACGGAGGCGACCACCGGCTTCAAGCGTCTCTTCCTCGACGCGGCGGCAAGCGGCAGCTACGCGGCGATCCTGTCGGTGCTGGTGGTTTGCGAGGGCCTGTACCTGGATTGGGCGTCGAAGGCTCCCGCCAAGCGCCCCGACTCTTTTGTGCATCACGAGTGGATTACCCTGCACGACTACCCGGAGTTCCGTGAGCTGGTTGATTTCCTGCGCCGCGAACTGGACCGTGTGGGCCCGTCGGATGCGCAGCGTGCCCGCGAGTTCTTTAGCCGCGCGGTGGAGCTGGAGCAGCTGTTCTTTGATGAGTCGTACACCCACCCGCTGCCCTAGGTAATACCGCCCTAAGCGATGCCCCGGATAAAGCCCTAGAAATATCCTGTTGAAACCCCTGGAAGGTTCCGCCCGCCGCTGAATTGTGGGCGCCTCCCGGGGGTTTCGCGTGCTCAAGACGCCCCGAAAGTGCCCGGAATGAGCCCCTGAAAATGCCCCGAAAGTGCACAGAAAACGCGCCCACCTGTGTAAAATAGCACGTCATAAAACGGAACATATAGGCTGATGGCGTGCCATTTGGCGGTGTGAGAGGCTAGGATAAATGGGGTACCGCTTCCGGGGTGCTGGCTATGCCGCGCCGGTATGTACCCGCTACTGCACGAGGTGAGGCGCACCCTTGAGGAACCTAACCGGCACCTCCTCAGCCGTCCCCGGCGTCTGCCGCGTTGACGGTTGCATGCGCCCCTCAACACTACAGAGCTTAAGACGGTGCCGCTGCGCAAATATCCGCAGATATCTGCTGTGCAAGTATCCGCTAAGCAACTATCACCGTAAAACACTATCTAAAGGAGTCGTATGAGTACCGCCGCATCGAGTACTACCGAGCCCACCCACGCTGCAAAAGAAGCGCAGCACGGGCACGCGGGAACCCCGGGCGGCTACTCAGACCGACAGCTCGGATTCTGGCTGGTTGGCGCCGGCCTGATTGCACTCATTTCTTCAGCGATTCTGGTGTACGAGCGCCTGCAGATTTACATTGATGCCGGCCACTCCACAGTCTGCGATATCAACGCACTGCTCAGCTGCGGCACGGTGATGCGCACCCCGCAGGCGGAAGCTTTCGGCTTCCCGAACCCGTTCATTGGTCTGGTGGGCTTCTCGATTGTGGTGACTATCGGTGCCGCAATCATGGCAGGCGCACAGTTTAAGAAGTGGTTTTGGGTGTGCATGAACATTGGTCTGGCTGCGGCAACCGCGTTCATTATGTGGCTGTGGTACCAGACGACGTTCCAGATTAATGCCCTGTGCCTGTTCTGCATGATCGTGTGGGTTATGACCATCACGCTTTTTGTGAAGACCACGGTCCGCAATATTTCGGCGGGTGTTATTCCGGCGTCGCAGTCGATGCGTGAGAGCGCTCGCGGCTGGTCGTGGTTTGCGATTAGCCTGTGGCTGATCCTGATTTTCGGCATTATTGTGATCCGCTTCTTCGAGGTCATTGTGAATATGATGCGCTAAGCATTGAGCTGTACCGCCCCGGTGCCTGTTGGTACCGGGGCGTTGCTGTACCCGCAGGCAGAATGTGCTGGCAAGAATGCGGCGGGCAAGAACGTGCCGGCAGATTGCGGTGGGTAGCGGGGGAGGCGCCGGTGACCCGGGTAGCGAAGTCAGCGGGGAGGCGACGCGGGTGCGTATAATGGTCAGGTATATTCATGAGCGGCATCAGCCGGGACCGTCCGCGGGTTTTGCCTGCGGCGTCGACTGCCCGCCGTTCTGTTGGACGCTAGATTCTTGATACCCCTTCGAGGAGAACCGTGAAGACTGCCGGAATTGCCGCAATGGGCGCTGCTGCCGTTATTTTTCTGACTGCCCTGCTGTTGCTGACCGCCGGTCACTTCTCGCTACTGTGGGTGATTCTGCTGGTGGTTTCTCCGTTCGTTTTCATTCTGGGTGTTCCGTTTGCGACCGGTTCCGGTCCGGAGTACCTGCCGACCGACCCGAAGCTTGCTCAGCAGGCTCGTGAGGCGCGCGACGCGGAGCTGGGTCTGAACTAGCCCCTCCTCTTGAGAACTTTTTGAAGCCGGGTGGTGCGTGGTGGCACGCCCGGCTTTGCTGTACCCGCTATGGTGCTCGCCGCAGTGCCCGCGCATCCTGGTGGGAAGTGATGCCTGGATTGGTGGTCCCGGGTGGCTTAGAGGCACCCTCTACCGGGTATAATGGAACACGGTGTCTTGTGCGCCCCGCACGCGCATGAAGATCCCCACCAACGCATCGAGGGAGAGTACCCGATGAGCGCCGGCTATAAGCCGCGGAGCATAACTGTCGCACCGCGCGGGCCGCCCGCCTCGGCGAAGAAACCCGAAGACCGGCAGAGCACCCAGGAAGGGTGTGAGCGTGCCGTGCTCGAGAGCGAGGTGGCTGTGACCGTCGCGGCGCGCTCTGCGTTCCGCCCGCTCGCCCCCTACGGCTGAGGCACTGAATGAGATAGTGCTCGACTGAAGCGCCGATGAACGCGCACCGTAGGGTGAGGCTTGAGCCGCGGTGGCAGCAACTAGGCTTTGCGCTGTATGCGCGCTGTTAAAATCCTTGCGGTGCGGAGCAGGGTGTAACGAAAGAAGATTAATGTCTGACGAGAAGAACGTCGAACTTGGGGTTTTTGAGGCGCTGAACGCCCTCGCGGAGGAGAAGAACGCCTCTGCGGAGACCCGTGAAACTCTGCGTAAGAATGTTCGTGAGAGTTCTGAGGCTCAGCAGGGTACTGAGCGCCGCCGTCCGGGTCGCCCGAAGAAGGAGAAAGCTCCTGAGGTTCCCCTGGATGAGGCGATTGCTGCTGGCCTGACCAACCTGCGTAACGCGAAGGCTAAGCACGCGCCGGCACCGAAGGTTGCCGCTCCCGCTGCGTCTGAGACTGAGGTTGCTTCTACCTTGGATAGCCTGTTTGCGGCTGCCGAGAAGAAGGCGGCTGAGCCTGCTGTTGAGGAGAAGACCGCTAAGGTCGAGACCGTCGAGAAGACCGCGAAGGTGGAGGAAGTTGTTGCCCCCGCCGCTGAGTCTGCTGAGCCCGCTGCTGCTGAGCCCGCTGCCGAGCCTGCCGTTGAGGTGAAGGAAGAGACCGCCAAGGTTGAGGTCGTAACCCCCGCAAAGGCTGAGAAGGCTGAGACTGAGAAGGCTGAGAAGACCGAGGCTACCGCTGAAGCTGCTGAGCAGAAGGCTGAAGAGCCTGCCGCTGAGCAGCCCGCCGAGGCTGCTGCAGCTGCTGAGGAGCCCGCCGCAGAAGAGTCTGCAGAGGAGCCCGCAGCTGAGGAGCCCGAAGTAGCTCCCGAACCCGTCAAGACCATTAGCGACCTGCAGCGCGAAAAGTTGCAGGAGCTGCGCTCGCGTACCCCCATGGGTGCGATGCCGCTGTTCATGGCGCCCGAGCCGGAGGAGCTGAGTGAGCTCGCTGTTGCCGCCAAGCTGGAGCGTGAGGCACGCCGCGCCGCTGCTGAGGAGCAGAAGCGTAAGGAGCGCATGGAGCGCCGCCGCGAGGAGGCTGCCGCTGAGGCTGAGGTGACGAGCCACCGTCGCCGTCGCCGTCGCCGCGGTACCGAGGATATTGAGATTGAGGGCGGCGTTGATGATGACGTTGAGACCGTCACCAAGGTGCGTGCGCCGCGCCTGGCTGACTCTCACGCATCCAACACCGTGACCGGTGTGCGCGGTTCTACCCGCCTGGAGGCGAAGCGTGTGCGCCGCCGCGAGTCCCGTTCGCTGGGTCGCCGCCGCCACATTGTGACTGAGGCTGAGTTCCTGGCTCGCCGTGAGTCCGTGGACCGTCAGATGCTGGTTCGTCAGAAGGACGGCCGCATCCAGATTGGTGTGCTTGAGGACGGCGTGCTGGCTGAGCACTTCGTGTCCAAGACCCAGCAGGATTCCCTGATTGGCAACGTGTACCTGGGTAAGGTTCAGAACGTTCTGCCGTCCATGGAAGCTGCGTTCGTTGACATTGGTCGCGGCCGCAACGCTGTGCTGTACGCGGGCGAGGTCAACTGGGATGTCACCGGCCTGGACGGTGCGCCCCGCAAGATTGAGAACGCCCTGAAGCCCGGCGATTCGGTTCTGGTGCAGGTCACCAAGGACCCGATTGGTCACAAGGGTGCCCGCCTGACCAGCCAGGTTTCCCTGCCCGGTCGCTTCCTGGTGTACGTGCCGGGTGGTTCGATGACCGGTATTTCCCGTAAGTTGCCCGACACCGAGCGTGCGCGTCTGAAGAAGATTCTGAAGGACAAGCTGCCCGATGGTGCTGGCGTGATTGTTCGTACCGCGGCGGAGGGTGCTTCTGAGGAGGAGCTGACCCACGACATTAACCGTCTGCGTGTGCAGTGGGAAGAGATTCAGGAGAAGGCTAACTCCCGCAAGGTATTGGCCCCCGAAATGCTCTACCAGGAGCCCGACCTGATGATTAAGACCGTGCGTGACGTCTTCAACGAGGACTTCACCGCGATGATCGTTCAGGGCGAGAACGCGTGGGATTCCATCGAGGCGTACGTGACGTACGTGGCGCCGGACCTGGTCTCCCGCCTGCAGCAGTGGGACGGCGATGACGACCTCTTCGACCACTACCGCATTAACGAGCAGCTGGCGAAGGCACTGGACCGTAAGGTGTACCTGCCTTCGGGTGGTTCGCTGGTGATTGACCGTACCGAAGCCATGACCGTGGTGGATGTGAACACCGGTAAGTTCACCGGTAGCGGCGGCAACCTTGAAGAGACTGTCACCAAGAACAACCTGGAAGCTGCTGAGGAGATTGTCCGTCAGCTGCGTCTGCGCGATATCGGCGGCATTATCGTCATTGACTTCATTGACATGGTGCTTGAGTCGAACCGTGACCTGGTTCTGCGTCGCCTGATTGAGTGCCTGGGCCGTGACCGTACCAAGCATCAGGTGGCTGAGGTGACTTCGCTGGGTCTGGTTCAGATGACCCGTAAGCGCCTGGGTACCGGTCTGCTTGAGGTCTTCTCGGAGCCCTGTGAGCATTGTGCCGGTCGTGGCCTGGTGGTTCACGATCAGCCGCTGAGCGGTCGTAGCGGTGGCGCGTCGGATTACATCCACCGCCATGAGCGTAATGACCGTAAGCGTAGCCGTGCCGCTGCCCGCGAGGATTCTCGTGACCAGCAGAAGCAGGATGCTCTGGAGTCGAAGAAGGCTGAGCGCCGTAACGCTATGGCTGCGGTGGCTGCCGCATCCGCTCAGAGCGAGGACGTTTCGGAGGAGACTGCTTCGACCCGCAAGAAGCGTAAGCGCCGTAAGCGTTCGCGCCGCGCGGAGACCGCTGAGCTCTCGCTTGAGCAGGAGATTCAGGGTATTGCCGAGGCCGCCAGCGAGCAGGCTCACGCCGAGGTTGCTCAGCGTGAGGACAAGGTCGCTGAGGTCACCGAGGGCAACTGGATTGGTGAGCAGGGCGGCTTCTCCCTGGAGCAGCTGGCGAGCGCGTTTGACCGCGTGGAAGAGTCCGCTGAGGATTCCTCGAAGGACTCTGCTGAGGAGCGTTCTGATCAGGAACGTTCGGAAGAGCGTCGTTCGTCCAAGCGTGGCGAGAAGAAGTCTTCTCTTAACCGCCAGCGTCGCGAGCTGACCGATGCGGATATTGCCGCTGTTGAGGATTCCGGCGCGGGTGCGCTGGAGGACGAGCACCACGTTGACCCGGAGCTCGACCCGCGCTTTAGCCGCTCCTCGGATCGTTTTGAGGCGATTCGCGCCGGTGAGGCGAAGGCTCGTGCTTCTCAGAAGGCTGGCCGTCTTGCCCGCGCCGAGGGTGAGTCGTTCCGTTCGGGCCGTGAGGATCGTTCGGAGGAGCGTCGTTCGTCCAAGCGTCAGAACCGCGAGCAGCAGAACGCTGAGGCAACCTCCGCTGAGGTAAACTCGGGTGTGCAGAAGGCTCAGGAGTCCAAGCGTGTTGAGCGTGAGGACCTGCGCATTGAGGATGTTCGTGAGACTCCGCGTGCGTCTCGCCGCCGTGCTCGTCGTGCCGCTGATGAGAAGCGCGCCGAGAAGGCAGCTGAGCAGAGCGTGGCATCCGAGCAGGCACCCGCGAAGGCTGATAAGGTTGAGAAGTCTGAGTCTCGCCCGATTGTGACCGGCGTGATTGGTGCTCCGGCTGTGACCGGTGTGGTGGGCGCAGCTCCTGCAGCGGTTGAGGCTCCGGTTGAGGAGGCTCAGAAGCCTGCGGCTCAGGTGCCCGGTTCGACCCCGCGTAAGCGTCGCATTCGCCGTGCGGCTTCGAGCGCCGGTGCCGGTGCTCAGGTCGTGACCGTGGACGCTTCCGAGCGTGCTGAGGGTTCTGTGGTTGCTTCCGCTTCTGTTGCGGATGTGGCTCCGGTGGCTGATGACGCTTCGGCCCCTGTCTTGTTCGGCATTGGCGTTGCCGCTGCCGACATTAAGCGTGAAGGTAAGGACGATTAGTCTTTAGCTTCCGATCATCGGAAATCCGATGGTGTGTGTATATGAGATAGCCTCGGTAGGGCGAGCCGGAACTTCCCTACCGAGGCTATTTTTTTCTGTGCGTGTGCTGCGTCATTATTAAAGGCGCTACTAAGAGTGCGGTGCAGTATTAGAGGAGCATCACGTGCCGACTTCGAGTGTTCCGCAAAATTATCTATTGCGCGGCGCGTAGATCATGCCGTATCCTTAAGGACTGGTGTATATCTCAGTGAAGCCCTATCGACGCAGGGCCAGCGGGAGACACCGCTCCCACCCGCATCGTCTTCGGCGCGGTCGAGTATTCGGCTGAGTTTGGAACGTGCGGGAGAGAGACACCACCGGTGAGCCTCGCGTGTTGGCTTCGGCGGGCAATCCCGCCGGAACGCACGGGCCGTTCCTCCTTGTTCGCGGTCATTCGACTGGCGGGGGAGGGCGCACAGCAATGAAAGCGCAGGCTGCTCATTCGTGTGAGATTCAAGAAGCAAGTTGTCGAGAAAAGTGAGTCCCATAGTGGCATACGCGATTGTACGCGCTGGCGGCCGCCAGGAGAAGGTTTCCGTAGGCGACCTCGTTACCCTTGACCGTGTTGCAGGCGAGCCCGGCAGCACCATCGAGCTGCCCGTGCTGCTGCTCGTCGACGGTGACAAGGTCACCGCTGACGCAAAGTCCCTGGCTTCCGCCAAGGTTGTTGCTGAGAAGGTTGAGGACCTGCGCGGTCCGAAGATCGTTATTCAGAAGTACAAGAACAAGACCGGTTACAAGAAGCGTCAGGGCTTCCGCGCCGAGCTGACCACCGTCAAGATTACCGCTATCAACGCGTAATCGAAACGACCGGAATTCAACCCTAAGGTAGGAATACAGAATGGCACACAAGAAGGGCGCAAGCTCCACCCGTAACGGCCGTGACTCGAACCCCCAGTACCTCGGTGTTAAGCGCTACGGCGGCCAGTCCGTCAACGCAGGCGAGATTCTCGTTCGCCAGCGCGGCACCCACTTCCACCCCGGCCTGAACGTTGGCCGCGGTGGCGACGACACCCTGTTCGCTCTGGCAGCAGGCACCGTCGAATTCGGTACCCGCAAGGGCCGCAAGGTCGTTAACATCCTGGCAGCAGCTGAGTAATACTCACCGCTAGGGCAGAGGGGGTAGGCGTTAGTCTACCCCCTCTCGCTATGACCTCGAATGCCGTGGACGCCCGTGCTGGGCTCCACGATGAGGCGCACCCCAACCCGGTCGCGCCTGCCGCCGCATCCGCAGCATGATTGGTGTGTGCCGTGCGGTGGCGAAGTGAAGATTTTCCAAGATAAGGAGAACCCGTGGCAGAATTCGTGGACCGCGTGGTCTTGCATGTATCTGGCGGTCGCGGAGGTAACGGCTGCGTCTCCGTGCGACGTGAAAAGTTTAAGCCCCTGGGCGGCCCTAACGGCGGTAACGGTGGTAATGGTGGCGCGGTGATTCTGCGCGTGGATAACCAGACCACGACCCTGCTGGAGTACCACCACAGCCCGCACCAGCACGCCCCGAATGGCGATATTGGTCGTGGCGATATGCACCACGGCTTTAACGGTGAGGATCTGGTTCTGACCGTGCCGCAGGGTACTGTGGTGAAGGACCGCGAGGGTAATGTTTTGGCTGACCTGCTGCGTGTGGGTGACGAGTATGTTGCGGCCCGTGGCGGTATGGGCGGTCTGGGTAACGCTGCGTTGGCTTCGGCTAAGCGTAAGGCTCCCGGTTTTGCTCTGTTGGGCACCCCCGGTGAAGAGGCTGATATTGTTCTGGAGCTCAAGTCCATTGCGGATGTGGCTCTGGTGGGTTACCCCTCGGCGGGTAAGTCTTCGTTGATTGCTGCGATTTCTGCGGCGCGTCCGAAGATTGCTGACTACCCGTTCACCACTTTGATCCCGAACCTGGGTGTGGTGCAGGCGGGCGATGTTCGCTACACCGTCGCGGATGTTCCTGGTCTGATTGAGGGCGCTTCGGAGGGCCGCGGTCTGGGTCACCGCTTCCTGCGCCATGTGGAGCGTTCTTCGGCTCTGGTGCATGTGATTGACTGCGCTACTTTGGAGCCGGGCCGCGACCCGATCAGCGACTTTGAGGTGATTCGCGGCGAGCTGCAGAACTATGAGGTTGACCCGACTGCGGGTGTGACCGTGCCGCTGCATGAGCGTCCGCAGATTGTGGTGCTCAATAAGATTGACGTTCCTGAGGCTCGTGAGCTGGCTGAGTTTGTTCGCCCCGAGTTTGAGGAGATGGGCTTCAAGGTCTTCGAGATTTCGACTGCTTCCCATGAGGGTCTGAAGTCCCTGATCTTTGCGATGGCAAAGCTTGTGGAGGAGGACCGCGTGGCTCGTGCCGTTGCCGAGAAGGAAGCGGAGCGCGTGGTTGTTGAGGCTCCTGTGGTTCGCCCGAAGGGCTTCCGCGGTAAGAAGAAGCAGGAGTTCACTATTCGCCGCGAGGAGCGTAACCTTGAGCCGCTGTTCCGCGTGATTGGTGAGAAGCCTGAGCGTTGGATTCAGCAGACTGACTTCAATAATGATGAGGCTGTCGGCTACCTGGCGGACCGCCTGGCGCGCCTGGGCGTTGAGGATGAGCTGTTCAAGGCTGGTGCTCGTGCCGGTGACGCCGTGGTGATTGGTGAGAACGACAACTCGGTGATCTTCGATTGGGAGCCGACCATGGTCGGTGGCGCTGAGTTGCTGTCCTCCCCGCGTGGTACGGACGCTCGTCTGGAAGAGCTCATTCGCCCGACTCGTGCGCAGAAGCGTGTGGAGTACAAGGAGCGTATGGACGCGAAGGCGGAGGCTCGTGCCGAGCTGGAGTCCGAGCGTGTTGCAGGCGTGTGGACCGAGTCGGTCGAGTACCGCAAGAAGCTGAAGGAAGGCAAGGTCGACGAGAATATCGACATGCCGAATGTTGACGACTAATAGCTCAGCGTTAGCTGTTGCCTGGCTGAGGCTTGGTCGTTAGGTATTGGCGCCGCGTGCCGGGGTTCGCTCCGGTGCGCGGCGCTCTTTCTTCCTGACGCTTTGACTGCCTTTTACGCAGCCTCTTGCACTGGTTTCGCGCGTCGGAACATGCGGGTGGGCGTGTGGGTGGGCGTGCTGGCTGGGTATTCCACTGGCGGCTTAGCTCACCCCCGTCATTTCGGTGTTTTTGACCGTAAGAAGGTAGCATAGAGGGGAATGTACGCGGGCACCGTTTTCGGTGTTGCGTACCTTCTGTGTACCTGCCCGCATCCGCGCCTGTGGCGGCTCCCAAGTTGCCGTGGTGCGGTCTCTGTCCCCAGCAAGGACGGCATTTGTGACTGACCAGCCTGTTCACCTTGATTTTGGTGCTCCGAGCACCGAGTCGATTCCCCCGCGCACTCCCGGTCGGGTGCGTCTGGGTGTGATGGGTGGAACTTTTGACCCGATTCATCACGGACACTTGGTGGCAGCTAGTGAGGTTGCCGCCGTGTTCGATTTGGATGAGGTGGTGTTCGTTCCGACGGGCCAGCCTTGGCAGAAGGTGGGGGAGCGGCACGTGAGTGACGCTGAGCATCGCTACCTGATGACGGTGATTGCGACCGCGTCGAACCCGCGTTTTACGGTGAGCCGTATTGATATTGACCGTGGCGGCGCCACCTACACCTTTGATACGCTTAACGAGCTGCGCGCCCTGCGCCCGGATGCTGACCTGTTCTTCATTACCGGCGCGGACGCGATTAGCCAGATTATGACCTGGCGTAATGCCCATAAGCTGTGGGATTTGGCGACTTTTGTGGGCGTGACCCGCCCCGATCATGATCTGGATCCGCCGCTGGCAGAGGGTCGTCATATTACGACTCTGAAGATTCCTGCGATGGCGATTTCTTCAACCGATATTCGTCGCCGCGCAGCTGCAGACGCCCCCATCTGGTACCTGGTGCCGGATGGTGTGGTGCAGTACATTGCTAAGTATGGCTTGTACAAGAAGGACGCCTTGACGGCGTACCGTGACGGCTTGCCTCACGTGAAAGATGAGTCTGGGCAGGCACCCCAATCGACGAATAATGAGGGAACACATGAGTGAAGCTACGGGTTCGAAGCCCTATAGCGAGGACGAAGCGTACCTCTACGAGACGTACGTGACCGAGGACGGCATTGAGGTGCCGCCGCCTACTAAGGTGATGGGTCCGCGCCGTCTTGCCCGCTACCGTGAAGAAGTTGCCGAGTACCTGCGTGCGAACCGCCGCGGTGAGCCCGCGAAGCCTGTTGCGAACATGGGCTCCGTGATTTATACGGACGCTATTGACCCGCAGGTTCTGGCTGTTCAGCGTCGTTTTGCGGCGCTGGCGGCTCAGGGCAAGATTGACACTGAGGCGAACGATGAGGAGAAGCTACACGAGCCTGCTCCTCTGACCAGTAGCCTGCGTGTTCTGCGTCCCGAAGAGATTGCGCAGAACCGTGTGGATGCGACCAGCCCCTCCGCGGTGGATAACCCGATGACTTCTTCGATTCCGGTCATTGCCGTGGTCAAGGAGGAGAAGCCGGAACCCGAGCTGCACCAGTACCTGGTGCGCGATGAGCCGAAGGTTGAGGAGCTGGACAGCTCAGACGTTGAGGCTGAGCAGACCGAGGGCGCTTCCGTTGAGGAAGAGACCGTTGAGGTTGCTGAGGTTGAAGAGTCTGCGGACGAGCTGCCCACCCGCGTGAGCGCAGTGAACGCGCAGGGTCTTGACCTGAGCGTGCTGGATAGCGCCTCCGCAGGGGATACCGTGGATTCGGTGGACGGTGACCCGACTGTTGCTCTGAGCCCGGATGAGGTGGAGGAGCTGCTGCAGCGCATGGTGGATCGTCAGGATCCCGAAGAGTCGCTGGGCGAGGAGACTGCTGAAGAGTCCGAAGAGGATTCTGAGGATGAAGAGTCCAAGTCTGCTGAGTCGAAGTCGGCTGAGTCCAAGTCTGCTCCGGTGCCTTCTGCTGAGGCTTCGAAGGAAGCTGATGAGTCTGCTTCTGAGAGCGCTGTTGAGAAGGCTGAAGAGGTTCTGCAGCCTGCGCAGAAGGCCTCCCTGGCGTGGCTGTGGATTGTTCTGCTGCTCGCCCTGGTCGTTGTTGGTCTGATTATGATTTTTGGCCCTAAGTAGGCCGTGAACAATGCACCCCTGTTGCGGGTGCTGCCGGCGGGTGTTCTGCCGGCAAGGAAGGAAAATATGACTGCTGCACAGTCCTCGATTGAGGCTCTGCGCATTGCCGCCCGCGCTGCGGAGGAGAAGCAGGGAACGAACCTGTTCGCTGTGGATGCATCCGACGCGATGGGTCTGATTGATGGCTTCCTGGTGGTTTCTGCCCACAATGAGCGCCTCGTGAACGCTGTTGCGGATGAGGTTGAGGACGCTCTGCGTGAGCAGGCTGACCTGAAGCCGGTCCGCCGTGAGGGTCGTTCCTCGGGCCGTTGGATTCTGCTGGACTTCGGCGATATTGTCGTGCACGTTCAGCACGAGGAGGACCGCGAGTTCTACGCTCTGGATCGTCTGTGGGCTGAGGCTCCGCGTATTGAGCTGGGCGTTGAGAACGAGGCTCCCTTCGATATTGAGGGTGAGACTGAGGAAGATGCTGCACGCATCATTCCCGCTCAGGATGAGGCGTAGGCTTCTGCTTGATTTTTAGCTGATGAGGGGTGGGCTCTGCTGGCGCTGTATGGTGCCGCGGGTCCGCCCCTTTCGGCGTGTTTGCGGGTGTTTCTGCTTGCCCAGTTGCCCCGGAACTTTTTTGGATTTTTGGGTGCGTTGGTTTGCATCGTTGTCCGTGGTGTGTGTAATATATTCATGTTGCCTCGTTGAGGTCACTAACTGAATATGGGGATATGGCGCAGCTGGTAGCGCACCTGCATGGCATGCAGGGGGTCAGGGGTTCGAGTCCCCTTATCTCCACGTTTTCCTCGGTTGAGGAGCTTTTCGCCCGGTTCTTGTGAATCGGGCGATTTTGCTATCTGCCGATAACTCTCGATAGTCAACAACACAGTTCATAGTTGAGGAGTCACTCATGGGAGCGCACGCACACCACGGCCACCACGGGCATCATCACGATCATTCGCATGCCCCGAGCCCGGAGGACGCCGCCTCGATGCGTCCGCGCCTGCTGATTGCGTTCAGCTTGGCGGTCGTTATTGTATTGGCGCAGGCGATCGGTTCGTTGGTCACGGGAAGTCTTGCGCTGCTGACTGATACGGCGCATGCTGTTACGGATGCCTCGGGCCTGCTGGTGGCGTTGACGGCGGCTTCGCTGATGACGCGCCCGGCGACCTCGCGCCATACGTGGGGTTTCCGTCGCATTGAGGTGCTGGCGGCGCTGGGTCAGTCGGTGCTACTGCTGGCGGTGGGTATCTACACGGCGGTGGAGGGCGTGCATCGCCTGTTTGCCCCGCCGGAGGTGCCCGGCACTGAGCTGCTGATCTTTGGTGTGGTTGGCCTGGTGGCGAACGCTATTGGTATTGCGGTGCTGGCTACGGCGAGGAACGCGAACTTCAATATGCGTGCCGCGTTCCTGGAGGTGCTCAATGATGCCCTGGGTTCGCTGGGTGTGATTGCAGCGGCTATCGTGATTTGGCTGACCGGCTTCTACCAGGCGGACGCCCTGGCGGGTCTGTTCATTGCGGCACTGATTGTGCCGCGTGCGATGCGCCTGATGAGGCAGACGACTGCGGTGCTCATGGAGTTCACTCCTGACGGTCTGGATTTGGACGCGATGCGTGAGCACATGTTGCGCGTTGAGGGTGTGGTGGAGGTGCACGACGTGCACGCTTCGATGGTGGCGACCGGTCTGCCGGTGGTGACCGCACACGTGGTGGTTGCCGATTCGTGCTTCCATGACGGGTCTGCGGTGGCGATTTTGGACCGTATCCGTTCGTGCGTGGCGGGCCATTTTGAGGTGTCGGTGGAGCACTCGACCTTCCAGCTGGAGACCGCCGAGCTGGGCGGCCGCGAGTCGGCTTCGATTCGCCACCCGTAAGCCACCTGAAAACCTTGCGTGTATGATTTCTGCGGGCTGAAATAGCGGGGGGGGGGGAGTAGTGACCGTTATATTTGGTGGCTTCAACACGCAAAAGATACACTCTTTAGGGAGCAAAAGGTGCTCCTCACCCGCACACTTTGACAGGCCCGCTGGCTGGCTCTTTAGTTTGGTAGCCGCGGTAGCCTGTAACGATGAGCGCCTCAGCCGGGCTGAAACGGAACAGCGGGCGGGCGCATCCATAGATTTTTGACGAGAATAACCACGATTAGCAGCAGATACGGAACACTATGCATTCACCTATTGCCACTTACCTGACCGAGACCCTCGAGTCGGTCGCTTCTGATACCTCCGGTGAGCTGGCAAACTACATTCCGGAACTTGCCGCCGTGGACCCGGACAAGCTTGCCGCGTCTATCGCCATGGTTGACGGTGAGCAATACGCCGCCGGTGACTCCGATGTGGAGTTCACAATTCAGTCGATTTCTAAGCCGTTCGTGTACGCCCTGGCGCTCGCGGACCGCGGCTATGATGACGTGCTTGCGAAGGTGGGCGTGGAGCCTTCCGGTGAGCCGTTCAACGAGCTGTCCCTGGAGGACGGCTCCGGTAAGCCGCTGAACCCGATGATTAACGCGGGTGCGATTACCACCCATTCGCTGGTGGGTCCTCCCGGTGCGACTCAGGGTGAGCGCATGGAGCGCGTCATTTCTGGTCTGTCTGCGTTTGCGGGCCGTCGCCTGTCGGTGAATGAGCGCGTGTACGAGTCTGAGCTGGAGCACGCGCACCGCAACTACGCGATTGCGCACATGCTGCGCGGCCACGGCATCCTGACCGGTGACCCGACCGTGGCGGTGCAGGGTTATACCCGCCAGTGCTCGCTGATGGTGACGGTCAAGGATTTGGCGTTGATGGCGGCGACTTTGGCGAACTATGGTGTGCATCCGGTGACGGGTGAGCAGGTGGTTCCTAAGGGCGTGGTGCGTCAGGTGCTGAGCGTCATGTTCACGTGCGGCATGTATAACGCTGCGGGTGACTGGGCAACCCAGGTGGGTGTGCCGGCGAAGAGCGGCGTGGGCGGCGGCATTATTGGTGCGGTGCCCGGTCAGCTGGGTGTGGCGACGTTCTCGCCGCGTCTGGACGGTCACGGTAACAGTGTGCGCGGTGTGGAGCTGTTCGAGCAGTTCTCGGATGACATGGGCATGCACGTGATGAACGTGCCGACGGTGGCTCGTTCGGCGTTGCGCGCGAACTACCAGATTGGTTCGGGCGATGAGTCTATGCGTCTGATTCAGTTGCAGGGCCGCATCCGTTTTGCGGGTGTGGAGCGCGTGATTCGTGAGATTGTGGAATCTCCGATGGAGGGCTCCAAGGTTGCCCTGGACGTAACGCGCGTGTACGCAGTGGATGAGGTTGCTCAGAGCATGCTCCTGGAGCTGATGCGTCGTCTGCGGAATGACGGGTACAAGGTGTACCTGATTGATAATGACGAGACGATCACAAATACGGATGCGCTGCGCAGCATGGGTGTGAAGGTTCTGACGAACCCGGCGGCGGTGACTTCTGCTGAGTCGGATGCTGAGCGTGTGGCTGAGGCGGACGCCGAAGAAGCTGCGGAGGCTGCAGCTCTGGAGGCGCTGAATGCGCTGGATTCCGTTCAGGCGAAGCAGCCGGAAGCTTCGGAGTCTGAGTAGGTTTCTCTCCGCGTACTTGGTTGTACGATTGCGTGAACTTATATATTGAGGACCCTTTCCCGGGCGCGTTGTGAACGTGTTCTGGGGGAGGGGCCTTGCTGTGCTTACCTAGAGTTGCATCTTGCGCTGTATCTGGAGCTGTACCTGGATTGCCTGGCGGGGGTAGCTTAGTGCGCTGAGCGTGGTCTTCGGTGAGTGAGGGGAGTGAAAGTACGTAGAGGTTCTTTAATATCGCCGTTGTTAATCATTAAGTAATATTTTGAATTTTTCGATAGCTAACAGTGGTCTCATCATACACTCGTAATATGAACACTGTTCCACACTCAGAAACACCTATCGCTCCTCGTCAATCCGCTATTACTGACCCCACCGCTGACCGGGCGGTGGTGGGTGCTTCTGCCCGCGCCTCCATGGGGCGACGGGAACTCTTACAACACGTTGGTACCTTTAGCCTGGGCGCGGTGAGCTTCGGTGTGCTGGGTCTTGGCCTCACCGGTTGCACCCCGTCTGCGGCGGAAGGCACCCACGAGGCAACGGCTAGTGGGTCTGCCTCGGCGGCTCCTTCGGCAAGCTCGGCGGCTACCCCTTCCGCAACGGGTACCCCATCCCCGACTGCCGCGGCATCTAAGACCGCTTCTGCGACTGCGACCTCGTCGAACCCGGTTCCCGAAGCTCGTGCCTGGACCGGCCCGCAGACTGGCCTGCCCGGTGAGGGCAAGTATATTGCGTGGACGGTCGATGACGGCGCCGACCCGGAGGTGGTACGCGCCTACGCGGAGTTTTCTCGCCGTACCGGCACGCGCCTCACCTTCTTTATCAACGGTCAGTACCCGGCGTTTAGGCAGCATCGTGACCTGTTGTTGCCTCTGGTGAAGAGTGGTCAGTTGCAGATTGCGAACCATACGTATAGTCATGCGGCGTTGACGAGTCTGACGGATGAGCAGATTGTTCAGGAGTTGACCCGTAATGATGAGGAGATTATGCGGCTGTTTGGGGTTTCGTCGAAGCCGTATTTCCGCCCGCCGTACGGGTATTATGATGCGCGCGTGTTGGCGGCTGCGGCGTCGTGTGGTTTTACGCGCCCGGTTCTGTGGTACGGGTCGTTGGCGGATTCGTCTAATATTTCTTCGGCTGAGGTGTATGCCTATGCGGAGAAGTATGCGTTGGCTCAGCATATTGTGATTGGGCATTTGAATTATCGGGGTGTGGTGTCTGAGCTGGACCGTATTCGGGCGTTGTTGGATCGGCGCGGGTTGAAGACGGTGACGATTCGCGACTATTACGGGTAGTGCGGGGGAGACCCGGCGAGGGGTTCCGGTGGGTATACTGGGAGGCATGATGAAGCTTCCTCAGAACCCTCTCCTTCGGCAGGTGCACCGCTTCCGTGAGTCGCTGTTGCTTCTGCTGTATTACTCGCTGTCTTTTCTGGGTGTGCGGTGGATGCGCACGGGGCATCCGCGTGTGGCGGCGGTGTGGTCTGTGGGTTTGTGGCTGAACTTGGTGCTGCGCGGTATGGGCCAGGTGGTGCGTATGCTGGTGCCGGTCCTGCAGGATGCGGAGGCGCGCCGTGCTCGCGCTGAGCGTGCCCGCGCCTACCAACCGCGCTAACCTCACCGGCTTAGTTAACAGAACGAGGCTGATACGACGAAGCCCCCTCGTACTAGAAATAGTACGAGGGGGCTTCGCTATATCTGGGGGTAGAAGCTTAGTGCTTCTTCTTCGGCTCGCACGCCACGCCGTCACCATCAGAATCAAGACCAGGGCGGTAACCTGGCTCGCCACGATGCAACGGCGCCGCACCAGCAGCAATAGCCGCAGCACAATTCTTGTAATAAACACTCGACTGCGCCGGAGCCTGCTGAACCGGCTGCGCGGGAGCTTGCTGAGCGGGAGCCTCAGCCGCCGGAGCCTGCGCGGGCGCCTGCTGGACGGGCGCCTCCGTAGCTACCGGCGCCTGCTGAACAGGCTCAGCCTGTTGCGCGGGAGCCGCAGAAACCGGAGCCGCCGGCGCCTCCGCAGAAGGAGCCTCAGTAGACGGTGCCTGCACGGGAGCCTCAGTCGTCGGAACCGGAGACGGGGTTACCGTCGGGGTAACAGACTCCGAAGGAGACGCAGACGCACTCGGCGTCGGAGAAGAACTAGGGGTAGCTGAAACCGAAGGGCTAGCAGAAACAGACGTCGACGATGACGCAGAAGGCACAGACTTCGGAGCGCGAACAGACGAAGAGCAACCAGTCAGCAATAGAGCACCCGCAAGAACACCAGCGGTCGCGGTGTGAATTTTCAACACAATATTCCTTTATAAAGTGAGTGGACAAGGGTGTTCACCGTAGAACACACACTCAAGTGTAAATGAAAACGGTCCCATCCGCAGGTAATATTGAGCCCCCAAAAATTTCTGACAAGGGAAGATGTAGCGTGCGGGCATAGCAAAGCCCCCTCGTACTGGAAATAGTACGAGGGGGCTTCGCTATATCTGGGGATGCATTAGCCGGGGCGCTAGGGGAGTAGCACCCCCGCCGGGGTAGCTCTAGCCAGGACTGCCGCTAGGAGCAGTTGCCGTTCATGTCGCAGGACGGACCCGCCTCCGCAGCATTGTTACCTGCCGCGTCACCAGCCGCGCCCGCCAGCGGGTTCAAAAACTCAACACGGTGAGTCTCCTCCCACACCTGACGCAGCGCCTGCACCAGCATCTCCGCAGGCTGCGCACCACTGACCGCCCACTTCGACTCAATCAAGAAGAACGGCACACCATTAATGCCCAGCTGGCGCGCCAACTGCTCATCAGCACGCACATCCGCCGCGTAACGGTCGCTCTTCAACACCGCCTCAACCTCGGCGGTATCCAGGCCAATCTCAGAAGCAATATCCAGAATCGACTCGTGATCCTGCACCGAACGGCCCTGCGTAAAATACGCCAGCTTAAACGCCTCCTGCGCCGCCGATGCCAAACCCTGCTCCGCCGCATAATGAATCACACGGTGCGCATCAAACGTGTTACCGTACCGTGCCTGACGCCAATTGAAATCCAAACCCACCTCACGGGCACGCTCCGCCAACGACTCCTGGCTCGCAATCGCCTGCTCCAACGACATCTGATACTTACCGGCAATCATCTCAGGCAGCGAACCGGCAGGATGTTCCGTAGCCGACGGGTCCAGCTCAAAACTATGCCACACCACCTCAACCTCGTCACGGTGCTCAAACTCGGCGAGCGCCAGCTCCAGGTTACGCTTGCCCACGTAGCAGAAGGGGCACACAATATCGGACCAAATATCAATACGCATGTTATCTATTCCTCTCATACTCGGATGCGGCACACTGCCGCCTGTATGCTCACCTAACGCCCCGGCTACCGTGTTTATTCCCGGCTATTCCCCAGCGTTATTTCCCAGAGTTTATTCCCGCCGGGTACGGCAAAGCCCCCTCGCGCCGGTTCGTACAGAATCTCTGTATAGGAATATCTGTACAGGAATATCCGTACAGGAACCGGGTCAAGGGGGCTTAGCACACGCGAAATACGCGAACCTATCGGCGGGCAGCCGCCGGTGCGGTCGTGGCAGTAGCCGCGGGAGCAGTCGTAGCCGCAGGTGCGGCGGTCGCACGAGCCGGCGGAGCAGTCGTTGCCGCCGGAGCGGTTGTAGCCTGCTGATTAGCCGCTGCCTCATCCTCATAGCGGGTAGTCGGCGCCTGAGTCGGAGCCTCAGTAGTCGGTTCCGGGGTAGGGGCCGGCGCCTCCGTAGTAGCCTCGGGGGAGGGGGTGTTCTCCTCCGGGGTGGGGGTCGGCGAAGGAGCCGCCGCCTTAATCTCTTCCTCGGATGCGTCACCGTAGTAGTCACGAACCGTCACCGCAGTCAGGCCGCGGTCATCAAGCAGGCCCTTCACCTTATCCAGAATCGGGATGATCGTCTCGTAGTTCAAGTGACCCAGCACAATCTGCTGCGGCAGCATGTAGCGGATGCAACGCATGTAAATCACGCGGGCGCTAGTCTTCGCCTCGTCACCGGTAGTGCCGTTCCACATGACCGGGCGGGTAAAACCAATCTCACCGGCAGCCTTCAGCACCGCATCGTTGTAGCGGCCGTAGGGCGGGCGGAAGTACGGCTTCGACGAGACACCGAACATGCTCATAATCTCGTCTTCGTTACGCTGCAGCTCTTCCTTCACACCCTCAGCATCCAGGGTGGTCAGGTCAGCGTGGTTGTACGTGTGGTTCGCAACCTGAATCTGGCCGCTCTGAACCAGCGGACGCAACAACGACACATGCTCCTTAAAACCGGTGTAAGAAGCGTTAATGAAGAAGGTCAGGCGAGTATTCGTACGCTTCGAGAACTCAGCGTAGCCGCGAATCGCCTCCGGGCTTGCGCCGTCATCAACAGTCCACGCAACATACTTGCCGTCACCAACGAGGGAGTTGCCGATACCGGGCCATTCGCGCGGCTTATCAACCGGGTTGCCAGCAGCGGCAACCGTCGGCGAATTCGTGGGTGCGGGGCGAGTAGCAGCAGCAGAGGTCTCGCCGCCAGCCTGATACGGAGTGAAATTACCGCTGGTGCCGTCGTAGTCATTCGACTTCTTCGAGCAGGCAGCAATCAGCGGAAGCATAGCAGTGCCGAGCACAAAAAGTCGGCGGTTAGGCTGTGAGTGGGTCATACTCTCCAGGATAACGCCCCCACCTGCAAGGAACGAATCTGAACAGCGAATACACCCTAAATAATGTGCACATCACACCCCGCGCTCAGCACCACAGTATTAATAGGTATAAAAACTAGGTATAAGAACACAAAATCCTAAAGCCGCAAGCCGGTAACGCTCCGCTACACTAGTGGGATGGAGAATTTGGGCACTCACGAACTGCGCAACCTTGTGAACGATGCTGCCGACGAGGCTGTCAACATCGGCTACCGTGTTGCAGACCGGCTGCACAGGTGGCGCGAAAAGCGTGCCATCGCCGCCGGTCGCGAGCCTATCCTGGTGCCCACCGAAGGCTACGGACGCGCCGCCTCCGAAGGAAACCCCGGCTGGGTCCGCGTCATCGCCCGCGCACTCTACAAGACGGTCAACCTCGAACGCCTGCTACAGGTCGTAGAAGGCACCCAAGACACCGCCAACCCCATGCGCGGCTGGCGCTCCTTCACCGCAACCGCAATGTCCGACGCGCCCGTCACCATCGTCATCGACGGCACCAAGTACGAGGCGTACACCGACCGCGGCGGCGTGCTCGACGTCAAACTCAGCATCGACCTGGAACCCGGCATGCACGAAGTCATCATGTACGTGCCCGGCTCCCGCGCCGTAGCAACCAGCGTCTACATCGTTCCCGAAAGCCAGAAGCTCGGCGTCATCATGGACGTCGACGACACCGTCATGGTCACCATGCTGCCGCGCCCCCTCGTCGCTGCCTGGAACTCCTTCATTCTCGACGAGCACGCACGCATCCCCACCCCCGGCATGGCGGTCATGACTGACCGTATCCGCCGCAGCCACCCGGATGCGCCGTTCATGTACCTGTCCACCGGCGCCTGGAACATCACCCCGACCCTGCGCCGCTTCCTCAGCCGCAACGGCTACCCGCGCGGCACGTTCCTGCTCACCGACTGGGGCCCCACCCCGGACCGCTGGTTCCGCTCCGGAACCAACCACAAGGTCGAGTCCCTGCGCCGCCTCGCCGAGGAATTCCCGCAGATGAAGTGGATCCTCGTCGGCGACGATGGGCAGCGCGACCCGTACATCTACAACGGCTTCGCGGTACGCTACCCGGACAACGTGGCGGCAATCGTCATCCGCAACCTGACGGTGGGGGAGACCATGCTCGCCTCCGGTCGCGTGTGGAGTGACTACCGTGCCGAACAGATGATGCGCTCGCCGCTGTGGATTGAAGCCACCGACGGCGTAACGCTTAGTAAGAAGCTGCGTGAGCTGGGTCTGATCGATTTCTAGTCGGTCACTGTTCGCCGGTTGCTAAAACCTGCGCCTATGGCCTGTAAACCCACCGCAAATACCGCGAAATACCGGTATATGCGGTGGGTTTTGCTGTTTCAGGGGAGTTAACCAACTTAAACCCACGACACACCGGTTAGTGGAAAAAAAGTTAAAAATCTTTTCTACAGCTTTAATCACATAGCTTAAAGCCGCTCGAAGGGGGTTAACCCTCGTCTTTAAGAAAGTCCGTTCTGCTTTAAAACCGCGCCGTTCCGCGCAAGAACGCGTGAGAGCGAAGATCTCTTTAAAATCAAGCCCGAATCTGCCGGGTTTTATGCCCCCGAAAGCATACATGAGGTTAACTAAACCTCAACTCAGCGGGCGAATGAACCCTTAAAAATCCTGCCCAACTTAAACCCCACCTGTGGATAACCCGGCGCACCCCGCGAAAATCCAACGAACTAGCCTCGCGGTAGGGTGTGGATAAGCTGTAGGCACCCCCTCTTAAGTGGGTTCAGCTGTGGGTTTATCGAACGAAACACGACCCTTGCACCACATCATCTTGTGGTGAAGAAAAATCTCGACACTAGATGTAGTATTAATACTCGGTTCCACCACTACGGCACTTTTGACCGCCCTGCCCCAGCGCAGGAAGCCGCCACACCCCACTAGAAGGGGCAGCGGACGGCACCGCGCCCGCCGTAAACAACACGTGGTGAACCACAAACGAAACACGCCAGATTCATTCACGAGATAACCCCGCCTGAGCGGGAGAAAGTAAGAGGCACTCCCATGGTAGTGACCGTGTACACCAAGCCCCAGTGCGTCCAGTGCAACATGACCTACCGCGCCCTCGACGCGAAGGGTATCAGCTACACCAAGGTTGATATCACCGAAGACGCTCAGGCCCTCGAAATGGTCAAGTCCCTCGGCTACATGCAGGCACCCGTCGTCATTGCAGGCGACGAGCACTGGTCCGGCTTCCAGCCCGACAAGATCAACGCTCTGGCAGCCTAACAACCCTGCCGAACCCGTACAAACGGAAAAATCGGCACGGAACCACACCGGCACACGAGATAAGGAGTACACGTTGAGTACCGCCCTCACGCCCAACCCCGTCGACGAGCACGCAGAAATCCGCAAGATTCTTATGGATGCACGCAATGCTTCCGAGGGTCGAGCGACCGAGGTCCTGGACGACTCAGCGCCGCTCATCGTGTATTTCTCCTCCATCTCGGGTAACACCCACAAGTTCGTGGAGAAGATTCGTGCCCGCCGCCTCCGCCTGCCGCTGCGCACCGGCGAAGACACCCTCATTCTTGATGAGCCGTTCGTGCTTATCGTCCCCACCTACGGCAAGCCTGAAGGCGCCGGTAACGTTCCCCCGCAGGTGGTTAAATTCCTGAACGTGGAGCAGAATCGCCACCACATGCTCGGTGTGATTGGCTCCGGCAACACCAACTTTGGTCCGCTCTTCGGCATCGCGGCAGACATTGTCGCCAAGAAGTGCGATGTGCCCGTGCTCTTCAAGTTTGAGCTCATGGGCACCGATTCAGATGTAGAAAAAGTCAACGAAGGATTGGAAGCATTTTGGACGCAAAACTGCCCTCAGCACTAGAAACTCTCGGTGCGAGCCACAGCGGCAAGAGCGTACCCGAGAAGTTCAAGGGTATGAGCTACCACGAGCTGAACGCACTGCTGAACCTCTACGATGAGAACGGCCAGATTCAGTTCGATGCCGACCGCCAGGCTGCACGTCAGTACTTCCTGCAGCACGTCAACAACAACACCGTCTTCTTCCACGACCTGGAAGAGAAGATTGAGTACCTGATCGAGAACCAGTACTACGAGCCGGAACTCTTCGACAAGTACAACTTCCAGTTCATTAAGAACCTGTTCAAGCGCGCCTACGGCGTGAAGTTCCGCTTCCCGACCTTCCTGGGTGCCTTCAAGTTCTACACCTCCTACGCGCTCAAGACCTTCGACGGCCAGCGCTACCTGGAGCGTTTTGAAGACCGTGTCTGCATGGTTGCACTGCTGCTGGCGGAAGGCAACGAGAAGCTCGCCGAAGACATCGTCGACGAGATTATTTCCGGCCGTTTCCAGCCGGCAACCCCGACCTTCCTCAACGCTGGTAAGAAGCAGCGCGGCGAGCTCGTCTCCTGCTTCCTGTTGCGCATGGAAGACAACATGGAGTCCATCGGCCGCTCCATCAACTCTGCACTGCAGCTCTCCAAGCGCGGCGGCGGCGTGGCATTCGCCCTGACCAACCTGCGCGAGTCCGGTGCGCCCATTAAGAAGATTGAGAACCAGTCCTCGGGCGTTATCCCCGTCATGAAGCTGCTGGAAGACGCCTTCTCCTACGCAAACCAGCTCGGCGCACGTCAGGGTGCCGGTGCCGTGTACCTGCACGCACACCACCCCGACATCTACGCCTTCCTGGACACCAAGCGTGAGAACGCTGACGAGAAGATCCGCATCAAGACCCTCTCCCTGGGTGTTGTCATCCCCGACATCACCTTCGAGCTGGCGAAGAAGAACGAGGACATGTACCTCTTCTCCCCGTACGATGTGGAACGCATCTACGGCGTGCCCTTCTCCGACATCAACGTCTCCGAGAAGTACTACGAGATGGTCGACGATGCACGCATCACCAAGACCAAGATCAACGCACGCGAGTTCTTCCAGACCATCGCAGAGATTCAGTTCGAGTCCGGCTACCCGTACGTGATGTTCGAAGACACCGTCAACCGCGCGAACCCCATCGCCGGTAAGGTCATCATGTCCAACCTGTGCTCCGAGATTCTGCAGGTTTCTGAGCCGTCCACCTACCACGCTGACCTCGGCTACGAGACCGTCGGTAAGGACATCTCCTGCAACCTCGGTTCGCTGAACATTGCACTGACCATGGACGGCGACGACTTCGGCAAGACCGTGGAAACCGCGATTCGTTCGCTGACCTCCGTCTCCGACCAGTCCGACATCCGCTCCGTACCCTCCATCGAGCGCGGCAACAACATGAGCCACGCCGTGGGTCTGGGTCAGATGAACCTGCACGGCTACCTGGCACGCGAGCACGTCTACTACGGTTCTGAAGAAGCACTGGACTTCACCAACATGTACTTCTACACCGTCGCCTACCACGCAATCCGCGCCTCCATGCAGATTGCTAAGGAACGCGGCCAGCGTTTCGAGGGCTTCGAGAACTCGAAGTACGCATCCGGTGAGTTCTTCGCCAAGTACATTGAGAAGGAATGGGAACCGCAGACTGAGCGTACCCGCGAACTGTTTGCTAAGCACCACATCCCCACTCGTGAAGAGTGGATTCAGCTGGCTGCTGACGTGGCACAGTACGGCATGTACAACCAGAACCTGCAGGCTGTTCCGCCGACCGGCTCCATCTCCTACATCAACGGCTCGACCTCTTCGATTCACCCGATTGCTTCGAAGATTGAGATCCGTAAGGAAGGCAAGCTCGGCCGCGTCTACTACCCGGCGCCGTACATGACCAACGACAACCTGGAGTACTACCAGGACTCCTACGAAATTGGTTACGAGAAGATCATCGACACCTACGCTGTGGCAACCCAGCACGTGGACCAGGGCCTGTCGCTGACCCTCTTCTTCCGCGATACCGCAACCACCCGCGATATCAACCGCGCCCAGATTTACGCATGGCGTAAGGGCATCAAGACCATCTACTACATCCGTCTGCGTCAGATGGCCCTTGAGGGTACCGAGGTTGAAGGCTGCGTATCCTGCATGCTCTAGCCCGAATGCTGTGACGCATTCAGCCTGAGCTGGCACACTATAACTAAAGACTGGAAGGGGCGGTTACGGTGAACACGCAAACCGCCTGCGCGACTGGCTGGGCGCGCGTGGGACCGTAACCGACCCTTAAGAATCGGAGAATTACTAATGAGCGAAAAGGTGAAGCTCGTCGACCACGTGGTTGAGGCTATCAACTGGAACCGTATTGAGGACGAGAAGGACCTTGAGGTTTGGGATCGTCTGACCGGTAACTTCTGGCTGCCGGAGAAGGTGCCGCTGAGCAACGACGTGCCCTCCTGGAAGACCCTGACCGAGGAAGAGAAGCAGCTGACCATGCGCGTCTTCACCGGTCTGACCCTGCTGGACACCATCCAGGGTACTGTCGGTGCAGTGTCCCTGCTGCCGGACGCTGTGACCGCGCACGAAGAGGCCGTGTACACCAACATTGCGTTCATGGAGTCCGTGCACGCAAAGTCGTACTCCTCGATCTTCTCGACCCTCGCCTCCACCAAGGAGATTGACGAGGCATTCCGCTGGGCTTCTGAGAATGAGCACCTGCAGAAGAAGGCGAAGATCGTTCTGTCCTACTACACCGGTGACGACCCGCTGAAGAAGAAGGTTGCCTCCACCCTGCTGGAGTCCTTCCTGTTCTACTCGGGCTTCTACCTGCCTATGTACTGGTCTTCGCACGCGAAGCTGACCAACACCGCTGACCTGATTCGTCTGATTATTCGTGACGAGGCAGTGCACGGCTACTACATTGGCTACAAGTTCCAGCAAGGCCTGGCGAAGGAGTCCGCTGAGCGTCAGGCAGAGCTGAAGGAGTACACCTTCAACCTGCTGTACGAACTGTACGAGAACGAGGTGGCGTACACCCACTCCCTGTATGACGGTGTGGGTTGGAGTGAGGACGTGAAGAAGTTCCTGCACTACAACGCTAACAAGGCTCTGATGAACCTGGGCTACGAGCCGATGTTCCCGGCGTCTGTGACTAATGTGTCTCCGGCGATCCTGTCGGCGCTGTCCCCGAACGCTGATGAGAACCACGACTTCTTCTCCGGTTCCGGCTCTTCCTACGTGATCGGTAAGGCTGTGAACACCGAGGACGAGGACTGGGACTTCTAAGCCCCTTCTCGCTGCGAGATATCAGGCTGAGATAAACCGAGCGGAACCCCCGCGTATCCACTATGGATGCGCGGGGGTTCCGCCGTTTAACCGGGCTATTCAACGTGCCGGGATGTCCAGGATTCCCCGGTTTAACCTGGTGTGGAAGCGCTGGGGAAGCGGGGGAGTGGGAGCAGTTTTGCGGGTTCAGATTGTCGGAGTTTTTGCCTTCACCCCGTAGCATAAAAAATCATTGATATATCGGGGTGCGGGGCGTACTATTGGACTACTATCCCACAACCCCTAAAGGAACATCATGCGTTCAGTTGTTATGGAAGCCCCCGGCAAGGTCGTCGTCAACGAAGTTGAGAAGCCGACCCTGCTCGAACCCACCGACGCCATCATCAAGCTCGCAGCATCCTGCATCTGCGGCTCCGACCTGTGGCCCTACCGCGGCGCAGACGCAAAGCCCGTCGACCACCGCGCAATGGGCCACGAATACATCGGCGAGGTCGTAGAAATCGGCTCCGAGGTCACCACCGTAGCCCCCGGCGACTTCGTCGTAGGCTCCTTCTGCATCTCCTGCGGCGAGTGCGAAACCTGCACCGCAGGCTACCCCTCCCGCTGCCTCAAGGCAATCGCAGCAGGCGACACATTCATCGGCATGCGCTCTAACGGCACCCAGGCAGAATACGCCCGCGTACCCTTCGCAGACGGCACCCTCGTCAAGACCCCCGCAACCCCCACCGCAGAGCAGATCCCGCACCTGATGGCGGCATCCGACGTGCTCGGCACCGGCTGGTACGCAGCAGACGCAGCGCAGGCAGGCCCCGGCAAGACCATCGTCGTTGTTGGCGACGGTGCAGTCGGCCTGAGCGCAGTTATCGGCGCTAAGCAGCTCGGCGCTGAGAAGATTATCATCATGTCCCGTAACCCCGAACGCCAGGCGCTCGCTAAGGCATTCGGCGCAACCCACATCGTGGAAGAGCGCGGTGAAGAGGGCATCGCCAAGGTTCTGGAGCTCACCGACGGCGTGGGTGCACACGGCGTTGCGGAGGCTGTCGGCACCCAGCAGTCCTTCGACCAGGCTCTCGGCTGCGTACGCCACGGCGGCTACATCGGCTTCGTGGGCGTGCCGCACGACAGCTCCATCGGCACCGATAAACTCTTCGGCAAGCAGGTTCATCTGGAGGGTGGCCCCGCCCCCGTGCGTAAGTACCTGCCGACCCTCATCGACCTGATTTACAAGGGCGAAATTGAGCCCGGTAAGGTCTTCGACCTGGTTCTGCCCATCGACGAGGCGGCTAAGGGTTACGAGGCAATGGACCAGCGTACCGCCACCAAGGTTCTGCTGACCATGCCGTAATAGCCTGCTGTAGCGCCGGTTCTTATGCCGGTTCCTGTACCGGTAGCCCGGCGTGTATGCGCTACTAATCCCCGCACCGACCCTGCCGCTCCACGTGAGTGTAGGGTGCCGGTTGCGGGGATTAGTGCATTAAAAATTGGGTTTATTTGCCACCTTTCGGCGAGGTGAGGGACAAATGAGTGAGCCAAGGCATAGAATAAAAGAGCATGATTCGTACAACTCGAAGGATGACAATGACGAAGAAGCCTTTCCCTTCCGACCTCGAAATCGCACTTGCCGCCGATCTTTGGCCTATTAATAAGATCGCAGCAGACAACGGCATCAGCGAAGATCGCCTTGAACCCTACGGCAAGTATGTCGCTAAGGTCCTCCTCGACGAAACCACTAACGCAGAGACCGCCCGCAAGCGCGGCTCCAAGTACATCGTGGTTACCGCAGTCACCCCCACCCCGCTCGGTGAAGGTAAGACCGCAACCTCCGTCTCCCTCGCACAGGGCTTCGCCCAGACCGGCCGCAAGGCAATCCTGGCTCTGCGTCAGCCCGCAATGGGCCCGACCTTTGGCATCAAGGGCGGCGCAGCAGGCGGCGGCTACTCCCAGATCGTTCCCATGGAGAAGCTGAACCTGCACCTGACCGGCGACTTCCACGCCGTCACCGCAGCGCACAACCTGCTTGCCGCCATGATCGACAACCACCTGCACCACGGCAACGAGTTGCGCATCGACCCGCGCGCAATCGAGTGGCGCCGCGTTATCGACATGAACGACCGCTCCCTGCGCAACATTGTCGTGGGTCTGGGCGAACGCATGGACGGCGTGGTCCGCGAGACCGGTTTCGACATCACCAGCGCCTCCGAAATCATGGTGATTCTCTCGCTGGCAACCTCCTTCAAGGACCTCCGCGAGCGCCTGGCAAAGATCGTGATCGGCCTGAACTACGACGGCGAGCCCGTCACCGCAGCCGACCTGAAGGCTGACGGCGCAATGTCCGTCATCCTGGCAGACGCTATCAACCCGAACCTGCTGCAGACCCTGGAGCACACCCCCGCACTGATTCACGCGGGCCCCTTCGGCAACATCGCAACCGGTAACTCCTCCGTGGTCGCCGACTACGTTGGTCTGGAGTACTCCGACTACGTGATTACCGAGGCTGGCTTCGGTGCCGATATGGGTGCGGAGCGTTTCTTCAACGTCAAGTGCCGCGTCTCCGGCCTGAAGCCGGACGCAGCAGTGCTCGTCGTGACCGTGCGCTCCCTGAAGTCCCACTCCGGCCTGTACAAGATCGTTCCGGGCAAGCCCCTGCCCGAAGGCATGCTGCAGGAAAGCCCCTCCGACGTGGAGAAGGGCGCAGAGAACCTGAAGAAGCACATCGAGATTGTGCGCAACTTCGGTGTTCAGCCGGTCGTGGCAATCAACGCCTTCCCGACTGACTTCGAGTCCGAGCACGAGACCATCCGCCGTATCGCTGAGGAAGCTGGTGCTCGCGTCGCTATCCACCGCGGTGTGGCTGAGGGCGGTAAGGGCACCACCGACCTGGCAGACGTGGTTGCTGAGGCATGTGACGACGTTTCGGATCTGAAGTACACCTACGATCTTGAGGACTCCATCGAGACCAAGATTGAGAAGGTTGCGACCAAGGTCTACGGCGCGGACGGCATCTCCATTGCTCCCGCTGCCGCTAAGCAGCTGAAGCGTTTCGCTGAGCTGGGCTACTCGCACCTGCCCGTGGTTATCGCGAAGACCCACTTGTCCATCTCTTCGGATGCAACCCTGAAGGGCGCACCGACCGGCTGGACCCTGCCCGTGCGCGAGGTTCGCCTGGCTGCAGGTGCTGGCTACGTTTACGCTATCTGCGGTACCATGCGCACCATGCCGGGCCTGAGCAAGAGCCCCGCAGCTGAGCGCATCGGCTTTGACGAGAATGGCGTGATGGTCGGCCTGTCCTAAAGCTTGTTCTAAAGCGGCTGTTCCAGCTGATTTATAGCTAGTGGAGGCGGCGCTCCTTCCCCACAGCGGGGGAGGGGCGCCGCCTTTGCTTGTGGCCCTATGGTGCTTTTGTGGAGTGCTCTGCCCCCAGATACATGGAAGCATGAGGGGCGAATATGAGGTGTGCAACGCTTGAGGGCGGGGGAGCTCTTGAAAACAGAGTGAAACCAGACTGCAACCAAGCTGAAACCTGGCTACAACCAGACTGCAACCAGGGGGAGTGAAGGATCCTGAAACCCCTGGTGGAGGGGTCTTTCAACCTTTCATTGAGGCTTCTAGGGCGCCTGTTTTGAGGGTGAAATTGGTACGTGCTGGTTAATAATTGGGCTCTATTTGTGCTTGAAGGTCAGGTTTTATTAAACAATCTATAGAGGTTGATTTTTTAGTGACACACTGTCTTGCATTTTGTGAAAATACGGCATTGACTAGGTATTTTGCTTTTTGAAAGGGGTTTTAATGGGTGCACTCAGTGAACCTGAAAGTGGGGCTGATGTTATTGTTTTGTAATAAAACCTCTACTTTAGGGGGTACCTACAGGGGTAAAACAGACCAATTGATTTTGCCCTCGCGCGAATAATTGTGCAGATTTTGAACGGTGAGCAGTACATTTTTTCCTGCTCATGAAGTTGCAAGTACTTGAAGATACTTTCACCTTAACCCTCTACTTCCGCAGAATACCGGGCTAAAACTGGGTATTGAACCTTTGGGATTGCCGAGTGTGGAGCTTAAGTTAAAGGTGCACCGAAGTGCCAAAAGAGGGAAATTCTAAAATTATTTTGGGTGAAATAAGTCACGCTAAAACTCGAAAAAAATGAAATTGGTACGTATGGATACCCTAAAAAACACCTGTTTTTATTACAGAATGATTACAATGAGGTGCGGGTCACTAAATCCGGCTCTCCGTACCAAATTGGGTGGTAAAACAGCCCCCAAAAAGTTCGCTACTATTGAGTCATCAAGTAATCGTGAGATTTCCAAAGTCCTCGGGTTGCTTGTGTTTGAGTGAGTGATAGATACCCCTGGGTGTCATGAGAAGCGACTGTGTATCGATGCGCAGTCGCTTCTCTGTTTAACTTTTGAATTTCAGTGGAACCTCAGCCGGGCGGGATCCAGCCGGAACCTAATCCGCGCTGAACCCAATCCGTACCGAGCATGCTCCAGAATCTGTTCCCTGTGCATCCCGCACATGTATCCCGCGCGTTCAACGCCGAATGCGCTGATAGGGGAGCGAACCGCATAGGCGCATGCTGTGCGGTCACAACCCCCTACACTGGAACTATGACTACTTACCCCGAACCCACCCTCATCTTTGAGAACCCTGAACTGACCGTCCGTGCGTTCAGCGTCTCCGAGATGGACAATAGCGTCTACCTCATCACCATGCGCGCCACCGGCGAGCAGGTGCTCATCGACCCTGCAGACGATGCAGAAGAACTCTACGCATTCACTCTTGACGCGCTCCTGAACGACTGCCCGCAGCTTGAACTGGCAGACGGCGAAGAACGCCGCGTGCGCGTCATGGAGAAGGAAGAGGACTTCAACTCCATCAGGCCCCGCGCTATTGGTCTGACCGGCATTCTGGTTACTCACGGCCACTGGGACCACATCCGCGCTATTAAGGAGCTCGACCACCTCACCGGTGCCGTGACCTCCGCGGGTGCAGCTGACGCTGCTGAGATTAAGGAACTGGAAGACTACACCGTCGAAGAGGAGCTGACTGGCGGCGAAAGCTTCGACTTCTACCTCTCTGATACCGTCATCCGCGCCCTGCACGTGCCCGGCCACACCCCCGGATCCATCGTCTACACCCTCGAAACCACCTGGGAAGACGGCACCCCCGCAACCCTGCTGTTCACCGGCGACGCTCTCTTCCCCGGCGGCGTGGGCAAGACCGACTCCCCGCAACAGTTCGGCGAGCTCTTCTCCAACGTGCTCGAAAAGCTCTTCGGCGGCTTCGAAGACGACGCCATCGTGCTGCCCGGCCACGGCCGCTCCACCACCCTCGGTGACGAGCGCCCCCACCTGGAAGACTGGGGCACCCGCGGCTGGTAAACCGCGCCTGACAGTCCACCTCATATAAGTACTGCACCCTCATGCCTTCACCCGCCGCATAATCCCGCTGGTGAAAGGCGTGAGGGTGTAGAATTTAAGTTCGAAGATAAGACGAAAGGATTTTCGATGACACCCCGCCCGGCACACGGTAGCACCGCACTCAAAGCGAACGATCTGACTAGCATCCGGGTTCAGGGTGCCCGCGAAAACAACCTCAAGAACGTAGACCTCACCATTCCGCGTGATGCGATGGTCGTCTTCACCGGCCTCTCCGGCTCCGGTAAGTCCTCCCTCGCCTTCGACACCATCTTTGCGGAAGGTCAGCGCCGCTACGTCGAGTCGCTGTCCTCCTACGCGCGTATGTTCCTCGGACAGGTCGACAAGCCCGACGTAGACTTCATCGAGGGCCTCTCCCCGGCGGTGTCTATCGACCAGAAGTCCACCTCCAAGAACCCGCGCTCAACCGTCGGTACCATCACCGAAATCTACGACTACATGCGTCTGCTCTGGGCGCGCATCGGCCACCCGCACTGCCCCGAATGCGGCGAAGAAATCACCCAGCAGACCCCGCAGCAGATTGTGGATATTCTGCAGGAGTACCCCGAACGCACCCGCCTGCAGATCCTCGCACCCGTCGTCAGCGCACGTAAGGGCGAGTTCGTAGACCTCTTCAAGGATCTGCTCACCCAGGGGTACTCGCGTGCCCGTGTGGACGGCGAAACCGTGCAGCTCTCCGACCCGCCCAAGCTCGCCAAGCAGTACAAGCACACCATCGAGGTGGTCGTCGACCGCATCGTCATTAAGGACGGTATCCATCAGCGCCTGACCGATTCCATCGAAACCGCGCTCAAGCTCGCCGACGGCCGCGTGCTCATCGACTTCGTGGACCGCGAGCAGGACGACCCCGAACGCACCCGCTCCTTCAGTGAAAACCTCGCCTGCCCCAATAATCACCCGCTGCAGATCGACACCATCGAGCCGCGCGCCTTCTCCTTCAACTCGCCGTTCGGCGCATGTAGCGCCTGCGACGGCATCGGCTCTCGCCTGGAAGTAGACACCGAACTGCTCGTACCCAATCCCGACCTGACCCTCGGCGAGGGCGCTATCGCTCCCTGGTCGCAGGGCAAAGCAACCACCGAATACTGGCTACGCCTGCTCGCAGGCCTGGGGGAGGAGCTCGGCTTCGACCTGAACACCCCCTTCAAGGACCTGCCCGCCAAGACCCGCGCCGCCATCCTGGATGGCAAAGACTACAAGGTTGAGGTCTCCTACCGCAACCGATTCGGCCGCGAACGCCGCTACACCTCCGGATTCGAAGGCGTGAAGGCGTACATCAAGCGCAAGCACGAAGAAACCGAATCGGACTTCGCCCGCGACCGCTACGAACAGTACATGCGCCAGGTCGCCTGCCCCTCCTGCGGTGGCGCGCGCCTGAACCCGACCATCCTCGGCGTGAAGGTCGGCGGCAAGTCCATCGCAGACATCACCGACCTGTCCCTGGCTGACGCGCTCGCCTTCGTGCGCGGCCTGCAGCTCAGCGCCCGCGAAGCCAAGATTGGTGAGCAGGTCCTCAAAGAAATTGACGCGCGCCTGCAATTCTTGCTGGACGTGGGCCTGGACTACCTGACCCTTTCACGCTCCGCCGGTACGCTCTCCGGCGGTGAGGCGCAGCGCATCCGCCTCGCAACCCAGATTGGTTCCGGCCTGGTCGGCGTGCTCTACGTGCTCGACGAGCCCTCCATCGGTCTGCACCAGCGCGATAACCGCCGCCTCATCGAAACCCTCACCAAGCTGCGCGACATGGGCAACACGCTTATCGTGGTTGAGCACGACGAAGACACCATGCGCGAAGCCGACTGGATCGTGGATGTGGGACCCGGCGCCGGCGAGCACGGCGGCGAAATCGTGCACTCCGGCAGCTTTGAGGAGCTGCTGAAGAACACCAAGTCCATTACCGGCGACTACATGGCTGGCCGCCGCAGCATTGAGGTGCCCGCCTCCCGCCGACCCGTGGACAAGGAACGCCAGCTGACCGTGCGCGGCGCCCGCGAAAACAACCTCAAGAACGTGACCGTCTCCTTCCCGCTGGGCGTGTTCACCGCGGTGACCGGCGTGTCCGGCTCGGGTAAATCCACCCTCGTCAACGACATTCTATACACCTCCCTGGCGAACAAGCTCAACGGCGCCAAGCAGGTACCCGGCCGCCACAAGAGCATCGACGGCCTGGAACACCTGGACAAGGTCATTCACGTGGACCAGTCGCCCATCGGTCGTACCCCGCGTTCGAACCCCGCCACCTACACCGGCGTGTTCGACCACATCCGCAAGCTGTTCGCAGAGACCAGCGAAGCGAAAATGCGCGGCTACACCCCCGGCCGATTCTCCTTCAACGTCAAGGGCGGCCGCTGCGAGGACTGCTCCGGCGACGGCACCCTGAAGATTGAAATGAACTTCCTGCCGGACGTGTACGTGCCCTGCGAAACCTGCCACGGCAAGCGCTACAACCGCGAAACCCTCGAAGTGCACTACAAGGGCAAGACCATTGCCGACGTACTCGAAATGCCCGTGGAAGAAGCCGCAGAGTTCTTCGCCGCATTCACCCCGATTGCGCGCCACCTGAACACCCTCGTGGACGTGGGCCTGGGCTACATTCGCCTGGGCCAGCCCGCAACAACCCTCTCCGGCGGTGAAGCGCAGCGCGTGAAGCTCGCAACCGAACTACAGAAGCGCTCCAACGGCCGCTCCATCTACGTGCTGGACGAGCCGACCACCGGCCTGCACTTTGAAGACATCCGCAAGCTGCTCGCCGTACTGCAATCGCTGGTTGACAAGGGAAATAGCGTCATCACCATCGAGCACAACCTGGACGTGGTCAAGTGCGCCGACTGGATTATCGACATGGGCCCCGAAGGCGGTAGCGGCGGCGGCACCGTGATTGCTGAAGGAACCCCGGAACAGTTGGCTCAGGTGAAGGGCTCACACACCGGCGCGTTCCTTGCCGAGATCCTGAGCTAGCCGAGATTCTGAACTAGTCAAAAACTTGCCCTAGAGGAAACCTACGTGACTGATACTCAAGGAACCGAACCCACGCGGGGAGCTAAGGCAACCCGTGGCACTGTGAACCGGGGAGCCGTGAACCGTGGTGCTGTGACCACCGTGGACCGTGCGCGGCACATCCTGCACACCCAGCTTGAGGCGGACTTCTGCCAGGCGCCCGGCTCGATTAGTCGCGCCCTTCAAGAGCTACGCGACTACCCGGAAGCCGAGAGCCTGCCGCTACTCGCCACCGTGCAGCCGCCCTCCGAGAAGATGGGCGCCGCACGCCGCCGCAACGACGACATATGGGAGTTGCGCGTCGCCAACTACGCGAGCGTAGGCATTCTCTGCGCCAAGCACCCGCGCGTACTCGAAAAGGCCATCGACTACATGCTCGGCGACCAGTCGAACTGGCTCGGCGATTACGCGCAGCTGCGCCAGCTCAACGAACTGCTCACCCCCTACACCCAGCAGGTTAGCGGCACGAGCATCTACTATACGCCCGGCCGCGCCCTGCTGAACTCGGTCGTACCCGAGGGCGTGAAGGCGCAGGAGGTCAAGTGCGCCGTGCCCGGTGTGGGCATGATGCGCCGCGTCGACCCCGCCGAGCTGAAGGCGGCACTGCTTGCCGAAATTACCGGCGAGCGCACTATTCGCAGGGAGGCGAACGCCTCCGCGGGGGCGCTTGAGGTTGCCCCGGAGGATACGGAAGCGCGCGTAACCCGCCTGCGCGTGGACCTGCTGAGCGAAGAGCAGATTGAGTCGTTCCGCGGGGATAAGCGTTACTCAAACGCCCTGGGCTTTAGCGTGACCCGCCCGGATGTGCTGGTGCTCGCCGCATACCCGGTGGATGAGAACGCATCTAAGGCACCTGATGCACCCGCGGCGGGGGAGAGCCCCGCAAATGCCGACCCGGTAGCCATGGTTGGCCTGAGCGACGATTCGCCGATTATGCGCCAGATTGGCATTGACGTGCTGCCCGCCTTCCGCGGCGCGGGTATTGCGAGCGCCCTGGTGCGAGATGCCGCACGCCTGACCCTGGCGGAGGGTTACCTGCCGTTCTACGGTACGAGCCCGTCGCACATGCTGTCGCAGCGGGTTGCGATGAACGCGGGGCTGGTGCCGACCTGGTGGGAGTACGTGTCCACCAGCCTGAACGACCTGCCCCTGGACTAGAATTGCCCGCGCTGGGTATAACGGACAATAGGTACGCAGCATATGCGCGAAAGCCCCCGAGATCAGAGTCTCGGGGGCTTTTTGCTGCTGAGTTTCGCGTGTTAGCCGCGCGGGGTTCAGCGTGCCGGGATTTTTGCGGAGTTCAGCGTCTAGAGTCGCCGCATAAGGAACAACGTCTAGAGCCTTACCAGTTACAGCTCCGCGCCGTTGCTGGCAATCACCTCGCGGTACCAGTGAAAGGACTTCTTACGGTAGCGCGCCAGGGTGCCGGTGCCGTCGTCGTTGCGGTCCACGTAGATGAACCCGTAGCGCTTGGACATCTGCGCGGTGGAGGCGCTAATCATGTCGATGCATCCCCAGGTGGTGTAGCCGAGCACGTTCACGCCGTCCTCAATCGCCTCGCGTACCGCGTGCAGGTGCTGGCGCAGGTAGTCGATGCGGTAGTCGTCCTCCACGGTGAGCTCACCGTTCACCTCGACCAGCTCGTCGCGTGCGCCCAGGCCGTTCTCCACGATGAACAGCGGCTTCTGCCAGCGGTCCCAGTACTGGTTGAGGACCATGCGCAGGCCGGTCGGGTCGATCTGCCAGCCCCATTCGCTGGCGGGCAGGGTCGGGTTTGTTACGCCGCCGATGATGTTGCCTTCGCCGCGCTCGCCGCGTGCCGGGTCGCCGGACGCGCAGGTGGACATGTAGTAGCTGAAGGACACAAAGTCTACGGTGTTCTTCAGGTCCTCGCGGTCCTGCTCGGTGATGTTCAGCTCCACGCCCTTCTCACGCAGGGCACGCAGGAAGTAGCCGGGGTAGGCGCCGCGCACGTGCACGTCACCGAACGCGAAGTTCGCCTGCTCCGCCTGCATGGCGGCGAGCACGTCCGCGGGGTCGGGGGTGAGCGGGTAGGTGGGCATGGCAAGAATCATGCAGCCGACCTGGGCGCCCGGTGCCAGTTCGCGTGCCGCAGCGGTGGCGCGTGCGGAGGCGACCAGCTCATGGTGCATTGCCTGGTAGAGGTCGGCGTCGCTGAGCTGATCCGCCGGGGTGTTAATACCGCCGGACATGAACGGCAGGTGCAGCATCGAGTTGATTTCGTTGAAGGTCAGCCAGTACTTCACGCGCTTGCCGTAGCGGGCGAATACAGTGCGGGCGTAGCGTTCGTAGAAGCCGATGAGTTCGCGGCTGGTCCAGCCGTTGTACTGTTCGACCAGGTGCAGCGGGGTTTCGTAGTGGCTGAGGGTGATGAGCGGTTCCATGCCGTGCTTTTCGAGCTCGTCGAGCACGCGGTCGTAGAAGGCGAGGCCCGCCTCGTTCGGGGTTTCTTCGTCGCCGCGGGGGAAGATACGCGACCAGGCGATGGAGAAGCGGAAGACCTTGAAACCCATCTCTGCGAGCAGGGCGATGTCTTCGCGGTAGCGGTGGTAGAAGTCGATGCCCTCCAGCTTGAGGTTGTCCTCGGTGGGTTCCGCGGTGCGCGGGTGCAGGCCGCCGGCGGGCAGCACATCCTGCAGGCTGGGGCCCTTGCCGTCTTCGTTCCAGGCACCCTCGAACTGGTTGGCGGCGGTGGCGCCTCCGAAGAGGAACCCGGCGGGGAATGCGCCGAGCGGCTGCGGCTCGGTCAGCGCCGGGTTGGTGCGCTGTTCAGTGCTGACGCGGGGTAGCGCGGTGGTTTGGGCGGTGATGTGCTGGTCCTGATGCACGGCATTCTCCAAGGTGTTTTGGGTCTTTCTTCTACCCTAGCGGAGGGGGAGGGGGATTACTAGGTTTTAGCTACCCGGGTGGGCGTTTTCGCATTGTGGGGAGACGTAGGAGCTGTGGCGGGCGTAACCGTAAAATAGGAACGTGCAGATTATTCGAGAGACCGGCCCCGAATCCGGCGATATCCTCATCCACCACGACCAGACGGTGCAGATGCTCCGCGAGGTGGCAACCGGCAAGCGTGAAGCCACCTTGCGCATGTATCAGCCGAACCCGACGGTCGCGTTCGGCCGCCGTGACGAACTGAACCCCGGCTTCGCGGAGGCCTCCGCGGCGTGTACCGAGCACGGTTTCGAGGTGCTGGTGCGCAAGGTCGGCGGGCATGCCGCCGCCTACCATCAGGGGTGCCTGGTCGTGGACCATTTTCAGCCCGCCTCCGACGCCCGCAGCGGCAACACCCTACGCTACGAACTGTTCGGTTCCATGTACGCGCAGGCACTTCGCGAGGTTGGCGTGGATGCGCGCATGGGCGAGATCCCGGGGGAGTACTGCCCCGGCGAGTATTCGGTGCACGCGCAGCTTCCCGCCTCCGCAGGTGGTGGCCGCATTAAACTGGTCGGCACCGCCCAGCGTGTGGTGACCGGCGGCTGGTGGTTCAGCACCGGCATCGTGGTCTCCGACTCTGCCCCGCTGCGGGCGGTCACCGCGGATGTGTACCGTGCCCTCGGCATGGACCTCGACCCCGCCACGGTTGGCGCGGCGCAGGACGCGAACCCCGCCCTGCTCATGGAAGACCTGGAAGACGCCATCGTTGAGGTGTACGCCCAAAACGGTTTTCACTAGGTTGTTTTATTTCTGACTTTTATCCGTAACTTATTCGATATATCCCCACCTGAAGCGAAGGAGCATCCATGCGTTGGGCGCAGATTAAAGACTCGAAGGGCAGCCGCGCGGTCTGCTTCTTCGAAGAGACCGTGTACGAGCTTCCGGCGAAGCTCAGCCCGCTACTGAATTTCTACAGCCGGTTCCGCCTGAACTTTGGCGACCCGAAGAACGCCGTGGCGATCCTGAAGGAGAACGGCGCGACCGTCATGGGTCACGGCGAGGAGCTGTGGAACTCCCTACCGTTTATTCGCCCGCTGGATAAGCCCGGCAAGATTGTGTGCGCCGGCCTGAACTACCGCGACCATGCCGCGGAAATGAACCTTGAGGTGCCTGAGCATCCGGCGCTGTTCGCGAAGTTCCCGAACGCGCTGATTGGCCCCGGCGAGCAGATCCGCATGCCCGCCGCCGACGGCACCGGCAGCACGAAGGTCGACTGGGAGGTTGAGCTGTGCCTGGTCGTGGGCGCTCGCCTGCGTAATGCCACGGAGGAGCAGGCACTTGAGGCTCTGATGGGGTACACGGTCATGAATGATGTGTCGGTGCGTGACTGGCAGGGTCGTTCTTCGGAGTGGTTCCAGGGTAAGAACTGGGATGCGATGACTCCGTTTGGTCCGGTGATTGTGAGCCCCGATGAGGTTGACCCGGTTGCCGGCCTGGAGCTGGTCTGTGAGGTGGATGGTGTGGTGCGTCAGCGCGGCACGACGGCGGATATGGTGTTCACTCCGGCGCAGCTGCTGTCCTATATTTCGCGGTTTATGACCCTGGAGCCGGGCGACCTGGTGGCGACGGGTACCCCGGCTGGGGTTGGTTTGTCGCTGCATCCGCGTCAGTGGTTGAAGCCGGGTCAGACGGTGCGCACCCGCATCGAGGGTATTGGCGAACTGGTGAATGTCTGCTCGGAGGCGGGTGCGCTGTAGCTATTCGGTAGCTCTGTGAGTAACCGCTATTGAACCCACCTGAACCCACGGAGGCGGGTGCGGCACCTGCTATTGGGTGCACCGCAAGGCACCCACAAATGAATATCTATGCACCCCGCATGTATTTTTGAGGCGCATGCGGGGTGTTTCTATGCTTTCTAAAGCTCCCGGTGGGCGGCTTGGAATTCTTGGAATGTACAGTGAAGGGCGTCCTGCGCGGGGGAGTGTGGTGCATGCATGGTTACACACTGTTAAACACACGCAAACTTTAAACTTTGACCCGAATTTTAGGGTTTTGGGTGGGTTTTGTGGGTCTATAGGGATGAAACAAGGGGGTGCTCCCCGGTGGTGATTGTGACTCGAAAGTGATCGATTGGGCTGATAGAAGCCCCTGTTTCAGTGACTGAGACCATATCTGCCTTTGGTGCGGAATCCCAAATTGTGGTCACGTGTGAGAAATTCAACAGACCGTTTTGGCGCGTCATTCCGGGAACTTTGAGGTTGAGGGTTTAGTTTCCCGTGCGCATTTTTCGTTTTTCTGAAGCTACACTCGCTTGACTAGGGGTAAAGCTAAAACACTGCGGTGCAAATTCCGAAAACCTGAACATCTATCAATGCACACAGGTGTAAAGAAATATGAGTCTAAGCTTGAACCTTTAGCAAAAAATTGGTGCCCTGAATCACAAACTCGTTTTGCGTTCATCCCAAAGACTATGTAGGGTATGGGGATTATCTGAGAGTTTCCTGAGAATTCCTGCCAGAAGATCAGAACCCGCCCGGGTACACCCTCAGATGCATATTTCACTCACGTCCGTGTTTGTTCATACAAACGCACTCACTCAAACAAGCCGACACGAACGGAAGAAAAACATGACCACAACTGCAACCAAAAACCCGGCACAGCGCCCGGCAAACCGCCGCCGTGCCACCATCGCTGCCTCCGCAGCACTGGCAACCGTCATCACCGGCGCGAACCTCCCCGCTACCTTCGGTGCAACCGCCTCCACCCGTAACGTATCCGGTACCACCTGCGTCGACGCAGGCTACCGCACCGTGCCGACCCTCGCTAACATCACCAACGTCGCGCCCGGTCCGACCTGCTACTGGAACCCCGACCAGCAGGCGAAGACCATCGACACTCTCGCACCCGTCAACTCCTCCCTCACCAAGGAGCAGCTGACCACCACCGAGAACACCTCGCCCCTGAGCGGCAAGCTCGCCAGCGACTCCTTCGCAGCCCAGAAGCTCACCGGCACCGAAGCCGTCGCGCCCAACAGCAGCGAAATTAGCCGCACCTTCCTCGAATACAGCGGCGATGCGGGCAACCATCCCGTCACCACCGCCATCAACGGCGGTACCCTCAAGAAGATTCGCACCCAGACCGTCGGCGGCCACGAGAATATCCCGACCCTCGCCGTGAACTCCGCGAACCCGCACCAGGAGTACGTCGAGGTCGTCTCCCGCGACCAGCGCGTCAACGCTAACGCGGAGAACAAGCGCATTCTCACCGGCGGCATCCCGATCCCGAACTGGCTTGCCGAGGACCACGGCCTCTCCGGCGACCAGTCCGTCGCCCTGTACGACGAGGCGACCGGCATCTGGCGCTCCTACTTCAAGTTCGTCAAGGATGCAGACGCACAGACCTACACCAGCACCGCCCGTGTGCAGGTCGGCGGCGGCAACGCGTCCACCCCCAAGAGCGCCAAGATTCAGTACGACAACGTTGGCCGCGGCAACGCAGGCCAGACCGTCACCATCAAGGCGCCCGTCAGCATTGACGTGAAGTCCGGCAACGCCCGCACCTCCTACCCGATTGCTCGCGGTGCGAAGTTCCGCCTGGCGAAGAACGTGCCCGGCGCGTCCATCAACGAGACCACCGGCGAGATTACCTACAAGATTCCCGCAGGCACCCGCGGCACCGTGGACATTCCCGTGGCGGTTGACTACCCGGCAACCTACCACGTGTCCTCCGGCGGTTACATGCTCGCTAAGCCGAACTTCGGCGGCGTGGGCGAAGACAACTACTGGCTGACCCTCAAGAACGGCACCTCCTCCGTGGTGGGCCTGGCAAATGAGCTCACCCAGATTGGTGTGGACGAGCTCAAGGCCGGCAAGATCAACCACATGGTGTCCATCACCGCGGCTGACTACGCTGCACTGGTCTCCTCCTTCCCCGCGAAAGGTACCGACGGCAAGATTGACGCGAGCAAGTACCCGAACGCACCCCGCGCAGGTCAGCGTGGCTTCCTGCCCGCAAGCTTTGATGTGGAAGAGCACCTGGCAAACACCGGCCACGCTGACGACCAGCTCACCCGCATGATCCTGACCGCAATGAAGGAATACGGCTTCATCCTCACGGACCACAACCTCTTCACCAACGCATTCAACCTGGAGGCGGCAAGCTCCTACGCGCCCTACGCCCGCCAGGGTAAGAACGTGTATAAGGAAGACCCGCAGCTGGCGGCAATGTTCGCGAACTTCGTGCCCAGCGGCTTCACCGGCAACCAGTTCCCCTGGCAGCAGGTGCAGTGGATGCCCGTGAACTACACCGAGTCCGCTGAGAACACTGCACGCCGCGAGGGCACCCAGGTTCTGCCGCAGAGCAACAACCAGGCTGCCGACTCGAACGCTGACGCGCACAAGATTGCACGCCCCGTGACCGTGCGCCGCTCCGCCGTGCGCACCCCCAAGGCCGTGCGCATCAGCGACGCCGAGACTCAGAACGCGGCAGTGAACCAGGCTTCGGACGCCGTGAAGTTCAAGTACCCCTCGGATTCCTACGGTAAGACCGGCACCGGCTCCGGCGTGTTCTACCAGCCCGCCGAGCACCACGCCACCGTCTACTCCGGCGAGACCGCAGTCGCGCAGAGTGTTCACCAGTCGCACAAGGTTTCCCCGAACTACCGTTACGCGCGCGACTACAACTTCCAGGAAATCCAGCAGACCCCGAACTTCCGCCCCAGCCGCTGGGTCAACAAGGAGAAGGTCAACACTGCTGGCGGCCAGTTCTCCAGTGCGGAGACCGGCATCCGCTTTGCCTCCAACGGCAAGACCGGCACCTACTCGATCGATCTGAACACTCACGAGGTCACCGGCACCACATGGGATCTGCGCCGCGACAACGGCACGAACATCACCGTGAACCGCACCGGCAAGGCACCCGCACGCATGTCCGATGTGAAGGCGAAGAAGGGCTCAGCCGCACAGCTGTACTCGATCCCGCTGAAGGTACACGTGGTCGACAAGAACAGCCCCATCGCACGTGAGGACTCCGTCTCCCTGTACTCGGGCACCACCCAGAACGTGGCAGTCCTGAACAACGACGAGGCATCCTTCGGCGCATACAGCCGCGGCGAAACCGTGAAGAAGCTGGAGCTGCTCAACCAGCGCGGCCAGGCCGTCAGCGCATACAGCGACGAATACGGCACTTACCGTGTGGTGACCCTGCCCGACGGCACCCAGGGCATCGCGGTATCTGCTAAGAATAAGCAGGGCTTCGCGCCGCTGGTCCGCTACCGCGCAGTGACCGACAAGGGCGTAAAGTCCGCTGAAGGTTACCTGCAGGTGGCAGTCGCTAACCGCTAAGGGCCCGCTAGGGTTGCATGCCCGCGAGCTGATGCGCAGTTAGGGCACGGCGCTAGGCATTATGACCGCAATGTGATGAACCGCTCTAGGAGGGCGGTGGTCCACGACGTTGCCGCCACAATGACAACGCACCGACAGCTGCAACGGCATCGGATCAGCCGCATACAGCGCACCAGCAACACCAGCGAGCATCAGCGCACATAGGGGAGAGGGGCACGCTCAAGAAAGCACGCCGCGCAGGCGTAACTTCCTTGACGTGCCCCCTTTCCTGTACATAAGGTGAAAATACTATGACTCAGAGCCAGCACACAGACCAGACCGAAACTAACACCACCCACACTGACCATGCCCACGAGCATGCATCGGACCATACCCACGAGGCGCCCACCAACGCGCCCCTCCTCGAAGGCAGCGGCCCCAAAGACTGGGAGGAACAGTTCGGTCCGTCCGTGGCGATTTTCTCTGCGCTCGCGAACCCGCTACGCCTGGCGATTGCGCACCACCTGATGCACCGCCCGCACAGCGTGAGCGAACTGCACACCTGCCTGGGCATTTCGCAGCCGCTCGCCTCGCACCACTTGCGCATCCTGCGTGAGGCGCACGTGATTGACCGTGAGCAGCAGGGCCGCACCACCATTTACCGCCTGAAGGACGACCATATTAGCCACATTGTGGTTGACGTGTATGAGCATACGCGTGAGCATCATGCGGACTAGTTTGCCCTCAAGCTGAGCGTTGCCTGGGAGCCGTTGTAAGATGGTGTGTGTCCGTGCACCAGTACAGTGCGGAATAGTATGCGCACCGGCGGCGCCCCGAGTGGCACGCTTGCGCCTGAGTTAAGGAGACTTATGTCTGCCGCTGATTCTTCAGCAATTGTTATTAGCGTTTCTGGTGAGGAGCGCGAGGTCACCGCGAAGACTGCCGCTGAGCTGTTCGCTGACGACCCGAAGATCGTTGTGGCACGCGTGAACGCCGTGCTTGTTGATCTCTCCCACGAGCTGTCTGCTGGCGACTCCGTTGAGCCGGTTTTCATTCACGAACCGGACGGCCTGAACGTTCTGCGCCACTCTGCCGCGCACGTGATGGCGCAGGCGGTGCAGGAGTACCGCAAGGACGCCAAGCTGGGCATTGGCCCGTACATTACTGACGGCTTCTACTTTGACTTTGATGTGGCTGAGCCGTTCACCCCGGAAGATCTGAAGAAGATCGAGAAGTCGATGATTAAGATCATCAAGTCCGGTCAGCTGTTCCGCCGCCGTGTGGTCACCCACGACGAGGCTGTCGCCGAGATGGCGAACGAGCCGTACAAGCTGGAGCTGCTCTCCCTGACCCAGGGCCCCGGTTCTGGTGCGGATGCTGCCGAGGGCGCATCCGTGGAGGTCGGCGAGGGTGAAATCACCATTTACGACAACGTGCACCCGAAGACCGGCGAGACTGTCTGGAAGGACCTCTGCCGCGGCCCGCACCTGCCGAACACCAAGCTGATTGCTAACGGTTACGCCCTGATGCGTGCCGGTGGTGCGTACTGGCGCGGTTCTGAGAAGAACCCCATGCTGCAGCGTATTTACGGTACCGCTTGGCCGACTAAGGAAGAGCTGGTGGCGTACAAGGAGCGCATCGCTGAGGCGGAGCGCCGTGACCACCGCCGCCTGGGTCGTGAGCTGGACCTGTTCTCCTTCCCGAAGAACATTGGCCCCGGCTTGCCGGTGATTCACCCTAAGGGTGGCGTGATTAAGCGCGAGATGGAAGACTATGTGCGTACCCGCCACATTCAGGAGGGTTTCCAGTACGTCAGCACTCCGCACATTTCGAAGGAAGACCTGTTCTACACTTCCGGTCACCTTCCGTACTATGCGGACGGCATGTTCCCGCCCATGGAGCTGGATAACGGTCATTACCGCCTGAAGGCCATGAACTGCCCGATGCACAACGAGATTTACCGTTCTCGTGGCCGTTCGTACCGTGAGCTGCCGTTGCGTTTCTTCGAGTTCGGCACCGTGTACCGTGATGAGAAGTCCGGCGTGTTGCAGGGTCTGACCCGCGTGCGCATGATCAGCCAGGACGACTCTCACTCGTATGTGACGAAGGAGCAGGCACCGGACGAGGTGCGTCACCTGCTGAAGTTCATGCTGAGCCTGCTTGAGGACTTCGGCATGACTGACTTCTACCTTGAGCTGTCCACCCGCGACACTGAGGGCGATAAGAAGGATAAGTTCATCGGTACCGATGAGCAGTGGGAAGAGGCTACCGCGGTTCTGGAGCAGGTTGCGAAGGAGACCGGCCTGGAGCTCGTTCCGGATCCCGGTGGAGCTGCGTTCTACGGCCCGAAGATTTCGGTTCAGGCGAAGGACGCTATCGGCCGTACCTGGCAGATGTCGACCGTGCAGTACGACTTCAACCAGCCGAGCCGTTTCGGTCTGGAGTACCAGGCTGCTGACGGTACCGTGCAGGAGCCGGTCATGATTCACTCGGCGAAGTTCGGCTCGATTGAGCGCTTCCTGGGTGTGCTGACCGAGCACTATGCGGGTGCGTTCCCGGCGTGGCTCTCGCCGGTTCAGGTCATTGGTGTGCCGGTGGCTGAGGCGTTCAACGACTACATGACCGAGATCGCGAACAAGCTGCGTGCGCACGGCGTGCGTGTTGAGGTGGATTACGGTTCGGATCGCTTCACGAAGAAGATTCGTACTGCGTCTACTGAGAAGGTTCCGTTCATTCTGATTGCCGGCGGTGAGGATGCGGAGCACGGTGCTGTTTCGTTCCGTTTCCGCGGCAACAAGCAGGAGAACGGCGTGCCCGTGGATGAGGCTGTGGCACGTATTGTGGAGCATATCCGCAATCGCGTGAACGAAGACCCCAAGCCCAGCACGGAGGCTGCTGAGTAGTACTAGGCTTTCTGGGTCTAGCTCATATATAGAAACCACCCCCTTTGCGGCGACAAGCTGCGGAGGGGTGGTTTTCTATACCTAGAATAATGTAACGTGATATATAGGCTATATGTTAGGGTCTGGTCAAATATTATAATACCTAATATTTGATACTTATCTCGGGAAAGGAAATATTGATGACGTGGGGTAAAAATCTGGAAAATATATCCCTTAATGATGGAATTGCCGTAGAGGCACCGTCGGGTGATTTGTATATCAAAACCAGCAAAAAAAGTTGGTATATCTTGAAAGATTATAAAAATAAATTAGATTTAAATGTTGAAGACCTAGAAATGGTTTTGGAAAACTCTGAACCAGAATTTGTTTTTGATATTAGCTCGGTGGAGTCCACTCTTTATGCGCAAAGATGGTTTCAGAGGATTGATGATTGTCCATCGAAATGTTCCCAGAAGGTTATAATTTATCTCCTTGAAAAACATGTTGATGATTACTTTTCGTTTATAACTGACAGTACACCCCAAGTTTTACTGGATGAGGTTGAGAGCATCATCTGCCCAAAATGTCGTGTAAATGCAGGAATTCTGACGTATTATTCAGAGACTTTGAGTGCAGAGAACCTAATTAGAAGAGGATACTTTAGTAAATTCTTAAATAAATTTGACGGGTATAAATATATTAGCGAGGAGAGGTCTTTAAAAAATAAAGATGGATGCACGTGTAATAGTCGTATTGCAGGACGCGCTGCAAATTTTGCATTTCACAGCATTCCTGTAAATACTGAAATGTCGGCTGTAATATTTAATTTTGATAGTTTTTTTGAATGGGTTAACAGTCGTAAGGAAGAATATTTCTGGAAAGAAAATAATGGTGAGAGTAGTGTGGAGGCCGTTAGAGAGTGGACAACTCCTATAACTTACAATGCCCCCGATATTAATAGTGGGCGTAAGGAATATAAGTTGCCTAATTTATTTTCTTATGCAAATATGGTTTATTATATCGAAGCTAATAAAGATGGGATTATTGACATCTTCCTTGAAGATGGTAGTTCAATATCAAAATTTTTCGATTGCCCCATTTATAGCGATCAGGTCAAAAACGAGATTAAGCTGTCTTTACTTCTTGGCTGCAGTAAAAGGCGTGTAATTGAAGTGCAAAATTTTCCTGATTCTATTTATACTCATAGTTTGGAATGGGTAATGGGGGGAAAAGTAGAAGCAAAGAAGAGTATCAGTAGAAAGAAAGTTTATGGTGCTTTAAAGATGGGTAGGGATTTTGATGTTCTCTTGCAATCTTCGCAAAACGGAGAAACCCATGGTATTCCCTGGGGAAGCACGGTAAGCCAGGTTATAGTTGAAATGTATATGTGTAAATTGGATAAAGCCCTACTAAATAAAGGTGTAGTTTCGTTTGTAAGAGATTTTGATAATATCACATTCTCATATAATACAGAATCTGATTTAGAGGATATCGAAAAAAATGTTCGCGATACTTTGAGTGAATATAATCTTGGGCTGAATGATACTTATACAAGGGATTTTATGTCCCCATTTGTTGAGCTCTCGAGCAAGGAATCCATCATCAATTACTTTGCTAGAGCTTCTCTTTGCTCTAATTTGGATATTGAAAGTAGAAATATTAATAATATTAATATTTCTGTTAGGGAGAATGTATATAAATTTATTGACTACTGTTCCTCGGAGGAAGGCAAAGGAAATGAAGGTAGTCTGGGATTGATGCTTCCCACCCTTATTGAAAATATTATGAATGGACCGATTAATTCCTTACTGAGTGCAGTGTCCTCCACTCATGCAGGTAAGTATAATTCTGTCCTTGATATTATTTTAAATCCTAATCCCATTTCGAACTTGAGTATTTTTGAAAAGATTCTAGACCTATGTCTTATGCACCCAGAAATAACTCAAGAATTTATAGACTTCTCAAGATATATAGTCTATGTAATGAAAGTTAGTGGCATGGGTCCCCATGCGAGAGAGCGGATTGTTGCGAGGGTTCATTCATATTTTTCTAAAATGAATGGCAGTTTGGGAGATAGAATTCACCATCTATTGCGGCGAAAAAATAGCCAAGAGCTACATTCGTTGTTGATGTTAATAATTATTTTTGATTATGATATAGTTTATCAAAGAGAAGAAGAAGTTAAAGAAATTTGCAAATTGATTGTTGGGTCTGGAATGGATGATATTAGTCTGATCCTTGCCACAATGATTTATTACCGCAAATTTAATAATTTTAATGATTTATTAGATGTTTCGGCGAAAGTTCTCTGGATGAGTCATCGCTTAATCTGCACCCAGGATAATATGGATTATTCTGAAAATGATAGCTTGTGGTATACGAAACTTTGTTCTTGTGGAAAAGAGTTTTCTGGAGAGTTGTGGATGTATAGATATTTTATGTACTCATTGAGTAGTGATAAGGGGTATGAAGCGGAGGAATCTTCGGGGGGTAAGAATATCCATAAGTCATTCCGAGAATCTTTGAGCGTAATTAAATGTGAAAAAAATATACCCCTAGAGGATCATTTTAAATTTAGATTAACAAAAGAGGAGGTTAAGAAAAGGATTGAGAGCGGAAGAAATGCTAAGAAGCTTGGTATGATTGTTCATATGTTTTATAGAGAAATGTTGGATGCAGGTATTAGGTTTGTCAATCCCGGAAATTGGGAAGTGGTATTTAAAGACGGTGAAGTGATTGGTAATCCATATGGCTACAGATATGAATTATACTAGATTTGTGAATATCTATTTACATTTAATAACTTATTTTTGTGGTAAGTATCGAGATAGTAAATCGGTTACCATAAAATGCTAGTCGCCATCTATCTGTTTGCGGTAATCCAGAGTATCGTAACCTTATAAACGGCAAAGAGGACCCGGCAGGCTATCCATCAGATAGCCTGCCGGGTCCTCTTTATGAATTCGTGCCCCAAAGGTAGTTTGCACTGTTTTCCACAGGTCGTCTTTTTCTTGCTCTCGAAGCTAGTTTTCCACAGATTGCTGAGAGTAATCATGCACGCTCCTCAAAATCACGGTAGGGTTCATATACCCATGTGAAGGAGTGAAGACCATGGCGAAAAGGAAACGCCTCATATCCGGCGAGAAATTAAACTCCCGGTATCACGTTGCGTTGAGATCTGGGCACATCCTCCTGTTACCTCATATGTTGACATTGAAAACCAATTTATCAGGTTATGAGATATCCGCAACCGCGTGAACGAAGACCCCAAGCCCAGTACGGAGGCTGCTGAGTAGTAGCGGTTTAGGCTTATAACCTAGCTATATAGAAAACCACCCCCTTTTGCGGCGACAAGCTGCGGAGGGGGTGGTTTTTGTACCCTTTGAGGAGGTGAGGTGGGGAGTGCGTCTGGGTGCAAAAAGCTGTGTCGCGGGCTAGTTTTTAGCTCCAGAGTGCTAGCGTGGTAGTAAGGCGAACGTCCATAGTCATTCAGAAAATGGGTAGCTGGATGGTCCTGAAAATGATGTATCGCTGTTGATTATTGAGGGAGCACGAGCGTATGAAGTCGAATAAGTATGTTCCTGTTGGGATGCTGTTCTTGATCCTGGCAATTATCTTGAACGTAGTGTCAAATGTCAGCGACCTAGTGGTTGGAATTCTCTACGGCATCTCAATAGCAGTATTGATTATTGGACTATCTAATAGTCGAAAATAGATGCTGCAACTGAGAAAAGGGGGCTGGGGGTCTTCCCGGTTTGGCCGCTCAGCTGGCAGTAGCTGCATGGAGCTGCCGAGGTGCATTATAAGCAACCAAGGAGGTATATTATGAAAAGTATTATTTTTCAGAGCATCGGTGCTTTTATCCTCGTATTTTCTCTTTCCTGTCTGTTCTTGACAGTGATTCAGGGAATGGGAAATCTTTGTTCACCAAACGTTCTTATGATTTCCTTAGGTATGGGTTTGGCATCGGCTACCATGTACTTCTTTGCATTCAGGAATCATGACTAGTCAACCGTGCTATCTTAAAACATCTTAGAGGTAGGGCTATTGTCAGCCCTACCTCTTTTTTTTGTGTGTCTGTGCCATATGGGGCTCTTCATAATTGAGGGTGTAGTTGGGGTCTGAATCCTCCTGTTTCAAGGAGTGCTCGGGTGATGTAGTGGGTGAGGTTTCGGAATCCGAGGGCGGAGCCGCGTAGGTGTTCGAGGCGGCCGTTGATCGCTTCGGTAGGGCCATTGGAGGTGTGGGGTTGGTCGAAGTAGGCGAGGATGTCCCCGGCTCGGCGTTTGAGCGTTCTGCCCAGCGTGTCACGACAAATGCCCTGGCACCCGCAGCGTCGACACCACCGGTCCGCACCAGTAATACGGCATGCCAACACTGCATGGTCTGCCTCAATGCGCTGGCCCGTCACTTCTAGGCCCAGGTCATACAGGCGCGTGAACGCGCTCAGGTTAGGGCGATCAAAGGTAGTATTGGACATGTCGAAATCTTTCGGATGGACGGTGTAGCAATCTCCATCATCGGAAGACCTCGACCCCTACCCGGCCACGACACGCCCAACGCCGCCCACAACACCTACACCCTCAAATGCGAAGAGCCATTTTCGATAATTGAGAAAGGACGATTAAAATGATTGATTCAGATACAAAAAATATGATTTCTGTATGGATAGGAACATCAAATAAGACGTTAGATGAATTTAATAAATACACTGAAGGAATGGAAGATTCAGATTCTCAATGTCCAGCATTTGCAGATTTTGGGGTTTCATTTATTGATTCAGACTTTTTTGTAGCTTTTCGTACCATAAACGGAGAGATTGTTCCAATTGAAATTTTAGCTGAAGAAATTGGTATGCATTCGAAAAAAGCCACAGAAGAAATTATAAGAGCATCTAAAGAAAAAGGTGTGAATGAAGGGAATTCTTTGTATTATTATGCAAACGCTACTTTTAAACCCGATGATCCAGAAAAACTTTATAATGACTTAAAATTTATAGGAACGTTTAAAGATCCTAGAAAAAAGTTTCGTTAAATTGGTTGCGTAGCAAGCTGTAGCTTGCATAAATTTTTAAATTCACAGGTAGAGTGCGTGCCTCAAAGCATGCACGCAGTTTCTGGGCTCTTCGCATTTGAGGGTGTAGGTGTTGTGGGCGGCGTTGGGCGTGTCGTGGCCGGGTAGGGGTCGAGGTCTTCCGATGATGGAGATTGCTACACCGTCCATCCGAAAGATTTCGACATGTCCAATACTACCTTTGATCGCCCTAACCTGAGCGCGTTCACGCGCCTGTATGACCTGGGCCTAGAAGTGACGGGCCAGCGCATTGAGGCAGACCATGCAGTGTTGGCATGCCGTATTACTGGTGCGGACCGGTGGTGTCGACGCTGCGGGTGCCAGGGCATTTGTCGTGACACGGTGGTCAGGCGCTTGGCGCACGAGCCTTACGGGTGGCGCCCCACGATCTTGCACGTGAGCGTGCGCCGCTACCGGTGCCCGGAGTGCGCCCATGTGTGGCGCCAAGATATGAGCCAAGCGGCCGATCCGCGCGCCAAGCTCTCGCGTGCGGCGGTGCGCTGGGCGCTGACGGGCCTGGTGGTCCACCATCTGACGGTGGCGCGTATCTCCCAGGCCCTCGGTGTGTCCTGGAATACCGCCAACACCGCTGTCCTGGCAGAAGGGGCGCGCCTGCTGATCAATGATCCAGCTCGGTGTGAAGGGGTGCGTGTCATCGGGGCGGATGAACACGTGTGGCGCCACACCCACTACATCACCCGAGCACTCCTTGAAACAGGAGGATTCAGACCCCAACTACACCCTCAATTATGAAGAGCCCCTTATCCCACCTATGCGATTCATCATCTGGAAACTGCAATTACTAATATCTATGTTGATATGAAACTGTACGAAGATGATCAGCTCTTTAGGTCAATACTAGAATATATAAACTTCTACGCGATGGTGAATTCTTCTATATGATATTTATGAGAAGAATTGACACGACTATTTATTAGGTTTGCAGAATGTAAAAAGGGACCCGGCTGGCTATCCATCAGATAGCCCGCCGGGTCCCTTCTTTCGTCAGCTTATGCGCTCAACCTTTTAGCGGGTGGTGCGTTCGAGCAGCTGCAGCACGTTCTGGTAGCTGTGGCCGGTCGCCTCCGTCATGCCCTGCTCGCAGGTGCGGTTAGCCGAAATGTATGCGGCGAACTGCTTCTGCTCGCTCAGCTCGGCAGCCTCAGCCTCAGTAGCGCTCGCAGTCAGCTCCGGGTGCAGCATACCGCGGTCACCCGCGTAACCACAGCAACCCCAGTGCTTCGGCACGTACACGTCGTCACTCATCGCGTTCGCAATCTTCTCAAACGCAGGCTGAGTGCCCAGGTGAGTCATGGAGCAGGTCGGGTGCAGAGCAATCGACGGCAGGGGAGCGGACACAGTCAGCTTGTCCAGCATGTTGTCGGCGGCGAACTGCACCGCGTCGTACATGCGCAGACGCGAGTAGTCCGGCTCGCCCGGCTTCAGGCCGTTCACGATCTTGTGCTCAAGCGCCTTAATAACCTTCTCGCGCATCACCTCAAGGCCCTCAGTACAGGACGAAGCGTCACACACGACCGGCAGGCGGCCACCGTCAGTAGCCTCCCACAGGGACTTCAGCACACGGTCACTCATAATCGAGTAGCCGTCGGTGAAGCCCTTCGACTTCCACGGGGTAGCACAGCACATCTCGCCAATATTGTCCGGGATGCGGTACTTCACGCCGGCACGCTCACACAGGCGAATGAACGCCTGAGTTGCGTTGACCGGGTCGTGCTTGCCGTCGCCGTCCACGCCGCCGAACATGGAGTTCACGCAGGCGGGGAAGAACACAATCTCAGCGTTAGCGTCCTTGTGCGGCTTACGAGTCGGGCCACCGACGGGCAGGTCCTTCTTGTAGGAGGGAACCATGTCGTCGCCCATGACCTTGCGGGCAATGTTGGTGGTACCGTGCACCACGGGGAACGGCAGGTTCTTCGCCACGGTCAGGGCCTTGCCAGCGACCTTGTCCATGATGCCCCACTGCTGCGCGGCGACCTTCCAGCCGGCGGCGGCCAGCTTGTCCTGGTTCTCAGAACGCAGGCGGCGAATCAGGTCGCCAGTGTTAATGTTCACGGGGCAGCGAGTCTGGCACATGCCGTCCACAGCACAGGTCTCAATGCCGTAGTACTCGTACTCCTTACGCAGACGCTCAGCGAGCTCGTGGTCGCCGTTCGCCTCAGCGGCAGCAATCTCACGGCGCAGCACGATGCGCTTACGCGGGGTCAGGGTCAGGTTGCGGGAGGGGCAGACCGGCTCGCAGTAGCCGCACTCCACGCAGCGGTCGACTTCTTCCTCAACAGTCTCAGCGACCTTCAGGTCGGTCACGTAGTCGGTGTCCGGCTCAACCAGCAGAACGCCCGGGTTCATGAAGCCCTTCGGGTCAATGAGGCGCTTGATCTGGCGCATCACGTCGAAGAGTTCGTCACCGAACTGGCGGCTCACAAACGGAGCCATGATACGGCCGGTACCGTGCTCAGCCTTCAGCGAGCCTTCGTTACCGAGAATCAGCTGAACCATTTCTTCAGTGAAGTCGCGGTAGCGGTCCAGCTGCTTCGGGTCGCGGAACTGCTCGTTCAGCATGAAGTGGATGTTACCGTCCTTCGCGTGGCCGAAGATCACGGAATCCTTGTAGCCGTGTGCGTCGAACAGCTTGGTCAGGTCGCTACAGGTGTTACCCAGAACCTCAACAGGAACAACCACGTCTTCCAGCAGTGCGTTAGTGCCGGAGCGGCGGTTACCCGCAACGGTGGTGTACAGGCCACGGCGGGCAGCCCACAGTGCGTTACGCTCAGACAGCTTGCTGGTCATCGACACGGGCGACGCCACGGGCAGGCTCTTAAACATGGGTGCCGCAGCGGCAGCCAGGTCGTTCAGCTCCTGCTCGGAGTTGCCCTGGAACTCGACCAGCAGGGCGGCGTGGTCCTTCACGTCGATGGCGGCGAGCGCCTCCGCAGCCTGGCCGGTACGCTGAGCCACACGAATACTGGTGGCGTCCATCAGCTCGACGGTAGCGAGCTTGTTAGCAACCAGTTCGGGCACAGAGCGTGCAGCATCAATCAGGTTGTCGAACACGAGCAGGCCGGTGGAAATGTTCTTCAGAATCGGCAGGGTGCGGTAGGTAGCCGAAGCAACAAAACCGAGGGTGCCTTCCGAACCAATCAGCAGGTGCTGCAGAATGTCCACGGGGGTTTCAAAGTCGACCAGGGAGTTCAGGCCGTAACCCATGGTGTTCTTCATGGAGTACTGCTGGCGAATCTTCGCCATGGATTCGGGGTTCTCAAGCACGCGCTTGCGCAGGCGCAGCAGGCCCTCGTGGAGTTCAGGTTCGAGGGAGCGCAGCTTCTGGTCGGCGTCCGGCTCGGCGGTGTCGATGATGGTGCCGCTGGGCAGCACTAACACCATGGAGTCGAGGGTGTTGTACGTGTTGTACTTGGTGCCCGAAGACATGCCGGAGGAGTTGTTCGCGACCACGCCACCGATGGTGCAGGCGGACCAAGATGCCGGGTCGGGGCCGAGCTTGTAGCCGTAGGGTGCCAGGTAGTTGTTGACCATCATGATGGTCGCGCCGGGCTGCACGCGCACCTTCTTGCCGTCTTCAAGGACCTCAATTTTCTTGAAGTGGCGGCGGGTGTCGACCATGAGGCCGTCGCCGCTGGACTGGCCGGAGAGGGAGGTGCCGCCGGAGCGGAAGGTCAGCGGCAGACCGAGGTCGCCGGCTGCGCGGAAGATGTTGGCGACGTCTTCGGCGGAGTCGGGGCGGACCAGGCCGGCGGGCACGAGCAGGTAGTGGGATGCGTCGTGGGAGATTGCCAGGCGCTCGAGTTCGGAGACGCTGGATTCGACGGCTTCTGCGCGCGCATCGGAGAGTAGACGCTTGAGGGTGTCCTCGTAGGGGGACTTGAGTGCTTTGGAAGTGTTTGACACAACGGTGGTCATGATGAATCTCCTTAGTGAGACTGTCTTACCTTTCAGTATGTGCTCTTGAACACCGTCTTTTCCGCTTAGCTATGGCTAAGCTTGGCGACTACTTGTCACCATAAAGGGGGTGGGTTATACACCGTGCTGATGCGGTGGTTTGCCGCGTATTTGCTGGCTTTCCGGGGGAATACGCCCGGGCCTGCGGAGGCGCACCCACCACACTCTGAACGCCGCGGTTGCTCTTAGGCGCGGCTGCCGAGGGTTGTAACATTCCAGCGGCTAACCCAAAAGGCGGCTAACCCAAAAGAAAGCGTGGGGCAGAAAGCTACATGCTTTCCACCCCACGCTTGTGTAACGTTTAGGCTTCGTCGAAGAAGTCCTCATCAAGCTTCATGATGGTGTACGTGCGTGCCACCTGTACGCCAACACCGTACTTAATCATGAGGCGCGCCAGGTGCTCACCATCAATCAGAACGAGGGAAACTCCGCCACCAAGTTCCTCCGCATAGCCGCGTGCGTCAGACGTATAGGAGCTCGACGTGATGAACACTCCCTGCGTTGCCTTGCCATGCAGTGCGCCCACAAAGCTCTGAAGGGCAGGGCGTCCCACCACATTGTCCTTGGCGTAACGCTTAGCCTGGACATAAATCTTTGAAAGACCCAACGCATCCTGGTCAATGATTCCGTCCACGCCGCCGTCATTGGAAGCCGGAGTAACGGTGCCGCGTCCTGCCGGGCCGCCGTAGCCCATCGCCAACAGAACATCCACCACCAGATGCTCAAAAGCAGTCGGAGACATTGCGCGGACGCGTTCCAAAATATCGTGCGTCAGCGCGGACTCAATCTGAGTGATGCTTTCATCAATGAGTTCCTGCGGGGTGCTATCAGACACCTCAGAGGGTGCAGTCGTGACGGCAACAGTCTTGGTAGCGGTCTTCGGGGTTTCCTGCGGGTCCTGCTCGGAACTATCAGACTGGGAACGCTCACGCGTGCTGCGGGCGGAACGAACGATATGCGCGACGACATCATCGGGGATGCCCCCAGGATGAGCCTCAATCAGCTTCAAGCCTTCGTCAGAAATAACCTGCTGACCGCGGCGAGGGGAATCAACCGCACCGAACATCTTGAGATAGGTCAAGCCCCAACTAATGCGGTCCACATAGACGGGACGCTTGCCGTTCGGCAGGTAGGGTAGTAGCTGCTCGTCAGAAAGCGGGTAGCGCTCTGCTACAGCGCTATAAATCTCTTTATTGGTGCGGGAGTTGCCGTCAGATAGGTAAGCAAGAATGCTGGGAATGAATTCGTAGAACTTGGGAAGTTCAACCTCAGTGGTATCAGGCGACTGAGCGGTCATCGGTGTATCTCCATTGATTGATAACGGCTGGTTAATAACGGCGGGTAGTCCGTTCTTAATATACCTCTAATACAAAAGATAATCGTTACCAGAGGTGCCTGTTTTCCCTTGTGCAGGCTTTATTAGCGCCGCAGCTGCTCTTAGGCACGCCCGCCGAGGGCCGTAACATTCCAGCTAGCAGTACTATCAGAAGTCACCACACCACAAAATAGGGGAGAACCCGCCGAAGCACGCACCCCCAAATCCTCCACAAACACGCGGCCACCCGCAGGCACACTACGCTCCTTACGATCCACACCCGCACAATACACCGTCATCTTCGCACCCGAACGGTTCTCCACCGCAACCGAACCGCCGCCCGATTTCGACACAGTATCGTGCACAAAACCGCGGTGTAAAGACCGCCGCCCAAAGGTCACAGCACAAGGTCACAGTGCAACGAAATAGAAACGCAAACGCAACGGCGTGGAGTATCATTCACACTATGGATAAGGCAGAACAGAACCAGACAGACAACACGGTAAAGAACGGCACAGCACCCAATACCTCGGGGAATACCTCGGGCAATATTCCGGGGAACAGCCCGGTGGGTGCGTCTGCGCGCCCTGAAACTGTTGCATCTGAAACTACCGCATCTGAAGCCGCCGCTGAGAATACCACGAAGGCTGGTTATACCCAGTCGGCACCGGCAGAATCCAGTGCCGCCAAAACTAGTGCTGCAGCAAGTAGCCCCGCAGAGGCTACCGCCCCCGGCATGGAGGCAGTACAGGTTGATGCCGTGCAGATTGATAGCGCCCGCCTGGACAGCACCCACTCCGTCTACTCCACCGACCTGGACCCCGACGACTACGAAGAGGTCGTCGAAGAATACGCCACCACCGACGCGCCGGACGGTACGCACCGCGAGGAGCGTCGCATCACCCGCACCACGCATCACCCGCACGGCAAGGGCGACCAGAAAGCGGGCACCCAGGGTAACCCCGATGGTGACGCCGAGATTATTGATGTAGGCGAACCTGAAACGCACACCACGACTATCCGCACGGTCACCCGCACCGTCACGGACCCGCCGCGTCGCGCCCCGCGCACCCGCCTGTTCCGCACGCTCAGCAAGTACCGCGGCGAGAAGAACCTGGCCGCGTGGGAAGACCGCACTTCCACGCCCATGTTCGTGGCGTCCGTGCTGTACCTGCTTGCGTTCGCCGCGCCCATCATGAGCACGCGTATTCAGGAGCCGTACGACGGGTACCTCAACATCATTCAGATGATTCTGTGGGGCCTCTTCGCCGCCGACTACTGCGTGCGCCTGTACCTGGCGCCGCGGCGACTCTACTTCATCACGCATAACCTGATGAACCTGGCGATTGTGCTGCTGCCCGCGTGGCGTATTGTCAGCTTCCTCTCCATGATTTATATGACCGCCAACCGCCAATATAAGAGGCTCTCAGAGCTGGCGGTGAAGCTCTTCGGATACACCGCGATCTTCATCATCATGTTTGCCCTGTCGATCTATTCGGTGGAGTCCTCCGAGCCGGGCGCGATGATTCGTGACCTGCCCACCGCCTACTGGTGGATGTTCACGACCCTCGCCACGGTCGGCTACGGAGACGTTTACCCGGTCACCGGTATCGGCAGGGTCATCGCCGTGATCGTCATGCTGTACGGCGGGGGCTTGGTCGCGGTTGCTACCGGTGCGCTCGCGAGCTGGATTATCGAAAAGTTTGGTGGCAGGGAGGAGCAGGAGTACCCCGCAACCAAGGCTGACGTGGACGATCTTCGCCAGGAGATTTCTGAGTTGCGTGCCCTGCTGGCTCGTGAGTATGCGCGCCGTGAAGCCCGCGACTACACGTTGCGTGAGGTCGTGGATGAAGACGGTGTGCACCCGGTTCCTTCGGATGCGGAGGCGGCACGCCGTACTGGTTTCGGTACCGCTGGGTTTAGCGCTACTGGTTTTGCTGCCGAGGGCTTTACTGCTCCGGGTGCTGCTGGTACTCCTGGTGCTGCTGCGGCAGCTTCCGCAGAGGCCACCTCGAACACCGCGCAGGGTGCCGCGCAGGCTGGTGAACCCGCCGATTCATCGGCATCTCATGAGGTTGCGGTGCGTGAGCAGGAGCCGGTCGCCCTGCTGGAGGAAACTCGCCAGACATTCACGATTATTCGTGAGAAGTTCTCGCTGCGTTCCCGCAAGCAGTAGGAGTCTGCGAATAGTAGCTGGGCTGCGGTAGCGCAGATATAAGCGTAGCTATAACAGCTCAGTTGAGGTTCGGTGCTCAAACCCACACCGCATACCTATTGAAGCGGTGGGTTTGGGCGCCGAGCCCACGCGAAGGCAAGACGAAGGCAAGAAAATTGCCACCCACGCCACCGTGTGGGATATTTTGCCTTGTCGAGGCAAAATTAGCCCGCGGAGTGCAAATCGGGGCTCGTGTGCGTGAAAAACCCCTCAACTTAAGGTCTAATGTGACCAAACTATCTTTTTAAAAATGATCGCTACTGGTGAAACTCCTAGCCAGAGCCTATAAACTATCTACCGTGCCGGTTATCGAACGCCCTGTAGCCTCAATGCGCTACGGGGTGTCGCCGTATCCCCACCTCACTCACGGGGAGGCACCACTCAACTCACAAACTCACTCAAACACATACTCTGTTAGGACACTTTCGTGGCACCTAAGCCCACCCTGGGCGCGCTCGCTCTACTCGTCGGCGCGCTCTCTCTCACCGCGTGTGCACCCGCACCGAATAACGCCTCCGCAAGTGCGGTTGTTGACCCCGCAGCTTTTGAAACCGTCGAGCCCAGCGCCGTTCCCGCCCCCGGCGACGACAGCACCGGAATTAAGGCGGCGGCTATTACCTCGCATGACCCGTCGATTCACCCGACCGCGACCCAGCCCACTGAGACCCCCGCGCCGGATAGCACGAGCAACCAGGAGCCTGCCGCATCCGCCGTGACGGCTGTGCCTTCTTCCGTGCTCGCAACGCGTTCGACTGCAAGCGCTGACGGCACCTGGGTTCAGCAGGACTCTACCAATCTCGAGAACTACATGGACGCAGTCATTCACGACGGCATTATCGAGGTCACCTACCACCTGAACCACGAAGAGCTGGCAACCCCCTTCTGGGTTGGCACTTTCGAGGCGAAGACCGGCAGCTTCAGCTACGTTTCGCACGTGGATCGTGCGAAGCTGGCCCGCGCACCCTACGCCTCCGATAAGGAAACCAAGGAATTCACCATGGAGAACGGCGTGCTGAGCTTCCCCATGACCTATGAGGGTGCGACCCGCATCATTCACCTGGAAAAGCAGCACAGCTAAGCGCGCTGCCGGGGGAGTTATCTCATATCTGGCACGCATGACGGACGGGGCGTTCCCGTTGCCGCGTGCGGGCTATAGAATGGGACTATGAGCGAGAACACGACCCCCGAGCATGGCACCGCAGCCTCGGTGCAGGATTCCTTCGAGCTGCCCGGCGCACCGGATCAGTTCCAGCGCCTGTGGACCCCTCACCGCACCGCCTACGTGAGCGGTGGCCAGAAGGACTATACCGAGAAGACCTGCCCCTTCTGCACCGCGCCCAGCCGCAGTGACGAGGAGTCGCTGATTGTGCACCGCGGCGAGCATGCCTTCGTGATTCTCAACCTCTACCCGTACAACCCCGGGCACCTGCTGGTCTGCCCGTATCGTCACATCCCGTTCTACGATGATGCGACCGAGGCTGAAACCATGGAGATTGCGCAGCTGACCCAGCTCGCCATGAAGGTTCTGCGCGAGGTGTCGCATAATGACGGCTTCAACATTGGCATTAATCAGGGCAAGGTTGGCGGCGCGGGCATTGCTGATCACCTGCATCAGCACATTCTGCCGCGCTGGAGTGGGGATACGAATTTCCTGCCGATTATCGCTCACACCAAGACCATGTCCCGCACGCTGGACGATATGCGTGTGGCTATTGCGGAGGGGTTTGCCCGCCTCAGCTAGACAGCTTGGTGAGTTTGAAAATCTGCACTAGTTCCTTCAATTTGCCAACCAGTGCAGAAAAAACTTGCTTCATAAATGCGTAGATTAGGCAGTCGATGCGTATTTGAATGATGTTATGTCCATTGGATATGGCAAAGTTTTAAATGCAGCGACGCTGCGGGGAAGCTTCCGGCTTCCATGAACACCGCATAGCTCACCGAAAAATAGCGGTCACCGATCGCTTTCGGGCTTGGCAGGGTAAGCGCCCTGCCTCAACCACAGAGGTCAGCGCCTCAGCTGAGAACCCACCCCGTCGTGCGTGAACGCACGGCAACACTGCGGGGGTGCGGATCAGCGTGAAGGACGCTGGCCTCTTTTTGCGTTCTGCGGATGCGCGTGACGGATGCGGGTGGGGGCGAGCGCGCCGGGAATCTGCGGAACGTCTAGGGTGAGCCCGCCGGTCGTGCCACGAACCCGCCAGACCCGCTAGATTTGCCAGCACTAGATGTACCAGACCCGCTAGAGTGGAATGCTATGGACTACCCCAACCTGCTTGAGACTGCTTTTGATGAGTTTGCTGCTGCGCCCGCCGCCGGTGATTCTGTAGGCGCGCCGCAGCTGCTCATCTGGAGGCAGATCCGCTGGTCCAACCGCCGCCCGCTCATTGAGGTGGAACCGGTCGTGCCCGGCGGGGTCGCTGAAGGAGCTCAAAACCGGGCATCTCAAGTGGCAGGGGCACCCCATATGACAGGGGAGAGCGCTCCTAACCAGGAAAGCAACCCCGCGCAGCCTGGCGTTCCGAGCGGGGTTCGCATCCAGATTCCGTTGACCCCCGGCGCCTACCTGGGGTTGCGCATTCCGCGCGATAGCGAGGGGGAACTCTACCGCTACTGCGCCGGATACACCACCGGCACGAGCAATGACGCCGCCCCCGAATCCGCCTCCGAATCCGGGGGAGCCTCCGCGGGAATCCGCCGCGTACCCTGCCCCGAAGGTACCCGCATCCAGCGTGGTCAGCAGTGCCCGCGCTGCACCGCTCGCGACGAATTTACCGCCCTGCACAGCGCGCACCTGTACCCCGGAACGCTCACCGAATCCATGCGCGCCTACGCTATGCTGGAGCATCGCCTCTACATCGCGACCTTCCCCGACGGTACGCACAAGGTCGGCACGAGCTCCCTGCATTCGACCCCGCGCCGCCTGGATGAGCAGGCGGTCGCCACCGCCACCTACATTGCGCTCGCACCCGACGGCCTTGCCATTCGCCGCGCCGAGGACGCCGTGACCGCCCTCGCGAAGATTCCGCAGGTCAAGCAGGTGGCGAGCAAGTACCGCGCCTGGACGAACCCGCTGCCCGGCGCGCAGCTTCGTGTTGCCCATCAGGAGGCGGTTACCCGCGCCCGCGAAGCGCTCGCCGAGCTGGCGTGTACCGAGCCGGAGGTGCCGCTTACCGCCCTGGATGAGCCGTGGATTCCGTCGCTCGCCATGAACCGCCCGTATGCGGCTCTGCGGGCACAGTCGCCCGAACCGCTGGCGCCCTGTGATCCTGGTTTGGGTGATTCTGGTCTGGAGAGCGGGGCGGCTGGTTTCTTCTGTACGGGTGCGGCGGGTCAGTTTTTGAGCGCCCACACCGGCGATGCTGACGCGGCGTTCCTGGTGAATACTGCCGCGTGGCGGAACGTGCTCGTGGAGCCGGCGCAGGAGTTCACGCGGGTGAGGGTGCAGGGTTCTCTGTTCTAAGCGGGCTCGCTGTTCTAATACCCCCGGCGCTCCGCTCTAGCCGGAGCCCCGCACCAAAACCCTCGCACCAAACCCCCTGCGCCAAAACCCCAGTAACCCCGCCCCGTCCGGCATGAGCGAACGAGCCGGGCGCACCATTCAGCCGCTGGCGTGCGTGTACTAAAATGGTAAGCATGTCCAAACCCCTCATTCGTCTTCTCGGCCAGGGCGTACGCGCCGCGACTAAGCTTCGCGGCGGCGGCTCCGCCTTCCCCGGCCTTGTCATGGAAAAATTGCACCCCGACTTCGTTGCTGAAGAGCTCGCGAAGCTGCCCTACGGCGTGGTTGTTGTCTCCGGCACGAACGGTAAGACCACCACCACGAAGATGGCTGTGCAGCTGCTTGAAGCTCAGGGTCTGAAGGTTTTCACTAACCGCACCGGTTCGAACTTTGTGCGCGGTGTCGCCGCGGCACTGCTGGGCGAGATGACCCTCGGCGGCAAGCTTGACGCTGATATTGCTGTGCTTGAGCTGGATGAGGCGCACGCCGTGCACTTCGTGAAGGCCGTCAAGCCCGACTACGCTCTGCTGCTGAACGTTCTGCGTGACCAGCTGGACCGCTTCGGTGAGATTGACACGACCCGCCGCATGCTGGCGACCGTCGCCTCCGCAACGACCGGCACCGTGGTGCTCAACCGTGAGGACCCGCGCATTCGCTCCCTCGCTGAGAACGTGCAGCCTGGCGTGACCGTCAAGTATTACGGCCTGGATGAGTCCCTGCGCTCGTACTTCCCCTCGGATGATGAGATGCGCGGCGGCACCGTCGCGAAGGCAACCCTGCCCGACGCTGACGTCACCCTGACCGCGTTCTCCGGCACCTCCGCTACGTTCGACCTGGCGGGTGTGGAGCGAGTCGGCGAGATCAACCTCTACGGCATTTACAACATCTTCAACGCGGCTGGAGCTATGGCGCTGACCCGCGCCGTCATGGGGGAGAAGCTCAACGAAGATAAGCTCATTGCGGAGCTGGCGAAGATTACCCCCGCCTTCGGTCGCGGTGAGACCCTGAACGTGAACGGCCGCCCGCTGCAGCTGCTACTCGTGAAGAACCCGAGCGGTTTCCGCCTGTCCCTGGCGAGCGCGAACGCTGACGACTACGCCACCATGATCACGATTAACGACCAGTACGCTGACGGCCGTGACGTGTCCTGGCTGTGGGATGTTGACTTCGACAGCTTGCAGAAGACCGGCGTGCAGATGGTTTCGGGTGTGCGTGCCTGGGATATGGCGCTGCGCCTGGAGCATGACGGCGTGAAGGTTGACAAGGTCAACGAGAACCTTGCCGATGCGCTCAAGGGCTTCATCGCCTCCAGCGGTAACGCGCCCATGCGTATTTTCTGCACCTACACCGCAATGCTGGCTCTGCGTGAAGAGCTCGCAAAGATCACTGACGTTGAGAGGGTTTCCTAATGACGGCAACTCACACTTTTGAGGGCACCCCCGCCTCCGGCCCCAATAACGGTAAGACTCTGCGTATTCTGCAGCTGTACCCGCTCGACATGAACATTTACGGCGACTGGGGCAACACTCTGGCGTTGGCTCGTCGCGCGCAGGCGCACGGCTTTGACGTGCAGATTCTGGACCACAACCCCGGTCAGCCTTTCCCGGAAGATGTTGACATTATTCTGGGTGGCGGCGGTCAGGACTCGGGTCAGTCCGTGATTCAGGATGACCTGCACGCGAACGGTGACACGTTGCGCTCGCTGGCTGAGGCTGGTGTGCCGATGCTCGTCATTTGTGGTCTGTACCAGCTGTTCGGTAAGGAATTCCGCACCCGTGAGGGTGAGGTGCTGAAGGGTATCGGCATTTTTGTTGCGCACACGGTCGGCGGCGATGACCGCCTGATCGGCAACATTGTTGAGGAGTCTGAGGAGTTCGGCACCGTGATTGGTTTTGAAAACCACTCGGGCCTGACCTACCTGGGCCCCGGCTGCACCCCGCTGGCTACCGTCACCAAGGGTGAGGGCAACAACGTGACCGATGCGTACGAGGGTGCGCGCGTGCACAACGTGATTGGCACCTACCTGCACGGTTCGCTGCTGCCGAAGAACCCGAAGATTTCGGACTACCTGATCGAGCAGGCGGCAAAGCGTAAGTTTGGCGAGTTCACGCCGAACACGATTGACGACTCGCTGGTGGAGAAGGCACGCGTTTCGGCTGCGTCTCGCCCCCGCTAGCCTATTCCTGGCGGTGGCGTGCACTTTCTGAGGTGGTGTGCGCCTCCGCTACGGTATAGTTATGTGAGTACAGTACGGTGCGTGGGACGTTTCGCCGTGCCCGCACGGAGGTTTTGACTAAGGGAGATACGAATGTCCGGTCACTCTAAATGGGCGACTACTAAGCACAAGAAGGCTGCTATCGACGCTAAGCGCGCGAAGGCTTTCGCGAAGTTCATTAAGGCTATTGAAGTTGCGGCACGTATGGGTGGCGCTGATATTGCTGGTAACCCCGCTCTTGACCTGGCTGTGTCGAAGGCGAAGAAGAACTCCGTTCCTAACGACAACATTGACCGCGCAATCAAGCGTGGCGCTGGCCTGACCGGTGAGACCATTGACTACACCGAAATCATGTACGAAGCACGCGGCCCGCAGGGTACCGCTCTGTACATTGAGTGTCTGACCGATAACCGTAACCGTGCAGCGTCTGAGGTTCGCCTGGCTGTGACCCGTAACGGCGGCACCATGGCTGACCAGGGTTCGGTTGCGTTCCTCTTCGAGCGTAAGGGCGTTGCTGAGGTCACCAAGACTGACGGTCTGACCGAGGACGACGTTCTGATGGCTGTTCTGGATGCAGGTGCTGAAGAGGTTCTGGACGAGGGCGATATCTTCACCGTTGTGTCCGCAGCGACCGACCTGCCTGAGATCCGTAAGGCACTGGACGAGGCTGGCCTGGAGTACAACAACGACGACCCGGTCTTCCGCCCGACCATGCAGGTTGACCTGGACGCTGAGGGCGCTAAGAAGTTCATGAAGCTGGCAGACGCTATTGAAGAGCTCGACGACGTTCAGAACGTCTACTCGAACGCTAACGTCTCTGACGAGGTTATGGCAGAGCTGGAAGCTGAGTAATCACTCGGATTCTGATATCTGATGCTTGAAGAAGCCGCTCCTTTAACCGAGCCGCCGTAGGGTGGCTGGTTGGGGGAGTGGCTTCTTAGCGTCTGGGGCTTTTTTGGGGATGTGCTGGGTACTTTTCGCGGGGCGCACGGTGACTGTTTACGCGGTGACCGCGTGCTCGTTATGACAGTGCTCGTGGCATGCTCCGGTGCCGGGTGCTAGGATTCTGAAGGGCTAGAATCTAGAGATTCTATAGGGAGTTTGTCGAAAGGGGAGATGATGGCCGCCGCTCAACCTGCCGCACGCGATAGCATGCGCGAGAACCGTACCGCCGCCGCCGTGGAGCGTGTGCCGGGTGCAACCCGCATCATGGGTGTTGACCCGGGTCTGACCCGCTGCGGCTTCTCCATGCTCGATATGACCGCCGACCGTAAGGCGCACTTCGTGAACGTGGGTGTTGCCGGCACGATCCCGGCGGAGTCCCTGGACCAGCGTATTCTCTGGATTTTCAACGCCGCCTCCCACTGGCTCGACACCTACAAGCCGGATGCCCTGGCGATTGAGCGTATCTTCGCTCAGGAGCAGGTGAACACGGTGATTGGTACGGCACACGCTTCAGGCGCGGTGATTTCTGCTGCGGCAATGCGCGGCGTGCCGGTGTTCTTCCATACCCCCTCGGAGGTGAAGGCAGCGGTGACCGGTAGCGGCCGCGCCGATAAGGCGTCCGTGGGTCGTATGGTGACCCGCATTTTGGGGCTGGATTCCATGCCGAAGCCCGCCGATGCTGCCGATGCCCTGGCGATTGCGATCTGTCACGGCTGGCGTGGCGGCGGTATTGGTTCGGGTATCAACATGGCGGCCCAGACGCAGACTCACCAGGGTTCACGCCCGGCGCAGGCTCGCCGTGGCGGGTCGTTGACTCCGGCGCAGCGTGCCTGGATGGAGGCGGAGGCGCGTGCTCGCCGCTAGAGGCGCATTCGTGGGCTTGTGTGCCGTCTCCTGTTGGCTCGCATGTATTCGCTAAGAAGTTCGAATATATGCTTGATTTCAGAAGAAATATTCTAATATACTTATAGTGTCTCCCCGTTGAACTGGGGGAGTGCGTTCTGTGGGTGCCGGAGTTCCCGGTGCCCTCACACTGCCGCGAGCCTCAATCTGTGGGCGCGGTGTTGAAAGGTGGAGAGAAATGATTGCATCCCTGACCGGTCGTGTGGCTCAGGTGGGCCTTGATCATGCGGTGATTAACGTGAACGGTTTCGGCATGCTCGTGTACGCTACTGCGCGTACTCTCTCCAAGCTGCGCACTGGTGAGGAAGCTACCGTGCTGACCACCATGATTGTGCGTGAAGAGTCGATGACTCTGTACGGTTTTTCGGAGCCTGCCGAGCGTGAAGTGTTCGATATGATGCTTTCGGTTTCCGGTATTGGTCCGCGTATTGCTCTGGCGGTGTTGAGTGTTCACACTGCCGCTGAGGTGGAGCGCGCCGTGGCGACCGGTGACGATAAGGCGTTCACGAAGGTTCCCGGTATCGGTCCGAAGGGTGCCCGCCGTATTGTGCTGGAGCTTGCCGGCAAGCTGATTCTCAGCGATGGCCAGACTGATGAGTTGCCGCTGAGTCAGGGCATTGTCTGGAAGCCGCAGGTGCTTGACGCTCTCACCTCCTTGGGCTGGAGTGAGAAGGACGCTTCCGCCGCTATTGACGCTTACGTGCAGCACAACCCTGCCGCAGAGACTGAGCCGGTGGGTGTGGCTCTGCGCGGTGTGCTCGCCTCCTTGGGTACTCAGAACACGGTGGGCCGCCACTAAACGGTGCGCCCTGTTCGATGTATCCCACTCAAACTTTTGTGAAAGAAGAATTCTATGAGCCAGAATCCCTATGAGCCGCAGCCCGCGGCGTCCCTGGTTTCCGGCGGGTATTTTCCCGGTCAGGTGCCCGGCACCCAGGCGTCTTCAGCTCCCGCCCAGCGCCTGGTGGCGATGGAAGAAGAGCCTGAAGAGAAGATGATTGAGGCGGCACTGCGCCCTAAGTCCCTGGATGACTTTGTGGGTCAGCGCCGTGTGCGTCAGCAGCTGTCCCTGGTGCTGGAGGCTTCGAAGATGCGTGGCCGTAGTGCCGACCACGTGCTGCTTTCGGGTCCTCCCGGTCTGGGTAAGACCACTCTCGCGATGATTATTGCGGCAGAGATGGAGGCGCCGCTGCGCATTACCTCCGGCCCGGCGATTCAGCATTCGGGTGATTTGGCGGCGATTCTGTCTTCGCTGACTCCCGGTGAGGTTTTGTTCCTGGATGAGATTCACCGTATGAGCCGCCCGGCTGAGGAAATGCTCTACATGGCGATGGAAGATTTCCGTGTGGACATTGTGGTCGGTAAGGGTGCGGGTGCGACTTCCATTCCGCTGGAGCTGCCGCAGTTCACCCTCGTGGGTGCGACGACCCGTGCGGGTCTGCTGCCCGGCCCTCTGCGTGACCGCTTCGGCTTTACCGGTCACCTGGAGTTCTACTCGGTGGAGGAGCTGGAGCTGGTGCTGCGCCGTAGCGCTGGTCTGATGGATATGCAGATTACCTCCGAGGGTTTCACGGAGATTGCCGGTCGTTCCCGCGGCACGCCGCGTATTGCGAACCGCCTGCTGCGTCGTGTGCGTGACTGGGCGTTGGTGAACGGCGTGGACCGCATCAATGCGACCGATGCCGCAACCGCGCTGGACATGTACGAGGTAGATTCGCGCGGCCTGGACCGCCTGGACCGCGCCGTGCTGGAGGCGCTGATTCACAAGTTCGGCGGCGGCCCGGTGGGTCTGTCCACCCTCGCCATTGCGGTGGGTGAAGAGACGGAGACCGTGGAGACGGTTGCCGAACCGTACCTGGTGCGTGAGGGCCTGATTGGTCGCACCCCGCGCGGTCGTGTGGCTCTGCCCGCGGCGTGGGAGCACCTCGGCTTGGAGGCCCCGGAGATTCAGATCTAAATCCGTATCAGCTTTAGCCCCGCACCAGCTGATAACACTGTAGTAGCCCGTGGGAGGTATCCGCCTCCTGCGGGCTTCTCTGTGCCCCGGTAGCTTTTCTGCAGACGCGGCAAGCTCTTCTGCAGGGGCGGCACTCTTCTACCGGTTCTGCAGGCGCTGTCGGGTTCCATTGGGCTCTGCCGGTCTTTACCAGCGACATAAAATTACGCCGAGAGAGTCCAAAACTCAGGTTAACCTCACAAAAACGCTGGTTCGGGTCACTAAAGCTCATGCTCTCGCGTAGGATGGATACGTACTGTATCTACGATTCCACACCTTCTGGTACGCTCAACCCTCGCGGTGAGCGGCACGGGTGCGGATGTGAAAGTGAGACCATGGATTTTAACCTCCTGATTATGATCGCCATGATGGCGCTGCTGGCATGGATGATGTTCTCCGCCCAGAAGCGTCAGCGTAAGCAGGTGGAGGCGCTGCAGGCAATGCGACGTGCGCTCGTTCCCGGTGATCAGGTGATGACTGCTTCCGGCGTCTACGGCACCGTTGTCAGCACTGACTTTGAGAACAACAAGCTGCAGCTTCAGATTGCAGAGGGCGTTGTGATTACTGCGTCCATGAACGCGATCCTGAACCTTGTTGAGGATGAAGCCCCCGCAGCGCCCCTGACCGAGGACGCGTACGAGGCTACCGCATCCGAAGCTCCCGCTTCCGATACCTCTTCTGATACTGCTAAGTAATTCAGAGCGTATGAGCCCGGCGCCCAGTGAGCGGCGTCGGGTTTTCGCGTTACGGAATCTGTAGAACACTCAATACTATTCACACGAAGAAGGAACATTATGGCTAAGCGTTCACCGCTTGCAGCCGCGCGAGGGGCGCTCCTCTCGATGGTCCTGCTCATGGTTGTTATGGCTGCCGGTATTTTCGGCACCACCTACGCGGGAGGTTCTTGGGCACCGAAGCTCGCCCTGGACCTTTCGGGTGGTACTCAGATGATTCTTTCTCCGAAGGTCAATGGCTCTTCGGATGAGAACGTCTCCCAGGAGCAGTTGAACCAGGCGGTTGAGATTATTCGTCAGCGCGTTGATGGTGCCGGCGTTTCGGAGGCGGAGGTTACCACCTCCTTCGGCTCGGGTAATAACGTGGTTGTTTCGGTTCCCGGAACGATTAGCGCTGAGACTCGTCAGCTGATTCAGGCGTCTGCAAATATGACGTTCCGCCCGGTGCTGCTGTCTGGTGCCGGTACTGCGGTGGCTGAGGATGCCCGCACTGCGGACGATAAGCTGCCCAAGCCGTCTGCGGAACCGACTGACGGCTCTGACCGTAACTGGATTACTGCGGACCTGTACAAGCAGTATGAGGCGAAGGACTGCACCGCGGCACGTAATGAGGATGCCGATAGTGCTGACCCGACTAAGCCGATGGTGGCGTGTTCCACTGACGGTCAGGAGAAGTACATTCTGGGTCCTGTGGAGCTGAGCGGTAGCGATATTTCTACCGCAAGCCACTCGCAGGAGACGACCGGTCAGGGCGTGACTACGGGCCGTTGGGCTGTGAACATTCAGTTCAACGATGCTGCTCGTGAGAAGTTCCAGAACATTACTTCTCGCCTGAACGCGATTCGTGCACAGAACGCAAACGATCCGCGTGCCCGCTTCGCGATTCTGCTGGACGGCAAGGTGCTGTCCTCCCCGGTGTCGCAGGCAGTGATTTCTGATGGTAAGCCGCAGATTACCGGTAACTTCACTGAGCAGGAGGCGAAGGCTCTCGCCGATCAGCTCAAGTACGGTGCCCTGCCGATTAGCTTCACGATCCAGTCGGAGCAGCAGATTTCTGCGACCCTGGGTTCGGAGCAGCTGCGTGTAGGTCTGCTGACCGGCCTGATTGGTCTGCTGCTGGTGTTCGTGTACTCGCTGTTCCAGTACCGTCTGCTGGGCTTTGTCACGATGATGTCGCTGATTGTTGCAGGCATCATTTCGTATGAGGCGATTGCGCTGCTGGGTTGGGCGTTGAACTACCGCCTGTCCCTGGCTGGTGTGGCGGGTCTGATTGTGGCGATTGGTGCTACGGCTGACTCGTTCATCGTCTACTTCGAGCGTATCCGTGATGAGATCCGTGCGGGCCGCACAATCCCGTCGGCGGTGAACCACGGTTGGCAGCGTGCATCCCGCACTATCCTGGCGTCGAAGGCTGTGAACCTGCTGGCTGCTGTGGTGCTGTACGTGGTGTCGGTCGGTTCGGTGAAGGGCTTCGCGTTCACCCTTGGTTTGACTGCGATTGCTGACCTTGTGGTCGTGTACCTGTTCACCCACCCGATGCTGACTCTGCTATCGAATACCCGCTACTTTGGTGAGGGCCACCGCCACTCGGGCTTGTCGCCTGAGTCGCTGGGCGCTACGCCGCTGTACCGTGGTGCCGGTCGCCTCCGCAGCCCGGAGGAGAAGCAGCTGAGCATTGCTGAGCGTCGCCGTGCAGAGCGTGCTGCCGCTGAGGCTGACGAGTCTGCTTCTGATGAGAAGAAGGAGAGCTAAGCATGGCTACCGATGTGAAACCTAATGCTTTTGCCCGCTTCGGTAATGACCTGCATTCGGGTGCCCGCTCGTACCCCTTCGTAGGTAAGCGCCGCCTGTGGCTGCTGCTTGCGGCTGTGCTGATGGCGGTTTCGGTTCTGATTCCGGCTGTTGGTGGCGGCTTCAATCTGGGTATTGATTTCCGTGGCGGTTCGGAGTTCGTGGTCTCGAAGACCGCGCACGTTGATACTGCTACGGGTGAGCGCATTATTCACGAGAAGGCGAAGGACGCTTCGGATGTTCGCGTGACCAATATTGCGCCGGGTACGATTCGTGCCCAGATGAGCAAGCTCAGCGATGATGAGACTCTGCAGGTGAAGGCGGCTCTACAGGAGGGTTACGGCGTCTCTGAGAATGACGTGACCTCCTCGTTTGTGGGCCCGACCTGGGGCGCGGACGTGACCCGTCAGGCGTTCTGGGGTTTGGTCGCGTTTGTGGTGCTTGCGCTGATTGGTATGGCGTTCTACTTCCGTACCTGGAAGATGTCGCTGGCGTCTATTGCGGGCCTGTTCTTCACCGTGGTGGTGACGGTTGGCCTGTACGCCGCGTTCGGATTTGAGATCACTCCGAGTGCGATTATTGGTTTCTTGACGATTCTGAGCTACTCGCTGTACGACTCGGTGGTGGTGTTCGATAAGATTCGTGAGAACACCGAGGATGTGCTGGAACGCCGTGACACGACCTTTGCCGAGCAGATTAACTTGGCGGTGAACCAGACTCTGGTCCGTTCGATTAACACCGCTATTGTGGGTGTTCTGCCGGTGGGTGCGATCTTGTTCATTGGTGCGTTCATCCTGGGTGCGGGTACTCTGCAGGACCTGTCCCTGTCGCTGTTTGTGGGTATTCTGGTGGGCATGTTCGGTACGCTGTTCGTGTCTGCGCCGCTGTATGCTTCGCTGCGTTTGGGTGAGGCTCAGATTCGTGAGCACACCGCGAAGGTGGAGAGCGGCAGCTTCAAGGACGCTGAGGATGCTGACGAGGCTGAGGGTGACTCTTCGGAGGAGCCCGCCGAGGCTGAGAAGGCTGCGAAGTCTGAGGAATCTGCTGACAAGGCGACCGAGGACGAGAAGGCAACCGAGAAGCCTGCTAAGAAGCCGGCACGTGCAACCATTGAGATTCACCGCGTGAACCTGAACGGTTAGCCAGCGTTCCGCCAGCGCTACTGGCGTTGCTAACGATAGGGGAGTCGATACCGAAAGGTGTCGGCTCCCCTTTAGCGTGCCCGGGGTCTTATACCCGCTGGTCTGTTCCTGCCGGCCTAATATTTCACAGGTCTAATGTGTCACAGTGCGGCATAGTTTACGCGCATATTTTGGCTCATATCCGCGTGCTGGGTAGGATAAAGGTAGAAGATACTGCGCGCCCGCATCCACGCCTTTCAACGACGAGCAGATTCGGGGGCTCAGGTCATCGCTGTTACGTCCAAAGGAGCCCGGAATGAGTGCAGAACCTGCCGTGAACACCAACGCTGAGAACCCTGCAGGGACCGCCGAGAAGCCCGCGGTTCGGCCCGCTGGCCCGATTCCTCTGCCTGAAACTGATTCGTCTGATGCGAAGAGGAAGCGCGGCTCGCACCGTGTCATGGCTGCTAGCGGGCGTGTGCCTAACCGCCTCGTTTTTGGTGGCCGCAGTAGCACGATGGAAGCCTCCGACTCGCACGGCGGTACCATCCGTTTCTCCCCGATGATTGCGCCGGTCGTGCGTGCCGTGCGCCGCTACCACCCGGATGAGGACATTCAGGTGCTGCAGCGCGCCTACGAGGTGGCGAACCGCTGCCACGAGGGTCAGAAGCGTAAGAGTGGCGACCCGTACATCACCCACCCGGTCGCCGTGACCGCGATTCTTGCGGAGATGGGCGCGACCGGCCCCGTGCTCGCCGCGGGTCTGCTGCACGACACGGTGGAAGACACCGACTACACGATGGAGCAGCTCACCGAAGAGTTCGGTGAGGAGGTCGCCTACCTGGTCGACGGCGTGACTAAGCTGGACAAGATGACGTACGGCGAGAACGCCTCCATCGAGACGATTCGTAAGCTCGTGCTGTCCATGAGCAAGGACATCCGCGTGCTGCTCATTAAGCTTGCCGACCGCCTGCACAACGCCCGCACCTGGCGTTTTGTGCCGCAGGCTTCCGCCGCGAAGAAGGCGGAAGAGACCCTGAAAATTTATGCGCCGCTCGCGCACCGCCTGGGCCTGAACACAATTAAGTGGGAGCTGGAGGACCTGTCCTTCGCCGCTATGAGCCCGGAAATTTACGCCGAGATGGTGCGTATGGTCGGCGAACGCACCCCCGCCCTCGAAAAGTTCCTGAACGAGGCGCGCACCAAGATTACGGAGCGTCTGAAAGAGGTGGGCATCGACGCGACCGTGACGGGCCGCCCGAAGCACTACTACTCGATTCATCAGAAGATGAAGACGAAGGGCCGCAGCTTCGACGAGATTAACGACATCCTTGCCGTGCGCATCATGGTCGAGGAAGAGGCGGAATGCTACACCGTGCTCGGCCACGTGCTGTCCCTGTGGCCGTCGATGACTGGCCGTTTCAAGGACTACATTAAGAACCCGAAGAACAACAACTACCAGTCGCTACACCTGACCGTGTACGGTCCGGGCAACCTGCCGCTTGAGATTCAGATCCGCACCTACAAGATGCACGAAGAAGCTGAGTACGGTGTGGCTGCGCACTGGCGCTACAAGGCGGCATCGCGCGGCGAGAAGGTTGCGGCTCGTGGCGGCGCGCCCGCGAAGGACCCGAAGGAGCCGGGCACCCAGACCTCGGCGATGATGAACGTCGGCATCCTACAGTCTATTGCCGAGATTTCGAACTCCAACCCGGAGTCGGAGAAGTTCTACGAGTCGCTCGCTGACACCCTCGACACCGACGAAATCGTGGTGCTCACCCCCAACGGCGAGGCAATCGCCCTGCCCAACGGCTCCACCCCCGTGGACTTCGCCTACGCGATCCACAGTGAGGTCGGCGACCGCACCGTCGGCGCGAAGGTCAACGGCCGCCTCGTGCCGCTGCACACGGTCCTGCCCACCGGCGCGACCGTGGAGATTATGACCACGAAGAACGAAGACGCCGGACCCAGCGAGGACTGGCTGAAGTTCGTTCGCTCCTCACGCGCTCGCACGAAGATCCGCCAGTACTTCGCGAAGGAACGCCGCCTGGAGGCGCTGCTCGCCGGCCGCGAGATGCTCACCAAGAGCATGCGCAACAGTGAGCTGCCGCTGCAGAAGATGATGAGCCCGGAGATCATGACTCAGGTGGCTCAGCTGCTGCACAAGAACGATGTGGCGTCGCTGTACCGTGCGATTGGTGAGCACGAGATCGCGCCGAAGCAGGTCATTGACACCCTCGTTGAGGTGCACCGCGGCGACGAGCCAGCACCCGAGGTTGAGGTCAGCGACTTTGACGAGACGCTGCTGAAGTCCACCCGCAAGGCGATTGGCGATAACGGCGTGATTGTGCCGGGTGCTGAGGGTGTGCTGACGAAGATTGCGCGCTGCTGCACCCCGGTCCCGCCGGATGACATTATCGGCATTGTGACCCGCTACAACGGCATTTCGGTGCACCGCCGCGACTGCCCGAACATGCGTAACGCTGACGAGGAGCCGCGCGTGACCACGGTCGAGTGGGCGTCTTCGCCGACCGCTACGTACCGTGTGCAGATTCAGGTGGAGGCGCTGGACCGTAAGGGCCTGCTGAGCGACCTGATCCGTGCGATTTCTGAGTCGGGCGTGAACATTCTGGATGCGCGCGTGCACACCTCGGAGGACCGCACCGTGGTGGACCGCTTCGCCCTGGAGCTGGGTGACCGCTTCATGCTGGAGCACGTGCTGAACGTGGTCCGTAACGTGACGGGCGTGTACAAGGCGTACCGCCTGACCGGCGCGAAGCCCTCGGAAGCGTAAATATTTTTCTACGCCCAGAAGCCACATGTGTTTCGAAAAGCCACTTCTTTGGTGGCTTCTCGAAACACATGTGGCTTTTCGCCGTTAAACGGGTTGGATTCCATAATGACGAACCGGCGAGTGCGGGGTCTGGGGAACCCGTATACTGAAAGAGTTCGCGCCGCCGGGTACGAAACGGCTTGTGGAAGCTACGAACGCTCCCACGGAGTACAGCATCTAGACCGGCGCTGGCGCATGTGTACGACCGGGGCCGCACTGGTTCCGAACTTTTGACGTTTCTTCGACTGTAGAAACGATTACTGATGAGAGGTTGACCGCCCCTATGACGACGCAGTCTACGGATTCTTCCGCTACCACTGACGAACACCGTAACCGCAATACGGAGCGTGCGCAGCTGCACTCTACGATTTGGCGTATTGCGAATGACCTGCGCGGTTCGGTAGACGGCTGGGACTTTAAGCAGTACGTGCTGGGTATGCTTTTCTACCGTTACCTCTCTGAGCGTCTGGTGAAGCATCTCAGCGATGCTTCGTCCGGCGGCAATTATGCAGCGCTTCCCGATAGTTTTATTGACGCTGAGGGTAAGCGTGATGTCATTAAGAATCTCGGTTTTTTCCTCTTACCCTCAGAGCTCTTTTCCTCAGTACATGCTGCTGCACAGCGTGATGATAACCTCAATGAGACCCTTCATAAGGTTTTCAAATCAATCGAGTCTTCAGCTGAAGAGATTTATTCTGAGAATAACCTAAAAGGTCTTTTTGATGATTTTGTATTAGACTCTAATAAATTGGGAGCGACTGCTACTGCTCGTCATGAGACTCTAAAAAAACTTATGGACGCTGTGGCAGAGATGGACCTTAGCTCTGATTATTCGGAGAGTTCAAATGACGCTTTCGGGGATGCATACGAGTTCCTTATGGGTATGTACGCGGCGAATGCGGGTAAGAGCGGAGGTGAGTACTACACTCCACAGGAAGTCTCAGAGCTCCTGGCAGAGATTGCTATGGACGGGCGTAATCCCCAAGATATTAGTACCGTGTATGACCCGGCGTGTGGTTCAGGTTCGCTGTTGCTAAAGTTTGCCCGCATCCTGCGAGAACGTGGTGACGAGGTTGAGATGCCACTTTTTGTAGGACAGGAGATTAACCTGACGACCTATAACCTGTGTCGCATGAATATGATTCTTCATGGTCTTGATTTGAACGGTTTCAACATTGCGCATGGTGATACCTTGATAAATCCGAAGCATCGCAGGAACCTCGAAGCGAGGGAGAATGCTGGGGATAAGGCCTATGGCCTCTACGATGCTATCGTGTCTAATCCGCCCTATTCCACGAAGTGGAAGGGCGATTCTGATCCGACCCTAATTCACGATGAACGTTATGCCCCGGCAACAGTTCTGGCACCTAGGTCGAAGGCTGACCTGGCGTTTACGATGCACATGTTGGCTTCTCTTGAAGAAACGGGTACGGCTGCGATTGTCGAATTTCCAGGTGTGCTGTACCGTGGCAATGCCGAGCGCAAGATTCGTGAATATTTACTGAAAGAGGACAGGGTGGACGCTGTAATTCAGTTGCCCCCTAACCTGTTCTACGGCACGAGTATTGCGACTTGCATTCTGGTTCTGAAGAAGAGTGCCCGTAAGGACCATTCGGTACTGTTCGTGGATGCTTCGCACCTCTTCGATAAGGGCACGAACCAGAACATTCTGGGTAAGGCGCACCGTGAGAAGATTCTGGAGGTACTGGCGGCTCGTGAGGAGCGTGAGCACTTCTCAGCGCTGGTTCCGGTGGAGAAGCTGCTGGAGCAGGAGGCGAACCTGGCGGTGTCGAGCTGGGTTGAGCCGGAGGATACCCGTGAGCGCGTGGATATTGTTGAGCTGAATTCCCGTATTGAGGGTATTGTGGCTCGTCAGGCTCAGCTGCGCGTGGAGATTGACGCTATTGTGGCGCGCCTGGAAGGCGGCGAGTAGTCATGGCTGAGGTGACGAATTATATTGACCGCCTGGTGGCTGAGCTCTGCCCGGACGGGGTGGAGTACCGCCCTATTGAGGAGCTGTTTACCACTCGTAATGGTTACACTCCGTCTAAGTCCAACAGCAGCTATTGGGAGAACGGAACTGTTCCCTGGTTCCGCATGGAAGACATCCGTGAAAATGGTGGAGTCCTATCAGAAGCCATGCAGTCCGTTCATGAAAGCGCTTTGAAAAAGGGTGGCATGTTCCCCGCTGGTTCAATCATCGTGGCAACTTCTGCAACGATTGGTGAGCATGCGCTAATCAACGTAGATTTTCTGTGCAATCAGAGGTTCACCGTTCTGATTCTTAAAGACGAATTTAAGAACCTTTTGTCTCCTAAATTTATTTACTACTATTCATTCATTTTGGATCGTTGGTGCCTTTCGAATACTACGCAATCTAGCTTTGCCAGCGTGGATATGAAGCGTTTCAAGAAGTTTGAGTTTCCTGTTCCGCCGCTGGAGATTCAGGAAGCGATTGTTGAAATTCTCGACAAATTCACGAACCTGGAAGCGGAGCTGGAAGCGGAGCTGGAAGCGCGTACTCTGCAATACGAGTACTACCGTGATTCGCTCTTCGAAGCCCTCGACTGCCCCCGTGTCCCCTTGGGCTCTTTTGCGCGGCTTGTGCGTGGTTCAGGTATGCCGAAAACCGATTTTTCCGAATCCGGTGTGGGTGCAATTCACTACGGTCAGATTTACACCAAATTTGGTACTGCAACCGCAGAAGTTATTGCGCACGTTCCGGAAGACAAAGCGAAAAAGCTTGCTGTAGTTAACCCTGGTGATGTCATTGTGGCTAATACGAGTGAAAACCTTGAAGATGTTTGCAAGGCTGTAGCTTGGGTTGGAGAATCTGACATCGTTACTGGCGGTCACGCAACGGTTATTAAGGCTCCCGAGCAGAACGCAAAGTTTATTTCTTATTACATGGCGACTGGCCAGTTCAATAAGGATAAAAGGCGTCATGCTTTCGGTACTAAGGTTATTGATGTTGCGCCTAAGAACCTTGCGAAAATCGAGTTTCCAGTTCCCTCTTTGGAAGAGCAGCAGCGCATTGTCGATATTCTCGACCGCTTCGACGCCCTAACCAGCAGCCTCTCCGAGGGTCTACCTGCAGAGCTAGTAGCGCGTCGCAGCCAGTACGAGTACTACCGTGACCAGCTACTTTCTTTCCCCCGTAAGGGCGGAAACTAGTAGATACCTGCGTATCACGCGCGAACCCCGTGCAGAGGCGGTGGGCCCCTGCCGCCCCCTGCACGGGCCCCGCACTTCAATCGCACTCAACAACCCAAACTCAAACTAGCCGGGCTCACCAACCCCGAGCCCAACCGTCCATATTCCACCCCTACACAAAGGAGTACCCCGTGGAAACTGTACCCAACTACCCCTATCTCTCTGAAGGTAGCCGTGACCGGGTCCTCACTAGCGACACCTATACTGTTATCGGTGACCGTGAAAAGGCTCCTGGTTATGATGAATGGAAGACTGCACAGACCCTCCATAGTTCAGCTCAAACTGAATCTCAACTTGAACGCGAACTTATTAGGGTTCTTAGGGCCCAGGGATATGAATATTTACCGCGACTCACCGACGAAGCCGCACTCATCCGCAACCTGCGCGAACAGCTCGAACGCCTCAACACCCGCCCCGAAGAAGGTGCTTACGGCCCCAATAGCGGATTCCACTTCAGTGACGAAGAATTTGACCGCTTGCTTAACCGGCATATTGCTCGCTATAACGATGGCATCCTTGAGAAGGCTAAGCTCATTCAGGAGGAACGTCGTATCAACTTCTATCTCGACGACGGTACCCCACGCAATATAATACTCATCGATGCCGTTAACCCTGCACGCAACCGCATGCAGGTCATCAACCAGTACCGTGTACCCGATGACCAAGGCAAAACCCTGAACCGTTACGATGTAACCATCCTCATCAACGGTCTGCCCCTTGTACATATCGAGCTCAAAAGGCGTAGCATCTCCATTCGCCGCGCCTTTCAACAGATTGAACGCTACCAGGGAGAGGGTTTTCAACAAGATACCTACCGTCTTTTCGAATACGCCCAAATCTTTATTATTAGCAATGGTGTAGACACTAAGTACTATTCCAACACCGTACGTCACAAGCACATCGAAGATCAGCGGAAAGCCAGCCGCAAGGTAGCCTCCGGCGGCTCCGCGGGCAAGAGTTTTGAGTTCACTAGTTATTGGGCGGATTCAAAAAATAACCGTATTGGTGATTTGATGCTTTTCGCCCGTACCTTCCTGAATAAGCGAACTATTGCAAATATCCTCACTCGATACTGCATTCTCACTGTAGATGAAGACCTGCTCGTCATGCGTCCCTACCAGATTGCGGCAACCGAGCGAATCATCAACCGTGTCGAAATCGCCAACAATGACCCCAAGCGCCTCGGTACCAAGGAAGCCGGCGGCTACATCTGGCATACTACCGGCAGCGGTAAGACCCTCACGAGCTTCAAAACTGCACGCCGCCTGGCAGAAACCGGGCTTGTCGAAAAGGTCATCTTTGTCGTGGACCGCAAGGACCTCGATTACCAGACTATGCTCGAATACAATAACTTTCAGGCAGACTCCGTTAGCTCCACCGGTAGTACCCGTGAACTCGGCGAACGCCTCGCCGACAGCGGAACCGGCATTGTCGTCACCACCATCCACAAGCTGTCCAACCTAATCTCTGCTGAACCCAAGCACCCTGTCTACCGTCAGCGTGTAGTTATCATCTTCGACGAATGCCACCGCTCTCAGTTCGGCGCAATGCACCGGTCTATTCGTAAGCGTTTTACTAAATACAGCATGTTCGGCTTCACCGGTACCCCCATCTTCGACGAAAATTCCGCAGGAGGCCCCGGTACCACTACCGTAGAAATCTTCGGAGACCGGCTACATTCATACACCGTTGTGGACGCTATCAACGATAAAAATGTACTGCCTTTCCATATGGAGTACACCATCACAAATGCAACCTACAGCGATGAAGAGAAAAGCGCATACCAATTAGAGTGCATTATGGAGGGCAGTGAGCAACCAAATCCAAAAGATATCGAGAAGTACCTCCAATCTAAAGAAGCTCTTGAAAACCCTCAACGAATTGAGGCTATTGCAACCTACATTCTGGATAACTATGACCGGAAAACTAATCAGCGTGCAGGTCGTAATTATGACCTTAAACGGATTAGAGATATCACTGATCCTGTTACTGGTGCAAAATCCAGGGAACCCTATACTGTAACAGTTCGCGGTTTTAACTCAATCCTGGCAACCTCCTCAATCGATGCTGCCTGCACCTACTACGACACCATCAACACCCTGCAAGAAGAACGTATCGCAGACGGTGTACTCGACCCTGCCAAAAAGTTGAAGGTTGCCATCATCTACACGCAGGGCAACGGTTCGCAGTTGTTCGACACCTTCGGCGAGGAAGAAAACTATGAATTTCCCACCGCGGGTAGCGCAGAACAGAACCGCATGGCAGGCTTCCTCGAAGACTACAACACTATGTTCAGCACGAATTTCAGCGCTGATGGTAAGTCCTTTGACAATTACTATAAAGACGTCTCTCGCCGTATGAAGACACGCGAATTAGACATGCTCATTGTAGTAAATATGTTCCTGACCGGTTTTGATTCTAAGACCGTCAATACTCTATGGGTCGATAAGAATCTCAAGAGTCATGGTTTGGTCCAGGCTTTTAGCCGTACGAACAGAATTCTGAACTCTCTTAAGCCTTCCGGCAACATTGTATGTTTCCGTGATTTGGAAGAAGCTACGAATGATGCTTTTGCCCTCTACGGTGACTATACTGCTGGCGCGAATGCTGGAAGTGGCTTGGAAACTCCGTGGAATATTGTGCTTACCCGCCCATATAAGGAAGCCCATATTGAGTACTGTAAGGTCGTAGATGAGCTCCGTGAAGAATTCCCTGTAGACGCTGGAGGAAATATTATTGCGGATACCCCGGAACAAAAAGTACGCTACGTTGAACTCATTAACCAGGTACTTACCCTACAGAATGAGTTGGAAGTCTTTGATGAATTTATTCGGGATGGAAGTGCTCAGCTAATTAGTGACTACGATATGCAAGGCTATCTGGGTAAATATAACGATATTCGTGAAGAAGCACGTGAAGCACGTGATTATGACGGCGAACTTACCAACCCAGATGGAGGGGATGAGCTAGGTCCTGATCCTTGGTACGACCAGATAACCTTTGAAGTGGAATTGCTTAAACAGCAGAACATGGACGTCTACTTTATCTTGGAGCTGGTCGCCAAAGCGCGTGCTGAGCGTGATAATGCTAGGGACCAGAAAGAATCGCAGGAATACACTGAACGTCGCATTGAAGAGTTCCGCAAGATAGTTCATCGTGCTGTCCGCAGTGATAATGAGCTGCGCAATAGCGGCGATATTATTGAAGACTATTTTGAAAAGTACCTTACTGAACCGACTGTAGACGCAGAAGGGTCGGAAGACGTACATGAGCGGTTCCGTATCTACGTAACTGAACGTCGAGTTAGTGAAGAAGATTTCATCGTTCAGGAGGAAGAGCTAAAGCGCGAAGAAACTCGGCGTGTAGTCAATCGTGCGTTGCGTGAAGGAAACCGAAGCATTATCGGTAAGGTTAGTCGTCTCATTAAAAGTAAGATGTCGTTCTTCGGAGGCGCCTTGGGAGGTCCTGACCTTGAAGATGCCGCAGTTAAACGCCAGCGCGTACAGAATAAACTGGAGAAGCACATTGGCCGATTCATGCCGTTCCTCGGCGGCCGCTAACCTACTGTGTCAGTGGTAGTCCGCGGTAACCAGCGGTAATTCGCCCAGAAGCCACATGTGTTTCGAAAAGCCACTTCTTTTGTGGCCTCTCGAAACACATGTGGCTTCTCGCCGTTAAGCGGGGGAAGGGGTGGACAGCATCAACCCGGCTCTACGCTACTGATTAGCCCCTCTGCACAGCGCCGATTTTCGGTCATGAGTTAGTGACTTTGGTGGGGGTTAAAACCCCAGCCCAGAGTCACTAACCCATGGTTGAAGTCCGTAACTCATGACCGAATTTCCGCGCGCGTGTGGGAGGCGGGGCAGCAGCGCTCAGGAGGCAAGCCCGTCCGCGCCTAATCTTCCGTGCGGCGGGGAGTGTGGTGGGGGAGTGCGCCTTCAGAAAACCCCCTCGTCACGCAACATTTTTTGGTGTTTTCTCCGGCGCGGGGCGGTGCAGCCCCTTATCTTGTCAGGGGTGCCCCGTACCTTGGTGGTAGAGAACAACGACGCGTTCTCACCCACTCCGCTGAGCGACCAAAGGAGCCCCTCATGTACACGGTTGGTTACTACAATGACGAAGACTTCCGCGCCTTCTACTCCGGCCAGGACGCCGCCAACATTGACGACTTCTTCACTGACAACGGCGAATACCTCATGGTGTACCTGCCGGAGGTGACCGACCGCGAGTTCCTCGCCGGCCTCCGCTACGGTAACGGCTGCGACGCTCTCTGCCAGAGCGGATATGCCCTCGACGAGGCGGAAGAGGCCCTCCGCGACATGTACGCGCTCGCCGTGTAGCCCGCCCGCCCACCTGGCACAGATGGGGATCCGGTAACGGGTTACGGATTCGTGCCATAGGTTAATGTCTTTGGTCGTAGTTAAAAACCATGGCAGAAGACCCTAAACCATGGCACAAATTCTGCAGGGGCGACGCCTCCGTAAGTGTAGATTTATTTGATACATAAAGCATTGATGTGTCCGAATAATGACGTTCAGATACTATTGCACTCAAAGCAACGCAAATAGACACAAAGATGCGGTAGGGTGGTAAATATAGTGTTCCATAACGCACTGATGCGTTTGTTGGGTGCACTACAGGGCTGTTTTCCTTCCGGTGGTCAGCTTGACCTGCGAATAATGGCCCGACTTGCACATATACATCACACTGTCACCGATGATAGGAGCGTATCTTCTATGGATTCGACCATTTTTAACCGCCGTACCCTGCTGGGTAGTGGCGCACTTGCGGGCATTGGCGCTCTGCTTGCGGCGTGTGGCCAGCAGGCTAATAACGAGGCGGCAGCCACCGCCTCCGCCGCGCCGAGCGAAACCGCTTCGGCGTCTGCGGCGGCATCTGAGTCGCCTTCGGCGAGTGCTACTCCGTCTACTGTCCGAGGCTACTCGGGCGGCTCAAAGGCACCCGATGGGGAGTACCGTGGAGCTGACCCTAACGGTCCGGCGCAAAACGTTCCGAAACCTGCATCACCAGAGGACGGATACCGCGAAAAGTCTAATGAAGGTCTGCGCAAAACACTCAACGCGTGGATTGAATGGAACAACTACGGCACCCAGACCGGAGACTACAGCCAAGCACGCAAATTCGTTGACAGTAGCTTCACCGAACTACTAGATTCCTACGAAGGTCTTGAAGCCCTCTACAAGCGGGGCGGATGGATTATCGCGGGTCTTGATCATTACATTGCTGACGGGAACCCCTGGATCGAGGGGGAGACTTACTTCTGGAAAGCGTACCGGGAGTGGGGCTACGTTATGTACGTTGAACCTAACGGTGATTGGAAGTCTTACGAGAATGACTCAAAGGATGACGACACGTGGAAGTTCTCGTTCAAGTACACCTCTGAAGGCTGGAAGATTATCGACTTTGAACAGGTAGATGATTAGAAATGAAATTTAAATCAAATACCAATATTGCATTATTATCGCTCCTTGCCATATCCGTTACTACCCCTCCTGCAACATCTATTACAAATGATTGTTCCACAAAAGGCTCTAACACCGCTAAAGTATGTCAGGTAACTGTCAGTAAATCAAAAACCAAACAAAAAACAAATGAGGGAAATAAAAGTAATTCAAATTCCTCATATAATGATTTTCAATACACTTACTCGACTGTGAGCCACGGAAACGGCATAAAAGTTACCTACGCCAACGAAAATCACAATATTATGTCATGCGAAACTATAGACGGAAGAAGAGGAACATTCAAGTTCACAAACATGTCGCTTGAATCTGGCATTCCTGTAGACCGTGGAACTCCCAGAAGTCCCTCCTCGGCCTCCTGCATTCCCGACAATACCCGCACTCTTACCAGTGCCGACAGCCCAGGTCCCGCAGGTCCGACCTACGAAGAAGTCATGGAGGAAATTCGCCATGCTGCAGAGTCGCTAGAGCCTGGCAAGCCGACCCTGCACCAGTCCTACAACAACCCCGCAGGCACTGGCAGGGCAGAAGGCGATCCGAACGTCTACAAGGGCGATCAGATCAACTTCTACGTCGATGACGGAGGCCCCTACCGCCTGGAAGCAGACATGCTCGCCGGGCACGTCGAAATTGAGCTCATGCCCTCCTCGTACGTCATCGAGTACGGCAATGGTGATACAGACACCAACTACACCGCGGGCAAACCGGTCACCACCTACCCTCGTGAGCGTCCGAGGCAGACGGATACTAGCTACGCCTACCAGCGTTCGGGTAATTTCCATGCGTACACGACCGTGCACTACACGGCTCGTTTCCGTGTGGATGGTGGCCCGTGGCAGATGATGGAGGTGACCCCGCAGGCGACCAGTGACCCGCTGCTGATCCGTGTGTGGTGGGTTGATGTGGGACGCGTCGGCGGCACCTGCGATGAAGACGATACTCGTTGGGGCTGCAAGAACGATCCGACGATGGGCAAGAAGGATAACCCAAACCCCAGGCTGCGCAAGGCCGATATTCATACCGGTCAGCGTTGGCACCTGAACGACAGCGGTGACGGGGACACGGAGTACTCGTTGCACCGCGACTGGCCTGACATGTAAACCAGCTGACCCAATATATAGATAACCGCAGCAGGCGGCCCCGAATGTTTGAGCATTCAGGGCCGCCTGTTTTGTTTAGGATATTCGGGCCTGGTGGAAATTCGGTCATGACTTAGCGTCTTTAGTGATGGTTAAAACCCCAGCCCAAAGTCACTAACCCATTACTAAAAAACCTAAACCATAACCGGCTCCCGCCCATCAACCTGGCGCATCCGGGGCCGCCTGCTTTTTAGACAGAGGTTTTCGATAGGTTAGTGTCTTCACCGTGGGTCTTTAACCCGCATTAAAGTCACTAACCTATCGAAAATCCATGAACCCGGTGCGCCCTCCATCTGCATCGGGTGGGGGCGCGAATATAACCCCCGCAGACACGCAGAAGCCACATGTGTTTCGAGAAGCCACCATAAAAGTGGCTTTTCGAAACACATGTGGCTTCTCGGCGTTAATTACACCGTTATTTAGACCATCGGCTAGACCCTAGTTGCCGAAGCCCTGCAGGGTTGCTGCCCAGGCGCGGCGCGCCTCCAGAGCTTCCTTAGCCTTGGCGATCTTCTTGGAGTCGCCGCCCTTTTCAGCTGCTGCGAGCTCTGCTTCCAGTTCGGCGAGGGAGTCCTCGATCTGTGCGAGCAGGGAGTTCGCGCGTGCCGCCTTGGCGGGGTCGTTGCGCTTCCACTTTGCCTCTTCGGCGCCGTTGATTTCGTCCTGAATACGGCGCAGTTCGCCGTCGACGCGGCGCAGGTCGTTGCGGGGCACGCGGCCTGCCGCATCCCAGCGGTCCAGGATCTTCTCGAAGGCTGCCTTCGCGCCCTCAATGTCTTCGACGGGCAGGAGTGCGCGTGCTTCTTCGAGCAGTGCTTCCTTGACCTTGAGGTTTTCGGCGTAGACTGCGTCCTGCGCTGCTTCGGCTTCGTTGCGGGCGTTGAAGAACACGTCCTGTGCCGCGCGGAAGCGTGCCCACAGCTTGTCGTCTTCGCGACGGTGGCCGCGGGGTACCTGCTTCCAGGCGCGCATCAGGTCGCCGTATACGCGGGAAGTCTCAGACCAGTCAGTCGAAGTGGACAGCTCTTCCGCACGTGCAATCAGCTCTTCCTTGGCGCGCTTGATGCGTGCGTTGCGGTCGTCCAGCTGCGAGAAGTGTGCGCGGCGGTTGCGGTCGAAGGTGGTGCGGGCTGCACGGAAACGCTTCCACAGCTCGTCCTCTACGCTCTTTGCCAGGTGAATTTCGCGCTGTGCCTTCTTCCACGCTTCGAACAGTTCGTTCATGCGGGAATGGGAGTTCTTCCAGTGAATCTGGTCGGGGTCCTGGCTGGCAATCTGCTCGGCTTCCGCGACGATTTCTTCACGGACGGCGAGGGCGCGTTCACGGTTTTCGGTGCGTGCCTGCTGCTGCTTTTCGCCGAGTTCAGCGATCTGCTCTGCGAGGGTGATGAGGCGCTTCTGCAGGCCGGAGTAGTCACCGACCATGTTGCGCACACCGATCTGTGCACCGATGGAGGTGATGCCCTTCTGCAGGTCTGCGGCGGGGGCGTTGTTGGCGAGGCGGGATTCGAGCAGGGCAACCTGCGCCTCGACGTTTTCAAACTTGCGGGCGAAGTAGCTGAGCGCTTCTTCTTCGGAGGCGCCGGGCAGCTGGCCTACGGCGTATTCTTCGCCGTCGACAATGACGAAGACGTGGCCGTCCTCGGAGACGCGGCCGTACTGGCGTGCCTTTTCGAGGTTTACAGTGTCGTCGGGTTTGGTAGTCACCGCTATAACTCTTTCACTCGGGGGTGCTGGGGGTGGGGCGCCTTTGCGCTGTTCCCCGTGGTGGGCACCCGTTTGGGTGTGCGTGTGCACCTCCTAAGCATAGCCTCTGTGGGGTGTGTGTGAGTAGTGTCTGGTCGTGTTGTGTTGTGGGCGAACCTGCCGGCCGCGGGTTTGTGCGGGTTTGTGTCGGGTGCGCTGGGGGAGTGGGTGCTGTGCTGGGGTGGGTGTTGGTATGATGGGTAGATATGCCCGGAGGTGTTCCGGGGGTTTTGTTGTCGAGTTCTTTGTCAAGGAGTATCGCGTATGGCTCGCAAGGCTTCGCTGTCTGGTTTTCCCGAGTATCTTCCGGCTGAGCGGTTGGTTGAGAATCATGTTCTGGACACTTTGCGTGAGACTTTTGAGTTGCACGGTTTCTCCCCGATTGAGACTCGTTCGGTAGAGACTATTGAGCAGCTGCTGCGCAAGGGTGAGATTGACAAGGAAGTTTACGCAATTTCTCGCCTGCAGGAGGACGAGGCTGCTAAGGCTAAGGAAAAGCTGGCTCTGCACTTTGACCTGACTGTGCCGTTTGCCCGTTATGTGGTGGAGAACGCCGGTTACCTGAATTTCCCGTTCTCGCGTTACCAGATTCAGAAGGTGTGGCGTGGTGAGCGTCCGCAGGAGGGTCGTGCCCGCGAGTTCACTCAGGCTGATATTGACGTGGTTGGCGACGGCGAGCTGCCGTTCCGTTACGACGTGACCTTGGCGCTGGTTGTTGTTGATGCGCTGTCGAAGCTACCGATTCCTGAGTTCAAGCTGCGTGTGAATAACCGCAAGCTGGCTGAGGGTTTCTACCTGGGCCTGGGTTTGACTGATACTGCGGCTGTTCTGCGTTCTATTGACAAGCTGGAGAAGATCGGCGCTGAGCGTGTGGCTGAGGAGCTGCAGGCTGAGGCTGGTGCGAGCGCGGATGCTGCCGCTGCCGCCCTGGAGCTGGCGCAGATCCGCACTGAGGATGCTTCTTTTGTGGAGCAGGTGCGTGCGCTTGCCGCGAAGTATTCGGTGGAGCACGAGCTGCTGGATCAGGGTCTTGCTGAGCTGGCTGAGGTCATTGAGGAGGCATCCCGCCGTGCGCCGGGTAAGGTGCTGGCTGACCTGTCGATTGCTCGCGGCTTGGACTACTACACCGGCACCGTGTATGAGACTGTTCTGGTTGGTCACGAGTCGCTGGGTTCGATTTGCTCGGGTGGCCGCTATGAGTCGCTGGCGTCGAACGGTAAGAAGACGTACCCGGGTGTTGGCCTGTCTATTGGTGTGACTCGTGTGGTGGCTCGTATTCTGTCGCAGGGTTTTGCGCAGGCGAGCCGTAAGGTGCCTTCGGCTGTGTTTGTTGCCCTGACGAATGATGAGGGCTGGTCCGCTGCGAATGATGTTGCGGATGCGCTGCGTGCCCGCGGTATTGCCTGTGAGGTGTCCGCGAATGCGGCGAAGTTCGGTAAGCAGATTAAGTACGCTGAGAAGCGCGGCATTCCGTTCGTGTGGTTTATTTCGTCGGATGAGTCGGGTGCCCCGGTTCACGAGGTGAAGGATATCCGTTCGGGTGAGCAGGTTGCTGCTGATCCGGCTTCGTGGATGCCGCCGGCTGAGGATCTGCACGTTCAGATTGTACGTGCTGAGGGCCTGTAAACATTAGGGGCCTGTAATGCCTGCGGTGTTTGGTTGCAGTATTATCTGGCTGCTGTAATAATTTGGTTACTGTAGCCTGCATATGGATGTGTACCCGCCTGGTGGGGAGGATGTTGACCTCCCTGCCGGGCGGGTCTTTTGTGTGAGCCCAGATTTTCGATAGGTTAGTGTCTTCGCCGTGGGTCTTTAACCCGGGGTGAAGGCGCTAACCTATCGACTGAGGCGTTTCCTCGCTTTATCTCAAGAGTAGTTTCCGCAAGTGGGTGATGACTTCCCGCTCTTTTTGAAAGATGTCAGCCCATGTGAGGTGTACGACCGTCCAGCCGGCGCGGGTTAGAGCACGGTCGCGGGTGGCTTCGTAGCGGTCCCTGCCGGGGTGGTCCACGTATTTCTGTTCGCCGTCGAACTCGAGAATGACGCGCGCCTCGGGCCAGGTGAAGTCCACTCGATAGTTACGGCCTTCGCATGAAATCGGGTACTGCGTTACGGGGAGGGGCAGCCTGTGCTCCATGAGTAGGCACCGGGTGAGGCTTTCACCAGCCGACTCGCTGGATGCATCCACCGCCTGCGCCAGGAGAGGCCCGGCGGAGCCGCCGTACCCGGTGAGGTTCAGTAGAATCTCAGTCACCTCGTGGGGTTCCAAGAGTTTCCGCCGCATGATGGAGTCAGCGAGGACCACCGCCTCCCGAAAGGGCATGCTGCGAGCACAATCCTGCAGCGTGCGAGCCACCGTCGTAACCATGATGGATGTGCCCGGCAACCTGGTGACTTCCTCGGGGCCAGGGGCGCTGTAATGCCGGGTGATTCTTCCCTTGTCAGAGGTGCTATGACTACAGCTATACACGCTTATCATTTGGGGAACAGAGAGTACATCAAGTCCCCATAGCGCCGCGGCTGATGTGTGGGAGAAGATTCCTTGAAGACCCATCATCTGAGCAGCGATGCACCGTACCGTGAGCCGCTCTTCGGGGGTGAGCGCTTGGGCATCGCAGGTGTAAATATAGGCTCCTCGCTGGATACGTTGCAGAGACCCTTCCGCCACTAGCTTGCGAATGCGTTTTGGCCCGATTCCTCGCAGGTTGAGCATCTGGGAGTTCAGCACGAATGGGTGCAGTTCTGCGGCGCGGGTAATTTCTGGTGTAGCCGGTAGTACGTTTGGGACGCGTTGCCACGGAATAGTTACGGTGTTCATAGGCTTTATCCTGGCAGGCTGTGTGAGGTTGTGGGGCTTGTTTGTGAAATCTGTGGATAACTTCGCGGATTCTACCGAAAAAGTGTTTGTCCACAGGCATGCGGAGTGGATTCCCCGGTAATACTTCGATAGGGTAGTGGCTTTTCGATAGGTTAATGCCTTCACCCCGGGTTAAAGACCCATGGCGAAGACACTAACCTATCGACCGCAGACACCCACGAACCTGCCGCCCTACCCGCATCCCGCCTCCGCACCCCATTTTCTGGTGCCTGACTTGCCCCGACCCGCCATCGACCTGCCCGGAGGGGATACAATATATGAGGCGCACGCAGTGTGCGCATATCATCAACCGCGTGTACCCGGCTACTGTCTATAGTCGTGAGGTGCCCGCTATGAAAGGAATGTCTGTGCTTCGCACTCACACCAACGGCGAGCTGACCGCCGCAAATATTGGAGAGACTGTTACCCTGACCGGTTGGGTGGCTCGCCGCCGCGACCACGGTGGTGTCGCTTTCGTTGACCTGCGTGACCGTGAGGGTGTCACCCAGTGTGTTTTCCACAATGAGGCTGATTTTGAGCACCTGCGCAACGAGTATGTGCTGCGTGTGACCGGTCTGGTGACTAAGCGCCCGGAGGGTAATGAGAACCCGAACCTGGCTACCGGTGAGATTGAGGTTGAGGTGTCCGCCGTTGAGGTGCTGAACACTGCCGCTCCGCTGCCTTTCCAGATTGACGAGCACGTTGAGGTGGGTGAGGAGGCGCGCCTGCGCTACCGCTACCTGGATCTTCGCCGCCCGGAGCCGGCTCGCATCATGCGCCTGCGTTCGGACGCGAACCGTGCGGCACGCAACCTGCTGGCCGAGGACGGCTACATTGAGGTTGAGACCCCGACCCTGACCCGTTCCACCCCTGAGGGTGCGCGTGACTTCCTGGTGCCGGCTCGTCTGGCTCCGGGTTCTTGGTATGCTCTGCCGCAGTCCCCGCAGCTGTTCAAGCAGCTGCTGCAGGTGGGCGGTATTGAGAAGTACTACCAGATTGCCCGCTGCTACCGTGATGAGGATTTCCGCGCCGACCGTCAGCCCGAGTTCACTCAGCTGGACATTGAGGCTTCGTTCGTTGATCAGGAAGACATCATTGAGCTGGGCGAGCGCATCGTTGAGGCTGTGTGGAACCTGATTGATGTGAAGGTTCCCCGCCCGATTCAGCGCATGACCTACAAGGATGCGATGGAGAAGTACGGTTCGGACAAGCCTGACCTGCGTTTTGGTCTGGAGCTGACTGAGCTGACCGAGTACTTCAAGGACACCACTTTCCGCGTGTTCAAGGCTCCCTACGTGGGCGCCGTGGTGATGCCCGGTGGCGCATCCCAGCCCCGCCGCACCCTGGACGCTTGGCAGGAATGGGCTAAGCAGCGCGGCGCTAAGGGTCTGGCTTACGTTCTCATTCAGGAGGATGGCGAGCTGACCGGCCCGGTGGCTAAGAACATTACTGACGCTGAGCGTGCTGGCCTGGCTGAGGCTACCGGCGCGAAGCCCGGCGACTGCATCTTCTTCGCTGCCGGTGAGGCTAAGGCTTCTCGTGCGCTGCTGGGTGCTGCTCGTGTTGAGATTGGTCACCGTACCGGCCTGATTAAGGACGGCGAGTGGTCCTTCGTGTGGGTTATTGACGCTCCCATGTTCGAGTCTTCTGCTGAGGCTACTGAGTCCGGTGACGTGGCTCTGGGTCACTCTGCTTGGACTGCTGTGCACCACGCGTTCACCTCCCCGAAGCCCGAGTTCATGGATACTTTCGACACTGACCCGGGTTCGGCTCTGGCGTACGCTTACGACATTGTCTGCAACGGTAACGAGATTGGTGGCGGTTCGATCCGTATTCACCGCCGTGACGTGCAGGAACGCGTGTTCGCTGTGATGGGCATTGGTGAGGAAGAGGCTCAGGAGAAGTTCGGCTTCCTGCTGGATGCGTTCAAGTACGGCGCGCCGCCCATGGGTGGTATTGCGTTCGGTTGGGACCGTATTGTGTCTCTGCTGGCTGGCGTTGATTCGATCCGCGAGGTTATTGCGTTCCCGAAGACCGGTAACGGTTTTGATCCGCTGACTGCGGCTCCTGCACCGATTACTCCGGAGCAGCGTAAGGAAGCTGGCGTTGATTTCAAGCCGAAGAAGAAGGACGAGGAGTAATCTTCTCTAGTCTTTGGTCGTGCGCCCCGTAGGGGGTGTGAGGCTGTGCGGCGTGAACCCGGCGGGCGTTGAGTTGTGCCGGGGTCGCCGTTGAGGGTGGGCTGTGTATTCTGCTGGTGCAGGGTCGCAGCCCACCTTTTGTATCAACTGGCGTGCGTGCCGATTTGTGTACTAACCAAAGGGGGAGGGGAGCATGCGTATTCTGATTGCCGGCCCGAGCGGTAGCGGTAAGACGACGTTCGCGGCGCGGTTGGGGCGCCTCCTGGACATTCCGCATACGGAGATGGACTCGTTGCATTGGGGTCCGAACTGGACTCCGCGCCCTAGTTTTGAGGCGGATGTTCGGGCGCTCATTGAGCGGCCTGCGTGGATTACGGAGTGGCAGTATCCGCAGGTGCGCGGCCGCCTGCTGGAGCGTGCGGATGTGGTGATTTACTTGCGCTATAGCCGTGCGGTGGTCATGTGGCGTGTGGTTCGCCGGACGGTGCGCCGTGCGGTGACGGGTCAGAGGCTGTGGGCTGATAATGTGGAGCCGCCGCTGAAGAATATTCTGCGGGACCCGGACAACATGATTCGGTACACGTGGAGGAGCTACCCGCACGTCGGGGAGTTGCTGGCGGAGGCTCGCGGGCAGCATCTGCAGAAGCGTTTTATTGAGTTTCGTACTCCGCGGGCGGCGAACCAGTTTTTGCGTGCCGTGCAGCTGCGCGGCGTGCTCTGAGGCGGCTGCCTCTAGAACTGCGGCTCCCCTAAACCAGCCGCTGAGAGTGGTGTCGAAAGAGATGTATGAGCCCGGCGAATGCCGGTTCCATGATGAAAGGTGAACGATGCGAGTAGTTATTCAGCGTGTGACCCGCGCGGCGGTGCGCGTGGCGGGTGAGACGGTCGGCGCGATTGAGCAGCCCGGCTACCTGGTGCTGGTCGGTATCACGCACGGTGACGGTGCGGCGCAGATTGCGAAGCTTGCCGACAAGACCGCGAACCTGCGCCTGATGGAGGGGGAGAAGTCCCTGCTCGATGAGGGCGCACCCGTGCTGGCGGTCAGCCAGTTCACCCTGTATGGGGATGCGAAGAAGGGCCGCCGCCCCTCCTGGTCTGCCGCTGCGCCCGGCGCGGTGAGTGAGCCGCTGTTCAACGACTATGTTCAGGCGCTGCGTGAGCGTGGCCTGCACGTGGAGACCGGCGTGTTCGGTGCGGACATGCAGGTGGAGCTGGTCAATGACGGCCCGGTGACCCTGATTCTCGATAGTGAGACCCTCTAGGCCGGCGCTTTCGATAGGTTAGTGGATTGCCCCGGGGTTTAAAGCCTTGCCCCGGGGTTTAAAACCCACGGCGAAGACACTAACCTATCGAAAACCCGTGTGGTGTCACGCCGCGAGCTAAATCCGCAGCTGTATACCCACACCCCGTACCCGCCTCCAGATTGTGAAACGATAGAGTAAGACTATGGCTGATTCCCTCTTTGATCTTGAGTTGCCCGATGACGGGGACCGCGTGAGCCTGATTGGTGCGCCCGCTGAGGAGCCCGCCTCCTCGCGCGCCTCGACGCCGCGTGCACACTCTTCCCGTTCGGCGTCTCGTGCGCCGTTGGCGGTGCGTATGCGTCCGCGCACGATTGATGAGGTTCTCGGCCAGGAGCATCTGCTGACTCCGGGTGCGCCTCTGCGCGTGTTGGCAGGGGAAAACGCCGGCCCGGCTGGCCCGTCCTCGGTGATTTTGTACGGCCCTCCGGGTACGGGTAAGACCACCCTGGCACATGTGATTGCGCGCGCGCCGGGTCGTAAGTTCGTGGAGCTTTCGGCGATTACTGCGGGCGTGAAGGATGTGCGCGCGGTCATGGATCAGGCGCTACTCGACCGTGACATGTACGGCACGACCACCGTGCTCTTCCTCGATGAGATTCACCGTTTTACAAAGGCTCAGCAGGATGCACTTCTGCCCGGCGTGGAGAACCGCTGGGTGATTCTGGTGGCGGCTACGACGGAGAACCCGTCGTTCAGCATTATTTCGCCGTTGCTTTCGCGCTCGCTACTGTTGCGGGTTCATTCGCTGGAGCAGTCCGATATTGAGCGGCTGATTGACCGTGCATTGGCTGACCCGCGCGGTTTTGACGGTGCGGCGGTCATTGATGAGGATGCGCGCGCCCACCTCGCGGCGGTTTCTGGAGGCGACGCTCGCCGCTCCCTGACCTCGCTGGAGGCGGCGGCTGCGATTGCGTTTAGCGAAGCCGAACAGGCTTCGGCAGAACCTGCCGCCTCCGCCGAAGATTCGGCAGACTCGGTAAATTCGACAGACCCGGCAAATTCGGCAAATCAGGCGGGGGAAGCGGGGGAGAAGGACCCCGAACCTACCGCGCCCGTGCGCATCACCCTGGCGCATGCTACGGAGGCGGTGGACCGCGCCGCGATCCGTTACGACCGTTCGGGCGATCAGCATTATGACGTGGTGAGTGCGTTCATTAAGTCCATGCGCGGCTCTGATGCGGACGCCGCGGTGCACTATTTGGCGCGCATGTTGGAGGGCGGCGAGGATCCACGTTTTGTGGCTCGGCGCATCATGATTTTGGCGAGTGAGGATATTGGTCTGGCTGATCCGCAGGCTCTGCAGGTGGCGACGGCTGCGGCGCAGTCGGTGGCGCTGGTGGGCATGCCGGAGGCGCGTATTATCCTGTCGCAGGCGGTGATTTATTGTGCGCTCGCGCCGAAGTCGAATGCGGCGTATAACGCGATTAACCGTGCGATTGCGGATGTGCGTTCGGGTGCTTCGGGTCAGGTTCCGGTGCATTTGCGTGATGGTCATTATGCGGGGGCTAAGCAGTTTGGTCACGGTGTGGGGTATGTGTATGCGCATGATGAGCCGGGGCATGTGGCGGCGCAGCAGTACCTGCCGGATACTCTGCGCGGTACGGTCTACTACGAGCCGACGCAGCACGGTTTTGAGCGTACGTTGACGGAGCGTCGTGAGCGTATCCGCCGTATTTTGGATGCGGCTCCGGTGCAGGATACGACCCGTTAGTTTACGTGGCTCCCATCGAGCCGTCTACTACTTTGAGTGCTGACCACCGGGGGAGTGGCGCGCCTCGGCAGGCAGGTAGCCGTATAGAGCAAGCAACCGTATAGGGCTGAGCGCAAACAGAAAGCGGTGCGTAGTACCTCGGTAGTACTGCGCACCGCGTCAGAGTTTTGAGTTGTGATAGACGTCTTGGCTGTCGGCCTTCCCGGAAGGGCGGACGCCAAGCTTGTTATGGTTTCTAGTCTAGGCGATATGGGGGTCTGATTCAAGCTATTCCCATAAAGACACAGGTTAAAAATAACGAAATGATTACAATCCAACATCTTAGCGCCGCAATTTTTCGGGGAAGTCGCACCTAAATAGCTCTGACTGGCATAAATAATTCCTGTGGGGTCGTGTGGGTAAGTGTCGAAAACCCACACGCACAGTGATTTGAACCAAAGATTTCCCAAAAGGCTGGTAAAGCCCGGGTGTATCCGGTAAGCTTGACGGGTCTGGCAATTACTATGCCCGCATTCGTGCGAGCGTCAGTAATGTAGCTGCGGGGTACTCTGCCCCGAGCTCTCCGCCCCACCGCCGTACAGCAACGACCGAACCGGTCGCGTACGGATTCCGGCGGGGTCAACCGAGGAGGCCAGTATTCAACAGACCGAGGCCCCACCCGTGAGGGTGCAGGAGCCTCACATAGAAAGGTAGATTGTGGCTAAGCACAACCGCACCCGCCGTACCGTGCGTCAGTCCCGTGCCCTGGGCATTGCACTGACCCCGAAGGCAGAAAAGTACCTCGAGCGTCGTCCTTACGGCCCCGGCCAGCACGGCCGTGCCCGCAAGAAGGCTGACTCCAACTACGCTACCCAGCTGAAGGAAAAGCAGCGTCTGCGCGCTCAGTACAACATCCGCGAGGCACAGATGCGCCGCGCATACCTCGAGGCAAAGCGTACCGAGGGCCAGACCGGTAAGAACATGGTCGAGCTGCTCGAGACCCGCCTCGACGCTCTGGTTCTGCGTGCAGGCTTCGCCCGCACCATTGCACAGGCACGTCAGATGGTTGTTCACCGTCACATCATGGTTGACGGCGTTCGCGTGGACCGCCCCTCGTTCCACGTCAAGCCCGGCCAGCTGATCCACGTTCACCCCAAGGCTGAGAAGACCACCCCCTTCCAGGCTGCGGCTGCAGGTGAGAACCAGGCAGTTCTGCCCGAGGTTCCCGCATACCTGAACGTTGAGATCGAGAAGCTGCACGCAAAGCTTGAGCGCAAGCCCAAGCGCGAAGAGATCCCCGTGATCTGCGACGAGCAGCTGGTCGTTGAGTACTACTCGCGTCTGGCATAATCTCGATTTTTCGAGAAGCAACCCGTCCTGCACCGTTCGGTGGGGGCGGGTTGTTCCCGTTTAACGCGTGGGTTTTTGGGGCTTATACACTACAGGGCTGTGGCGCTGCAGAACCTGTGAATCTTCCGTCGCTGGGAGTTTCATGAGAGTTTAGGGGGCGCTTGAAGGATTTTTCGACTAAAATAGGGGATTGAGCTGTGTATATAGTCCTGAACTGTATGCACGATCCGGCTGCGCGCCACGGTGGCGTCCAGCCTTGTACGACTATTGATAAGCATCATGCATTGAGCGGAATGGGGTTATAGATGACCGGCGGAGATATTGCGGGCCTGATTGCAGCAGGAGTTTTTGCGATTCTGGTGGCTCTGCTTGCGCTACCCATTATTCGCCTGACCAAGGTGTTTGATGAGCTTATCGTGACGATTCGTTCGCTGAACCAGAGCACCGGCCCTCTCATTGAAGAGGTGACCCGTACTGTGGTGACCACCAATGAGCAGCTGGAGAAGGTTGACGACATCACTTCGAATGTTTCGGATGCGTCCGCGAACGTTTCTGCGCTGTCCTCGCTGGTGACTTCGACTGTGGGTCAGCCGCTGATTAAGGTTGCGTCCTTCTCGTACGGTGTGCGTCAGGCGTTCCGCGGCGGTAAGTCCGGCGATGCACACGGCACCGCCAACACTGGTAGCACTGGCGGTCAGTACGGTTCGGCACAGTCCTCTTACTCTGCAGGCGGTGAGAACTAATGGGTCTGCTTCGTTCAGCTCTTCTGCTCGGCGCCGGCGCGGCGGTTGGTTACTTCGCTTCCAGGCGTGCCGCCTCCGAACCTGCTCAGCGTACCCCCGGCAGCGCCCTGCTCATGCGTGAGCACGGTGAGCTTGCCCTCAACCCGGAGTCTCAGATGGGAAAGTTCTTCGATTCGCCGATTGGCAAGCCCCTGCAGCCGTATGCGTTGCGTGCTGTTGAGTTCGCCGCCCGCGTGCGTGAAGGCATGCAGGAGAAGGAGATGGAGCTCAACGCTAAGGTGGAGCGCCAGAAGCAGGATCTGCGTCCTGGCTCCCTGGACACCTGGGACCGCCAGATGAGCTCGGCTGAGATTGAATCCACGAACCGCCGCCTGGCTGAGCGTGAACTCATTGAGGTGGAGGCTGAGATTGCCTCCTTGGAAGAGGCTCAGAAGCGAGCGCGTGAGCAGCGTATTGCGCGTGACCGTCAGCTCGGCGACGGCTTCTTCAACTAGGTTTTTAAAGGTGGTGCTTTTGTCCGTTAACCACGGTACGAGACTGGCTCGATTAGCCATTTTGCTCTCGGACAGGCACCATAGGTCAGTAGACTAATTTAGAATTTCGCACAGATTACTCTAAGGAACGAGATGCTCTCACAGGAGATTTCTAAGCGCTGGATCGATTTCTTCGCTTCCCGCGGCCATACTGTGGTGCCTTCGGCATCGCTGATTTCGAACGAGCCCGGCGCTATGTTCACCATCGCCGGTATGGTGCCGTTCATTCCCTACTTCCTGGGCCGTGAGACCCCTCCGTTCTCCCGCGCGACCAGCGTGCAGAAGTGCATCCGCACCCTGGATATTGAAGAGGTCGGTAAGACTGCGCGTCACGGTACCTTCTTCCAGATGGCTGGTAACTTCTCGTTCGGTGATTACTTCAAGGAGCAGGCGATTCCGTTTGCTTACGAGCTGCTGACCACCCCTCAGGATAAGGGCGGTTTCGGCCTGGATCCGGAGCGCCTGTGGGTCACCATTTATGAGGGTGACGATGAGGCCTTCGACATTTGGCACAACAAGGTGGGCTTCCCGGCTGAGCGTATTCAGCGTATGGGTATGAAGGAAAACTACTGGTCCACCGGTCAGCCCGGCCCCGCAGGCCCTGACTCGGAGATCTTCTACGACCGTGGCCCCGCGTACGGTAAGGAAGGCGGCCCGGCGGCTGACGACGACCGTTACATTGAGATTTGGAACCTTGTGTTCATGCAGTACCAGCGTGGCGAGGGTATCGGTAAGGATGACTTCGAGATTCTGGGTGATCTGCCGAAGAAGAACATCGATACCGGTCTGGGCGTTGAGCGTCTTGCCATGCTGCTGCAGGGTGTTGAGAACTTCTACGAGACCGACCAGGTTCGCCCCGTTCTGGACGCTGCTTCTAAGCTGTCCGGTAAGAAGTACCACGGCTCTGAGTCCGCTGAGGACGAGGGCTACGAGGACGACGTGCGTATGCGCGTGGTGGCTGACCACATCCGTTCCTCGCTGATGCTGATTGCTGACGGCGTGACCCCCTCCAACGAGGGTCGCGGCTACATTCTGCGCCGTCTGATGCGCCGTGCTATCCGTGCGATGCGTCTGCTGGGCGTTACTGAGCCCTGCCTGCCCGTACTGTTCCCGGCTTCGCGTGATGCGATGAAGGGTGCTTTCCCGTACGTTGCTGACGACTTCGAGCGTATTTCCCGTATTGCGTACGCTGAGGAGAAGGCGTTCCTGCACACCATTGAGACCGGTACTGAGCGTCTGGAAGAGGCTGTTGCTGCCGCTAAGAAGGACGGCTCCAACGCTGTTTCTGGTGCTGAGGCGTTTGCTCTGCACGACACCTACGGCTTCCCGATTGACCTGACCCTGGAGATGGCTGCTGAGGCTGGCGTGAAGGTTGACGAGAAGGCTTTCCGTGAGCTGATGGCTGAGCAGCGTCACCGTGCGCAGGCTGATGCTAAGGCGAAGAAGGGTGCGTTTGCTGACCTGTCTGAGCTGCGTAAGCTCGTGGACGAGCGTGGCTCCATCTTCACCGGTTACACCGAGCTGCGTACTGAGACTAAGCTGCGCGCGATTCTGGTGGACGGCGTGTCTGTTCCCGCCGCTAAGGCTGGCGACAAGATTGAGGTTGTTCTGGACGAGACCCCGTTCTACGCGGAGGCTGGTGGCCAGGCAGCTGATACCGGTGTCATTACCGGCAACGGCTTCGTCATTGACGTTCAGGACGTTCAGCAGCCCGTGAAGGGCCTGAGCGTTCACCGCGCCGTTGTGCGTGAGGGCGAGGTTCACGTCGGTGCCGATGTTGTGGCACAGGTTGACGTTCAGCGCCGCCGCGACGGTGAGAAGGCACACTCCGGTACCCACATCATTCACGCTGCCCTGCACCAGGTGCTCGGCAACGAGGCTACTCAGCGTGGCTCTTTCAACAAGGAAGGCTACCTGCGCTTCGACTTCGCGTGGGGCGAGGGTCTGTCCGAGTCCGCTAAGCGTGAGGTTGAAGAGGTTGCTAACCTCGCGATCCGCGATAACCACGAGGTGATTACTCGTGAGATGCCGCTGGCTGAGGCTAAGGCTCTGGGCGCTATGAGCCTCTTCGGTGAGAAGTACGGCGATGTGGTGCGTGTTGTTGAAATCGGCGGCGAGTTCTCCCGCGAGCTGTGTGGTGGTACCCACGTTGGTTCGTCCGCTGAGATTGGTTCGCTGTCGCTGCTGACCGAGAGCTCTGTTGGCTCCGGTAACCGCCGTGTTGAGGCTCTGGTGGGTCTGGATTCCTTCAACCACCTGGCTGCTGAGCGTACCCTGGTGAACCAGCTGACCGGCCTGATGAAGGTTCAGTCTTCCGCTGATCTGCCGGAGAAGATTAACCAGACTCTCGCTAAGCTGAAGGCTGCTGAGAAGGAACTGGCTCAGCTGCGCCGCGAGAAGCTGCAGGCTGAGGCTGGCAAGCTGCTGGAGAACGCACAGACCATCGGTTCTGTTCGCGTTCTGGCGCATGACGCTGGCGAACTGGACGCTAACGGCGTTCGTGAGCTGGCTCTGGATCTGCGTTCGCGCTTTGGCTCCGAGGCTGCTGTTGTCGCAGTGGTGGGTGTGGCTAATGGCCGCCCCGTCGTCCTGGTGGCAACCAACGAGGGTGCTCGTGAGGCTGGCGTGAAGGCTGGCGCTCTGGTCCGCGTCGCTGCCGGTGTTCTCGGCGGCGGTGGCGGCGGTAAGGACGATGTCGCTCAGGGTGGTGGCCAGGACGCATCCAAGATTGGTGTTGCACTGGACGCTGTCCGCGACGCTATCGCACAGGCTCAGGCCTAAACATGGCAGAATTCCAGCGCGGAGTGCGGATGGGTGTCGATGTGGGTAACGCCCGCGTCGGCACCGCCCTCAGCGACCCCGACGGTATTCTCGCCACCCCGCTCAAGACGCTACGCCGCGACGCGAAGAAGAACTCTGACCGCCGTGTTTTGCGTAAGCTGATTGAGGTGAACGAGGTGGTGGAGGTTTTCGTCGGGCTTCCGAAGACCATGCGTGGTGGGGATTCTCCCTCCACGGAAATGGCTCGGGAGTACGCGCAGGCTCTGCGCTCCGAGCTGGATGCCGAAGAGAAAACACACATTAACATTTGGCTGGTGGATGAGCGACTCACCACCGTGAGCGCTCACCGTGCACTGCACGAGGCTGGGGTTTCCAGCCGAGATTTCAAGACTATGGTTGACCAGGTGGCGGCTGTGAACATTTTGCAGTACAGTCTGGATGCCCTCAAGGCGGGGCAGTCCGTAGCCGGGTACAAGGTGAGCGATCCGGCCCACGAAGAAAACCGACCGTCCGAGTCAGAAGGGACCACGGTCGGTGCCGTCAACGAAACGGAGAACCTTCAGTGACCGAACAGAATAAACAGCCCGAAGAGAGCGGGCTCGACCTCTTTAGGCCGACAGCCGAGGATGAACGTAAGGGCATCACCGGCATCACGATGGAACAGGAAATCGTGTCGGTGGCTACGTTGCGTGCGCGTAAGCGCCGCCGCCGCGCCATCATGCTGAGCGCTATTTCCTTGTTTGTGGTGGCTCTGGTCATCATTTCGGGTGCCTTGATTACCCGCTACGACCCGTTCAAGACTCGTGACTACTCGGGTGGCGGCAATGGTACGACCGTGACGTTCACGATTCGTTCTGGCCAGTCCACCGCGCAGGTGGCGCAGGAGCTTGAGGCAGCGGGCGTGGTTGCTGATGCTGATAAGTTTGTTGAGGTGTACACCAAGGAGAGCAAGGGCAAGTACCTGCAGCCTGGCACCTACGAACTGCAGCAGCACATGAGCAGCTCGAGCGCGATTACGACCATTATCGAGGCGAACAGCAACGTACTGTACCTGGCGATTCCGCAGGGTAAGCGCGTGAGCGAAACCATCGACCTGATTGTTTCTGGCTCCGATGGCGCGTTCACCCGCAAGCAGGTTGAGGACGCGGTCAGCAACTACACCCAGTACGGTGTGCCGAGCAACTTCCCCTCGATTGAGGGTTGGCTGCACCCGGGTGAGTACCGCTTCCCGAAGGACACCGACATCAAGAAGGTCATTCAGACCATGGTTGATAAGACCAAGGCTGACCTGAAGGAAGCCGGCGTGAGCGGCGACCAGAAGACCTTCGAGGTGCTGACCATCGCCTCCATCGTGGAGCTTGAGGCTCAGCCGAAGGACTACGTGGCGGTTGCAGGCATCATTGAGAACCGCCTGAACAACCCCGATGGTGAGACCTCGGGTCTGATTCAGTCGGATGCGACCGTGACTTACGGTCTGGGTGTCCGCTCGTACCACCTGACTGAAGAGCAGAAGGCCGATAAGAGCAATAAGTACAACACTTATGCGAATAAGGGTCTTCCGAAGGGTCCGATTGGTTCCCCGCAGCTGGCTTCGATTAAGGCTGCCGCGGCTCCTGAGAAAAACCCGTACTACTACTGGGTGACTGTGGACCTGGACTCCGGTGAGACTAAGTACTCCCGTACTTACGCTGAGCACCAGCGTTATGTTGAAGAGTACAACCAGTGGTGTTCTAAGCACCCGAACCGTTGTAGCTAATCGGTTTAGCCGGTAGCTATGATTCGGTAGCTTTGGACTGAAGGTTCCTTGCTGAGGCGGGTACCGCCTCCACGAGAGTGGGGGAGGTGCCCGCCTTTGCTGTACCCGAATATTGGTTTGTCCCTTAAAATGGGTAGAGTGCGCCTATGACCGCGGGTTCGTGGCGTGCGTGTCCGCAAGCCCCAAGCGTTGAGAGCGAAAGAGTATCTATCGATGAAGACTGAACCGTACCGTGAGGCCCCGTATCTTCGCCGCGCCTACGTGCTGGGGCACCCGATTGCGCATTCGCTGTCGCCTGCACTGCATCGTGCCGCGTATGACTTTTTGGGTGAGCAGAATTTGGGTTATAATCGCCGCGATACTCTGCCCGATGATTTGCCGGCGATTATGCACGGTGTGCGCCACCCGGACGGTACGGAGGACGCCCCGTATATTGCGGGTCTGTCGGTGACGATGCCGTTGAAGACCGCCGTCATCAAGTATTGCGATGAGCTGAGTGAGACTGCCCGCGTGACCGGTGCGGTGAACACGGTGTATCCGCGCGGTGAGAAGGTGCTGGGTGATAACACGGATGTGATCGGCATTGTGAACGCGCTGCGCCACGCCGGTTTGGAGCCGCAGCCGCTCAAGGATTCTGCCGCGATTGTGGGTGGGGGAGCGACCGCTATTTCCGCCCTGACCGCTCTGCATCAGCTGGGGTATTCCCGTGTGAGCGTGTACGCCCGTTCCCTGCATAAGCTCGGTAGCGTGCAGGAGGCGGCGGACCGCCTGGGCGTTCAGCTGGAGCAGGTTTCCCTGGCTGAGCTGCCGCAGAATCTTGCGGAGCGCGGTCATCACCCGGTGATTTCTACGCTTCCGGCGCATGCGGCGGATGAATGGGCGAGCCAGCTGAGCGGGCTGAAGGGCGCCTCCGCAACGCACCGGCCGGTACTGCTCGATGTTGCGTATAACCCGTGGCCTTCGGTGCTGGCGAGCGCCTGGGAGGCGAACGGCGGCACGGTGGTTTCTGGCCTGGAGATGCTGCTGTATCAGGCGGTGGAGCAGGTTCTGCTGTTTACCGGCCGTGAACTGCAGCCCGCCGAACTGCTGGGTCTAATCAATGCGATGTGCGCGGCGGTTGATCTTGCGCCTCGTGCTTCCGTTTCGTGAAAAAAGCGTGCTTTCACTCGCTCAGTAAACGGGCATTTTATACACTATTTATACACGTGAAGAATTATTATTCCTTCCTCCTGCGCTGCGGTGCGGGTGCGATGAAAAGAGGTTAACCTATGGCCCTGCGTTGGCTCACTGCCGGAGAATCCCACGGCGAGGCGCTCGTCGGCATTATTGAGGGCGTACCCGCCGGTGTGGAACTCACCAGCGACATGGTGCGTGACGCCCTGGCTCGTCGCCGCCTCGGCTACGGCCGCGGTGCCCGCATGAAGTTCGAGGAGGACCGCGTGCGCATCCTGGGCGGTGTGCGTCACGGCCTGACTCAGGGCGGCCCGGTCGCGATTGAGATTGCGAACACCGAGTGGCCCAAGTGGACTGACGTGATGAGCTCCGACCCGGTGGATCCGAAGCTGATTGAGGGTCGTGCGCGTAATGCTGCGCTGACCCGTCCGCGCCCCGGTCACGCCGATTTTGCGGGTATGCAGAAGTACAACTTCTCTGAGGCTCGCCCGGTGCTGGAGCGCGCCTCCGCACGTGAGACTGCGACCCGCGTGGCTCTTGGCGTGGTTGCCGCCCAGATTTTGAAGGCTCTGGGTGTTGAGCTGGTTTCTCACACCGTGGCTGTGGGTGGCGTGCACGCTCCCGAGGGCGCCCCGGTGCCTTCGCCCCGCAACGTGGATCAGCTGGACGCTGACCCGCTGCGCTGCTTCGATAAGGCAACCTCCGACGCGATGGTTCAGCGCGTGGACGAGGCGCACAAGGACGGCGAGACTCTCGGCGGTGTGGTTGAGGTGCTCGCGTACGGTATGCCTCCCGGACTGGGTTCGTACGTGCACTGGGACCGCCGCCTGGACGCGCGCCTTGCCGCAGCGTTGATGGGTATTCAGGCTATTAAGGGCGTTGAGGTTGGCGACGGCTTCGCGACCGCTGACCGCCCGGGCACTGCCGCTCACGACGAGATTTCCATTGGTGAGCACGGCGTTACCCGCGATACCAACCGCGCAGGTGGTATTGAGGGCGGCATGAGCATTGGCGACCTGCTGCGTGTGCGTGCGGCAATGAAGCCCATTGCGACCGTGCCGAAGGCTCTGAAGACCATTGATACTTCCACCGGTGAAGAGGCTCGCGCCCACCACCAGCGTTCGGACGTGTGTGCTGTTCCCGCCGCCGGCGTGGTGGCGGAGGCTATGGTCGCCCTGGTGCTCGCTGAGGCTGCACTGGAGAAGTTTGGCGGCGACTCGATTGGTGAGACTCGCCGCAACATGGATTCCTACCTGGACGCCATTCCGGCGTCTCTGGCGTGGGAGTCTAACGTGGCTGGTTGGGACGCGTAGTGCCCCTTCCGGCGGAGTCTGAGGGCCGCGGCGCGAAGGGTCGCGGTTCCGGGGAGGTTTCTGTGGAGCAGGGTGTTCGCCCGGTCGCTTCGAGCCCCCTTGCGCGTATTGCTGCGGCAACGCAGCGTGCGCGAGGGGGCGCTTCGCCGCGCCCGGAACCCGGCGCAGAATCCGGTGTATCTGCTGCGGCAACGCAGCGTGCGCGAGGGGGCGCTTCGCCGCGCCCGGAACCCGGCGCAGAATCCGGCGTGTCTGAACCCGGTGTACCTGCTGCGGCAACGCAGCGTGCGCGAGGGGGCGCTTCGCCGCGCCCGGAACCCGGCGCAGAATCCGGCGTGTCTGAACCCGGTGTACCTGCTGCGGCTGAGCAGAATGTTGAGGTTGCGGGCGCTGAGGCTGCCGCATCTGTTTCTTCTGCGTCAGTTTCTTCTGCGCGCCCGGCTTCTCGCGTGCCCACCCCCGCTGATTTGATGCGTTCTGGCGCCCGTCCCCTGCCCGCCGCCGCTACGGCGAGCACGCAGGGTGTGCGCCTGTACGCCTCCTCGGTATCTGAGGACGCCGACCAGGCGCTCGGCCTGGACGAGGACCTGCGCCTGAAGCTGCTCAGCGCCCTGCAGGGCATGGGCACCGCTGAAGAGGAACCCCGCAAGGAACCCGCACAGGCGGATGCACCCAAGCCAGCAGCTCCAAAACCGGCCGCGCCGTCAGTAGTCGCTGTGCCCAAGCCGACTGCGCCGAAACCTGCCGCGCCCAAGCCGGCACCTCCGAAGCAGGCTCAGCCTGCAGAGGCGGCGGGGGAGAGCGCTTCTGCTCCCGTAGCCGCACCTGCACATCCTGTAGCTGTGCCCGCGGCTGAACCCGCCAAGCCGGTCCGTCCGACTCCGGCGCTGTTCGGCAAGGTTCAGGTTGCCGCACCCGCTGTACCCGCTGAATCTGTGGCACCCGCAGTACCCGCCGCGCCGGAAGAACCCGTTGCGCTGGAAGAAACCCCCGCAGAGCTTGCTGTCCCCGCAGAAGCGCTCGCAGAAGACGAGTCCGCCGGCGCTCGCATCCACCCGCAGCAGGTGCGTGAAATGCACGAGAACTTCGCGGAACGCTCCCGACCCATCGTGCTCATCGGCCCCATGGCGGCAGGTAAAACCTACATTGGTACGCACCTTGCGCGTTTCTACGGCTACGAGTTCCTCGACGCCGACCAGCTCATCGTGGAACGCTACGGCGAAGTCTCCGAAATCTTCGAGATTTTCGGTGAGGCGTATTTCCGCGAGCTCGAACGCAAAACCATCGAAGAGGTCCTCACCTCGCCCGTGTACCGCAACACGGTGTTCTCCCTGGGCGGTGGCGCGCCCATGACCGACTCTGTCGCGGAGCTGCTCAAGGACGAATGCGTGGTGTACATCCTCGTTGATGCTGACACCGTCACCCCGCGCATTACCGGCAACAAGACCCGCCCGCTGCTGCAGCCGAACCCGGTCGAGCGGTGGACCGAAATTTTTGAGCGACGCCGCAGTCGATACGAAGAGCTGGCGCACTTCACCCTGGATGCACGAGGCGGCCGCCCCATCACCGAGATGACCGCCGAAATCCAGGCGTACGTGACCGCAACCCGCACCTCCCGCGCGCAGCGCCCCCAAGCATAACCCCTCACCTGTGAAAGGACACATGATGAGCACTCAGCCCACCCCCACTTTCGGTGCCTCCGGCGCGGAAGATATTACCCGCATCCCGGTGACCGGCAGCTCCCCGCGTGAGAACTATGAGGTTCTCATCGGCCACAACCTGCTCGGTAAAATCCCCGAAATTCTGGGCAACCGCACCAAGAAGGTGCTCGTGATTCACCCGCGTGCCCTGCGTTCCACCGGTGAGCTGGTCATGGAAGACCTGCGCGCCATGGGCTACGAATCGTTCAGCGCCGAAATCCCGGACGCTGAGGAGGCAAAGCACTACCAGGTGGCGGCGTTCTGCTGGCAGGTGCTCGGTCAGAACGACTTCACCCGCACCGACGCGATCATCTCTGTGGGCGGCGGTGCCATTACCGACGTTGCCGGCTTCGTCGCGGCAACCTGGCTGCGCGGCGTGCGCGTTATTCACATTCCGACCACCCTGCTCGGCATGGTGGACGCTGCCGTGGGTGGTAAGACCGGCATCAACACCGCCGAAGGTAAGAACCTGGTCGGCGCGTTCTGGCCGCCCGCAGCGGTGCTCTGCGAAATCGGCACCCTGCGCACCCTGCCTGAACATGAGCTGCTGACCGGCATGGGTGAGGTCGTCAAGTGCGGCTTCATCGCAGACCCTGAAATCCTCGACCTGATCGAGGCGAACCCGGACGCCGTACGCGACTCGCAGTCCGCCGTGATGCGTGAACTCATTGAACGTAGTGTGCGCGTAAAGGCGGAGGTCGTCTCCGAGGACCTGCGCGAATCCGGCCGCCGCGAAATCCTGAACTACGGCCACACTCTCGCCCACGCCATCGAACGCAACGAACGCTACCAGTGGCGTCACGGCGCGGCAGTATCCGTCGGCATGGTCTACGCCGCCGAACTGGCGCTGGCAACCGGCCACGCCGACGAAGAACTCGTGGCACGCACCCGCCGCATCCTCGAATCCCTGGGCCTGCCCACCTCCTACAAGGCAGACGCATGGCCCCAGCTGCTCGAAGCGATGCGCCGCGACAAGAAGGCACGCGGCAACCTGCTGCGCTTCATCATTCTTGACGGTTTGGCTCGCCCGCGCGTCTACGAGGTGCCGGACGACTCGATCCTGTACATGACCTACCAGGAGATCATCTCCGAGTAGGTGCGAGTCCCGTATATTCACCGGATGCACTCGGTACGTATTTGCTAATACGCGCCAGCCGGGCGGGGTGCCACAGAAAATGTGGTGCCCCTGCTAGGCAAATTCGTGCGCATCCTGTAGAATGTACGGGACATATTTTTGCTCATTGAAAACTTAGCGCCTCGCCGGTGTATCACTACGGCGTGAGCGTCGATGACACGAAGGAGAGCCCCATGGCATCCACTACCGATATTAAGAACGGCGCCGTCCTGAAGATTGACGGCAACCTCTGGTCCGTCGTTGAGTTCCAGCACGTTAAGCCCGGTAAGGGTGGCGCGTTCGTCCGCACCAAGCTGCGCAACGTTACCTCCGGCAAGGTCGTCGACCGTACCTTCAACGCTGGCGCTAAGATTGAAACCGCAACCGTTGACCGCTCCGACTACCAGTACCTGTACCAGGACGGCGACGACTACGTCTTCATGGACATGAAGACCTACGACCAGATCAACGTTCCCGCAACCGTTGTTGGCGACGCAGCAAACTACATGCTCGAGTCCCAGACCGCAACCATCGCAATGCACGAGGGTAGCCCCCTGTACATCGAGCTGCCCGCATCCGTGGTCCTCGAAATCACCTACACCGAGCCCGGCCTGCAGGGTGACCGCTCCACCGGCGGCACCAAGCCCGCAACCGTTGAGACCGGCTACGAGATTCAGGTTCCCCTGTTCCTGGAGACCGGCACCAAGGTCAAGGTTGATACCCGCACCGGTGAGTACCTCGGTCGCGTGAACGACTAATGAATTCGCGTACGAAAGCCCGATTGCGCGCCCTCGAAGTGCTCTTCGAGGCGGATCAGCGCAACGAAGATTATATTGAGGTACTCCGCCGCCGCCGACTGTACACGGTAGCGCAGATTTCTGCTTACTCTGAGGAAATCATTCGTGGCGTCCGCGACCACGACGAAGAGATTCGCGAGTTTGTGGAGACTTACGCCCGTGACTGGTCCTTCGAGCGTATGCCCGCCGTGGACCGTGCCGTGCTGCGTATTGGCACGTGGGAGCTTCTGTACAATGACGAAGTTCCGGATGCTGTCGCAATTTCTGAGGCTGTCGGTCTGGCGCGTGTGCTGTCCACGAATGAATCTCCGAAGTTCGTGAACGGTCTGCTGGATAAGCTCCGTCAGGTGAAGCCGACCCTGCTCGCGTAAGACGTCCCACCGCGGCCTGACCGCCAGCCTGTAGCTGGTTGGTTTGCTGCCGTTGAGGATGCGCCCGCAGGGAAGCGTACGTGAAACCCCCGCCGTGCTGTAGTTCGCTACAGGACGGCGGGGGTTTTCTGTGTCTAGGTTGCGCTTGGTTGGTGCAGTTCTGCGTGGGGTTCCGTATTGGGTGCGGATGCACTCGCAGGGGATGGGAGAGGCGCCGGTTAAGGTGCATCGGTGGAGGCTGCACCAGATAACGCAGGTGGGGGAGTGCCCCCTTTTCGGCACCCTAGCTATAAACAACATAGGCGCCTCGAAGACGGAGCCCCCGCCCCGCTCCATACCAGCTCCGTCCCCGCCGTGAGCGGTCTCTCGCCGAACCTGAACGTAGCCTGTGAACTGTGGTACCCTACTAGAAGCACAAAACCTTTAAATCCGTCCCGTGAGGCGGGGAAGGAGACGGCTATGCCTGGGTCAGCTGTACCCACATCCGGCGCGAATCAGGGGCGAAATGTAACCGCAGCCCCCCATTCGGCAACCCCTCAAAGCACCTCCGAGAACGCGACCACCGTCGGCCGCACCATCCTCAGCGAGGACGAAATCCGCCGCGCCCTCACCCGCATCGCCTACGAAATTATTGAAACCAATAAAGGCGTAGAAAACCTCGTACTCATCGGCATCCGCTCCCGCGGCGTGCCCCTCGCCGTACGACTCGCCGCCCGCATCCAAGCCATCGAGCCGAACTTCAACGCAGAAACACGAATCGGCGCCCTGGACATCACCGCCTACCGCGACGACCAGCGAACCGGCGGCGGCGGCACCTCCCCAGACACCGCAGGGGAAAGCATCATGCCCTCCATCGGCATTGAAGGCAAAACCGTAGTCCTCGTTGACGACGTCCTCTACTCCGGCCGCACCGTACGCGCCGCCCTCGACGCACTCAACGCCCACGGGCGACCCGCCCTCGTACGCCTGGCAGTCCTCGTAGACCGCGGACACCGGCAACTACCCATCCGCGCCGACCACGTGGGCAAAAACCTGCCCACCAGCGCCAGCGAAACCGTGCGCGTCGTACTGACTGAAACCGACAACGCAACAGACCGAGTTGACATTATCCAGCTGGGAGGGCTCTCATGAAGCATCTGCTCGACACCCGCGAACTAACCCGCGAAGAAGCCATCGAAATCCTTGACGTCGCCGACTACATGGCGCAGGTCAAAGCCGAAAACCGCACCCTGAACGTGCTCAACGGCAAGACCGTCGTCAACCTCTTCTTCGAGGACTCCACCCGAACCCGCCTCTCCTTCGAAGCCGCAGAGAAGCGCCTGGGCGCCGCCGTCACCAACTTCTCCGCTTCTGGCTCCTCCCTGTCTAAGGGCGAGTCGCTCAAGGACACCGCGCAGACCCTCAAGGCGATTGCCGCGGATGCGTTCGTGATCCGCCACTCGGCATCCGGCGCGCCGCAGCGCCTCGCCGAGGCAGGCTGGACCGACATCCCCGTACTCAACGCGGGCGACGGCACCCACGCACACCCCACCCAGGCACTGCTCGACGCCGTATCCCTGCGCCAGTACAAGGCAGAACGCGACGGCCTCGACAGCCCCCGCGGCACCGACCTGTCCGGCATGCGCGTGCTCATCGTTGGCGACATCCTGCACTCGCGTGTGGCACGCTCCAACCTCTGGCTGCTGCACACCCTCGGCGCACAGGTCGTCTTCGTCGCACCGCCGACCCTGCTGCCGCTGAACACCGCCTCCTGGGTTGAAGAAGCCGGCCTGGAAATCTTCCACGACTTCGACGAAGCCATCGCCACCAACCCCGACGCCGTCATGCTGCTGCGCATCCAGAAAGAACGCATGAACGCCGCGTACTTCCCCTCCGCAGAGGAGTACACCGACCTGTGGGGCCTGACCGCCGAACGCTTCGCAACCCTGCAGGCGCAGCCGCAGCCGGTCGCGATTCTGCACCCGGGCCCCATGAACCGCGGCCTGGAAATCTGCACCGAAGCCGCCGACGCCACCAACTCCTGGGTCCTGCGCCAGGTCAGTAACGGCGTAGCGCTGCGCATGGCGGTGCTCTACCTGCTTCTGACCGACGGCTCCAGCGCCAAGCTCTACGCCGGCGACGAATCCTAAACGACCTTCCTAACGAGAGGAACCAACACCATGAGCAAGTACCTGATCAAGGGCGCAAGCCTCTACGGCGAAAAGGTCGCCGACATCCTCATCGAGGACGGCGTGATTAGCCGCATCGCAGAGAACATTGACGCCGCAGACGCACAGGTCGTCGAGGCGGCAGGCCAGGTGGCGCTGCCCGGCCTGGTCGACATCCACACCCACCTGCGTCAGCCCGGCTACGAGGCATCCGAAACCGTCGAGACCGGCACCCGCGCAGCAGCCCTGGGCGGCTACACTGCAGTGTTCGCCATGGCAAACTCCATGCCCGTGGCAGACACCGCCGCAGTCGTTGAGCAGGTTGACCGCCTCGGCAAGGAATCCGGCTGGTGCCGCGTGCAGCCCATCGGCGCAGTGACCGTGGGCCTGAAGGGCGAGCGCCTCTCCGACATTGGCGGCATGGCGAACTCCACCGCGAACGTGCGCGTGTTCTCTGACGACGGCATGTGCGTGTACGACCCCGCAGTGATGCGCCGCGCCCTCGAATACGTCAAGACCTTCGACGGCGTTATTGCGCAGCACGCGCAGGAGCCGCGCCTGACCGAAGGCGCCCAGATGAACGAAGGTAAGGTGTCCGCTGACCTGGGTCTGACCGGTTGGCCCGCCGTCGCTGAAGAGGCAATCATTGCCCGCGACGTGCTGCTGGCTGAGCACCTGGACTCTAAGCTGCACATCTGCCACCTGTCCACCAAGGGCTCCATTGAGGTTGTGCGCTGGGCTAAGTCCCGCGGCGTGAAGGTGACCGCGGAGGCAACCCCGCACCACCTGCTGCTCACCGACGAGACCGCACGCACCTACGACCCGATCTTCAAGGTGAACCCGCCGCTGCGCACCGAAGAGGACGTCATGGCGCTGCGTCAGGCTGTTGCTGACGGCATCATCGACGTGATCGGTACCGACCACGCACCGCACCCCGCAGAGACCAAGGAATGCGAGTGGGCGTGCGCCGCGAACGGTATGACCGGCCTGGAGCAGGCACTGTCCATCATCCAGATGACCCTGGTTGACACCGGCATGATTACCTGGCGCGATGTGGCACGCATCCTCTCCGAGGAGCCCGCGAAGATTGGTCGCCTGGACCACGAGCAGGGCCGCCCGCTTGCCGAAGGCGAACCGGCAAACATTGTGCTGGTCGACCCGAAGGCAACCCGCGTCATCAAGCCGGAGGAGCAGGCAACCAAGGGTAAGAACAACCCCTACCGCGACATGGAGGTACCCGGCTCGATCCGTGCAACCTTCTACGCTGGCCACCCGACCGTGCTGAACGGCGAGCTGGCAACCCCGCGCCGTTAACCCGCGAGGCAAACGTACGTAGTGACCGTGCCTGGCGGTGGTAGGTTCACGCCTGCCACCGCCTCGCCGGGAGCACCGTCCCCAACCTCACCAACCCAGGCCGAGATCATCGACCGAGACCCCAACCGAAAGAGAGAACCTTCGTGGGAAAGTTCCTGACCGCCGTCATCTGCATCGCCCTGGTCGCCCTGTGCATCTACGGCATGTGGCACGGATGGCGCTCGCGCCTGGCACGCCAGGCGAACATGTTCGGCTCCCTCAAGGAAGTTCCCGAACGCTACGAGGGTATGACCGCTGACGCCGCTTTCGAGGGCGAGTACGTCAGCACCACGATCTTCGGTAACTGGCTGGACCGTGTGGGTTTCGATTCGCTCGGCTTCAAGAGCAAGTCCACCCTGCTGATTTACCCGGACAGCATCATCTTCACCCGTAACGGCGCGAAGGACCTGTGGATTCCGGCGAAGAAGCTCGCAGTCATCACCACCGACCGCGGTATGGCGGGCAAGGTTGTGGAGAAGAACGGCCTGGTCGTGATTGGTTGGACCCTGGACGGTCACCGCGTGCAGACCGGCTTCCGCACCCGCTACGCCGAGGACAAGCAGGCGGTACTGCGGGAGCTGCGCCGCATCGCCCCGAATGCGGTGGATGCGCCCGAGAAGTGGGCGGCAGAACCGGAAGCCTAAATCCCGGTGTAATATCCCGGCGCAATACCCGGTGCACCCACACCCATAGATTTTGCCTGAGGTCAGGCGAACACCCGCCGAAGGCACCATAGACTACCCCGGAACCTGCACGGTAGAGGCCGTACAGGAAGCGGGGGAGAACACCAGAGAAAAGGAAGAAGAGCATGACTGACATGACACGATCCGGCGCCCTGCGTACGGACCGCGCGCTGCTCGTCCTGGAGGACGGCACCGTCTACCGCGGCTACGGCTACGGCGCAACCGGCGCGTCCCTGGGCGAGGCGGTTTTCTCGACCGGTATGACCGGCTACCAGGAAACCCTGACCGACCCCTCCTACGCGGGTCAGATTGTGGTTCAGACCGCTCCCCATATCGGCAACACCGGCGTGAACACCACCGACGCTGAGTCCCGCAAGATTTGGGTTGCCGGCTACGTGGTTCGCGACGCCGCACGTGTGGCATCCAACTGGCGTTCTGAGCGCACCCTCGACGAAGAGCTCATCGAGCAGGGCATCGTCGGTATTCAGGGCATTGACACTCGCTCCCTGACCCGCCGCCTGCGTTCGAGCGGTTCGATGCGTGCGGGCGTGTTCTCCGGTGAGCACGCAGAACGCCCCGAAGCTGAACTGCTGGAGGAGGTGCGCGCCTCCGAGCCGATGGCTGGCCGTAAGCTCGCTGACTCCGTTTCGGTTGACACCGCCTACACCGTTGAGCCGCACCAGTTCAACTGGTTCGCACCCCCGGTCGCAACCGTTGTCGCCCTGGACCTGGGCATTAAGTCGATGACCCCGCAGCGTTTCGCTGAGCGTGGCGTGCGCGTGCACGTGCTGCCCGCAAGCGCAACCCTCGAGGACATCTACTCCCACAACCCCGACGGCGTGTTCTTCTCCAACGGCCCCGGTGACCCGGCAACCGCTGACGAGCAGGTTGAGCTGCTACAGGGCGTGCTGCGTAAGGGCACCCCGTTCTTCGGTATCTGCTTCGGTAACCAGCTGCTCGGCCGCGCCCTGGGCTTCGGCACCTACAAGCTGCCCTTCGGCCACCGCGGCATCAACCAGCCGGTCATGGACAAGACCACCGGCAAGGTTGAAATCACCGCGCAGAACCACGGCTTCGCTGTGGACGCGCCGATTGGCGACTACGTGACCGCACCGAACGCCGAGTTCGGTCAGGTCATGGTCTCCCACGTGGGTCTGAACGACAACGTGGTTGAGGGCCTGACCTGTAAGGACATCCCCGCGTTCTCCGTGCAGTACCACCCCGAGGCTGCCGCGGGCCCGCACGATTCCGCCTACCTCTTTGACCGTTTCATCGACCTGATGGTCGCAACCAAGACTGCAAAGGAAGCATAAATGCCTCGTCGTACTGACCTTAATAGCGTCCTCGTCATCGGTTCCGGCCCCATCGTCATCGGTCAGGCAGCGGAATTTGACTACTCCGGCACTCAGGCGCTGCGCGTGCTGAAGGAGGAGGGCGTGCGCGTCATCCTCGTGAACTCGAACCCGGCAACCATCATGACCGACCCCGAGTTCGCGGACGCCACCTACATTGAACCCATCACCCCCGAGGTGATTGAGAAGATTATCGAGAAGGAAAAGCCGGACGCAATCCTGCCGACCCTGGGTGGTCAGACCGCGCTGAACGCGGCTATCTCCCTGGATGAGCGCGGCGTGCTCGCCAAGTACAATGTTGAGCTGATCGGCGCGAACATTGAGGCGATTAACCTCGGTGAGGACCGTGAAGCATTCAAGGGCGTGGTGGAGCGCGCCGGCGGCGAGTCTGCACGCTCGGTGATTGTTCACTCCATGCCGGAGGCGCTGGAAGCCGCTAAGGAGCTGGGCTACCCGATGGTGGTCCGCCCCTCCTTCACCATGGGTGGTCTCGGCTCGGGTATGGCGTACAACGAGGAAGACCTCTACCGTATTGCCGGTGCGGGTATTCAGTACTCGCCGACCAGCGAGGTCCTGCTGGAGGAGTCCATCCTCGGCTGGAAGGAATACGAGCTGGAGATGATGCGTGACACCAACGACAACGTCGTGGTCGTCTGCTCCATCGAAAACTTCGACCCCGTGGGCGTGCACACCGGTGACTCCATCACCGTGGCACCCGCACTGACCCTGACCGACCGTGAGTTCCAGAAGCTGCGCGACATCGCGATTAACGTGATTCGTGAGGTTGGTGTGGACACCGGTGGTTGTAACATCCAGTTCGCGATTGACCCGAAGACTGGCCGCATCATCGTCATTGAGATGAACCCGCGTGTGTCTCGTTCTTCGGCGCTCGCGTCGAAGGCTACCGGCTTCCCGATTGCGAAGATTGCGACCAAGCTGTCTCTGGGTTACACCCTGGATGAGATTCCGAACGATATCACCCAGAAGACCCCGGCGTCCTTCGAGCCGACCCTCGACTATGTGGTTGTGAAGGTTCCGCGCTTTGCGTTTGAGAAGTTCCCGGCTGCTGACCCGACCCTGACCACCACCATGAAGAGTGTTGGTGAGGCTATGGCTCTGGGCCGTAACTTCACTGAGGCTCTGCAGAAGGCGATGCGTTCGCTGGAGCAGAAGGGTGCGTCCTTCTCGTTCAAGCCGCTGTCCCTGTCTGAGGCTGAGCTGGCTGAACTGATTGAGAAGACTAAGGTTCCGACCACTCAGCGTATCTACCAGGTTCAGCAGGCTCTGCTGGCTGGCGCTACCGTGGAGCAGCTGCACGAGGCGACCAAGATTGACCCGTGGTTCCTGGATCAGCTGGTGCTGCTGAATGAGGTTGCCGGCGTGGTTCACGCTAAGCGTGACAACCTTGACCCGGAGACCCTGAAGCTGGCTAAGCGTCACGGTTTCTCGGACGCTCAGATTGCTGAGATTATCGGCTCTTCTGAGGATGTTGTGCGCGGTGTTCGCCACGCTCTGGGTATCCGCCCGGTCTTCAAGACTGTTGACACCTGTGCAGCCGAGTTTGAGGCGTTCACCCCGTACCACTACTCCTCCTACGATCTGGAGGATGAGGTTGCGCACCACGAGAAGCCCTCGATCATGATTCTGGGTTCGGGCCCGAACCGTATCGGTCAGGGTATCGAGTTCGACTACTCGTGCGTGCACGCCTCTATGGTGCTGCGTTCGCTCGGTTACGAGACCGTCATGGTCAACTGCAACCCCGAGACTGTTTCGACTGACTACGATATTTCGACCCGCCTGTACTTCGAGCCGCTGACCCTTGAGGACGTGCTCGAGATTGTTGAGTCGGAGCGTCGTACCGGCGGCCTGATGGGCGTGTTCGTGCAGCTGGGCGGCCAGACCCCGCTGAAGCTGGCTCGTGCCCTGAAGGATGCGGGCGTGCCGATTCTGGGCACCACCCCCGAGGCTATTGACCTGGCTGAGGACCGCGGCGAGTTCTCCCGCGTGCTGGAGGAGGGCGGCCTGATTTCGCCCAAGAACGGTACCGCGTTCACTTTCGAGGGTGCTAAGCGCATCGCTGACGAGATTGGTTACCCGGTTCTGGTTCGTCCTTCGTACGTGCTGGGCGGCCGTGGCATGGAGATCGTCTACGATGAGGCGAACCTGGCTCGCTACCTGGAGAACGCTACCGAGGTTTCGCCTTCGCAGCCTGCTCTGATTGATAAGTTCCTTGAGGACGCTATCGAGATTGACGTTGACGCCCTGTTCGACGGCGAGGAGCTGTACTTGGGTGGCGTCATGGAGCACATTGAGGAAGCCGGTATTCACTCGGGTGACTCTTCTTGTACTCTGCCTCCGATTACTCTCGGCCCGGACATCATTGCGAAGGTGAAGGACGCTACCGAGAAGATTGCTCGCGGCACCGGTGTGCGCGGCCTGATTAACATTCAGTTCGCGTACGTGTCTGAGAACCTGTACGTGATTGAGGCGAACCCGCGTGCGTCTCGTACTGTTCCGTTCGTGTCGAAGGCTACCGGCGTGCAGATGGCTAAGGCTGCTGTGCTGATTGGTCTGGGTAAGAGCATTGCTGAGCTGAAGGCTGAGGGCTACCTGCCGTCGAACATGGATGGCGCATCCCTGCCTGAGGAGACCGCAATTGCTGTGAAGGCTGCGGTTCTGCCGTTCGCTCGTTTCCGCACTCCCGAGGGTGTTGTGGTGGATTCGCTGCTGAGCCCGGAGATGCGTTCGACCGGTGAGGTCATGGGTCTGGATAAGCACTATGACACCGCGTTCGCGAAGGCTCAGGCTGGTGCTGGTTCGCCGTTGCCGACCTCCGGTAAGGTGTTCATTTCGGTGGCTAACCACGATAAGCGTAACGTCATTATTTACGCGAAGATGCTGGAGTCGCTGGGCTTTGAGATCGTTTCGACCGGTGGTACCGCTGAGATTCTGCGCCGTAACGGCCTGAACTCGGTGATTGTGGCTTCGAAGTTCGCTGAGGCGAATGGCGACCACTCGATTGTGGACATGGTCCGCAATGGTGATATTGACCTGATTCTGAACACCCCTGCCGGTGGTGCTGCTCGTAGCGATGGTTACGAGATTCGTGCCGCTGCGGTTTCGGTGGGCTGCCCGGTCATGACCACCATTTCTGAGTTCGCTGCGGCTGTTCAGGCGATTAATGCTCTGCGTGAGCACAGCTGGGACATCATGAGCCTGCAGGAGCACGGCGTTCAGCTGGCTGCCGCTGTGGATGCTCGTTCTGAGGGTGGCGAGGCGTAATGTCCGCTGCTTTTGGTGATCGTCTGGCGAAGGCGATGGCGGAGCGCGGCCCGCTGTGTGTGGGTATTGACCCGCATCCGAACCTGCTGGAGCAGTGGGGTCTTGAGGATTCTGCTGCCGGCCTGGCTGCTTTTACTGAAGCGGTCTATGAGGGTTGCGCCCCGTTTGCGGCGGCGTTGAAGCCTCAGGTGGCGTTGTTTGAACGTCACGGTTCGGCTGGTCTTGCTGTGCTGGAGGCGCTGTTTGCCCGCGCTGCCGCTGATGGCGTGCTGATTGTTGCTGACGCTAAGCGCGGCGATATCGGTTCGACCATGAAGGCGTACGCGGATGCGTGGCTCGGATCCTCCTCGCCGCTGGGTACCGATTCGGTGACTTTGAGCCCGTATCTGGGTTTTGAGTCGCTGCGTCCGGCGCTGGATTTGGCTGATGAGAATGACCGCGGCACTTTCGTGCTGGCGTTGACCTCGAACCCTGAGGGTAAGAGCGTTCAGCACGTGGGCGCGTCGGAGTCTGGTCATTCCGGTGAGTCTGAGGGCGCTGTGGCTAAGCGTATTATCGCTGCAGCTACCGCTGAGAATGCTTCCCGCCAGTGGGAGCAGATGGGCCCGTGCGGCCTGGTGGTTGGCGCGACCGTTGGTCAGGCGCTGGTTGATTTGGGTATTGACCTGAGCGTGTTCAACGGCCCGATTCTGTCGCCGGGTTATGGTGCGCAGGGCGCTTCGGCGGCTGATCTATACCGCGTGTTTGCGGGCGTTGAGTCGCAGGTGTTGGTGAATTCCAGCCGTGGCGTGCTGGCTGCTGGCCCGTCGGTTGAGGGTTTGGCGCAGGCTGCGCAGGCGGCTCGTGATGACCTGTTGGCGGCTCGCGGCGCATAGTTCGCGTGTTGTGTGAGAGGGGCGTGTGCTCCGGGTGGATTCTGTTGAGGATCTGCTCGGGGTGCGCGCCCCCTTTTGCGTACCTGTTTTATCGCATTTTTTGGGTACACCTGCATGCATAATTTTTCCCCCGCCCGCTCGCGCTGATGCGAGTTTGCTCACCTCTGTAGCGGGGGAGTGTGCCTGCTCTTTGAGGTGCGCGCGTGGCTTTCGCTTTTGATAGGGCGAATACTCCGCTATGCTATAGGGGTACTCCCTGATATTTACGTGCTGACGTGCGTAGACGCATTGTTGGTGCGAGGGTGAGTGCCGCGGGTGGAACGAGGGTTCTCGTGTCATCCGTGTTACATTAGTTGATAAGTAAAATTCTATAACTCGCAGAAATGGGGGACCCAACCATGCCGCTGACTCCGCTAACTGAGGATGCGCGCGCCTCCGCCCGCGAGAAGGCAGTACTTGCCCGAGCACACCGCCAGGAAATTAAGCGTGCACTGAGTGAACGTGAACTTTCCGTGCGTCAGGTGCTCGATATGGTCGATTCCGACCCTGCACTGGCTAAAATGCCGGTGGGGCAGATGCTGCGCGCACTTCCGGGCATTGGTGCCGTTCGCGCTGAACGCATCATTGAAGAACTTCATATTGCACCTACTCGCCGCCTTGGCGGCCTGGGTGTACACCAGCGTCGCAAGATGGTGGAGTACTTCAACCGTAATTCGCGGTATTTGAACCGTGCACGTCGTAAGACTGCTGGTCAGTCTTCCGAGTCTTCTCAGTCCTAATACCTCGTGCCTTCAGCCGATGAAGGCGCAGTAAGGAAGCTATGTCTCAGCCGACTCTCACCGTACTGGCTGGCCCCACTGCTGTTGGCAAGGGTACGGTGTGCCAGTACATTCGTGAGAACTACCCGAACGTGTGGTTCTCTGTTTCCGCTACCACTCGTGATCCTCGCCCCGGTGAGGTTGACGGTACTCACTACTATTTCGTTTCGATGGAAGAGTTTGACCAGATGATTGCTGACGGTCAGATGCTTGAGTACGCTGTGGTGCACGGTAAGAACAAGTACGGTACTCCGCGCGCTAAGGTCCAGGAGGCTCTGGATGCTGGCCGCCCGGTGATTCTTGAGATTGACCTGCAGGGCGCTCGCCAGATTCGCGAGACCATGCCGGATGCTCGCCTGATTTTCTTGGCTCCTCCGAGCTGGGATGAGCTGGTGTCGCGTCTGGTGGGTCGAGGTACCGAGAGTGAGCAGGAGCAGGCTCGTCGCCTTGAAACCGCGAAGGTTGAGCTGGCTGCTGAGAAGGAATTTGACGTCACGGTCGTCAACGACACTGTTGAGCGTGCAGCGAAGGAGATTGCTGAGCTGATTGGCGCCGCCTAATCTGCATGCTTTGCGTTCGCGGTGGGGCTAGAGTTTCTTCCGACCTGTAGTTCTGCTGTGAGGCGTTGTGAAGGGTGGGGGTTCCGAAGAGTTTTCTTCGGGGCCCCCACCTTTTGTTTGCCCTGTGTCTGCTGATTCGGGGTTTTGTCTGGGCTGGTACGTGCGTTTTAGCCGTTGAGAGGGTAGAATAGTTCTTTAGTTTTGACCGTGCCCTCAGTGTGCCCGGTTTGCGCCATAGCGCGAACGGTGTGCGGGGGTGTTCGGTACGTACATTCCATCAAGCTATTTGGAGTTTTTAGTGGCAAACGAAATCAAGGAACACGAGGACTACAACTTCGTTGACGGTGTCGCTCCCGAGGGCATCGTGAGCCCCAGCGCTGACGCGCTGATTGAGAAGGCTGAGTCCAAGTACGGCCTGGTGATTTTCGGTGCCCGCCGTGCACGCCAGATTAACGCGTACTACGCTAACCTGCAGGACAATACTGCTGCGCACGTTGGCCCGCTGGTTGACGCTGAGTCGAACGAGAAGTCCCTGTCGGTGGCAATGCGTGAAATCATTGCTGACCGTGTTGTGGCGGAGCACCGCCCGGACGCAAAGTTCGACGAGGACGGCTACCCGATTCCCGAGGATCTGTCCGCTGTGATTGATTTCAGCGCGGCTGAGTTCCCCGGCGCTATCGAGGAGGAGTACATCCCCGCAGGTAGCGAAGAGGTTATTGCTATCGAAGAGGTTATCCTCGACGAGTCCGCTGAGTAATCTGCTTCTACAAGGATTCTTTGACGTACCATGCGCATTATCGTTGGTATTGGAGGGGGCATTGCTGCGTATAAGGCGGCGATGCTCCTTCGTCTTTTTGCGAAGAATGGCGACGAGGTGATTGCCATGCCCACCCCGAACGCGACGAAGTTCGTGGGTGTTCCCACTCTGGAGGCGCTGAGCGGCAACCCCGTCTCAACGGACGTGTTTGACCGCGTGCCGGAGGTAAACCACGTGCGTCAGGCTGAGCAGGCTGACGCTGTGGTGATTGCCCCGGCGACCGCTGATTTGCTGGCTCGTTTGGCGGCTGGTCGTGCGGATGATTTGCTGTCCTCTACGGTGTTGACGACGCACGCCCCGGTGATTTTGGCGCCGACGATGCACACCCAGATGTGGGAGCATCCGGCGACTCAGGCGAATGTGCAGACGCTACGTTCGTGGGGTTATCACGTGATTGAGCCGGCGATTGGGCGTTTGACGGGCCCGGATTCTGGTCCCGGTCGCATGCCCGAGCCGGAGGATATTTTCGCGGTGGCGCTGGATGTGATTGCCCGCTTCCCGAAGGGTCAGGTGCACCCGGTATACACGCCCGGTTACGCGCCGACTGAGCCCCTGTACACGGGCACAGAGCAGGAGCGTATGGCGGCGGCGCGTGCGGCGACGCTGACTTCGGCGCTGCTGGGGCAGGTTGATGCAGGCCAGGGTGAACCCGACCAGGCAACTGGCGCATCCGAATCGCTGCGTGGTCCTCTGGCCGGCCGCCTCGTGGTCATTACCGCTGGCGGCACCCGTGAGGCGCTGGACCCGGTACGCTTCCTCGGCAACCGTTCGACCGGCAAGCAGGGTGTGGCGCTCGCGGAGGCGGCGCGCGACTTGGGCGCGACCGTGCACCTGATTGGCGCGAACCTTGAGGTTCCGGCGCCGGAGGGCGTACAGGTGACCCGCGTGGTCAGCGCCCTGGAGCTGCGTGAGGCGACCCTTGAGGCGAGCGCGGCGGCGGATGTACTGATTATGTCTGCGGCGGTGGCTGATTTTAGGCCCGCTGAGTTTGCCGAGTTCAAGATTAAGAAGAGCGCCGATTCTGAGGATGCGCCGGTGATTCAGTTGGTGCGCAACCCGGATATTCTGCGTGAGGTCGTGGTGCGCCGCCAGCAGGCTCGTGAGGCGGGGGAGAGCACCCTCGGTCCGAAGCTCATTGTTGGTTTTGCGGCGGAGACCGGTTCGGCGGAGAAGACTCCGTTGGAGCTGGGTCGTGAGAAGCTGCAGCGTAAGGGTACGGACTTCTTGGCGGTCAATACGGTGGGCGTGAATCGTGGTTTCGGCACGGACGATAACACGATTACGCTGCTGTCGACTCTGAATGATGAGGCGCCGGTGTTCTCCGGTTCGAAGAAGGAGCTGTCGGTGCGTCTGTTGGAGCATGTGGCGGCTTTCCTGCCTGAGCTTTCTGCCTGAGTTTTCTGTCTAAGGCAACCTGGCGCATCCGCGTAAAATATTCGGAGCGTTTATAGCGTGGAGCCCGTGCGGTACTTCCTGTGGGAGGTATCGTGCGGGCTTTGCTGTACCCGCTGGGAGGCTGCCAGCGCCTCCATCTACTCATCCTTTGGAGAGCATTATGAGCAAGCACTTGTGATGCGGGTTTCTTTCTTCTGGGGTTCCGCCGGGGGGAGCGGCGCATATTTCTGTCATGCTGGTGAAATTTCTGACCGTACCCCCGAACCGTCAGATAAAGGTCTTGTATCATGGCATAGAGAGTATTTCGCGTTGAAGGGGAAGAAGCACCATGCCCGAGAACCAGAGCAAGCCCGCCACGGTACAGTCCGCCCAGAGTGAGGCGCGCCCTCAGATTCTGGTGATCACCGGTATTTCCGGTGCAGGCCGCAGCACTGTCGCAAATGTGTTGGAGGATGAGGGCTGGTACGTTATCGATAACATCCCGCCGCAGATGCTCGGTTCCCTGGCTGAGCTGGTGACCCGCGACGGTGCACGAGTTCCGAAGGTGGCGCTCGGCATTGACGTTCGCGCCCGCGCACTGTTCTCCGATCTTCCCGCTGCGATTGAGACTCTGCGCAAGTCCGATATTGACTTCTCCATGCTCTTCCTTGACGCCAAGGACGAAACCATTATTGCCCGCTACGAGGCTCAGCGCCGCCCGCACCCGCTGCAGGGTGAGGGCCGCGTCCTCGACGGTATCCGCGCTGAACGCACTCTCTTTGAAGGTCTGCGCCTCGCTTCTGACCGCACCATTGACACCACCGGCATGAATGTTCACGAGCTGGCTCGTACCGTGCGTGAAATGTTTGCTGAGGGTGCGGATAAGAAGCTGAACCTGACCGTGATGAGCTTCGGCTTCAAGTACGGTGCGCCTTCGGACGCTAACTACATGGCTGATATGCGTTTCATCCCGAACCCGCACTGGGTTCCGGAGTTGCGCCCCCTGACCGGTCAGGACGCCCCGGTGCGCGACTACGTGCTGGAGCACGCCGGCACCGAGGAGTTCATCAGCAACTACCTTGCGGCTCTTCGCCCCGTGCTTGAAGGTTACCGCCGTGAGGGTAAGTACTACGCCACCATCGCAATTGGCTGCACCGGTGGTAAGCATCGTTCCGTGGCTGTGACGGAAGAACTGGCTCGTCGTCTCTCTGCTTTCGGTGAGCTGAACGTGAATGTTCAGCACCGCGACAAGGGCCGCGAGTAAGTTCCACCCGGCGCGTCCCAACCACCGCGTCGTGTTTCATTAGCCGCCGTCCGGCCCCGCACCCGTGGGCCGGCATACCATTCCTTCCGGGTATGTGAGGTATTACTATGTCCACCCATTCGACCAGTTATGACACTCAGGGCATTCCGCGCCTGCCGGCTCTGCCGACTCAGGCTCTGCGCCTGTTGAAGACCACGCACCGTTCGCCGAAGGTCACGGCGATGGGCGGCGGCCACGGGCTGTACGGTTCCCTGTCTGCGCTGCGCCACGTCACGCCTGATTTGACGGCTGTTGTGACGGTTGCTGACGATGGCGGTTCGTCGGGTCGTTTGCGTGAGGAGATGGGTATTCTCCCTCCGGGAGATTTGCGTATGGCGCTTTCTGCGCTGTGTGATGACACCGATTGGGGTCGCACGTGGCGTGATGTGATGCAGCATCGTTTTAGCGCGCCCGAGGGTTACGAGGGTGAGTTCCCGCTGGATTACCATGCTCTCGGTAACCTGCTGATTGCGACTCTCTGGCAGCTGCTGGATGACCCGGTTGCGGGTCTGGACTGGGCGGGTGCCCTGCTGAATGCGCGCGGCCGCGTGTTGCCGATGGCGCTGGATCCGATGGTCATTTACGGCACCGTGCTGCGTGAGCATAACGGTGGCGGTATTGAGCGTGTGAAGGTGGTCGGCCAGGTGAACCTCTCGAAGGAGGAGCGGGTTCACGATATTGGTCTATCTCCCGCAAATGCGCGTCCTTGCCCGGAGGCGCTCTCCGCTATTGAAGAATCCGACTGGATTGTTTTGGGTCCGGGTTCGTGGCGTACGTCGGTTCTGCCGCATCTGCTGTTGGATGCTCAGCGTGAGGCGATTATCCGCACGGAGGCGCGCCGCTGCGTGGTCATGAACCTCTCCGACGATAAGGAGACGGTCGGCTTCACCCCGGCAACGCACTTGGATTTGTTGCGCCAGTACGCCCCGAAGCTTCACCTTGACGCGGTGATTGCTGACGCTGACATGCAGGCTGATCACCGTTCCGAGCTGGAGCGTGAAGCTTCTGCGATGGGTGCGAAGGTTGTGTGGGCGCACCTGCGTTCGAGCTCCCAGCCGAATGTGCACGACCCGCTGAAGCTTGCGGCTGCGTATAACGAAGCGTTTGAGCTGAGCTCCTAGAATCACCGTTGCGGCTGCTATTTTGGTGTGCCCATTTCCCGAAGTTATAGACTCTTAGACACTACGCCCAGAAGGACCTGTTCATGGCATTAACCACGCTCGTCAAGGACGAACTCGCCAACTACGAGGCAACGAAAGTCTCTGCTCGTAAGGCAGAAATCTCTACGATTCTGCGTTTTACCGGAGGCCTGCACATTGTCTCGGGGCGAATCGTGGTGGAGTCTGAGGTCGACCACGAGGCAACCGCCCACCGCATGCGCCGCACCATCGCGGAGATTTACGGCCACGACTCTGAGCTGACCAGCGTCAGCGGTGGTGGCCTGCGTCGAGGCGGCCGCTACATTGTGCGTGTGGATCACGGCGGCGAGGCGCTGGCTCGCCAGACCGGTCTGCTGGATTTGCGTGGTCGCCCGGTGCGTGGTCTGCCGCCGGCCGTGGTGAACGGCTCCCTGCAGGACGCCGAGGCGGTCATGCGCGGTGCGTTCCTGGCGCACGGTTCGCTGACTGAGCCGGGTCGTTCCTCCTCCCTGGAGATTACCTGCCCCGGTCCGGAGGCGGCGCTCGCGCTGGTGGGTGCGGCTCGTCGCCTGGACATTATTGCGAAGGCACGCGAGGTGCGCGGCACCGACCGTGTGGTGGTGCGTGACGGCGAGACGATTTCGCAGCTGCTGGAGCGTATGGGCGCGACCGGCACCCTGACCACGTGGCGTGAGGCGCGCACCCGCAAGGAGGTTCGTGCGACCGCGAACCGCCTGGCAAATTTTGATGATGCGAACCTGCGCCGTAGCGCCCAGGCTGCTGTTGCGGCGAGTGCCCGCGTCGAGCGTGCTCTGCAGATTCTGGGTCATGAGGCTCCGGATCATCTGCGCTATGCCGGTGAGCTGCGTGTGCTGCATAAGCATGCGTCGTTGGATGAGCTGGGTCGCCTGGCTGATCCGCCGATGACGAAGGACGCGATTGCGGGCCGTATTCGTCGCCTGCTGGTGATGGCTGATAAGCGTGCTTCGGAGCTGGGTGTTCCGGGTACTGAACTGCCGCGCGAGGACTAAGCGAAGGCTAGATTCTGCTCTTAAACGGTGCGGGTAGCTCGTGTGGCTGGGGTGTTTGTGACGGTTTTATGACAGACCAAACCCCTCCGTTTTTGAACAAAAACCGCATATTTTTCAAAAATGAGCCTGTGGATGGCCCCTTTCGCGTTGTGCGAGGGGAGTTATCCACAGGTTCTTTGCGTGCGCTCGTGCGTTCGCGCGCGTGAGCCTAGGGTAGGGGTATGACGAGCATGACCCCCAACCCCGAGCAGAACCACCTGCAGAACCCGAGTGCTGCACCGAACAACGGTGCTGCGCAAGACAACGCACCCCAGCAGGGCAGCGCGCAGCGTAGCGCCCGCTCCCTGATGAACAGCCTCTACCGTAGCCCGCGCGCTCGCAAGAACGGTGCGCCGGATGCCGAGGATACCGTGCCGCTGGCTATTGCCGCTGAGGTAACGCCGGAGGAGGTACCAGCTGAAGAAGCTGAGGCACCGCAGCCTGAATCTTCGCTGCCTAATTCTTCTCAGCCCGGCACCGCACAGCCCAGGGCGAGCCAGCCAGCACCTACCAGCCAGCCCGCGGCATCCCACCCGGAGTCGAATGGTTGGGCTGACTGGGATCAGCAGCCAGATTGGAACGAGGTGGACGATTGGGCGGAGTGGGAGCAGGCCGATCAGCCCGGCACCACCCGCAGTACCCGTTGGGGCTTGTCGCCGCGCGTGCTGCTTCTGGTGGCGGTGTTGGCGTTGGTTGCCGTGGTGTGGGGTGTGACCCAGTTTTCGGCGGCGCCGCGTGCCGAGCAGGTCGTCTCCCCGGGCGCTTCCGCCGAGTCGGTGCAGGCGGTGGGCGCCCAGCAGAGCCCCGGTGCTCAGCCCGGCACCCAGTCCGCTGCCCAGCCGGGCGCTAACCCGAGTGAATCCGCGCCGGGTGGCGCCTCCGGTGAGGGTACCGTGCGGGTGCACGTGGCGGGTGCCGTGAACAACCCCGGCGTGTACACGTTGCCCGCGCAGGGGCGTGCCGTGGATGCGATTGCCGCCGCCTCCGGTGCCGCAGCGGATGCTGACCTGGACCGCGTGAACCTCGCCGGCGCGCTCAGTGACGGGGTGCAGATTTATGTGCCGCATCGTGGTGAAACGGCTGCTCCGGCGCAGATTCAGCCCAACGGTGGCACGGCGAATGCCGGTCAGGGTAACGCGGCGAATGGTGCATCGCAGGGTGGCGCTCAGCCTCAGTCTGCACGCACGCTAACTCCTGCAGGCAGCGCGCAGAAGGGCTCAACCCCGGTGAACATTAACACCGCCACCGCTGAGGAGCTGCAGACCCTGCCGCGTATTGGTCCGGCGATGGCTCAGCGCATTATCGCCTGGCGTGAGGTGCACGGCGGTTTCCGTAGCGTCGATGAGCTGGATGCGGTGCCCGGCATTGGTCCGTCGATGCTGGAGAATTTGCGCCCGCTGGTGACGGTCTAATGCACCGGCAGAACCGTTTGCAGAACCGCCAGCAGGCAGGGGAGCGGGAGCTATTTCCCGGTTCCTTGCGCCTCACCCGGCGCCTCATCCGGTCTGCGGCTACGGCGTATGACCGCGTCCGCTACCGCTGGAGCATCGGCGCTGAACGGTGGCGTACCCGCCGCGATGAGCAGGAGCTGCGCGCCCAGGGAAGCCTCATTCACCTGGACTTTCGCCTGAGTTTTACGGTGCTGGCGCTGTGGGCTTTTACCGCGGCGGCGCTGACCGTGGGAACGTGGCGGGTGGTGCATCCGCTGGCGTGCGTGCTCATTGCTCTGCTGGGGTGCCTGGCGATTCTGTTGTTCTTTCCGCCGCGTGTGGTGATGCCCTACAGTCTGCTCTTTCGCACGACCGGTCAGCTGGTTTTTCTGGCGTGTATTGTCACGGTTCAGGCGGTGCTTTTGTGCGCTACGGGGGTGGATGCATCCCGCGCCACACTGCAGCAGGCGCAGGGTGCTTCGCTTCGTCTGAATGGCACGGTGGAGCAGGTTCGCCGCGTGGATCCGCGAACTACCCTGGTGGTTATTAAGCTGGAGGAAATTCAGGGGCGGAGCGTGCGTGCGCTGGTGAATGAACGGGTGCGCGTGTATCGGCGTGACGGTTCGGCAAAGAGTACCGCGCAGCGTCTAGAGGTACGTTCGGAGGCGAGTGCGGTCGCTCAGCAGCAGGGGATCGGTACCGCGCGCTCGCAGGCGATTTATCCGGGCATGAGGGTGACCGCCCTCGGCACGGTGGAGTTCAATGGTTCCACGGCGAAGCTGAGCGGCGCAACTATTTTTCCCGCGCCCGCCTACGGTACCGGGTCGAACACTGCCACCCGACCTGCGGAGGAGCCGTACCTGTCCACGCTCAAGGAGCAGTTGCGCATCCGCGCCCTGGACACCCTCGGCACGGAGTCGGCGGCACTGGTTTTGGGCACCGCCTACGGGGACGATTCGCTGATGAGTTCCACCGCGCGGGAGGAGTATAAGCTCAGCGGGCTCAGCCATATTACGGCGGTGTCCGGGGCGAATATTGCCATTGTGTTTTTGGGTGCGTACCGGCTGGTGTTGGCGGTTCGCCCGTACCGTTTCGCTAGCGCATACCTGCTGCTTCGTTCCTGGATGCAGCGGTTGCGGGGGAGAGGCACGGGTCGTTCTCGCCGCCCTGCCCACCCCCATCAACTTGGCCAGCCTCAACAAGCTACCCCGCCAAATGCCCACGACCTGCCGCCGCTCGTGCACCGGCTGAGCACCCTCGCCATTCCGCACCGCGTCATGGTGCTGTGCGGGGTTGCGGCGGTGCTCGCCTACGCGATGCTGCTGGACTCTGAGGGTTCCGTGATTCGTTCCCTCGCCATGGGTCTACTCGGTGCTTACGCGATGCTACGCGGTTCAGGTCGTCAGTCTTTGGCGGCGCTTCAAACCACGGTGCTGATCTGTCTGCTTGCCGCCCCGCACCTCGCCGTGGATATGGGGTTCGCCCTGTCGGTGACGGCAACCTCCGCGCTGATTCTGCTGGGCCCTCCACTGATTCGCCTGCTCATGCGCGTCATGCCGGTGTTCTGCGCGGAAATGCTCGCCGCACCGATTGTGGCGTCCCTGTGGTGCACTCCGCTGATTTTGGCGATGAGCGGTAAGGTGCCGCTCTACTCGGTTCCGGCGAATCTGGTTGCCGCTCCTTTGGCGCCGGTGAGTATGCTCGCCGGGCTGGCGGCGCTCGGATTCATGCTCCTGGGTCTGCCCACTGCGGCGGATCTGTGCCTGCGTGCCGGTGGCCTTGCCGCGCAGGGCATCGAGTGGGCGGCACACACTGCCGTGCACGCGCCGGGTAACCCGTGGGATCCCGGTTCGAGCGTCCCGGCGGTGGTGTGTAGCGCCTTCTGCGTGCTGGCGTTGAGCATAGCCCTGTGGTGGGTGGATGCGCGCCGCTACCGTGCGGTCACGCACCGGCAGTATTTGCGGGTGGTACCGCACACTGCGCGCTCCCATCAGCGCCCCGATCAGCCCGCCCGTTCCTAACCGACTAACTGAGGGCATCTAACCGCAAACATCTACCTCTGACTGACTACCCCTAACCACCGCTAGGAGGCATCTGAGAAGAAAACGCTATGATGGATACTCGAGACTCTACCCGCGCAGCACCCCGTGCGCAGCGGGGTCGAGTTCAGCCCGTACCCTGCAGATAAAGGCGAGTGATAAGCGTGTCCGAGCGTAAGCGTTCAACCCAGCGTGGTGGTTCCCGAGGCTACGCCCGCCGAGGCGGCCCCGCCCTCGACACCGCGTGGCGTACCGTCACCCCGGCACCCGCCGTCATGCTCTACGGCCCGGAGGAGTACTTCGCCTCCCGCGCTGCGGCACGCCTGCGTGAGCTGTTCCGTAGCATCCACCCGGAGGTGGACCGCGTTCAGATTAACGCCGCCACCTACACGGCGGGGGAACTGATCCTGCATGCTTCGCCCTCCCTATTCGGTTCGGCGAAGATCATTGAGGTTGAGAACGTAGCCTCCATGAGCGACGAGTTTTTGACCGATACGCTCGCCTACCTGAACGCCCCCGAGCCGGACATCATGCTCATTCTGAACCACTCGGGCGGTAACCGCGGCAAGAAGCTCATCGACCTGGTGCGCTCCCAGTTCGTGCTCATTAACTGCAAGGCGCTCAAGACCGACCGGGAAAAGAGCGAGTTCTTGGCGGGGGAGTTCGCAGCAGCTCAGCGCCCGATTACCGGCGGCGCCCTGGCGTTGCTGACGGCCGCCGCCTCCGACACTGCTGAGCTTGCCGCCGCCTGCCAGCAGCTGCTCTCAGACGTACCTGGCGAAATCACCGAAGAGGCGGTGAACCGCTACTACGGCGGCCGCACCGAAGTCACCGCATTCCGCGTGAGTGACGCCGCGATTTCTGGTAACGCTCCGGAGGCTCTGCGTCTGCTCCGCCACTCCCTTGCCACCGGCACAGAGCCGATTCCGATGCTGGGTGCGCTCGCCATGCGTATCCGCAATATTGCGCGCGTGCACCACGTGCGTATGAGTGCTAACGAACTGGCGCGTGAGGTGGGTATGTCACCGTGGCAGGTTGAGCAGGCTCAGCGTGACGGCCGCCGTTTTACCGGCGCCCAGTTGGCGCATATTGTGCAGCTTCTGGCTGATGCGGACGCCCAGCTGAAGGGCGAGTCGCAGGACGCGGTGTATGCGGTGGAGCAGGCTGTTTTGGCGATTGCTCTACCTCCGCGCCTGTAGTGCATAATAGAGCCCATGCTCGAAATTCTGAAGAAAATTTTCCTTGCTCTGCTGCCCTTCCTGCAGAAGGCGGCAGAGGATGCCCTCAACGACGCTACTGCGTCTAAGGGCGGCTCCGAGTCCTCCCAGAAGAGTGAGTCCCGCAAGGATGAATCTCGTCAGCGTGAATCTCGTCAGGGTGAGGCTCGTACCTCTGGCTCTTCGGCGCCTAAGCCGAGCGCCCCGAAGCCTTCCTCGGGAAAGTCCTCGGCACCTAAGCCTTCCGCACCGGCTTCAACCGTCGCATCCGCCGGTTCGGATTACCCGGGCGATTACCGCGACATGATCAACTTTGAGTACTCGCCTTCCCTGGACGGCGACGCTGACCCGGGTGAAATCGTGTGGACGTGGGTTCCCTTCGAGGAGGACCACTCGCAGGGTAAGGACCGCCCGGTGCTTCTGGTGGGTCGTGACGGTGAGTACCTGCTGGCGCTGATGATGACCAGCAAGGATCACAATAACCGTGAGCACGCTGATCCGAACTACCTTGATATTGGTTCGGGTCCGTGGGATCCGCAGGGCCGCGCCTCTGAGGTGAAGCTGAACCGTGTGATTCGTGTTCGCCCGGATGCGATGCGCCGTGAGGGCGCGATTATGCCGGAGGATACGTTCCGCCTGATTGAGCGTGCGTGGACTCGCCATAACGGCTAATAACCCTGTGCGGGTAGTTTCACCGGCGACCGGTGCCGATTATCTGCGCCGGATGTGGAGGCTGCGTGTAGCGGTTTTCACAGTATTTTTCTCTCCGCGAGGGTCTGTCGTGGAGGCTGTTCATCTGGTATTATGTGTGGTTGAGTGTCCGATGGTCATCGGGCACTGCTGGCCGGTTGCCATAGGCATCCCCACGCCGCTCAGTCGATGATCGGCCAGCGTCGCCCTCACCGACCAATAAGACAAAACAGAAAGTTTAATTGTGGCTAACATTAAGTCTCAGAAGAAGCGTATCCTCACCAACGAGAAGGCTCGCCTGCGCAACAACATTGTAAAGTCCGAGCTGAAGACCGCGACCCGCAAGGTCAAGGCTGCTGTTGAGGCACAGAACCAGGAAGCTGCTGTTGAGGCTCTGCGTTTTGTGAACCGTAAGCTGGACAAGGCTGTTTCCAAGGGTGTTCTGCACAAGAAGACCGCTGCAAACAAGAAGTCCGGTCTTGCTGCGCTGGTAAACAAGGCTTTCTAAAACTTGCGGGGTACGTGAGTACCTCTCTGGTTTAAGGGCAGAAACCCCCTGTGTTCCCCCTCCTCTAAGGGGAACGCAGGGGGTTTCTTTATGCCCAATTCTTGGCACGGATTCCCTGCCCAGATTTGGGGAGGCGCCCGCCCGGTGACGAAACCGCTTGCGGGTCGTGGAAGAGCCCGTATAGTGGGAACTATCGGCGGTACCGCACACCGCCCGCACCCTGTACGCAGCGCCGTATACAGCACAACGAACGGCACCGGGGGAGTGAGCACCGCCGATACCCACCACACAACCACCGACCACGAGCTAAGGACAATGATGAGCCAGCCGAACTTCCCTCCCGCCCGACTCTTTGACGCTTTCGTCAAGCCCGCCTCCACGGAACAGCCCACGAAGAAGGGACTGCTCGGCAAGCTACGCCTGAGCGAATCCTCCGAGGAGGACAACTACACGACCGTCATGCTGGTCGGTTTCAACTCCGCGAAGGAACCCCCGGGCAACGGCGAGGACGCCCTCGACGTGATTCACCGCGCATTCGACCCGTGCGATGAGAGCCCCGGCTTCGACATGGACGACTTCTACGACTATGGTTCCGTCGCCCCGCAGCTGCAGAACAGCGACGACTCCGAATCCACGGTCCTGGTGTGGCCCAAGATGTTCTACAACATGGTCACCATCCCGGAGCGCCGCCTGCGCCTGCTCGTGGTGACCGGCCCCGCCCCGAGCCTGTGCCTGCAGCGGTTCATGACCCGCTTCTTCAAGTACGTGAAGAAGCTCCACGTGGACCACGCAATCTTCGTTGAGACCTTTGAAGATCAGGTGGCGCACACCCGCCCGTACCCGTACACGCTGACCACTCACGACGAGAAGCTGGCGGCAATCCCCGGTATTCTGCACGAGGACTACACCGGTTCTACCTCGGTGACGATGGCGATGTCTGCGCTCGCCGCCGAGCACGGCCTGTCCTCCTCTGTCATGCTGCGTATGAGCATCCCGGGGTATCTGAGTTTTGACCAGCAGAACCCGCGCGCGGTCGTGAGCCTGATTGAGGCGCTGGAGGTCATCCTCGGCATTAAGGTCGAGTCGGAGGAGTACGACCGCCTGCGCACCCACGCTGATGAGTGGGAGGCGGAGCTCGCCGAAGAAATGGCGAAGGACTACGAGAAGGTTGAGCTGGTGCGTGAGATTGAGCAGAAGATGGATTCGACTCTGCGCACTGTCTCCGGCGAGGTGATCGCCGAGGATATTGAGGGCTACCTGGATTCCCTCAGCGGCGCCTCCGAGGGCGTAAACCCTGCCGATGATGGTGCGGATTCTGCGGAGGATTCTTCGGAACGTTAGGTCCGTTCGCACATATGGCGCGGGTATGGGAAAATGATAGGTAACTATGCCCATACCCGCAGCCAGCATCTCGAAAGGATGATGTGATTGGCACCCATGTCGAAGAACCCGCCCGTTCCGGCGGCGACCGACCCCGCGATTATTCGCAACTTCTGCATTATCGCCCACATTGACCACGGTAAGTCCACCCTCGCAGACCGTATGCTGCAGGCCACCGGCGTGGTTGCCCCGCGCGATATGAAGGCGCAGTACCTGGACCGCATGGACATTGAACGTGAACGCGGTATCACCATTAAGTCCCAGGCTGTGCGCATGCCCTGGGACGTTGACGGCACCTCCTACGCGCTGAACATGATTGACACCCCCGGCCACGTGGACTTCACCTATGAGGTGTCCCGCTCCCTGGCTGCGTGTGAGGGTGCGCTTCTGCTCGTGGACGCCGCCCAGGGTATTGAGGCTCAGACCCTTGCGAACCTGTACCTGGCGATGGAGAACGACCTGACCATCATCCCGGTGCTGAACAAGATTGACCTTCCCGCGGCTCAGCCCGATAAGTACGCTGAGGAGCTGGCGAACCTGATTGGTTGCGAGCCGGACGAGGTCCTGCGCGTATCGGGTAAAACCGGTGAGGGTGTTGAGGCTCTGCTGGACCGTATTGTGGAGGCGATTCCCGCCCCGCAGGGTGACGCATCCGCCCCGGCGCGTGCCATGATTTTTGACTCGGTGTACGACTCGTACCGCGGCGTGGTCACCTATGTGCGTGTTGTGGACGGTAGCTTGCAGCCGCGTCAGAAGATTAAGATGATGTCCACCGGCGCTGAGCATGACCTGCTCGAAATCGGCGTGATTTCCCCTGAGCCTGTGCCTTCTAAGGGCCTGGGCGTGGGCGAGGTGGGTTACCTCATTACCGGTGTGAAGGACGTCCGTCAGTCCCGTGTGGGTGATACCGTCACCTCCGCCGCGAAGCCTGCGCAGGAGTCCCTGGGCGGTTACGAGGACCCCAAGCCGATGGTGTTCTCTGGCCTGTTCCCGATTGACGGTTCGGACTACCCGGCGCTGCGTGACGCGCTGGATAAGCTGAAGCTTAACGACGCCGCGCTGATCTACGAGCCGGAGACTTCTGCCGCTCTGGGCTTCGGTTTCCGCTGTGGCTTCCTGGGTCTGCTGCACCTGGAGATTGTGCGTGAGCGCCTGGAACGCGAGTTCAACCTGGACCTGATTTCGACCGCGCCGAACGTTATTTACGACGTGGTGGATGAGGCTGGCAACGCTAAGCGCGTGACCAACCCGAGCGAATTCCCCGAGGGTAAGGTCGCGACGATTCGTGAGCCCATGGTGGCGTGTACGATTATTGCCCCGAGCGAGTACATTGGCGCGATTATGGAGCTGTGCCAGGCTCGCCGCGGCCAGATCGGCGGCATGGATTACCTGTCCGAGGATCGTGTGGAGATGCGTTACCGCCTGCCCCTGGCGGAGATTGTGTTCGACTTCTTCGATCAGTTGAAGTCCCGTACCCGCGGTTACGCGTCACTGGACTGGAAGTTCGACGGTGAGGAAGAAGCCGACCTGGTGAAGGTCGACATCCTGCTGCAGGGTGAGAAGGTGGATGCGTTCAGCGCCATTACCCACCGCGATAAGGCGTACTCGTACGGCCTGATGATGACTTCTAAGCTGCGTGAGCTGATTCCTCGTCAGCAGTTTGAGGTGCCGATTCAGGCGGCTATCGGTTCACGTATTATTGCCCGCGAGAATATTCGTGCGATGCGTAAGGACGTTCTTTCGAAGTGTTACGGTGGCGATATTTCGCGTAAGCGTAAGCTGCTGGAGAAGCAGAAGGAAGGCAAGAAGCGCATGAAGATGGTCGGTCGTGTGGAGGTTCCGCAGGAAGCCTTCATTGCGGCACTGTCTTCGGGCGAGGAGAAGGAAAAGAAGAAGTAGCCTTTCGCTACTGTAGCTTTTCCGGCTGTGTGCTGACCTGTTGATTGTGGAGAACCCGGCTGGTGCCTCGTGTACCGCCGGGTTCTCTGCACGCTGTCTGTTGATATTACACGCCCACTGAAGTCACCCGCGTAGCCGCATGCGCGGTGCCCATATTTGATCCCCCCGACCTCTACACCTAGTTCCAGGAGGCAGAATGCCCGCCCAGCCCACCGGCGCCCCCGCACCCCGCGACGGGCGCATCCCCGCCACCAGCGCGGCAGGATGCGAAACCCGCGACTTCAGCCTCTATGTACACATCCCCTTCTGCTCCGTACGCTGCGGCTACTGCGACTTCAACACCTACGCCACCGAAGACTTCGGCGACGGCATCGGCCTCGGCACCTACGCCGACGACGCCATCGCAGAAATCCTCTTCGCCGCACGCACCCTCGAAACCTCCGGCGTCGCAAAACGCCCCATGCGCACCGTCTTCTTCGGAGGCGGCACCCCCACCAAACTGCCCGCCCGCGACCTCGTACGCATCCTACAGGCAGCCATCGACGTATTCGGTCTCGTCGAGGGCGCAGAAGTCACCACCGAAGCGAACCCCGACTCCGTCACCCGCGAGGACCTGCAAACCCTCAAGGACGGCGGTTTCACCCGCGTCTCCTTCGGCATGCAGTCTGTCGTCCCCGAGGTGCTACAGGTACTCGACCGCACCCACACGCCGTCGAACGTGCCGAAGGTTGTCGCCCGGGCTAAGGAGGTCGGTCTGCAGGTGTCCGTGGACCTGATTTACGGTTCGCCGGGGGAGAGCCTGCACCAGTGGGAGCAAAGTGTTCGCGCCGCAATCTCCTACGAGCCGGACCATATTTCGGCGTACTCGCTGATCGTGGAGGACGGCACTAAGCTTGCCGCGCAGATCCGCCGCGGCGAATACACCATGCCCGACGAAGACCTCATGGCGGACATGTACCTGCTCGCCGAGGAGCTACTCACCGAAGCTGGCTACAACTGGTACGAGGTCTCCAACTACTCGCGCAGCGAGGACACCCGCAGCGACCACAACCTCGCCTACTGGCGCAACCAGGACTGGTGGGGCATCGGCCCCGGCGCGCACTCGCACGTGAACGGTACCCGCTGGTGGAACGTGAAGCACCCGGTGCCCTACGCGCAGAAGGTGCGTGCGGGGGAGTCCCCGGCGGCGGCACGTGAGGTGCTGGACACCGCCACCCGTGCTTTTGAGACGATTATGCTCATGATCCGTGTGCGTGAGGGTTTGGCGATGCGCGAGCTGCTCGCGGTGCACGATGAGGCGCAGCTGGGCGCCTCGTTGCGCTGGCTAGTTTCTCAAGCTCTGATTGAGCCTGATGCTTTGAATTCTCAAGCTGAACCTGACCCTAAAGCTCACGTGCGACTGACCCTCAAGGGGCGACTTCTGGGCGACGCTGTGACCCGTGAGCTGCTCCCGGAGGTCTCTGACGAGCACGAGGAACACTAAGAAGCATTGGTCTGACAAGGGGCTTTTCAATCGGGGCGGCGTTCCGGTTCTGGTCTGTCATAACTCCACCTGGGCGCCGTCTCTGCTGTTGCCTGCGCGCCGCGCGTACCCCGGGATTGCCGTAATATTTCGGTGATTTCGGGGTGTTTTTATGGGTCTAGAAAAACTTTTAAAAAAATTTTTCGGGGCTGTTTGGAGGGATTTTGGGGGAGCATCACACCTTACACCGGTGTGCTAATTGTTCGCATTTGTGCTGGACTAGCCGAAAGAATTTTCCACTCCTCCATACCGCTTTTAGGGTGCGTATTTTTCGAATACTTTCCCGAGAAAAAATTCTCCAAAACACCCAATTTCAAGTTGTGGTTGAAGGTTACGCTGTGCCATAATAGGTCATGGCAGGACGGTATATGTCTAACAGCGTGTTCTCGTCTTTGCTGAAGTTGAGTGAATACGGTTGTGGGCTCCTGGTAACAGGGGCCCACGATCGTTTAACAACGATTATCTACAGCACCATTCGGTAGAGTTTGCAGTAATTCACGCGCACTGGGTAAAGAAGCCCCACTTAAACGTAGAACGCCCCGCACACAACGTGCGGGGCGTTCAAACGTAAAAGCTATCAGCGCGGTTTAAGACTCTGCGGATTCTGCGTTCTCGGTGGAGTAGAAGCGGTCCAGCAGGCGCGGGTTCACGCGGTAGCTGTACGGCTCACCGCGGTTCACCTCAATACCGGCACGCAGCGACGCAATAGCCATGAACAGCCACACGAGCGCACCCAGAACCATGGCAATGTTGCCCATGCCGGGCAGGAACGACACAACCCACAGGGCCACCAGAGCAATGGAGGGTAGGAGGGTGAAGTTCATCGCCTCGCGAGCTTCCTGCTCAGCGAAGGGTGCGTTATTGCGGCTGACGTAGAAAACCGCAGCGGAAGGGATGATGCCGAGAATACCGCCGAAATGCGCGAAAGTCGCACGGTTGCGGTCCTGAATCACGCTAATCTTACGGGTTTTCTGAGGCCCGGTTGCCGGGCGAACATCGTTAGTCACGAAAATCCTGGTTCGATAGAAGTTTCTTGTGGTGATCACCTAAGCCGGTGGAAATACCCTCCGAAGAGGCAAATCGTTTGAGCGGTGGTGACCTAGAGTGTAGTGAGGGTGCAACATAAACCCACAGGGGCAATGCCACACGCTCAACTATTGTACCGCTTTAGCGGGCAGAACCCACAGGATAATGCCCTCGGGGGAAAGGTTCTGAGCAAATTCACACCTGCGCCCGCAGACGGGGGCGCAATAGCGGGTTTCGGGTGCGGTTAGGCACCCGGCTCGGTGAGAAAATCGATGAGCGATTCGACCGGACCGAGCAGCGTCGGGTCCAGATCAGCGTAGGAGTCAACGCGGGAGAGAATATGCTTCCACGCCTGCGCCACATCCGCCTGCGTTTCGTGCGGCTGACCCAGACGACGCAGCGTGCCCTTCTTGAAGTCCTCACCGCGCGGCACCTGCGGCCACGCCTTCAAACCCAGCACTGCGGGCTTGACCGCCTGCCAAATATCGATGAACGGGTGACCCACAATCTTCACGTGCCCGGCGGCACCCGGCACAGCCAACGCCTCCGCAACGATGTGCTGCTCCTTCGTGCCCTCAATCAGGTGGTCGACCAGAATACCCAGGCGGCGGCCCGGGCCCGGCGCGAACTCACGAATAGCACCGGCAAGATCATCCACGCCGTGCAGCGGCTCCACAACAATGCCCTCAACGCGCAGGTCGTGGCCCCAGACCTTCTCCACGAGCTCGGCGTCGTGCAGACCCTCAACCCAGATGCGGGAGGCGCGTGCCACTCGAGCCGGGGCGTTCTTCACCGCAATGGAACCGGAACGAGAAATCGTGCGCTTCGGCTCCTTCGCCGCCACCGGGGCGACAATCTCAACGGGCTCACCCTCAATCAAGTAGCCCGGACCCAACGGGAAGTTCTTCACGCGACCCTTCGCGTCCTCGAGTCCGAAGAACAGGGCGCCGCCGATGCGTTCAGCCTTCACGACCTCACCCACCCAGCCGTTAATATCCTCAATCAGCAGGCCGCGGCGCAGCGGCACCTTACGCGGGGCCGGCGCCTGGCGGCTCATGCGGGCGGCGTTTAGATCCTGGGCACCCCAGCCGTAGGGGGAGTGGTGGGTACTCAACGTATTCTCCTTTGGGGCGGTAGGGGCAGCAGAGCCAGTAGGGGCGGTGACAGCGCCGGAACCATGAGACAGAACAACCAGACGGAACCGTAAGACAGAACCGGCGGGGGAACTAAAACGGGGTTCGGGGCGCACCGCAGATTAAGCGGATAGCGGGAGCGACCCCCATTCAGCCTAGCCATTGTATCGGGTCGGGGGTAGTATCCCCTAGAATTGATACGACCATTGTTGGCGGTGCACTCATCGAGCACCGCCATCGTCTCGAGAGGAAGGAAACGCATGAGCCACTACGATACTCTCGGCGTATCGAACGACGCCAGCCCCGAAGAGATCAAGAAGGCGTACCGAAAGAAGGCACGCCAGCTGCACCCGGACGTGAACCCCTCCGAGGACGCAGCCGAAGAATTCAAGCGCGTCACCCTCGCCTACGAGGTGCTCTCCGACCCTGAAAAGCGCCGCAACTATGACACCACCGGCGACGAACAGGGCCGCGCAGGCTACCCCGGAGGCGGCGGCTACCCGGGCGGCGGATTCAGCGGCTTCGGCGGTTTCGAGGACCTGCTGAACATGTTCACCGGCGGCGCGGCAGGTGCCCGCGGCCCCGCATCCCGCATGCGTCAGGGCCAGGACGACCTGATTACCGTCTCCATCAGCCTGCAGGACGCCGTGTTCGGTGTTGAGAAGACCATTGAGCGTCGCTCCGCCGTGACCTGCAAGTCCTGTAACGGTGAAGGCACCGCAGAGGGCACCCAGCCCGAAACCTGCACCACCTGCTCCGGTCACGGTTTCATGCAGCGCCGCGTGCAGTCCATCCTCGGTACCGTCATGCAGCAGGTCGAATGCCCCGACTGCCACGGCTACGGCACCGTCATCAAGACCCCCTGCCCTGAATGCCACGGTCAGGGCCGCGTACGTGAAGACGTGCCGCTGACCTTCAACGTTCCCGCCGGCGTGCACGACCAGGCGCGTATCCGCCTGCGCGGCAAGGGCGAAGCAGGCCTGTACGGTGGCCCCAACGGCGACCTGTACATTGACCTGAACGTCAAGCGCGACAAGTACTTCAGCCGCGAGGGTGACAACCTGGTCACCACCGTGAACATCCCCATGGTCGCGGCGGCGCTGGGCACCACCATCCCGCTGAAGACCTTCGACGGCGACCAGGAAGTTGCTATCCCCGCAGGCACTCAGAGCGGTGACGTAATCACCCTCAACGGCCTGGGCGCAACCGTGCTCGGCACCGAGCGTCGCGGCGACCTGCTGGTGCGTATCCAGGTGGTCACCCCCACCGACATGACCGAAGAACAGCGTGAGCTGCTGCGCCAGTTCGCCTCTCTGCGCGGTGAATCCCTCACCGAAGGTTCGCAGGTCAAGCACCGCGGCGGTCTCTTCTCCCGCCTGAAGGACCAGTTCAAGTAGGATCCCTACACCAAGCTGAGGATGCGGCGGGTGCGGTACTCAACCCGCACCCGCCGCTTTCCTGTCAGCACTGCTGTCAGCACAGCACTGCACGAGCCCGCGCTAAGCAGCACACCTATTTCACACGCCACCCGCACACTACCCACGCTTTCAAACCGCACCCTCAAGGAGAACCATGAGCGCCCCCATCTTCTACATCAGCACAGAAGAATACGACGCACTCACCCCCGGCGCCACCTGCGCGCTCGGCGGTTCCGAAGGCAAGCACGCCCTCGTCAAGCGCCTTGAGCTCGGCGAACGCATCGACCTGGGTGACGGCACCGGCCGCCGCGCACTCGGTACGGTCGCCTCCATTAATGCGGACGGTGTGAGCGTGCAGGTGCAGGAGCTGCGCGAGGAACGCAGCGTGCCCTCCATCTACCTGGTGCAGGCGCTCGCGAAGGACGGCCGCGACCTGCTCGCCATCGAAACCGCCACCGAGCTGGGCGTGTACGGCGTGCTTCCGTGGAGTGCGGACCGCTCCATCGTGCGCTGGAAGGGGGAGCGCGCCTCCAAAGCACACACCAAGTGGCAGAACACCGTCACCGCCGCGGCGAAGCAGTCGCGCCGCGCACTCATTCCCGAAGTGTACGACCTGTACAGCACCGCCGACCTGGTCGAACTCATTGAAGAAGTTGCCGGGGAGGGTTCTGAGCAGTCCGCCGCCGTGTTCATCCTGCATGAGCAGGCGACCGAACGCCTCAGCGCCCTGGCACGCAAGCTTGTAGAAGCAGAGAACCTGCCCGAAGAGATCTACCTGCTCGTCGGCCCCGAAGGCGGCATTAGCGACCGCGAAGTGCAGCTCTTCACCGACGCCGGTGCGCAGCTGGCACTACTCGGTGATGAGGTGCTGCGTTCCTCCACCGCCGGTTCTGCCGCCATGTGCACCCTGAACGTGGTGCTGGGCCGCTGGTAGAGCGCCCGCGTTAGCACCCAGCTGGCAGAACCTAGCCGGTGCGTGGTGCATCACGCGCATCTATACTTGTAAATACATCACTAGCCAAGGAGCCCATATGACTACCTCCCGACCTCTCTCGACCGCGCGCACCGTATCCTTCAAGAGCGCCGCAGAAATGATCGCCGTGCTCGGCCCGCAGGACGCGCACCTGGCAATTATCGAGGACTACTTCGAGCAGATTAGCCTGCGCCCCAAGGACCTGGATGTGCTCATCACCGGCCCCTCCGAGGCCGTCAACACCGCCGCAAAGCTGTTGAATGAACTGCGCGTGCTCTCCAGCCACGACACGCAGATTACCGTGCAGGTCATTCACCGCCTCATGGGCATGCTCGGCGACGAACTGAGCAACCCGGCGCACTCGCTGTCCACCAGCATCCTCTCCACCCGCGGCACCACGATTCGCCCCAAGACCATTAACCAGAAGAAGTACGTGGACGCTATCGACGCGAACACCGTCATCTTCGGTATCGGCCCGGCGGGTACCGGCAAGACCTACCTCGCCATGGCGAAGGCTGTGCAGGCGCTGCAGACCCACGAAGTGAACCGCATTATCCTCACCCGTCCCGCCGTGGAAGCCGGTGAGCGTCTGGGCTTCCTGCCCGGCACCCTCAACGAGAAAATCGACCCGTACCTGCGCCCGCTCTACGACGCACTGCACGACATGCTCGAACCCGAAACCATCCCCAAGCTCATGGAGGCGGGCACCATTGAGGTCGCACCGCTGGCGTACATGCGTGGCCGCACCCTCAACGACGCATTCATCATCCTTGACGAGGCACAGAACACCACCGCCGAGCAGATGAAAATGTTCCTGACCCGCCTGGGCTTCGGCTCGAAGATGGTCATTACCGGTGACATCACCCAGATCGACCTGCCCGGTGGCGCCGCCTCCGGTCTGAAGCAGGTGCGCAACATTCTGCAGGGTGTGGAGGATATTCACTTCAGCATCCTGGAATCCTCCGACGTGGTTCGCCACACCCTGGTGTCGAACATTGTGTCCGCCTACGACCAGTGGGGCGAAGACCAGAAGGCAATGGAACGCAAGCGCAACCGCAAGGTCAAGCGCGCCACCATCGAGGCCGCAGCTGAGAAGTTGCTGGACCGCGCAGGCATCAACGGCGGCTCCGAAAAGAACGCCGAGCAGAACCCCAACAACGCACAGACCACCCCGGAAGGACGCTAAACGGTGGCAGAGATCGAATTCGACTGTGAAGAACCCGCAACCGGTGCCGACCCGGCAACCGACGCCTTCATCCGCGAATCTTTCGAAGCGGTAGACACCGAGGTGCTCACCCGCCTCGTCGAGCACGCCTTCAAACGCATGCACCTTGCCGATGACACCTACCTGTCCATCGCCATTGTGAACGAAGACGAAATGGAACGCGTGCACATCGAATGGATGGACCTGCCCGGCGCAACCGACGTGATGAGCTTCCCCATGGACGAGCTGGAACCGGGAACCCCCGAAAACCCCTCCAGTGGCATGCTCGGCGACATCATCCTCTGCCCGCCCGTCGCCGCACGTCAGGGCGCAGATGCGGGTCACAGCACCCTGGACGAGCTGTGCCTGCTCACCACCCACGGCATTCTGCACTGCCTCGGCTACGACCACGGCACCGCCGAAGAGGAAGCTGAAATGTTCGGCATTCAGCGCTCCATCCTCGAAGAGTTCCTGGGCCGCCCGGCACCGGTCGAAACCCGACACTAGGGGAGCGGCGTGGATATTCTACTCACAGCCCTCCTCGCCGTTCTCGCGCTCTGTCTGACCGTGGTCGCGGCAATCGCCGAAACCGCGTTCACCTACCTGCCACACAACGAGGCTGAGGAGGCAGTGGAAGCACACCCGGACACCCTCGGCGCCCGCGTCCTGCAGCGCACCCTCGACGGTGATTCCGAGGCGTACACGCACCCGCTGCGCCTGACCCGCCTCATTGCGGCAGCCGCCGCGGTGCTCGCCACCATGACCTGCCTGCTGAACCTGGTCGAGGTGCACGCGCTCGCCATCGTACTGACCCTCGTGATCGTTGCGCTGGTGGGCTACCCGATTCTGCACGTGCTGGCGCGTGCTCTGGGCCGTAACCGCCCGGTCGCGTCGATTCGTGTGCTGGCTCGCCCGGTGCACTACCTGTCGGTTCTGCTGAGCCCGGCGACTGGTCTGCTCGATAAGCTCAGTGTGCGCCTGGCGCCGGAACGTTCGGCTGAGGCCCCGGTGGGCGTGTTCGATGAGGAGGAGCTGCGCGAGTTCCTGGACCGCGCCTCCGACGCTGAAACCATCGAGGACGACGAGGCACAGATTGTGCAGTCCGTCTTTGAGATGGACGATACCCGCATCCGTTCACTCATGGTTCCGCGCACCGACATGCTCACCGTCAGCCGTGACACCCCTCTGCGTGAGGCGCTGAGCCTGTTCTTGCGTTCGGGTTATTCGCGCATGCCGGTGATTGGTGATTCGAGCGATGAGATTCTGGGCGTGCTCTACCTGAAGGACGCGATGCGCGCCTTCATCCTGCACGGTGAGGCTCCCGAAGGTACCGCCCTGCCGACCGTGGTTGAGCTGATGCGCCCGGCTCGTTTTGAGCCCGAGTCGAAGCGCGCCATGGACCTGCTGCGTGAGATGCAGCGCGAGTCCACGCACGTGGCAATCATTGTTGATGAGTACGGCGGCACCGCCGGTCTGATCACGCTTGAGGACCTGATTGAGGAGCTGGTCGGTGACATTTCTGATGAGTACGACCATGAGCGCCCCGATTACACGCTGAACGATGACGGCACGTTCCGTCTCTCTGCCCGTCTGGGTATTGATGAGCTGGGCGAGATTTTCGGTCGTGAACTCGACGATGAAGATGTTGATACGGTGGGCGGTCTGCTCGCTAAGCATCTGGGTATGGTGCCGATTGTCGGTTCTGAGATTGAGATTGACGGCATTCATATTCGTGCGATTGGTTCGTCGGGCCGCCGCCACCAGGTGGATATGCTGCAGGCGTGGTATGAGCCGCCTCGTGATGAGCAGCAGACCGCTGAAGGTTCCTCTGCGTCTTCCTCGGAGCCTAATTCCGCGGAGGTTGCTGACATCCTCACCGTGGATACGGAGCCGCCCGCTGTGGCTGAGCCGCACGCGCATCCGGATCTTCCGGGAGATATTGCAGAGGCTGAACCGGCAACCGATCAGCACGGCAACCGCTAGACATCGAATATAGACGCCGCATTTTCCCTAACACACTTTGAGTCAGCCGCCCCGCCCTGGAAGGCGCAGGCAGATGATGCTGGCACCCCATACACCCCGCACGGGGTTTGATAAGGAGAAACACAATGGACCAGGAGTACACCCCGCTCGATTTGAGCACTCTGGACTTGAGCACCCCGCTGCCGACCTACCCGGCGGATTTCCGTTCGGGTTTCGCGTCGCTGGTGGGCCGCCCGAATGCAGGTAAGTCCACTCTGACGAACGCTATGGTCGGTCAGAAGGTGGCTATCACCTCGAACCGTCCGCAGACGACCCGCCACACGATCCGCGGTATTGTGCACAAGGACGAGTACCAGCTGATTCTGGTGGACACCCCGGGTATTCACCGCCCCCGCACTCTGCTGGGTGAGCGTCTGAACGACCTGGTGGCAAGCACCCTTTCGCAGGTGGATGTGCTGGGCTTCTGCATTCCGGCGAATGAGAAGATCGGTCCGGGTGACCGTTACATTGCGTCGCAGCTGGTGGCGTCGAGCAATAAGCCGGTGGTTGCTATTGTGACGAAGGCTGACACTGTGAGCTCTGAGGAGCTGCGTGAGCAGCTGCTGGCTGTTGAGGCGCTCGGCGAGGAGGTCATGAGTGCTGAGCGTGCGGCTCGTGCTAAGCGTGCCGCGCATCGTGCGAAGCAGAAGGGTAAGGGCCCCAAGGGTAAGGGCGGCAAGAATGATGCTGTGCCTTTCGCGAAGGGTTCGGGTCCTGCGGCTAAGCGCCGCTCCGGTGAGGTTGCTGAGCCGATGCCGGTTGACGGTAAGGGCGGCTGGGCTGCGATTATCCCGGTGTCTGCTGTGAAGCATTTCCAGGTGGATGCGGTTGCTGACCTGCTGGCGCAGTACACTCCGCTGTCGCCGCCGCTGTACCCGGACGGTGAGCTGACCGATGAGCCGGAGGCAACCCTCATCGCGGAGCTGGTGCGTGAGGCTGCCCTGGAGGGTGCGCGCGAGGAGCTGCCCCACTCGATTGCTGTGACGGTTGAGGAGATGGAGTTCCGTGAGGGCCGCCCGGAGGATAACCCGCTGCTGGATGTGCACGTGAACCTGTATGTGGAGCGTGAGTCGCAGAAGTACATCATTATCGGTAAGGGCGGCTCGAACCTGCGCAAGATTGGTACGAAGGCTCGTGAGCAGATTGAGGCGATGCTCGGTACCCGCATTTATTTGAATATTCATGTGAAGGTTGCGAAGGAGTGGCAGTCTGACGCGCGTGCGTTGAACCGCCTGGGATTCTAGTAGCTTTCCTGAGCGCATCGCCCTGAGATTTTGCCCTGCGAGGCAGCCCCGAGAGGTTGCCCTTGGGGCGGTCGCGCATCCTTAGTTTTCGCCCGGTGGCTTGCAGAAATATGTGCATGCCTCCGGGTGAAACTTTTCACTCTCATTCGGCGCTCATAGGGAAGAGTGTTACTCTGAGAAAGCACTTGCTCACCGGCAGAAAGAGAAAAGGTATGCCCCAGGCACCTCGTTTACGAAGCACCGGTCGTCATATGCGCACGACGGTGATGACTTCAAACCGCAATAAGTGGATTGCTCTGCTTACTGCTTGCATGCTCGTCATTGTTGTTGGCTTTGGTGGCGTGTTGGCTCTGCGTATGCGCAATAATCTGCATACTCAGGAGCTGAACATCAGCAATTACAAGAACGGCCTGGAGAACGGCGCCTTGGACATTCTCGTGATTGGCTCCGACACCCGTAAGGGCAATAACGGCGCGTACGGCGATGAGGATGACCGCAATTCTGAGGCTCGCGCGGACGTGATGATGCTGCTGCAGATCAGCAAGGACCGTAAGAACGTGAGCGTGCTGTCGTTCCCGCGTGACCTGATGGTTGATGTGCCGCAGTGTACTGATCCTGAGAGCGGCACCGTGTACCCGGCTGAGGAGAACGTTCAGATTAACGAGTCTCTGTCTCGCGGTGGCCCCGGTTGTACTGTGGCAACCATTAGCAAGCTGACCGGTGTGAATATTGACCACTTCATGTTGGTGGACTTTAACGCTGTGAAGGAGCTGTCGAAGGTTGTTGGCGGCGTTCAGGTGTGTGTGGACGCTCCGATTGATGACGAGTACAGTGGCCTGAAGCTTCCTGCGGGTACTTCTACTGTTGAGGGTGAGCAGGCTCTTGCGTTCTTGCGTAGCCGCCACGGCTTCTCGGATGGTTCCGATATTGGTCGTATTCAGGCTCAGCAGGGCTTCTTGTCTTCGCTGCTGCGTAAGGTGAAGAGCGAGGGTACTCTGTCGAATCCGGGCCGTCTGATTAACATTGCTGAGGCGATTACTCAGAACGTGACGGTGGATAAGAACCTGGGTAATATCAGCACTCTGGTGGGTGTTGGTGCGGCTCTTGGTGGCGTGGACCTGTCGAATGTTGTGTTTGCGACGGTGCCGACTGAGCCGTGGAGCCAGGATGAGAACCGCCTGCAGGTTTCTGCGGATGCTGCGAACGTGTTCCAGCGTCTGCGTGACGATAAGTCGCTGAAGGAGGAGAAGGCTCCGGAGGCGCCGGCTACTTCTGCCGCTCCGGTTCAGCTGGATCGTACGGTTCCGGTGAACGTGTACAACGCGACCGGTCTGGATGGCCGTTCGGCTACGATTGCTTCGGTGATTGAGGGCTTGGGCTACTCGAATGTTACTCCGGGTACTTCCGCTAGCCCGACGAACTTCACCACGGTCTTCTACTCGACCGGTTACGAGGCGGAGGCGAAGGAAATCGCCGCGAAGCTGAATGTGACCCGCGTGGTGGCGACTGAAGAGGTTCAGGGCGTGTCGGTGACTATCGGTACTGACTTCCCGTCCGGTGAGGCGATGGAGAAGCAGGAGGCTGCGATTGCGGGTAACGCGACCGGTCAGACTGCTGATCAGAACAAGTGCCAGACTGCTTTCGCCTACTAGATTCTAGCTAGGGCATAGCGCAGATGCGTGAATAGCGAACAGAAGGGGCGTAGCGCCAGAAATGGTGGCTGCGCCCCTTTGCCGTTAATTCTTTCCAGATGATGGACGGCTTCCCGGGTGCCCTGCCGCCGCCTCCGACCCCTGTGATAGCGTGGAGGCATGACTATTGACGGTGAGAGCATGCGCGGGGTTACTCGCCAGGCAGTGAATCTGCTGCTTATTCGCCGGAACGGGGCACACTAGAATCTGCCGCGACCGTTCCGGCTTTTTGACGCGGCATCTCACCTTTGCATCCTTTCTGATGCACCGCCTTGACCACGGCTGCCGGGGACCGATACCCGGCACGGTACGAGCCCCACAATTGGGGTAGAGCGAGACGGACCAACCAACAGGAAATTCATCATGAAAAACCACCAGAAGCCCAGCCCCATGCCGGTACACAAGTACCGCCCTTTCCACGAGCAGATTGTTGTTGACCTGCCGGACCGCACCTGGCCGGATAAGGTCATTGAGAAGGCTCCGCGCTGGTGCGCAGTGGATCTGCGTGACGGCAACCAGGCGCTGATTGACCCCATGGACACCGACCGTAAGCTTGCGATGTTCAAGCTGCTGGTGAAGATGGGTTACAAGGAAATTGAGGTTGGTTTCCCTTCGGCGTCCCAGACTGACTTTGATTTTGTGCGCACTCTCGTTGAGGACGGCCACATTCCTTCGGACGTGACCATTCAGGTTCTGGTGCAGGCGCGTGAGCACCTGATTGCCCGCACTTTTGAGGCGATTGAGGGCGCACCGCAGGCGATTGTGCACTTCTACAACTCGACCTCCGTGCTGCAGCGTCGCGTGGTGTTCAACCAGGATCAGGAGGGCGTGCTGGACATCGCCCTGCAGGGTGCGCGCCTGTGCCGCAAGTACGAAGAGCAGATGATTTCTGACACTAAGGTTATCTACGAGTACTCGCCCGAGTCTTTCACCGGCACCGAGCTTGAGTACGCGGCTCGCGTGGTGAACGCTGTGGCTGAGGAGCTGGAGGTCGGTCAGAACGGCCGCGAGCTGATTGTGAACCTGCCCGCTACCGTTGAGATGGCTACCCCGAACGTGTACGCCGACTCGGTCGAGTGGATGGACCGCAACCTGAACCACCGCGAGCACATTGTGCTGTCGCTGCACCCGCATAATGACCGCGGTACCGGCGTGGCTGCTGCTGAGCTGGGTTACTTGGCGGGTGCTGACCGTATTGAGGGTTGCCTCTTCGGTAATGGCGAGCGCACCGGTAACGTTGACCTGGTGACGTTGGGTCTGAACATGTACACCCAGGGTGTGGATCCGCAGATTGATTTCTCTGATATTGACGGTATCCGTAAGACTGTTGAATACTGCAACCAGCTGAAGGTGCATGAGCGTTCGCCGTATGGTGGCGATTTGGTGTTCACCGCGTTCTCTGGTTCTCACCAGGACGCTATTAAGAAGGGCTTTGAGGCTCTGGAGCGTACCGCTGCTGAGGCGGGTAAGACCGTGGATGAGGTGTACTGGGAGGTTCCGTACCTGCCGATTGATCCTCGCGACCTGGGTCGTACCTACGAGGCGATTATTCGTGTGAACTCGCAGTCCGGTAAGGGCGGCATGGCGTACCTGCTGAAGCAGGATCACGGCCTGGATCTGCCGCGTCGTGCTCAGGTTGAGTTCTCGAAGATTGTTCAGGCTCGTACTGACGCTGAGGGCGGCGAGATGACCAGCCAGAAGCTGTGGAACATCTTCGCGGATGAGTACCTGCCCGCAACCGACACGGAGAAGCGTTGGGGTAAGTACCGTATTGAGTCGATTAACATTGATTCGGCTGATACCGGTGCGACTACTCTGCGTGTTGGTCTGAACATTGATGGTCACACGTACACCCGTTCGGCTTCGGGTACCGGTCCGGTGGATGCTCTGCAGAACATCCTGTCGGGCGAGGGCGTGGATATTCGCGTGATGGATTATTCGGAGCACACCATGTCGTCTTCGTCGACTGCTAATGCTGCGTGCTATGTTGAGGCTGCTGTTGGTTCTCGCGTGCTGTGGGGTATCGGTGTGGATAACTCGACGACTCGTGCGGCTTTGAAGGCGATGATTTCAGCTGTGAACCGTGCGCTGCGTGATGAGCGTCAGGCGTAGGCGATAGCCGTACATGCTTTGTGCAAGGTTTTCGGGTGACCGCTGGTGGGTGACCGTTAGCCGTGCATGATGTGGGGGCGGGATGCATACTGGGAGTATGTATCCCGCCCTTACTCGTTTAATGTGCGCAGGTGTTGTGTGCATCGGCGTGCTGTGGGGCGAATAGTCTGCAGGGAGGAACTCTCATGAAAAGCTACGCGATGGTGTTTAGCCCCGTTGATGCGGCGGGCACCGATTCTTCTGTCCGTGCCTGGAATTATGAGCTGCGCGGTGGTGATGATACTGCTCTGCCTGCAGGTTCCACCGAGGCGTGGGAGGCTGGCTGGGTGGGTTCGACCGGTCCCGGTATTGAGCAGGATCAGTGGCCGCGCAGTACGTTTACTGGTTTGCCGATGCAGCATATTTTTACGGTGAGGTTGCCGGGGGAGTACCTGCCGGATACGCAGAAGTATCCGGGCGTTGTGGCGTTCTCTTTCTTCGCTGGTGATGGCCAGTTCGCTGAGGATGAGGCGACTGAGGGTGTTGCTAATGCTGCTAGTGATGACCCGTTTGAGGTGCAGTATGCGCAGGCGCGGGTGCATCCGTATCAGTTGTTGTTGCGCGATATTTTGGATGCCGAGTTTGCGGTGCTGTACCTGAGTGAGGAGGAGTTCTCATCCCGTACGGAGCCGCCGCAGGATGTGCGCCGGCCCGGTGAGCATCGCGGTGAGGAGGAGAGCTTCAGCGCCTGGGCTTTGGCGGATCGTCAGCAGCCGCTGGACCGTAAGCCTGCTCTGGTGGGGTGGGTTCCGACGGATGACCCGAATGCCGGTAAGATCCCCAGTGATGTGTTTGAGAATGTTGACCCGCAGACTGGTTATCTGAGTCCTTTCGATTGGGATGCTGAGGATTCGGCGTGGTTTGAGTGGGCGAAGCCGCTGATTGCGGTGGGTACTCACCTGGGCGGCACTCATTTTTATGCGCAGAGCCTGCCGGAGGGCATGACGGCTCGTTATATTGAGTTCGATGAGTTTGATGTGCTGAATTTTGGGTGCGGTAGCGCTGTTTTTGATTTTGAGACCGGTGTTTTTGACTGGTCGTGCGGCTAGTACGTTTGCGCCGGAGAGCGCGCTGTTGACGTACCTTTGACGCGCCGGAGAGCGCGCATTTGAGGTGTTTGCGCGGCCTCCTTGAGCCATGGGTGAACCGTGGATGAGCTATGGATAAGCCCCGGTTGCACCGCGGTGTACCTCCTGAAACGGCACCCTGAGCGTTCCAGAGTGTGGACGGGGCGGTTTGCGGAAGTTTCACATCACCTTCGGCGAACCACCCCGGGCGGGTGCGCCTCCTGTATCCTTGAATGCGTGGAATGGATTCAAGCAATTATTTTGGGCTTTGTTCAGGGCCTGACCGAATTTCTGCCGATTTCGTCATCGGCGCATCTGAACATTGTTGGCCAGATCCTGCCGGAGAAGGCTGACCCGGGCGCCGCGTTTACCGCAATCACCCAGCTGGGTACTGAGACCGCGGTCTTGATTTTTTTCTGGCGCGATATTGTGCGCATTGTGAAGGCGTGGTTTGGCGCTCTTACCGGCCGCGTACCGCGCAACGACCCGGATGCCCGCATGGGTTGGCTGATTATTATTGGCTCCCTGCCCATCGGCGTTCTGGGTCTGCTGTTGGAAGACTACATTGACACCCAGTTCCGTAGCCTGTGGATTGTGGCGACTATGCTGATTGTGTTTGCTGTGTTCCTGGGTCTTGCGGACCGTTTCGGCCGCGAGCAGCGTGAGCTGAAGGACCTGACTTTCCGTCACGGCCTGCTGTACGGTTGCGCACAGGCGCTGGCACTGATCCCGGGTGTTTCTCGTTCGGGCGGTACGATTACTGCGGGTCTGTTCATGGGTTACACCCGTGAGGCTGCGGCACGTTACTCGTTCCTGCTGGCCATGCCTGCCGTGTTCATGTCTGGCCTGTACAAGACCTTCAAGGTGGTCACCGGCGAGGAGGCGACCGGCTACTACGGTATTCCCTCGACTATCGTGGCTACTCTGGTTGCGTTTGTGGTGGGTTACCTGATGATTGGCTGGTTCTTGAAGTACGTGTCTTCGAAGTCCTACGGCATTTTCATCTGGTACCGCATTGCGCTCGGTATCCTGATTTTCGTTGGTCTGGGCACTGGCGTTCTGAACGCTACTTCTTCGGCGTTCTAAGGCTTTAGCCCTCAGCGTGATATGACATACCCGTCCGTGAGTTTCTCACGGGCGGGTATTCTTATTGGAGTAGATTTTTTGGCACCCGCATGCCTTGAGGTTGGGCGGCGGGTGTGGCGCGTCCACCGGTTGTGGGCGTTTTTACGGAAAGGAAACCCATGCGAGCTTGGGATGCCCCCGCCTCTGTGACTCTGCCCGGTCAGGCTGCGCTGCCGCGTATTTTTGATACCGCGGCTGGTGAGATTGTTCAGGTTCAGGAGGATAAGGCGGCGAGCCTGTACGTTTGCGGTATCACCCCGTACGACGCGACGCATATGGGTCACGCCTCCACCTATGTTGCTTTTGACTTGCTGCACCGCGCCTGGCTGGATGCGGGCGTGCCGGTCACCTACGTTCAGAACGTGACCGATGTGGACGACCCGCTACTGGAGCGTGCGACCGCGACGAATGTTGATTGGCGTGAGCTGGCTGAGGATCAGACTGAGCTGTTCCGCACCGACATGAAGGCGCTGAACGTGATTCCGCCGGCGCACTATGTGGGTGTGGTGGAGTCCATTGAGTGGCTGTTCCCGCTGATTGAGGATTTGCTGCGCCGCGGCCTGGCGTACCGCGTGCCCGGTTTCACGGACGAGCAGGGTGTGGTGCATCCTGACGGTGACGTGTACCTGGATCTGAAGGCTGTGCGTGAGCTGCCCGCGAACGCTGAGGGCTACTCGTGGACACCGGGCGAGGTCTGTCACTTGAGCCGTGATGAGATGCTGGAGATTTTCGCTGAGCGCGGCGGCGACCCGAATCGTGCCGGTAAGCGTGACGCACTGGATCCGCTGCTGTGGCGTGTTGAGCGTGAGGGCGAGCCGAGCTGGGATGCCGGCGAGCTGGGCGCGGGCCGCCCGGGCTGGCATATTGAGTGCACGATGATTGCCCGCCGTTTTGTGGATGGTTCGCTGACCGTTCAGGCTGGCGGTAACGACTTGACGTTCCCGCACCATGATTTGGGCGCGGGCCATTCGTGGGCTGTGTCTGCACGCCCGCACGCTAAGCATTACGCGCACACCGGCATGGTCGGTTTGGATGGCCACAAGATGAGCAAGTCCCGCGGTAACCTGGTGCTGGTTTCGCGTCTGCGTGCGGCCGGTGAGGATGCGAACGCGGTGCGTCTGGCGATTATGGGTCAGCATTACCGTTCGGATTGGTTCTGGACTGATGAGCTCCTGGAGCACGCGAAGGCTCGCCTGGATACGTACCGTCATGCGGTGTCGGTGGCTGAGGGCCGTGAGGGTTCCGAAGGTGTCACCGATGAGGCGGCTGTTGAGCTGCTGGCCGCTGTGCGTGAGGCGCTCGGTGAGGACCTGAACGCTCCGGCGGCGTTGGCGGCTGTGGATGCGTGGGCTGTGAAGGCTCTGGCGGACACTACCGTCGGCGGTGGCGCGCTGGTGCGTGACATCCTGGCGGCACGCCTGGGCGTGGTCCTCTAAGATGGCTGCGTCTGTCATTGAGGAGCTGTATGCTCTTCGCCCGTACGACCGTGAGGCGGTCGATGCGCTCGCCGCAGAGATGTTAGCTGAGGTTCGCACGTACGAGGCGCAGAAGGAAGCGTAGGGCTTCTGAGAGCAATATAAGCCCAACAAGGGGGTGGGTGATCCTGGAATACTCCAGGGTCACCCACCCCCTTGCGTTTAACCGGTTGTAGAACCCAATAACTGGTGTTACTCTTCAGCAACTAGTCCTGAGCGGCTAGTCTTCGGTGTCTACAAATTCCTCACGGAAAATCTGTTCACCGGCAAGAACCTCATCAAGGAGCTTCTCCTGAGCAGGTTCCAGATGCACCAGGTGCGTAAGAGTGTAGAGCAGACGCTCATACTCTTCGCTCCAGGCTTCCGGCCATTCTCGCAGAACAATATCGTTGAGTGAGGAGCTACGGCGCACTACCGGCTTCTTGAGGCGGTATTTAGCCCACAGTCCCAGCACCTGGTTGCCACCGACGGTGTAGTCGAAGACGCGTTTCTCCACGTTCTCGCAACGTGCCTGACCGAAGGAAACCGTACCCGTAACCGGGATATCCTGCTCCTCAGAAAGGCTACCGTTTACCGGGTCGGGGGAGAAGCTGGGCTTCTTCTCCGGCATGGTCCTGCCCATGTCTACCGTCGGGGTCGGCAGGGTGTAGTCTGCATCCTTAGGCAGCTGGTGCAGGTACTTCATACCCGGTAGCGGCTCACCACGCTCACCGTAGGTGTGTAGCCACACGACCTGCTTACCAAGCTGAACAGCGCGTTCCCAGAGTGCAGGGTCGGCGGTGAGGGGCACACGGATACCCGCCTGTTGGAGGGGCTCGTCAAAGGTGCGCACATAGCCGGGGTGTCCAGTGAGTGCCGCCAGGTAGTAGACGAGGTCACCCGGAGCATTGTTGCCGAAGCGTTCACGTAACATCTGCGCGGCAGGTTCGGTAAGGTTTGGGGTACCGCCAATGTTTAACACTGGGTGAGCGCGTCCGCCACGATTGTTGAAGGTATGCTTATCCGGAATCAAGTAGCTAAAGTATAGGCCAGGACCTGCTTTGGGGTAGTGCGCGTGCTGTTCCACAATAAAAATCTGCTCCGGAACTCGATAGCCCCACAGCTGAGGAGAAGGCATGTGAATCAGACGAGAATCCGCCAGAATATACTGTCGGTCAAAAGTGCGGTATCCCACAGGCACAATATTCGGCGTATCAGGAATGAGCTCACGAGCAATCTGGTCGTTAAGGCTTTCACGACTTCCCTGGAACGTGTCTGTACCTGGAAGGGGCTTCTTTCCCTTTGAAATAGTTGTGTCGCGTGTTTCTTTGAAACGCTCGGCACGTACCTGCAAATCATTGCCCTCAATCAGCTCAGCCCAGCGTTCTTCCAAAATGGATGGGGAAGGATCATATACCCACGACCTAGAAGGATTAATCCCAGGAAAATGGTCTAGGTAGAAATCAGGTAATGCCGGGTAACTGTCCCAGTCGCCACCCGCTTCGGGAGCGAACTTATCACCCCAGCCGGAACGCACCGGCTCAAACTCGGCACCATCCAGGTCAAGAGCGGCAAGAGCCTGCAGTTTCTCCTCAAGTTTTCCGTGCAGAGCCACATAGCGGATATCCGCAGGGGTTTCCTCATCGGTATTTTCTTCACGCAAGAACAGAGCAATAGACACCGGAGTCTCGATATCGAAAACAGCTGTTCCCTTGGGAGGGCGCTTACCCTCAGGGGTCACGTTAATAATCCATCCGCGGCTAGAGGAACGGCGAATATACTCTCGCATTCCCGCGAAACCGGGTCCATTCAGATAGCCGTCTGCGGTAATAAAGCAGACCACACCCGCATGCTGAGCACTATCGAGCTGACCCTCCAGAGCACGGAAAGAATCCTCAAAAACCTTCCAGAACGCCCAGCGCCAAAAATAGACGTACAGGTTCTTCAGCACATACTCGTACTTACCCATACCCGGTGCACGGAAGTCATCCAGAATAGGGGAGGCGACATCGGCAGAGCGGAAGCCCGACTCCACCCAGCCGCCCATACCCTCCGCCTTATCCTTATACGGCGGATTACCAATGCACACCTGAATAGGCACCTCACGCTTCACCCTAGTTGCCTTATTCGACAACTGAGAAAGCAGACGCAGAGTATTACCGTTCACCGGCTTCTGCTTAGCGTAGGGGTCGCTCAGAGTATCCGCCACATAGAGGTTCAGACCGTCCTCAGGAATGTCAGCCCCCAGCTCCTTAAGGGTCTGGTTCAGGCGAAGCTCTGCCACGGAGAAAGGACCGGACTGCAGCTCAAAGCCGTACAGGTTCTTCGCCAGACGATTCAGAGCACGAGTACGCGCAGCGGGAGCCAGGCTCTCCGTCTTCGCCACCTGATGCATGACTGACAGGGGATAGGTGCCGGTACCCATCGCCGGGTCAATCACGGACACACCCTCACTCGCCAGACCGTGTTCCTTACCCAGGTAGGTGCGCAGCGCATCATCTACCAGGCGCACCATCTGGTCTACCACCTCAACGGGGGTGTAGTAGCTACCGGTCTTCTTGCGCTGCTCGGGGTTATAGACCTTCAGGAAGTGCTCGTAGAGGTGCAGATAAACATCCGACTTGCCGCCGGAAATATCAGCCCAGGAGGCGGCACCCATGACGCGCACAATCACGGCTAGAGCGTTATACAGGGAGCTCTTCTCATCCAGGTGCTCGGTCAGCAGACCCAGCGCATTACCCAGCAGACCGTGCTGAGAACGCAAACGACCCGCCATGGTCGAGAACGTCTCAAGGCTCAGGTCGTGACCCTCTGAGAGAGCAACTACCAGGGAGAACACCACCGTCTGCGCAAAGCTATCGGCAAACTCTTCATTACTGGTACTCGGGGCGAGAGTATCACGCCAATCCTTACGCAGACCCACCAGCGGGGGAGGAACCACAAAATCTTCCTCACCCTTCTTCTTAGCCTTTGCCTGATCTGCTTTATATGTCTTTTCCTGTACGGCAAGACCCAAAAGCATCTCTTCACGGAGCAAAGCCGCAAGGGGAGCGAGAGTTTCCACCAACTGGTCAGCGCTCTTAATCGGCGCAGGAACCCACCGCAAAAAGTTCAGGAAAAACGTCGCGAGAGCATCCGGTGCGCTCAGCGTGCCATGGCCGCTGAAAGAACCATGCATATGCACCGCGTCGTACCCGGTGCTCGTCAGCACCGGTTCGCCATAACGATACAGACGCCACTCGGTGCCATTGGTGTACAAAAGGTTCGGAAGGTTCCGCAGCCGCTGCCACTGCTTATACTCGTGGCTCTTCTTACTGAAAGAAGCGGGGTCAATGTTCTTACCCGGAGCTTTCAGCTCCACGTAACCGGTTAAAACACCATCGACCATGATGGCGTAATCAGGGCGCACCAGACCCTCAGAAACTAGACCCCCCCCCGCTGTTTTCAGCGAGGTTTCACGGACGGTCACAACCTTCATCGAATGCAAAGCGCCAAAGTCCTGCAACAGGGTAGCGACAGGGTTCGTCAGCTGAGCCTCCGGTTCACCTTCCCCAACGCGCAGATTCTCCCGCACCTGCCTGCCAAACTCGGCAATCAGTGAGTTGAAATCAGTCACAATACTCTTTCCTTTGCCCCATAATTCGTGGGCACTAAGGTGTTTCTGCCCGCCAAGGATTCTGGCGAACTCTCCTCAAGTCTAACTAAAAATGAGTAGCTCTCATTGCTCAGTGGTCATCGCTTCATCCGTGCCCCGCATTATCACGCCCGCGGGGGAACACGCCACAGCCGATTTGCAGACTCCGCTAAAATAGAAAAGGACTTTTTCCGTCCACAGTTCGCCGCAAAGCGCGAACAGCACAGACTGACCCAAACCCGAGGAGAATCACCCCGTGAGCAGCGGCACCCACACCCCCACCGGCGCAATCAACCGCCGCGGCCCCTTCCGCCCCGGCGAGCGCGTCCAGATCACTGACGAACGCGGCCGCATCACCACCATCACCCTCGCCGAAGGCGGCGAATACCACTCCCACAAGGGCTTCCTCAAGCACGACGACCTCATCGGCGCACCCGAAGGCACCGTCATCCCCAACACTCACGGCATTCTCTACCAGGCGCTGCGCCCCCTCTACAAGGACTTCGTGCTCTCCATGCCGCGCGGCGCAGCCGTCGTCTACCCCAAGGACGCCGCCCAGATCATCGTCAAGGCAGACATCTTCCCCGGCGCACGCGTCGTCGAGGCCGGCGTCGGCTCCGGCGCGCTGTCCATCGCCCTGCTGCGTGCAGTCGGCGACTACGGTTGCGTGCACTCCTTCGAACGTCGTGAAGAGTTCGCAGACGTCGCCCGCGGCAACATTGAAACCATGTTCGGTGGCCCCCATCCGGCGTGGAAGCTGAGCATCGGCGACCTGCAGGACACCCTGCCGCAGGTTGAAGAGCCCGGCAGCGTCGACCGCGTCGTACTCGACATGCTCGCACCCTGGGAATGCCTGGACGCTGTAGCGGAGGCGCTCGCACCCGGCGGCGTGCTCATCTGCTACGTTGCGACCGTGACCCAGATGTCCCGCCTGGTTGAGGGCATGCGCCTGGACGGCCGCTTCACCGAACCCGAATGCGACGAAACCATTGTGCGCGGCTGGCACGTGGAGGGCCTGGCTGTGCGCCCCGACCACCGCATGGTTGCACACACCGCGTTCCTGGTGGTGGCTCGTCGCCTCGCTGACGGTGCGGTGCGCCTGGCACCGAAGCGTCGCGCGTCCAAGACTGACTTCTCCGAAGAGGATATGAACGCGTGGATTCCCATGAACGTGGGTGAGCGTGAGGTGACCGATAAGAAGATTCGCCGCGCAGCCCGCGATGCGAAGAACCTTGCCGCTCACGCCGCACGCGCGAACGAGATTGCGCTCGAACAAAACGGCGCAGCCGCTGACACTGACTCTGCGGTGACTGAATCCGCCGAATAATTTGAACCACCTTTGACCTGCGGGGGCACGGGCGTTGCCTGGAGCCCCCGCAGTGCACTCACCAGGCTACTCACTGTGCCCAATCACCCGCATCGAGTAGCCGCCGATTAGGACGAACAGCTAAAGGAGCTACCGTGTCCACCCACGAATCTGCAGATCAGGCAGGAACCCCCCAGTACGGCACCGCCCACAGTGCAGCCAGCGCGGCACCGCACTACTCGGCTGCTTTCGGGTCGACCTCCCTGCCCGGCAGTCAGCCCGTCAGCGCGCAGGAGTATGATGCCGTGCTGCGTCGACTCTCCGCTGCGGAGGCAACCCGCGACAATATGAGCCGACAGATTCGTGGTGCGGGGGAGAAGAACCGCAAGCTCGTTGAGGCAATCACCAGCATGCGCTACCAGGTGGAGCGTCTGCGCGCGTCCCTGTCGCAGAATGTTATGCCGCCGCTGAATTCGGCGATTGTGCTGGCGGTGCATGAGGGCCAGACCATGACCTACGAGCAGGTTGCGGACGATAAGACTCCCGCCGAGATTGACACCTACCTGGATGTTCAGGTGAGCGGCCGCATGATGCGTATTCCCGTGTCCCCGCTCGTTGACCTGTCCACGCTGACCCCCGGCATGACCGTGCTGCTCAACGACAAGACGGAGGCGGTGCTCGCCCTGGACACCGAACCCTTCGGTGACGTGGTGACCGTGCGCGAGGTGCTGGATGAGCAGCGCGTGCTGGTTGATACGTCCTCGGGTGCTCAGCAGGTGGCGCGCGTGGCTGGTTCCCTCGACATTGAGCAGCTGCGCACTGGCGACGCGGTCACCCTCGACACGCGCACCCGCATGCTGACCTCGCAGGTTCCCGCTTCCCGCTCGCAGGAGCTGGTTCTGGAAGAGATTCCGGATGTCACCTACGAGCAGATTGGTGGCCTGGGCGCGCAGATTGAGCAGATTCGCGACGCGGTGGAACTGCCGTACCTGCACCCCGAGATTTTTGAGCGCTACCACCTGGCACCGCCCAAGGGTATTCTGCTGTACGGTCCTCCCGGTAACGGTAAGACCATGATTGCTAAGGCTGTGGCGAACTCCCTGGCGGCTCGTGCGGCTGCGCTGAACCCGGGTTCGGCTACTCGCGGCTACTTCTTGAACATTAAGGGCCCCGAGCTGCTCGATAAGTTCGTCGGTGAGACGGAGCGTCAGATTCGCGATATTTTCGTTGCCGCCCGTGAGAAGGCGGAGGCTGGCCACCCGGTCGTCGTGTTCTTTGACGAGATGGAGTCGCTGTTCCGTATGCGCGGTTCGGGCCGTTCTTCCGATATTGAGACGACCATCGTGCCGCAGCTGCTTGCCGAAATTGACGGCGTGGAGTCGCTGCAGAACGTCATTGTTATTGGTGCGACCAACCGTGAAGACCTCATTGATGCCGCGGTGATGCGCCCGGGCCGACTCGACCTGAAGATTCGCATTAACCGCCCGGACGCCGCCGGTGCGGCAGAGATTTTCGGCCTGTACCTGACCGAGGACCTGCCCCTGGACGCGGCGGAGGTGGCAGCCGCCGGTTCGACCCGCGCCGCCCTGACCGCGATGATTGCGGCGGCGGCAGGTCAGCTGTACGCGCGCACCCCCTCCACGGCGTACGCTGTGGCGACCGTGGATTCTTCCATGGTCGTTGGTTCTGGCGCGAGCGCGAACCTGTCCACTCACACGCTGTACCGCGGCGATTTCGCGTCGGGTGCGGTGATTCGCAATATTGTGGACCGCGCGAAGAAGGCCGCGATTAAGGAGCAGCTGCAGGCGCTGACCGCCGGTGCGGACGCCTCGAACGTGGGTATTGGTACCCGCCACCTGCTGGAGGCGGTGCGCGCCGAGTTTGAGGATCAGGTGGACTTGCCGCCGCTGCCCGATATTGAGGATGCACTCACCGTTGCCGGTGTGCGTGGCCGCCTGGTGTCGGTGGAGCCGCCGCGCTAAACCGCGCGCCCACTCGACTGTGCGCTCAGCCCACACCCCGCGCTTATCCAGCAATACAACCAGCATTACCGCAGGTCCAAAAGCCTTTAGATGGTATAGATTTTTTCAGGAGAACCCCATGAACTCCACCCCCAGCTACGGCGTGCACCGCATTATGGGCGCCGAAACCGAGTACGGCGTCATCGCCCCCTCCGCGCCGGGCACCAACCCGACCGTACTGTCCGCACTGGTGGTCAACACCTACGCCAAGTTGGCGTTCCGCCGCGGCGCCGCCTTCCGTGAGGAGTTGCAGCGCCGTGCCCTGGCGGATGAGCTGACCGCCGAGCAGGCACGCCAGGCAGAGAACTACTCGACCGCCACCCCGGAGAGTCAGTGGCTGGGTGAGTCCGAGTCGCCGCTGCGTGATGCGTTCGGTCAGGTTCAGGACGCCTCCACCGCCCACTCGAGCCAGATGACGCACACCCGCACCGAGCTGACCAGCGAAGATATCGCCCTGGAGATTATGCGCGAGGCGGGCGTTCAGGCACCGGGTGAGCCCTCCGAGCCGCGTAGCGCCCTGGATGCGCTCGCCGGTGTGCACGGTCGCGGTGGTTTCCCGGAGCGTCTGGACTGGGACCGCGTGACCATGAACGCGATCCTGCCTAATGGTGCGCGCCTGTATGTGGATCACGCGCATCCGGAGTATTCCTCGCCGGAGGTTCTGACCCCCGCCGACGCGGTGCTCTATGACGCTGCCGGTGACGCGCTGGCGTATGAGTCGCTGGTGGAGCTGGGCAACCACGGGCAGGATTTGCCGCAGGTGAAGCTGTACAAGAACAACACCGACTCGAAGGGCCAGTCCTACGGCGCGCACGAAAACTACCTGATTAGCCGTGACGTTCCATTCGAGCAGGTTGCGGAGGCGCTCCTGCCGTTCTTTGCAACCCGCGCAATTTTTACGGGTGCGGGCCGTGTGGGTATTGGTACGCACGGTGAGGTTCCGGGTTTTCAGATTAGTTCGCGTGCTGATTTCTTTGAGCGCACGATTGGTCTGGAGACCACGATTCGCCGCCCGATTGTGAATACGCGCGATGAGCCGCATGCGGATGAGTCGAAGTACCGCCGCCTGCACGTGATTCCGGCTGACGCGAACCTCTCGCACTATTCGAACCTGTTGAAGTTTGGTACGGCGGCGCTGGTGATGAACCTGATTGAGTCGCACAGCGAGCAGGCTCCGGTATTGCCGGGTGTGCGCCTGTCTGATCCAGTGGCGGCGATGCACGCGGTCAGCCACGATTTGTCGCTGTCGGTTCAGCTGCCGCTGGCGCCGTCTTCGGCGACCCTGCCGAACCCGGTGTCCACGAGTGGTTCGGCGAGTGCCCTGCAGATTCAGCGCGCCTACTATGAGGCCTCCCGTGCGCATGAGGAGTCGAACCCGGCGGGTGTGGACGCTGCGACCGCGCAGATCCTTGACCTGTGGGGTGAGGTTCTGGATGCCCTGGAAACCAACCCGCTCTCGCTGGCGGATCGTCTGGATTGGGTGGCGAAGTATGCGCTGGTGCGCGGCTATGTCGCTCAGGGCGTAGATTATGCGAATCCGAAGTTGAAGGCGCTGGATTTGCAGTACGCTGATATTGACCCGTCGAAGAGCCTGTATCACCGTCTGGTGGCGCGTGGCCGTATGCGCACGCTGTTCTCTGCGGAGCAGATTGAGCGTGCGACGACTGAGCCGCCGCGTGAGACGCGCGCGTTTTTGCGTGGCACGTTGATGGCGCGTTGGCCGGAGGAGATTCTGGGTATTAACTGGGATACGGTGTCCTGCCGTGGCAGGTATTCGAAGGATCTGACTCGTTTTACGATGATGGAGCCGACCCGGTACGGTGCCGCCCAGGTGGAGCCGCTGCTGGATGAGGTGAACCATTCGGATGAGTTGCTGAACCGCCTGCGCTAGTAGCACCCCCCTAAACCCACATAAACTCACATTCTTCCCCGGGGTGAATACCCCCATTCGGAAGAGTAAAAACCACATAACCCACAGTTAGGGTGCAGGAGAATCCGGGTACCAAAACCCTTACACCCCGCACCCGACCCCACTAAAAACTTATTTGTCCACAACCGAAAACCCCTTGAGGAGAGAATCATGAGCCGCGAACGCATCAGCGCACAGCAGACCGAAACCACCGCAGCCGAGCAGGAGCAGGAACTGACCCTCGCCGCCTCCCACGTTGTCTCTGACGTGAGCGAGGTCGACGACCTGCTCGACGAAATTGACGGCCTGCTCGCTGAGAACGCTGAAGACTTCGTCACCGGCTTCGTCCAGAAGGGCGGCGAGTAACCGGCGCACCTGCGTGCCGGGTCAGCATCATGGAACACCGTATTTTCGGCATTGAAAGCGAATTCGGGCTCAGCTACGTCCCGCACGGGCTCGGTCGGCTGAGCATCGAAGAGTCCGCCGCCGCCCTTTTCAAGCCCGTCCTGGATCAGTGGCGTTCAACGAACGTCTTCCTGCCCAACGGCGGTAGGCTCTACCTTGACGTGGGTTCGCACCCCGAGTATGCCTCCGCCGAATGCGGCAGCATTGACGAGTTACTCGCGCAGGAACGCGCCGGTGAGCTGCTTTTCGCTGATCTGGCGCGTACCGCCCGCAAGCGCCTGCTCGCAGGTTCGGAGGGCCGCCCCCTCGACGGTGAACTGTACCTGTTCAAGAACAACGTGGATTCGGCAGGCAACTCCTACGGCAGCCACGAGAACTACCTGATCAGCCGCAAACTGCAGTTCAACGACCTGATTGCCCAGCTCGTGCCGTTCCTGGTGACCCGCCAGATTCTGGTCGGCGCCGGTAAGACCCACCCGAACGGCGGCCCGGTGCCCGGTTCGACCGACCCAGCATCCAGCACGGGTGTGCCTTCGTATTCGTTCTCGCAGCGTGCCGACCATATTTGGGAGGCGGCATCCACCTCAACCTCGCGCGCTCGCCCGCTCATTAACACCCGCGACGAGCCGCACGCGGACGCTTCGAAGTTCCGCCGCATGCACGTCATTAATGGTGATTCGAACATGGCAGAGCCGACGACCCTGCTGAAGATTGCCAGCACCGACCTGGTGCTGCGCATGCTGGAGGACCGCTTCCCGGTCACGAGCCTGGATATTGTGTCTGTTCCGGCGGCGCTGCGCGCTATCAGCCACGATCTGACCGGCACCGCAACCTTCGAAACCACGGATGGTAAGCACTACACGGCGTTGAGCGTTCAGCGTCACTACCTGGATGCGGCACGCCAGTACGTGCAGCAGTACGGCGCGCACCACCACCACGTGGAATACGCCCTGGACCTGTGGCAGCGCACCCTGGACGCTATCGAGTCCGGCGACTACAGCAGCATTGATACTGAGATTGACTGGGCTATTAAGAAGAAGCTTCTGGATGCGTATATTGCCCGCGCCCGCGCGGCTGGTCAGCCTGCCGATTATGCGAGCGCCCGCATCCGTCAGCTGAATTTGGCGTACCACGACATCGACCCGGAGCGTAGTGTCTTCCACGCGCTGGTTCGTCGCGGTGCGGTCAAGCGCATCCTGCCCGAGGGTGCTGCGGAGGCGGCGAAGACTCAGCCGCCGAACACTCGCGCTCTGCAGCGTTCGCGTTTCATTAATGCGGCGGTTGCGGCGGGGGAGCAGTTCACCGTGGATTGGGTGCATTTGAAGCTCAATGCCTACCCGCAGCACACGCTGGTGTGTAAGGACCCGTTTGCTACCGGTAGCGAGGAGCTTGAGGAGGTGCTGAGCCTGTTGGCATCTAAGGCGCGTCAGCACCAGGAGGCGGCATTCCCGCCGCCCTGCTAAACAGCGCCGCTAAACAGCATTGCTAGAAACACTCTGATGAGGGGAAACCCACCGGCGGTCGGGGTTGTGGGCCTTCGGGAACACCCCGGCCGCGACACAGCCTGAACACAGCTACGTGCCGTAGCATAAAACAGCTAAACCTATACCTGTAAACTGTTCTGTGGCACACGGGCACTCACACGCCCCACTCTCACAGAAAACCCCAGAGGATAACACTATGACCAAACGCTCTAAGCTCACTATTTTCGGTGCCAGCGCGGCAGCTCTTGCGCTCGCACTGTCCGCATGCGGCGCGCAGTCCAGCAATGGCGATTTGTCCAAGGTGCAGTACACCTTGAAGAACGCGACCGCTGAACCTGAGGCGTCCTTCGCGACTCCCTTCGCCGCTTCTAGCCCCTCCGCGTACGTGATTGAGGAAGGTAACGGCGAGTCCATCAACGATGGTGACTACGTGCTCGTTGAGGCTGCCGTGTTCAACGGCACCGACGGCAAGCTTAACGGTTCCACTTACTCCAGCGAGCCGATTCTGCTGCCGATTAACGATCAGCTGAAGCAGGCTGCACCGCAGGTGTACGAAACCTTGAAGAAGATTAAGGTTGGCGGTTCTTTCTCGTACACCACCAACGTTCTGCAGCAGCGCAGCACCGCGGGCGTGACCACTACGACCGCTTCGCCCGGCGCCGCAACTAACGTTGAGGTGTACACCGTGAAGACGAAGCTGCCCAAGTACGCAACCGGTAAGGCTGTTGAGGCTGACCCGTCGCTGCCGTCCTTCACCCTGGATGAGTCCACCGGCAAGGCTGAAATTAAGCTGCCCGATAACAAGCCGGAGGTCACCGAGCTGACCGCTAAGACCCTCATCGAGGGCGAGGGCGCCGAGGTCAAGGAAACCGACACCGTGTACGTGCGCTACATTGGCGTGCAGTACTCCGACGGTAAGGTCGTTGACGGCAACTACAACGCCGCCACCCCGATGGGTATCTCCCTGCAGGGCGTTATCAAGGGCTGGACTCAGGGTCTGAAGGGCAAGAAGGTCGGCTCCCGCGTTGAGCTGGTCATCCCGGCGGATTTGGCGTACGGTAACGACACCGGCGGCTCCAAGCCTTCGGGTCCCCTCGTGTTCGTGGTTGATATTCTGGGCGCGGAGGAGAACCCGCAGACCCTGCAGCGTGCTCAGGCGGCTTCTAGCGCGGCTGCTGCGGAGGCGAGCGCCTCGGCAACCGCAGACGCTTCTGCGACCCCGGCGGCTACCGCCTCGGCAACCGCACAGTAGCCCGGCACCCAAATTTTTACGTCACATTTTTATACAGCGCTCGCCGCTTATCCTGTATGGGCGGCGAGCGCACCCACTATTTCGATGTATGTCGAACCAATCAAAGGAGACACCCATGTCTTTCGGTCAGCGTAACCTCGACCGCGAAAAGCCCGAAATCGATTTCCCCGAGGGCGACGCCCCCACCGAGCTGGCCATTACCGACCTGATCGAGGGTGCAGGCGCTGAGGTTGTTCCCGGCTCCCGCGTGCTCACCCACTACGTTGGTGTGGCATTCTCCACCGGTGAAGAGTTTGACGCGTCCTGGAACCGCGGCGAGCCGCTGCCGTTCCAGGTGGGCGTTGGCCAGGTTATCCGCGGTTGGGATGAGGGTCTGCTCGGCATGAAGGTCGGCGGCCGTCGTCGCCTGGAGATCCCCGCCGACATGGCGTACGGTGACCGCGGCGCTGGTTCGGTCATTAAGCCCGGTGAATCCCTGATTTTCGTGGTGGACCTGCTGGACGTCCGCTAAGGACTAGCAAGGTTCTCGCGTTTTTCGCGCTTCTCACGTAAGACGCGCAGAGACGCGCAGCCCGGTGCTTTCTCCCGATTGTGGGAGAGGGCGCCGGGCTTTTGCGTATCAAGTTTTTGTGCCGGGCTATCGGCGCGTCCGCGAGATTTTATGCCCGCGCATTCTTCCCGTAGCCACCCCACACGCAAAGTAAGTGCCGCGGAACACACACGGTATGATGGAATCATGTCCACCGCAGCTCAGCTTTACATGACTCTTCACCGCCTCGCCACCGCCGCCGAGGCACCCGATACCGCAACCCGAACCCAGGGCATCAGCCGCAACGAGCTACTGACCCTGCTCGGCATTAGCACGCGCGCTAACGGCTCCCTCAGTGAGGCCCAGGAACGCGCCTTTGAACGAGCCAAGCAGACCCTGCGTGATGCCGGCGCGCGCATTACCCACGTGACCACGGATCTGGGGGAGCGCTACCGCCTCGAACCCAGCGACGCCGCTAAGCTGCCCGCTTGGAACCCCACCGCTGAGGAGTTCCGCCTCATCAACACCATCCTGCGCGGCTGGGAAGGCACCGAATTGCAGGATGACGCCTACCGCATCCTGCGTAAGATTGCGCTGACCAGCGAGAACCTCACCGATGAGGCGCTCGCCGCCGCGAAGATTCTGGACCCGAAGACCGGCAAGCGTCAGCGCGCGAAGAACCTGTACACCTACCGCGAGCCCCTTCAGCGCATTTACTTTAGCGATAACCCGCACCTGAATGAGCTGTTCACCGCCTATGCGGAGCGTAAGACAGTCACGTTCACCTATCAGACGGCTGCCGGTGCGACCCGCGTACAGGAGAAGGTCAGTGTTGCCGGTATTGGGTACCGTTACGGCACCTGGTATTTTGTCGGCTACTACACTGAGAGCTCGGAGCGTAAGGAGTACACGTTCCGTGCCAGCCGTATTCAGAAGCTCACGATGCTCTCACGTATCGATTCGACCCCCATCAACGCGACGTTCAACGCCAAGAACTGGCTTGAAGACATTAAGGGCTACGAAGAGAGCCTAATCGTTGCCGAGGTCAACGCCGATTCCACAGTCTCGGAGCCCTTCACCGTGCCCTCGTACGGCACGATTGATAGCGCTGTGGCGGCGACCAGCTACAGCTGCGTGATTGAGCCGCCCGAGGAATCGGAGGATGCCTCTACCCGCCAGCGTGACAGCTACGCCGCCCAGCAGCAACTACTGCGCACCCTCACCGACCTGCACAGCGGCGCAGTCGAAGACCCCGGCACCTGGGCAGGTATCAACCAGCGCAACCGCAACAACTCACTCGACGACCTTGTGGACCTGCTCCTGGGTCTGCACCGTGCCGACCGCTGGGCGAGTGCCCATGGTGAAGAGCCCATGCCTTTGAATCAGCTCAACGCCCTCTACAGCGTGGACACCGAGAAAAACCGCGACCTCGGCAAAACCATTGCCGAGATTTTCGCGCGGGTAGATACCGTTCCCTTCGATTCTGATCCCAAGGACCCGGACGCCCTCAAGCCCAGCTACATTAACCTGCTGCCGGACTTTGGCGGCGCCACCCCGCACACGCTGCTGAACTACGCGCGCCTTACCGACACTGAGCTCGCCATTCTCGTCTTTACCCTCTCTGCCGCAGATATTCTGCACCCGGCGGATGCCCGTCTGGGCAGTATCCGTGCGGCGCTCGCCGCCGCGTACCCGAATGCGCCCGTTTATGCGCAGCACCTGTGCTTCGCCCCGGAGGAGCCTCTGCTGCAGGAGGCGACTGCCGCCTTGAGTAGCGGCAATGCCGTGACTATTGGTTACGGTACCTCTGAGCGTGCCGCGGATCGTCTGGTGGACCCGTATGCGTTGGTGTTGCACCGCGACCACATGTATCTGCATGCGTGGTGCCGTACCGCTGAGGAACGTTACTATGCCGCGCGCGGTGAGGAAGTCCCCGAGTATGTACCGGAGGCTTTTGCTCACGCGGCCACCGGCGAGGCGGGAAACAACGAGACTGCCGACAGCGCGGCGACGGATAATGAAGCAGGGGAGAAGACCCCCACTTTCTGGCGTAACTTCCGCCTCACCCGCATCAACCACATTCACGAGGCGGGCGCAGGTCGTACCCACCCGGTCACCGGTGACACCGTTCCGCATTGGCACGCGCAGCAGCACAACACTCAGACCAACCCCTTTGCTGAGTTGCGGATTCACCCGACCGAGCATATTCCCAGCGGTGAGCCGCTTGATACTCTCACCGCAACGTACATGCGTCGAAGCACCCACCACGTGAAGAAGGCTTCACGCACCCAGTACGTGCGCATCCACTACTACAACAACGCCCACGGCGCTGGCGATAAGAACATCCTCGACACCGTCATCGCGCACCGAGGTGCCCTCGAACTGGTCGGCCCTGCGCACCTGCGCGCGGCGCTGCTTGACCAGTTGCAAACCCTCAACGCGAGTAGCCGCAGGGGTGCGCCCGCAGAAAAATAGAACTTCACCCACAAGCAAAAACGCCCTAAAAACCCATCTAAGGGGCCAAAACATTAACCTAAAACTTGTATAATGGTGCTCATGTCTTGGTGGTTCTGGATTTTGCTATGGGGCGCGCTCATCATCTGCTCGCTCCTCTATTTGGCATGGTTCACCTACAAAGCACTCACTCGCGGTTTCACACTCCTTGACGAAACCGTAACCTGGGTCGAGTCAATCGAGGGACAATTCGACGCAGCGCAAGCGAACGCAAGCCGAAAACTCCCGCGAGACACCACCCTCGGGGTATTCACACCCATCACCGAGGCATACAATAACTACGAACAAGGTAAGCAGACACGCAGGTCTGAGCGGATCAAGCGACGGGTCTCCCGACGAGATCGACTCGGCCAACCTCAAAACATCGGAGACCTGCTCTAACAGAAAGGCACACCACCATGGGCCAGATTTTCAGCCACCCCGCGACCATCATCGTCGTTATCCTCCTCATCGTCCTCCTCTTCGGCGCACCCAAGCTGCCCGGTATGGCACGCAGCCTCGGCCAGTCCATGCGCATCTTCAAGACCGAGGTTGAGGGCCTGAAGAACGATTCCAAGAAGGACCCCCGCGAGAAGGACGGCGAAGAGGTCGTCACCGCTGAGGTCGTAGACAACGGCAAGGACGGCAAGACCGAAACCAAGTAACGGTCCCGCCACCGACGCACCAAACCCGTGCCAGCCCACCGGCCGGCACGGGTTTTGCGGCACCACCCCATAAACACCCCACCAGACCCCCTCAGCCGAATCACACACGGCACCGACACCCAGAGGACACCACGTGGCAACACCTGACCAGGACGTGCGCAACCGCAAAATCAATCCTGAAGCACGCATGGAACTCAAGGAACACCTGCGCGAATTCCGCGACCGCCTCATCAAAGCGGCTATCGCAACCATCATCGCAGCCATCATCGGTACGGTCTTCCTCTACCAGCCTTTCATCGATATGATCTCTGCACCCCTGCAGCAGATCAACGCAGAAACCGGCCGCAACGCAAACCTGAACTACGGTAGCGTCGCATCTCCTTTCGACCAGCTGCTGAAGGTCGGTATGTACATCGGCTTGGTAATCGCCTCTCCCGTCTGGCTCTACCAGGCACTGCGATTCCTGCTGCCGGCACTGCACACCAAGGAGAAGAAGTATCTCTTCGGCTTCCTCACCGCATCTATTTTCGCGTTTGCCTGCGGTGTCGCCATTTCGTACTTCACCCTCCCCGGCGTGGTCTACGCGCTGCTGAAGTTCACCCCCCTCAACGACAGTAACTACATTGACGCGGGCGTGTACATCTCCTTCATCCTGAAGTTCGTTGTGACGTTCTCTTGCGCCTTCATCATCCCCGTGATTCTGGTCGGCATTAACATGCTGGGCCTGATTCGCGGTAAGACCATCCTGAAGTCTTGGCGCTGGGTTGTTGTGCTCGTTGCGGTTATCGCAGCACTGACTGCACCCGGTAGCGACATCATGATGATGTTCGTGCTCATGGCGCCGCTGCTGATTTTCTTCTTCGCAGCAATCCTCATCTGCATGATTAACGACAAGCGCCGCGACCGCAAGCTCGCAAAGCTGGCGCAGGGTGCAGACGAAGCAAGCCTGAACACCGCAACCAGCGCCGAAGACCTGGCGAAGATGGGTTACTTCGAGGACGAGAAGACTTCCTAAATTGAATAGCTCGCTTTGAGCAACATCGCCGAAAGGGGCGGGGCACAGAATCTCTGTGCCCCGCCCCTTTCGCATATTCCACAAAAGGGTCTCGAGGCGCACAGACGAATTTTTACAACGCCCGCCGGTACATCCCCGCAGAAACGCAGCGTATATTGCGCCGAAACCGCGCAGCCGATGCGCTCGCTGTTCGCCCGTACCGGATTAGTGCCCATCCGGGATGCTTTCGGAAGGTGGGCGGTGGGCGAGCGGTTACACTGGACATACTATGAGCAAGCACCATGCACAGCACACATCCGACGCACACACTTCTAACTCTTCTAACGAGCAGACCGGCACCGACTACGCTGCCGCCTACGCCGCATCCCGAGAGCGCGCCGCATACGCGAAGACCGCCCTCGGGGCTTTTGAGGCGTCCCTTGATTTTCCGCTGGATGATTTTCAGCGTCAGGCGTGTGCCGCCGTGGAGGCGGACCGCTCCGTCCTCGTTGCCGCGCCTACGGGTGCCGGTAAGACCATTGTGGGTGAGTTCGGTATTTACCTGGCGTTGCGCCGCGGCATGAAGGCGTTCTACACGACCCCCATTAAGGCGCTGAGCAACCAGAAGTACCACGACTTTGTGCGCGCGTATGGTGAGGATTACGTGGGTCTGCTCACCGGCGATACGAGCATTAACACGGAAGCACCCGTGGTCGTGATGACCACCGAGGTGTTGCGCAACATGCTGTACGCCAACTCGACCACGCTGACCGGCCTGGGCTATGTGGTCATGGATGAGGTGCACTACCTGGCGGACCGTTTCCGTGGCGCGGTGTGGGAAGAGGCGATTATTCACCTTCCCGAGCACGTGAACGTCATTTCCCTGTCTGCTACGGTGTCGAACGTTGAGGAGTTCGGCGCGTGGCTGGATACGGTGCGCGGCGGCACGGACATCATTGTTTCTGAGCACCGTCCGGTGCCCCTGTGGCAGCACATGATGGTCGGTCACCGCGTGGTGGACCTGTTCGTACCCGAAGACAACTCCGCGCAGGGTAAGAACCACACCCAGGGCAAGAACCAGGAGCCGGAGGAGAAACTCTCCCGCAAGCAGGCGAAGAAGGCACAGAAAGCTAAGCAGCGCGGCGCAACCGTGGAGGCGGGCGCTAACCCTCTGCTTGCCGGTCTGCGCCTGAACCCGCAGCTGAAGGCGCTACGCCCCGGCTTCCGTTCCGCACCGGGCCGTGGACGCTACGGCGGCAAGCGTGAGCGTTTCCGTCACCGCCGTGAAGGCTGGCTCAACGAGACATTCAGCAGCGGCGAGCGCGGCCGCTCGGACCGTCGTGACCGTTTCAGCAACGATCGTTTCAGCAACGACCGGGACTTTGATGCGCGCGGTGAGCAGAAGCCTCTGCATCCGCAGCGCATTACCCGCCCGGAGATGGTGCGCGCCCTCGACAAGCAGGGCCTGCTTCCCGCCATCTGCTTTATCTTCTCCCGTGCCGGTTGCGACGGCGCGGTCAGCCACTGCGTATCCGCCGATATTACGCTGACCACCCCCGAACAGCAGCAGACCATCCGCGCCTACATTGCGGAAGCGACCGCTCACCTGGACACCCGCGACCTGAACACCCTCGGCTACTACGAATGGCGTGACGGCCTCATCCGCGGTATCGCCGCGCACCACGCAGGCCTACTGCCTCTGTTCAAGGAGGTCGTAGAAACCCTCTTCGCCCAGGGCCTGATTAAGCTGGTCTTCGCCACCGAAACCCTCGCACTGGGCATCAACATGCCCGCCCGCACCGTCATCCTGGAAAAGCTCACCAAGTACAACGGCGAATCCCACGTGGACATCACCCCCGGCGAGTACACCCAGCTGACCGGACGCGCAGGCCGCCGCGGCATCGACATCGAAGGCCACGCCGTCGTCATGTGGCGCCCCGGCATGTCCCCAGAACACGTGGCAACCCTCGCCTCAACCCGCACCTACCCGCTAAACTCCTCGTTCCGCCCCACCTACAACATGGCGGCAAACCTCATCGCCTCCTACGGCGCCGAACGCACCCGCAAAATCCTGGAATCCTCCTTCGCACAGTTCCAGGCAGATAAGTCGGTCGTGGGCGTCGCCTCCCGCGTACGCAAAAACGAAAGCGCCCTAGAAGGCTACCGCGAAGCCATGGCATGCCACCTGGGCGACTTCACCGAATACGTCCAGCTCAGCCGACAGATCGCCGAACTGGAAAAGAAGGCATCCAAGAGCAACGAACGCCACGCCCGCGCGCAGGCACATCACAGCATCCAGCAGCTACTGCCCGGCGACATCATCTACATTCCGCACGGCCGCTCCCGCGGCTACGCAGTCGTCATCACCCGCTCCGATTCGCAGGCCGACCCGCGCATCGGCATCGTCACCGAGGACGCGCACCAGCGCACCGCCTCAACCCGCGATTTCGAAGGCGCCGTCGAACCGGTCTCACGCATCAAAATCCCCAAGCGCCTAAGCCTCAAAACCGCCAAGGAACGCCGCGACACCGCAAGCCGCATGCGCCAGGCACTCTACGACGGCCGCGCCCCGCGTGCGCTCGCACAGCAGAACATCCCTGCTCGTCAGAACAGTATTGACGCGCAGCTGGAGGCTCTGCAGGCTCAGCTGCGTAACCATCCGTGCCACGGCTGCTCCGACCGCGCGAACCACATGCGTTGGGCTGAGCGCTGGCAGAAGCTCAACTCTGAGACTGAAGGGTTGCGCCGTCAGATTGCCCGCCGCACCAACACTATCGCGCAGGTCTTCAACCGCATTGCGCGTCTGCTGGAGAGCTACGGCTACGTCGAACGCACCGAGGATAACGAACTGTCGCTAACCACCGGCGGCCAGGCTCTGCGCCGCATCTACGGCGAGCGCGACCTACTGACCGCCCTGTGCCTAGACGCGCACTTCCTCGACGGCCTGGAACCCGCCGCCATCGCGGCAACCGTCGCCGCACTAACCTACCAGGGCAAGCGCGACGCCGTGGAATACCTGGCGCACTACCCGCACCCCTCCCTGCGCGCACCCATCGCGACGATTACGCAGCGCCTCGCCGACCTGAACGCAGCCGAGGAACAGTTCAAGGTCAACCCGACCCCCGCATGCGACTTCGGTCTGGTCGAACCCATGTACGCCTGGGCGAACGGCGCACACCTCGCAAAGGCAATCGAGGACACCGGCCTTGCCGCCGGCGACTTCGTACGCTGGGCAAAGCAGGTACTGGACGCCCTGGACCAGATCGCGCACATCCGTTCACTGGACCCGGTCATCCGCGCCCGCTGTGAAGAAGCAATCGAGGCGGTACGCCGCGGCGTAGTCGCACTCGACGTCTAACCCGCACCGTAGTGCTACACCGTACATAGTGCTACACCGCACCCGACCAGCTCGGGCCACCACCCCCGCGACTGTGTATTGTTCTGTACCATCTAAGTTCCGCCTCATCTAAGGACGAACGAACTACCACAGGCAGCGGGGGTGCTTCTATACTCAAATGAGACGCTCAGCTAAGCTACGCGAGCACAATTGAAGTGCCCGCCCCGTGTGCGCCTCGGCGCGCCTCAAAGGTGAAAGGAATCTAATGTCTACCCGTATTTTTGTAGATGGTAGCGTGTACAGCCCGGTCGACCCGTACGCAACCGCAATGCTCGTCGAAGACGGCTTCGTCCGCTGGGTTGGTTCCGACTCCGGGGCACGTTCAATTGCCGACGAATCAGCCACCATCACCGAACTCGACGGCGCCCTACTAACCCCCGCCTTTGCACGCGCACTGGCACCGGTAGCAGGCAAAGAAGCACCCGAAATCCTCGACTACCTGCAGGCATACCGCGCAGCCGGCTACCACACCCACACCCTACTCGCCGGCATGGAAGACGTCCCCGACCTCGTCTCCGCACTCAGCTACTACAGCGCCGAACACGGCGTACCCGACATCCGCCTCATCCTCAACGCCACCGGCGTAGAAACCGACGAACTCATCAGCGCCATCAAGGCATTACGCCCCCTCACCGAAGGCGAACGCGCCATCAAGGGCCTGCAGCTAGTCGGCATCTTCGTCGCACCCACCGAAGCCCCCGCAGCAGCACAGATAGCCGAAGACGCCGCACTCCTACTCTCCATCGACGCATCCACCAGCTTCACCACCGCGGCCAACGCCGCGCTCGCCGTACGCGAAACCCGCCCCTGGCTGTCCATCCGCCTCGACGCAGCAATCAGCACCCCGCAGGACCCTATCACCGACGAACACCTCACCCAGCTAGCAGAAGCACGCATCAACCTGGGCCTGAGCGTCTGCGAACCCGAAGAAGACGAAGCCGCCAACGACACCGTCCAAGCACTCCTCGCACACGCCGGGGGAGAAGCACGCGAATCTGTGGCATCCGTAGCCCGCCGCGCAAACGCAGCCGGCACCTCCATCGCGCTGGGCTCTGATGCTCAGCTGTACGCACCCGGCGCCTGGTCCCTCATCCGCGAACTCGTCAACGACGAATACGGCATCTCCGCACGCAGCGCCTTCGCCGCCCTCACCCGCGGCGTATACCGCCTAGCCCACGAAGAAAACCCCTTCACCGGCCAGTTCGCACCCGACACCCCCGCATTCGTAGCACAGTGGCGCGTAGAAGCCCTCATGGTCCAAGCACCCGACTCCCGCGTCGCATCGTGGAGCACCGACCCCCGCGCTCGCATTCCGTTGCTTCCGGTGCTGGATGAGGATTCGCCTCTGCCCATTCTGGAATCTATTTACACTGAAAGTAACTAATTTTTTAGCTTGTCAACACCTTTTTAGGTGGTTTAGGGGTAGTGGAAGCCCCCGAGGATTCAGTTCCCCGCATGTATACCCGGTATACTGGATACCTACACTGCCTGTTTTATATGCACCTGTGGGGGAGTAATATGCGCGTTCTAACTGTCATCCCGACGTATAACGAGAAGGAGAACCTACCCATCGTGGTAGAGCGTCTTCGTAAGGCAGCTCCCGAGGTGGACATTCTCGTGGTGGATGATAACAGCCCCGACGGCACCGGCCAGATTGCTGATGAGCTGTCGGCTAAGGATTCCCAGATTCACGTTCTGCACCGCACCGTTAAGGACGGCCTGGGTGGCGCGTACCTCGCTGGCTTCGATTGGGGCCTTGAGGCAGGCTACGACATTCTGATTGAGATGGACGCTGACTGCTCGCACCAGCCTGAGCAGCTTCCTTCTCTGGTTCGTGCCGTGGAGGCAGGCGCTGACCTGGCTATTGGTTCGCGTTACGTTCCCGGCGGCAAGACTAAGAACTGGCCGGCTCACCGCCAGGTTCTCTCTCGCGGCGCCAACCTGTACACCCGCCTGATTCTGGGCACCTCCATCAAGGACATTACCGCTGGTTTCCGTGCGTACCGTCGTGACGCTCTGCAGCGCCTGAACCTGGACGGTATTGACTCGAAGGGCTACGTGTTCCAGGTTGATTTGGCGTGGCGTTCTGAGCAGGCCGGTCTGAATATTGTTGAGGTTCCGATTACCTTCGTTGAGCGTGAGATTGGCGCTTCGAAGATGGACGGCAACATTATCTTTGACTCCATGTCTAAGGTGACTCGCTGGGGTATGGCTAACCGCATTCAGAAGCTGAAGAAGGCTCTGGGCAAGTAAGACTTCTTGCTCAGACGCTTCTCGCACCTGAGATTTATACGAAAGACCGGGGCAGATACGTTACGTATCTGCCCCGGTCTTTTTGTGCTTTTCTGTAGCGCTCTTTCTTGGCTCACGCCTGGCTCACGTACCGACGGAAGCCAGCATCACAATAAAGAAAAGGCCCGCTAAGAGCACGAGTGGCGCTTAGCGGGCTTTCTACAGCGTTTCTACGGCATGTCTACGGTGCTTTTAGAGCGCGTAGTGCTTGCGGTAGTATTCCAGGCGGTCTTCCAGAGTCTTTTCCAGCTCTTCGATGCTGCGGCGTTCCATGAGCATATCCCAGTGGGTACGTGCGGGCTTCTCTTCTTCGGCGTCTGCGGTGGAGTCGCCGTTGACGAGGTATGCTTCCTTACCGGACTTTGCGGTCCATACCGAGGGGATTTCTGCTTCTGCCGCGAAGGTCACGAAAACGCGGTCACCGTCAGCGGTACGGTATTCGACGCGCTGGCGGGGCGCGGGCTGTACGTTCGATTCGGTTTCCATCGACTGGGAACCCAGGCGCATACCGCGCAGGCTACGATCGCTCATTTTTCCTCCAGTGTCGTCGGGTGCGCTCTTTGGCGCTTTAGGCATAACGTTGGGCGGGGGAGAGCTATTCCCTCGAACGTTTACAAAACATCCATTATATCGGTAATAGTCTCCACCCGCCCAACGTGGTGGTGTTTATTCGGCGTGATTTTTGATGATTCACGCCTTTTTATGCGTTAGATTTCGCGTTTAGCCGTTGATGCCGTAGCTTCCGGGTGCCTGCGGTGCGCTCTTGGGTGCCTCTGCTACGGGCTTCTTCGGTGCGTCTGCCAGGTCGGATGCGGGCAGGGTGCCGAATGCGTTGCCGAGGCCGCGCAGTGCATCGCCGAGTTCGGTCGGGATGAACCAGAGCTTGTTGGCGTCGCCTTCGGCGAGCTTGGGCAGGGTCTGCAGGTACTGGTAGGTGAGCAGCTGCTGGCTGGGGTTGGATTCGTGGATTGCTGCGAAGACCTTCTGCACGGCTTCTGCTTCACCGTTTGCGCGCAGGATTGCGGACTGTGCGTCACCTTCTGCACGAAGGATTTGCGCCTGCTTTTCACCCTCTGCACGCAGGATTGCGGCGCGGGATTCACCTTCTGCGGTCAGGATGTCGGACTGCTTCTGGCCTTCTGCGGTGAGGATTGCGGCGCGGCGGTCACGCTCTGCACGCATCTGCTTCTCCATGGAGTCCTGGATGGATACCGGGGGCTGGATTTCCTTGATGTCCACGCGGGAGACGCGCAGGCCCCAGCGGCCGGTGGTGGAGTCGAGTACGCCTCGCAGTTCAGCGTTGATCTGGTCGCGGGAGGTGAGGGTCTGCTCCAAGTTCAGGCCACCAACGACGTTACGCAGGGTTGCGCTGGTCAGCTCGTCCACGGCGCGAATGTAGTTGGTGATTTCGTAGGTTGCCGAGCGCGGGTCGGTGACCTGGAAGTACACGACGGTGTCGATACCGACCACGAGGTTATCTTCGGTAATCACTGACTGCGAGGGGAAGGAAACGACCTGTTCGCGCAAATCGATGAGGGGCAGTACGCGGTCAACTACGGGGATGACGATGTGCAGGCCGGGGTTGAGGACGGCGTGGAACTTACCCAGTCGTTCGACGATGCCGGCTCGTCCCTGCGGGATGACGCGCACGGTCTTTGCGAGCATCGTCAGCACGAAGAGGATGAGTAGGACCGTCAGAATAAGGCTGATAGGCATTGTTTCTCCTTATCGGTGAGTTATATGGTGTGTTTTTGGAGTATCTGAGTTGGCTTTTGGAGCCGGTATTCAGATGGGTCTTAGTTTGTTAGTCTTAGTCATGGGGGAGAGGCTCTACGATTGCGGTAGCACCCTCAATGGCTCGTACCCTCGCGTGTGATCCTGCTACGAGCGTTCCGGAGGCGGTGCGCGCCGTCCAGGTGTCGCCAGCCAGTACCACCAAACCGGTTTCACTAGTCACATCTTGAGTGACGCGCACCTCAGCACCAACGAGTGCTTCAGCATTAGTGACAGCTCCGGTGGCTGATTTATTGAGCTTTTTCAGCAGCGGCGGGCGTAGACCAAGAACCAGAATCAGGCAGATCACCACGAAAATAACGGTTCGAATCAGCATGTTATCCACGAAGGGCGATATTGCTGCGGTGATGCCTGCGCTAATCGCCAGCATGAGAAAGAACAGGTCGAGGCTGAGCATTTCTATGACGGCGAAAACGAGGGCGAGTGCAACCCAGAGTGTCCAGGGTGTCTCAAAGAGCCAATCCACGAGTTTTCTCCTTTGGTGTACATCAACCGGCGTGGTTGACGTTGGATCTGCACACGAGGCGACAGCACCTTCGTGATGCGGGGTATATCCATTATTTCAGGTGGATTGAGTACTGGTGACAGTTCTGGTGACCGAGTGAGGTTAATACATGAACTGTTAAGACTTTATTTAGATACGGGGAATCTTTGGTTCATTCTAGACCTCCCTAAAAAGCCGATAATATACATTATGTAAAGTAGACCTATTTTTCACTACCCTACCGACTGCTCACCGGTGCTTTCTACGCTCAGGCTGGCACGGACCGAACCTGTACTCCTCACGGTGCGACCATGCTGTTCTCGTCCGTTGCTTTCAGCTTCATGCACCTCAGCTTCCGCGACCCGCAAGCTACGCGCTCAAATGTTCCGAACCTTCGGGCTCCTCAACGCATCCCGTTAAACGACAAACACCCGAGACGAGCTCACACCATTCGGTGCGCCCCATCTCGGGTGCCTATCATCAGCTACTGAGCTTCTTTATTCTGCGTGCTTTTCGCTGAACTCTACCCATGCGTTGAGCACACGCTCCGCTGCACCGGATGCAATAGATTCGCGCGCATCAGCCAAAGCCTGAGTGAAACGGGTCTCAAAGCTCTCCCCGTTGACCGGGCGGTACGCGACCAGGCCAGCCGCAGCGTTCATCACCACAGCGTCGTGAATGGCGCGCAGCGGGCTCTTAGGGGCCTCGCCCTCCCCCGCCAAAATTGCACGGAAAACGCCCGCATTGTACTCGGCGTCGCCGCCACGCAACTGCTCCAGCGGTGCGTTCTGCAGACCGTACTCGGTCGGGTCAAAACGGTACTCGGTCAGTTCGCCGTCTACAGCCTCCCACAGGCGGCTCGTGGTGGCGATGGTCAACTCGTCCAGGCCGTCATCACCGCGGAAAATCAGGGCGTGATCGCCACGCTCCGCGAAGACGTGAGCCATCTTCTCAGCCATGACCGGGTTAGCAACGCCGATAGCCGAGGACTTCACGCGAGCCGGGTTCGTCATGGGGCCCAGGTAGTTGAACGCAGTCGGAATACCGAGCAGACGGCGGGTCGGGCCCACGTGGCGCATTGCCGGGTGGAAAGTCATCGCAAACAGGAACGTGATGCCAGTCTCGCGAGCGCATTCGGCGACTGCGGGAATGGGCATGTCGAGGCGGATTCCGAGGGCTTCGAGGACGTCTGCGGAGCCGGATTTGGAGGTGGAGGCGCGGTTGCCGTGTTTGACGACGGTGGCGCCGGTGCCTGCGATGACGAGGGCTGCCATGGTGGAGATGTTGACGGTGTTTTGCTGGTCGCCGCCGGTGCCGACGATGTCTACGGCGTGGGGGTTGATGTCGACGGTTTCAGCTTTGGCGATCATGCCAGTTGCGAGGGCGCCGAGTTCTTCGGGGGTTTCGCCTTTGGAGTGGAGGGCGGTGAGGAAGGATGCGAGGATCGGCTGTTCGGTTTGGCCGGTCATGATGTGGTCCATTGCCCAGGCGACTTCGGTGTCGGTGAGGTTTTGGTGTTTGACGAGCTGGTTGAGGATGTATTTCCAGGTGATTTCGTGCGTAGTCATGTGTTAAGTGTAAAACCCCCGCCGCGTATCTGCATGGTTGGGTGCAGTATGCGAGACGGGGGTTTGTTAGGCGTGTTGCACCGTGGGGTGCTTAGCGCTGGGGTGTCTTCGGTTTAGTGGAAGGAGTCACCGCATGCGCAGGAGCCTGCTGCGTTGGGGTTGTCGATGGAGAAGCCCTGCTTTTCGATGGTGTCTTCGAAGTCGATGGTGGAGCCGTCGAGGTAGGGTGCGCTCATCTTGTCGACGATAACCTCTACGCCGTCGAAGTTGCGGACTGCGTCGCCGTCGAGGACGCGCTCGTCGAAGTAGAGCTGGTAGATGAGGCCGGAGCAGCCGCCGGGCTGGACGGCGATGCGCAGGCGCAGGTCGGTGCGGCCTTCCTGTTCGAGGAGGGTGCGGACCTTGGTCTGTGCTACTTCGGTGAGGTTGACGCCGTGGGTCGGCAGTTCGGTGGTGGTTTCACTCATTGGTGTTGTCCTTTTGTTTTGTTGGTTGCCCGTGTGCGCCGCGTGTGGGTGCGTGTGGGCGTTTTAGCCTTCACGATACGCGCCCGAGTGTTTGATGTACAACCTAGGGTGTGCATAGTTCGCCGGGGGCGTGAGTTTTGGTGTGGGGGCTTGACATGTAATTCTGCTTCTAGGATACCGAAAAAGTGGGGGTTGGGGTTTGTGACCCTTCTCCCCCACTTTTTGTGGATGTTCCTAGCGAGCGCGTTTAGCGGGCACCGAGTGCGCTGAGCAGTAGCGCCTCCGCGAGGATTGCGTTCTTGAAGTCCGGGATATAGAGGGACTCGTTGGCGCTGTGTGCGCGGGTGTCGGGGTCTTCTACGCCGGTGACGAGGATCTGTGCCTGCGGGAAGAGGTCCTTGAGGTCGGAGATGAACGGGATGGAGCCGCCCATGCCGGTCTGTACGGGTTCTACGTCCCAGGCGGCGCGCATTGCGTCGAGTGCAGTCTGTGCGCCGTCTGCGTCGACTTCGGTGGCGAAGGGCATGCCGGAGTCGACGGTGGTGTAGTTCGCCTGTGCGCCGTGGGGTGCGTGTGCCTTGATGTGTTCGGCGAGTGCGCGGTGTGCGTTTTCGGGGTTGTCGCCGGGTGCTAGGCGGGTGCTGATGCGTGCGCGGGATACGACGGCGAGGGTGTTGGAGGAGGTTGCGATGGAGGGGATGTCCATGCCGATGACGGAGATTGCCGGCTGGGTCCACAGGCGGGAGGCGACGCTACCGGTGCCTGCGAGGGGTACTGAGTCGAGGATTCCGGAGTCGTTGCGGAAGTCCGCTTCGGCGTATTCGAGTTCGGGTTCGGGGGCTCGGTGTAGGCCTTCGACGGCTACGGCGCCGGTGGCGTCGTGCAGGGTTGCGAGGAGCTGCGCCATGAGGGTGTGTGCGTCGAGCATGGGGCCGCCGAACATGCCGGAGTGGATGGCGTGGCTGCCAACGCGTACTTCGATGTCGCCGGATGCGACGCCGCGCAGGCTGGTGGTGAGTGCGGGTACGCCGGCGCGCCAGTTGGCGGAGTCTGCGACGATGATGTAGTCGGCGGACAGTTCGTCGCGGTAGGTGTTGAGGAAGGAGACGAAGGAGGGTGAGCCTGCTTCTTCTTCGCCTTCGATGAAGAGTTTCACGCCGAGTTTGAAGTCATCGCCGAGGGTTTCGTTGATGGCTGCGAGCGCGGCGAGGTGTACGAGGATGCCTGCTTTGTCGTCTGCTGCGCCGCGGCCGTAGAGTCGGTCGCCCTTGCGGGTGGCGACAAAGGGTTCGGTGTTCCAGAGGTCGAGGTTGCCGGCGGGCTGTACATCGTGGTGGGCGTAGAGCAGGATGGTGGGGTAGCCTTCGGCGGCGGGGCGCTGGGCGATGACGGCGGGCATGCCCTGCTTTTCGGTGCCGTCAGCGGTGGTGTAGGTGGCGCGTTCGATGCGTGCGTTGTCGAAGCCTGCCTTGCGGGCGAGTGCGGCGACTGCTTCTGCACTGCGGTCGACCTGGGTGAGGTCGTGAGATTCCCAGGCGATGGAGGGAATGGCGACGAGGTCGGTGAGGGTTTGTAGGGTGGCTTCGAATCGTTCGTTGATTGCGTCGTTGAGGGCGCTGTGGTGGGTGAATTCAGTAGTCATGTTTCTACCTTACATCGCGGGGTGTGGGGGTGTGTTATTCGGGGTCTTGCGGTGGGGTGGGGCTGTGGTGTTTCAGGCTCTGACGTGGTTTTGTTGTGGAGGGGGTGCATCTGTGTGTGTCGGGTATGATGGGAGGGTGTTTGGTCGTAAGAATAAGAAGGCTGAGACTGAAGCTGCTCAGCCGCAGGTTGTAGAGGAGCCGCAGGCTCCGGTTGATCCGAAGTTTACCCCGAAGAAGGGCCGTCCGACTCCTTCGCGTAAGGAGCGGGAGGCGGCTCGTCATAGGCCTCTGGTGGGCGGCGGTGATCGTGCGCTTGCGAATGATCGTGAGGCGCGTGCTGAGCTTCGTCGTCGTGAGCGTGAGGATAACGCTAAGCTTCGTGCTCGTCAGAATGAGGCGTTGCGTGGCGGTGATCAGCGTTTCTTGCCTCTTGTGGATCAGGGTCCGCAGCGTCGTTACATCCGTGATTATGTGGATGCGCGCCGTAACCTGGGCGATTTCATGCTGATTGTTCTGTTGGTTCTGCTGGTTGGCGGCTGGATCGGTCAGGGTGTTTCGGGTTCGTCCGAGGTTGGCGTTTCGATTTATTACGGTTCTGTGTACGCGATGTATGCCGCGATGTTGCTGTGGGTGATTGATTATTTCATTCTGTGGCGTGGTCTGAAGAAGAAGCTGATTGCTAAGTTTGGCGAGGTTCAGCGCGGTGGTGGTATGTACACCTTTAACCGTGTGATGATGGTTCGTCGTTGGCGCCGTCCGGTTCCGATGGTGAAGTACGGCGAGTACCCGCACTAAGTCGTTAAGTGCCTTATAGGCGCTTGGGGAGAGGTCCTGAGTATTCTCGGGCCTCTCCCCTATTTTTGTGCCCGCTAAACTCTCCTTACCCTCTTACGTTCTGGGCCTTTTACGCGAGAAGCCACATGTGTTTCGAGAAGCTACTTCTTTGGTGGCTTTTCGAAACGTATGTGGCTTCTGGACGTATATGTCGTGGCTGGATACCGGTACGACTAGGCTTCGATTCGGGAGTAGAGGATCTGCCACCTGCCGTCACGGTGTTCGAGGGCGAACGTGTAGATTTCTTCTTCCTTGTCGCTGTTCCAGGTTTCTTGGCGGCCGTCGGGTTCTACCTCGGTGTGTTTGTCCCATTCGTGGTTGGTTTCCAGGTAGTAGCTTTGATGGTCGTCGGTCCTGGGTATGCCGGCGGGTTTGAAGTATTCGATGCCGTCGATGACCCATCCGCCGCGCTGGTAGAGCGCTTCTATTTCCCGGTAGATTTTGAGTTCTCCGTCGTTTGAGGTGGAGAGGAATTCGCGGGCTTTGCTGTAGTCACCGGTTTGGACGCCGTAGTTAATCCACTGGTTCCAGGCGTCCATGGTTTTGAGGAGGCCGTCGGGGGTCTTTGCGCGGTAGCCGTCTTCGGGGGCGTTGGGTTTGGGGACGTTCTGGGCGGGGCCTTTGGCATCTGCCTTGCGGTATTCGCCGCTACCGGTGTTGTTGCTGGCGCTACGGCTCGAGCTGCTGTTGGTGGCAGGCTTGCCGGAGGCGGTGGATCCGTCTCCTGCAGTTGTGATGTCGTGCGGCACGCAGGCGGCGAGTAGGGTGCTGAGGCTGATGAGTGTGCCGCCGGTCAGCATTGAGCGGCGGTTCAGCGTGTTGGGGTTCATGGTTGCTCCTCCACATCGTTGTAGTGCATGGTCTCCCGCTTATCTCCATTATGCGCGAGCGCGCGCTGGGAACCTGTCATTGCTCCTGCCCTGATTCGCCCAAATAACGCGGATTATTGTCAGGCTTATCTTGAAATTTACTAGGCTAACCATCTGCAGCAGGGAAGCCGCGCGCCTGTCGAGGTGCCAGCAATTGGCGGCCTGAGCAGGTACGCGGCTTCCTGATAGAGAACTAAACAATTAGTAACTTTTATCCTTGGATACTCTTATTAGGTAAACGTAGAGACGGGCGTGGTGCTTGAGCGTAGCTATCAGGGTCGTTCCATTTCCAGCCTCTGAGGAATTTCTTTTTCAAGTTCTGCGGCTTCTCCAAGCTAACAACGTCCTCAGGCTTAGGCGGGCTTTTAGGGACTTTAGGATCACTTACACGAGAGTCAAAAATAACATCATACATATTCTTAGCCCAGTATGTCTTAATCCACGATTTTCCGTCCCAGACGCCGTATGCAACAATCTCCATAGGCTGTTTTACCAGCGAATAAGATTCTACATCGTCATACTTGGTCATCTCGCGCATCCTGTTTTGTTGATAAAAACGTGCTGGTCCAGGATATTCCTGTTTCAGTTTATACACCCCAGGAACAGGATCAAGAACCCGTGCAACCCAGATAGGGCTCCCATAGACGACGCATTTTTCCCTCTCGGTTTCGCCCTCTTCCACACCATCGACGCGCAGAAGCATGTCATAAACTCCGGGCTGATGAACCCAATCTCCGCCCCTTCCAACTACGCCATTGTTAAAACAAAAGCTAAGAAATTCGCGGACTGTCCCACTACTCTTCGTGACCTTGGAATTGTTATTAGTGGCTGCTACCACGGAATCCATCAACTTGGAATGCGCGCCAATCACAGACGGGGACCATGTGCTCCGAGCTTTGTGGTCATAACCCGTCTGCAAAGTATTACTCAAGCTTCCGTATGCCAAAACTTTGACGTCTTCGCCCTCGCCGACCCACCAAGCTACACGCCTCATCTTTTTCTTCGCGGTACCCGAAGGCCACATTGTCCCGGCAGCAGCAGCCAAACGAACAAGCAGGTAGGATCCAGGTCGCGGATTATCTTCATAACACAGCTTGTTCAGCTTCTTGAGGAATTTACCAGCTTCGGTCATCTTTTCACGGCGTAGCTCTTCTTTTTTTGAATTTTCAGAAAAAGTCACGTTAACTGCCCATAATTTTATTACAAAACTCCAACTCCACCATTTGAAGCTGGATACCAGAAGATCATCTACCTTTTCCTGCGACGAGTAGACGAGGTCTTTCCACTTAAGATTTGTGGTCAACTTAGAATATTTAGAACGCATAATTGTTTCCTTTTGTCTCAAAAATCAAAATAAATTTAATCTAATCACGAATTTTAGCCTTATAAAACCTCCTTGTCCTTTGATAATATCTGCGTCAAGCATATACACTCCTGACATGATAAGTCTATACTTTCTCCGTCGAGAAAACTTTTTTAAAATTTAATTCAAATCCATAAAACCGCCAGTTCATCTGTCCGCAACCTCCATTATTTTACGTCAGAGATGTATACAGCTGCTCGATGAGATGCCGATAACAAGTCAGCATAGAGAGAGAACTACTTTCTGGTGCCATTGGAGACCATTTCACCAAAGTACAACTGGCTTCTCGACAGAATAGAGGGCACAAAAAAAGGGGGCACCGCATCCACCCCAACGGGTAGAGAACGGTGCCCCCTCAGCACGCCGGGAGCGTGAGGTTCCCTCCCCCGCCAGTCACCCGGCGGGGCGTAAACCTTTTAGCGGCGAGCGCGGCGCAGCTTCACCAGGCCGTGGTTAATGTGTGCCGCCCAGAGCGGACCCTCGTACAGGAAGGCGGTGTAGCCCTGCACCAGGTCGGCGCCAGCGTCCAGGCGTTCCTGCACGTCCTCGGCGGTGGTCACGCCGCCGACGGAGATGATGGCCAGGTCGTCGCCGATTTCGCGCTTGAGCAGGCGCAGCACCTCGAGGGAGCGGGGCTTCAGCGGCGCGCCGGAGAGGCCGCCGGCACCGATTTCCTTGACCTTGGTCATATCGCTGGTCAGGCCCAGGCCTTCGCGGGCGATGGTGGTGTTGGTGGCGATGATGCCGTCCAGCTTCAGCTCCTTGGCCAGGGCCGCCACCTCGATGATGTCCTCGTCGACCAGGTCGGGTGCGATCTTGACGGTGAGGGGTACGTGGCGGTTGGGGCTGACGCGGTCTGCCTCCTCGCGCACGGCGGTGAGCAGCGGGCGCAGGGATTCGATGGCCTGCAGGGTGCGCAGGCCGGGGGTGTTCGGGGAGGAGACGTTGACGACCAGGTAGTCTGCCTGCGGTGCCAGGGTGCGGGTGGAGATCAGGTAGTCGTCGATGGCGTTCTCGAGTTCCACGATCTTGGTCTTGCCGATGTTCACGCCGATGATGGGGCGTACGACACCGCGGTATTCGGTTTCGAGGTCTGCGCGGGCGGCGGCTACGCGCGGGCCTGCCGCTGCGGCGCCGTCATTGTTGAAGCCCATGCGGTTGATGACCGCCTTATCTTCCACGAGGCGGAAGAGGCGCGGCTGCGGGTTGCCGGGCTGCGCCTGACCGGTGATGGTGCCGATCTCGACGTGGCCGAAGCCGATACCAGCCAGCGCGGCAATGCCCTTGCCGCCCTTGTCGAAGCCCGCGGCCAGGCCGAAGGGCGAGGGGAAGGTGATGCCCATGACGGTGGTTGCCAGTTCGGGTGCGGGCTGGAAGTACTTGCGCAGCGCGCGGGTGATGCCGACGTTGCGCAGGGTCTGCACGCCCCAGAAGCCGATGTGGTGTGCCTTCTCGGGGTCCATGCCCTTGAAGAAGATGTTGAAGAAGGTCGGGTAGATGCGCATTTGTTCTCCCTAGTGTTGGAGGTGTGGGTGGTTTGTGGGCGGCGAACCGGGTCGTCGCGTTGGGGTGCTAACGCTTGGGCTTAGTGGTCGGCCTACTCGGCGGCGATGGCGTCGACTGCGCCCCCGTAGCGGCGGTCGCGGCGCGCATACTCTTCGACGGCTTCCCAGAGGGTGCGGCGGTCAACGTCGGGCCAGAGCACGTTCATGAAGACGAACTCGGCGTAGGCGCTCTGCCAGAGCAAAAAGTTTGAGATGCGCTGCTCACCGGAGGAACGCAGGAACAGGTCAACATCCGGCAGGTCGGGCTCGTCCAGGTACTTTTGGATGGTCTTTTCGGTGATGCTGCCGGGCTTGAGCTTGCCCGCGGCTGCGTCTGCCGCGATGGCTGCGGCCGCGTCGGCGATTTCTGCGCGGCCGCCGTAGTTCACGCACATGGTGAGGGTGCAGACGGTGTTGTCGATGGTTTCGCGCTCGCAGAGCTCGAGCTCTTCGATGACGCTCTTCCACAGCTTGGGTCGGCGGCCGGCCCAGCGGATGCGCACGCCCCAGGTCTTGAGGGTTGCCAGCTGACGCTGCAGCACCTCGGTGGAGAAACGCATGATGAACGCAACCTCGCTGGGCGAGCGCTTCCAGTTTTCGGTGGAGAAGGCGTAGGCGGTCACGTACGGGATGCCCATTTCGATGGCGCCCGCGACGACATCCAGCAGGGCGGCCTCGCCGGCGCGGTGACCTTCGGTGCGGGGCAGGCCGCGTTCGTTGGCCCAGCGTCCGTTGCCGTCCATGACGACGGCGACGTGCTGGGGGATGAACTTCTTCGGGATGGGAGGCGGGGTTGCCCCGGTGGGGTGCGGGGGCGGGGGTACGGGCTGGGTGCGTGCCATGTGTGCCTTTCTTCCCTGGCGGGTTCTCCCCCGGGGTCGTTTGCCTAGATATGCGCCAGATATAAACCTGGCGTGCTGTTAGCTATTTTACCGTGGCACGGCGCGCATGGGCGGGCGCTTCGGGGGTTATTTTGCGTCCTGGTTGGCGCACGCTTGAAACACCGGAGTGCATCTTTTACGGTGCAGGAATTTCTGCCTCGAGGGCGCTCGCCGTTTTCAGGGGGTGTTCGAGCAGGTTCTGGGTGGTTTTCAGGTAGAGCCCCAGAATTTTGGAGGCGACCGGCACCGGTGCCGCGTCAATAGTCGCCCAGGCGCGCGGATCCACCGACGCGGTCGCGAGCGCATAGCCGAGCTCATCAGCACGCAAACCGGTCAGGGGCGTGTCAGTGGCGGGTGCGCATTGGGGGCAGAGGACCGTGTGGTGCCCGTAGGTGTGGGCGGTGTGGAAAGCAATGTACCTGCCGCTTCCGCTTGTAGCGCCGGGGGTGCTACTGTCTGCCCCGTTATCGCCCTGGCTATCGGCGCTGACGAGCGGGTTGCCGCATCGGGTGCAGTTTTCACCGATGAGCGGCCAGCCGGCGGCGTTCATGCTGCGCGCCAGGTAGCGGGTCAGGATCCTCTGCGGCACATGCTGCCCGTGCGCGAGCGCGGCAAGCGCCCCGTGAGTGAGGGTGTAAATATCGGCGGTGCTGTCGGTGTCTTTGGTGAGTGCTTCCGCCAGTTCGGCGATGGTGGAGGCGCACGTGTACGCATCGTAGTTCGCCATAATCGGTGCGGTGTAGGCGTGCAGGGTCGCCGCCTGGGTGATGGTGTGCAGATTAGTACGACCACGGCTGAAGGACAGGTCGGTGTGCATGAACGGTTCGAGTCGTCCACCGAACTTGGAGGTGGGTTTGCGTACGGCTTTGGCGACGGCGTGGGTGATTCCGCCGTCGCGGGTGAGCATGATGATGATACGGTCGGTTTCGCCGAGTTTTTGGGTGCGGAGGATGAGGGCGGCGTCGCGCCAGGTGCGGGGTTCGCTCACGGGTGTCTCCGTTCTCGGTATATGCTCGGTAGGTGCGTGGTGGATGCTCAGTAGATGCTGAGGGCAAGATCTACGCGGGTGTTGCGGGTACGGTTCGACCCCTGCCTCGTTACCCCGCATAGGGGGTACCGGTCAGGGGTCGGTCCGTAACGTATGGGCGAGGCGCTATTTAGTCCTCGTACTCAATATCGTCGTCGATGTCGTCTTCATCGTCGAGGATTTCTTCAAGGTCATCCTCGTCTTCATCACCGTAGACACTCAAGGGGGTGACCTCGTTGTGAGCCTCGAAAAGGGCATCTTCGTAGGCTTCGAAGGCGTTGGCGATTTCTACGTACGCCTCATCGACGGCGGGGTCGTGCTCGCCGGTTCGGTTGACGACGGCGGTCAGGTGCGCCTCCAGCGCGTCAAGGAGGCGGGTGAGTTCGGTGCGAGGATCAATGCTCATGCCATTTATTCTACTACCTACAGGCCGATGGTGTGCGCCGGGCGGTCATGCGGCGGTTTAAACGCGGAACTATGAACGGGTGCGGCAGGTAAATCAGCGGGTAAATTCGGTGCCGTGAAGAGAACACCAAAGCCAGAGCGGTAAGCCCAGGTTGGTCGAGTCAGGCTCGGCAAGCCAGATTGGTCAAGCCAAGCAGCACGCGGCGCATCAAGCACCGCAAAAACCTTACAGACACAGCGAACCCGCCGTCCCCAGTCCCCCACTCCTCAAGGGGCGGGTGCCGGGTGCGGCGGGTTCTTCTGTCGGTTAGCTCAGCTTTACGCTACGCCTACTGAATGTTTGCTTCTTGCGGGTTGAGCCCGAGAGAATGAGAAGCCGGGTTTTTAGAAGCCCAGGGATGCTGCGGATGCGCGGATTGCCTCAGCGGATGCCTTCAGCTGTGCCAGCTCAGCCTCGTTCATGGGAACCTCGAGCACGCGCTGGATGCCCTCGCGGTTGACGATGGTGGGCAGGGACAGTGCAACGTCCTTGAAGCCGTACAGCTCGCCTGCGATGGTGGTGGAGACGGGCAGCACTGCGTTCTGGCCGCCGAGGAATGCCTCAGCGATACGTGCACCGGAGATACCGATTGCGTAGTTGGTGGAACCCTTGCCCTCGATGACCTTGTATGCTGCGCGCATAGCTTCGGTTGCCAGTTCTTCACGGACCTCTTCGGTGAACAGCAGCTTGCCGTCCTGCTTCCACTCGGTCAGGGGAACCATGCCGATGTTTGCTGCGGACCAGACGGGGAACTCGGAGTCGCCGTGCTCGCCAACAACGTTTGCGTGAACGCTCTTGATGGAGACGCCAGCCTTGTTAGCAATCAGCCAACGCAGGCGGGAGGAGTCCAGAACGGTACCGGAGGACAGCACGCGGTTTGCGGGCAGGCCGGTAATCTTCTGAGCCACAACGGTGAGAACGTCACAGGGGTTGGTGACGAGCATGATGATTGCGTTGGGTGCTACGGACAGAATGTTCGGCAGCAGCTTCTCGAGGATTGCGACGTTTGCGCCTGCCAGTTCGAGGCGGGGCTGGCCGGGCTTCTGGCGAGCACCTGCGGTGATGATGACCATGTCGCAGTCGCGCAGCAGCTCGATGTCGTCGCCACCGGTGACGGTTGCTTCGTGTGCGAACATTGCGCCGTGTGCGATGTCCAGTGCTTCAGCGTGTGCGCGCTTGCCGTCGATGTCGTACAGGACGATTTCGTCTGCGGAGCCGCGGACCATAGCTGCGTATGCGGTTGCGCTACCGACGCCGCCTGCACCGATGACGCCGAGCTTGGTGGGGTTGTTGACACCGTTCATTGCTGTATGCCCTCTTTCGTGAGAGTTATCCGTGTGGTGCGAGAGGATTCTCGCGTGGTCTATAAGGAAGCGGGTGTGTGCCTCGGGGTTGAATTTCCTTAGATGGGCGTTCTTCCCCGGTGAGCTTGCTTCGTTATGTTCTATTATGCCGCAGATTTTGCGTTTTGTGTTGGGATATTTTGCTTTTTTCGATGGGTGCTGGTGACTTTATGGGCTATGAGGGGTGTTTTTCACTCACAAAACCAAATAATGACGTTCTGACCTTTTGAGCAAGCTCACATGCTGCTAAAGTAGCCCTCCACATCCACGGCACCGCCGGAAGCCTCAAAATCAGCACGAACAGCATCCGCCAGATCGTCGTCGACCAGGAAGTCCAAAGCCACAGACGCCAAACCGAACGCCGCATCCAGGGCAGCATCCACAGCCGCCGGAGTGTCAGCACAGTGCGCGAACTCCACCGTGTGCATACCGGTACCCTCGGGCGCAATCTGAATCAGCGGGTGAATACCGGGCACGCGCAGGCTCACATTACCGAAATCAGTAGAAGCCGCCAGGGTGTCACTGACCGTTCCGGGCGGGTACGGGTGGCGACCCACCGAACGCTGAGCCGAAACCCAACGCTTCAACAGCGGACGGTTCGTACGCACCGGCATGGTCATCGGCGAAGAATCCCACGTCACCTTCGCACTCACGCCAGCCATGAGCGCCGCACCGCGCAGCACCTCCTCAACCCGTCGCGACAGCGCACGCAAAGTCGGCGCGTACTTAGAACGGATATTAATATGCAGGCTCGCGGAGGCAGGAATCAGATTCGGGGCGTCCCCGCCGTGGTCAATAATCGCGTGAATACGGTCAGAACCGGGAATCTGCTGACGCAACAACCCCAGGCCCTGATACGCCAAATTCGCCGCATCCAGTGCGTTACGACCCATAAACGGATGCGAGGAAGCATGCGCACTCACGCCCGTATAAGTCACGCGGCATTCGCGGCGACCCAACCACGCCTGATCAGCCACATCCATAAAGTAGGGGTGCACCATGATGGCGGCATCCACCCGCTCGAACGCGCCGGCGCGTGCCATCAGCTCCTTACCGGCGTCGGATTCCTCGGCGGGCGTGCCGTAGTAGAGGATCCTGCCGCTGAACGCCTCGGGGCCGGTAGCGAGCGCATCCGCTAGGGCAAGGAAAGCGCCCAGCCCGGATACCGCGATGACGTTGTGGCCGCAGCCGTGACCGATGCCCGGTAGCGCGTCATATTCGGAGAGAATCGCGATGGTGCGGTGTTTGGTGGGGTCGTAGTCGGCGCTGGTGAGCTCCACTTTGAACGCGGTATCCAGACCGAAGGCGGGGTACTCGATGCTGAGGTTCGGGTAGGCTTCGCGGACCGCATCAACGAGCGTGCGGGAGGCGAAATACTCCTCGTAGGCAGTCTCGGGGTGCGCGTGAATCGCCTTGAGAATTGAGGTCAGGGAGTCTGCGCGGGTGGCTACGGATTCGGCGAGGTCGCGGCGAATATGCGCCAGCCCGCTGTCTTCGTCGAGGCGGTGACCGTGATGCGCTCCGTGACCCTTTCCACGACCGCGTCCCTTTCCATGACCATGGCGCTCGCCGTGGCTACGTTCCTGCTCGGACTGACCGTGATCAGCGTGTTCCCGCTCAGGATGCGCGTGCCCGCGCTTGCGACGGTGCTCAGCGGCACGCTTACGCTGCTCGGTTTCGATGGCGAGGATTTCGGAGTACTCGCTACCGCGCACGCAATCAGCGTCGGGCGCGTCGTAGTGGCGGGTTATTGCGGCGGGTCGGTTCGGTGCCGTTCGACCGGAGCCGTCAGAAGTGGGCTGGGTGTGGGCGGCAGTGCCCTGTGCGTTCGCGTCAGTCATGCTTCTACGCTACCGTCTGCGCTCGCCGGGCGCTAGATGCTCAGGCGTGATGGAGTCGAAAACGCCCAAAAAGAAATTTGTGTCACATAAAAGAAAATTTGTATATATCCTAGGAATCTTTGATTCAGTGGAGTAGCGTTAAGCACATGGGAGCGACAATCCAGCCGCACCCATCACCATCCGGCGCTAGCGATGCGAATGCCGGCAGGACAGTTCACAACCGGTCCAAACCATGTCGTTTGGGCCTCTGTCAACGCTGTGACAGACCCATGGATGCGAACCGTACCGGCAAGCACACACCGCTGTGAGCGCCACAACCACGCTAAGGAGCTCCATCCCATGAAGGCAGCACGCTTCTACGACCGTAACGACATCCGCATTGAAGACATCCCCGCACCCGAAGCCGCTGCGGGCGAGGTTCTGGTCAAGGTCGCATGGTGCGGTATTTGCGGTACCGACCTGCACGAATACCTTGACGGCCCCATCTTCTGCCCCCAGCACGGTCATCCCCACCCCATTTCTGGTGAGGACTCCCCCGTCACCCTCGGTCACGAATTCTCCGGTGTTGTTGAGGCACTGGGCGAAGGCGTAGACGACCTGCAGGTTGGCGACCACGTTGTCGTCGAGCCCTACATCATTCGTGATGACGTTTACACCGGCCCCGACTCCAAGGACTATCACCTGTCCAAGGACATGAACTTCATCGGTCTGGCAGGTCGCGGTGGCGGTCTGTCCGAGAAGGTTGCCGTCAAGCGCCGCTGGGTTCACAAGATTCCTAACAACATTCCCCTGGACGAGGCTGCACTGATTGAGCCCCTGAGCGTTGGCTACCACGCTGTTGAGCGTGCAGGCGAGTTCGAAGAGGGCGCATTCGCACTGGTTACCGGTGCTGGCCCCATCGGTCTGCTGACCTCCGCAGTTCTGAAGGCTAAGGGCGCTAAGGTTATTATCTCCGAGCTGTCCCCGCTGCGTCGCCAGAAGGCTCTGGACTCCGGTGTTGCTGATTACGCTTTCTCCCCCGCAGAGACCGACGTTCTGGCTGAGATTCACAAGCTGACCGACGGCCGTGGCGCCGACATCGCGTTCGAGTGCACCTCCGTTCAGCCCGCACTGGACCTGATTCTGGATGCCCTCAAGCCCACCGGTAAGGTCGTCATCGTCTCCATTTGGGGTAAGCCCGCTTCTCTGGATGTTCAGAAGATTGTGCTCAAGGAGCTCGATATCCGCGGCACCATCGCATACGTGAACTCCCACCCGGAGACCATCAAGCTGGTTGAGTCCGGCAAGATTGACCTCAAGCCCTTCATCACCGGCAAGATCGCTGTGGAAGACCTGATTGACAAGGGCTTCGACACCCTGATCCACCACAACGAGACCGCTGTGAAGATTCTGGTCACCACCGACCCGGAGCGTCTGGCTGAGTAATCTCTTCGAACGATACTGATTCGTTCAGTTTCAGCTGATGCAGCTGTTCTTCTAGCTTCCTTAGCGTAGCTAGTGTGGGGTGAGGTTCCCTTCAAGGAGCCTCACCCCGCTACTTTTTTGTGTACTTTTTACCGGGCATACAAAAATCCCCGGCTCCGAAGAACCGGGGATTATCTGTGCGCGAGGGGGGACTTGAACCCCCACCCTCTAATACGAGGACTAGCACCTCAAGCTAGCGCGTCTGCCTATTCCGCCACCCGCGCAGGTGACTTTCGAACGTTTTCCTTTCGGTGCCGTTCGAAGCAACACGTAATACTATACGGGCTTTCCGAACACTCCGCAAATCGAAAGAGCATGTTCTGCGTCACACATTCGAGGTTGGTTGGTTCCCCACACCCCGGGTAATCTTCTCGCACCTTGAGTAATATGACCGGCACGCCCACTCGACTGCCATATTTTCGGTCATAACGACTAGAATAAAGAGCATGAATAATGAGAACCTCTCCCGCGAAGAAGCCGCAGAACGTTCGGCTCTCATCAGTGTCGACACCTACGACGTGCATGTCGACCTGACTAACGCCAAGGACCCCGAATTCGAGTCCTACCCCACCGTCACCACCGTCCGATTCTCCTGCAACACCCCCGGTGCAGAAACCTTCATCGACTACATCCACCACAGCGTCGACTCCGTTAAGCTCAACGGCACCGAACTGACCCTGGCTGATGTCGTCAACGGCGCACGCATCACCCTGCCCAACCTGCAGGCAGAAAACGTGCTCACCATCCACGGTCGCTCCTACTACTCCCGCTCTGGCGAAGGTATGCACCGCTACTTCGACCCCTCCGACGGTCGTGTCTACCTGTACACCCAGTACGAGCCCTCCGACTGCCGCCGAGTCTTCCCGAACTTCGAGCAGCCCGATCTGAAGGCAGTCTTCAACTTCCGCATCACCGCGCCCAAGGACTGGGTCGTCAGCTCCAACGGCGTACTCGAAAGCCAGGTCGTAGACCCCACCGACGACTCCATCACCAAGCGAGTCTTCTCCCCCACCGCAAAGATCTCCACCTACATCACCGCAATCGTTGCCGGCGAATACTTCACCGCAACCACCACCTACAAGCCCAAGAGCAAGGTCAACAGCGGCGACATCCCCCTGGTCGCATACTGCCGCCAGTCCCTCAAACCGCACTTCGACTACGACCACATCTTCATGGTCACCAAAAACGGCCTGGACTTCTTCCAGGACCTCTTCGACTACCCCTACCCGTACCCCAAGTACGAGCAGGCATTCGTGCCCGAATACAACATCGGCGCAATGGAGAACCCCGGCCTGGTCACCTTCACCGAAGACTACATCTTCGTCTCCGGCGCAACCGAGGACGACCTCGAAGGCCGCACCAACACTATCTGCCACGAAATGGCACACATGTGGTTCGGCGACCTCGTCACCATGAAGTGGTGGGACGACCTGTGGCTCAAGGAATCCTTCGCAGACTTCATGGGCACCCTTGGCGCTAAGGAAGCCAACAACTTCAACGACGCATGGGTCACCTTCGCGAACAACCGCAAGGCATGGGCATACATGCAGGACCAGCTGCCCACCACCCACCCCATCGTCGCTGACATCCCCCACCTGGAAGCAGCATCGCAGAACTTCGACGGCATCACCTACGCAAAGGGCGCATCCGTGCTCAAGCAGCTGGTCGCCTACGTCGGCTTCGACACCTTCATTGAGGCAGCACGCGTGTACTTCAAGCGCTTCGAGTGGGGCAACACCTCCCTGAACGACTTCCTGCAGGTACTCAACGAGGTGTCCGGCCGCGACATGCAGGCATGGGCTAACGCATGGCTGCAGACCTCCGGCGTGTCCGCACTGGGCACCAAGCGTGTCTACGGCGAAGACGGCCAGCTCACCGACCTGATCCTCACCCAGGAACTGCCCGCACAGCAGCCCGCAGGTCTGGGCCGCCCCCACGTGGCAAAGCTGGAAACCTTTGCGCTGACCGACGGCAAGCTTACCTCCACCGGCCTGCTCTCCCTCGAGTACCCGGCAGAGCCCGTTTCCGAGCACCGCGTGGAGCTCACCGAGGAGCAGAAGAAGCTCGTTGGCGAAGCTGACCTGCTCATGCTCAACGCAGAAGACCACACCTACGCCAAGGTCGCCCTGACCGACGAAGACGGCCTGCAGGCAGCTATCGAAGGTGTCTCCACCCTCGAGTCCGCGCTCTCCCGCGGCCTCATCTGGGGCTCCCTCTGGGAGAATGTGCGCGATGCACGCCTGCCCGTCACCACCTACGTCGACGCAGTCGTACGCAACGTCTCCAAGGAACCGAGCGCATCCCTGCTGGGCACCATGGTCAACAACGCACAGGTCGCTATCGCAACCTTCTCCGCACCCACCGGCCGCGAGCGCCTCTACGACGCTCTCTACGACGCATTCGCAGCCGCACTGGCACAGGCTAAGCCCGGCTCCGACGAGCAGCTGATTCTGCTGCGCGCCCTGATTTCGGTCTCCACCAACGCGACCAAGGGTGAAGAGCTCTGCCGCGATATTGCCCGCGGTGCTTTCGAAGACACCACCGGCGATATTGCTGACGCAACCGGCATTCCTTACGACCAGAACCTGGGTTGGAGCGCGCTGGGTGCGCTCGCAAGCCGCGACCTGGTGACCGTTGAGGATCTGGACCGTGCGGCGAAGTACAGCCCCTCCTCAATCTCTTCGAATGGTTACGCGTACGCGATTGCTGCCCTGCCCTCTGCTGAGCGTAAGGCTGCCGCGTACAAGACCATCATGGAAGACGAGTCGCTGTCGAACGACGCTCTGGCTTCGACCATTAACGGTTTTGCTCGCGGTCCGGTTGAGCTGCGTGAGTCCTACTACGACTCCTACTTTGAGGCTCTGCTGCCCATTTGGGCGTCCCGTTCGATTGGTATGGCAACCCGCATTGTGCGTGGCCTGTACCCGAAGGCTCCGTACAACACCGGCTCCACCAAGGGTCTGGATGTTGAGGGTAACCCCTCCGTTGCATTGGCTCAGCGTTGGCTGGAGGCGAACCCCGAGGCTCCTTCGGCTCTGCGTCGTCTGGTTCTGGAGGCTCAGGATCACGGCCACCGTTCGATTGTGGCTCAGAAGTTCAACGCCTCCCTGCAGGACTAAGCTGCATGGTTTGAGGGCTTGTGGCGGGGTGTGAGCCGGTATCTAGGCTAGGTTCCGCTCTCCCCCGCTAGGTTCTCTAGCCTCTTTGAGAGACTGCCGTTCGGCACGCCCCCGGTAACGTACCGGGACGCGCCGGGCGGTGGTCTTTTTCTGGCTCATCTATAGAATTCATAGCGGCGGTATGCCGTCTAAATATTTCCCTCATACAGTGGTTCACACACAGACAAGGGCACTTATTACCGGGGCAGTTTCACCAGGGCACAAAACTATATGCACCCGGTGCTAAAAGACAGATAAATGTCACCCGTTTTTGTGAGCTGTCCACACTGAAAGCATGAGAGAATAGACTAGGTATCCGCTCGCTTAGACACATCAGAAGGAGTTTTCAGTGGTCGATTACGCACTCGGTGACCGCGGTAGCGTTGACATTGTCACCGATGATTACTACGAAGCAGAAACCCTCCAAATCTTTGAGGAACTGCACATCGACCGTGAACGTATCTGGTACGGTGAAGCGCGCCTCGTTCCCGAACCGGATAACCCCTACGAGCCCAATAGCATTGCCGTCTACATTGACGAATTCAAGGTAGGCCGCATGAGTGTGGAGGACTCCGCCGCGTACTGGGATGCCATTGCCCGCGTGGTCGCCTCCGGTTACGAGCCCATTGCGCACCTGCAGCTTTCCGCCGTGGCGGTTCGCACCGAGAGCGGTAATATGCGAGTGAAGAGCACCGGTGTGCTCTCGCTGTCCGCTCCTAGCTCGCTCTTCCCCCTCAACGACGCACCGACTCGCGCGACCCTGCTACCCCAGGGCCCGTCGATGAAGGTGCTTGATGAGAAGGAACACTCCGAATACCTGCACAGCATCCTGCCGCCCAGCGGTGAGGGTCGCGTCATTCTGACCCTGGAAGCTAACCAGCTGAAGACCTCCGACGGCCGCGTGGTCGACAGCGTGGAGGTACGCCACGACCGCAAGCTCGTGGGCCGCCTGAGCACCCAGATGTCTGAGCAGCTGACACCTGTCATCCGTTACGCTTTTGAGAACGACCGCCTCACCAGCGCCTGGGGTACTATTCGCGGTAACACCCTGGAACTGTCCCTGACCGTTCAGGCTGCACGCCCCGCCGATATTCCGCAGGAATGGTATGAGACCCTGCCCAACAACGTTCCGGCTCTGCTGCCGGTGGGTGAAGAGTACGATGTGCCCGCCGCATTCGTGCCCACCGAAGGTGAGCGCCACTACCTGGAGTCCTCCGCTCAGCAGGCTCCGAAGAAGCGTCGCGGTTTCATGAGCTCCCTGACCGGTGGTTCTTCGGCACCCGCCGAGCCGACCCGTAGCGAACCCGCCGCGGAGAAGCCTGTCATCGAATACAGCATTGAGGAAGAGGAATACTACGAGCCGAACGAACGTGACCGTCTGCTGAACCTGATCAAGGGTGCAGGCCTCGCCGTTCTGGTCGCCGGCCTAATTTCAATGCTGTGGACCCCGATGCTTGGCATCCTCATCGCAATCCTGGGTGGCGCTATCGCGGCTGTAGCATTCTATTTTGGCCGCCAGCCCTACTACGAAGACTACGACGAATACGATGAGTACGAAGAGGAAGAATCTGCCGAGGAAGCAGAAGAAGCCGATTCGAAAGCCTAACTCCCTCTAAGAGCACGGTACGAATGGGGCGGCTACCCCACCATCACGGTGAGGTAGCCGCCCTTTTGTGCGCCCCAGCAGCTCTCTAAGCGCCAACGAGGTACTTCCAGGTATCTACATTCCGACAGCTTTTCGGGAACAGTTAAAAACCAGCGGGGGCGAAAGCCTCATCAGCTTTCACCCCCGCAAGGAGTCAGATCTTAGTCCTGGCCGTAAGTCGCCATGAACTGATCCATGCTGTCATGCTGCAAAGCATAGGACAGGTTAGCATTCGCAGCCTGGTTCACGATAACAATCGACTGACCGTCGTAGGACCAACCCGGGCCTGCGTTCGGCAGGGTGGTCATACGCATCGTGGTATCACCGCTAGTCAGCACCGGAGCCGCAATCTGGGCAATCTGCGCCGCGTCCAGGCCAGAGTCAACACGCATATAACCAGCAATAGACTCAACAGCAGACTGGAAAGAGCCCACATTCTCCAGTGCACCCTTAGACTTCATCGTGCTGTACAGACCGCGCAGGAACGCACGCTGGTTACGAACACGCTGGTAGTCGCCGTCAGCGAACGGGTAGCGAGCACGAACGAACGCAAGAGCCGCACCACCATCCATATGCTGCATACCCTGCTTGAAAGACCACGCATTGATATCGAAGTCGAAAGGTACCTGGACATCCACGCCATTAACAGAATTCACCAGAGCCTTGAAGCCCTCGAACTCGATCTCTGCCACGTGATCAATCTTGATACCCAGCAGGTTCTCAACGGTCGCCACCTGCAGAGAAATACCGCCATAGTTCAGCGCCGCGTTAATCTTTGCCGAACCGTAACCGGGGATATTCACCCAGGTATCACGCATAATCGAAACCAGGTACACGCCCTTACCATCGGCAGGGATGTGAGCAAGCATGATGCTATCTGCACGGGAGCCGCTCACCTGAGCTGCTTCAGAACCGGAACGGGTATCGCTACCGAGCAGCAGGATGTTCTTACCCGGACCCTTCACGACATTGTAGCTGTAACCGTCATCCAAGATGCCGTCGCCGTCCTTATCGTGATCGCTCGCGTTAGCTGCAAGAGCCGCAGCAGCATCGGAGCCGTTCTTGCCGGTATTCGAGTTGGTGACGGTCGGAGCCTTCAGCTCCGTCACGTTGAGCTTCTTAGCCTCGCCAAGCTGCTCCTTAATTTTGCTGAGGTCTTCATCCACCTTAGTGATGGAGTCAAACTTCTCGGTCTTGCTATCCCAGGTGTGGCCAGCACGCCAGATAAAGAAACCAATACCGAGGGTAATAACCAGCAGAAGAATCAGCAGGATCAGCAGAATACGCTTGACCCATTTCTTCTTCTGCGACGGTTCAGAGTGAGCGTCGCTCATTAAGTTGTCCTTTGTTTGAGGTGGTGATACGCGAGGTGCACAGCGCATCCAGCGAAGTCTCTAAAATAGAGAGCCGGAAATAACCCGCCGATATGGGGCGGCACTGAAAAGCACAGAAAATGCACAGCTCGCAAAATACTTTCCCATTGTAACGCCGTCAGCTGGTCTACGCACCGGCGCACGAAAGGTTTTACGTTACAACTTTCCTCACGTTCGCGCCAAACTTGCGACTACAGGCGCCAGAACGCACAATGCCCCGCCTCCCTGAAAACCAAGGAGAACGGGGCATTGATTTCGCTATAAAGCAAAACCTGAAAAGAAGATTTACTTCTTGCCGAAGTTTGCGAAGCGTGCGTTGAAGCGCTCGACGCGACCTGCGGAGTCCATGATGCGCTGCTTACCGGTGTAGAACGGGTGCGACTCGGACGAGATTTCAACCTCGACGATCGGGTACTCGTTGCCGTCTTCCCACTTCTCGGTCTTGTCCGAGGTCATGGTGGAACGGGTCAGGAAGACCTTGCCGGATGCGAGGTCGCGGAACAGAACCAGGTTGTAGTCCGGGTGGATTTCTGCCTTCATTGATTACCTTCTTCTGCTACTGGATTTTGCCAGTAGCCCTTATATAGATGGAGTAGGTTTTTCGATGTGCAGCTATCGAGAAAATCTCAGAGCGCATCACCATTGTGCCCGCATAGGGCGCGCACAACCCATTAAGGGTACCACCTTCATGGATTAAATCCCAGTACGTTCCCTCGCAGGCGCCAACCCACACACCGCAAGGGCACCCCCAGAAGGCACTCACGCGGGTTAAGAATCAGGTGAGAACTCAGGTTATGAACGCGGGCGGGTCTCCCAGAACGCCACGGCACTCGCCGCCGCAACATTCAAAGAATCCACGCCGTGCGACATCGGAATCATCACCGTATCGTTACACGCAGCCAGGGTGCGGGGCGACAGTCCGTGCCCCTCCGTGCCCAGAATCAGCGCAAGCTTCTCATCCCGGCGGGCAGACAGCTCCTCCAGGGTCAGCGAGTCCTCTTCCAGTGCGAGCGCTGCGCTCTTAAAGCCCAGCTCGTGCAGGGTCTGCAGGTCTGCAGGCCACGACTCTAGGCGAGCCCACGGCACCTGAAAAACGGTACCCATCGACACGCGAATCGAGCGGCGATACAGCGGATCAGCGCACCGCGGAGTCACCAGTACAGCATCCACGTTCAGCGCGGCAGCCGAACGGAAAATAGCTCCCACATTCGTGTGGTCCACAATATCTTCCAGGATTGCCACGCGAGAGGCACCCTGCAGCAACTGCTCCAGAGGCTGCGGCGCCGGGCGAGCCATCGCCGCCAACGCGCCACGATGCAGATGAAAACCGGTCACCTGCTCCAGCTGCTCCTCACTGCCCACATACGCGGGAGTTTCAGGATGGGCGCGCAGAACATCCGCCAAATCATCAGCCCACTTCTCACTCATCAGGAAAGAAACGGGCTGATGACCTGCAGCGAGCGCACGACGAATCACCTTCGAAGACTCCGCAATGTAAATACCCCACTGCGGCTCCATGGTGCTACGGAGCTTCACATCGGTCAGCTGCGTGTAGTAGCGCAAAGCCTGCTCGGGTGCCTGCGCCAGAGCCGTGACCGACTCGATGGCGTAGACACGCTCGGCACGCTCAGCGATCTGTTCGGCGCTCAGCTGCTTCGGGGCACGGCTCATGCGCGCTTAAACGCGGAGTAACGACCCGCGGAGGTGACGGTCAGAGCCAGGTCCATGTCGTAGGTTGCTGCGAGGTTCGCCTCGGTAATGGTGGACAGGATCGGGCCGGCGGCGACCACGCCACCGTCACGGACCAGCAGGGCGTGGGTGAAGCCCGCCGGGATTTCCTCGAGGTGGTGGGTGATGAGCACGGTAGCCGGTGCGTAGGGGTCGGCGGCAAGTGCGGTCAGACGCTCGACCAGGTCCTCACGGCCGGAGATGTCCATGCCTGCGCCGGGCTCGTCCAGCAGCAGCAGTTCGGGGTCGGTCATGAGGGCGCGGGCAATCAGTGCACGCTTACGCTCGCCGTCGGAGAGGGAGCCGAAGGTGCGGTCAGCGAGGGTGTCGACACCCCATTCAGCCAGCAGCTCGGTGGCGCGCTCGTCGTCCATGACGTCGTATTCTTCCTTCCAGCGGCCGGACACAGCGTACGCTGCGGTCACGACAACGTCGGAAACCTTCTCGTTGGCGGGAATCTGGTTTGCCGAAGCACCGGAGGACAGACCAATGCGCGGGCGCAGGTCGAACACGTCAACAGCGCCGAGGGTCTCGTCAAGGATTTCAACCTCGCCGCTGGTCGGGTGCAGGCGGGCTGCCGCAACCGACAGCAGAGTGGACTTACCGGCGCCGTTGGGGCCCAGAACAACCCAGCGTTCACCTTCGTTCACAGTCCAGGAAACGTCGTTGAGAATCTTGCGGCCGCCGCGAATCACGGAGACATTCTGAAGGTTGAGTACGGTGCTCATGGTTCTTCTTCCAGTGAGTTAGATGGATGGGATGCGCCCCCACCCCGCAACCCGTGCCGGGTTATTGGAGCGGTTGGCGCATAGTGCGCGGGTACCCCACATTGGGCTCCTCGCGCTAAACCTTAGGGGCTATAGGTGCCGCCGCGTCAGGGGCGGCGCGCCTCATCAAATGTACCTTGTCAGAGGGGCGGGCGCATCCGCAACGGCACCTATAGCGGCTGAAGTTATTAGTCGATGAAGCCGCGTGCGCCGCCGACCAGCTCAACGTGGCCGGTCTCAACGTCTGCGGTGACCATCTTCGCGATTTCCTGCGCGAACTCGTTGACGGTGTAGAGCTTGCCAGCGGTCTCGCGGCGCTGCTCAATAGCGCCGGGGTGCAGGCGGTTCAGCAGAGTTGCGGTGACGGTGCCTTCAATCATGTCAGCGGACACGACGACCAGGGAGATACCCTTCTCGGACAGTGCGGGAATCTCGGCAATCAGTGCGTCTTCGCCTGCGCGCTTGGACTCTGCGACGGGCTTGTACTCGTCCATGGTCTCAACCTCGCGGATGAAGTGCGCCTGGTGGCTGGTCACGAACACAATGCGTGCGCCTTCGGGCATCTTCTCTGCAGCCAGGCGTGCCAGGTTCAGCTGTGCGTCACGGTTCAGGCGCATTGCGTAGTCTTCGCCCATGCCGGTTTCCATGCCGCCCGACGCGTTCAGGATCAGGTAGTCCAGGGAACCGAAGGTCTCCACGGCGGTGTTGACGAGGTTCTGCAGGTCCTCATTGTTGGTCACGTCAGCCTGCACTGCGATTGCCTTGCCGCCAGCCTCTTCAATAGCCTTGACGATCTTGTTCGCACGCGGTGCCTTGGAGCGGTAGTTCACCACAATGTTCGCGCCCTCAGCGGCGAGAATCTGTGCGGTATCTGCGCCAACGCCGCGGGAGGAGCCGGTAATGATAATGGTCTTGCCGGTCAGCTGTGCCATAGTTTTATGTCCTTAAAGTTTAGAAAGGGTGCACCCACGTTCGGGCGCTTCGTGCAGTCTGTACGGGGTGGGGTTAGTGACCCATGCCCAGGCCGCCATCAACGGGGATGACAGCGCCAGAAATGTAGCTAGCCTCATCGGATGCGAGCCAGCGAATCACGCGAGCGACCTCTTCCGCCTCCGCGAAGCGACCAGCCGGGATGGACGCGAGGTAGTTCTTCTTGGTCTCTTCGGGCAGAACCTCGGTCATTGCGGTGTTAATGAAGCCCGGTGCCACCACGTTAGCGGTGATGTTACGGCCGCCCAGCTCACGGGTGATGGAGCGCGCCATACCGACCAGTGCAGCCTTGGACGCGGAGTAGTTGACCTGACCGGGGGAACCGTACAGACCCACCACGGAGGAAACCAGGATGATGCGGCCGCGCTTGAGCTTCAGCATGCCCTTGATGGCGCGCTGAACCACGCGGAAAGAACCGGTGAGGTTGGTGTCTACCACGTCGGTGAAGTCGGATTCCTTCATGCGCATCAGCAGCATGTCGCGGGTGATACCTGCGTTGGCGACCAGCACCTCCACGGGGCCAAATTCTGCTTCAATTTCCTTGAATGCTTCGTTAATGCTGTCGGCATCGCGTACATCTGCCTTGACGGCGAAAAATTCTTCGGGGGCTTCACCGCTACGGTAGGTGATGCAGACGTTGTGTCCTGCTGCCTGGAATTCCTTGGCAATTTCGTAGCCGATGCCTCGGTTGCCGCCGGTGACCAGCACGGTCTTGGGAGTGTTCTCGCTCATGAGCTTCCTTGATGAGTCGACCCCTCACGATCAGAGCCGATGCAGCGGCTACGCGGTTGGGGTGTGGACGGATGGACAGACAAACCCTATTTTACCGCGTTTTAGCGCAAAGGTGCCGCAGGCTACACTCCACTCTTGAACACTGAACACCTGCTCCCCTTCTTTTACATGCCTCATCGGACGCGTACACTATCTGAAGCGGAACAGCCCGCACCCTTTTCCTTGGAATCGCGCGGGCACGGAATAACACCGCACGTCGAGGCTCATTAGTAAGGATAAGAAGACATGGATCTGCTCGGTTCACTTTCTCAGGATGCACAGCCCGAGTACGCCAAGTGCTCCCGTAAGGGTTGCCAGCAGGCGGCAGAATTTCAGCTGCTCTGGAACAACCCGAAGGTGCACACCCCCGAGCGCCGCAAGATCTGGTTGGCGTGCTCCGAGCACGTGGGCTGGCTGGAGAACTACCTGCGCGAGCGTGAGTTCTGGAAGCAGACTCTGCCCTTTGAGGGGTAGTGCCACTTGAGGTAGCGCCGCTTGAGTAATAACCCAGTCTATCGAAAGTAATTTCGATATATGCTATATTTGTTCTAATTAGTTCGAATGAACACCCCGGCACCCGGGCAACCACACTCGCAGGGTAATTACATTCGCTGAGCAATCGCATTCAAGGAGGCACCTCCCCATGATGGGCTATTCGCACACCGTCAGCGCCGCAGCTGGCTGGCTAGTGCTCGTCGAGACGGGAGTAGTGCAGGTTCCCGATACCCCCACCCTCATCGTGACCACCCTGGCGTGCGCCGGTGCGGGCATGCTGCCGGATATTGACCACCACAACGGCAGTATCGCCAACTCCATCCCGCCCATTTCACGCTGGGTAGCACGCATTGTCGGGGCGGTCAGCGGCGGGCACCGCAAGGGAACGCACTCCATTTTGGGTCTGGTGGCTTTCTGGGCAATTGCCTATTTCAGCGCCAACCTGAGCTACAACGGAATACCCTGGGCTTCACTGCTTCTTGCCGCATTCTCGGGCGGCCTGGCATTGCGCGTGCTCGGCGCACCGGGTGGATGGATTGGTGCCATCGCCCTCGGGTACGCCGCCTACACGACTGATTCGCTGGCACTACTCCCCTGGGCTATTTCGGTCGGCGCGACCATTCACCTCATTGGCGACCTACTGACAACTCGCGGACTGCTGCCCCTCTACCCCATTGTTATCAAACCCCTGGTGGCGTCCCCCCTATGGAAAAAGAGCGGCTACATGGCACTGCCGATCCTGGGTGATGCTGGCAGCGTACGCGAGAAGGCACTCGTTCTAGCACTGACCGGGTACATCGCCTGGTACGCGGCAGCCATGATGGGCTTTACCGAATACCCTCTGCAAATGTTCGGACTGGGTATTCACGCCGCATAACGTGCCACATAACTAAATTCTCACCGAGGACAGCAAAGCGCCCCGTCACTTCCCTACGGAAGCGGCGGGGCGCTTTTCTAATCCTTATCCCGATCTATCGGGGTGAGAGATTAAGCGTCCTGGATGGGCCAGAAGACGTCAACCTCAACGTTCTCTTCACCGGAGGTGGGGTACTTCTCGAACTCAGTGTTGTGCATTGGTAGTTCTCCTTCGTGAGCGGGCGGGAATCTCTTCTCCCCCGCGTTAGCTCACCATCGGTAGTGAGCCCTAATGTTTCGCATTTGCGTCCTCGCAATGGCGGGAACAGTTATAAGTCTACGCCCCACGCATGTTGTGTTTCTACCATTTTTCCCACAATGTATGTAGAGACACATGAAAAATTCAAAAAGCCCACACAGACCCCCTGAAATATAGCCTGAGAGCTTTTCTTTCCCGCAGAAAAACCCACAAGGCAACATTTTTTCCCGTCAAATACGCCGCAAGTTTCGTGTGTCAGAACCCACAAATCACATGCACGGGAACGCAATTACACCACATATGATCAGAAAACAATACAACCCCACGGGTCAGGTCACATTTTTCCGCACTATTCACGAGAAAAATACCGGCAATATCTCCGCAACACATTTTCAGAACACAAAAAATACGCCCTGGACAATACGCCCCAGACAATAAAACAACGCGCAATACACGCAAAGAGGCCCCGGCACCACACGGCACCGGAGCCTCCCCATGCTTTGATGTTCAGCGGATATTGCTTACGCCAGCGAAATCAGATCCTGGTAATCCTTCGACCATAGGTCCTCCACCGCATCCGGCAGAAGCAGCACACGCTCAGGATCCAGCGCCTCCACGGCACCCTCATCGTGAGAAACCATCACGATAGCGCCCTGGTACGCCTTCAACGCGTTCAGAATCTCCTCACGCGAGGCGGGGTCCAGGTTGTTGGTCGGCTCATCGAGCAGCAGCACATTCGCGCTCGACGCCACCAGGGTCGCCAGGGACAGACGGGTCTTCTCACCGCCGGAAAGCACACCGGCAGGCTTATCCACATCATCGCCGGAGAACAGGAACGAACCCAGAATCGTGCGCACGCGGGTGTCGTCCAGATCCGGCGCGGCAGACTTCATGTTCTCAAAGACAGTGCGGTCACCATCAAGAATTTCGTGTTCCTGCGCAAAATAGCCCAGCTTCGCGCCGTGACCGTACACGACCTCACCCGTATCAGGCTTGGTGGAGCCAGCCAGCATGCGCAGCAGAGTGGTCTTACCGGCACCGTTCAGACCCAGCACCACCACGCGCGAACCGCGGTCAATCGCCAAATCAACGTCCGTGAAAATCTCCAGAGAGCCATAGGACTTCGACAGGCCCTGGGCAGAGAGCGGAGTCTTACCGCACGGCGCCGGATCCGGGAAGCGAATCGCCGCAACCTTATCACTCTGACGCTCATCCTCCAGGCCGCGCAGAAGCTTCTCAGCACGCTTAATCATCTGCTGAGCAGCAACAGCCTTCGTCGCCTTCGCGCGCATCTTATTCGCCTGCTCCATCAGAGCGTTCGCCTTCTTCTGCGCATTCGCACGCTCACGCTTGCGGCGGTGCTCGTCCTGCTCACGCTGGGTCAGGTAGTTCTTCCAGCCCATGTTGTACTGGTCAATCACGCAGCGGTTCGCATCCAGGTAGAAGACGCGGTTGACGACAAGCTCCATCAGGTCAACATCGTGGCTAATGACCATCAGGCCGCCCGAGAAGTTCTTCAAGAAGTCACGCAGCCACATAATGGAGTCAGCATCCAGGTGGTTGGTCGGCTCATCCAGCAGCATGGTGTCCGCATTGGAGAAGAGAATACGCGCCAGCTCCACACGGCGACGCTGACCACCCGACAGAGTAGACAGCGGCTGGGCGAGCACACGCTCCGGCAGGTCCAGGTTGGAGGTGATGACCGCCGCCTCCGACTCAGCCGCGTAGCCGCCACCAGCAATGAACTCAGCCTCGAGACGGTCGTAGCGGCGCATACCCTTAGCGCGCACCGCCGGGTCCTCACTCGCCATATCGTCCTGCGCCTGACGCATCTTGCGCGCCACACCGTCCAGGCCACGCGCCGAGAGGATGCGGTCACGCGCCAGCTGGCTCATGTCATCCACCTTCGGGTCCTGTGGAAGGTAGCCGATAGTGCCGCTGCGGGTCACCGTACCGTCAGCGGGCAGGGTCAGACCGGCAAGCACCTTAGTCATAGTGGTCTTGCCGGCACCGTTGCGGCCCACCAGACCAATCTTATCGCCCTTATCGATGCGGAAGGTGACCTCTTCCATGAGCAGGCGCGCGCCTGCACGCAATTCGAGGTTCTGTACAGCAATCATGGGTGCCTTTCCGGATGGCGGTCTGGTGTGTGGGTTGATAGTGCTTGGTGGGCGGGATTCGCCGAGTTAGAAGCGGCGAGCGCGCAGAGCACCTCATCAATTTTAGTGCAGGTGTGCCGAGTGCGCATGTGGGGCACCTTTTGTTTTCATGGTGTGCGGTGTACGATACATACCGAACACTATTCGTAGAACATTGTTCAAAAATTGGGTTGTGACAAGCAGTCAACCACCGCTACCCTCAACTCTGTAGAAAAATCTGCAGAGCAATACGTATCAAAGGAGTACCACCCCAATGACCGATTCCGTGCGCGAATCAGCTCAGGCACCCCAGGCAACTCAGGCACCGCGCCGTAACGTAGCGGCAAAGACCTCCCTCGCCACCGACCTCTCCCTCATCGCAGTGTTCGCGGGCTTCATCGCCGCGCTCGCCATCATGCCCGCCGTCAGCTTGGGCGGCGTTGCGGTTCCCTTCACCTTCCAGACCCTCGGCATTTACATCACCGCTCAGGTGCTCGGCGGCAAGCGTGCCACCGCCTCCGTGGCGCTGTACCTGCTGGTTGGTTTCGCTGGCCTGCCCATCTTCGCTAAGGGTGGCGCCGGTTTGGGTACGCTCGCCTCCCCGAGTGCCGGCTACCTGCTCGGCTTCCTGCCCTTCGCCGCTATTGCCGGTACCCTCGCCTACCTGTTCACCCGCAACACCCGTTCGGTTGGTGCGACCTTCCTTATGGCTCTGGTCGCGAACTTCTGCGGTTTTGTGGTTCTGACCGCCTGCGGTATCGCCGGTATGATGGTGAACGCCCACATGACTTTTGAAGCCGCGTTCAGCGCGGCAATGGTATTCGTTCCCTGGGATCTGGTGAAGTCCACGATTGCGGTTCTGGTTGGTTTGTCGGTACGCCGCGCCTTCCCGTCTCTGGCTTCTGCCCAGCGTTAAAAGCACACGATGTGCCGCACGAGAGGATAGCTATGTTTTTTCGCCGCTCCACGCGCCAGCCTGCACCGCAGCAGGTGCAGGGCGAGCAGGCGGTGAGCGCCTCTACCAGCATGCCCGCCCTTGAGCTTGAATCGGTGAGTGTTTTCACCGAGCTGCCCGAAGGCGGGCATCGCCGTATCCTCAAGGATGTGAGCCTGCAGTTCACGGCGAAGCGCACCGCGGTGCTGGGTCTGAACGGTAGCGGCAAGTCCACCCTACTGGGGCTTTTCAATGGGCTCACCCACCCGGATGAAGGTATTGTGCGCGTGAACGGTGTCGACACCCTGGAGACACCGAGCCGCGGATCGCAGGACGCTCGCGGTCATTCGCAGGGCGCTTTTGAGGGTGTGGGCATGCTCTTCGCCCAACCGGAGGCGCAACTGATTATGCCCACCGTTGCCGAAGATATTGACCTGAGCCTGCGCCGTGCCGCCGCCGTTGAAGGCAGTGCCCTCAGCGGTGAGCAGCGCCTCGAACGGATTCGTGAACTGCTCCGCGAGCGCGGCCTCGAACACCTTGAAAACCAGAGCGTTTTCACCCTCTCAGGAGGCGAAAAGCAGCTGGTCGCTCTCACCAGTGTGCTGGCGGCGCGCCCGCAGATTCTTCTGCTCGATGAGCCGACCACCCTGCTGGATTTGCGCAATCGCGCGCGGCTGCTCAAGCACTTGGAGTCGCTGGATCAGATGCTGGTGCTCAGCACGCACGATCTGGATTTGGCGGCGTCCTGCGATGAAGCCGTCATTATTCACGATGGGCGCCTGCTCGCTCAGGGGGATGCGGAGCAGCTGGTGCAACAGTACCGCACGTGGTGTGCTGAGGGGTTCCCGAACGAGGGTGCTACCGAAGATCTGGATTCGGCAGGAGGCGCCCATGGGCGCTAACACGCCGCGCGTGAATCCTCGCCCCGCCGCCCAAGGCTCGGATTTCAACCCCGGTACTCTGCTGGTGGGTTTCTACCAGCCGTTGAACACGCCGGTGCATCGGGCGCCGCTGTGGTTCAAGAGCACGCTCTTCTTTGGGCTGTTTCTGCTGTTGGCGGTGACCGGTTGGCAGGTGGCGCTGGTGGCTTTGGTGGCGTCCACGTTCTGCGCGTTGTGGGCTGGTGTGCCGGCCTCCCAGCTGTGGCTGGTGGTTCGCACGCTGTCTCTGCTACTACTGATTATGGTCGGCTATTACGTGTTGACGGGTCAGTACGCCTCCGGCGCGGATGCTATCGCGACCATGCTGACGGCTTTTTATGCGTCCCGCGCTCTGCTGGTGAGCACTCCCCTGCCGGTTCTGATTGACGGCTTTGTGAGGCTGTGTTCGCCGTTGCGTTTCGTGGGTCTTTCCCCCGAGCGTCTGGGTCTGCTGATTGCGTTAATGGTCCGGTCGATTCCGGCGCTCATGGACCGTTGGGGTGCGTTGCGCAGGGCGGCGGTGGCGCGTAACCTGCCCAAGCGCATGTATTGGCGGCTGCTGATTCCGTGGGTGGTGCAGGCGGTTGATTACGCGACGGCGACCGCTCGTGCTTTGCGCGCGCGACACGTGGACGAGCTGAAATAACGCAGATACGCGAGAGGGGCGGGGTGAACCGTGTAGGTTCATCACGCCCCTTCGCTTTAACTCGCCTAGCTAGGCTGGTTTAGGGTGTTTCAATGAGGAGCACCGCCGGGAGCTGCTCCCACCACAGGTACCAGTCGTGCTGACCGTAGAGCGCCTCCACAAGCTTGTCGAAGCCGCGGTAGACACGCACCGGCATCGCCGAGGAAACCATCGTATGCTCAACCGCCAGGATCTCGGCGTCGCGGCGGGTCGTGACCGGCACCGGCGTGTAGAACTCGATAAAGTCCGAGGCGATAACAGCCGGGTAGGCGTCATCGCGTTCAAACCAGTAGCGGGCAATGGACAGCATCGCCTCGGGGCTGGGGCTGGAATCCCACCCGCCAAAGGGCAGGTAGGCAAATACCCCGGATACATCCCGCAGCGGCAGATCCATGATGAGCAGTTCCGCGGCACTGTCAATGTCGGTGGTTTTGACCTTCTCATTGATGATGCCGGCGGTCAGCTCGAAGGGGTACTCCGCTTTCAGGGGCGTACCAATATCGTCTTCGCCGAGTTCGCCGTTTTCCATGAGGCGGCGGTAGGTCTGCAGGTAGGTGCTCTCGTTCAGGTGCCGGAACGCCTCGTGCGCGGCAACTTCTACACCGACCTGGTCCAGGTAATGATGCTGGTCGGTGATGAGCTCGTGTGCGTACCGCTTGACGGTGTCTGCGGTGATGTTCTGCACGGGCGTTGAGGTGCGCAGGGAGACGTTATTCTCAATGGTCCCGAGCAGAGTCGGGTCGAGGGCAACCACGATGGGGGTTGTTCCCCGGTTCTTGCCCTCGTAGAGGTGTTCGAGGTATCGCCGGTTAAGTTCGGCTCGTGGGGCGCCGTGGCGGATTCGCTCGTGTGGGTAGGGATACAAAGCGACGAAGCGCTCGTAGAGCTCTGCCATGGTGTTCTCCGATGTTTGGTTGCCCCCAGTTTATCGCGTATTTTCGCACAAAAATACGGGTTTTTGAAGGTTTTAGCAGGGCGCGGAGGGCGCGCGATTTTTTCGTTTGATGAGTGTGTATCGGTGTGTGCTAAACACGCTTAAACTGCCTTAGTGTTGGGCGGTTTGTGCACCGATTTTCGCCAGAAAAAGACAGAAATTTTTTGCCACCATATGAGATTTTGGGCGGTTTACGCTGGGCGGCACCAAAGGGTACGGCGGACACTTTCGCGGAGGTGCGGGGCGCCTCCTGCAGGTCGGTATCCGCTGCCAGAACTCGGGTAGAACAGGCACCAAGTTAATGATTTACAGCCATAAAGCACCCTATTTTCTTCTTCTGCGCGTCATATTTGACGTATTAGGGGTGTCTCGGGCGAGTTCTGCCGCCGCCGCGTAGCTGCTGGAGTAAAGTGTTGGTACCAGCTACCACCCGTGCCGCGTTGGTGCGGAAAACGTCGCTGGGACCATCAACTCGCAGGAGTTCAAACCAACGGAGGTTCTCATGTCGAATAACTACTACAAAGAGATGGTTCGCCTGGCAGACAGCATCGCTGATAAGGCGCATGAGGGGCAGACTGACCGTAACGGCTGGCCCTATATCTCCCACCCTCGCCGTGTGGCTCTTGGGGTACGTAAGCTTGCGTGTGAGTTGGCTGCAGCCACTCATCCCGATTCGTCTTTGGAGGAACTGAAGACTGAGGCTCAGATTGTGGCGTTGCTGCACGACACGGTGGAGGATACCGGCGTTTCCCTCGCATATCTGGCCCGTTACTTCTCGGCGCGTATTGTGGATGCGATTGATGCCTTGACCCGCCGCCCCGGCGAATCCTACGAGGCGTACCTGGGTAGGGTGCGTGTGAATGATTTGGCTCGCCTGGTGAAGCTTGCCGATGTCGCGGATAATACTGACCCGCGCCGTCTGGCTCTGCTGCCGGAGCCGACCCGCTCGACCCTGATGATCAAGTACGAATACTCGCTGAAGCTGCTGCACCTGGACGACTAGGTAGACGCAAAACCCAGAAGACACAAAAATACCCGCCCGGTGCCGAAGGCTTACACCTTCCGCACCGGGCGGGTACCTTATCTGCGAGTCAGGAGCTTAGATGTTGAAGCCCAGCGCGCGCATCATATCGCGGCCGTCCTCAGTAATACGCTCCGGACCCCACGGCGGCATCCAAACCCAGTTCACACGCCAAGAATCAACCAGGTTATCCAGGTTGCTCTGAACCTGCTCCTCAATAACCTCCTGCAGCGGGCACGCCGCAGTGGTCAGAGTCAGATCCAGAATGAGGGTTCCATCCTCATCCCAGCGCAGACCGTAGAGCAGACCGAGGTCAACAATATTGACGCCGAGCTCCGGGTCAATGACCTCCTTGAGGGCTTCCTCAATCTCTTCCTGAGGAACACGACCCTGCACAGTCTCAGTCATAGTCCTATCTTTCTGTCAGAATCCGGTAGGAGAAGAAGCTTACTTCTTACCCACGTAAGAAACGTAGCCCTCTTCTTCCAGGCGGTCAGCCAGCTCGGGGCCGCCCTGGTCAACCATCTTGCCGTCCACGAACACGTGCACGAACTGCGGCTTGATGTAGCGCAGGATGCGGGTGTAGTGGGTAATCAGCATGACGCCCATGTCGTTAGCCTCGTGCGCACGGTTCACGCCCTCAGACACGATCTTCAGTGCGTCAACGTCCAGACCGGAGTCAGTCTCATCCAGGATGCCGAACTTGGGCTTGAGCAGCTCCAGCTGAAGGATCTCGTGGCGCTTCTTCTCACCACCGGAGAAGCCCTCGTTCACGTTACGTGCGATGAAGTCGGGGTCAATCTCCAGGTTCTTCATGGCTTCCTTAACGTCCTTGGTCCAGGTACGCAGGGAGGGAGCCTTGCCGTCCACAGCGGTCTTAGCGGAACGCAGGAAGTTAGACATGGTCACGCCGGGGATCTCAACCGGGTACTGCATAGCCAGGAACAGGCCTGCGCGTGCACGCTCGTCCACGCTCATCTCGGTGATGTCCTCACCGTCGAGCAGGATCTGACCGGAATCAACCTGGTACTTGGGGTGGCCAGCAATGGTGGAAGCCAGAGTGGACTTACCGGAACCGTTCGGGCCCATGATTGCGTGAATCTCGCCCGAGTTGATGGTCAGGTTAACGCCCTTCAGGATGGGCTTGGTGGTTTCGTCGTCGAGGATAACCGAGACGTGAAGGTCCTTGATTTCAAGAGTAGACATTGATTTCTCCTGGTAAAGCTTAGTTGTTGCTGAGGGCGAGCTCTGCCTCAAGGGCCTCGGTGAGCTGCTCTTCAAGTTCGGGAACACGAATCTGCTGAATGATCTCGTTCAGGAAGCCGCGCACGACCAGACGGCGTGCCTCAGCCTCCGGAATACCGCGAGCCTGCAGGTACCACAGGTGCTGCTCATCGAGCTGGCCGGTGGTGGATGCGTGGCCGGCGCCCTCAATCAGGCCGGTCTCAATCTCCAGGTTCGGCACGGAGTCGGCGCGGGGGCCAACTTCCAGCAGCAGGTTACGGTTCAGCTCGTAGGTGTCGGTGCCTTCTGCATCCTTACCAATCAGAACGTCACCAACCCATACGGAGTGCGCACCCTTACCCTGCAGCGCACCCTTGTAGGTCACGCGGGACTTGCAGTTGGGTACGGAGTGGTCCACGAACAGGCGGGACTCAATGTGCTGACCTGCGTCTACGAAGTACAGGCCGTACATTTCAGTCTCAGCGCCGGGAGCGGTGAACTTAGTGGAGGGGGTCACGCGCACCAGATCGCCACCGAGGGACACCACAACGTGCTTGAAGCGTGCGTTACGGCCCAGCTTAGCGTAGTGTGCGGAGGCGTGGATTGCGTCGTCAGCCCACTGCTGCACGGAAACAACGTTCAGCTCAGCCTCGTCGTTCACCACAAACTCAACGTTCTGTGCCAGGACGGTGGAGCCGGTGTGGCGCAGAACCACAACAGCCTTCGAGAAGGGCTTAGCCTCAATCACGATGTGCTGTGCGGCTGCTTCGTTGCCGGTGCCGGTGATGTCGATTTCCACGTGCTCAGCCAGTTCAGCTTCGGCGGGGATGGTCACCACGGTTGCTTCGGTGAAGCTGGACCATGCGTTTGCTGCCACACGGTCCTCGGGGATACCTGCGGAGCCGATGCGTGCATCCTCGCGGGAGACGGTCTCAACCTGAACCTGCTCGGGTGCGGTCACCTTCGGTGCCGGTGCGGTGCCGGTCAGCTTCTCCAGGTGCAGGCCGCCCAGACGCTTCAGCGGGGTGAAGCGCCAGTCCTCTTCACGACCGGTCAGGGGTGCGAAGTCCTCCACGTTGTAGGAGGTCTTACGCTCTGCACGGGATGCTTCGAGTACCTTCTGGACGTTGTTCGGGTTGGAGCCCTGGTGGTGTGCCTCGGTGGCGCGCATCAGGGTGTCATCGTGGGCGAACTCGGTGGCGAGCTTCTCGCCCTCCTGGTCCATGCCGGGGATGATCGGGGAGTGGTAACCCAGGGTTTCTTCGTTGGTCGGCATTAGCCCACAGATCCTTCCATCTGAAGTTCGATCAGGCGGTTCAGTTCGAGTGCGTACTCCATCGGCAGCTCACGTGCGATAGGCTCAACGAAGCCGCGGACGATCATCGCCATTGCTTCTTCTTCGCTCAGGCCGCGCTGCATCAGGTAGAACAGCTGGTCCTCGGAGACGCGGGAAACGGTCGCCTCGTGACCCATGGTCACATCGTCCTCGCGGACATCCACGTAGGGGTAGGTGTCGGAGCGGGAGATGGTGTCCACCAGCAGTGCGTCACAGACCACGGAGGACTTGGAGTGCTTAGCACCCTCACGAACCTGAACCAGGCCACGGTACGCACTGCGGCCGCCGTTACGTGCCACGGACTTGGACACAATGGTCGAGGAGGTGTTCGGTGCAATGTGAACCATCTTCGAACCGGTGTCCTGGTGCTGACCCTCACCCGCGAATGCGATGGACAGGGTCTCACCCTTAGCGTGCTCGCCGACCATGTAAACAGCCGGGTACTTCTGGGTGACCTTCGAGCCGATGTTGCCGTCCACCCATTCCATGGTGGCGCCCTCGTGCGCAACAGCACGCTTGGTCACCAGGTTGTAGACGTTGTTCGACCAGTTCTGGATGGTGGTGTAGCGAACGCGTGCGTTCTTCTTCAGCACAATCTCAACCACTGCGGAGTGCAGGGAGTCGGACTTGTAGATGGGGGCGGTGCAACCCTCAATGTAGTGAACGTAGGAGCCCTCGTCAGCGATAATCAGGGTGCGCTCGAACTGGCCCATGTTCTCGGTGTTAATACGGAAGTACGCCTGCAGCGGGATCTCCACGTGAACTCCCGGGGGAACGTACACGAAGGAGCCACCGGACCATACGGCGGTGTTCAGCGCGGAGAACTTGTTGTCACCAATCGGGATGATGGAGCCGAAGTATTCCTTGAACAGCTCGGGGTATTCGCGCAGACCGGTGTCGGTGTCGACAAAGATCACGCCCTGCTTCTCCAGGTCCTCACGGATCTGGTGGTACACGACCTCAGACTCGTACTGTGCAGCCACACCCGCGACGAGGGAGTTACGCTCCGCCTCGGGAATGCCCAGACGCTCGTAGGTGGTGCGGATATCCTCGGGCAGTTCCTCCCAAGAAGCCGCCTGACCCTCGGTCGAGCGCACGAAGTACTTGATGTTGTCGAAGTCGATTTCGGAAAGATCCGCACCCCAGGTGGGCATGGGCTTACGCTCGAAGAACTTCAGCGCCTTCAGACGCATATCCAGCATCCACTGGGGTTCGTTCTTCTTCGCAGAGATGTCGCGCACGACGTCCTCGTCCAGGCCGCGCTTTGCTACCTGGCCTGCTGCGTCGGAGTCTGCCCAACCGTACTCGTAGTTGCCAATGCCCTCGAGTTCGGGGTTCATCTCCAGGATCTCTGAAATGACGGTGTCGTTGGCGTTCTGCCCAACTTTCTCAGTCATTACGGCCTTTCTTCGATGGTTATTACATTTCTCTCCGCCACCTGCCGGTTGCAGGCGCGGTAGTTTAGGGGGCTGATGCCGCGCTCGACCACGGCGTTTAACGTAGCGTGGGGCGGGCGGGTTCCAGCGTGCGGGTCGCACCCTTGAGGGGTTCATTGGGGTGCGCCGCGAGGTACTGCGGTAAGCGTTACGCGGAAGGTTTCTCTAGGAATAGGTTTCTCTAGGATTCTTCTGCGTTCTTCTCACCCTCGGCGGTGACGCGGTTCAGGGGCACGTGCGTGGTACACACGTGAGCACCCGAAGCCATGGTTGAAAGCCTACGGACATCAACGCCGAGCAGGTCAGAAATAATCCCGGTTTCCTGCTCGCAGAACACTTGGAAGTCTCCAGCGAGGTCGCGTACCGGGCAGTGACCCTGACAAAGCTGAATACTTGCCAGAAAATGCTCGGGAACGGTTCGTCCTGCAGGAGGCGCGGTAACCTGAGCGGTCGCCACGAAACCGTCCTTACTCATTGCCTCTGCGAGTGCCTGCGCTCTGGCTGCCACGTCATCACCGGCGGCTTCTACGACGGGTCGGTAGCGGGCTTCCATTTCTGCGGCGCGGGCGGAGGCGAAAGCTTCGAGGGCTTCCTGACCAACCGTGTCGCGGAGCATCTGCAGGGCTTCGCGGGCGATAAGGAGGTAATCGTTGCCGAGGCGTTCGTGGCCCTGGGGGGCGATCACGTAGCGGCGGGCGGGTCGTCCAGCTCCGGCGCCGTGCTTTTTGATGGGCGCGACCTCAATCATGTTGTTGGATTCGAGGGCGTCGAGGTGGCGGCGTACCGCTGCGGGAGTGAGGCTGAGGAGCTCACCGAGGGTTGCTGCGGATACGGGGCCATTGTTGAGGACTTCGCGCAGGACGCGGTCCCTGGTGCGTTCTTCTGCCTCGGCTTTGCGCTTGGATGTGCGTGCCGCGGAGGACTTTGTACTGGAAGCACCAGTAGAGCCCGAGGCGGCGGTTCGGGTGCCGTTTCGGGTCTGCGCCTCGTTCGTTGAGGCGCGCTGAGGGGTCTTATTCACGGAATACACAAATAAAGTATGTCCTAATTAGTTTTTCTTTGGCTAGTTAGGTACCCCTACTTGCTAACTTTTCTACCTTAAAGTGAACTTTTGAGTCGTAACGGGCGTGCCTTGAACGTGAGTTAGGGCATAAGATGAAGGGGTACACACGCTCATCAGCGAAAAAATCGAAAGTGACTGTCTATGGAGACCACCACCGCGGGCCAGCAGGACCACCCTGGGCGTGCATCCGCCGTACCAACGGCACACACTGAGCACCACACGGAGCCCAGCGCCTCCCCCACCGCACGACGACGCATCGTCACCGAAGAACCGGCGCTCACCATTAAAGACCTCATCAAAGAGTTCAAACCCTCACGCGCCTTCCGCACCAAATACCCCGAACGGCTCACCGCCAGCGGGCTCTACCGCGCCGTCAACAAGGTCAACCTGCGTGTCTTCCCCGGTGAGGTGGTCGTCCTGCTCGGAGCCAACGGTGCCGGCAAAACCACAACCCTCGCCTGCGCCCAGGGCCTGCTCAAACCCACCCGCGGTACCGTGCGCCTGCTCGGAGAAAACCCGCTACAGGCGGACCCGGAGCTGCGCGCCAAAGTCGGCATTATGCTCCAGGACGGCGGCCTGCCCAACGCCATGCACCCCATCCCGCTACTCGAGCATATTTCGACCATGTACACCGACCCGTACCCTGTCGAAGAGCTCGCAGAACGCCTCGGCATTGATGCTTTCAACGGCACCACGATTCGCCGCCTCTCGGGTGGTCAGAAGCAGCGCGTCTCCCTCGCCGCCGCCCTCATCGGCCGCCCGGACGTACTCTTCCTCGACGAGCCCTCCGCAGGCCTGGATCCGCAATCCCGCAACGTCGTCTTCGACATCATTCGTGAACAGCGTGAACTCGGCACCGCAATCGTGCTCACCACGCACCTGATTGATGACGCGCAGAAGCTCGCCGACTACGTGTACATCATTGAAAACGGCACCACGGTTCAGGAAGGTACCGTCTCCGAGCTCATCGCCAGCGACGGCACGAACCGCCTGCAGTACACACTGGATGCCCCCACCCCCACCCGTGAGCAACTGCTGCCCGCGCATCTGCGTGCCGGTGTGGAGCTCATCGAAAAGGTGCCCTACACCCCGGCTCGTGACGGTGCGCCCTCCGTGCCCGGCGCGTATGAGCTGGTCGGCGCGCTACGCCCCGAGCACCTGGCGGCGTTCACCTCCGCTCTCGCCGAGCGCTACCTCATGCCCATTTCTCTCACCATGGAACCGAAGACTCTTGAGGATGTCTTCCTCGACATTTCAGGACGTGATATCCGATGAGCAACACCGCGAACACCCGCCCCAAGGTCTCTTCTATTGACGAAGACGAGGAGTACATTCCCCCGCGCGCGAACTACCCGCTCGTGCGCGTCATTGAGCAGGGCCGCTACGAGACGATGGCGATGCTCCGCAACGGCGAACAGCTGATGCTCAACATTATTTTTCCCGTCATGGCGCTTATCGCCCTGCGGTTCACCGGTCTGATTGATGAGTACGCGAACTCGGTGGGAGTATCCCGCATGGATGCGGCGGTCCCCGGCGTTCTGGCGCTCTGCGTGATTTCTACGGCGCTGTCCGGTCAGGGCATTGCCACCGGTTTTGATCGCCGCTACGGCGTGCTGCGGTTCCTTGCGACCACTCCCCTGGGCCGTAACGGTCTGATCATGGGCAAGTGCATTGCGGTGCTGGTGGTCGTGGCGATTCAGTTCACGCTGGTTGCGGCGCTCGGGTACGGTCTGGGCTGGCGCCCGGACGCTATCGCCGTCTCGCGCTCCATCATCACGATGCTCATGGGTGCCGGCGCGTTTACGGCGCTGGGTCTGCTCATTGCCGGTACGGTGCGCGCGGAGGCGACCCTCGCCATCGTGAATATTGCCTGGGTGATTCTTGCCGGTGCCGGCGGCGTGGTGTTCCCGCTCAAGTCCTTCCCCGACTGGTACGCCGGAATCGTAGCGTGGTCGCCCTCAGCGGCTCTGGGTGACGCGTTGCGCGGCAACTTCATTCAGCATCAGTGGCTCGCCGACCCGCACTGGGTACTCATCGTGTGGACCGTGGTCATTGGGTTTATTGCCTCGCGCAAGTTCAAGTGGTCTGACTAGTATCAACCTGGCAGGCAGCGCTTTTCGCGCATACAGCTAAAGCAACTGCAGGTTAAAAAGGCGGGCGCCGGATATGTTTCCGACCATATCCGGCGCCCATTCATATAACACAAACCTTTAGCCTCAATCACGCACAAAGTGCACGGTCAGAGACTAAAAGAAAGCACCCTCCTCCAGAACCTTTTATCTCACCACCACAGTAAGATAATCGACGGTTCTTACGCGGAGGAGGGGCTTCAATCACCGAGATGCAGACCGACCCAACCACTGTTTCGGTCTGCAACCTTCCTGCTCAACCTTAACATGAGCTTCACCACTTACACAAAAATTGTTACGTTACTGAACAATATTCAGCGCATAGCTCAGAAACACAGCTCAAACGCGCACCGCGAAATCCGCAGAGCCCGCGTTGTAGCGTCGCTTTTTCTCCATCTCAGCCCCGTATCACCCTGTGAATGTCTGCATTCACACACCGGATACTTCCGCCCAGTGAACTATCCTGTTAAAACGAAAGGGTCGAAACAAACCTCCCGGCGCCCCGCACCTACCCTGGTACCTACCCGGTCACCTACCGGCGCGGGAATAAGCACCCCCGAAGGCACGTTACACCCGACGGACAGCGCGCTAGCACAAGCCTGCTGGCGCATCCACTCACGTTGTGAAAGGACACCCACGTGGCAGAGAACTTCCAGTGGACAGAAACCGACCAGCGCGCCGTAGATACCGCACGTATCCTCGCCGCAGACGCCGTAGAAAAGGTCGGATCCGGCCACCCCGGCACCGCAATGAGCCTGGCGCCGGTCGCCTACCTGCTCTTCCAGAAGGTCATGAACCAGGATCCCTCCGACGACCGCTGGGAAGGCCGCGACCGCTTCATCCTCTCCCCCGGCCACACCTCCCTCACCCTGTACACTCAGCTGTTCCTCGGCGGCTACGGCCTCGAAATGAGCGACCTGGAAGCCCTGCGCACCTGGGGTGCCCTCACCCCCGGCCACCCCGAATACAAGCACACCAAGGGCGTAGAAATCACCACCGGCCCGCTCGGCCAGGGCCTGGCATCCGCCGTTGGTTTCGCCTACGCACAGCGCCGTATGCGCGGCATGTTCGACCCCGAAGCAGCACCGGGCACCTCCCCCTTCGACCACCACGTCTACGTCATCGCCTCCGAAGGTGACGTGCAGGAAGGCGTCACCGCCGAGGCGTGCGCGCTCGCAGGTCACCAGGAGCTCGGCAACCTGATCGTCGTCTGGGACCGCAACCACATCTCCATTGAGGAAGACACCGACGTTGCCTTCACCGAGGACGTAGCAAAGCGCTACGAGTCCTACGGCTGGGATGTTCAGCGCGTGGACTGGACCCGCACCGGCGACTACGTTGAGGACGTCGCAGAACTGTACGCCGCTATTGAGCGTGCGAAGGCTGTCACCGACAAGCCCTCCTTCATTGAGCTGCGCACCATCATCGGCTACCCCGCCCCCACCAAGCAGAACACCGGCGCAGTGCACGGCTCCAAGCTCGGCGCTGAAGAGGTCGCCGCAACCAAGGAACTGCTCGGCTTCGACCCCGCCAAGAGCTTCTTCATCGAGGAGAACGTCCTGGCACACACCCGCCAGCTTGTTGAGCGCGGCGCCGCAGCGCACAAGGCATGGGACGAGAAGTTCGAGGCATGGGCCAAGGCTAACCCCGAGCGCGCCGAACTGTACAAGCGCCTCGTCGCAGGCGAACTGCCCGCAGACTACAAGGCTGCTTTCCCCGTGTTCGAGGCTGGCACCTCCGTGGCAACCCGCGCGGCATCCGGCACCGTCATCAACGCTATTGCTGACACCTTCCCCGAACTGTGGGGCGGCTCCGCTGACCTCGCCGGTTCGAACCTGACCACCATCAAGGGTGCAGAGTCCTTCAACCCGGCATCGCACAGCACCGAAGACTGGACCGCGAACCCCTACGGTCGCGTGCTGCACTTCGGTATTCGCGAGCAGGCTGCCGCAGCAATCGTCAACGGCATCGTGCTCTCCTCCCCCACCCGCGCGTTCTCGGGCACCTTCTTCGTGTTCTCCGACTACCAGCGCCCGGCTGTTCGCCTCTCCGCGCTGATGGGTGTTCCCGCACTGTACGTGTGGACCCACGACTCCATCGGTGTGGGCGAGGACGGCCCCACCCACCAGCCGATCGAACACCTCTCCTCGCTGCGCGCTATCCCCGGCTTCGACGTGGTTCGCCCCGCGGACGCTAACGAAACCGCCGTCGCATGGCGCACCATCCTGGAGAAGTCCGACCGCCCCGCAGGCCTCGTGCTCTCCCGTCAGAACCTGCCCGTCTGGGCTCGTGAAGACGTGCACGCGGACGCTGAGGGTGAGAAGTTCGCTTCCGCTGAGGGCACCGCACGCGGCGGCTACATCATGGCTGACACCGAGGGCACCCCGGACGTCATCCTGATCGCTACCGGTTCCGAGGTTGAGCTGGCCGTTCAGGCTCGCGCAACCCTCGCAGAGCAGGGCATCGCCGCCCGCGTGGTTTCCATGCCTTCGCGTGAGTGGTTCGCCGAGCAGAGCGAAGAGTACCGCGAGTCGGTTCTGCCCTCCTCGGTTGCAGCCCGCGTCTCTGTCGAGGCTGGCCTGGCGATGAGCTGGTACGACCTGCTCGGCACCGCTGGCCGCGCCGTGTCCATCGAGCACTTCGGTGCATCCGCCGATGCGAAGACCCTGTACCGCGAATTCGGTATCACCGCGGAGGCTGTCGTGGCCGCCGCTAAGGATTCCATCGACGCCGCTAAGTAGGCAATAACAACGCCGCGGTAACTGCCGCGCACACTGCGCTCCCCCTGTACGGGTGGGGTGCGGACGCAACGGGTAGGCTCCGGCTGACCGCTCAGCCGGAGCCTCCCGCCGCCCAGAAGATTTCACTGATATCTCAAATTTCAATTTCGACAAAGAATCGAAGGTTTTCACATGTCTGAGTCCACTCAGAAGCTTTCCGACGCCGGTGTCTCCATCTGGCTTGACGACCTCTCCCGTGAGCGTCTGACCAGCGGCAACCTTGCCGAACTCATCAAGACCCACAACGTCGTCGGTGTGACCACCAACCCCACCATCTTCGCTGGCGCGCTCTCCAAGGGCGCCGCATACGCTGAGCAGATGCGCGAGCTTGCCGCCGCCGGAGCAAGCGTTGAAGAGGCAGTCTTCGCCGCAACCTGCGACGACGTACGCGCAGCCTGCGACGTGTTCGCACCCGTCTACAAGGGATCCAACGGTTTTGACGGCCGCGTCTCCATCGAGGTTGACCCCCGCCTGGCACGCGACGCCGAAGGCACCGCGAAGATGGCGCGTGAGCTCTACGAGCGCGTGGGCCGCGAAAACGTCATGATTAAGATCCCCGCAACCCAGGAAGGTCTGCGCCCCATTGCTGAGACCCTGGCTGCTGGCATCAGCGTGAACGTGACCCTGATCTTCTCCCTGACCCGCTACCGCGAGGTCATCAACGCCTACATGCTCGGCCTGGAGCAGGCGCTGGAGAACGGCAAGGACCTGTCCACCATTCACTCGGTCGCATCCTTCTTCGTCTCCCGCGTAGACACCGAAATCGATGCACGCCTCGAAGCTGCAGGCGGCGACGCTGTACAGCTCAAGGGCAAGGCAGGCCTGGCAAATGCACGCCTCGCCTACGAGGTGTTCGAGGAAATGTTCTCCTCCGAGCGTTGGGCACGTCTGCAGGCACACGGCGCGAACGTACAGCGCCCGCTGTGGGCATCCACCGGTGTGAAGGACCCGTCCCTGCCGGACACCCTGTACGTCACCGGCCTGGTTGCGCCCAACACCGTGAACACCATGCCCGAGGCAACCCTGAACGCTGTTGCCGACCACGGCGAGGTTACCGGCAACACCATCGTGCCGAACTACTCCGAGTCCAACAAGGTTCTGGACGCTATCTCCGTTCACGTCTCCTACCCGGAGGTCGTGGAGAAGCTCGAGGTTGAGGGCCTGTCCAAGTTCGACGTCTCTTGGGAAGAGCTGCTGCAGACCGTCCGCGAGGCACTCGAGCAGGCTAAGTAGAACCAGGCGACACAGCCGAATCTACAGCTGCTGAAATTCGGAAGCCACTGAAGTTCAGCAGCCGCTGAAATATAGCGCATGACCAATGCGTTCCCGGTGTGCACCACCCGACGCACACCAACCGATATGCACGCCCACCATATTGTGGGCACAGCACCAATCCGCCGGGATTCTCGTAGAGATTCTGCCCAGGATTCCCGCAGGGCTTCACCGCCCGAGGCGTCCCAGAGAATCTCGGCGGGTTAGGTGCCCCTCATATCGTCCCGTCAAAAACCGGTACAATACAGGGTACACACCTTCCAGAATGCGGCATCGCCTCCGCGCGACAAGGTACGAACCGCGCGCCGCACGAACCAACCAAGGCAATCAAAGGAATATATTGTGACTATCGGTCATGAAGCGAACCCCCTCAGGGACACTCGCGACCGCCGCATTACCCGCATTGCGGGGCCGTCCGCGCTCGTCTTCTTTGGCGTAACCGGTGACCTGGCCCGCAAGAAGCTGCTTCCGGCAGTGTATGACCTCATGAACCGCGGTTTGCTCCCGCCGAGCTTCGGCCTTGTCGGCTTCGGCCGCCGCCCCTGGAGCGATGACGACTTCCGCTCCTACGTGCGTGAATCTGTTGAGGCAAACGCCCGCACCCCCTTCCGCGAAGACGTATGGAACCAGTTCCAGCAGGGCATGCGATTCGTTGAAGGTGCTTTCAACGACGACGCAGCCTTCGAAAAGCTCAAGAACACCCTCGCCGAACTCGACGAGCGTGGCGCTCACGGCAACCACGCCTTCTACCTCTCCATCCCTCCGAAGGCATTCGAGCAGGTCCTCACCAAGCTCGCCGAACACGACCTCGCATCGCGCGATAACGACACCGTCAACCCCGTCGACGGTTGGCGCCGCGTGGTCATTGAGAAGCCCTTCGGTCACAACCTTGAGAGCGCACGCGAACTGAACTCCATCGTGGAGGCAGTCTTCCCGCCCGACGCAGTATTCCGCATCGACCACTACCTGGGCAAGGAAACCGTGCAGAACATCCTGGCGATGCGTTTCTCCAACCAGATGTTCGAGCCCCTCTGGAACTCCCACTACGTGGATCACGTCCAGATCACCATGGCAGAAGACATCGGCATCGGCTCCCGCGCAGGCTACTACGACGGCGTGGGTGCGGCCCGCGACGTCATCCAGAACCACCTGCTGCAGCTGCTCGCCCTTACCGCCATGGAAGAGCCCCTCAGCCTCGACGCTAAGCACCTGCGCGCCGAGAAGGCGAAGGTCCTCGAAGCAGTCCGTATCGACGACCTGCCGAGCTCCTTTGCACTCGGCCAGTACGCCGCAGGCTACCAGGGCGGCGAGCACGTCAACGGCTTCTTCGACGAGAACGACATCCCCGCAGACTCCCGCACCGAAACCTTCGCAGCGCTGAAGGTGTCCATCGCAAACCGCCGCTGGGAAGGCACCCCCTTCTACCTGCGCGCCGGCAAGCGCCTGGGCCGCCGAGTCACCGAAATCGCCGTGGTCTTCAAGAAGTCCTCCGACCGTCTCTTCGGCGAACGTGAAAACCCGCAGGTCGGCCAGAACGCCATCGTCATCCGCGTGCAACCCGACGAAGGCATGACCATCCGATTCTCCGCGAAGGTGCCCGGCACCCAGATGGAAATCCGCGACGTCAACATGGACTTCGGCTACGGCCACTCCTTTACCGAAGAGTCCCCCGAAGCCTACGAGCGTCTCATCCTGGACGTTCTGCTCGGCGAGCCGCCGCTGTTCCCCCGCCACGAAGAAGTTGAGCTCTCCTGGAAGATCCTCGACCCCTTCGAAGAGTACTGGGAAGAAAACCGCATTAAGCCTGAACCCTACGAGTCCGGTTCGTGGGGTCCGCGTTCAGCACACGAGATGCTTGAGCGTGACAACCGCGCTTGGAGGCGCCCGTGATCTCGCACCTGCATAACACCACCGTTTCCGCTATCAACAAGGAACTGAGCCACCTGACTGCCGCCAACGGTAGCCTCAGCAGCGGACGAGTTCTCACCCTCGTTGTTCTCGCGGAAAAGGGCCACTCCCGCGAAGCAATGCGCGCCGCAATTCGTGCCTCCCACGAACACCCGAGCCGCATTATTGTGCACATCTCTCACGACCCGCTCGACCCCGACCAGCTGGATGCAGAAATCCACCTCGGTGGCGACACCGGCGCATCCGAGATGATTGTTCTGCGCGGCTGGGGTAGCGCATCTCGCCCGACCGAAGCACTGATCTCCGGTCTGTTGCTGCCGGACTCCCCGATTGTGGTCTGGTGGCCGCACTCGCTGCCCGAGAACCCGGCACAGCACTCCATCGGTCGTATCGCGCAGCGTCGCATTACCGACTCTGCACGCGCTGAGGACCCGAAGGAAGCTCTCAAACACCTCGCCGAGGTGTACCGCGCCGGCGATACCGACCTGGCGTGGACCCGCCTCACCCTGTGGCGCACCCAGCTGGCAGCGCTCATGGAGCAGATGCCTTCCTCCCCCGTGCGCCGCGTGGTCGTGTGGGGTTCGAGCAAGTCCCCGTCCGTGGTGCTGCTCGGTACGTGGCTCGGCTGGAAGCTTGAAGCGCCCGTACACCTCGCCACCATCGGCGCGGCAAACCGCGGCCTGTACCGCGTCAGCATTGAGCGTGAAGACGGTTCCGTGACGATGTTCCGCCCCGGCATTTCCGTGGCGACCATCTCCACCCCGTACGCACCCGACCAGCAGATTGCGTTGCCGGTGCGGACCCTCGCCGAGTGCATCTCTGAGGAGCTGCGCCGCCTCGACCCGGACGACACCTACGGTGACGTGCTGAAGCAGGCGCTGCGCACCGTAACCCTCGTGGACGATACCTGCCAGCCTGAAGACATGCTGGACCTCGAAGAATACCCGGAGGTTTTCGATGCCTAAGATTCAGAACATGGGCGCATCCACCCCCACCCTGGTGGCGCACCCGACCCGCGACGCTCTCGCAGCGGACGCGGTGACCCGCATCCTCGACATCATTGAGCACGTGCTCTCTGAGCGCACGATCGCCCACATTTCGCTGACCGGCGGCACCATGGGTATCGCCACCTTGAAGGCGTGGGCTGAGAACGAGCGCGTGAAGGATATCGACTGGTCCCGCGTGCATTTCTGGTTCTCTGATGAGCGTTTCGTGCCCGAGCGTAGCCCTGAACGTAATGACGGTCAGGCTATTGAGGTGCTGCTCGCTCCCCTGCTGTCGCACGGCCTGGTCGTGGGCAATGTGCACCGCATGGGTCCGTCCGATATTTTTACCGGCCTGGAAGCTGCAGCTGAGCACTACGCCTTTGAGATGCGCGACTACGCTGGTTCCGCACCGGCTGTGAGCGTGCAGATGCCCGAGGGCGCAACCGAATTGCCGCTGGCTGGCGGTCACGGTGGCGGCGCAGGTCACGAGCACGGCGGCTCCGGCGGCTGTGGTTGTGGTGGCGGCGGTTGCGGTTCTTCCGCACCCGAGCAGTCCATCGAAGAGACCACCTTGGACGAATTTGATGCTGAGGCTGCTGAGCCCGCAGGTGGTTGCGGATGCGGCGGCGGAGGCTGCGGTGGTGGTGGCCAGTGGCCCGCACCGGTCTTTGATATCACCCTGCTGGGCATGGGCCCGGACGGTCACATTGCGTCCCTGTTCCCGGGCCGTAAGCAGGTTCTGCTGGGTACCGGCCTGCCGGAGGATCCGGTTGAGGGCGGTAAGGCTGTAACCGTGATGGTTTCTGATTCGCCGAAGCCGCCGGCTGAGCGCGTGTCGGTGACCCTGCCGATTATCAATAATTCGCGTCACGTATTCTTCCTCATCACCGGTGAGGATAAGCAGGATGCGACCAGCCGCCTTCTGGCTGGCGCGAAGCTGGACGCTGAGGACCTGAACGCGGAGTTGCTGCTGGAGACCCCGGCGGTGGGTGCGCGCGGTAAGAAGCAGACCCTGATTTTTGCAACCGAGGAGTCGCTGGCTCCTGAGAACCGCCCGTAAGGTTCTGGTTCTGAACTGCATTGGATAAAGGGTGGAGCCCCGGATAGACATCTATCCGGGGCTTTTCTCTATGGTTTTTAAACCAGCCCGAATGGTACTAGAAGTGGTACCATGAAGTATGCCGAGTATTGAAGATTTAGTTGCGAAGATGGCCTCCAGCCCTCAAAACGTTACTTTCACTCAACTTCAAAAGGTATGCACCCATTTCTTTGGAGCGCCGCGTATCCGCGGATCTCACCACTACTACAGCACCCCCTGGCATGGTGACCCTATTGTCAACATTCAACAGGGAAACTCCGGTAAAGCAAAGAAATACCAAGTCAAGCAGGTTCTAACTGCCATTCGAAAATTGGAGAATAACGATGACTAACGCTCTCCCCCGCCAGGAGCTCTACACCTACCGCGTCGAGTGGTCTGAAGACGACCAGGAATTTGTCGGAACCGTCGCAGAATTTCCCAGCCTCTCATACTTGGCACCGACCTCGACCGAAGCATTCGCGGGTATTCGAGAAGTCGTCGCCGATACCCTTGAGATTCTTGAAGAAGACGGCCGCGAGGCACCCGAACCGTTCTCTCTGCGTTCCTTCTCAGGACGATTCAACTTGCGTGTTTCACCGCAATTGCATCGTCGTCTGGTTCAGCAGGCAGCGCTTTCTCACCAGAGCCTGAACCAGTACGTGAGCCAACAACTCGAAGCAGTCGCCTAAGTAGCCAGTACATCTTCATCATCCAACGAAGATTCCAAAATGTTATGACATAACAAAAGAGTGGAGCCCCGGATAGTTTCGACTACCCGGGGCTCCACTCTTGCTACGCCCGCCTACTGTTCAGTAGCGGCAGGATTCTGCGGCTTCTAATTCTTCGGCTACTGTTCCTGGGGCTCCTCCGCTTCGTTCTCGAAGCCCACGTACAGTGCCGCCAGCGACGGAACCGTCGCCTCCAGCACCTCCTGCGCCTCCTCGGGGCTCGGGGTGAGCTTCGCGCCGGTCAGCTGCAGGTACTCGCGCACCGTCATGGGCTGCGCCCAGTCAAAGTGCTCACGCACGGCGGTGATATTCGCGCCAGACTGCAACACATTAATGCCGTGGGCAAGACCGATATCCGTCACCTTCACGATGGCGTCGGTCTCATCGGGAATGTCGTACGGGTCGCGGTTCTGCAGGTCCACGATGAACGGAAGCACGCCGCGGCTCTCAGCGCGCAAGGTGAACTTGGTGTGCACCTGGCTCACCTCGTGCACCTCGCCCACGCCCACGGCGGGCACCACCATGAAGCCCGCCTGCAGGTCGTTCACCGCGGCCAGGGTGTGTGCCTCCCCGAAGCCGGAGTACAGCTGCACCACCGGCACGAGGTAGCACACCTCCGCCATGAGCGCCTTGCGAGCCTCAATATCGATGTACTCCCAGGCGCCGCCGGTACCGTCCGTAATGTCGCCCGAGTGGTGCGCATAAATGGCGCCCTGGCTGTTCTTCGCGGTCTGCGACCAGTAGCTGATCTTGTCCATGTAGTTGCCTTCGGCATCGAACATCATCAGCGACAGGTCAATGTCCACGCCCTCATCCCAGAAGCAGAAGAGGCGAATCACGCCGGTGGGCGGCAGGTGCACCGTCGAGGTGTTGTAGCGGCCCATGCCGTCCAGGGAGGGGCGGGCACTGCGGGTGTTCAGCGGCATGATCGTATCGCCCACCTGCTCGGGCAGGTAGATGCTGGTCTCGGCAAGACGGCCGGACAGGCCAATCTCGACCAGGCGCTCCAGCAGGTCAAGCACCGCCGGGCTGTACTCGCGCGCCGGAATCATGGTGGCGATACCGGTCTTGGACAGGTTCATGCGCTGCGGGGCGGCAGGCTGAGCCTTCTGAGTGGAAGCCGCGGCACGCTGAGTGTTTCGCGGGCTCTCGGGGACAGAGGTGTGCGGGTTAGACAGGCCGGCGTTACGGTCAAAGAACGAGCCCAGCGGGTTCGGGATGCCCGCGTTCTGCATGAGGTTCTGAACCCTCGCGACGCCCTCCGGGTTGCGGCGCGCATAGTCAGCCATCTCCCGGTCCTCCTGCGCCGCCACAGGGTTGGCGGGGCGCTCCTTGGGCGGGTTCGCGAGCGCGTTACGCTGCAGGGTCACCAGGTTGCGGATCTGCACCAGGATGGGCGCGGAAACGCGCGGCGCCACGGCGGCGAACGCATCAAAGATGACCTGCTGGCCGGGGCTCGGCGCGGTGTCGATGCCGTAGCGCGGAGCCTCGAAAGCATCCAGGGCGCGCACCAGCTGGCGTGCAAACACGCCGGGGCGGGTCGAGAGCAGACGTGCCACGTTCTGCGCATCCCGGGTGGCGTAGGCGCGGTCCACCAGCGACTCGAAGCTGTACACCTCGCCGCGGTACAGGTCGTCAGCCCAGCGGCTCAGCGCGGTCAGTGACGGGTAGTCGCCGGGGTGAACCGCCTTGACGAGGCGCTTGTACATTTCGGCGGCGGGTGCGCTGTCGTAGCGGGCGCCAACCGGGTCAGCCTCCAGTACCCGGTTGAGCAGGTGCGCGATGCGGGTGCGTTCGTTACGGCGCAACTTCAGGCGCGGCGCGATGCTCAGGCTCAGGTCCCCCACCGTGCCGTTGTAACGCAGACGCGAGTAGGCGGCGGCGAGGGCGAGCGCCTCCTTCATTGTGCGCAGGTGCTCAGCGTCTTCGGGGTGCAGGCAGGCGGCGATGAACACGCGGTTTTCGCGGCTGGTGTTCTCCGGTCGGGCAGCCGGCAGCGCGTCATGCTGGGCGAGGAAACGGCGCAACGCCACGAGGTCGCGCTGGTCGGTCTGGTTGTACGCCTGCTGCTGACCGAGCAGCTGCTGGTAGAGGGCACCCGCCATGATCAGGGCGTTTTGCACGCCGCTGACCATCTGTAAGGGTCGGCGGTTGCGTTCCATGCTGGTGAAGTTGGAGCGGCTCATCGGCTGCTGCCACTCGTAGGGCACGTAGTTCTCGGGCAGGCCGCCAAGGATGCGCTCGGTGCCGTCCGGGTTGTAGTACGGGTTGGAGAGGTAGTGCATGATCTGCTCGGTGTAGCGCTGCTCGTCGGTGAGCGTCAGGGCGCGCAGATCAAAGTCGCGGCGGAACATGCGGCCGGGACGGTACCCGTATTCGTAGGACCAGATAGTCGCGAACAGGGCAAATTCGTTGGCGCTGGCGTTCAGCGCCTGGGCAAGGGACTCAGGGCTGAGGGTCAGGCCGCAATTGCTCAGGGCGGACACTCGCCCCAGGTCAGTGTCGAATACGCCGGCCTGGTGCCGCTCATTAATGCTCGAGTAGTTCGAGCGGTAGGAGGGGTCGTACAGGTCGGTGAAGACGTATACGCCGTAGCGGCGCATCAGGATGAGGCGCACGAGGGGGCTGAGACCCTCGGGCGCTTCGCCGTGAAGGTAGGCGGATTCGTTGAGGTAGGGTGATTCCTGCAGGTAGGGGGATGCGTCGTAGGGAGTGGTCACGGGTCGTCCTTTCCGTTGGTCTCACCCGGCTGTCACCGTCGGTGGTGTGTCTATGTTCTTATCGTAGCGGCGTGGGTGCGGGTTGTCGCGGGGTTTGGTCATCGGTGACCTGCGGGGGTATATATTCGCGGGGGCAACAGGCGGTTACGTATCGCGGAGCCTGGGCGGCACTTATCCGTTGCTTGTTGATCGGTCGCTTGCTGATCTGTTGGCCGCTTATCTGTCAGCCGCGTGGGAACTGGGTTAAAAGAAAAAATGGCGGGAAGCGAAGAATCCGATAAATATAGGAAAGATATTTCAGAAAGTAGGACTCTTCATGATCCGCCATTACCTATAGAGTACTCCCGCCCCGCGACGGTGGTCAAGCCGTTTCGTCACGGGGCGGTAACACGGGGCGGTGAGTGGGGTTGGGTGCACGAGGTAGAGCTAGGATTCACCCAATAGGGCGAGCGCGGCCTCGCGGGCGGCAAGCGCCTCCTCCGTCTTGCGGGCAGGCACGGCAGCCAGGGCGCGCAGTGCTTTCGCCAGCACCGTGGAGCCCTTCATCTTCGGCTCCAGCTCGGTGGGAATCTCAACCTGTGTGCCGTACAGTTCGGCAAGCTCAACCGCCAGGCGCACATAGTCGCCGCCCTTCGTCAGCTCACCAACCATCGGCAATAGCAGACGCAGAACCTGCAGCACACGCCAACCCGCCAGCGGACTAATAGCCGACACCTCACGCAGGGTCGCCACCAGGCGGTTCGGAAGAACCATCCCGTCCTCCAAAGCCCACTTCAGGGTCTCCGCGAAGGTGGATGCATCCAGCAGGCCCGCCTCAAAGAGTGCCGCAATGGCCTCTGCCGCCGCCAGACGGTACTCGGGGTTCTTCGCGCTCGCCACATAGCCGAGCAGGGCGCAGGAGGGGGCGCCTACCTGCACGGTGGACTCCCTCAGCGCGCGCAGAAGCGGCAATACGGGAGTCGCATTTTTATAGTCGAGTACAGCCCTCCCCGCGAACAAGAAGTATGCCGAGAGCAAGTCCGGGTTGTTCTGAAGCAACCAGGACGCCCATTCGGTGAGTGCCGGGAGGAAATCACCCAGCCAGCTGTCGACCCTGTCGAGATTCAGCAAATATACGAAGGGAATGAAGGCGGTGTTAAGAGCTTCGTAGGCGGTAGCCTCCTCGGGGCTCATGCCAGCGGTTGCGTGGCTCAGCACCTCGCGCGCCTTATCCGCGGTATCCGCAATGTCGCCCTTGACCTGCCACATGGGCTGGTACTCCACAAATTCCTCAACGTTAAAGTTTTTGAAACCTGCCTCGCGGAGACGACCTTTCTGGCTGGCCTGCCGGTATTCCTCAATTCGATCAAAATCGAGACCGCGGTTGTAGCCACTCCAGGGGATGTCCAGGCTGGAGACCATACGGTACGTCCATTCCTCCGGGGTGATAGAGCGGGACGGCAGAGGTTCCGTAAGCAGACGAATAGTGCGTCCTTCCGTGTGGTACTCTCCCCCGGCGGCGACGGCACGCATCTGCTCGCGGAAGATCTCATAGAGGTCACGGTAACCCTTCAACGGCTTGTAGTCAGCATTCCAGAGATGGTGTTTATTCTGAATAGTCAGACGTATCATCTCTTCCTTGCTCAGGAGCGCGTTACTCGGGCGAGCTCGTGCAACCATCTCACTACGGCTGGAATACTGCAGGAGCGGCGTGAGCTCGGGTAGCTCCCATGACTCGTACCCGGCGGCCTCGGCGTTAGCTTTCAATACTGCGCGGAGAACAGGCATGTACGCGACGTTGTTGTAGTAATATTCGCTGGCAATCTTACGCAGGGTACGAAGCTGCTGCTGATCCGCCGGCGCCAGCTTGTCGGTCGCGGCAAAGTGGTAGAGACGTGCCAGGTTCTCTCCTCGGGTGCTGGGAGATTCGTCCCCGGTAATTCGACCCGAGGTGGTGTTCGACTCTTCCGTCAGCAGGGTGCAGAACTCTTCCAAATTTGCGATGGATGCGACGGGTTCTCGGTGCTCAACGCCGGGCAATAGCACCGGCGGTACCTCTATGGAGGTGCTTGCCGCCTCCTCCTCTTCGGCCTGGGGTAGGCGGTCTTCGGGCAGGCAGGCTTCAGCGGCACCGCGCAGTTCCAGGGGCAGCACCTCGTAAGCCTCAAGGATGCGCTCAGCAATATATTCGGCAAGCGCCAGCTGCTCGGCGGTTTGCGCCTTCTTACGCTTGGCTTTGCTCAAACCAGCGTACTGGGTGGCGATGAGCTTGAACAGGCGCAGGGCACCGCGCTGAATCTTCTTTTCGGTGCGGTAGAGGTTCGCGCAGAGTGCGTCGATGAGCTGTTCCAGCTCGACCTGTTCGAGCGGTGCCAGCTCTGCGTTTTCGTTCTTCTGCAGGGCGGCGGGTGCGCAGGCTTTGAGCACGTTCTGCAGCATGGTCTGGGCGAAACCAACCGATGCGCTCGGTTCGGCGGTGAGGACAGCCATGAGCTGCCCGAAGCGTGCCCGGTTTTCTGCGTCGGTGGGCTGCAGGTCGGTGTAGACGGAGTGGAACGCCGCCGAGTTGAAGGCACTAAAATCGCTGGTCAGGCCGCGTAGCAGGGCGTCCAGAATCTCGTCGCGGATATCGAAGTACTCACCCATGAGGCGGCACAGTTCCGCACTTTCACCCATGTAGTTGCCGTAGCCCTTGAAGAGCACCCCTTCGGTGCGGAAAACCGCCCAAAACTCCTGGTCAAGCAGGGTCATGTCACGGGTAAAGAAGGTTTTGAGCTGGGCGTGATTACTGGCGCTGCCCTTCTTCACACAGGGCAGGGCTTCGTGCAGGAAAAGGACCAGGTATTCGGGGGCATCACAGCTCAGGTTGCGGGCGCGAAGCAGCGTGTAGCAGGTTTCCCAGATCTTCTTCGAGCGCGCCCAAGAGTTCGGCAGGCCCTCGATGAAACGCAGAATCCACTCGTCGGGGCGTTCGATGGCGCCGAGCAGGAACGCGTCAATCAGCTGCTGGTCCGGGCGCCCCTCCCAGAGCAGGGTGCGCATGGCGCGGCCGGCGGAACGGTGGTATTCCCACGGGTCGCCGTCGGGGGTGCGCACGAGCGCCCCGGCAACGTAGGCGGCGAGCGGGGTGCGGTTAATGTGGTCGCTACCGATCACGCTCTTCGGGGCGAGGGTTCGGGCGAGGGAGGCGCGTTCCTCCTCGGTCGCACCGGTAATGACGGCGTGGTATTCCTGCACGTCAGTTGATTCTGCCGCTATGAGGGCTTTGAGGGCGGCGCGGCGCTCTTCGAGGGTGCGCTCCCCTGCGTTGCGCTCGTTAGGGTTATGCGGCTGGGCGGTATCAGTCATTGGTACCTGCTTTCGGAGTTGATGGTGAATGGTTGTGAAGAGTTGAACGGAAGTGTTGAACGGGGACAGGTTGAGCGGTTAGCCCTGCACCTGCTTGAGGATATTCCGGGCGTACCGCGCCTTCTGCGAAGAACCGGTCAGCGAACCCAACCAGGCACGCAGCGGTTCATCCACGAGCTCCACACGGGTGGCAGGATCGAGAGTCGCCAACGCCTGACTGAAGGCGCCCAGCAGCTTACCGAGCGAGTTCGCCCCGGTATCCAGGTGCGGTATGAGGCGCGCGAAGAAGCGCACCGCCGCCCGCGCATCCAGCTGGGCAAAGTCGGTGAGGGCGAGCGCCCAACGGTTCAGCATCGCCAGCGGCACAAAGTTCACGAACCCTGCGGTGGCGTCCTCAAGGCTGAGCTGATCGTCCAGCACGCGGTGCATGATTTCCACGGCGAGGGAACGAATTTCGACGCGCTGCTCCGAGAAGCCCGCGGCAAACACGAACGCGCAGGCAGGACCCCACGCGCCGGGGTGCGCCGCCAACGCCAAATACAGGCTCCGGTCGAAGGCGCTGTGATCCAAGATATACCAGTTGCTGCTAGCGCAGTAGTACGCCAGCGGTTCTGCCCGCGAGGGGTAGAGCAGGGCGTACTGTCCTTCTTCGTCGTGGTGGGCGGTGGCGAGGCCGCGGAAAGCGTTCAGCTCGGGGGTGGAAGCACCGTGCGCCACCCCGTTCAGCTGAAGGCCCCAGCTTTTCTCCCTCTGGGATACCGTGATGGATTCCAGGTAGGGGTTGACGCGCCCGGTGGCGAGGGTGCCGTCGAGGGCGGAGCGGAGCACGCGAATCTGGGTAGGGGCAGAGCGCGGAGCCTCCTCCTGAGCGTTCTTCACGTATTGCTCTTCGAGGCTTTCAAGCAGGGTCAGCGCCTCAGCACGGCGGCTCTGGGCGTTCTGTCGCTGCTCGTCGGTAGCGTACGGAGGCAGCACCTCCGGCACGCGCACACGCAGTAGCGCCGCAGTGAAATCCTGGCGCAGGATGGGGGCTCCATCAGCCAGGTTCTTGGTGTACCGGCGCACCAGGGTATCCGGATGCACCCACCCGCCAAACAGCTCAGGGGTGGCGAGCGGGGTGTAGCTCTGCCTGCTCTGCAGCACGCCGAGGGCATCCTTGAATCCGGTGCTGAAGAACGCGGCGTGGCGGGAGTACATGTAGTGCAGGTTTGGCACCGTACCGGGGTCTTCCCTCGGGGTCATTTCCGACGCCTTCGGGCGCTCACGCAGCTTCCCGGCGGCGGCAAGAACCGTCAAGTGCGCGCGCATGTCGAACCATGTCAAACCCCAGTGGTTCAGCTTTTTCAGGCAGATAGGAACCAGCTGTTCGAGCAGTTTGGGGCTCTGCGCGACGCCGTCGGCGCTGAGCAGGTAGGCGGTGAGCAGTTCCAGTTCCAGCTCGCATCCGGCGTGCGTTTCGGGAAGTTCCGTTTCGTTGAGCGTATCGGGGGTTGCACAGGGTGCAATCTGATGGTGCAGGAGTGCACGGGCGCGTTCTTGCACGTCGGATTCGGTAACGGGGCGCACGGGGGTGTCCCAGTACCGGTGGATTACGGCGCGGGAGGCGGCGAGCGCCTCCGCGGCGGCGGCCTCAAGGTCAGCAGCTTCAGTGAGGGCTGCGTCTTCCGTGCCGCTCCCCCGGCTATTCTCCGGGCTGTACCCATCTTCGAGGAGCGGCGAGCCGTCTTCCTGAATCTGCGCCAGCACAAGCGGATCCAGCTGGGAACGGTAGTCGCGGTAGAGTTCGCGGGCACGCTCGGCGAACACGATAGTCTCGGCGCTCGCGTTGTCTGCAGCGCCCGCCTGCACCCATTCTTCGAGGTGTTTGAGGGCGGCGGCTTGAACCTGCGCGTGGGTGTGGCTGAGCGCCATGACTACAGCGTCTTCGCAAACGGCAGCATCGAGGGTGCCCGCCCGGTACAGCGCCTGGAGCATGGTCAGGATTTTGAGTGCGTTTGCTTTGGTTCCGGCGCATACGGCGGGTGCCGCGTAGGCGAAGGCGGTAGCGTCCAGCGCCTGCGGGTTTTTGGTCCAGAGGCGGTGAATATGCTGCACACCAAGGGTTACGCTCGGACCGATGGGTGAGGAGAAAAGCGTCAGAAATTCGCTCTGACGTGCCTCGATTTCTTCGGCGGTGAGTTTGAGCCCGGTGACCAGGCGTGAGAACCAGCCGACCCGGTACGCCGGAAAGTCGCTCATGAGGGAGCTCAGGAGCGCATCAATCAGGCGGTCACGGCTAATCAGCCCGGTTTCGGTGGCTTCGATGAGGGCACAGGACCAGCCGGGGTTGTTGACCTTCTGCCCGGGCTTGTAAGAGTCTCGCTGGGTGAGGGATACGTCCCGGTTACCTTCGACGGCGAGCATGCCCCAGATGAGCTCTTCGCGGAGCTGTTCGTCCTCGCGCAGCAGCGGGAGGATCAGCTCGCGGTCGCAGTTAATGAGGGCGGTGTAGTATTCCTCGTTGTGTTCGAGGCGCGCCCCGCCGTAGAGCTCAGCTAGGCGCATCGCAACGCCTCCGGTGAACCAGCCGAACTCTGCGTAGGCTTTAACGCGGTCCTGGGTGACGGTTCCGGGCGTGTTTTTACCGAGCTGGGAGCCGTATGGGGTGGTGGTGATGTCGAAGTACTGCCAGCGGCGGTAAATCTGTTCGAGGGTGCCGCCGACCGCCAGGATGTTGGCGAGGTTGCGGTTGAAGTGCATGATGTCGCTCCAGGTTTTTTGCTGCCTTGTGAGCGGGTAAATGACTTCGCCGGGGAGCGGCTCGGTGATGACCCCTTCGGGGAAGGTATGCGTTTCGGGGCGTTTGCTCATGGTGGTCTTTCGGGAGGAAGCTGAGGGGAGCTTTTGGGGCGTCGTCTTTTAGTGCGGTGCGTGGTGTGTCGGGGTGTTTACCCTAGCCGGCGGCGTGTTCGCGGTAAAGAATGCTGACCGCCAGGGCGTGCTTGCAGGGGCCGCGCGTACCGCGGTACTTCAACCACCAGGGGCAGGAGCAGAGGTACCCCTCCACGGCGTACGGGTCGGCGGGTAGCACCACGGTGTACGTATTTGCGCCGCTGCGCACACTGTACTCACCGGTGCCGTGCTCGCCCGCCCCGACCCGCTCAATGGCGCCGGAGTCGGCAAGCTTTTTCGCGCCGACCAGGCGCGGGTGCATGGCGGTCAGCGCCTCCGGATGCACGGGCAGCGGGCGGTGGAAATACTCGCCAGCGTGCGCGTCAAAACCAACCTGACCGGAGGAAGCCAGCAGGGCGAGAGCGTCGCGGGTTGCCGCCTCATCCAGGCCGGCACGGGCAGACATGACGGGCACGTCAATGCGCGGCTCGAAGGAAAGCAGTACGCTGAGCATGTCAGCGTTCTGGGCGGTGTTCGGGTTAGACAGCGCCTGCAGCACGGATCCCTCACCGGAGAACCCGCGTGACTTTTCGGGACTCAAACCAATGCTCAGGCGTGCGCCTGGCAGGTGCGCCACCCACACGCTGGGAACGGGCGCGTTACCGGCGCTCACGGGCTCACTGTACGCGTCCAGGCGCTGAATGTGGCGGATGAGCGGCTCAAGCACGCGCAGACGCTCGGGGCCCGCCACGCATACGGATCCAGCGGTGGCGCGGGTGGCAAGCCGCAGGGAACGCACGGCACGGGTTGCCCACAGTACCGCCTTGGTGCTGGAGTTACGCGGCAGGGAGTGGATGAAGGTTCGGGCGGCGGCAGCGTCCAGGCTGTGCACCGGGCTCATGCGGGATGAGAGCATCTGCGTTTCTGCAAAGCCTTTGAGCCAGCGGATGGGCAGCGGCACTTTTTCTTCCATGACGGAGCCGTCAAGGGTGGTGGTGAGCAGCCCGTCGTCGCCGACGTTCAGGTGGATGGGCTCCCCTGCTCTGAGGGAGGCAAGCGCGGCACGCAGGGGCGGGTTGACGTCTACGTTGGTGACGCCTACGGCGCTGTGGCTGGCATCGAGTGCGCTGGAGTCAACGTCAAGGCGCGCGTACACTCCGCAGCAGGCGCTGAAGGATTCGAAGCGTAGGCCTTCGGCGGTGCTGGTGACGACGGGGTCTGCGGCGCGTAGGGCTCCGGCGAGGGAGCTGGGCGGCACGTAGAAGCGGGTGCGGGCGACCCTGGCGACGACCAGTAGTGCAGTGGCGTAGACATCTGCTCGTTCGAGGAACCCGGAAAAGAAGTACGGGTGGGATGCGGCACCTTCGGGGGTGCTACCGCCGCTGGTGGCGAGGCTGAGCGCGCGGGAGTCGGCGCCGTCGATGAGGGCTGACGGGGCGGTGTACGTGTAGTCGAGGGTGTAGGCGCTCATGGCTTCTTTGCCTTTCGTATGTGGTGTATACGTCCTATCATGCCGTAAAGATTCGCGTCCCGCTACCGCTTTCGTCATTGCCGTTTGGTGCATAAAAAATCCCCGACATTCTCGGTTGAGAAGTGCCGGGGAGAAGCTCTATTTGGCTCACCCTCGATGGGGTGGGCGTGGGCTCTGATGAGAGGCTCAGGCTAGACGACGATCTGGCCGTTGAAGCGCAGGGCCAGGCCGTACAGGACCACTGCGATAACCCAGATGACAATCACGGTCACGGTCAGGCGAATCAGGTTCTTCGACGCCATACCGGAGGAGTTCAGGGAGTTGGTCATACCGCCGCCGAACATGTCGGAGAGGCCGCCGCCCTGACCGCGGTTGAGCAGCACAAGCATCACTGCGATCACGCTGGTGATGGCGATGATGACCATGAGTACGTTCATGATGACGTCCATGGGGACCTTCCTTCGTTGTCTTCTGGTGGGGTGCCTGGACTGCGGGGGTGCAGACAGACGGGTTTAACTATACGCTACAGCCGCCATTCGGTCACGTTGAGGCGGCTTTTACGCGGCGCGGTTGCTGCGGCGCTGGTATTCGCTGGGGGTCAGCTGCAGTGCTGCGGGGCGGTCGGTGAGCACACGCTGAGCGGTGAGTTCGTCGCCTTCGGTGTCGTAGGCGCGCACGTATCCGCCGTCGATGAGGTAGTAGGTGAACTGCTGCGCGGCTGCCCAGTAGGCGCCTCCTTCAGCGTAGAAGCCCTGGTCTACCCAGTCGCGCAGGGTGAGGGTGACGGGGATTTCCGGTGAGGAGGTGCGGCTGTAGAGCTGGTCGAGGAATGCTTCTCGGCGGCTCTCGAAGTACTGGTATTCGGGCGAGGGTTCCTGGTATTCTGCGCCGCCTGCGTAGCCGATGTTGCCGCCGTCGTTGCCGGGTAGGCGCGGGGCACTCACTTTGCGGTTGCGCAGGTAGCTGTAGAGGATCATGCCGACGAGGGCTGCGATGACCAGGGAAAAACCAAAGCTGAACATGCCGTTAAGTGTACGGGGCGAACCGCGGGGTCGGCGTATTCCGGGTGGGTTTTGCGGCGAGGGGCGAACGCGCCCGGCCCTTCTCCCCCGCCCCTTACGTCTGGCTCCTGCTCCCGGCTCTTACTCCCGCCTCGTACATCCACCGCTAACTCGGTGGCGGTTAAATGGTTCAGCGCCCGGTCGGGTGGGTACCCGCCAGGCGCTGTAACGCTATGAGACGCTATGGTGCGTCAGGGTTTTATGCGTCGAAGCGTGCGATTGCTGCGAACTCGTCAGCCTGCAGGGATGCGCCGCCGACGAGCACGCCGTCCACGTCTTCCTTGCCCATGATGGAGGGTGCGGAGGAGGACTTGACGGAGCCACCGTAGAGAACGCGGACCTTCTCTGCAACGTCTGCGGAGTAGAGCTTAGCGATTTCTGCGCGGATTGCTGCGGACATTTCCTGTGCGTCGTCTGCGGTTGCGACCTTGCCGGTGCCGATTGCCCAGACGGGCTCGTATGCGATGACGAGGGTTTCTGCCTGCTCTGCGGTCAGACCTGCGATGGAGCCGCGCAGCTGCTCGAGGGTGTACTCGACGTGGGTGCCTGCTTCGCGGATTTCGAGGGGCTCACCGACGCAGAGGACGGGGGTCAGGCCGTGCTTGTATGCTGCCTGGACCTTTGCTGCGCACAGCTCGTCGCTTTCGTGGTGGTAGGTGCGGCGCTCGGAGTGGCCGACGAGCACGAAGGTTGCGCCGAGCTTGGAGAGGAATGCGCCGGAGATTTCGCCGGTGTATGCGCCGGAGTCGTGGACGGAGAGGTCCTGGCCGCCGTAGAGGATGTCCAGCTTGTCGCCTTCGACGAGGGTCTGCACGGAGCGGATGTCGGTGAAGGGCGGGAAGACGGCTACTTCGGTTGCGGAGAAGTTGAAGTTTGCGTCGTCGAGGGTCCATGCGAGCTTCTGGACGAGGGTGACTGCCTCTGCGTGGTTGAGGTTCATCTTCCAGTTGCCTGCGATGAGGGGCTTACGCGACATAGTTCGCTCCTTAGCTTTCCCGCGCGGTATGCCGGGCGGGGTTGTTGTTCGGAATTTTCCTTTTCTATTTTAGAGGGTTGGCGGCATATTTTCACTGGTTCGGCGCGGTTTTATGCTGTGCCTTGACTATTCTCACCCCGCGTTCGCTGATCGTGTGGAACCCCGGATACGAAGTACCGGCAGGGTGGAGCTTAGGGGGCTCTACCCTGCCGGTATTCTGCCGGTGGTGTTTGTCTACGGTGTGTTAGTACCTGCCGCCGTTGAGAGCGGACAGCAGAAAAGAAAAGGTAATGGCGATAATGATTGCTTCGAGTGCCATCACTCGTGCGCATAAGCCGAGGGACTGTGCCCAGGGCATCTTACGGGTGGCGATTGCTTCGGTAATCCAGGTGACAAGTGCACAGTATGCGAAGGCGATACACACCCAGATAATGATGCTCGCAATAATCAGCAGGGGCGCGTTAGGCCCTGTCGTGTACGTCAGGTATAGCGACATTAGAGGTATCCCGCCGATAGACACTCCAAGGGGAACCGCAACCAGGAGGCAGATAAGCGAGTAGAGGCCCATGCGCTTAGGCTCTGCGGGCGCGGGTGCTACCGCCTCAGCAGGAGCCGCGGATGCGGCACCATCTACGGCGGGGTCTTGCGCGGGACTCTGGAGGGCGGTTGCGGTAGGTACTGCAGTAGCTTCTACCGTGGTGCTTTCTGCAGCGTTGTTCTGCACGGTGTTTTCCTGTACAGCATTGCTCTGCGCCGTATTCTCCGGCAAGGGGCTGCCCTGCACGGCGCTGTCCTGTGCGGGCGCGCCGGGGTTCTGGGGCGACTGTTCCATATGTCTCCTAGGGTGGTTGGTGTGGTGTGGTTATTGGTTATGTCGTGCGAATACCTGGAAGGTGAGTTCTATACCTCTAGCCCTTCAAGGGAGAATCCCGGAGGGTACAGCGGCGTGGCGTCCTTATCGTCTTCCACCAGCACCCAGCGGCCGCGCAGGTGCTCCGCGCAGAGGAAAGCGTACTCTTCCTCACCGGTCTTCAAGAACTTATCGATGGGTAGCTTCTCCCCCGTTTGGGGCACGTAGAAGACAGCCTCATCACGAATACGTCGCCTTGCCTGGTATCTCAATATCTGCCGACCATTCTTACTGCGGTCATTAATACCGGCGGTGGTAACCTGCAGGCGGTACACATCCTGACCGGCGATAAGCCAGCCGCGATTTTCCCGGTACAGCCGAAGAAGCTCAGGGGAAATAATCTCTTCGGGGTTGATCACTTCAGAGAGCGGTTTGGTATCTCCGGTGTAGTAGAAATAGTTCAGGGCGGCATAAAAGTACGCCTGAAAAATATAGAAACCACCGCGGTTATACTCATTCATTCCCGGCTGCAGAACGGGGTAGGGCACATTCTGGGCTGCATGCTCTTCAGTGGCGGGTACGTACCTGCCGTTGCGTTCGTAGGCGGTGTAGACCATAAACCCCGCTGCGCTTCCACGGTCTACGTAACCAGCATCAAACTTCTCATCAGGTTCTAGAGCGATTAGTGCCCTATCCCATTTAAGAAGACGCATTTTCTGCTTTTCCTCATCATTGGCGAGGATACCGGCCTGTCGACCGACGAAGAGAGCGCCGAGGACTCCCACGCCCCCTATTGCGAGGGTACGACGAGAAAAACGGGGCTTTCGCGGCTCCGACTGATGAGCAAGTAGCTGACCAGAAGATACCGGATGAGCTTCCTGGGAGGAGTTCTGCTGGATGCTCGTCTCCTGTTCCTTACGTTGGGGTCCCATGGTTATACCTCCTTTTCAGGGATGAAGTGAATATCCCATCCGGGATCGAGGAAACGCGAGCGCAAGGTCCCGTGGATTGCTCCGTCGCGAAGGAGTCCGCGCGTGTCGAATTCGGCGATGGGCTGTAGCTGCCCGGTGTCTTTCCGGAAGACTTTTGCTTCGGGAAGGATGTCGAATTTGACGTTCCAGTCGAAGATTTTTTGTTCTTCGTTATGGATGCGCGGTTGTGCTTCGAGAATGTGCATGGTCAAGATTTGTTGGTTGGGGGTGATGACCCAGCCTTTCCCGTCGTCAAAGATATCTTGAATAGCAGGGAAGAACATTTCTTGGGCGGTCATGGCATATTCAAGGCGACGTGAATCAGATGCCAAAAGCATATAGTTTTGGCATTGATAATAGTAGCTATTATAGAATTTCAAATCAGCGGACGTTAGAAATTTAGTAAACGTATAGCTGTAGTCTGGCGGCGGCGCAGAATATGCAGGGTGCTGCTGATTTGCGGGGGTGTAAATTCCAATCATGTCAGTATCGACAAGATGGTATGCACCCCTGTAGTCTTCTTGATTGAAAAATTTTTTAGTCCACTCCGGGTCGACAGTCATTTCTTCTCCTTCCTAAAATATATCTCTCATTACCTAACGCTAATTTGAATTCATGAATCTATTTCGTATATCCAGCCACAGAAGCACCCTCGGGTAATAAGAGATCACCTTGCAGATTTTCGTCAACGCTTACCCAGCGTCCATCCAAAAACTCGCCGTAGAAATTTATAGTCGGGTGGCGGTCAGTATGAAACATATCCCGAAAATACTTCACTTCGCCGGTATCGCGGTACACAAAATAGGCGTCTCCATATATCGATAATTCCGTCTACATTTGTTGTGAGTTGAAATATCTAATGCATAAACATAAGAAGAACACTCATTGTTCAGACAACAAATGAGATCATTAAACGAATAAATACCTTTAGCGAATCAACATCTGACTTGTCTGAGTTAGATGCTTGAGCAGCATCGTGAGAGCCCCGTCGTGAGAACCTCAGCGTACTCACCTTGAAAAGGTACAGGGACGGCATACGCCTGAAAAGTAACCATATATTTAGCTTCCGGAAGTTGAAGTTGATGTGACGGTGAACGAGCTTTCTCGCCCACACCTCAAGGTAACACACGCACACTCTGCACACGAACTCAGTAGGACGGATTCCGCCTCCCATAGCCAGCCGCGAAGAGCCCACCTCAAAAGCCCAGCAAGAAACCCCCGCCAACACAGTACCGAAAGTACTGCCCGGCGGGGGTTTCTAGAGAAGCTACAGCTGCCCGAATCCTTGCGGGTAGATCGGCTCGTAGGTGTTGCGGTTGCTGTAGCCGTCGCGGTCAACCACAATCACCCACTGCCCGCGCAGATGCTCCACAGCCAGCGAGAAACGCCCCAGATACTTCAAATATTTGCGGATATCCTGCTTCTCCCCCGTCTCTTTAACGTAAAACGCAAGGTCCTTAGCCTTAGTCGTGTACAGGGTGCTCACCAGGATATTACGGCTCGTATTTTTAGGTTTCTCACCCGCAATAAGATCATCAACAACGTTGGCGCTCAGAACGTTCTTGTCAGCCGAAATAACCCATCCGCGCTTCTCCCTGTACAGGCGAAGAATTTCGGGGTGCAGCACCTTTTCCGGGTCCGTGACCTTAGAAAGAGGTTCTGTATCGCCCGTGTGGTAGAAGTAATTCATCGACGCGAAGTAGTACGCCAAGAACGCGTAAAGGCCAGCGCGGTCGTAGTTATCCATTCCGGGCTGTTGAATAGGGTACGGCACGTTCTGCGCCGCCTGCGTCTCGGTAGCAGGAATGAAGCGCCCCTTACGCTCAAACGCCGTATAAACCAGCGGTCCGGAGGAAGGCCCCAAGCTGTGGAGCTCATCGTACTTCTCCGTGGGTTCCAGGCGCACAAATTCCTGGTCACGCTTCTTATCGGCCTGGGACTCCAAGCCTGTCCCGTTGAGCAGTTTAGTACCCCAGCCAAAACCTATCGCGACGAGGGCGGCACCGGCGAACACGCCAGCTCGTATAAACTTGGCGCGAGTGATCATAGACCTCATGAGCGCTCGTTGCTCGTTGTATCCGGGTCCGCCGTATCCGGGTCCACCAAAGTTATTCGTCATGTTGCTCTCCCCTCCCCTAGCTCAAACTATTTTCTGGGATGAATTGGACGGGCCTCCACTCATTCGTGAATTGTGTGCGTAGAGTCCCGTGTATTGCGCCGTCTCGGATCAGGCCGCGCGTATCAAAATCGGTGATGGGGTACACCTGGTTTGTGTCTTTGCGGTACACCTGAACTTCGGGAAGAATATCGAACCGCACGTTCCATTCCACAATTTTTAGCGTCTCGTCGATGAGGCGCGGCTGCCCCTCCAGAAGGTTCATGGTCAGAACCTTAGAGGCAGGCGTGATGACCCAGCCTTTACCCTCTTCGTAGAGGTCCTGAATGGCGGGGAAGAACATTTCTTCACTGATATTGTCGATCCGCAGAACTGCCGGTTCGGAGGCGAGAATCATGTAGTTTTGGCAGGCGTAGTAGTAGCCGAGGTAGGGGCGCAGGTTTGACACCTTGTAACCATTCGGCGTGTACCTCACGCCCGGGGCGGGTGCCGAGTAGGCGGGGTGGTCCCGGTTTGCGGGTGTGTAGGGCCCGATTACGCAGTCGGCTACATACGGGTATGTTCCGGTGTAGTCTTTTTCGTCAAAGAGCATTTGAGCGTTGACGGTCATTCTTTCCCTCCTTGGATTCGATGTGCATTAGTTGCCGTTTTCACGAGCTGCCGAGGTGGTTCTGGGCTGCTCGGGCGGCTGGGTTCAGCACCTGGGCGTCTTCGCCCGCCTGTATTCGCTTGTCTGTATTTGTTTGCCTGTGGAGGTGCGTGCGCTCCCTGCTTCGCTCCCCCGCGGCAACCGTATGGGTACCGCCCGGTGAGCGCAGGGAACCTGTACATTTCCAGTCTAGTAAAGCTGCCTCTAAGCATCCCGGTTAGAGGCACCAAACCCAGGGAATCCACAGCATATAGCCAGGAAGCAGCCCCAAAACCCCACCCGCATAGGGTAAACCGGGCATGAGCGGGCATGCAGAAACCCCCGCCGGAACGGTACCGAAATACCGCCCCGACGGGGGTTCCCTACACTAAAACCGTGTACTAAATCTGTGCACCCAGATTAGGCGCCCAGTGCCTCCAGGCCGGGCAGGGTCTTACCCTCAATGTACTCGAGGGAAGCGCCACCACCGGTGGAGATGTGGCCGAACTGCTCATCCTTGAAGCCCAGGTTACGGACTGCAGATGCGGAGTCGCCACCACCAATGATGGAGAACGAGTCAGACTCGACGATAGCCTGAGCCACTGCGCGGGTACCCTCAGCGAAGGGAGCAATCTCGAACACGCCAACGGGGCCGTTCCAGAAGATGGTCTTTGCACCCTTGATCTTCTCAGCGAAAATCTCGCGGGTCTTGGGGCCAATGTCCAGGCCCTCAGCCTCTGCGCCCAGCTTGCCGCCGGTCAGGTCCTCAATCGGGCGAATCTCGGTGTTAGCGTCAGCGGAGAATGCGTCAGACCAGACAACGTCTACTGCGGTGATGATCTCGGTGCCCTTCTCGGGAGCTTCCTTCAGGTAACGCAGAACGTTGTCGACCTGGTCCTTCTCCAGCAGCGACTGGCCAACCTCGTAGCCCTGTGCGTATGCGAAGGTGTAGCCCATACCGCCACCAATGAGGATGGTGTCAGCCTTACCAATCAGGTTGTCAATCACGGCGAGCTTATCGGAAACCTTAGCGCCACCCATGACCACGACGAAGGGACGCTCGGGGTCGTTCAGGGTCTTAGCCAGAACGTCAACTTCCTTCTTCACCAGGTCACCCAGGTATGCGGGCAGGCGCTTAGCAACGTCGTAGACGGAAGCGTGCTTGCGGTGAACCGCACCGAATGCGTCGTTCACGTATGCGCCGTTCTCGCCGGTCAGTGCGACCAGCTCGTCAGCGAATTCGCCGCGCTCTGCGTCATCCTTGGAGGTCTCGCGTGCGTCGTAGCGGACGTTCTCAACAACCAGAACTTCGCCGTCAGCCAGGGCTGCTGCCTTAGCCTTTGCGTCCTCGCCTACCAGGTCGGTTGCAACCTTCACGGGCACGGATGCCAGCTCAGCCAAGCGTGCAGCTGCCGGTGCGATGGAGTACTGGGGGTCAACCTTGCCCTTGGGGCGGCCCAGGTGTGCGGTCACGATAACGCGTGCGCCAGCCTTGGCAAGCTTCTCAATGACGGGCAGGGATGCGCGGACGCGGCCGTCGTCGGTGACAACGCCGTCCTTCAGGGGTACGTTCAGGTCGGAACGAACGAGAACGTGGCGGCCTGCGACGCCTTCTTCGAGCAGTTCGGACAGTGCCTTAGCCATAGGAATTCCTCCTGGATAGGTGGGTTTATATACCGTTTCCATCATACCGAACATTAGGGTGTTTGACAGCCTAAAAAATAGCTTTTATATGGTGTTTTTCCGCAGAATATCGCGGATATTCGCACTCTCTATCAGCTATCTTCTTACGGTATTTTTGACCCAAAAAGGGCGACGGAAAACAGTATGTTTATACGTTTTTAGGGGTTTTATTCAAGGCCCTTACACATGGGTCTTGGTACAGCAAACCCCGACTCCCCCGCTTGATGCGGTGGTGCCGGGGTTCACTATGCGTTAGTTACGCTGGGTGACGCTTACACTCGGTTAGCGTCGTAAGCCTATTGGGGCTTAGAGGGATGCCACAACCTTGTTGGTGAACATCACGAGGCGTGCAACGTAGCCGTACTCGTTGTCGTACCAAGCGATAACCTTCACCTGGTCGCCGATGACCTTGGTCAGCGGTGCGTCGAAGACGGTGGAGATGGGCTCACCCTCGATGTCCTTGGACACGATGGGATCCTCGTTGTACTTGATGATGCCCTTCATGGGGCCCTCAGCTGCTGCCTTGACTGCTGCGTTGACTTCCTCAACGGTGACCTCGCGCTCAGCGGTGAAGGTCAGGTCGGTGATGGAGCCGGTGATGGTGGGAACGCGGACTGCGAAGCCGTCCAGCTTACCCTTCAGCTCGGGCAGAACCAGGCCAACAGCTGCTGCTGCACCGGTGGAGGTGGGGACCATGTTCACAGCTGCTGCGCGTGCACGGCGCAGGTCGCGGTGGGGAGCATCCTGCAGACGCTGGTCAGCGGTGTATGCGTGGATGGTGGTCATCAGACCCTGCTTGATGCCGAATGCGTCGTTCAGGACCTTAGCCATCGGAGCGAGGCAGTTGGTGGTGCAGGATGCGTTGGAGACGATGTGGTGGTTAGCTGCATCGTACTGGTCGTCGTTCACGCCCATGACGAAGGTGCCGTCGATGTTCTTACCGGGAGCGGAGAGGATAACCTTCTTAGCGCCAGCCTCGATGTGTGCCTTTGCCTTGCTGCCTTCGGTGAAGAAACCGGTGGACTCGAGGACTACGTCAACGCCCAGGTCCTTCCAGGGGAGGTTCTGGGGATCACGCTCAGCGAGGATCTTGATTTCCTTGCCGTCAACAACCAGCGCGCCTTCCTTGACCTCAACCTCTGCGTTGAAGCGACCCATGATGGAGTCGTACTTGAGCAGGTGTGCCAGGGTCTCAACATCGGTGAGGTCGTTGATTGCGACGATCTCGAAGCCGACGCCCTCGGTCTGAGCTGCGCGGAAGAAGGTGCGGCCGATGCGGCCGAAGCCGTTGATTGCTACGCGTACAGTCACTGGAGTATCTCCTTGTCAGTGCGTTGGTGGCGGTGTACAAATCCGATGCCTTGTGGGCTCTGGTTTAGTCGGATTCGTCCGTGCTCTATGTTGCCCGGTGCGTTCCGCCGTTGTTGGTAATAATCCTACCCTAGTTTGTGTGTGTTTTGGTGTGTTATATCGAGAAATTTTTGTGAGTTATGCCATAAAAACCGGCAAAAACCCGTTGTTTTCTGTTGGTTTGCGTTGTGTTCATGCTTAGAAAATGTTGCGATACGGTCACGGCAACATAAACACACATGAAACGCACATTTACTAAAAACCGCGCCATATCAAGGCAAAATCTGAGGGTAAAAAACACCCTTTCACCTGCGAATGGGTTTCAATGACGTCCCATGCGCTCGCACGCAGTGCAATTTCTCACGCGAAAACAGACGAGCCCAACGTAAGACACACCACAGCCTTAAAACGGGTTAAATACGCTCCCGGCACACAGTTTTCGTGTCGTGTTTCGTGTCGCCCGCGGCGCATCATACGGGAACACCGCATAAGCACATCCGCGGACACGCAGCACGAGCACTCAGCACAGAGTCAGCGCGGGCACACAGGAAAGGCGGCTAGTACATGATCCTAATAAACGACCAGCGCCACAGCACCCAAACCCGAATGAGCCGACAGCACCGGCGGCAACGCACTCACCAAAAACTCCGGGGCAGAAGAAACGGCGGCATCATGAACGAGGGAGCTCTCCCCCAGCATCTGCTGAACCTGCTCATACAACTGCACCGCCTGCGCCGCATTACCCACATGATGCACCGCAACCACCTCACCGCGCGGGGATGCGGCAAGCGAAGAACTAGCGGGGTCGGTGGCAGTAGAGCCCACGGAAGCAGAGCTGAGCGCCGCCGCATGCTGATGCTCACGGCAGGTTTGCACGGTCACCTCCACCAGGCGCTCCAAGGCGCGCGCCGCAGTGCGGGGGCGCTCCACATACGCCAGCTTGCCCTCGGTAATCGTGCCAATCGGCTTAATCTGGAACATTTGACCCACCATCGCCAACGCCGGGGAAACACGGCCACCGCGGCGCAACGCGTCCAGGGTCGGGATATAAAAGTAGAGCGTGGACTGCTCGCAGACGGACTGAATGTAATCCACCAGCTGCCCGGGGGTCGGATAGTCAGAGCTCGGGTAGTCAGGGCTCGGAACAAAATCAGAGGAAGCAGAGTTTAGCACCTCCAAGGCACGAACCACCGCATGACCGTAGGCACCGGCGACCGTGCGGCTATCCACCACGCTCACGCCCATAGAACCCAGGCGGCTCAGGCGGGCACCGGTGCGTGCCGCCTCCACCGTGCCCGAGAGCTCACCGGACAGATGCACCGACACCACATGCGTAAAACCTCGCGACGCCAACTCGTCATACACATCAGCAAACACGCCCGGCGCGGGCCCGGAAGTGCTCACCGTCTGACCCATCACGTGCGCAAGCATAATCGCCTCATCCACCTCGGCGGCGGTCAAATCCTGCAGCTGACGATCCGGCTCACCGGGCGTGCGAATGGTCACCGGCATCGGAACCATCACAAAATTACCGCGAGCGCTCAGGCGCTGCACGAGCTCCGGGTCGAGGGCGGCGGCGCTATCGGTTACCACGGCAATGCGGTTCTCTGCGTTATTTTCTCGCTCCATATTCCGACCCTTCTTCCGGTTCGTCAGTGCATGATTCGATGACGAACCCTCTCCTAGCGTTCCCTGAACATTATGGCACTCATCACTACTGCAGTACAGCAAAGCCCCGCCGCACCTCCGGGTTCGTTCCGTTGAACGAACCGAAGCCACAGCGGGGCTTGTACTTTATCTAAAAAACTTCTTTATCTAAAGAGCTTAAATCACGATGTTCACGAGCTTAGGCGCACGCACAATCACCTTGCGGATCTCGGCATCACCAATCGAACGCTGAACAGCGGCATCCGCCAGAGCCAGCTCCTGAAGCTCCTGCTCGGAAATATCCTTCGCAACCTCCAGGCGAGCCTTGACCTTGCCCTTAATCTGCACGATAGCGGTGACGGTATCATCCACCAGCAGAGCCGGGTCAACCTCGGGGAAGCCCGCGGTCAGAACCGGGGTGTCGTAGCCGAGAGCGTGCCACATGTCCTCAGCGGTGTACGGTGCGTACAGCGACAGCAGAATAGCGACAGTCTCAGCAGCCTTACGAACAGCCGGGTCAGCCGCACCAGCACCGGAGTCAATAGCCTTACGGGTAGCGTTCACAAGCTCCATGGTCTTAGCAACAACCACGTTGAACTTGCCGTTATCCAGCAGGCCCTGAACCTCGTGCACGGTGCGAGCAATCAGCTTCTGCAGCTCCAGGTCACCGGTGGTTGCGTCAACGCCGGGTTCGCTGGTGACGTCCTGAGCCACACGCCATGCGCGAGCCAGGAACTTCTGCGAACCGGACGGGGAAACATCCGCCCAGTCCACGTCGTCCTCGGGCGGGGACGCGAAAATCATAGTGGTGCGGATAGCGTCCACACCGAACTTGTCGAGCTGCTCGCCCAGGTTTACGCCGTTACCCAGCGACTTGGACATTGCCTTGCCGCCGTTGAGCACCTGACCCTGGTTCATGAGCGCCTTGAACGGCTCATCGTGCTTAATCAGGCCGAGGTCGCGAACAACCTTGGTGAAGAAGCGTGCGTACAGCAGGTGCAGAATAGCGTGCTCCACACCGCCCACGTACATGTCGACGGCACCCCACTCGCTCATAGCCTGCGGGTCGAAAGGAGCCTTGTCGTAGTTCGGGGAAACGTAACGCAGGAAGTACCAGGAGGAATCCACGAAGGTGTCCATGGTGTCCGAGTCGCGACGAGCCTGCTTGCCACACTCGGGGCAAGGCACGATAGCCCAGTCATCGGCAGCGGCAAGAGGCGACTGGCCCTTAGGAGCCAGCTGCTCACCGCGCAGGTTATCGGGCAGCAGAACCGGCAGCTGATCCTCGGGGACCAGAACCTCGCCACAATCCTCACAGTGAATCACCGGAATCGGGGTACCCCAGAAGCGCTGACGGGACAGCAGCCAGTCACGCAGGCGGTAAATGACCTTGCCCTCACCGGTGCCGGCAGCCTCAACCAGCTCAATAGCCTTAGCAATTGCCTCAGCCTTCGGCAGGCCGGTCAGCTCACCCGAGTTGACGAGCACACCGTCGCCAGCTGCGGCAACACCGCTGGTTGCCGGGTCCTCAGCACCCTCAACGTCCAGAACCTTCACGATGGGCAGGTCGAACTTCAGAGCAAACTCGAGGTCGCGCTGGTCGTGCGCGGGCACAGCCATAATCGCGCCGGTACCGTAGTCAGCCAGCACGTAGTCAGAAGCCCACACGGGCAGCTTCGCGCCGGTCAGCGGGTTGATTGCGTAGCGGCCGGTGAACACGCCGGTCTTCTCGCGGTCGGAGGACTGGCGGTCAATGTCGCTCAGTGCCTTAATGTCTTCGCGGTACTGCTCCAGGGCAGCCTTCTGCTCGGGTGCCACAATCTGCTCGGCGAATGCCGCATCCGCAGCAACCACGATGAAGGTTGCACCGTACAGGGTGTCCGGGCGGGTGGTGAACACGGTGAAGGACTCAGCAGCCTGATCCTCGGTCGCCTCAATCTCGAAGCGCACCTCAGCGCCCTCGGAGCGGCCAATCCAGTTGCGCTGCATGAGCAGCACGCGGTCGGGCCACTTGCCCTCCAGCTGCTCCATGTCGTCCAGCAGCTGCTGCGCGTAGTCGGTGATCTTGAAGTACCACTGGTTCAGCGACTTCTTAGTCACGGTGGTACCGCAACGCTCACACGCACCGTTCACAACCTGCTCGTTCGCGAGCACGGTCTGGTCCTTGGGGCACCAGTTGACCATGGAGTCCTTACGGTACGCCAGGCCCTTCTTGTAGAACTGCTCGAACAGCCACTGAGTCCACTTGTAGTACTCGGGGTCCGAGGTGTGCAGGCGGCGGCTCCAGTCAGCGGCAATAGCGTAACGCTTGAACGACTCAGCCTGAGTGTCAATGTTCTTGTACGTCCACTCCTTGGGGTGAGTGTCGTTCTTAATGGCTGCGTTCTCAGCGGGCAGACCGAAGGAGTCCCAGCCAATCGGGTGCAGAACATCGTAGCCGCACTGCTTGAAGTAGCGGGCGTTCATGTCACCAATAGCGAATGCCTCCGCGTGACCCATGTGAAGGTCACCGGAGGGGTACGGGAACATATCCAGCACATACTTGCGGCCCTTGGGGGCGTCACCGGTGGGCTGGAAAACCTTCGTTTCGTCCCAGTAGGGGCGCCACTTGGCTTCCATAGCGCGGAAGTCGTACGCATTTTCGTTGCGTTCGGTCTCTACCTGAGCAGACACAGCGATTCCTTAAATAAAGACAGGTTGATAAAAACTTAACCCTCCAAGTGTAACGCGAAACCCGCACCGCGCCAGAGTTGAGGCCGCCTCGACTACCAAATGGACGGCACCACCCGCCCGACCACCCGGCCAACCACCGATGCAGCAGGCAGGTTTCAGAGCCCTTTCAGGCTTCTCCCCTAGAATTAAGAACGGGACTTTGCCGTCCCAGTACCCAACCCGCGAAAGGTACCCATGACCTCCACCGTTACCCCGGACTCCCCCAACACCTCAGTTCTTGAGGGCGTGCCCGGCCCGCTCATTCCCGGCACCCGCCACGACGTCCTCATTGGTGACAGCGCGCAGGCGGTCATGACCCGCTACTGGCAGTACGGCAAAGGCATGAACGGCGGCACCTTCCCCGAAGGCTCCTACCCCGTGCTGCTCGTGCACGGCTTCCGCGGCGACCACCACGGCCTGGAAATCATCGCGAACTACCTGCTGAAGCTCATTCCGAACGTCAGCATCATCAGCCCCGACCTGCCCGGCTTTGGCCGCTCCGCAGACCTGCCCGAAAATGCTCAGGGCGAAGACAACATCAACGCGTACGTGGCGTGGCTGAACGACTTCGTGGAACACACTAACCCCGCCCGCGAGAATGCACAGCCCCTACCGCTGCACCTGGTCGGCCACTCCTTCGGCTCCATCGTCACCAGCGCCTTCGCCGCCGCACACCCGAACTCACTCGCACTGCTCTCGCTCATCAACCCGATTAGCGAACCCGCCCTCGAAGGTAGCCAGCGCGTCGCCTCCCGCCTCGCCTCCCTCTACTACCGCGCCGGCGCGGCACTCCCCGAAAAAATCGGCTACCCGCTCCTGCGCTCGCAGCTGATTACCCGCGCCTCCAGCGAAGTCATGATGCGCACCAAAGACAAGGCAATGCGCCGCTTCATCAACGGCCAGCACGCCGCCTACTTCGGCTCCTTCGGCTCCCGCCGCGGAGTGCTCAGCGCCTACGAAGCGTCCATTACGCACACCGCCGCCGAATACGCCGCCGCCATCCGGGTGCCCGTGCAGATGCTCGTTGCCGAAGACGACGACCTGGGCACCCCCGAAACAGCTCGCGCCATGTACGCGACGCTGACCTCCCGCGACCTACCCGCTACTTCGACCGGCGCCCGCGAGCGCCTGGACATGATCCCCGAAGTCGGGCACCTCATCCACTACGAAACCCCTCGCCGCGCCGCGGAACTCATCGCCGATTTCGCCGCCGACCACTCAGGGAACGAGAAGTAAGGAACCAACATGAAACTCATGGTTGACGCCCGATACACCCGTATCGGCTTCCACGACGGCATCAGCCGCTACACCGCATCCCTGCTGGGCGCACTCAAAACCCTCATCGACACCGGTGACGAAGCCGCCGCCGACCTCGACCTGACCATGATCATCAGCGATGAGCGTCAGCTGGAGATGCTGCCGGATTTGCCGCACGTGAAGATCTGCTCGCCCACCGGCCCGCTCGAACCGACCGCAGCCCTGCAGCTGAATAAGTACGCGCCGGACGTGGTGTTCTCCCCCATGCAGACTATCGGCTCCACCGGACGCAAATTCAAGCTGATTCTCACCCTGCACGACCTGATCTACTACTCGCACCCGACCCCGCCCGGGTTCCTGCCCGCACCGGTGCGCGTGGGCTGGCGACTCTTCCACAAGACCTACACCCCGCAGCGTTTTCTGCTCAACCACGGCGACGCGGTCGTGACGGTTTCCGAGTCGACCGCCTCGCTGATTCGTGAGCATGAGCTGACCACCAAGCCGCTGTTCGTGGTGCCCAACGCCCCGCAGCCCGGTAGCGTCGTCTCCCGCCAGACCGCGCTGGAACGCGCCACCACCCGCGAAGAGCAGCCCGTCAAGCACCTGGTGTACATGGGTTCGTTCATGCCGTACAAGAACGTAGAAACCCTGCTGCTGGCGATGCGTTCCCTGCCTGATTACCGCCTGCATCTGCTGTCGAAGATGCCGCCGCAGCGCCTGGTGCAGCTCACCGACGAGCGCCTCATCGGTGAGAACGTGGAGGTGCACAACGGCGTGAGCGACGAGGAGTACCAGCAGCTGCTCCGCCAGGCGCACGCCCTGGTGACTGCTTCCCGCGAGGAGGGTTACGGCCTGCCCGTGGTTGAGGCTCAGGCTGCCGGTTGCCCCGCGGTGATTAGTGACATCCCGATTTTCCGTGAGATTGCGCCGCACGCCGTGTTCGCGCCGGTTGACGGTGCCCCGGAGGCACACGCCGCCGACTGGGTCAAGGCTATCCGCTCCCTGGAGGACACCGCCGTTCGCGAGCGCGTGATTATTGACGGCCTGTCGGATGTGCGCCGCTACTCCTGGCGCGACTCGGCACTCAAACTGCTGGAGGTCGTGCGCGGGCTCTAGGGCCTGCTTTAGGCAAAGAAATGCCGCCGCACTCCCCCGAAACTAGGGAGGGTGCGGCGACATTCTCATATTTAGTTTGTGGTTGCCGGTAGGGGTATGCGGCTTGCAGTAAGGGCGTGCAAGGGTGGCTTGCCGCAAAGGTCTACAGCGGCTTCGCTACACACTTCCTCCGCGCCGACGCAGGGAACCCGCCCTCGCAGAGCTCGGGCACCCTGAGGGCGCATCCGGAAGGTGCAGCCTCACCGCATCACACCGGAGCAGAAATCCTTAGACCGTAGCAAAGCTACCAGTACGAGCCGCTTCCTTCGCGGCCAGCTCATCCGCATGACCGTACGCGTAGAAAATCTTCGCGTCATCCAGCTCAGCAAAACGAGCCAGGTAGCGGCACACCGCGCCACGCTGAGCCTTCGTCATCGAGGACAGCAGAACAGGGTCCGGGTGAGTAATGCCGTTGTCGCGGCTCGGTGCCGAATTGCCGAACTCGGGCTCGTAATTAGAGGTGATATTGGTGAAACTCATCGGTGAGTACCTTTCCTTAGGGCGTTTCTTAGTGGAGCGCCGCAACAATGCAGACGCTACCGGAGGCAACACCGCGAAAAGAACCTACGGAGATCATCGGAAGTCTCTTCGCAGTAGTGGTTGTGATACCTCTAAACTACCCAAGAGCTAATCAATGTTCAAGAACCATCAGGGAACGCCCCCATAGTGGACACGTTCCCGGTTGTCAGGAAGAAATCCGGGGCATCATAGCGGCATGCGACCGCCGAGTTCACCACCGAGCTAAAACCCACCCGAAAGCCAGAGTGAAAGCCAGTGTGAAAGCCAGCCCGAAAAGCAGAAATGCTGCCGCACTCACACAGAGTGCAGCAGCATTTCTAAAAACTAACGATGCAGGCTACGCCATAGTTGCGTAGAGACCGCGCTCGGCATCCTTACGAGCTAGCTCATAAGCGTGACCGTACGCGTAGAAAATCTTTGCGTCATCCAGCTCAGCGAAGCGCGCCAAGTAGCGGTAAACAGCTCCTCGTTCTGCGCTGGTCATGTCGGAAAGCAACACGGGGTCCGGGTGCATGACGCCGTAATTGTGTACAGAAGCAGACCCGCCGCATGCAGGTTCGTATGCGGGGGTGATCATAGTCTGAGTCACCAGTATTCATCTTTCGTTGGTGCGCACGGTTGTGAAGCGTGCGCGAAGTTGAGTGATAGATACTGCCAACACCACCTCGACAAGCGCCGAAATAGTATCCGCAGTGCTGAATATATTACCGCGGATACGGAGACTACGCTAATTAGGGGCGCCTAGCACTATCACCAACCACTAAATGCACAAAGGTGCATAAAATGGCGGATGTGCACCCACACCGAACGGGATAATCTACGCCCCGTTCGCCTGTGCCGCACTAGTCTGGGCTGCATAAGTTTGCGACGTGCCCTTCTCCCCTGCGCTCGCCAAGGCTTCATCTTCGTCACCATCAAGACCCAAAAGAGCCGTCACCATCGGCAAAGGATTGAACTCACTCAGCTGACCCGTGCGGTCTACCTTGCGCATCATGAACGCACGCTGCAAACGCCGCTGAGTCCACGGCGAAAGCACCATCATCAGCAGCGCCTCCACCACAAAAATGCCGACCAGAATCCATAGCAGCAGATCCGAAGAACCCGCCTGCTCACGCAGCTGCTGAGCATCCGCCACCAGACGGTCGAATCCCTCCGAATGCAGGCGCGACGTATCAAGCCCCGTCAACGCGGACAGGCTCACCGGCGACGCCACATTCAGCAGCACCGACAGCATCAGCAGAAGCACCGCATACAGCCCGTAATGCATGGTGCGCATCAGCTTCTTCACGCGCGCAAAACCGTGATTCAGTTCCGTGCCAATATCGGTGAAAGCCGCCGCCTTCTGCGCCTGCTCACCCTCCGGCATCATATGCGGCACCAGACGGTGCGCAAGCATCAACGGCACCGGCGAACACGCATCAAAATACTGCATGTGACTATTCACCGACGGGCCCGGCAGGGTCACAAAGCTGACGTCCACATCAGCGGGCTGAGTAATATTCGACCTGCCAATACTGTCACCACGAGCGGAAATCTCGCACCGGTCAGCCACATCAAGATCCTGCAGCATCGGCGCGTAGGCGCGCACATACAGGTGGCAGGCGCTACGCACCGACATCATGAGCACCAGAATCAGCGCGCCCCAAAACGCCACGGAGGCGGGCGTTAGCTCAGGGACCGCGCCCTCAACACGCAGCTGAGCCAGCAACATCATGAACACCGCGTACAACATGAAAACACCGTGCACGAAAAGCAGCGGAATCAGCCACTTCACGTAGGCGCGCGTGCCGTACGGGTTGACCAGGCGCGCGTCTTCTGGGGTGTTTACCGAGGTAGTTGCGGAGGCGCTTTCCCGGGCGCTCTTGCGGCCAATACGCGCCCTACCTTTGAAGGCACCCGGCACGCTCGCAACCAGAGGCACCACGCTCAACGCCAGGGGCACCAGCATCGTATAGTGCAGCAGCGAACGGTACGGACCAAACAGCAGGGATGCCTCCACCAGCCACGAGAACGCCGCGACCGCGCTCACCCACAGAAGCATGGCGCGGTTACGGTAGCCGCCCGCAGCGTCCAGGTGCCCCGGAGTGTCGTTACGGTCACTAGCGATAATGCTAATCGGGACCACGCCACTACCCAGACCGTAGAAGAAACGAATCGGCTTCTTACCCGCCGCCGCACGACGACGCAGAAGCTCATAGCTCAAATATCCGCCCTGCGAATGGGCAATAATGCCCACCGCATCGCTACGGGAACTCAAATCGTCCAGCTGACGATCCAGACGCGCATAAATACGCTCCAAATCGCGCGACTCCGGGCTGGTTGCCGTTTGAATCAGCTGCGTCGGAATAGCCTTCATCAGCGCCCACAGCTCACGGGCCCGACGAGCCAAAACCCAGCCCACAATACCCAGGCCGAGCGTCGCCGCCAGACCCGTAAACGCACCCTGCGGAGTACCCAGAGACGCCACAAAAGCATCACGGAAAGTCATCACAGCCATAGCCGCCAGCACCAGCCACAGCGCCACGTTCACAAACCGCGCCGTAGAACGCAGCAGGTGCCCGGCACGCTCACGCCAGGTCGCGCCGGGGCGCTCATAGTAAAAGTAGAACATCAAAAACAGCGGCAAAACCGACGCCAACCAGGGCAAATGCTCCTTACAACGGACGGTAATGTCTGGGCCGCCAGAAGCCCTCCTGAAAAAGGAGGCTGCGGCGAGTGACCGTGCGAACCGGGCGCGGCTTCGGCTGAGGCAGGTGCGGAAACTCAAGGTTCGGTAGCTCGATATTCGGGAAATCGATGTTCGGGAGCTCTACCTTGGGAAGCTCAATTTTCGGCAGATCAATCTTAGGGAGCTCCACTTTAGGCAGTTCTACCTTGGGCAACTCAACCTTCGGAAGTTCAACTTTCGGCAGACTGATTCTTGTAGATTCTTTGGGCTCGGAGGCTTCGGAGTGTTCTTCCTGCGCGGAGTCCTCTTCAACCTGCGGGCTTTCCTCAACCGGGTCAGCAGGGTACTCCGTGCGCTCAACCGTCAACGAATACGTCAGCTCGCTGTGGTGGCTCAGCGGGTTCACCTCAGCGGCAGGCGGGAAGGTATCACCGTCAGGAATCACCTCAACACGAACCCGCGCAGAAGCCTCCGCGGCGGGGTTCTCTCCGGAGGCGGCGATAGAATCCGTGTTCAGCGCCAGCAGAGTCTGCACACTATGCGCCACCGGCTTGCCAAAATACGCGAGCGTCTCGCCGTGATTCTGGTAGCCGATACCGTGAACCAGTAGCACCGCCGCATCATGGTGCTGGCCCTTGCGGTGCAGGGCACTCTTCGGATGCACAGAAGCATACTCAGCCAGCTGCCGCTGCTCACCGTCGGGCAGCGCACTACCCTTCAGCAGATGAGGCACCTTCGACATGCCTCTCACCTCCTCGCCTCTGCGCACAGCGCGCCCGCAAACCCGCGTGCCAACGCCCAACCCGGGGCAAAAACCGCCCCTCACTAGAACACTACAGCACGACTAGAAAATCACAGCACGTCCAGGCCGTCACAGCGAATCTGAACCGGCCGCTCCCCCACGTTCTTCTTCAACGCCGCAATCGTTGCACGCGTAGCACGCAACTCACGGGTCACCTGCTGAGCAATGCCGTACGAGAAAAACATCAGGGTACGCCAATCGCCCTGAACCGGCGCCTCCTCAGAATCCTCTTCAAGAGACTCCGACCAGGCAAAATACCCCTGATCCAGAGGAACCGGGCCCACAATACGCAACTGCTCACGCACCCGCTCCGGCAACGCAGAAGAACCCAAGAACTCCTCCATGAAGGCGCGAACATCCGCCTCCGCACCGGTCACCGCAGCCGTACGAACCGCCGGAGGCAGACCCGTCTGCGCGCGCTCCTCCAGCTCCTGACGAGCAAACCACGCCGGATCCCAACGCACCAGCGCCTGCTCCACCGGCGACGGCGAAGCAGTCGTCACCACCGTACCCTCAAGAGCCGCCGGACGAACCAACGCCGCCGCATTCAACCAGCGACGCAACGCCGCCTCCGGAGCACGCAACGAATCAAAACGAAGCATCTTATCGGCATCCAGAAGAAGCGCCGCCGCATAGCCGCCAAAAGCCACCGGCTCAGCACCCGGAGTCGCCACCACCAACGCAGGCTCAGGACCAACCGACGCCCGCACATGATCACCCGCCGAAGAAATCACCGGAACATTCGGGAACGCACGACCCAGCTCCTCAGCAGTACGAGTCGCACCCGCCGCCGAATAACGCCAATGCGTAAAACCACACTCAGAACAACGCCACTGCTGCGCCAAATGACCGCACCACGAACACGACGGAACCGACGAACCCGAAGCCACCGACAAAGGCCCACTACACTCGCCACAACGCGCCGGCATGCGGCAACGCTCGCACGAAAACGACGGAATATAACCGCTACGCGCCACCTGCACCAACACAGGACCACGCGCCAACGCCCGACGAGCATGCTCAAACGCCAGGTGCGGAATACGCGCCATCGCCGCCAACGGGTCACGCGCCAGCTCAAACTCCGAACCCGTCGAAAAAATACGCGGCGAATAATCACGCACCAACGCACGCGGCGCACGCACATGAGACGCCCAGCGGGTACGCACCAGACGCGCCGCCTCACTACTCATGCTGAACCCGGCAAACAGCGCCGCAGTACCCTCAGCAGAAGCACGCAGAAGCAACACATCACGGGCATGACAATACGGGGCGCGCTGCTCCACCAGCGAAGAATCGCCGTCATCCCAGCACACCACCAGGCCCAGGTTCGCCACCGGCGCGTAGGCCGCCGCGCGGGTACCGATCACCACCGGAACCTGCCCCAAACGCGCCTTCACAAAACCGTGATAGCGAGTATGCGGAGTCGAATCAGAACTCAAACGCACAAACGAGTCAGCCGGCAGACGCTCGGCGAGCGCCGCCTCCAGAAGATCCAGGTTCTTAGCGGTCGGAACCACCGCAATAGCGCCGCGACCACTGGCAGCAGCAGCCGCGAGTGCGGTCGCCAAAACATCCGCCCACGTGTGCTCCAGGTGGCCGGGAAGAACCGTCATCACGGCGCGGGTCGCGGCACCGGCGGCAACATCCTCAATGAACTCCGCACCGTTCTCGTAATCGGAGAAGACGGAGGCGGCATCCGGCGCGTCCGAGTTCAGCGCCGGCGGGTCCAGCACGAAGGGTGCGGGCGCGCCGGGGGTGGCAAGCCAAGCGTACGGGTCGGCAGTGCTGGAGGTAGCGGTACTGGAGGCGGTGGAGGCGGCAACAGGCTCAGATTCCGCGTGCTCCGGATCCGCGCTCTCGGGGAGGCTTTCCTGCGGCGTCTCCCCCGCGCCTACGCTCGCCAGGGCGCTCTCGGAAGTATCGGAAGTACTTACCGGAGCAGAATCACCCAAATACGCCGACTCATAACCCGGCAGAAGGGGCGCGTACTTCTTATCCAGCGCGGCAATGCGCGGCGGCACCGCCAGGCGCAGCACGTTCGCCACCGTGGAGGCGTAACGGTCAGCAAGGGCCTCGGCAAGCGCAAAAATTTCGGGCGCAACAGAGGGCACACGCGACAGTACCGACTTGAGCGGTAGCAGCGAGGTGCGCGTCCAATCAGTCGTGGCGGAGCGCTCCTCAATGTAGCCGGTCATCTCGTGCCCATTGAACAGCACGCGCACGCGGGCGCCGGGCACCGCATCCTCACTCAGCTCGGCGGGCACACGGTAATCAAACGTGCGGTCCACCTGCGGCAGGGTGCTGTCCACGCGCACACGCGCCACGGGGTTCGGCACGCCGCTCGCCTCCAACTCGGCGGCAACGTTTACCGGCTCCGGGGTAGCCGGAATCAGGGCATCACGAAGAGCAGGAAATCCCTGCAACAGGTCAAGCTGTTGCAGGGATTCCTGCTGAGCACCCAACGGTGCCGAAGAGTTCGATTCAGAACTGCTCTGAGTCACCCGAATCAGCGTGCTCCTCTACCCTGACAGATATTAGGAGGAGGACACTGCCGAACGCAGTGCATCCACGCGGTTCAGGCGCTCCCAGGTGAATTCCGGCTCGGTACGACCGAAGTGGCCGTGAGCTGCGGTCTTCTTGTAAATCGGGCGGCGCAGATCCAGTTCGTTAATGATTGCCAGCGGGCGCAGGTCGAAGACCTCACGCACAGCCTTCTCAATCTTGATCGGGTCGACCTTCTCGGTGCCGAAGGTTTCAACGTACAGACCGACCGGCGCTGCCTGGCCGATAGCGTACGCAACCTGAACCTCGGCGCGGTCAGCAAGACCGGCACCCACAATGTTCTTCGCAACCCAACGCATTGCGTACGCTGCGGAACGGTCCACCTTCGACGGGTCCTTACCGGAGAACGCGCCACCACCGTGACGAGCCGAACCGCCGTAGGTGTCCACAATGATCTTGCGGCCGGTCAGGCCCGCGTCACCCACGGGGCCACCCTGAACGAAGCGGCCAGCGGGGTTCACAATGAACTTAGCGTTGGAGGAATCCAGCTCGACGCTGCCCAGAACCGGTGCGATAACGTGCTTCTCAATGTCCGCGCGCAGGTCAGCCAGGTCGTAGCTTGCGGTGTGCTGGCTCGAAACAACGACGGTGTCCACGGAGACGGGCACGTTGTTCGAATCGTAGCCGAGGGTCACCTGAGTCTTGCCGTCGGGGCGCAGCTCGGTCAGCAGGCCGTCCTTACGGACCTTGGTCAGACGCTCAGAGAGGCGGTGCGCCAGCCAAATCGGGGCGGGCATCAGCACGTTCGTCTCGTTCGAAGCGTAACCGAACATGATGCCCTGGTCGCCCGCACCCTGGCGGTCGTACTCGTCAGCAGCAATGCCCTGACGAACCTCGAGGGACTCGTACACGCCGGCGTTAATGTCCGGGGACTGCTCGCCAATGGAGACGGACACGCCGCAGAACTCGCCGTCGAAGCCGCGGGTCGAGGAATCGTAGCCGATACCCAGAATGGTCTCGCGCACGATGGAGGGGATTTCGACGTAGCTGGAGGTGGTCACCTCACCGGCAACATGCACCTGACCGGTGGTTACCATGGTCTCCACAGCAACGTTCGCTGCGGGATCCTGGGCGATGATGCCGTCAAGGATGGCGTCAGAAATCTGGTCACAAATCTTATCGGGGTGGCCTTCAGTCACCGACTCGCTGGTGAATAGGCGCAGATGGTTATTACTCACGGTTTCTACTCTACTGGTTGAGGGCGCGCGAAGATAGCGCGCTCGTAATGATGACGGTTTCCTTCAATTATGACACGTTTGTTAAGCGCTATTACGAGGCGGGTGCTGCGTTCACACCCCGGGCGGGCCTTCACTCAGCGCCAGCAGGCACTTAGGCCAGCACCAGCCAGAGGATTAGGTCAGCGCCGCCAGAATCTTCTGGGCCAACGCCGGACCAATACCCGGCACCGCCGTCAGCTCCTCGGCGCTCGCCTGCTTAATCTGAGCCACCGACCCGAAATGCTTAATCAACGCGGAACGCTTCACCTCGCCCAGACCGGGCACCTCATCCAGGGCGGAGGCAACCATCGCCTTACCACGCTTGGAACGGTGGAAGGTGATAGCGAAACGGTGCGCCTCATCGCGGATGCGCTGCACCAGGTACAGCGCCTGCGAGGTGCGCGGCAGCACGACCGGGTAGTCGTCGTCCGGCAGCCACAGTTCCTCCAGGCGCTTAGCGATGCCAGCGACGTACACGTCCGTGATGCCCAGGTCGCTCAGCGCGGCGGATGCGGCAGCCACCTGAGGCGGGCCGCCGTCCACGAGCACCAGGTTCGGCGGGTAGGCGAACTTCGCCGGTTCGGGCATGGAGGCGTCAATCTCACCGGAGTGCACGGGCGCAGCTTCGCGTTCAGCCTGCTGCGCCAGGTGCCTCTTGAAGCGGCGCGTAATGACGTCGTACATGCTGGCGGTATCGTCACGCGCGGCGTCGCCGGTAATGCTGTAGGTGCGGTAGGCGTTCTTCGCGGGCATGCCGTCCTCAAAGACGACCATGGACGCAACCACGTTCGTGCCCTGCACATGCGAAATGTCGTAGCACTCGATGCGCAGCAGCGGGTCGGGCAGTTCCAGCGCCTCCTGCAACTCCACGAGGGATGCGCTGCGAGTGGTCAAATCACCGGCGCGACGGCTCTTGTGCAGAGTCAGCGACTGGCGCGCATTCTCAGCGACCGTCTTCATGAGCTCTGCCTTGTCGCCGCGCTGCGGGACGCTAATCTCCACGGGACCGCCACGCACCTCCGCCAGCCAGGACGCCAGCTGCTCCTTATTCTCGGGCTCCACCGGCACGAGCACGGAACGCGGAATATCGTAGCTGTTCAGGCTCTTCTCAGCGTCCTTCTGGGAGGCGAGGCTCGCCGCAATATCGCTGTACACCTGTGCGATGAGCTGCTCGATGAGCTGCGCATCGGTGCTGTCGTTGACCTTCTCCACGATCCAGCCGCGCTGGCCGCGGATCCTGCCGCCACGCACGAAGAACACCTGAACGGATGCCTCCAGGTCGTCCTCAGCGTAGGCGAACAGGTCGGCATCCACGGTCGCGCCGAGCACCACAGCGTTACGCTCAAACGCCTTAGTCAGTGCGGCAATATCGTCGCGAAGAATCGCGGCGCGCTCAAAGTCCATATCAGCTGCGGCGGCTTTCATTTCCGCGGTCAACTGGGCGATATGCTTCTCAGCGCCGCCACCCATAAACCGGGTCAGCCCGCGCGCCAGCTCGCGGTGCTCCTCGGGGCTAATCTTGCCCACGCACGGCGCCGCACACTTATCGATATAACCGAGCAGGCACGGGCGGCCGCTATTCTTCGCGCGGTTAAACACGCCGTTCGTGCAGGTACGCACCGGGAACACGCGCAACAGCGCATCCAGGGTTTCACGAATCGCCCACGCCTGCGAATACGGGCCAAAATAGCGCACGCCCTTACGGCGCTCACCGCGGGTCACCATGGCGCGCGGATACACATCATTGACGGTAATCGCCAGGTACGGGTACGACTTATCGTCGCGGAACGCAATGTTGAACCGCGGTGAAAACTCCTTAATCCAGGTGTATTCGAGCTGCAGCGATTCCATCTCGCTCGCCACCACGGTCCACTCCACACTCGCCGCCGTATGCACCATCGCGTAGGTCTTCGGGCTCAGCGTCTGCGGGGACGCAAAATAGCTGTTGAGGCGGTTGCGCAGGTTCTTCGCCTTGCCCACGTAGATGACGCGGCCGTCGGCATCGCGGAAACGGTAAACGCCCGGGTCAGTGGGGATTTCGCCGGGGGCGGGGCGGTAGCTGGAAGGCTCTGCCATGGGTACTTTCTCCTCGCTCTACTGGGCTTTCTACTGGGGCGCCGGGGTCGGTGTGGGCCGCTGCTGGGCTACCGGGGTCATCCCAGGCTCGCGCATACGACAAACCGCGCATCCTACACCCATCTCCCCCAAAGCGCGGGGGTCGGTGCGTGAATGCGCGGTTTAAGTCTACGCGGTATAGGCGGCGAGTGCCCTAGCCTGCGTCACGTGCGGCTGAGGGCGAAACGTTGTACTCGTGCTTTCGTGCCTGACCGGACAGCTGAGCAATCTCATTCATGATTGTGTCGGTGGTGACGCGGCGCTGCTTGCCGGTCATCTTCTCGCCGGTCTTCTCAAAGTAGAGCGGCTTGCCCACACGAATCGTGAAGCGGCGCGGGTAAATCATGTTTGAGCCGGGCTTCTGCAGACGGTCGGTACCAATCAGACCGACCGGAACCACGGGCGCGCCAGTCATGTGCGCCAGCCACGCCACACCAATCTTGCCGCGGTACAGGTAGCCGTCGCGGGAGCGGGTGCCCTCGGGGTAAATGCCGAAGACCTTACCCTCCTGCAGCTTCTCCAGGGCAATGTCGAGTGCCTTGAGCGATTCGGAACGGTCGGAGCGGTTCACGGGAATGATATCCACGGCTTCGAAGAATGCCTTCATCATCTTGCCGCGCGGGCCGGGGGTGTTCACGTACTCAGCCTTGGCGAGGAACGCCACGCGGCGCGGCATCATGGCAGAAATAATGATGGAGTCCAAGAAGGACAGGTGGTTGGAGGCGACAATCACCGGGCCGGTAGCGGGGAAGTTTTCGAGTCCGGTCACGCGGGCACGGAAGACGGTGCGCAGGATTCCGGTGACTGCTTTCTGGGTGGATTTGTAGAGAAGCACGTGAACTCTCCTGAGGTGCCGATAGATTGCGGGCTGTGGCGGCGGTCCGCCGTGGATGCGGGGTGAGTGGCCCCTTCTGAATATACGCCGCCAAAGAGCACAAAATCTGTACTGCGGTAACCTGTGCCGCAAAAAATTTGTACTGTGTTTAGTAGCGTCGGGTTTTATTATTCCACACCCGAGTGTAGGCACGTGAGGGGTGCCGCGCTCCCCTTCCACATGCTGGGATGCGCCTCCCGCCCAGGTTCCTGTGAGAGCCCCAATTGAGGGAGTCTGCGCGGCTTCCAGCCCGGCGCATCCTCCCCCGTTACAGGCGGGGAAGTGGCACGGAAGCTAAGGGTTCAACCTCAACGTAATATTTCAGGTTTTCCGCCTGATTATTACTGATTTCCCCACCAAATAGCCGTGTCACATTATGACGCTACGTCAGCAAAGTTTCGTAAATGCGCATTTAATATGCAAAAATGAGAGCAGGGTGGGCTGTCGCACCTCCCTCAAGGACGATTCACCCTGAACATAGTGAGCCGCCCCTCCAGCGGATGTGCGTCGGGACCACTCCACCTACAAATTCCACGCACACTGGAGACATACACTATGGCTACAAAACCCGTCTCGCGTGCGCAGGCAGCAAAGATTGCCCGCCGCTCAGACACGGTCGGTGCCTATGCCGGAAAAGGCTGGGTACAGGCTGTTGCGTTTGTGATGCTCCTGGGCTTCACCATCATGGCAGTCCTTGCAATGCGCACCTACGCACTCTCCATGCCGCTCCCCGACAAAATCGTCGGCAACGACGGCAAAACTATCGCAACCCAAGAACAGATCCTGCACGGTCAGGAACTGTTCCAGGGACGCGGCCTGCAGCAGTACGGATCCGTTCTGGGTCACGGTGCCTACCTCGGCCCCGACTACACTGCAGAATACCTGCGCCTGACCACCGATGCTGCCGTCAAGGAGTACCGTGAACAGGGCAAGCAGGACCCCCGCGAACTCGTAAAGAACGAGTGGCGCAAGGAGAACAAGTACGACGAGCAGACTAAGACCATCACCTGGTCCGCTGGTGAGACCAAGGGCTACCAGCTCATGCTCAAGCACTACCGCGAAACCCTGATGAAGGGTGACACCTCGCAGGGCCTGTTCCCCAACGCCATTAAGAACGACGAAGAACTGCACGACATCGTCGCATTCTTCGGCTGGACCGCATGGGCATCGGCGGCAGACCGCCCCGACCAGCCCTACTCCTACACCAACAACTGGCCTTCCGAACCCAACGTGGACAACAAGCCCACCGCGGATCTGATGGTCTGGTCGGCACTCTCCCTGATTGCCCTCATCGGTGGTACCGGTCTGATGTTCGCTATCTACGGCCGCTGGTCCCGCGCTATCGGCTGGCACGCGGAAGAGGCACCCGTCCTCGACTTCCGTCAGCCCGACGAAGTTCGCCTGACCCCCTCGCAGAAGGCAGCCTGCCTGCTCTTCGCAACGATCCTGGTGCTGTTCCTGCTGCAGGCTCTGGTGGGTGCGCTCACCGAGCACTACCGTGAAGAACTCACCGGATTCTTCGGTATCGACATGGGCCAGTTGCTGCCCTACACGGTATCCCGAACCTGGCACCTTCAGCTCTCCCTCTTCTGGACCGCAGGCGCGTTCCTGGCGGGCGGTATCTTCATCGCCCCGCTGATTACCCGCCGCGAACCCAAGAAGCAGGGTCTGCTCACCTACGTTCTCATCGGCGCCGTGGTCTTCGTGGTTCTCGGCTCGCTGCTGAACGAATGGTTCTCCCAGAAGGGCCTCATCCCCAAGGAATTCACCGGCTTCTTCTCGCAGCAGTGGGAGTTCCTGGACCTGCCGCGATTCTTCCAGATCCTGCTCACCGCGGGTATGTTCATCTGGATTGTCATCGTCTGGCGTACCCTCTCCGCTCGCCTGAAGGGCTCGAAGAAGACCTCCCTGCCGTGGCTGTTCCTCTTCTCCGGCCTCGCCATCCCCATGTTCTACGCGGTCGGCCTGCTCGCAGGTCAGCGTACTCACGTGACCGTCGCCGAATTCTGGCGATTCTGGGTGGTTCACCTCTGGGTGGAGGACTTCCTCGAACTGTTCACCACCGTCATGGTGGCGTACATCTTCGTGCTGCTCGGCGTGGTCCGCGAGCGCATCGCGATCTCCATCATCATGATGGACGCCGTGCTCTACTCCGCCGGTGGTGTGATCGGTACTCTGCACCACACCTACTTCGTCGGTACCCCCTCCGAGCAGATGGCATTCGGTGCGTTCTTCTCGGCTGCTGAGGTTATCCCGCTGACCTTCCTGACCGTTGAGGCGTGGGGCTTCATGCAGCTGGGTGCTCGCCAGTACTCCAACCGCACCAAGCCTTTCCCGCACCGTTGGGCTGTTATGTTCCTGATTGCTGTGGGCTTCTGGAACTTCCTCGGCGCAGGTGTGTTCGGCTTCCTGATTAACCTGCCGATCGTGTCCTACTTCGAGATTGGTACCGCGCTGACCGCAAACCACGCACACGCATCCATGATGGGTGTGTACGGTATGCTCGCAATCGCGTTCGCGGTGTTTGGTCTGCGCTACCTGATCCCTGAGGACAAGTGGCCTGAGAAGGGTCTGAAGTTCTCCTTCTGGACCCTGAACATTGGTCTGCTGTGGATGTCCTTCATCTCGCTGCTGCCGCTGGGTATTGCTCAGCTGTACAAGTCCGTGGGTGAAGGGTACTACGAGGCTCGTTCCTTCGCGTTCATTCACGACGGTGCTTCCGCTGTGATGGGTTGGATGCGTATGCCCGGTGACGTGATCTTCCTGGTCGGCATTATCCCGCTGATTAAGCTGGCGCTGCTGGGTATCAAGGAGATCTTCTCCAAGAACGCTAAGGAAACCGTCCTGGAGCTGCCCGAACCGCCGCTGTACGAGGTGGTTGAGGACGCTCGCATCGCAGAGTTCGCCGGCGCTAAGGCTGCCGAGGAGCTGCCCGAGCAGACCAGCCCCTACCGTAGCGATCGTCGAGGCTAACCATGCCTGAGCAGATTGCTGGAGTTTCTTTCCTCGTGTGGCTGGCCTGCGTGTACGCGCTCGGCCTGGTCGCCGTGGGTTGGGGCTTCGATATTCTCGCCAAGCGCACCAGCCAGCGCATGGTGGCGGCGCGAACCTTCGGGTTCACCTACCACGAAGAGAGCGACGCGTGGCTCTGCCCCGAAGACCAGTGGCTGTGGGCGACCGCATTCGACTCGGACAACCGAGTGATGCGTTACCGCGCCAAGCCCAGCGTGTGCAACACCTGCCCGATTAAGGACAGCTGCACCGTCTCGGCGAACGGCCGCGAGCTCACCCGCGAAGTGGATGAATGGCCCTACTCCGAGTCGGGTCGTTTCCACCGCGGGCTCGCGGTTGCCGTGTCGCTGCTGGGTGTGGTCATCCTGATTGGTGCCGCCATCGTCTGGCACTCCCCGCTGGAGCTTCTGGTGGAGGGTGCCGCCGCGGTGGTCTGCCTGTCGCTGACCTACCCGCTGGCTGTGAAGCTCATGCGTTCCCCCGCGAACTTCGAGAACGATCCGAAGCATATTCACGCATCCACCGCTGATGAATCGGTGAACGTGAAGATGGACCGTTTCGCGGCGAAGTGGGGTGGCGTGTCGAATGAGCGTAAGCGCCGTACCGAGCAGACCCGCAAGCAGATGATTGCGGAGGCAACCCTGCCGGTTCGTACCTCTGCCCTCGACCCGGACCGCCCCGCATGGAGCGGCACCGGCACCTCGGTTAAGCGACTGCACAAGACCACGAACGAGGTCCTGCAGGAGCAGAACCTGGCTGAGGTTGAGGCTGCTGAAAAGCTGGCAGAGCAGATGGCGAAGAAGTAGCGCTGCACAAGTTTTTCCGTTCCGGCGGCTGACCGGTCGATTGGTTCCGTCTGTTAGCTTCGGCGGCCACCCTGCATGGAATTCTCTTTTATTCCTCTTTTGAGTTTTCCATGCGGGGTGCCGCTAAAGCACCGACCGCCGCGATGTACGCCGGGACGGAAAATTCCCCTCCCTAAACTCCCCCACACGCAGCCCGGTTACCGGGCACCCCCTACTACCTGCACCGTACGAGGCGCGGGCAGGTGGGCACACATACCGTCCTCCCCCAATATTTGTGAAGGAAAACCATGGATCCCGTCACTTTGGCAACTATCCTCATCCCAGTTGCCGTCATTGTTCTTTTTATTCTGATTCGTATGTTCCGCGTCATCCCCGAATACGAGCGTGGCATCTCTTTCCGCTTCGGTCACCTGCGTTCGGAGCTGAAGCCCGGCCTGAACGTCGTCTTCCCCCTCGTCGACTCCCTGCAGCGCGTTGATATGCGTGTTATCACCCTGACCATTCCCCCGCAGGAAGTCATCACCAAGGACAACGTTCCCGCCCGCGTGAACGCCGTGGTCCTCTTCCGCGTGACCAACGCCAAGAACGCGGTGCTTGAGGTTGAGAACTACCCGATTGCCACCAGCCAGATCGCGCAGACCACCCTGCGTTCCCTGCTCGGCCGCGTTGACCTGGACACCCTGCTCGCACACCGCGAGGACCTGAACGAGGACCTGCGTTCCATCATCGGTTCGCGCACCGAGCCGTGGGGTATTCAGGTGGAGCTCGTTGAAATCAAGGACGTTGAGATTCCCGAGGCTATGCAGCGCGCCATGGCTCGCGAGGCTGAGGCTGAGCGTGAGCGCCGCGCAAAGATCATTTCGGCACGCGGTGAGCTGGAGGCCTCCAGCGAGCTGAAGGAAGCATCCGACATTCTGAGCCAGTCCCCCGCTTCCCTGCAGCTGCGTTACCTGCAGACCCTGCTGGAGCTGGGTGCCGACCAGAACTCGACCGTGGTCTTCCCGCTGCCCATGGACGTCATTGGTCCGCTCGTGGGTGCGCTCAAGGGTGAAAGCAAGTAGGCGCTTCTCCCCTTCCCTGATGGACTAGCCTGAAGTACTAACCGCCGCGGCTGATCCGCAGCGGTTAGATATATAGAAATATCCCGTGCAGATACTCTCATCTGCACGGGATATTTCTATGCCGAACATTCTTCGCGAAAGCTAGAAGGAAGGCGTTTGGCCCGCCGCGGGGGTTGGATGAGGTGGTTGCGACGGGCCAAACTGGTCGGTTACACGCCGTAGAGGTGCGGGCGCGGCAGGTACATCAGCCAGTTGGGTGAGGGCCGGAATCCTACCGCAAACGGTTTTCACCGACGCCTTAAGCATAACCGGCACAACCCCCGAACCGGCGGTAGCTTGAGTGAAGCATCAATCACCCATCTCACGCCATGCCGGCGCGGTATTCAGCCCAAAAATCGGCATCTAAAGCACCTGCGGGCTGGCTGCGGTGCAACCCCTCACGCAATGCCCATCAGCTCACGCAGCGCCCGTCAGCTAGCGCAGCACCAGCCATCTAGCGCAGCGCCCGGCAAACTAACGCAATGCTCGGTGCGCCTGGTCAAAGAACTCACGCTCGTACACGCACGCCGACAGGTACGCCCGCGCCGCGCGCACACGCTGAGCCGGTGAAGCCGCCTCAAACGCACGCTCCACCTCCGCGAGGCTACGCGCCACATCCGCGGCGAACTCTTCGCCACCGTACATGCTCAACCACTCCGCGTACGGGTGGTCCGCGTGATTCTGCGAGGAGAGCACAGCGCCCACCTCTTCGTACAGCCAGTAGCAGGGCAGGATCGCCGCGGCACCGACCACGTAGTCATCACCGGCGGCGGAGGCACGCAGGAAATTCGTGTACCCCATCGTAATCGGTGAGGGTCCACCCAGACGCGCACGGTTCGCCAGCCAGCCCTCGTGCAGCTGCGATTCGGCGGCAATCGCCTCATGCGCACCGGCGGCCCAGTGCACCTGCGCCTCAGCGATGTCAGCACGCGCCGAGAGAGTCGCGAGCGCACGCGAATAATCACGCAGGTAGAGGGCGTCCTGGTCCAGGTAGAAGGCGAACAGGTCCTCGTCGAGGGTGCCTTCACCGAGGGCACGCACGAAGGGCAGGTCCAGGATCTGGTGCCAGGTTTCGCCACCGGCTGCCCAGAGGGCGGCGGTCCAGGGACCGGCGGGCTTTACGACGGCTTCACCGGCGGGCACGGGGCTGACCGGCAGCAGACGCTCCGGGCTGGTGCCGTCCAGAGTATTGCCCTCAGAGTCGGTGGTGGCGAGCAGGTGATGCCACGGGTACGCGGAGGCGGCAGCCTCCAGACGGCGGGCACGGGCGGTGTGGTCCACCGGGCCGTGGCCCTCACCGGAGCCGACCTGCAGACCGGCACCTGCGGCGATGGATTCGTGGAGCCAGCGGGTGCTCCACTGCAGGGCGCGGTGGGTGTCTTCGCTGGTCAGAACGCCCTGCTGGCCTGCGGCGTGTTCTGCGGCTTCAGTGTGCTGGAGCAGTTCCACGCCCAGGCGGGTTGCCAGCGAGGAGGACAGGGAGCATCCGGTGCCGTGCGTATTGCGGCTCTCCAGGCGCGGGGTGCGCACGTGGGCGCAGGTGCCGTCCGGGAAGACCGCGGTGTTACCGGCGTCCTGACCGCACAGGTGGCCGCCCTTCACAATCACGGTGGTTCCGGTCGCCGCCGCAAGGTTTGCCGCCTGCTCGTGTGCCTCATCGAAAGTCTGGGCGGGCTCCTTCTCACAGAGCACGGCAAGCTCCGGAATGTTCGGGGTAATCACATTCACGAGCGGCACGAGATCGCGCAGCGCCTGCTCCGCTTCCGCCTGCAACAGACGGTCACCGCTAGAAGCAATCATGACCGGGTCAAGCACGACCACGGGCACGGGGTGCTCGCTCAGCCAGGTGCGGACGGTACGGATCGTGTCTGCGTCCCCGAGCATGCCGATTTTCACGGCGTCAACCGTGACGTCATCAAAAACGGCGGCAAGCTGCGCGGTCAAAAATTCCAGGGGCGGGGTGAATACTTCACGAACCCCGCACGTGTTTTGGGCGACCAATGAGGTGGTCACGCACATGCCGTAACCGCCGGATGCGGCAATGGACTTGAGGTCCGCCTGGATGCCTGCACCGCCGGAGGGGTCGGTTCCAGCAATGGAGAGAACCCTCGGCACCCGAGCTGTCTGCGGTGCCTGAGCTGTCTGGGGTGCCCCGGATGCTCCGGAGGCGCTCGCGCCGGGTGCAGGGTTGGAGAGGGTCGAGGGGTTGGAGGTGGGTGCGCACGAGGGCGCGGTAGGCTGCTCTGCCATGATCGATAATCCCTTCGCTAGTTCGAACTAGAGCAGGTTCAATGGGTGATTCTCTCAGCCTTGAGTGTTATTACGCCGTTTCGTGCGCCCGCTGTGCTGTAGCTCTTCGCTGTGCCGTAGCCCTTCGTTGGGCGGTCAGTTGGGCGGTCAGTTGGGCGGGTTAGCGGGTCGCGGGCGTCTCAAGGCACCCCATATCGCTCTGCCAGGTTATCACAATGATTCTCCGTAGCTAAAAGTTCTGCGGGTAACAAGTGAATCTCTCCGAAATTTTCGTTTGAGTCTTGCACTCTTGCGAGTGCTCCCGCCGCCGATTTCAGTGCACCCTTGTACGGAAACCACCCGTTAAACACGTAGTGCCCGGCACCGCTTCACACGGTACCGGGCACTATCAGCCGGGCACTATCAGCCGGGTTTAGGTCAGGGCGAAAATCTCTGCCGGTGAACCCTCCGCAATGATCCTACCCTCGTGCAGCAGGACCGCGCGGTCAGCCAGCGAGGCGATACGCGCATCGTGCGAAATGATCAGCACCGCACGGTTCGCCAGCACGGCGCTCAGGGACTCGGTTGCGTCCGCGAGCTCCAGCTGAGTGGTGGACTCGTCCAGAATCACGGCGTGCGGGTCAGCAAGCACAATACGTGCCAGCGCCAGCTGCTGAATCTGGTCGCGGGTCAGCGGCGAATCCGCGCCGCTCACGACAGTATCCATGCCCTGCGGCAGGTCGCGCCACCAGCGGGCACCGATAGCGTCCAGTGCCTCGCCCATCTGCTCGACGGTTGCATCCGGCACGACCACCGTAAAGTTATCGGCGAGAGTACCGAAGAAGACGTGCGCTTCCTGGGTGCAGACCAGCAGGCGCGGGCGGCCATCGGCGGCGGCATCGGTCGGGAAGTCGCCGTGACCGACCGGGCGGCCCATCACGGTGATGGTGCCTTCCAGGGCGGTCAGCGAACCACCAATCAGACGAGCCAGGGTGGTCTTACCCGAACCGGAACGACCCACCAGGGCAAGTGCCTCACCGCGGCGAATCTTCAGGTTGATACCTTCCAGAACGAGGGCGTCCGGCGAGTAGCCGTAGGAGACGTCGGTGCAGTCAATGGCGTACTCCGGGTTCTTCACGGCTTCATCAGATACGGCGGCGAACGCTTCGGCACGGTGCTGTGCACGCGCCTCACGCTGCTTCTTCGCCAGGGAGACCACACCGAACACACGACCCATGTTCACCAGCATGATGCGCAGGCTGCTGACGTGGTGGTTCAGCATGTCGGCGAGGACTCGCAGGCTGAAAACCATGACCGAGGCGGTCGCCACGGCGCCCCAGCTTGCCCAGCCGAGAGCCACGCAGGCGGCACCCCAGAGCATACACAGAATCGTGGGGATCCAGGCGTTGATAGCGTCCACGGTGAAGTACAGCTGGCGGATGCGCACCATGCCCAGCTGCGCGGCGAACTGGCGCTTGTTCTCACCGGCGAAGGCGTCTTCGCGGGCGGTGTGAACGCCCAGCTCACGGATCGTGGAGGTGCCGCGAATGTTCTCGGTCAGCACGCTGTTGAGGTCGCTCACGCGCTCCTGGGTGGTCTGGTTGCGTGCCGCCATGAGCGGCAGCATCTTCGACATGATGAGGGCAAGACCGGCAATCATGGGTAGCATAATCAGGCCCATAGCCGGGCTCACAACCGCTAGCGAGATGGTGGAGATCAGGAAGTACAGCAGCACGTAAATCGCGCCGAGCAGGTCCTCACTGACGGACTTGGCTGCCGAGGACAGGTCGTCGGTCACGCGGGTGAGCAGGTCGCCGCTGCCGGCTTCTTCCACGGTGCGTGCGTCCAGGTCGAGGGTGCCGTCGAGGGTGTCCTGGTTGGCGTCACGGGTGACGAGCGCACCCAGTCGCGCCGCGCTGTACGAGGAGACCATGAGGGTTATTGCCTGCACGATGAACGCCGCCAGGATAATCAGAATCGGCTGCCACGGGTAGCTGGAGAACTTGCCCGCCACCACGTCGTCCACGGTGGCACCAATCTGCAGGGGCACCACCGCACCCATGAGGGTACTGACCATGTAGATGACGAAGGTGTAGAGGGCTCGCCCCTTATGCGCCGCGAGGTAGTTCCACATGCGGCGTGCCACGTAGGCGGGGGTTTCGATGGGGAGCTGCTTTGCCATGCTAGTTCACCTCCTGATTCTGAGTGGTTTCAGACTGAGTGGTTTCCGGGTAGCCGTCGCGTTCCATGCGGCGGGTCGTCTCCGCGGTTGTGGAGACAACGTAGACCTGCTCCAAATCCTGTAGCAGGCCGGGGTAGCCGACGGGCAGGCGGTCGCTACCGATCTGGGTTTCCATCGCATCGTAGATGTAGCGCTGGCTGGGTTCGTCCACGGAGTTCAGCGGCTCGGTCAGGATGAGCACCTGCGCGTCCTGTGCGAGTGCGCGGGCGAGCGCCAGACGCTGACGCTGACCACCGGAGAGGTTCGCGCCTTCGCTGGTGATGCGGGCGGCGAAGTAGTCTTCGGGGTTGCGTCCGCCCAGTCGGTAGGCGATTTCGCGGGAGTCGGTAATCTTCAGCAGTTCCTCATCCTTTGCCTGTGCCAGCTCCTCGTCGGGGTTCGGCACGGTGCCCAAGCGCAGGTGCTCCTGCAGGGTTCCCGCGAAAATCATGGGGTTGGGTTCGCTCAGCAGCACGCGGCGACCGGTTGCGTCCTTGAGGTCCTCTCCCCCGCGTCGCAGGGTGCGGGCAAGCGCCTCGGCGTAGTCTTGCGCGGTGAGGTTGTAGTCGCGCGGGTTGACGTACACGATGCGCGGGTTGCTTGCACCGGCGGGGGCGACGGGTACGGGCACCTCGAGGGTGCTCGCCTCGACTGCCTGTTCGGCGCGTGCCAGCTGCGCCATTTCTTCGTCGGTGCGCGGGCTCTTCAGCACGCCCTGGCGTACGCCCGCGTGACCTTCGAGGCGGGCGACCTTGGCGAGCGCAATCTTGGCGTATCGCCATGCGGTGAGGAAGTTCTGGGTAATCCAGATGGGGCCGCCCATCATCGCGATAATGGAGGCGACGGTCACCAGGGACGCGGCGGGGGTGTCGGATACCCAGCGGCCGTTTTCGACGTGGCCGGTGAGGGCGAAGCCGATGCCGAGCAGGGTCACGGCGCCGCCGAGCAGCGCGCGGATGAGGTACATCCAGCGGTGCGTCTTTTCGTAGCGCATGTAGCTGTCGAAGACTTCGTCGGTGCCGCGGTGGTAGCGTTCACGCATCTGCTCTTCGGCGCCGAGACCGGCGATGGTGCGCAGACCGGTGGCGATGTCGGAGGCGCGTGAGGAGGCTTCGCCGTCCTTTTCGCGGTATTCGCCGATCTTGGATTCGAGGAAGGTCGAGTACCAGGCGATAACGCCGACCACGATAATCGTGCCGATGAGGGTGACAATCGCTGTGACGGGGTTGATCAGCCAAAGCTGCACGGCACCGAGGGTCGCGATGATCATGGCGTTGACGAATAGCGGCAACGAGAAGTAGACGTCCGTAATGCGGCGTACGTCTTTGTTCATGACGGTGACCGCTTCGCCGGAGTCTACGCCAGCGCGGGTGCGCCCCATGAGCCGGTTGATGTAGATGCGCCAGTCGCGGCTAAGTTCCGCGCTGAGGGTCATGGAGGTGCCCCAACCGAAGAACTCGTTGATCACGATGAAGGTGATGGCTGCGACGACTACCCAGAACATGGGCCAGGCGTCGGGGGCTTTGCCGGCGATGTGCTGGTTGATGAATTGACCCACCATGACGGGGATAAGAATCGCACCGGTACCCGCGGTGGTTTCACCCACGACGGGGATTGCCCAGCGGTGCCAGGGGTATTTGTATCCGGGTGCGGTGACTCGCAGGGCGAGGCGCTTTTTGAGGGCTTCCTCTTCGGCCTTGCGCTGTTCGCTACCGGTTACTTCCTGTGCAGCTTTTTTCTGCGCAGTTTTCTTCTGAGCGGCTTTTTCCTGCGTGGTTTTGTTATGCATGGATTCTTCATGCGTAGCTTCTTCACGCGCGGCGTTTTCTTGTGCCTTGTCAGCGTTGTATTCAGTCATTCAACGTCTCTCCTTTCTCTTACCCTATTCCTTTATCAATGTGGCACGCAACACTATTTGCACCATAGATGGGCGTGTCGTCATTTATGCAACGTATTTTGGAGTTTGTATCAGCCGCTCAACATGCACCGACATCAATCGGCGGATTCTGCATCTACGCGGTAATCTATGCGGCATGGAGGCCTACGTTTTCGACCTTCTGAGCACCAGGTTTTTGCACCACTGCACTTTTAGTGCTTTGTTCTACACTACACGAATTTGGGGAATTCCCGCGTTAGCGCGGCACCGCGCCTCCCGAACACCCTATAAACGCCCCGCGAAGGAACCGCGAACTCCCTGCAAAGATGCAGCGAACACCCCGCAAACACTCCGCGAGTACCCGTTTGTTCCCTCGTAACGATAACGCCCCCGCGCCCGCGCTATTCCCGATAGACTGGAATCCTCATGAGTATTTTGAATTTTCTTTCTCCCGGGCTGGGCGAGAACCCCGGCGACTACAATCGACGCGATTTTAAGGGCAACCCCCTCACCGCCGAAGAAATCTATGAGGCGTTCACCGAGTGGATTTCGACCCGCGGCATGACCCTGTACCCCGCCCAGGACGAGGCCGTTCTGAGCATTGCCGCCGGACATAACGTGGTGCTGGCAACTCCGACCGGTTCCGGTAAGTCCACTGTGGCTGTTGCCGCGCATTTTACGGGCCTGGCGACCGGTCAGCGCTCCTACTACACCGCCCCCATTAAGGCGCTGGTGTCTGAGAAGTTCTTTGACCTGATCAATATTTTTGGTGCCGAGAACGTGGGCATGATTACCGGCGACTCCGCCATTAATACGGAGGCGCCCATTATCTGCTGCACCGCGGAAATTCTCGCCAATATTGCCCTGCGCGAGGGTAAGGATGCGGACCTGTGCCAGGTCATTATGGACGAGTTCCATTTCTACTCCGACCCGCAGCGCGGCTGGGCGTGGCAGCTTCCCCTGCTGGAGCTTCCGCAGGCGCAGTTCCTGCTGATGAGCGCGACCCTGGGCGATACGACTCGCTTCCAGGAGGAGATGACGGCGCTGACCGGTCGTGAGAGTGACCTGGTGGCGCATTCTGAGCGTCCCATTCCGCTGCATTTCTACTACTCCACCACCCCGGTTCAGGAAACCGTGCAGGAGCTCGTGCAGACCAAGCAGACTCCGGTCTACATTGTGCACTTCTCGCAGAAGGCGGCACTGGAGCAGGCGAATGCGCTGCTGTCGGTGGCTATTGCCTCGAAGGAAGATAAGGAACGCATTGCAGAGCTGATTGCGAAGTTCCGTTTCGGTCCGGGCTTCGGTAAGGCGCTGAATAAGCTGGTGCGTGCCGGCATCGGTATTCACCACGCGGGCATGCTGCCCAAGTACCGCCGCCTCGTGGAGCAGCTGGCTCAGGAGGGTCTGCTCAAGGTGATTTGCGGTACCGACACCCTGGGTGTGGGTATTAACGTGCCGATTCGTACCGTGCTGATTACGGCGCTGTCGAAGTTTGATGGTGCCCGCAGCCGCCGTCTGCGTGCCCGCGAGTTCCACCAGATTGCTGGACGCGCCGGCCGCGCCGGTTTTGATACCGCCGGCACCGTGGTGGTTCAGGCACCCGAGCACGATATTGAGAACGCTCGCCTGCTGGCTAAAGCTCAGGCGAAGTTCGGTGACGACACCAAGCGCATTAACCAGTCGCTGTCCTCCAAGCGTAAGAAGGCGCCGGAGGGCTTCGTTGGCTGGTCTAAGAAGACCTTCGACCAGCTGGTAGAAGCCGCCCCGGAGCCGCTGACCTCCTCCTTCGACATCACCCATTCGATGCTGCTGAACCTGATGCACCGCCCGGAGAACCCGGTCATTGCCGCGTACCGCATCATTCAGGAGAACCACGAGAGCCCCGCGCGCCGCCGCGAGCTACTGCGCAAGGCAATCGGCATCTACAAGGAGCTACTGACCGGCGGCGTGATTGAGCGAACCAACACCCCGGACGAGCACGGCTCCTACCTGCGCCTGACCGAGGACCTGCAGGATAACTTTGCCCTCAACCAGCCGCTGTCTGCCTTCGCGGTCGCCGCGCTGGAGCTGCTGGACCCCGAATCCCCCAGCTACGCCCTGGATGCGCTCTCCCTCATCGAGGCGACCCTGGATTCGCCGAACCAGGTGCTGTACGCGCAGGAGCGCAAGGCGAAGAACGAGCTCTCGGCGCAGTTGAAGGCGGACGGTGTGGACTACACCGAACGCATGAACGAGCTGGACAAGGTCACCTACCCGCAGCCCCTGGCTGAGCTCATTGATCAGGCGTACACGACCTACAAGCAGTCTGCCCCGTGGGTTGCACGTTTTGAGCCGCGCCCCAAGTCGATTGTGCGTGACATGTACGAACGCGCGATGGGCTTCAACGACTTCGTGCAGTACTACTCGCTGGAACGCGCCGAGGGCGTGCTTCTGCGCTACCTCTCTGACGCGTACAAGGCACTGCGACACACCATCCCCGATTCTGCCGTGACTGACGAGCTCGACGACATCATCGAGTGGCTCGGCGAGCTGGTACGCCAGACCGACTCCTCCCTGGTGGACGAATGGGAGAAGCTGGCTGCCGGCGAAGACACCGCAACCATTGCGGCCGAGCACGCCTCCATCGAGGAGGAAGAGCCTCCCGCCGTGACGAAGAACCTGCGCGCTTTCCGCGTGATGGTGCGCAACGCCCTCTTCCGCCGTGTGGAGCTCTTCGCTGACGAGCGTGACCGCGCCCTGGGCGCCCTGGACGAGTGGTGCGGCTGGGATGCCGACCGCTGGGCGGACGCCATGGACGACTACTTCGACACCTACGACGACATCTACACGGACGCCGACGCGCGCTCGCCTCGCCTGGTCAGCATGGATGAGGACACCGCCGCTCACCCGGGCGTGTGGAAGGTTCAGCAGAGCTTCGCCGACCCCGAAGATAACTTTGACTTCGGTATTCGTGCCGAGGTTGATTTGGCGGCCTCCGATGAGGCGGGCTACCCGGTGCTGAAGATTCTGAGCGTGGGCGAGTTCTAAGGCTCCAATTGAGACTCCGCCCGAGGCTCTGCCCAGATGTTGCCCGTAGTGGGCTAGAATACAGAGTATCTATCTATTTGAATGAAAGAAGGTTCACCGTTGACCGTTTCTTCGCTTCCCAAGGTTGAGTACCGTAAGGGTTCGGTCGTCAAGCACGACGGCTACGAGATTACCGACCACTGGTTCCAGGTTCCCCTGACCCACGGTCTGATTTTCTCCAAGGGCAAGGATGCCGCTCTCTCCTCCCGTTTCGCGGACCAGACCATCACCGTGTTCGCCCGCGAGGTTGTGAGCACCAACGAGACTCTGACCGTTTCGGCTGATAAGCGTCCTTACATTGTGTACCTGCAGGGCGGCCCCGGTTTCGGTTCGCCGAAGACCGGCTCCATTGGCGGCTGGATTGCTGAGCTGGCGAAGACTCACCGCGTGGTTCTTCTGGATCAGCGCGGTACCGGCATGTCTTCCCCGCTGTCTGCCCGCAACATCACCGCTGTGGGTGACCCGCAGGTTCAGGCTGAGTACACTGAGCTGTTCCGTGCGGACTCCATCATCGCTGACGCGGAGGCTGTCCGCGAGGTGCTGCTGGCTGACCGTGCCGACAAGCGCTGGTCCACCATTGGTCAGTCCTTCGGTGGCTTCCTGACCCTCTCGTACCTGTCCTTCGCTCCGCAGTCCCTGCGCGATTCGCGCATCACCGCGGGCCTGGCGCCGATTCGTACCTCCGTGGACAACGTCTACCAGCACACCTTCGACCGCATGAAGGAACGTGTTGAGGAGTACTACAGCTGGTTCCCCGAGGACGCTGAGCTCGCTACCCGCATTGCTGAGCACCTGCGCACCCACAAGGAGTACCTGCCCACCGGTGAGCGTCTGACCGATCACCGCTTCCAGATGGCTGGTCACTTCCTGGGTGGCCGCTGGCGCGAGCGCGGCCTGCACTACTTCCTGGAGACCGCTTTCGCTGAGGGTAACGACCACCTCTCCGATCAGTTCCTGACCGCCATGGGTGCCGAGGTGACCTTCCAGGCGAACCCGCTGTACGCCCTGATGCACGAGACCATTTACGCTGACGGCCCCGCTGACGGCGTTCTGCCCGGCATCCCCGGCTACGAGCTGTCCCCCTCCCCCGCGCCGACCAACTGGTCTGCTGCTCGTGTGGCGGCTTCCCGCCCCGAGTTCGCACCGGATGCGGACCGTCTACTCTTCACCGGCGAGCACATCTTCCCCTGGTACTACGAGGAGGATCCCTCGCTACGTCCGCTGGCTGAGGTTGCGAACCTGCTGGCTGAGAAGAAGGACTGGGGCCGCCTGTACGACCACGCACAGCTGCACAAGAACGAGGTTCCCGTGGTGGCTGCGGCGTACAACCCGGACGTGTACGTGGACTTTGAGCACTCCATGGAGACCGCTCGCTGGGTCGGCAACACTCAGGTGTGGACCTCGAAGACCCACCACCACGACGGTTTCGGTTCTGACTCGCTGACCATTCTGGGTCACCTGAAGAACATGCTGGCTGAGGTTCACAACCAGTAATTCTTCTGAAATATCTCTGATATAGCTAAAGCCCCTCACTCCGGTTGATCCGGTGTGAGGGGCTTTAGTGTTAGCGCCAGCCTGGTGAGGCTGCACGCTCAGTAACTACTTGGAGGAAGAGTGCGCATCCTGTGCGGTGCGGGCACGCATCACGAGGGCATGGTATTCGTCTTCCTTCTCGATCAGCTCGTCACGCAGCTTGGCGGGAATGGCGTTGAGCTTCTCGGTTTCCTTCTGCCAGCGGGCGGTGATGTCCGCACGCTCGGCGGCAGGTGCATCCTCGGGCAGTGCCAGGTACTTCTCGGAGAGCGCCTGAACACGCTGAATGGTCTGCAGCGCGCGGCCCTTGGGGCTGAGCAGCGAGGCAAGCACGGTAATGATCAGAACGCCCACGATGACCATCAGCGACATTTCGGTGCTGATTTCGACCACGTGCACGGGCTCGCCGTGGTTGATGAACGGCAGGTTGTTCTCGTGCATTGCGTGCAGGATGAGCTTCACGCCAATGAACGCGAGGATGGTCGCCAGGCCGTAGGAGAGGTAGACGAGGCGGTCCAGCAGGCCGTCAATGAGGAAGTACAGCTGGCGCAGACCCATGAGGGAGAACGCGGTCGCGGTGAACACAATGTAGACGGACTGGGTGAGGCCGAAGATCGCGGGGATCGAGTCGAGTGCGAAGAGCAGGTCGGAACCGGCGATAGCGACCATGACGAGCATCATGGGGGTCATGACGCGCTTGCCATTTTCGATGGTGAAGAGCTTGTCGCCGTCGAAGTGGTCGCTGGTCTTCAGGTACTTCTTGGCGAGGCGGACCATGATGTTGTCTGCTTCGTCGTCGCCGTCGCCTTCGGTGATTTCGTCCTTGAGCAGGTTACCTGCGGTCATGAGCAGGACCAGGCCGAAGATGTAGAACACCCAGGCGAAGGAGTTGATGATCGCTGCGCCGGCGAAGATGAAGGTGCCGCGCGCCAGGATCGCGAAGACGATGCCGAAGAGCAGGACCTTCTGCTGATTCTCACGGGCGACACGGAAGGTGCCCATAATAATCATGAAGACGAAGAGGTTATCGACCGAGAGAGCTTCTTCGGTGATGTAGCCTGCATAGAATTCGGTGGCGGCGGAGGGGCCGTTCGTCACGAAAATATACAGACCGAACAGCAGCGCGATGCCGATGTAAATACTCGACCAGATGGCCGCTTCCTTGACGGAAGGTTCGTGCGCCTTACGAACGTGGAACACGAAGTCGAAGGCCAACAGACCCGCGATGATGAGAATAGTAACCAACCATTGCAACCCGGTAACTTCCATGGGGAGCCTTTCTTGTGGTGTGCGTACAGGACCACAAGTCTCTCCCGCCGGCCTAAATGGAGGTCGGCTCGATTCACCGGTTAGGCGCCTTCGGCTAACGTGCTGACGATGAGTCGATTGGTGGGATACTCCCTTGCTCGGTGAACGATTATACAGCAGGTTGAGGTTTTCGCACAGGAGCCCCTCCGGGAGGACTTTCAGGAGCTAGGTGCACCGAAACGCCGCATCCGGCGGGGTTATCCCGTCGGATGCGGTGTTCTGGGTGATGAATACGCGCTGTCTAGTTGGGGGTCTAGCTGGCGACGCTATGAGTTTGACAACATGTAGAGCGGCACGGTGTAGATCGGCACCGCACAGATCAACACCGCGCAGCAAGCCCACATCAAAGTAGCCCTCCCCGTGAACTATTACGGGGAGGGCTACTTTTCATTCAATTAGGAGACCATGTTGAAGGTCGGCGGGGTGAAAGCAATCGCGTTGACCTGCTTGTTCGTATCAAGCGTGCCGTTCTCACGAATCGTCGGGACGGTAATAACCACCTCGAACTGGTACATGCCTTCCATGAGCGTATTGCCACGCAACGCAAAACGCGCGGAGATGCCGGTCGCCTTATCATTCACGCTCGACGCGAAGGGAATGACCTGACCCTGAACGGTCTGAGTCTTGCCGTTGCGGGTCATGACGGTTGCCTTGCCGGTCGGGTCAGTCGTGAAGACCTGACGGTCAATGATTTCACCCTCGGGCGAGAAAAGGTAAATGTCCATGGACGGGTGCAGGTGCGTGGTGCCGGTCGTCGCCTCCAGGGCGGAGACGTTGTAGGTCATCACGAACTCACCGCAGTTCAGGTTGAGGTCGCCCTCGGGGCCGTGAGTCGCCTCGTACACGGACATGAGGCGAATCGTTGCGGGATTCGGGGAGGTTGCATTCTCCATGGACCACCACGCCTGACCGGTCTCCGGCGCAGTCACGGGCTTGTTCTTGGTGCGCGACTGCAGGGCGCCACTGGCAGGGTTGGTAATCATCCAGCCGCCGACCTGGGTGAAGTCCGGGCCGTGTACCGTCTTGCAATCATCAGCCGAGGCAGCGAATGCGGGTACCGCCGTGGAGGCGGCAATAGCGGGCAGAGCCCAGAGCGCACCGCGGGTGAGGTTGCGGCGGGTAACGGAACGAGCTCCCATGGTGTGTGCGTCTGAAGAGTTATTCGAAATAGTCACAGATTTTTCTTTATCGTTCGGAAGCATCAAGGTGTTATTTGACACGTAAAACACCTTGATAGTGTACAGCATGTATCTGCACTCAGTAGAACTTCATGAACAATGAGTTACCTCATGGCGAAAAACCCACGTCGGCCCCTAAACGCCGGGCTTAGAACACCGGGCTTAGGCGTGACCCGCCTCCTTCATCAGGCGCAGCTCCTTCTTCAAATCGGCAAGCTCATCACGCAGACGCGCCGCCAACTCAAACTGCAGGTTCTCCGCCGCCACACGCATCTGCTCGTTCATCTGCTCAATCAAATCCAGCAGGTCCTCAGCGGGTGCCGCCGCCAGGCCGTCCGCACGAACGCGCGCCTCCGCACGGGCGAGAAGCTCCTCCGACTCCGGGGTGCTCGTGGCAATCTTCGACGAGGTCGCAGAACCGGTCTTCGCACCCGCGCTCACCGTGCGGGCGCCCTTCTTACCGCTCTTACGCTGCTGCAGAAGCTCGCGGGTGTCCTCTTCCTCGCGGGCGAGAACATCCGTAATATCGGCAATCTTCTTCCGCAGAGGCTGCGGGTCAATGCCGTGCTCACGGTTGTACGCCTGCTGAATCTCGCGGCGGCGGTTCGTCTCATCAATCGCCACGCGCATAGAATCCGTAATCTTATCGGCGTACATGTGCACCTGACCGGACACATTACGCGCCGCACGACCAATGGTCTGAATCAGCGAAGTGGTCGAACGCAGGAAGCCTTCCTTATCGGCATCCAGAATCGCAACCAGGGACACCTCGGGCAGATCCAGGCCCTCACGCAGCAGGTTAATACCAACCAGCACATCAAAGGTACCCAGGCGCAGCTCACGCAGAAGCTCCACACGGCGCAACGTGTCAACGTCAGAGTGCAGATACTGCACCTTCACGCCATGCTGCAGCAGGTACTCGGTCAAATCCTCCGCCATGCGCTTGGTGAGGGTCGTGACCAGCACACGCTCATCACGCTCAACGCGCACGCGAATCTCCTCGAGCAAATCATCAATCTGACCCTTGGTCGGCTTGACCACAATCTCCGGGTCAATCAGACCGGTCGGGCGAATAATCTGCTCCACATAACCATCAGCCTGCGACAGCTCATACTTACCGGGGGTCGCCGAAAGGTAAATCGTCTGACCGATACGCTCCAGGAACTCCTCCCACTTCAGCGGGCGGTTATCCATCGCCGAGGGCAGACGGAAACCGTGCTCTACCAGGGTGCGTTTACGGGACATATCACCCTCGTACATGGCACCAATCTGCGGGACCGTCACGTGCGACTCGTCAATAATCAGCAGGAAATCATCCGGGAAATAATCCAGCAGACAGTTCGGGGCACTGCCTGCGGCACGACCGTCAATATGGCGCGAGTAGTTCTCAATGCCATTGCAGAAGCCCATCTGCTCCATCATTTCCAGATCATAGGTGGTGCGCATGCGCAGACGCTGCGCCTCCAGCAACTTGCCCTGGGATTCGAGGGTCTGCAGGCGCTCGCGCAGCTCATCCTCAATGGAGGTAATAGCCTTCGCCATGCGCTCCGGGCCGGCAACGTAGTGGCTTGCGGGGAAGACATACATTTCTTCTTCCTCGCGAATTACCTCGCCGGTCAGCGGGTGCAGGGTGTAAATCGCCTCAATCTCATCACCGAAGAACTCGATGCGGATCGCGTTCTCCTCGTACATGGGGATGATTTCGACGGTATCGCCGCGCACACGGAACGTGCCGCGGTGAAAGTCCATGTCGTTACGCGCGTACTGCATCGCCACGAACTGGCGCAGCAGCTCGTCGCGGTCAATCTCCTCACCGCGACGCAAAGTCACCATCTGCTTAATGTACTCCTCGGGCGTGCCCAGACCATAAATGCAGGACACGGTCGAAACCACCACCACGTCGCGGCGAGTCAGCAGGGAGTTCGTCGCCGAGTGGCGCAGACGCTCCACCTCCTCATTGATGGAGGAGTCCTTCTCAATAAACGTATCGGTCTGCGGCACGTACGCCTCAGGCTGGTAGTAGTCGTAGTACGAGACGAAATACTCCACCGCATTATTCGGCAGCAGCTCGCGCAGCTCATTCGCCAGCTGCGCCGCCAGAGTCTTATTCTGCACGAGCACCAGAGTCGGACGCTGCACCGCCTCAATCAGCCAGGCTGCGGTCGCGGACTTACCGGTACCGGTAGCGCCCATCAGCACAATGTCTTTCTCACCGTTCTGCACACGCTCGGTGAGCTCGGCGATAGCCTTCGGCTGATCACCGGCAGGCTGGAAGGGGCTGACCACTTCAAAGGGGGCGACGATGCGGTTAATTTCGGGTGCGTAACTCATGTATCCATCCTAGGGGAAAGCCGCCCAATGCGCCTCAGGATTGGTCGCCCTTTTCTGCTGGCGCAATACGATGACGCGCAATAGTCCAGACACGACAGGTAACAAGCCATCACCATGAAAGTGCCCAAGTTCATAAAAGAAAGGACGCAAAAGATAAGGGGTATTCGACTGGTTCATCTGCGCTACCGGGCAGGAGGCGAGCGGGAGCATTCTCCCGCACGATGACGGTGCTCTTAGGAACAGCGCTCTTAGGGGTGGCCGCCCTCCCCCACAGCCGCCGCCACTTACGGGTGCCGCACCGCAGAAGATAAGCGGCAACACATAAAGACTTATGACGGGCGCTCTGCACTCACCCCCTTTGCCTCTTTGATGTGGCTCACATATGTTTAGAGCACACACGCAGACAGAACGGGACCACAAGAGCGCACGGAAGGACTCCATGAGCACGACCACGGAGACAGCTTCACAGGCAACCCCGAACGAATCCACAGAAGCGAACCCGGAGGCGAACCCCACCGGCGCGCCGGTTGCCACCTTAGCTACCAAAACCGAGCATCGTAGCACCCTCTTCGCGTCCTCGTACCCGCTGATTCTGCTCATCGCCCTCGCCATTCTGCTGGGCGTCACCTATCTCTCACTCATCACCGGCAGGTACCCGGTCGAACTGGACGAGCTCTTCCGTATCCTCGGCAAGAACTGGTTCGGCATGGACCTGAAGGTCTACAAGCCCGCCGAAAACATGCTGCTGACCGTGCGCATTCCGCGCCTACTCGCCGCCGGGCTCATCGGAGCCGCCCTCGCCATTGCGGGTGCCACCTTTCAGGCGGTCTTCCGTAACCCGCTGGTCTCCCCGTACCTGCTGGGTGTTTCGCAGGGTGCGTCGGTGGGTGCCGCCTCCGCCATTCTGCTGGGTGTGGGCACGAGCATCGCCATTCAGGGTTCCGCCCTCGCCGGCGGTCTCATGGCGGTACTACTGACCGTGAGCATTCCGCGCCTGCTCAAGAATCAGTCCACGCTCATGCTGGTGCTCTCCGGCGTGATTGTGGGTGGCTTTGGCACCGCCGCGCTGGGTGCGTTGAAGTTCATTGCGAACCCTGAAACTCAGCTGGCGCAAATCGTGTTCTGGCAGATGGGCTCCCTGCAGGACGTACGCGCGGAAGCACTCACACAGTTTGCGCTGGTGGCGGTGCCCTGCATCCTGCTGCTCCTGGCGATGCGTTGGCGCATCAATATCCTCTCGCTCGGTGACGATGAAGCACGCACCCTCGGCATTAACCTGACCCGCACCCGCGGTATCACCATTCTGCTGGCAACCCTGGTCACCGCGACCAGCGTGTGTATTGGCGGCCCGATTTCTTGGGTTGGCCTGGTCATTCCGCACCTGTGCCGCCTGCTGGTCGGTAGTGACACGACCAAGCTCATGCCGCTGTCCATTCTGATGGGTGCTTCGTTCATGATGTTCGTCGATACCCTGGCACGTAGCCTCACCAGTGCGGAGGTTCCTCTGAGCGTACTGACCGGCTTCATTGGCACGCCCCTGTACGTGGCGCTGCTGCTGCTTGGAAAGGTTCGGGTGAAGTAATGTCGCCTTCCATTCCCAATACTCAGCAGCGCACGGATGCGAGCGCAGAGGTTCTGCTACACCTGGACGATGCGGGCTTCCGTTACGGCCACCGGGGCGGGCGCATCAATCGCCGCCGTACCGGTCTGCACCGTTCCGGGCACCGCTCCAGCCGCTGGATTTTCCGCAACGTGAACCTGCAGGTGCGACGCGGTGAGGTCCTCGCCATTCTGGGTCGCAACGGTGTGGGCAAGTCCACCCTGTTGAACTCCCTGATTGGTTTGCACTCGCTCACCGAGGGCACCGTCCACCTGGGCGGTGAGCCGCTGGATTCTTTGACCGCGACTGAGCGTGCCCGCCGCATCGCCTACCTTCCGCAGATGGAGGGTCGCGGCATCTCCTACACGGTCACCGAGTACCTGCTGATGGGTCGCGCACCCTATATCGGCCTGTTCTCCTCCCCCTCGCGTCAGGACCGCGACAAGGTGCAGGAAATGATGGAGGAACTGGGTCTGCTCGACCTGGCGCATTCCCCGCTGGATCAGCTGTCCGGCGGTCAGCGTCAGCAGGTGGGTATCGCCCGAACCCTGGTGCAAGACGCCCCACTCATCGTTTTGGACGAGCCGACGAGCGCCCTTGATGTGGCGAATCAGGCGAAGGTTCTGCGGAAGATTCGGCAGCTGCGCGACGCCGGGTACGGGGTCATCTTCACGACCCACAACCCGGATCACGCCCTCATGCTGGATGCGACCGTCGCTCTGCTTAGCGCACACGATATGCCCGATACCGTGCCAAACGCAACGCCGCAGGTACCTGCAGATGCGCCGGCTCAGCTTTTGACGGGCCGCGCCTCCAAGGTGCTCACGAGCGAGGTTCTCTCACGCACCTTCAATACCGGCCTGACGGTGACCTACTCCCCCGAGCTGGGCCGTTCCAGCGTACACATGACGAGCCTCGATAGCTGAGGCTCCGCAGCTTTTAGTTTTCCGGTGGCGGTTTGAACCAGACACAGAAGATGCGGTAGAGGTGCCGCATCCGCTGTGGTGGCGCATCCCTAGAGCGCCTCCTCCCCGAACCGCCTCCGGGTTATTCACCCACCCTGTCGACACAGAAAGACACACCATGAAAATTACGAAGTTCCACACCGGCGTTGCCCTGACCACTTCCCTGCTGTTGGCTACGCTGACCGGTTGCGGTGCCGCGAACACCGCCTCCTCCTCGGGTTCGACTTCGAGCTCGACCTCAGTCTCGGCTTCGAGCAATTCCGCGAAGAAGCACACCAGCTTCTTCGTGAAGGATAACGGTGACGGCACCAAGGTCATTAAGGACATTGACGGCAAGGAGGTCACCGTCCCCACCAACCCGGAGCGCATCGCTGACCTGTGGCACGCAAATAACCAGGTGGTTCTGCTGCTCGGCGGCGCTGAGAAGCTGGTGTCCACCACGACTAACGTGAAGTCTCTGGCGTGGTTCAAGCAGGTCTACCCCGGTATTGAGAAGGTTGACGCGCCGGTGAAGGGCACCGACGTAAACATGGAGCAGCTGCTTGCCGATAAGCCGGAGGTGCTACTCGCCTCCTCGAAGGAGCAGATTGCGAAGGCAGCTGAGGCGGGTATCCCGGCGGTGCACGTTGAATTCCAGAACTTCGCGGACCTGAAGCGCACCGTTGAGCTGACCGCCGAGGTGATTGGCACCGATGAGGCGATTGAGCGCGCTGAGAAGTACCTGGCGTACCTGGAGAAGAACGAGAACCTCATCAAGGAGCGCCTGCAGGGTGTCACCGAGTCCCCGAAGGTGCTGCACATTGCGGGCGGTTCTGACCTGACGAAGGTGGACGGCTCGAACTCCCTGATTGGCGAGTGGATGAAGCTTTCGGGTGCGAAGAACTCCCTGGACGGTGTGGAGAACCTGAAGAACATTTCTATGGAGCAGATCATTGCCTCGCAACCGGAGTACATCATCATTGGCGGCGCAGATGCGCAGAAGGGCGTGGACGCGATCAAGGCGGACGCCGCGTGGGCTGACGTTCCGGCGGTGAAGAACGGCAAAATTATTAAGAACCCGGTCGGCACCTTCAACTGGGACCGCTACTCCGCTGAGCAGGCTCTGCAGATTCTGTGGGCGGCGAAGCTGTTCCACCCCGAGAAGTTCTCCGACGTTGACCTGGTGAAGGAGACCCGCGAGTTCTACTCGACCTTCTACGGCTACCAGCTGACCGAGGATGAGGCGCAGCGCATCATCAATGGTCAGGGTCCCGCAACTAACTAACGTGATGGCAGCTCACCTGGCGACCGGCTAGTTCGTTAAACACGTACCGCCCGGAACCGTGCTCACAGCACGATTCCGGGCGGTATTTTATTGGTTTGTAGCCGTGGGGTGCCGCAGTGCTAGTTGACGGCAGCGCTAGTTGACCGCAGCGTTAGCGCACCTCCACGGTGGCTCCGGCGAGGCTCATCAGCGCCCGGTTCGTCAGCGGAAGGTACCCGTTCAGGGCACTCAAAATCAGCTGCATGGTGCGCTCTTCATCCTCCACGCTCAGCCCACGCGGAATACCCACACCCGGCACGCAAATGCGCTGCTTATACAGGTCAATCACCGCGCACACGGTGCGGTTCGGCACGCCCAACACCGGAAGCATGCCTCGGTGATTGATAGTGCGCAGACCCTTACCGACCACGGCGGCGGTGCGAATATCCGGGCGGGCACTCCCCGCGAACCGGGAGGCACCCGCACCGTTCGCAAAAGCGGCAGGGTCGGGAATACTATTCGGCACCGCGCTCTTCTCGTTCAGCACAGACAGCAGCGGCTCCCCCACCGCGGCGGTGACCGCCACGTAGCGTACCTGCCGGTCCATGGCGTTGAGGAAGTCCAGTTCCGCGTACTCCTCCACGCGGTAGTTTTCGACCAGACCGGCTTCACCCGCCCCGGTTTCTTCCACGGTGCGGGTGATGACTTCTTCATCGTAGAAGCTTGCCACGCACACCTGCGGGGCGCCGCGCTCAATGCGGGCGCGGCACTGGTAATCATCATCGAGCAGCCAGAGGGACAGCTCATAGCCGTCGGGCACATCACGCACACCGGTCGCGAGCAGCACTTCACTGCCGTCCAGGGAGAACGGCTCCCAGCCTGCCGGTTCGAAAGCGTTGAGGGCACCGTCCAGGGCGGGGTTGCAGGACCCGAGGCTCGGCGCCTGATCAGCCGGGGTGAACGCCTCGGTGGAGGGCATGGCGATGGTGAGCCCGCGCATCCTGCCGGCGAGGCAGAGCTCAACCGCCATGAGCAGGTGACCCGCACCTTCACGGCTCAGTGCTGGGCTCTGAACCAGGTGCGCCACACCGGAGTTATCCAGACTGAGGTGTTCGCCAACTCCGCGGGCGGCGTTCGAGTAGCGGTTGTGCAGGCGCACCAGCTCATCAATGGGCAGGGCACGGCCCACGGCACCGAACGCCTGGGCGATAGCGTGCACATGTTCGGGGAAGACGCGGCAGAGCCTGCCGAGCTGACGGGCAAACTCTGCCGGACGCTGCGTGAGCACGCCCAGCAGGGTGCCGAGGTTCTGCTGGCGGTAGGCGTTGAGTAGCTGGGCGACGGTGGCGGGTTCAAGCTGCTCGACAGTGCCCATCTTGGGGAGGCGCGCTCCCTGGCGGTTGAGGGTTGCGGTGCCGCCGCGGCTGCCCGCGGACTGCTCTGATGAGTTTTTGCCTGCTTGTTCGTCTACTTGTTGATAGTAGGTTCCCGACTGCGTCACGTTTTCACGACCTTGAGCTCTTCAGAGCGTTCGTTAGCTGATTCTTCGTAAGGTGACGGGCGGGGCTCAGCGCCTACCGGCAGATGGTTCGTGCACACACTCGACCGTCTGCCGGATCGTATAGTACCGGCATACAGCTGTGCCTCGTTCCTTGAGCAACTAAGCTATAGCTTCAAGACGTCAGCATCAGGACCTCAGCGCTGAGATAGTACCCAGTTCTCGGCGCTGAGATGTCAGCGTTGAGCCCTGCCCGTCAGTGCGGGCGCACGCGTTCCCTCGTGGAGGCGTCGGGCTGGGTTACCGCTGGTAATGAACCCGTTGCCCGTGCCGTGGAGGGGCGTGTGCGTTCCGCAACGCTTTTTAGGCTATCAGCTTTAGCAGGCAATTACTAGGGTTAGAGTAACTATTAACTAAGGTTGGACTATCTTTTGGGTTTTGGGGGCTTTACACGGGAGCTTTAGCCCCGAAATCTAGGACTGGAAATCTAGCCCAGAAATCTAAGACCGGGAATCTAGGGGCCGGCAACCTAGACCGGCAAATCCACCCACTGCGTATCCCCCCAGGTCACGCTCGCCGCACCGGAACTCAGGCTCACCACCAGCTCCTCGGCACGCGCCAGCTCCTCCGGGCGGTCAAACACACCCAGGGAAATCATGGCACCCTCCGCACCGTACTCGGTACCCAGCACGTTCAGACCGGCGGCACGGATCTCGTTCTCCAGGCGGCCAGCATCCGCATGCGAACTGGGCACCTGACCCACGCGCAGACGCTCACGCGAATCGAATAGCGCACCATCCAGGGTCTGCACCACCGAATCAGTGTAGGCACGCACCAAACCGCCCGCGCCAAGCTTAATGCCGCCGAAATAGCGCACGACCACCGCAACCACATCCGACAGGTCGGTGGTGCCGTCCTCGCGGGTCTGACGCGCCAGCAGCGCCTGCATCATCGGCACGCCGGCAGTACCGGCGGGCTCACCATCATCGGAAGAACGCTGAATATCGCGGTCAGCACCAATAATGAACGCCGAACACACGTGGCGGGCGTCGTGGTAGGTCTTGCGCACCGACTCAATGTAGGCGCGCGCCTCCTCAACGGTGCTCACGCGTTTGATGTGACCGATAAATTCGCTACGCTTAATTTCGAGGAGGCTCTCATAGGGCTCATCGCCGCGCGGCACAAGGTAGCGGTTGGCGCGAGTTTCTTCCTGCATGTGTCCTCCTCTAATCAGTACCTATCTATTGTGGCACAGCCCGTCAGGAGCACCGTCCATGTCCCAGCCTTCTTCCCCCGCCTCTACTGCCCTGCGCCGTTACGCCCTCACCGGCGGTATCGGTAGCGGCAAGAGCACCATCGCCTCCCTCTTCGTTGAGCAGGGCGCATTCCTGGTGGATGCGGACGCTATCTCCCGCTCCCTCATGGAGCCCGGTGAGGCGGTGCTCACCCGCACGGTCGCGGAGTTCGGCGAGCATCTGCTCGATGAGGACGGCCACCTCAACCGCCCCGCCCTGGCGCGTATCGTGTTCAATGATGAGCAGGCGCGCCTGCGTCTGAACGCGATCGTGCACCCCGCTATTCGTGAGCGTGCCGCGCAACTGGTGGAGCAGGCGCAGTCCGAACCCGGTTTTAGCGGCGTGGTACTGGAGGATATTCCTCTACTCGTGGAGACCGGCGACCCGTCCGCCTTTGAGGGCGTGGTCGTGGTGCGCACTCCCCTGGCGACTCGCCTGCAGCGCCTCGTGTCTTCGCGCGGTATGAGCGAGGAGGATGCGCGCGCCCGCATCGCCGCGCAGGCTACCGACGAGCAGCGTGAGGCGGTCGCAACCTGGATTATTGATAATGGCGGCTCGCTGGAGGAGACCGCCGAGCAGGTGCGTGCCGTCTGGGCGCAGATGATCGCCGCCTAAGACCCTTCCCAACAACACCGGGCACAGCAATACAGAGCACAGCAACACCGGGCACGCACCCCGACCCAAACCCCCAATAACGCAAAGAACCCCCTCACCTCCCAAACGGGAGATGAGGGGGTTCCTCTGATCTAGGCACCCCACGCGGGGGTTACCTATCGGCTATTACGCCTGATGAGTGCTCATCTGAGCGGCAGATTAGTTGCCGGTCAGCTTCTTGCGGAGCTCAGCCAGTGCCTCATCCGATGCGAGGGTACCTGCGGAAGCGGGCTCCTCGGAGGAGTAAGAGGTCGGTGCGGGCTCAGCTGCTGCGGGAGCTGCTGCTGCAGCCTCTGCGTCAGCCTCGAGAGCCTTAGCAACCTGAACCTTGTGAGCCTCGAAGCGAGCCTGTGCTTCTGCGTACTGTGCTTCCCAAGCCTCGCGCTGTGCGTCGAAGCCTTCCAGCCACTCGTTAGCCTCGGGGTCGAAGCCCTCGGGGTACTTGTAGTTGCCAGCCTCGTCGTACTCTGCAGCCATGCCGTACAGAGCGGGGTCAAACTCGGTAGCGTTGGGGTCAACGCCCTCGTTTGCCTGCTTGAGGGACAGGGAGATGCGGCGGCGGTCCATGTCGATGTCGATGATCTTAACGAAGACCTCTTCACCAACGGAGACGACCTGCTCAGCCAGGTCAACGTGGCGGGTTGCCAGCTCGGAGATGTGGACGAGGCCCTCGATGCCGTCCTCAACGCGCACGAATGCACCGAAGGGAACGAGCTTGGTGACCTTGCCGGGAACAATCTGACCCAGAGCGTGGGTGCGAGCAAATGCCTGCCACGGATCTTCCTGGGTTGCCTTGAGGGACAGGGACACGCGCTCGCGGTCCAGGTCCACCTCGAGAACCTCGACGGTAACGGGCTGGCCAACCTCGACAACCTCGGACGGGTGGTCGATGTGCTTCCAGGACAGCTCGGAAACGTGAACCAGACCGTCCACGCCACCCAGGTCCACGAATGCACCGAAGTTGACGATGGAGGAGACAACGCCCTCGCGGACCTGACCCTTCTCCAGCTCGTTGAGGAAGGAGGAGCGAACAGCGGACTGAGTCTCTTCCAGGTATGCACGGCGGGACAGAACAACGTTGTTGCGGTTCTTGTCCAGCTCGATGATCTTAGCTTCGATCTGCTGACCGATGTAAGGTGCGAGGTCGCGGACGCGGCGCATCTCGACGAGGGATGCGGGCAGGAAGCCACGCAGACCGATGTCGAGGATAAGGCCACCCTTGACAACCTCGATAACGGTACCGGTAACGACGCCGTCGTTTTCCTTGACCTTCTCGATGTCGCCCCATGCACGCTCGTACTGTGCGCGCTTCTTGGAGAGGATCAGGCGACCTTCCTTGTCCTCCTTGGTGAGGACGAGTGCCTCAACCTCGGAGCCGAGCTCGACAACCTCAGAGGGGTCGATGTCGTGCTTGATGGACAGCTCGCGGGAGGGGATGACGCCTTCGGTCTTGTAACCGATGTCGAGCAGAACCTCATCGTGGTCGATCTTAACAACCTGGCCGGAGACGAGATCGCCGTCGTTGAAGACCTTAATGGTCTTCTCGACTGCCTCGAGGAATGCCTGCTCGTCGCCGATGTCGTTGATTGCGACCTGAGGGATGTTGGTGCTCATGTAGTGAGGGCTCCAATTGGATTTCTAATAGGTCGACGCTGCCGGTTCACCGCTCAACACCCCCGGGTGGAGGCGCCGGCCGGCTCACTTTTTCACCCCGGCGCGCACGGCATAGGACCGCTAACGCCTTTGAACGAGGTGAGGAAACGTCGAGCTGACGGATACTTACAATGTGTACCGCCCACCGGAAGCAGATGCTCTCAGCAGGGTGCACGAGCGGTCTGTGCCCGTTTTCTCCCCGTTTTCTTAAGGAGAACTTAAGGAGAAAAAGAGCATAGAAAACCCGTACGTTGGTACACGCGATTAATAGTGTACGGGAATCCCGGGCGTGTCGTCAATGGTTACGCGCCCGGTTTTGCTCCCCTATTTTGCAGGTAGGACGGAGACGACTCGCGGGACGGTGCTCGTCCTCGTTCCTCTCAACCTGGGAAGGGCGGGGCGCCGCATATTTCCTCCGCGCCTACGCAGGGGCACCCGTCACCCGGACGCTCCGCCCCTCCTTGCTTCGCTACGGAGAGCGTCCGGGCTGACACCCTGAGGGCGCATCCGGAAAACGCGGCCGCGCCCGCACAGCACCCCAGCGCGGAAAGGCGGTATCGTCCGAAGTGACATCAGGGTGCCCGAAGCGAAGCGAGGGCGGGTGCCCCTGTAGGAACGAGGACGATACACACCTTTCCAAGCGGTACCCAGGATGAGCGCCACCTTTTCAAGCGGAGCCAAACCGAAGAAACGCGCCTAGTGGCCCGCCTCCTGCCAGGACTTGCCCCAGCCGACCTGCACATCCAGAGGAACACGCAGAGAGGCGGCACCGCTCATCTCCTCGACGAGTACGCGTTCGGCGGCTTCACGCTCACCGGTGGCGACTTCGAGGATGATTTCGTCGTGCACCTGCAGCAGCATGCGGGTCTTCAGACCCTCTTCGCGCAGGCGGCGGTGAATGTTGATCATGGCGATCTTGATGATGTCCGCGGCGGTGCCCTGAATCGGGGCGTTGAGGGCGGCGCGTTCGGCGGCTTCACGGCGTACACGGTTGGGCGAGTCCAGGTCGGGCAGCACGCGGCGGCGGCCGAAAATGGTTTCGGTGTAGCCGTCCTGGTGTGCCTGTTTGAGTACGCCGCGCAGGAATCGTCCCACGCGTCCGAAGCGCTTGAAGTAGTTGGTGCGCAGTTCGCCTGCTTCGTCGGAGCTGATGTTCAGCTGCTTGGCGAGGCCGAATCGGGACAGGCCGTATGCCAGGCCGTAGGACATCGCCTTGACCTTGGAGCGCTGCTCGGGGGTGACTTCTTCGGGGGCGACGCCGAAGACTTCGGAACCGACGTAACGGTGCAGGTCCTCCCCCGCTTCGTAGGCTGCGATGAGCTTCTCGTCGGCGGCGAGGTGCACCATGATGCGCATTTCGATCTGCGAGTAGTCGGCGGTGAGCAGGCCCTCGTACTCCACACCGTCGACGGGTGCGGGTGCGACAATGAAGGCGCCACGGATGCGGCGGCCTTCTTCGGTGCGGATCGGGATGTTCTGCAGGTTCGGCGCGGTCGAGGAGAGGCGGCCGGTGGAGGCGGCACCCTGCTGGAAGGTGGTGTGCACGCGTCCGTCGTCGGCGGCTGCTTTCTGCAGGCCTTCGACGGTCTGTACGAGTTTGATGTTGTCGCGGTAGGCGGCGAGCGCACCGAGGAATGCGGCACCGTCGGACTCCGGGGAGATTTTGGTGAGCAGTTCGGTGACGGATTCGGCGTCGGTGGAATAGCCGGACTTGATTTTGCGGGTGTGCGGCAGGGCGAGCTTGTCGAAGAGCACGGTCTGCAGCTGTTTGACGGAGGCGAGGTTGAGGGGTTCTTCGCCGTCGTCGGTTTGGACGGTGTCGCCGTCGTCGGTTTGGACGGTGTCGCCGACGATGGTGCGTGCGGCGTCCTGCGCCTGAGCAGCGCGTGCGGAGAAGGTGTCGTGCAGTTCGGCAAGGAGCGCATCGGAGACGGCGATGCCTGCCTGCTCCATGTCTGCGAGGACGTAGAGTAGCGGCAGTTCGATTTCTTCGTAGACCTTCAGCTGGCCGTGTTCTTCCATTTCGTAGTGCAGCAGGCGTGCGAGTTCGTGGATGATGCGGCTGATTTGGGTGAAGTAGCGCAGGTTGTCGACGGGTTCGGCTTCGCCGGGCAGGCTGAAGAGGGAGGGTTCTGCCTCATCTTCTTCGGGCTGGAAGACGAGCTGCACGTAGGGGTCCTTGGGGATCCAGAGGTAGCGTTCGGCGAGGTCTTCCATGCGTTCGGAGAAGAGTTTGCGGGTTGCGGTGGGGATGAAGCCGCACATGTAGGAGGACAGCGCGGGGTCTTCGACGGCGCCGGCGAGTTCGTAGCCGTAGGCGCGCAGGAGCTTGCGCTGAACCTTGAGGTCCATGACGATTTTGCGGGCTGCTTCGTCGGAGAGCCAGGCGGCGAGGGCGGCGTCGAGTTCCGGGTCGATGGTGCGGGTGTCGATCCAGAGGCTGGTGTTCTTGCTGGTGAGGAGCACGCCGAGCAGTTCGGGGTTTTCTTCGGCGGCGCGGATCTTGGTTTTGGTGACCTTGACGGCGGGTGCGTCGCCGATGGCGGGGCGCGCTACGGGCAGGTTGGTGACCGGGTAGAGGGTCACAGCGCCTTCGAGGCGTTCGGGTACGGCGATGGGCGCGCCCTGTTCGTCGGTGCCGTAGTTTTCTTCGGCTGCGGCGGCACAGAAGGCGCGGAATGCTGCTGCGTCTGCGTTTTTGGTGGGTGCGCTGGTGGCAATGGGTGCGTAGACGGGGCCGGTGGGCGCCTTCTTGATGGCACCCTCCTCCCCTGCTTCTGCGGCGGAGCTTGCAGAGCCTGCGGATCCAGCGGCGCGCACGATGGGGCCGAGGGTGTCGGCGGCACGCTTGCGGATGGTGCGGAACTCCACCTCGTCGAAGAAGGTGTTGAGTGCATCCAGGTCGGGGGTGAATTCGGTGTCTTCGAGGGTGACGTTCAGGTCGAGGTCGTTGACGAGCTGGTTGAGGCGACGGTTGCGTACGACGTTGTCGATGTTTTCGCGTAGTGCTTCGCCCTTCTTGCCGCCGATCTTGTCGCTGTTTTCGATGACGGCGTCGAGGGAGCCGTATTCGCCGAGCCATTTGGCGGCGAAGCCGGGGCCCACGCCGGGTACGCCGGGCAGGTTGTCCGCCTGTTCGCCGGTGAGGGCGGCGAGGTCGGGGTACATGTGCGGGGGTACTTTGGTTTTCTTTTCGACGGCGGCGGGGTCCATGCGCTGAATACCCTTGGAGGGGCCGGTGGTGACCGGGTAGAGCAGGGTGACGTCGTCGGTGACGAGCTGGAAGATGTCGCGGTCGCCGGAGAGGATGAGGACCTTGTAGCCGGCTTCGGTGCCGCGGCGGGTGAGGGTTGCGACGATGTCGTCGGCTTCGTAGTTTTCGTAGGTGAGCGCGGGGATGTTGAGCGCGCCGAGCATCTTTTTGATGAGGTCAATCTGGCCGTTGAAGGCTTCGGGGATGGCGTTGCGACCACCCTTGTATTCGCCGTATTCGGCGGTGCGGAAGGTGCCGCCGGGTAGGTCAAAGGCTACGGCGATGTGGCTGGGCTGGTTGTCTTTGATGATGCTCAGCAGGGTGGAGAGGAAGGCATGGACGGCTTCGGTGTGCTGGCCGTCGCTGCGCACGAAGATGTGCTGTCCGGTCTTTTCGGCCATGGTGTAGATGCCGAAGAAGGAGCGTAGGGCGAGGGAGTGTCCGTCAATGAGCAGGAGGGTTTTGTTCTCTGTAGTCACTCCTCTAGTGTATCGAGTCTGAGTTTTCTTGGTGGTTGGCTTCGTGGCTGCGGGTTTTGTGGTGGCTGCCGGTTAGGACTGTGGGGAGGCGCCCGCGCCGTGTTGGGTGCCGGTGCTGTGCCATATAGCGGAATAACGGGGTGTGTGGAAAGAGTTTTACCTCATATGTAGGTGCCGGTGGGGTGCGTTTGGTGAGTTTTCCCCCAAAAAATGTGCCCCAAGCCACTATGTAAGGTGGATAATAATACGGTTTCCAGATAATATATAACCTTATTATCGCCTCCAGCGTAGGAACCCCCACACCCCGTGTATTCATAGGCAGAACTCTACCCAGAATTCACCGGCAGGATCCACCGGACCGTGAGGGCACCTCCCGCGCTTAACACACAACGAACCCTCATTTAGGAAACTATGAAGGCACTCAAAAAACTTCCCCTTCTCGCGTGGATTATCATCGCGATTGCATCGGGTGTGCTCATCGGCATGCTGACCCCGGGAATGATTAGCGGCATCAATGACGCAACCGGCGCAGCCATCCCCACCGACCTCATTGTGCAGCTCTTCGTCTCCTTCTCGACCGTATTCAGCGCCTTCCTGAGCTTCGCGATTCCGCTGATTATTATCGGCTTCATCGTGCCCGGCATTGGTTCCCTCGCGCAGGGTGCGGGCAAGATGCTCGGCATCACCGTGGGTCTGGCGTACATCTCCAGCATCCTTGCTGGTTTCCTGGCACTGACCTGCGCACTGCTGCTCTACCCCATCATCCTGAAGGGTCAGCAGCTCGCCTCCTTCGATAACCCCGAGAACGCACTGTCCAAGGGCTACATCTCCTTCGAGCTGACCCCGATTATGGGCGTGCTGAGCGCACTGATTCTCTCCTTCATCCTGGGCCTGGGCATTACCGCACTGAAGACCCGTGCGATGCTGAACCTCTTCGAGGACTTCCAGGTCATCGTTGAGAAGATGCTCGGCTACGTGATTATCCCCCTGCTGCCGGTGCACATTGTGGGCGTGTTCGCAAACATGACCCTCGCCGGTCAGGTGGCGAAGATCCTCTCCGTCTTCGGTCTTGTGTTCGTCATGGTGATTATTCTGCACTGGGTCACCCTGGCGCTGCAGTACTCGGTGGCTGGCGCGATTTCTCGCCGCAACCCCATCCAGATGCTCAAGACCATGCTCCCGGCATACTTCACCGCGATCGGTACCCAGTCTTCGGCTGCGACCATCCCGGTGACCGTGCGTTCGGCGAAGAAGGCTGGCATCTCCCCCCGCGTGGTGGACTTCGCGATTCCGCTGTGCGCGACCATTCACCTCTCCGGCTCCATGATTACCATTACCTCCTGCTCGGTGGCAGTGCTGTTCATGACCGGTCAGCACCCCGACTTCGGTAGCCTGATCCCCATGATTCTGGTGCTCGGCGTGATGATGGTTGCCGCTCCCGGCGTTCCCGGCGGTGGCGTGATGACCGCAATCGGCCTGCTGCAGTCCATGCTCGGTTTCGATGCCTCCATGATTGCCCTGATGATTGCCCTGTACCTGGCTCAGGACTCCTTCGGCACCGCAACCAACGTGACCGGTGACGCGACCATCGCAGCCCTGACCGAGCGTATCTCCAAGGCAATCGGAGCGAACCCCGATAAGGAAATCCGCGACGAGGACATCGAAAAGGCAGAAGCTATTTCCGCCTAATCCTCATCCGCTCACATAGCGTTTTTCAGCCCCGCTTCCCCCTGTAGGAGGCGGGGCTGATTCGTACCCGGAAGCACTCGCGAAAAGCTATCCCACCCAAAGCAACAAAAACCAAGGAGTACACTGGAAGTCATGACTGAAAACAACACACAGCACGCACCCGTCCGCGCGGCAGCGCCCACCACCCTCACCGCAGAAGAAATCAAGGCGCAGCTGACCGAAAGCGGCATCCCCGAGCACCTGCACCCCTACTTCCCCCGCGGCCTAGGCGAGCTCATCCCCGCCATGGGCATTAAGTTCCAGGAACTCACCGCAGAACGCACCGTCGCGACCATGCCCGTCGCCGGTAACACCCAGCCCATCGGCCTGCTACACGGCGGTGCCAACGTGGTTCTCGCCGAGACCCTCGGCTCGCTCTCCGCGGGTGTGCACGGCGGCGAAACCCTCGTAGCAGTCGGTGTGGACATCAACGCAACCCACGTGCGCCCGGCAGTCTCCGGCGTGGTTACCGCAACCTGCACCGCCGTCAAGCTCGGACGCACCCTGTGCATCCACACCATCGACATTGTGGATGAGCGCGGCCGCACCACCTGCACCGCGCGCATCACCAACATGCTGATTCCCCGCCCCACCGCCTAACGTCCTACGACTTCAGCAAGTAGCCTAAAATCGTAGAAGCACGGGGTACACGGCACCCCGCTAACACTCACCAGAAGGTACGACCAGAAGGAGCACCATGGCCCGCGAGCTCACCCCCTATTTCAAGCGTTACCCGAAGATTGTGCGCGCCAAGCGCATTGTCCTGCCCATCGCAATCGGCGTGATGCTGGTGTGCCTAGTGACCGCTATCAACAACCCCGGTAGCTTCTGGTGGCTGGGCGTGATGCTCGGTACCGGCGGCATGCTCTGGGCTGGCTCCCCCACGGACCGCCCCATCAGCGGCCCCAACAATGACGAAGACGATTTGAACCGCTACCTGCGTTAAGTTCCGTGTAGCGTTGGGTTCCCGCCCGCGCTAAGCGCCGGTTTACAACGCACACACGCGAACCGTTAAACACGAACGCCCCGTCCCTCAGCTTCATTGTGAGGGGTGGGGCGTTTGTGTGTCATGGATAAGGCGCTGGTTCATCACTGCACCAGCCGTGTGTGTTCAGCGGCGATTCCTAGTCTTCGCCGTAGCGTGCATTCGTACCTGTACTGTCACGTACTTTGCACGTCTTGTGCTTAGGAGAGCTGCTTGATGATGGTGTCGGAAACTTCGCGCATGGACAAGCGGCGGTCCATGGAGGTCTTCTGAATCCAGCGGAATGCTTCTGGCTCGGTCAGGTTCATCTTGGTGATGAGCAGCGACTTTGCGCGGTCAACGAGCTTGCGGGTCTCGAACTGGTCGCGGATGGTGCCCACTTCCTTCTCGAGTGCGCGAATCTGCTCGTAGCGGCTAATCGCCACCTCAATGGCGGGAACCAGATCGTTCGGGGAGAACGGCTTGACGACGTACGCCATAGCGCCTGCCTCAACGGCACGGTCAACGAGTTCCTTCTGGCTGAATGCAGTCAGCAGAACGACGGGAGCAATCTGCTCCTTCGCGATTTCTTCAGCTGCGGTGATGCCGTCCATAATCGGCATCTTCACATCCATGAGGACGAGGTCGGGGCGGTGCTTCTGTGCTAGCTCGACAGCAGTCTTGCCGTTATCGGTTTCTGCAACAACATCGAAACCCTGGTCCTTCAGAATTTCGACGATGTCGAGGCGAATCAATGCCTCATCTTCTGCCACGACGACGGTGCGAGCGGGACCTTGCTCCTCCGCCTGATTTTGAGTGGTCAGCTCTGACATTACTCTTCTCCTTTATCAAATTTGAATCACTTAAAGTCTACAGGAGGGAATAAATGTTCATCTACTTTCTCGCCTTGTCCCCCGCGTGTTACATGCATCCTATATGCAGGTGGGAAGGGTTTTTGACGTTATTTTGGGCGCCACCACACAAATTTTGCACCTTAATGCATATTTTTGTTCTATACTGCTCATAACCACAAAGAAAAACCCTCACAACATAGACATACGCGGCGAAATTCACACCTAAAACATAGACCCGAAAATGACTCTGACATGCACTAACGCATCATCGGGTTAGATACAAACGTAATAAACAAAATATTTATACCGAAACTCCATCACCTGCCAAAGAAGGCCGATACACTGGAATGGATTATTCTCCTCGACTTCTCCGGCACTCGCATTTGACCGACCATACTCGATACCCGGAGGGGATTCATGCCAATCACCCGTCAAGCACGCACCTTGTACTCAGACTTCGTCGAGTACAAGGAACTCGACCGCGCCCCGCTGACTTCCATTCACCCCGGAATTCTCGTCGCCTTCGACTCCACCGCGCTTGCAAGCCTCTACAACTACCCAACCCACATTAGCGACGAAATCCTCCGCGCCTACTCCCAGCTCCGCGGACACGCCTTTCTCCCTCACCAGGCGCTCAAAGAATTCTGGGCAGCACTCGACGGCGCATCCCCCGTGCCCGCCGCCGCAGAACGCGTCCGCTCAGCGCTCGCATCCTTCAAAGAAACCCTGCCCGAAGAACGCAACTCCCCCTGGAGTGCGCTGCGTTCCGTCACGCACCAGCTGGACCACTCCATCGCACAGATCATGCGGATTCTCGAACCCACCACCGACACCGGATCAATCAACGTGGCACGCCGCGAAGACGACACGATCCTGCCGCGACTGAACCGCATCTTCACCGGACACGTGGGTGCCGCGCCCAGCCCCGAACGCCATGAACAGCAGTGCCGCGAAGCCCTCGCACAAGGCCACCCGCTACTCGCTAACGCCAGCTTTGACGCCGACTTCGCGCTCTGGAACCAGTGCGTTACCGAAGCAACCACCCGCGTGAAGGGCACCGACTGCGTCTTTGTCACCGGCGGTGTGCGCGACACCTGGCTACGCAACGGTCAGCAGGTACGCGCCGCATCGGGTGGCGAACCCGTACACCAGCTCGCGAACCGCCAGCTGCTACGTGAATACGCTAAGGCAACCGGAGGCGGCGTGTTCCGCATCTACACCGTCGAGGAGATTCTGCGCCTCGCCTCCAACCAGTACGGCGTGACCGTCAGCGACGCGACCTACAGCGCGATTCGCGCGGAACAGCCCGTAGCTGTGTAAATTCGCCGTGCACAGTCACCGTTGAGAATAATCCCACCACACCACACCCACCACCACCATTAACCGCAAGAAGCCACATGTGTTCCGAACACATGTGGCTTCTTAGCGTCTGCGGGCAAGGTGTCTACAGAATCAAAGTAGGGCGCGAAAACCTAGTTCTCACGGCTGGCGCGGTACAGCTCAGCGGCGCGTTGCTCCGAAGACTCGTCATCACCGAGGAGCAGATAGCACAGGTATAGGGTGAAGGCGGCGCGGCGGTCGTCGGCGAGCGCGCTGGTTCCTTCGCCGGGGTGGGCGCTGAAAGCGATAACGTCATGAGCCTGGGGCAGAGCTGCAATCAGGTGTGCGGCGGTTTCGTAGCCTTCCTGGTCGCCGGGCAGGGTGAACTCGTGCGGCTCCGGGTTCTTGTCAGCAGTGCCGGCTTCCGCACGAGCAGCGGAAAAGTTAGCATTGAGGACGTCCTCAACACGGCTCATCAGCTCATCATCGGGCAGTGCGCGGTCATCCGCGGCAAATGCAATGTGGATGCCGTTCAGAGTCTCGTAGGGATGCTCGCCCGCGTAGTATCCGGCGGCAAGCGCGTAGCCGGTGAGCAGCTGCGCCTCAGCGGCAGTGAAGGTGCCGCGCGCCTCACGCAGGGCGGGCAGCAGAAGCTCGGTCAGGAGGGGGTGCAGGGACTCGGGGGCGTTCGCGATAGCCTCCTGCAGGTACTCTTCCGCTTCCGCGGTGGGCTCGGCGTTGAGCAGGGTCAGGAAATCCTCATCGGTGCCCGCCCAGCATCGGGCGATCAGCACAAGGGTCGCAACGAGTGCGAGAAGTTCACGGTAGTTACCCGAACGGTTAGCGCCGAAAGTGTCAGCAACAACGCGTGCCAGCATGCGTGCGGCAATGTTCTCGAGAATGAACTCGTCGTAGGCGTTACTGCCGGGCCAGTTTGCGGGGTCGGGCAGGTAGCTTTCGTCCAGGTACCGCAGCACGGGCTCGAGGGGCGCGGGCGCATCCGCAGCGAGGTCGGGGCGGCACTGCGCAACCCAGCTGTTCACGGTAGCCTCATCAGCGATGCCGGTAGCCTCAGCCAGCTGGGCGCGCGAAAGGCTGTAGGGTGCAACGAGTGCGGCGAGGTCATCGCACGCACCGTTGGAGCGGTAGGTGGGTCGGTAGTTGGGGGCGGGAAGAGTTCCGGGGAGGTTGGTGGCTACCATGGTGGCTCCTTCGCTGAGGTTCGGGGTGAATTGGGTTGTATGGTGTGCGATGCTCGGGACCGTTTGAAGGGTCGGCGCATCTTCTAATTTCAGAATATCCCAGAGCCTCGAATCATGTACTGCCCGTCGTCATTACCCGCCCATTAACCGCGAGAAGCCACATGTGTTCACAACACATGTGGCTTCTCGGCGCAGAGGGAAAAGGATGCTAGTCCAGCAGCGCGTCCACGAATGCTTCCGGGTCGAACGGTGCCAGGTCGTCCGGGCCTTCACCCAGGCCGATGAGCTTGACGGGAACGCCGAGCTCCTCCTGGATAGCGACCACGATACCGCCCTTTGCGGTGCCGTCGAGCTTGGTCAGCACGATACCGGTGACATCCACGATATCGCCGAAGACCTTCGCCTGAACCATACCGTTCTGGCCGGTGGTCGCGTCAATGACGAGCAGAACCTCAGTGACCGGCGCTTCCTTCTCGATAACGCGCTTGATCTTGCCGAGCTGATCCATCAGACCGGACTTGTTCTGCAGGCGACCTGCGGTGTCCACGAGCACGGTGTCGACGCCTTGCTCCTTGCCAGCCTTCACGGCATCAAACGCGACGGATGCGGGGTCGGCGCCTTCCTTCTCGGAACGCACGGTCTTCACGCCCACGCGGTCACCCCAGGTGGTCAGCTGCTCGGACGCGGCCGCACGGAACGTGTCCGCGGCGCCCAGGAGCAGGGTCTGACCGTCAGCGACCATCACGCGGGCGATCTTACCGACGGTCGTGGTCTTACCGACGCCGTTCACGCCCACGACCAGCACCACGCCGGGATTGCCGTCGCTGCCGGCGGTCTTCAGCTCGCGGTCCATGTCGGGGCGAACAATCTTCACAAGCTCCTCACGGAGCATCTTCTTCACGGCGGCAGGGTTGCTCGTACCTTCAACGCGCACGCGCTGCTGCAGCGCCTCCACCAGGCGGGTAGTCGGCTCGGAACCCAGGTCGGCAAGCAGCAGGGTCTCCTCAACCTCATCCCAGACGTCCTGGTCGATGCGGTCGCGAGAAAGCAGAGCCAGCAGGCCCTTGCCGAGCATGTTGTTCGAACGAGCCAGGCGGGCGCGCAGGCGCACCAGGCGACCCGCGGACGGGTCGGGCATATCAAGTTCAATAGCGCGAGGTGCCGAGCTTTCGGGTTCTTCCGCCGAACCGCCGGAGGCCTTAGCCGCCTCCTGGCGCAAAGACTGCAGGTTCGCGGTCTTCTTGGGTCGGCGCAGAACGGCGAAAAGTATACCGGCGATAACCAGTACACCCAGCACAATCGCGCAAATCATCATCATCGTTTCATTCACACTACTAGCTTACCGGTTTGGGCGGTTTGGCTGGTCGAGGTGACGCGCATGCCCGGCTGTCGGCGGAGTAGACTGGACACTGTTAAGTTTTTTAGCCGAACACATGGTTGACAGTTGCGGGTGGGGCCCGCGGCTGCCGCACGGCACCGCACGATTTCGAGGATGAACATGAGGAACCCTGCCAAAACACCGCCTGTTTTTGACCCGCGCACGATTGATCCGAACCGTGTGCCGACCGGTTTGAAGGTTCTGATTGCTGCGTCGTTCATGATTGCGGTGGGTTTTGGTTTGGTGGCGCCGGTGCTGCCGAACTATGCGCAGAACTTTAATGCGACGGTCACGATGGCGACGATGGTGGTTTCTGCGTTGGCGATTACGCGCCTGATTTTTGCGCCGTCGGCGGGTCAGCTGATTACCCGCTGGGGTGAGCGTCCGGTGTACACGATTGGCATGCTGATCGTGTCGGTGACGTCGTTTATGATTGCGTTCGCCTGGGATTATTGGGTGCTGCTGGGTTCGCGTGCGGTGGCGGGTATCGGTTCGGTCATGTTCACGGTCTCTGCGATGGGCCTGCTGGTACGCTTGTCCCCGGCGCATATGCGCGGCCGTATTTCGGGTTATTATGCGACGGCGTTCCTGCTGGGTAACCTGCTGGGCCCGGTGATTGCGAGCGCGCTGGCGCCGTTTGGTATGCGTGCGCCGTTCATTGTGTATGGTTTTTCGCTGCTGGCGGCGGGCCTGATTGTGTGGTTCTTGATGCCGTCGCAGGCGGCGCTGGAGGCGGAGCGCGACGCGATTATGGAGGCGGCGGCACTGGCTGAGGGTAAGGGCACCGGGGTGCTGCCGTCGGCAGCGCCTTCCCCTGCTAACACTCAGGCTGGCGCATCCGGCAAGGCGGCTAAGCCTGCTGCATCCGGCGGCGCTGCGGGTAAGAGCGACCTGCCGGCGATGACGGTTCGTGACGCGTTGAAGTTCTCGAATTACCGTTCTGCGCTGGTGTCGAACTGGGCGATTGGCTGGTCGGTGTTTGGTGTGCAGTCGTCGATTATTCCGTTGGCGGCGGCGTATTTGGCGACTGGCGGCGACATGTCGAATTCGGTGGCGGGTACCCTGTTGGCTTCCTTGGCAATGGCGACGAACTCGTTTGGTAATGCGTTGACGCAGACGTTCTCGGGTCGTTTTTCGGATCGTTTTGGTCGCCGTGTGATGGCGTTTTCGGGTCTGCTGTTGGCGGGTTCTGCGGTGACGTTTATGGGTTTCGCGCCGGTGGCGTGGGTGTTTGTGTCGTTGACGGCGTGTCTGGGTATTGGTGCGGCGTTTATGGGTCCGTCGATTCAGGCTGCGGTGTCTGATGTGATTGGTACTCGCCGCAGTGGCGGCCAGGTGTTGGCGGTGTATCAGATGTGTAGCGATTTCGGTATGATTCTGGGCCCGCTGGTGGCTGGCATGATTGCGGATGCGTGGGGCTTTGTTCCGGCGTTCATTATGAGTGGTTTGTTGTTGGTGGCGGCGGCGTTCACGTGGGCGCCGTTCCGTAAGGCGCGCTGGCCGAAGGATATTGCGGACGCGGACTATACGGGCCGCTAAGAGCTCTCTAATAGGTAAAAAGCCGGTGTCCGGTTCCTGTGAGGTGGCAGGAACCGGGCACCGGCTTTATGTGTATGTATCAGGTCTTTATCCGGAAGTAGATAAAAAATCCGACAGGACAAATAACCTCAGAATCAGGTGAGCTGACAGCAACATCCGACCCCAGACCAACCTCATATACCCCAAGCTGAGGCGAGCTGACCTGAGAAGGAAACCCCAGACCACCCTCTTCTCTCCTCTACCCGAGGGATAGGCGACCTAGAGGGCGTACCGGACACGCGACGGGGCTCCATCCTCAAAGCGGCTGGGTTCTTTGAAGGTTAAGGCGCCGAAGAGGGGGCACTCCCCCGCGAGCGTTGTCCGGTACGCCATCTCAAACAACTAGCCCACGGAAGCCTCACTCCCCCGCGAGCGTTGTCCGGTACGCCATCTCAAACAACTAACCCACAGGCTAGCGGGTCACCGGCACCTTGGAGAATTCGCGCACGGTACCTTCGGGGTCGCCGGAGCGTACCAGTGCTTCACCGATGAGGACCGCATCGGCGCCCGCACCAGCGTAGGCACGTACGTCCTCGATGCTGGAGACACCGGACTCAGCAACCTTAATAACCGAGTTGGGCAGGTGCGCTGCGAGGGATGCGTAGTGTTCGTTGTTGACTTCGAGGGTCTTGAGGTTGCGCACGTTGATGCCCACGATTTTCGCGCCGATGCGCTGGGCGACCTCGATTTCTTCGGGGGTGTGGGTTTCGACGAGGGCGTTCATGCCGAGCGATTCGGTGAGTTCGAGGAACTCGCGGAGGGTCTGCTCGTCGAGGGCCGCCACAATCAGCAGAACCAGGTCGGCGCCGTGTGCGCGTGCCTCCCAGATCTGGTATTCGTCGACGGTGAAGTCCTTACGCAGCACGGGGATGTTCACGGCGGCGCGGACTGCGTCGAGGTCGGCGAGGGAGCCGTTGAAGCGGCGCTGTTCGGTGAGCACGGAGATCGCTGCGGCGCCACCTGCCTCGTAGCGTGCGGCGAGCGCGGCAGGGTCCGGGATTTCTCCGAGCGCACCCTTGGAGGGTGAAGAGCGCTTCACCTCGGAAATGATGCGTGCGGTCGTGCCGTTGCCGCCGCCGGGTACTTCACCGCGTAGGGAGGCGAGCGCGTCGCGGGCGGGTGCGGCTGCGAGGGCGCGCTTCTTCATTTCTTCGAGGGGAACCTGCTGTACGCGGGCGGCGAGGTCTTCGCGGACGCCGACGATGATCTCGTCGAGAACGGTGCTCATGGTGTCTCCTTGGGTTACTTGGTGGCGTTGACGGCTGCGTCTGCGTCCAGGGGTGCCAGGCCGGAGGCGGTCAGCACGGCGCGTAGCGGGGCGGCGGACTTGTTGACGGTTTCGAGGGTTTCGGAGTCCGGGTTGGAGTCCATGACGAGGCCCGCACCTGCCTGCACGTAGGCGGTGCCTTCCTTGAGGACGGCGGTGCGGATGGCGATTGCCATGTCCATGTTGCCGGCGAAGTCGAAGTAGCCGCATACGCCGCCGTAGACGCCGCGGCGGGTGGGTTCGTATTCGTCGATGAGCTGCATGGCGCGCGGCTTGGGCGCGCCGGAGAGGGTACCTGCCGGGAAGGCGACACGCAGCACGTCGTAGGCGCTGAACTGCGGGTCGAGTTCGGCGCTGACTGCGGAGGAAATGTGCATGATGTGGCTGAAACGCTCAATAATCATGAACTGGTCGACGGACACGGTGCCGGGCTTGGCGATGCGTGAGAGGTCGTTGCGTGCCAGGTCGACGAGCATGAGGTGTTCGGAGCGTTCCTTTTCGTCGGCGAGCAGTTCCTCGGCGAGTGCGAGGTCTTCTTCGCGGGTTGCGCCGCGCGGGCGGGAACCGGCGATGGGGTGGGTGCTGGCGATGCCGTCCTTGAGGGTGACGAGCGCCTCCGGGGAGGAGCCGACAATGTGGAAGGGGGTGCCGTTGCTGTCTTCGAAGTTGAAGAGGTACATGTACGGCGAGGGGTTGGACTGGCGCAGTACACGGTACACGTCGAGTGCCTTGGCGTTAGTTTCGGCTTCGAATCGGCGTGAGAGCACAATCTGGAAGACGTCGCCGTCGATGATGTTCTTCTTGGAACGGTCGATGGCGTCCTTGAAACCCTGTTCGCTCCAGGTGAGGGTGACGTCTTCGCGGACCTTACGGTCAACGTCTGCTACGCCGGAGAGAGTGGAGGTGGTTGCGGTGGCGCCGCGTTGCAGGCGGCGGAGCATGCTGTGCAGGCGCGCGACGGCGTCTTCGTAGGCGCCGTCGACGTTTTCGCTGGTGCCGTTGAAGTTGATGGCGTTGGCGACGAGCAGGACGGTGCCGTCCTTGTTGTCGTGGATTGCCATGTCGGAGACCATGTTGAGCGCGAATTCGGGCAGGTTCACGTCATCGGCGGGCGGGAAGGGCAGGTGCTCCCAGTGGCGTACGACGTCCCAGCCGAGGTATCCGACCATGCCGGAGGTGAGCGGCGGCAGGGTCGGGTCGGGTTCGGTGTAGAGCATCTGCAGGGTCTTGGCGATGGCTTCTACGGGGTCGCCATCGACGGGTGCGCCGGCGGGAGTGCGGCCCTGCCAGTGAACTGCGCCGTCAACGGTGGTGAGGGTGGAGCGGGAGGACGCGCCGATGAAGGAGTAGCGGTCCCAGGCTGCGGATTCGCCTTCTGCGGAGATTTTGGCGGATTCGAGCAGGAAGGTGCCGTGGGCTGCTTCGACGGGTTCGCCCTGGTCGTTTTGGAGTACGAGGGATCGGTAGATGCCGATGGGGGTGAGTGAGTCGGCGAGGATTTTGATGTGTACGGGAATGACGCGGGTGCCGGCTGCGCGGGCGCGGAATTCTTCGAGGCTGGGGGTGATGGTGCCCAAATCCTGCATTGCTGTACTCCTTGGTGTTGGGTTGGGAGCGCGTCAGTGCGCTGTGTCCCTTAGCTGCCGCGCGGGGTTTTTACCGGTGCATGCGGTTTTACCGGTATATGGGGGTACCGGGACATATGTGCCGGCGTGTATCTCTCTGGCATATACCTGCCAGATCCATAGACGCCCGATAATGCCTGATAAATCCCGGTAAGCCCGGTGCGCGGGTTGTTTCAGTTTAACCGGTGCTGCGGCCCAGTTCCACGGTGAAGATCCAATAGTTCTCTTCATGAAACTGAGCCGCGTACCGTTCAGCCGTGTTAGTTGCTGAACTGCTTGAGGGTTGCTGCGGTCTGCAGTGCCGCTGCGGTCGCCTCGTAGCCCTTGTCTTCGTTGGAGCCTTCCAGGCCTGCACGGTCGAGTGCCTGCTGCTCGTTGTCACAGGTGAGCACGCCGAAGCCGATGGGGCGGCCGGTCAGCACGGACACGTCGGTCAGGCCGTTGGTTGCGCCCTGGCAGACGTAGTCGAAGTGGGGGGTGCCGCCGCGGATGACCACGCCGAGCGCGACGATTGCGTCGAACTTCTCAGCGAGGCGGGTCGCTGCGACGGGCAGCTCGAAGGTGCCGGGAACGCGCACGAGGGTCGGCTCGATGCCTGCTACGTAGGCGGCGCGCTTAGCACCGTTAATGAGGCCGTCCATGACCTCGGTGTGCCAGCTTGCCGCTACGATTGCGAGCTTGAAGCCCTTGTAGTCTTCGGGGTTGAGGGTGGTGTCTGCTGCGCCTACGCCGCTCATTGTGTTCTCCTTGTGGGTTTTGGGTTTTTGAAAAATTAGGGGTTTGCAGGGGTGCCGCTACGCGCTTTTGAGCACGTGGCGCATGCGCTCACGCTTGGTCTGCAGGTAGTGTGCGTTCTCGACTCGGGCGGGAATTTCGTCCGGGATGAGTTCGGTGACCTGCAGGCCGAGGCTTTCGAGCGCCTCCTGCTTGGCGGGGTTGTTGGTCACGAGCCTCAGCTCGTTCACACCGAGTTCCTGCAGGATCAGTGCCGCCTGCGAGTAGTCGCGCATGTCGCCGTCCAGGCCGAGCGCCAGGTTCGCGTCGAGGGTGTCGAGCCCGGCATCCTGCAGCGCGTAGGCGCGGAGCTTGTTGACCAGGCCGATGCCGCGTCCTTCGTGGTTGCGCACGTAGATGAGGTACCCGCCGGTGCGGCCAATGATGCGCAGGCCGTTCTCCAGCTGGGGGCCGCAATCGCATCGGAAGGAACCGAAGATATCGCCGGTGGCGCATTCGGAGTGGATGCGTACCGCGGGCGCTCCCCCGTCCTCGGCGGGTACGGGGGTGCCGTCACGGTCGAGGGCGCGGGCGCTGATGTGCTCGGCGCCGTCCGCAAATCGCCAGGCGCGCAGACCGAACAGGCCCTGCGGGGTGGGTACGGCGACCTCTTCGGTGCTTTCGACCAGCAGCGGGCTGGGGTTGGGCACCATGTCGAGGGGGCTGACTCGGTAGCCTTCAGCGAGCTGGGAGGCGATGCGCAGGGATTCGGCGCTGAGCTCTTCAGCCTGCGCCTCAACCGGCTCGACCAGGGTGCCTGGCGTTGCCTGGGTGTTAGGGGTTTCGCTCATGCGTTCTCCTACGCCTTAGCTACGTACTTGATGAGGTCTTCGATAGAGATCATGGGCAGGTTGTGCTCGGTGGCGAAGGCGCGCAGTGCGTCGAAACGCATCATGGAGCCGTCGTCGTGCACGACCTCGGCGATAACGCCCACGCCGGACAGGCCCGCCGCGAGGGAGAGTTCCACTGCGGCTTCGGTGTGGCCGGGGCGTTCCGCCACGCCGCCGTCAACGGCGCGCAGCGGGAAGATGTGGCCGGGGCGGGTAATGTCCGCCGGGGTCGAGGCTGCATCCGCGAGGATCTGCACGGTGCGGGCGCGGTCCGCCGCGGAGATACCGGTGCTCACGCCGGATGCCGCATCGCAGGAGACGGTGTATGCGGTGCCCTTGGGGTCTTCGTTGTTGGTGACCATGGGCGGCAGGTTCATCTCGTCGGCACGCTTGTTGCTCAGGGGTGCGCAGACCACGCCGGAGGTGTAGCGGATCATGAAGCCCATCAGCTCGGGGGTTGCGTGCTCGGCGGCGAAGATGATGTCGCCTTCGTTTTCGCGGTCTTCATCGTCAACGACGACTACGGCGCGACCTGCGGCGATAGCGTCCACTGCGGTCTGCACGCTGTCGAGGACGCTTGCGGCGTCGGCGCGACGCGGCGCAACCTGCTCAGAGGAAGAAGCCTGGGGCACGCCTGCGAACGCGGTCAGACGCTGCACGTACTTAGCGAGCGCATCGGTCTCAAGGTTCACGCTGTCGCCGACCTTGAGGGCGCCGAGGTTGGTTGCCTTCAGGGTTTCGGGGATCAGGCCGACCTCGAACCATGCGGGGCTTTCGCCGGGCTCAGAAACGGCGGTGACGGTCAGGGACACGCCAGAAACAGCGATGGAGCCCTTCTCGGCGAGCAGGGGTGCCAGTTCGGTGGGCAGGTTGAAACGCAGGGTGCTCCACGCCTCGTGCGCGGTGACGGATGCGAGGGTACCTACCGCATCCACGTGGCCCTGCACGACGTGACCGTCGAGGCGGCCACCGGCGGGCAGGCAGCGCTCCAGGTTGACGGTGTCACCGGGGTTCAGGTTGCCGAGGTTGGTGCGGCGCAGAGTCTCCCCCATCGCGTAGGCGCGGAACTGGCCGGGCTGCAGCTGGTCGAGGTCGATAGCGGTGAGGCATACACCGTTGACGGCGAGGGAGCCACCGTGTTCGAGGTCGGCGACGATGTCACCGGCGTTGAGGGTCAGGTAGGCTGCGTCGCTACCTTCGATGGGGGTGATGGATTCTACGGTGCCGAGGGCGCCAATGATTCCGGTAAACATGTGTGCTTTTCCTTTTCTCGCCGTGTCCGCCGGGGCGTCGTCGTTGAGGGCGACGGGCGGCGATGGTTTGTTCGTCGGTATAACTATACGTATTTTTCGAATATTCCCCGTGACGGGGAGCTTTTGTGCCAGCATGCGAACCAGCCGACACAAACTAGCCGGGCGCCGGCGGGGGGTCTTTGAGGTACTACTCCCCCGTCCGCGCTCAGCCGAAGGGAGACTAGCCCAGGCGGATGCTAGTCCAGCCGCGACTAGTCCAGCCTCGGTTCGGGCGCGTGGCAGGCGTCCAGCTTCGGCAGGGTGCGCCGCTCACCCGGTTCCTGCGCCGTTCCGCGAGGTGCCGGCACCAGGTGCGTTGCGGTGTCATTACCGAGCACGCGCACCGCCGGGAACATGCCCAGATCGTCCAGTTGCAGGCGCGGCGCCTGCGCGAGGGTGTCCACGAGCAGCCGGTACACGGCGCTCTTGCCCTGCCCCATGATCATGGGGGCGCGGTACCAGACCATCTCATCGATAAGGTCTTCACCGGCGAAGAGGCCAACCATGCCGGGGCCGCCCTCAATCATGAGGTGCCGCACCCCGCGGGCGTACAGCTCATCGAGCAGTTCGCGCGGGTCGTGGGTGAAGACCTGCAGGAAGTTCTGCGGGTCCGCCTCCACACCTTCGGGCGGGTTGAGGCCGCGCACGCGGTAGTTCTCGGTAATCTCGGTTTTACCCATGACCACGCGCAACGGCTGCTTCTCGAAGCGTTCCCCGTTGGCGTCGCGCGCATCCAGGGTCGGGTCGTCCATGAGGGTGGTTCGGGTGCCGATCATGACGGCGTCGGCGCGGTGACGAATCAGGTGCCCGTCAATGCGTGCGGCGGGGCCGGTAATCCACTTGCTCGTGCCGTCAGCAGCCGCGATGAACCCGTCCAGGGTGGACGCGCTCTTTGCGGTAATGAAGGGGCGGCGTTCGGCGGCGGCAATGAACCAGCGCTCGTTCAGCAGGTAGGATGCGTCCGCGAACTCCTCCATGGCGTGCACGGTGACGCCCTGCGAGCGCAGGTAGGCGGCGCCTCCAGCTGCGTTTTCGGTGTCGTCGCTGTAGGCGTAGTAGAGTTCGCTGATGCCCGCCTCGGCGACGGCGTGGGAGCAGGGGCCGGTGCGTCCGGTGTGGTTGCAGGGCTCGAGGCTCACGTACATGCGGGCGCCGGTGAGGTCGGTTCCCGCGGCTCGGGCGGCGGCGAGGGCGTCGGCTTCGGCGTGCGGGGTGCCTGCGCCTCGGTGGTAACCCACGTGCAGCAGGTGCCCGTGCGCGTCAGTGATGACGGCGCCGACGAGGGGGTTCGCGCCGCGGATACCCTGGGGTGCCGCCTGCAGCGCCAGGGTCATGGCCTCTGCGTGGCTGAGCTCCTGCTCGGGGCCGGGCAGCTGGAGGGTGCGTGCGGCGGGCAACCCGGCGAGGTGACCGTACTCCGCGGCGGAGTAGTCTACATCGTTGCGCGGCGAAGATACGCTCGGGGCGACGGTTAGGGGCAGGTGCGCGCTCGCCAGCACCTGCAGCGAGGGGTTCTGCGGCATTTATGCACGGCCCTTCTGCACGTCGGTTACCTCAACGGTCACGTCGGGGAACTGGGTCTGTACCTGGGTCTTCTGCGCCTCCAGGTTGCGGGTGCGCCACCAGACGAAGAAGCCGACCAGGGTGAAGCATCCGTAGAACACGTACATGAGGGAGGTCGCGTAGTAGCCTGCGCTCCACAGCAGCGGCACGCCGACCAGGTCGACGGCAACCCAGATGAGCCAGAATTCAACCCAGCCGCGCGCCATGCCGTAGGTGGCGAGTAGCGAGCCGGTGAAGATCCAGGCGTCGGACCAGACCGGTTCATAGGAGCCGAGGGCACGGAAGATGGGGGTGAGCAGCAGGGTGCCCGCAACCATGGCGACAACCAGGCCTGCGCGTTCGGTGTTGGTAGCCCACTTGGGAATCACTGCGGCACCTTCGGAGGCGTCACCACCGGCGGCGCGGGTTGCACGCCAACGATGCCAGCCCCAGATGGACACGGCAATGAACATGATCTGGCGGCCTGCCTGGCCGAGCATGGTCACGGGGTGCGGGCTGCCGACGAGGGCGCCCAGGAAGACGGTGAGGAGCAGTAGATTGCCGAGAATGCCGACGGGCCACGCCCATACTTTGCGTCGCATGCCGCCGAGCGCCGATGCCAGGCCGAATGCGTTTCCGAGAACTTCGCGCACGAGGAGGGACTGGTCCCCCACGTGAATTTGTGCGTCGAAGAGCCACCGCAAGATGTCCATTTGGTTCTTTCCTCTCTGAGTTGGACCGTGTGTCGGATGCGCTGGGTGCGCATCTGCGGCGGCTCCGGGGAGAGGAACAGAAAAAGGGCGGCTACCGCGCGGGCTTCTTAGGGAGTGCCCGGTATCCGTGGTGAGGCGGGAGCGGCGATTCAGCCAACCGTAGCTGAAAACCGCAGCTGACACCAGCCGGCTGCGGTCGAGGGGAATAACGTACCGGCACCTACGAAAGATGCCTCTCCCCTGTCTCACAAAAAGCCGTCTCGCAGAAAACCGCTGCGCTCTCGAGCAACAGTTTTTCTAGCAACAGTTTTCTCAAGTAACTGCTTTGGTGCACCCTGCACGTTATCCCGGTTTTCGGGAGGTGCGGTGGAGTGCGCTCCTGCCTTTTTCTGCTCGTGCTACCTTCCATCCAGACTGTACTGTCGGCACCGGATTTTCACCGGTTCGGCCTCTCTTGCGGGCGGGCTTCTCTAGCGGAGTCTTGCATCCTGTGCGGATGCGAAGATTCGTACGATTTTTGCCTGCCTGCGAGAGTGGTTCGCGGGCTGTGACCGCCGGTTCGGAATTTCACCGACCCCGGAGCACGATGTTGATACTGATTATGCCACAGCGCACGCAGGGGGTTTAATTTGTTTTCTCTGGGATAACTTCCGTGACAAGATGACGTTTTATGACTGTACTCTCAGCGCGCCTTCAAGACCCTCTCAACAAGCCCTCGCGGTAGTCACTTGCGGGACCGTTTTGGAACCCGATTCTTCAAGTTTTCGGGGATGATTTATCACGGTTTCATAACGGTGGAGAGCACCAAACAGACCAAAGAGTTATGAGGACCTTCTGAGGGGTTACCCAGAACACATTGAACACCCGTCAATACCTTTATGACAAGGAATTATAACAATAAGGTTAAATTATTGGTTTAAGGTTTACTCCAGGGGTGATTTAAGGTTATTCTTATCTACAGGAGCTCCCATCACCGATAAACCGGTTCCGTTGAGAGCAACATGATTCGGACCATCCGAGCACTCACATCAAACCCTTAAGCTTCTGCCATTTGAAGCTGGAAAACTGGCCCGCGGACTGCATTCCTGAGGATGGTTTTCACGCAACATCTGCGCGTACTGGATTGCGCAGTATTGCGGCACACGATGTTGATGTGCTTCACCATCGGGAGGCAACCACACCGAATTGTTTTCTCAACGGAACCGGCGTGGGAGCTCTTCCGAATAAACTTCCGGAAGATCGCATGGCGTGCGCCTTTGTATATCTGTACGAGGGGGCGTTGTGTGTGTCAAACGGTCATAAGCTCCCGTTCTTCTGTCGTCGCCTACCGTGGTGCGCGATGGAGGTTACGGGAACCTTGCGGGATGGTTGATCCCGCGCGCTCTGCATTGTCTTGTGGAGTGTGGTGTGTTTGGGTGGCGTATTCGCAGTGCCGGAGCGAATACGCCACCCGTTTTTAACCTGTGAAACCCTGCCCACCCCAAACTCAGGTGAGCTGCACACGAAACTCAGCCCCAGACCAGCCTCATATACCCCAGACTGAGGCAAGCTGACCCGAGAAGCTAACCGCCTACCAACCCCTATCTCAACCAACCCGAGGGGTAGGCGACCTAGAGGGCGTACCGGACACGCAAAGCGGGGGCTCCGTCCTCAAGGCGCCCCAGCGCCGCAGAGGGGGCACTCCCCCGCGAGCATGAACCGGTACAACCTCTCCAAACAACTAACCCACGGGTAAAACTTCATACGCAAACAGGGTCGCCTACGATAGATGTCTATCGCAGGCGACCCTGTACGTATCAAAACCGGTGAGGGTGCGTCGGGAATGCGTAGCGGGGGCTCCGTCCTCAAGGCGCCCCAGCGCCGCAGAGGGGGCACTCCCCCGCTAACATTGTCCGACGTGCCCTTCCTATAAGGCTGTCGAAGAGTTTTTAGTCCTCTACGGAGCGGAATGCTACAACCGCGTTGTGGCCGCCGAAACCGAAGGAGTTCGACAGTGCCACAATCTCACCGGCGGGCAGCTCGCGTGCCTCGGTCACCACATCCAGGTCAATCTGGGGGTCCTTGTTGTCCAGGTTGATGGTGCAGGGTGCGGTGCGGTGGTGCAGAGCCAGTACGGTGAGTACGGCTTCGAGTGCGCCCGCGCCGCCGAGCAGGTGGCCGGTCATGGACTTGGTTGCGGAGACGGCAATGTTCTTGGTGTGCTCACCGAAGGTTTCGTGCATTGCGGTTGCTTCGGGCAGGTCACCGGCGGGGGTGCTGGTGGCGTGCGCGTTAATGTGCACGACGGTCTTCGGGTCGATGTTGCCGTCTTCGAGGGCTTCGCGCAGTGCGCGGGTTGCGCCGAGTGCTGCGGGGTCCGGTGCGGTGATGTGGTAGGAGTCGGCGGATACACCGGTGCCTGCCAGTTCCGCGTAGACGCGTGCGCCGCGTGCCTTGGCGTGCTCTTCGGATTCGAGGATGAGCGCTGCTGCGCCTTCACCCATGACGAAGCCGTCGCGGTCGACGTCGTAGGGGCGGGATGCCTTTTCGGGTTCGTCGTTGCGGGAGGAGAGTGCCTGCATCTTGGCGAATGCTGCCATGGGAAGCGGGTGGATTGCTGCTTCAGCACCGCCGACGATGACGACGTCTGCCTTGCCGCTGCGGATCATTTCAGCACCGAGCTGCATGGCTTCGGTGGAGGATGCGCATGCGGAGACGACGGTCTGTGCTGCGGCGCGTGCCTTGAGGTTCATGGAGACGGCTGCTGCGTTACCGTTGGGCATGAGCATGGGAACGGTCATGGGGAGGACGCGGCGGGGGCCCTTTTCGCGGAGGGTGTCCCATGCGTCGAGGAGAGTCCACACGCCACCGATGCCGGTGCCGAAGGCTACGCCGGTGCGTTCGGGGTCGACTTCTTCTGCGGAGTCGGCGTCGGGGCCGGAGAATCCTGCGTCTTCCCATGCTTCGCGTGCGGCGATGAGGGCGAGCTGGCCCGAGGGATCCAGGCGCTTTGCTTCTACCTTGGTGAGGCGGCCGGATTCGAGGGCGGGCACGGCGAGCTGGCCTGCAATGTATACGGGCAGGTCGTATTCCTTGACCCAGGGGTGGTCGAGGGTGGATACACCAGATACGCCCTTGGTTGCGTTTTCCCAGGTGGTGGGGACGTCGCCGCCAATGGGGGTGGTCGCGCCGAGGCCGGTCACCAGCACTTTTCGAGACATTGTGGCACTTTCTCTTCGGTGGTCGATTTGGTGGTTTATCCGGTGGTGTGTGGATAAAAACCTGTAGGGCCCGGGGTTTACAGTGGGCGTTTTCACGCCGTGGAGAGTGCAGTCATCGCACCCTGCGTGTTCCCGGGGGTGTGTTGGATTGAAAGCTGAGTGAATAGCGACGCGGCGCGGGCCGGTGAGAGCCCGCGCCGCCTCGTTATTGGTTATAGCTTAGGCAGCGTTCGCGATGAACTCGACTGCGTCGCCAACGGTCTTGAGGTTCTTGACCTCTTCGTCCGGGATGGTCACCTCGAACTTCTCCTCAGCGTTCACGACGATGGTCATCATCGAGATGGAGTCGATGTCCAGGTCCTCGGTGAAGGACTTGTCCAGCTGAACGTCCTCAACCTCAACGCCGGTCTCTTCGTTAACGATTTCTGCCAGACCTGCGAGGATCTCTTCCTTGTTAGCCATTCAGGGGCTCCTTTGTTTTTTCGATGGTCATCGCACCCGCCGGGTGGGGGTACGCGTGCATTACCGAGTTTATCGTGTCTGCGTGGTGTACGCATGCGTCAACTCGGAGTTTGTGGGGATGCTTTCCCGCTTTATTTTCTTTCTCGCACACCGGCGCTGTACCGGTCGTGAGGAGCGGGGAGCATCGGGCTCCGGGGTTTCCTTAGGGAAGGACGACTACCTGAGCTGCGAATGCCAGGCCGGCACCGAAACCGATCTGCAGGGCGAACTTGCCGGAGAGTTCCGGGTTCTCCTTGAGCAGGCGGTGTGCGGCCAGCGGGACCGATGCGGCGGAGGTGTTACCGGCATCGACGATGTCGCGTGCCACTGCCACCGTGTCGGGAAGCTTGAGGGTCTTGACCATCTGGTCAATGATGCGGGCGTTTGCCTGGTGCGGGATGAGCGCGCCGAGCTCGTCGGGGGTGATGCCGGCGGTTTCGAGTGCCTGCTTGGCGACCTTCGCCATTTCCCATACTGCCCAGCGGAAGACGGAGGGGCCGTCCTGACGCAGGGTGGGCCAAATCTTTTCGCCTTCTTCGACGGGGTTTGCGGCGAAGTCGCGGTTGCGGATGTCCAGCAGGGAGTGGGTCATGCCGACGGTGCCCCATCGGGAGCCGTCCGAACCCCATACGGTCGGGGCGATGCCGGGTTCGTCGGAGACGCCTACGACTGCTGCGCCTGCGCCGTCGCCGAGCAGGAAGGAGATGGTGCGTTCGGTGTTGTCGATGAAGTCGGAGAGCTTCTCAACGCCGATGACCAGCACGTGCTTTGCGGTACCCGCGCGGACGAGGGCGTCTGCCTGGGCGATGCCGTAGCAGAAACCTGCACACGCTGCGGAGATGTCGTATGCGGGGCACTTGGAGCCGATTGCGTCGGCGACCAGGGTTGCCAGGGAGGGGGTTGCGTAGGGGTGCGAGATGGTCGAGATGATGACCGCCTCAATGTCCTCACCGGTTACACCGGACGCTTCGAGGGCGTCCTTGGCGGCGCCGATGGCAAGGTCGGTTACCGACTGGTTTTCGCTGGCGCGGTGGCGGGTTGCGATGCCGGTGCGCTGCTTGATCCACTCGTCGGAGGAGTCGATTGCCTCAACGATGTCGTCGTTGGGGACGATGACCTCGCCGCGGGCTGCGCCGTAACCGAGGATGCGGGAGTAGCGGTTGATTTCGTACTGCTTGAGGGTAGTCACGTATTCAATCCTTAGTGCTGATGCTCGCAAGACACTGTGTGCCTTGCAGGTCTAAAGTGCATGTCTAGTGTGAAGGGTTCCCAGTGCGGGGAGGGCGGGGTGCTCTCCCCCGGCGTTTAACCCTTCAGCGAGGCGAGGTCCTCGGGGGTGTTGATGGAGGTGCCGGGCACGCCGCGCATCGCGCGCTTTGCCAGGCCGACCAGGGTGCCTGCGGGGGCGACCTCGATAATGCCGGCGACCTCACGCTCGAGCAGGGTTGCCATGCACAGGTCCCAGCGGACGGGGCTGGTGACCTGGGAGACGAGGGTCTTGACGAACTCTTCACCGGATGCCACGGCGGAACCGTCGCGGTTGGTCAGCAGTGCGGAGGTCGGGTCGGAGACCTGCAGGGATGCGGCGAACTCTTCCAGGGCGGGCACGGCGGGTGCCATTGCCTCGGTGTGGAATGCGCCAGCAACCTTCAAGGGGATGACGCGAGCGCGTGCGGGCGGGTTCGCGGCGAATGCTTCGATGGCGGGGATGGGGCCTGCGGCTACAATCTGGCCGCCGCCATTGGAGTTTGCTGCGACGAGGCCTGCTGCGTCGATGGCTTCGCGGACGTTTTCTTCAACGCCGCCGAGTACTGCAGCCATGCCGGTCGGGGAGGCGGCTGCCGCCTCCGCCATGCCGTTGGCGCGCACGCGCACGAAACGCATTGCGTCTTCGTCACTGAGTACGCCCGCGAGGGCTGCTGCGGTGATTTCACCGACGGAGTGACCCGCGAAGATGAGCTCTTCACCGTCGAGTTCGCGCAGTGCGAGGCGACCGGTGACGATGCCTGCAGCCACGATGAGGGGCTGGGCGATTGCGGTGTCTTTGATGGTTTCTTCTTCGGCTTCGGTGCCGTAGTGAATCAGGTCGATGCCTGCCGCTTCGGAGAGTCGTTCCAGGTGCTCACGCACACCTTCAATCTCGAGCCAGGGGCTCAGGAAGCCCTTCTTCTGGGAGCCCTGTCCGGGGCAAACGAGTGCGCGCATGCGGTGCGACCTTTCTGGTTTTTAGTACTCGTACGCGGTGCCATTATAGAGACGGAGACCACGGTTAGTCTGTTACCTATGCTACCTTGTTCAGCCGCTTTGTATAAACATCACTGTGCAGAAACTTTGGGCTGCGCTGGGAGCTTAGACAGAGATTGAACAGTGTATAGCTTAGAACGATTTCCCCCATTCGTACAGTTCAGCCGCACAAGGTTCAAATAGAGAGACATTAAACGGCGGCGCTCAGCGCACTATTTAGAGCACTATTCAAAGCACAGTCCAACACAGCCCAGCACACTCCCCCATATCGGTGCGCTCCCCTTTAGAGGCGCGAACGCCCTATGCCCGCGGATGCGCCCGCGCGTACGTCTCCGCCAGACGCTTCATCGACACGTGCGTGTAAATCTGCGTGGTCGCCAACGACGAATGTCCCAACAGCTCCTGCACCGAACGAATATCGGCGCCACCATCCACCAGGTGAGTCGCCGCCGAATGACGCAAAACGTGCGCACCCGACGCCTGAGTATTCTCCACCGTGCGCAACAGGCGGGTCAGGTCCTCACGAATCTGACGGGCATTCGCACGCCCACCCCGAGGGCCAATAAACAGCGCCGTCACACCCTGCGCGCCCTCCGGAATCCACTGCGGACGACCATAGGACACCCAACGATTCAACGCCTTAAGCGCCGGGGTGCCCAGCGGCACCACGCGCTCCTTATTGCCCTTACCCAGCACGCGTACCGTCTTATTCGCCCGGTCCACACTCTGCAAATCCAGGCCGGTCAGCTCAGAAATACGCATGCCCGAGGCGTACAGAACCTCAACCACAGCTTCCAGACGTAGCAGGCGCGCATCACGAGGATCCTGCGCCCGACGCTCCTGCAGAGTAGTCAGCAGCTGGTTCATCTGCTCACGGCTCAGCACCGGCGGCAGGTGATTCTCCCGCTTGGGGGTGCGCATACCGCGGGTCGGGTTGGCGTGCACCAGCTCCTCCTCCTGAGCCCAGGTGAAGAACGTGCGCAGGGTCGAACCGCGGCGCGCCACCGTAGAACGAGCCGCCTGCCGCAGATGCAACGAACCCAACCACTCACGAATCAGGGACGCATCAATGCTGTCCAGATGGCGCACGCCGCGGCGCGCCATGTAGGCGAAGAAGCCCTCCAAATCGGAGATATACGAGCGGATCGTCTCTTCGGAACGGTGCTTCTCGTAGCGCAGAAAACGCTCAAAACGGTCCAGGACGGGGCGGAACACCTCGCCGGAAACGCCCAGTGCCGATTCGGGCAGAGCAGAGCTCTCTACTTGCTCCGGCGCAAGCGTGCGGGTGTAGGTCACCGGCAGGGTCGTGGAGGGAGCCTCGTCCCGGTACTCTTCCCGGTTCTCACTCCGGTTTTCTGCCTGGTTTTCAGCCCGGTTTTCGGGCTGGCGGGTGGGAGTCATGCGTCCCTCCTTTCTGGTTCCTGGCTCTGCTCTGGCGGCGTTGATGCTTCTCGACGTTGTATTTCTGCCCCCGGCGTATCTGCTGATAGCGCAGCGGCAGGGGTAGGCTCCACGCCAGTACGCGCAAGCCTACCCCAATTGTAGAGAGGTTCCACGCTCTCCACGTGCCGCCCGTCATGACCGACCGCAGTAACCCGCTACTGCCGGGATGTTCACTACGGGCGTTCAGCCGGGGTGCTCAGCGGGGGTCAGCACGGGCGTTCAGCGGGGGCTCTTCTACGCAGCGACAGCCGGGCGGACCTTTCTCCAGCTTGTTCCGCTACTCTCCGCCAGACCACAACGACCCAGGTGGAACAGGTCAGCCATCACGTCGCGAGCGCTCAACCCGAGAGCTGCGGCAATCTCGTCCACGCCGCGGTAGGAGCGCGGGCTCAAATCGTCCCAGACCCTGCCCTGTCGTTCGGTCAGCTCATCCAGCGCGCTGGAGGAGGCAGCCTGATCCCACTCACTCTCGTGCTCGGTACCCAGCTCGAACCCGGCGGCGGCATCGTACTCGAGGATGTCGGCGGCCTCGGTGAGTGTTTGCGCTAGTCCATCGCGTAGCAGACGGTTCGTGCCCACCGAGTTCGGCGAATTAATCTGCCCCGGAACCGCCCAGAGGGTACGCCCAATCTCCATCGCGTGACGAGCCGTGTTCAGGGCACCGGAACGCCAACGCGCCTCCACCACAATGGTGTGCCGCGCCAACGCCGCAATCAGGCGGTTACGCTCCAGAAAACGCCAACGCGTGGGGGTATTGCCCACACTCACCTCGCTCATGATGAGCCCGCGGTCAACAATCATGTTCAGCGCATCCGAGTTCTGTGCCGGGTACAGCCGGTCCAGCCCACCCGCCATGAAGGCGATGGTCGGCAGGTCACTACCCTGCTGGGTCAGCGCCGCCCGATGCGCCGCAATATCAATGCCCATCGCACCGCCAGAAATCACCGTGTACCCGCGGCGCGCCAGCTCGGCGGCGAGGTGGGTCGTCGCCTCCGTACCGTAGATGCTCGGGTCACGCGAACCGACCAGCGCCACGCTCGGGGCAGACGCCACATCCAGCAGGTGCCGCGAATCGCCTCGACACCACAGCCCGTACGGTCGGTCGGGTCCCAAATCGTTCAGCTGCGGCGGCCACAGCGGATCGGCGGGAGTGACCAGCCACGCCCCGCAGGTTGCCGCCATGTGCGCCTCCACGTTCAGGGTGCGTTCCATGCGGCGGTTCCAACGCAGACGGCGGGTCGCGAGCGCCTTGCCGAACTTATCGCGGCTCATCTGATGCTCACCCGGCGTGTAGTAGCCATTCGCGCTACAGAACAGGGCGGACTCTCCCTCGGCGGGTGCGCCCACCGAGTGCAGAAAATCGCTGAGCTGCGTATCAGGTTCGCCGTGCTCCCAGGTGTGCTCATCGGGGATGTGCCCGGTCAGCAGGTAGTGCAGGGTCAGCGGCGCACCCAGGGTTGCGAGGGATTCGACCACGAGCTCATCGGCGGGTTCGGCGTAGCGCATCAGCTGGGCGGTGCAGCAGCGGATGTACTCGCGGCACGCCGCCTCAAGCTCCTGCGCGCTGAGGGCGGGGTTGAACAGGGGCGCAGGATTGAGAAGGGGTACTGAATTGAGCAGGGGCGCGAGGTCAGAACTGCTGGAGGCTGTGCCCACCGAAGCCTCGGGGTGCACACCCTGTGGCACCTCGCTCTGTAGCCACTCCCCCGGTTGTTGCTCTCCTGGCTGTTTCTCCTGGCTCAGGTCCTGCAGGTTCATCTCTTCCAAGTACACAGGGTCATCTAAGTACACCGGGTTCAGGCAGGAGGCGAGGAAACCCGGCAACCGCGCCGCGTTATACGGGCTCGGCGAGGGTTCCTGCCCCAGCGACAGAATATGCGCCACCCTCTCACGCACCAGGGCGTGCGCATCCAGGGTGCGGCCTGGCAGGCGGATCTGCAGTTCCTCCTGAACAAAATCCTCCGCCACGCACTCTTCAGGCACATGCTCTCCCGGTGCTGTTTCTCTCAGCCCATTGTCTTTCAATTCGGCCTCATCAGCTCGTTTTCTGAGCTTCTTCTCACTCATGATGTTCTTCTCCTCTCGTGAGTGATTCGTTCTATAAACCGGCACGCTATGTTCGCTGCCCCCTATTTCAGCTGGCACATTATTTCAATTGCCCCTGCTGCCGCAGAAAAAGCGCCACATCCAGGTGCTCCCGGCTCGGGTAGGCGGCACCCTCCAAATCGGCGAGAGTCCAGGCGATACGCAGCACCCGGTCGTAGCCGCGAGCCGTCAGCGTTCCGCGGTCCACGGCGGCGTTCAGCTCGCCGGTGAGCTTCGCATCCAAACGCAGCGGGCCACGCAGAATCTTGCCGTTCATCTCCGCATTCGTCTTCAACCCGTACGGCTCCAGGCGCTCCCGCTGAGCCTGCCGCGCCGCCATGACGCGCTCACGAATCTGCGCCGAACTCTCATTCACCTGACCGCCTGCAAGCTCCGTGGAGGACACCTTCGGAACCGTCACATTCACGTCAATGCGGTCCACCAGCGGGCCGGACAGCCGCCCAAAATAGGCGCGACGCTCACGCGGAGCACACGTGCACTCCGTGCCGGTACCCACATTCATGCCGCAGGGGCACGGGTTCGCCGCCAGGATCAGCTGAAAACGCGCCGGATACGTCGCCGACGCGCTCGAACGATCCAGGGTCACGGTCCCCGACTCCAGGGGCTGACGGAGCGCGTCAAGTACCGTGCGTTTGAACTCCGGCGCCTCGTCCAGAAAGAGCACGCCGCGGTGCGCTTTAGACACGCAGCCGGGGCGGGGAATGCCGCTGCCGCCGCCCAGAATCGCCGGTGCGGAGGCGCTATGATGCGGCGCCTCAAACGGCGGCTGACGCACCAACTCGCTCAGGTGCTCCCCCGCCGAGCAGAGGGAACGGATCGCGGTCACCTCCATCGCGGCATCGTTATCGAGGGTCGGCAGGATGCTCGGCAGGCGCTCCGCCAGCATGGTTTTACCGGAACCGGGCGGGCCTGTCAGCAGCACGTGGTGACCACCCGCAGCGGCAATTTCCAGGGCGAAACGCCCCTGCGACTGACCGGCAACATCGCTCATATCCGAGGGAATTTCAGCCGGTTTCGCCACCGGTGCGCTCGCCTCCGTCTGCGGGGCGGGCGGGTAGGTCAGCTTCTGGCTCTCAGCGCCGAGTGCGGCAAAAACCTCCGCCAGGCAGCGGAAACCGCTCACCTGCGCGCCGGGAATCAGTGCCGCCTCCTCAGCATTTTCGGCTGGCACAATCACGCGGTGGTGTCCGGCATCCACGGCGGCTTTGACCGCGGGCAGGATGCCCGGCACGGGGCGTAGCGTTCCGTCCAGACCCAGCTCGCCCAGGAAGACGCTATCGCCGCTGGGGTGCAGTTTCTTCTCCGCCTGCAACGCCGCAACCACGATGGCAAGGTCGAACGCCGAGCCGCGTTTGGGCAGGGTCGCCGGGGTCAGGTTCACGGTGAGCCGATGCTGAGTGAGGGTGATGCCGGTGTTCTTCGCCGCGGAGCGCACACGCTCTTTAGACTCGTTGAGGGCGGTATCGGGCAGACCCAGCAGAACGAAGCCGGGCAGGCCCTGCGAGATGTCAGCCTCGACGTCAACAATGTGTCCGCGCAGGCCAACGAGCGCCACGGAATAGGTGCGTGCGAATCCCATTACGCCACCGCCTTCAGATGCTCGAAGGTGAAGGTTTCGCAGGTTCCGGTCACCGCAATAGCGTCAATGCGAAAGCGCGGAAAATCCAGGTTCTCGCGCATCCTGCACCAGAGAATCGCCAGCGAGCGCGTGCGGCGCGCCTTATCGCGGTCAATGGACGCAAACGGGTGCCCGAAGTCTTCGCTGCTGCGGGTCTTGACCTCAACGAAAACCAGTTCGTCCTCGGGGTCAATGGCAATCAGGTCGAGCTCGCCGCGGATCTGTTCGTGTTCCAGTCCGGCGGGCGGTCGCCAGTTCCTCTCCAGGATGCGGTAGCCGTTCGCCTCCAGGATGCTGGCGGTCAGCTCCTCGCCCCACCTGCCGACGCTGTGGGCGCGGGGCATGGTTCTGCCGAGCAGGGGTCTGTTGGGTGCGCTTCGGGTTGCGGCGCGGGCTGTTATTCGGGCTGTTGTCATGGGTCTCTCCCCCGGTAGATAGCGGTAGTGCTTCTACTGTGCCCACCGCGCGCGTGCTCGAAGGCGGTTAACAAAAAACTGTGGATAACCTCGGCTCCCAGAAGGAATTAGAGGTTATCCACAGCCGTTTATTTGAAATTTTGGGGCGTATTTTTCAAAAACGCCGCTCGGGTGCCGATTCGACGCGTCATATTTACGCGGTTTCATAACGCAGCTTCATCACGCGGTTTCAACACCCAGCTCTGCCGCCCGACAGCTCGGCAACGCGCGCTTATCCCCGGCAAGGCGGTAAATCAGGCGTGAGCTAGGCGTTAAAGTCCGGCATTTCCGGCACGGTGAACTCCTGGTTGGGCAGACGCTCCTCCACGTTCACATCACGCACCGAGTAGGCGTGCACCTTCTTCACAAAGCGGTTGGAGCGGAATACATCCCACACCCACACGTCGCTCATGCTCACCTCAAAGTAGAGGGTGCCGTCCTGCACGTGCGGGGTGACGTCCACCTGGTTCGCCAGGTAGAAGCGTCGGTCGGTTTCTACCGCGTAGCTAAAGAGCGACATGACGTCTTTGTATTCGCGGTAGAGTGCCATTTGGGCGTCGGTCTCGTAGTTTTCGAGGTCTTCTGCGCTCACTACTCTTCCTTTCCTGGACTTTTGTAGTACTGATTCAGCGGTGGCACGTTAGGCTTTCGCGGCCTTCCGAGGCGCGGTTTTCAGGAATACCACACGCCCTAGCCGCGCTGTGCCGCAGCGGCCTCAATCTGCTCGGCGGTCGCCGGAAGCGACCATGACAGTCGATGCTGCGGGCTGGGGCCCTGCACGCTAATCGCCTCGCGGTGAGCGGCAGATCCGTAGCCCTTGTTCTTTGCCCAGCCGTACCCCGGGTAGCGGGTATCCAGCTGAACCATCAGCTCGTCACGTTCCACCTTCGCAACCACCGATGCGGCGGCGATGGAGGCACACTTGTAGTCACCCTTAATGACCATGGTCACCGGCATCTGCGCGGGCTCATCTGCACCGCCTGCGCCTTCCCACGCTTGGGCGAGCAGTTCGTTGTAGTGTGCCTGCGCCGGGTCCGGTGCCAGCGCACTGAACAGGTCCTCCTGCGGAGGGGTGAACCAGTCGTGCTTACCGTCCAGCAGGGCGGCGTCGGCACGGTATCCGCGGCGCGCCAGCTCGGCGAGCGCACGCTGGGCGGCAAGCCTCAGCGAGAGGGTCATGCCGAGCCGGTCAATATCTGCCGGTTCCACGTGCCCGACCGCCACGGCGCACCACTGGCGGATTTCGGGAACCATGGATTCGCGGCGTGCCGGTGAGAGCGCCTTGGAGTCGATCAGCCCGCCCACCTCGAGGGTGGCGTCCGGGGTGAGGATTGCGACGCCCACGGTGACCGGGCCCGCCATGGAGCCGCGGCCTACCTCGTCGATTCCGGCAACTGTGCGGGCGCCGGAGGCGAAGAGCTGTTGCTCGTACTCGAGGTCGGCGGCGGGCGGGGTTGTCTTCGCGGGCTTAGCTTGAGTGGGTTTCGCTGCGCTCTTCTGGGCACTCACCTTCATTGCCACGCTCGCTTATTCGCTCGGGGTGGAGGTCGGTGCGGGAATCGAGGAGAACACCGAGCTCTGATCCTGCAGCAGACCGAAGTGGTTCAGCGGCCACGCCACCACGAACACATTACCCTGCACGTCATCCTTGGAGATGAACGCGGTGCCGTCGCTAATGTGGTAGCGGGAGTCGGCGGAGTTGCTGCGGTGGTCACCCATCACGAAGTACTTGCCGGCGGGCACGGTCACCTTAAACGCCAGCTCGGAGGGCGGGTTGCCCGGGTACAGGTACGGTTCGGTAATCTCTACACCGTTGACCTTGATTTTGCCGTTGCCGTCGCTCTCGACCACGTCACCGGGAGTACCGATAACGCGCTTGACCAGGAAGTTCGAGGAAGTATCCGGCAGAATACCCGCGAAGGACAGGGCGTCCTTGAGCGGACTGCTGGTCTTCTGGGTGGAGGGAATCCAGCCCTGAGAGTCCTTGAAGACGATGACATCGCCGCGCTTAGGCTCGCTAAAGTAGGAGCCCGCCACGTTAATGAACACGCGGTCGTTGACCTGCAGGGTCTGCTCCATGGAGCCGGAAGGAATGTAGAAGCCGCGCAGCAGGAAGGTCTTGACCAGGAATGCGATGACCAGCGCGTACAGGATGACGGTGCCGCCTTCGCGTGCCTGCACCCAGAGCCATTCGCCGAGGCGGCCTTCTTCCTGCGCCTGGGAGTAGGTCAGCTCTGCCTGTTCGGCGCGCTTTGCCTTGCGGCGTTCCTTGGGGGTCATTTCGGAGAAGTCCTTGGTGGTTTCCACGTCTGCGGCACTCTCCTCATCTGCGATAGTCTCCTCGTTTGCGGTTTCTTCGCGCTTAGTGTTCTTTGCGGCGGAAGAAGTCGCGACGGCGGCATCTGCGGAGACGGCGCTCGCCTCGGCGCTAGCTACCACCTCGTGATCACGCTCAGATGCACCCTTGGTGTCGCTTTCGGTCACCTCAGCAGCGCTCGCGGATGCCACCCAGGGGGTAGCCTTCTCGGTTGCAACCTTTTCAGCACCATCATTCTCTGCGGCGCTCTTTTCTGCAGCAGCCTTGTCGGCGGCGAGGCGCGCGAAGTATTCTTCCATTTCGCGGCGCTCGCGGCGGCTTTGAGGCTGGTATCCCTCAGGGAAGGGGCTGGTGTTCGCAGTGTTCTTGTCGTCTGCCATGCTGGAGTGAGCCTTTCGTTTGAGAGATACCTAGCTCGAGTGAAACGGTACCTAGCTATTGTATCGAGAGTGTTTGCGCTCTTGGGCTTTTATTTTCTGAGAGCGGCAAGGTTCTCAGAAAGCGGGGTCTCAGAATATGCAAAAACCGCTCCTCTCCCGCGGAATGCGGTTGGGGAGCGGTTTGCAACAGAATTCTGTATCTATAAAGATTAGAACTCGCGCTTCTCGCGGATACGAGCAGCCTTACCGTGGCGGTCGCGCATGTAGTACAGCTTTGCACGACGGACGTCACCGCGGGTCACAACCTCGATCTTCTCGATGGAGGGAGAGTGAACGGGGAAGGTACGCTCAACACCAACGCCGAAGGAAACCTTGCGGACGGTGAAGGTCTCGCGAACGCCTGCACCCTGGCGGCCAACGACGAAGCCCTTGAAGACCTGGATACGGTGGTTCTTACCTTCAACGATCTTAACGTGAACGTTCAGGGTGTCACCGGGGCCGAATGCGGGGACGTCGTCACGGAGGGACTTCTTGTCGAGGAAGTCAAGAGTCTGCATAGTTGTAGATCTCCAGAGTCATCTGCCGCAGGTCAAATAGACTCAGATTGCTCTGCCCCACTGCGGGACAGAAAACTTGATGCTTCGGACAGGATTGGTGCCCGAAGGTTGACATCGTTGGTCGCTCTTCCCCCTGCGGCAGGGGCGTGCCCGATGTCAACACAATGCTCCATTATCCCAATGCGCCCGCGTTTATGCAAGCATCCGGGGAGCACTTTTAGAAGGGGGGTTCGTCACTCTGGGATACGCCACCCTGTGCTCCCCCGTTCTGCACAGGAGAACCCTGAGTGGTCATGCCCGGCACCTCCGGGTTCTGCTGAGGTGCGCCCTGCTGAGGTGCGCCCTGCAGGGAGCCTTCGTTGACCGTGCGCTTCTCCACGGTGCGGGCGAAGGTGCTCGTACCGTAGTTCAGGTCGTGACCGATGCCGAGGGCATCCACCTCTACGGTAGTGCCCTGCGTGCCGTCTTCGCGGTTCCAGCGGCTAATGCGCTGGCGGCCACTCACGACCAGCGGCTGCCCCTTCTCAATGGAGGTGGCGATGTTCTGGGCGAGGCGGCGGTAGGCTTTCACGGTGTACCAGTTGGTGGTGCCTTCTTTCCAGGTGCCGGTGGCGTCCTGCCAACGCGGGGTGCTGGCGAGGCGAAAGTTCACGACGGGCACCCCGTTGGGCAGGGTGCTCAGTGCCGGGTCGGAGGCGGTGAATCCGCGGATCAGGATGGTGTCGCTCATGGTTTCTCCTTAGAAACTAGTGGGTGGGTTCCTTCACCTTGCCAGGGCTGACCCGCTCCTGCATCCGGCGGTTACCGGTTCTGTGGATAACCGCGCGTTTTGCGGTTTTGAGCACTGCCTGTGGATAGGATTTTTGAACTTTTCACCCCGTTTTTTCAAAAATCGCCCGCGGGCAACGCATTCCCTTCAGAAATATGACGACTACGCCCCATCCGGCATCGTGATAGGTATCTCAGCGTCGGGGCGGCTATTTTTACCCTCAAGTTAACTATTTCTATCCGGCGCACTCTATCCTTGATGATGCGGTGCACTCAGCCGCATCCCGTCTACCCGCCTTGGAGAACCCGTGAGCAAAAAGCCCGCGAACAACAACCTGCCCTCCCTGCAGGAACTTCAGCAGTTGCAGCGCAACCTGCCCAAGCTGCCCGATTCGATGGACCCGCAGAAGAAGCGCCTCATTTACGGTCTGCTCGCTGTGTTTGCCATGATCGTACTGATTATTGGTCTGGTTTACGTGAGTAAGAACGGTGTGGACGGGCTGCTCGGTTCGGATAAGACGACCTCCGCCACCGATGATGAAGAGACCAACGTTCAGACTGAAACCCTCGCCGAGGTCAAGAACCCGTACAAGGCGGTTGATCCCGCGACCGCGCTCGCACCGGATCTGGCAACCGCGAAGAGCGAGCTGGCATCCCTGCAGGTGAAGGAACGCGCGTCGAAGGCCGGCTACTCTCGTGATCAGTTCGGTCCCGCCTGGGATGACGTTGACGGCAACAAGTGCAACACTCGTGACGACATTCTGCGCCGCGACCTGACCAATGTTCGTTTCAAGGTCAGGACCCACGCATGCACCGTCATCAGCGGCACTCTGAACGACCCGTACACCGGCAAAACCATCGAGTTCAAGCGCGGCAAGAAGACCTCCTCGGCTGTGCAGATTGACCATGTGGTGGCTCTGTCGAACGCATGGCAGACCGGCGCGCAGGATTTGACCGCAGAGCAGCGCCGCCAGCTGGCGAACGACCCGGAGAACCTGCTCGCTGCAGACGGCCCGGCGAACCAGCAGAAGTCCGATGCGGACGCCGCCGACTGGCTGCCGAGCAACACCGCCTACCGCTGCACCTACGTGGCACGCCAGGTGCACGTGAAGGCGAAGTACAAGCTGTGGGTGACCGCGGACGAGAAGAAGGTTATGGAGCGCGTCCTCAATTCCTGCAAGGACACCAACCCGACCAAGAAGTAGCCCCGGCCAAGAAGTAGCTTCCCGGCACGCACGCAAAAAGCATAAAGAAAACCGCCCCGCACCCTGAGTTTAGGGTGCGGGGCGGTTTTTATATGTGGCGCCCCAGGAGGGAATCGAACCCCCGACCAAGAGATTAGAAGGCTCCTGCTCTATCCTCTGAGCTACTGAGGCCTTCCTCTAGGGTACACGAGAATTTATGCTTCTCATGCACCGCGCATCTCACGCGGGGGCCGGTCCGCTGGGCGGCGCATCCGGCTGACGCGCTATGAGCCTACCTTGGCGGCTTCCCGTTCTGCCTTCTTCACCTCGCGGCGGCGTGCACGGCGGCTTGATGCGCCGGGGAACAGCTGCCACCACAGGCGGATAGTGGTGCGGCGAATCTGCGTGGGGTGCAGGCTCACGTACACCAGGCGGCGGGTTGCCAAGTCGAGGGCGACCAGGTAGATGATGTAGCCCAGGCAGATGACGGTCGCGATGAGTCGGCCCATGTCCTGGTTGAAATCGCGCAGGTAGGGCGAGACGTTCAGCTGGTCGCTCACACCATACGCCATGAAGAACAGCGTGGTGATGAAGTACCACATGAGCTGGAAGTGCGAGCGCAGGCCGGTTGCGGCGAGCATCGGGATTGCCCAGAGCAGGTACCAGGGCTGAATCATGGGGCTGCACAGGAGCATGAACAGGATCGCGAGGCCGGCGTGGCGCACGATGTTGCGGTCGCGTCCAACGAATGCCATGGCTACCGCGCCGAGCATGCCGATGCCCTTGCCGACGGTCTCGATGAGCTTGCGGATGACCTCGAAGGCGTCTCCCTGAATGAACAGGGATGCGGCGCCGATGACCAGGCCGAAGGGGGTGTACCAGATGTACTGGCCGCCGGTGGTGGACAGTGCCTTAATCCAACCGAATTCCAGTCCGGTCACCCAGCCCATGAGCGCCATTTCGGCGAGCAGCAGCACGCCGGAGAATACCCAGAAGATGAACTTGCGCGGCCAGGAGGCGTTCTTACCAGCCCAGAGCAGACCCACGAAGGGCAGTACCACGAGGGCGAGCGGCTTGACGGCAACGCCGAGGGCTACGAAGGTCACGCCGAGCGGGCCGCCCCACCAGGTGTCGCGGTAGCGCTTGGCGTAGTAGAGGCCTCCGAGCATGAACATAGTCATGAGCGAGTCGTTGTGGCCGCTGGCAATGAACGATGCGATGAACAGCGGGTTCGGGCCAATCTGCCAGAGAGCGCGGACCTGGTTGAAGCCGTGCGCCTGGGCGAGTTTTGCCACGTAGAAGAGGATGCCGATGACCGCGAGCACGGAGAGTAGGCGGAAGTAGAAGAGGGAGAGGTCGATATTCTCCCCCGCCAGGCGCACAATCCACTCTTCAAATTTGAGGGAGACCGGTCCGTACGGGGGCGGGGATTCCGCCCACATGGGGTCCGCACCGTTCTGCATGAAGTTCGAGATTTCGGAAACGCCATGCTTGTACGGGTTGAGGCCGTGCGCCATGACCATGCCCTGACCGTAGTAGGAGAACATGTCGCGGCTGTAGATGGTGAACGCGAAGATCTGCGGCAGGGACCAACTGGCGGTGACGGCAATCATCCATCGCATGGCGTTGGGTTCGTTCCAGTCGCCCATTTTCTGGTAGATTCGCAGCCATTCACGGCACATAATCATAGCGCCGAGGGCGAGCATGATAATGCCGGTGATGACCCATGCGGCTTCGAATCGGATGGCTCGAATAATGTCGTAGCGCCAGAAGTTGGAGCTGTCGGCGAGCCAGCCGACGGCGTAGGAGCCGAGGGTGACCATGATGGAGCCGATGGTGCCGATAATCACCGTGCGCAGACGGTGGTTATTGACGTAGTCCAAGAGTTTGGGTGAGAGAGGTGCGTCGTGTGCGCCGGGGGTGGTGAGCCGGTGTGCTAGCTCCTTTGGTGCGCGCATAACTCCCTTTCTGTCTGCATCGTCGTTCTGGTTTTTATCATACCGGAGCCCTTGGATGCACTTGCGAGAATCACTGTTGCGAAGGCACTTGTGGACGTTCCTCAAGGGCCCGCAGAGGGGTGCAGTTCTCCCCCATTGCCGCCGTTTGCCCATCCGCCTGTGCCGTCTTGCACCATCTTGTGCCCTTTTGTGACGTGCTGCCCGCCGGGCCGGCGGCATTTGGGGGTAGAGTGGGAGGGTGAGTATTTCTAGTGAACGTATTGTATGGATTGACTGCGAGATGACCGGCCTGGACGTGGAGAATGACGCTCTCGTCGAGGTGGGCGTTCTGGTCACGGATGCCGATTTGAACATTCTGGGTTCTGGCGTTGAGTTCGTCATCAAGCCCGGTGATGAGTCTCCTGCCGGTGCGCTGGAGAACATGAATGACTTTGTGCGGTCGATGCATGAGGCGTCGGGTCTGCTACCCGATATTGAGCACGGTGTGTCGATGGATTACGCGCAGGAGCAGGTGCTTCGTTACATCAAGAAGTATGTTCCGGTGGCGGGCAAGGCGCAGCTGGGCGGCAACTCGGTGGGCATGGATAAGCGTTTCTTGGAGCGCTACATGCCCGAGGTCATGGCGCACCTTCACTACCGCGTGATTGACGTGTCCACCATTAAGGAACTGGCGTCGCGCTGGTACCCGGCGGCTCGTCACAGCGCCCCGGCGAAGACCGGTAACCACCGCGCACTGGGTGATATCAAGGACTCGATTGATGAGTTGAAGTATTACCGTCGCGCTATTTTTGTGCAGCAGGGCCCGGATGCGATTGCGTCGGCGCAGATTGCGCGTGAGGTGGAGGCTGAGCGTGCCGCACGCGAGGCTGCTGAGCGCGAGGCTGAGGCATCCACTTCTGAGGCGGCTGAGGCATCCGAGGCGTAAGCACGACATGTAACGAGCATCACGGCTTTTCAACTTGGCAGGTTCCTGAATCTCCTGTACAGTAGTATCCGTTGCATATCGCAAGGGAAACCAAGCGAAGCACATGGTGGTCGTAGCTCAGTTGGCAGAGCGCCTGGTTGTGGTCCAGGAGGTCGCGGGTTCAACCCCCGTCGATCACCCCGATGGAAAGGGTCGTTATGGTTATCCGTAACGACCCTTTCGCTTACCCTCAATCCGGTTCACCCACACACGGTGTACCCGGCAGTTCCCACTCAACAGTTCCCGTTCAACACAAGCAAAGGATGATTCCGTGGCTATTCGCCCCATCGTTATTCACGGCAACCCCGTTCTGCACCGCCCCGCGGCACCCGTCACCGAGTTTAATGATGAGCTCAAGGAGCTCGTGGCTGACATGTACGAGACCATGGACGCATCCAACGGTGTGGGCCTGGCGGCACCGCAGATTGGTGTGGGCCTGCGCATCTTCACCTACAAGATGGAAAATGAGGACGGCGTTCCCCCGCGCGGCTGCATCATCAACCCGGTACTGACCCTGGGCAAGATTTCTACCGCTGACCCGGACCCGTACGAGGAGGAAGAGGGCTGCCTGTCCTTCCCCGGTTACGGCTTCCCCCTCAAGCGCGCCGAGTGGGTGACCGTGAATGGTCTTGACGAGCACGGCAACCCCGTCCACTTTGAGGCGACCGGCTGGTTCGCACGCTGCATGCAGCACGAAACCGACCACCTGGACGGCAAGCTGTACGTGAACCGTCTGAACAAGAAGTGGACCGGCAAGATGAAGAAGGTCGTGAAGAAGGAAGGCTGGACCGTCGACGGTAACTCGTGGATGCCCGGCGTGGATCCGGATCCGTTCGGCCACTAATCACGAGCTCTTCTGAAGGTCAGAGACCTTTCGAGAACTTAAAACGAAGACCGCGAATGCACTCTAAAAGCGCATTCGCGGTCTTCGTTTTCCGTCGGCCGATGATATTTTCCATCAGTCAACGGTAGCGTGAAACGGGTCATCCTATGAGCCGGGTTCTGTCTAAAACGCCGCCCGAAGGGGCGTTTTGAGGCAATCATCTATCTAGAACGTACGTTGCCGCACGTCTCAAGCAGCCTACCCGAATACGCACCCCACCTCCGTAAAGGAAGCTGACGGGGATCGGGCGCACTACCCTACCATGGCGTATTCTGTTTGACCTTGCTCCGAATGGGGTTTACCTAGCCGGGCACGTCACCGCGCCCGCTGGTGGTCTCTTACACCACCCTTTCACCCTTACCGCGGCGAACCGCGGCGGTTTACTTTCTGTGGCACTGGCCTGCGGGTTACCCCGAGTGGATGTTATCCACCATCCTGTGCTGTGGAGCCCGGACTTTCCTCGAAGCACGTGTGCCTCGCGATTGCCCGGACGGCCCGTTTCACCCAACCCATTATACGCACACCCTTGGAGGTAGTTATTTCCCGGGTTCCCTCGCGGGTACACATGGGTACACTAGCGACCTCGCGGGCATATGCAGGAACCTCGCAACTACACTGCGCCTCGTAGCTACACTGCGTCTCGCGGGTACACTGGAGAGATGCTGATTCTTCTTCCCCCATCCGAAGGTAAAACTCCCGCCCCCGCAGGCAACGCGCCCGTATGCTTCGCTGACCTCTCGTTCCCCGAGCTCACTGCCGAGCGTGAGAGCGTCCTGGAGGAGCTGACCGCAGTCAGTTCGGGCCCCGATGCTCTGGCGGAGCTCAAGGTGGGTGCTTCCCTCGAAGCAGAGGTGGAACGCAATACGCGCCTGCTCACCGAACCGGCACAGCCCGCGATCCGCACCTACACGGGTGTGCTCTTTGAGGCACTGGATTATGCGAGCTTCTCCCCCGCCGAACGCGATGCCGCGCACTGGTCGCTGCTGATTTCTTCGGCGCTGTGGGGTATTCTGCGCCCCGAGGACGCGATCCCCGCCTACCGCCTGTCGATGGGCGTGAAGCTGGGGTCGGTGGGTGCGCTCGCCTCCTTCTGGAAAGGTGCGTTGGGTACCGCACTGGAAGCGACTGCGAGGGACCAGCTGATTCTGGATTGCCGTTCTGCAGCCTACGCGAAGTCGTGGGTGACTCCCCCGTCGCAGACTCTGGCGGTTCGTGTGGAGCGTGTGGCGGCTGATGGGTCGCGTAAGGTCGTCTCACACATGGCGAAGCATTACCGCGGCCTGTTTGCACGCTACCTGATTCAGTCGGGTTTGGCAGCTCGTCCTATTGATGGTTCCACGGCGGGTATTGCCGAATTTTTGGAGGCGGTCAGCGAGGACTGGTCGGTGGAGTGCACCCTGCCGACGGCGCGTAAGGCGGGTGTTTTGACGCTGCTGGTGCATGAGCAGTAGGTTGCCCAACTATTTTTTTGCATCATATTGAAAATTTTTTAACTATTTTTTCTAGTGGCTTAAATCTGTATTACCCCTTGTAAAACCACATTTCCCCACATTTTAGGGGTAGCTTTTGATGAGCAGAGAAGGCGGTTAGTGTCTAGCTATCCGCCTTCTTTTTGCGAGTAAAAATGTTTATAGTGTTAAACGTCTCGCCATTGGTGGCGGGTATTTCACTCACTAACATTCACATTTTCAACTCAACACACATGGAAACACGTCACGCCACGTACGTACAGCAAACGACTAGAGGCTTACCCAACGGTTATTGGTTTGCTAGCGTAGAAGTAACCACTCAGAAACACATCGATGGGACAACGATATGTCTAATTTTTCCTCTCGTCGCGCCCTCATTAAGGGTGCGGCAGCACTAACAGTCGCCGGCGCGTTGGGCGCACACCACGCCGGTGAGCAGGGCGCTCAGGCTGCCACCTTGGACGTTAAGACCACCCCGCTGACGTTCAAGATTACCGAGGCGTCGTTTGATATTAGCGGCTTCAACCTCAGCTACGAGATTACCGGCCTGCAGGCCGTGATTGATAGCGGCCTGTACACCCCGTACATTGAGGTCGGCTACTACACCAAGAAGAAGGGCTTCACCCAGTTCTATTTCTTCTCTCTTGAGCCGAAGAAGCGCATCGAGAATGATGTCTACATTAGGCATCACGTCATTGATCCTGAGATCACCGGTGGCCCGAATGCAGACTATGGTGTTCGCCTGTCTCTTCGTCCGCGCCGTGAGCAGTACACCATTCTGCGCACTCTTGAAGTTCGCCCCAAGATTGACACGGAGTTCGCGTGGGCACCGTTCATTGTGGATATTGATATGGATGGCGAGTACGCTCCCGATATCTACAGGTCATGTAAGGTAAAGGTTCTGCTGCTCGATAAGGAACGTTGCTTCTACCCTAAGCGTGCGGTGACCCGCGGCGACCTGATGGATGCAATCTACCGAGGCGCCCGCTCGCCGAAGGTGAAGCTTCCTGCGCGTTCTCCTTTCCCGGATTTGTCCCCGAAGGATGAGCGTTACCCGGCGTATATTTGGGCGTATCAGAACGGTCTGACTTCCGGCTGGTCTGACGGTAAGATGCACCCGGAGGCGGTGGCTAGCCGCGCTACGATGGCTGCGTTCTTCTACCGTTACTTTATGCTTACCCCCGGTCGTCGTTCTTATTGGTTCCGTCCCACTACCCCGCAGGATATGAAGCCGGGTGCCCCGTTCTACACCGAGTCGGTGTGGCTGCACTCGTCGGTGAATATCGATACGAGCTATCACTATAAGAGCAAGGATTTCCGTCCGACCAAGACTGCTACCCGCGAGGAGCTGGCTCGTGTCCTGTCAATGCTCGACATGCTTGACGCCATCCCCAACAGCCCCTATATCGATGATTAGGATTCGGCAGGTGCCGTGAACCAGGCGGTTGACCCTACACGTTTTAGCTTGGGTTAGTCTCTGAGAACAGTATCTGAAGATAGTGGCTATAGAAGGGGCGGTGAGAGTTTTTCTCTCGCCGCCCCTTTTTGTGTGCCCGTTTTCTGGTACTGGCGCTGCTGGGTGCCGTTTTTAGCGCTGGTGATGCTTCCATTTTTGTCTCTCCATTGTGTGGTCTTTTTGGGGTTTGGGCTTTGTATAAAACATGGGCGTAATTTTTGAATTTTTTGTCTTATAACTCTCATCGGCATGTTTTTCTCGTGTTTTCATTGAATGTTTAAGACGCGGGTTGGTAGGCTGAGATTGCACTTCAGCATGCCGCTGCTACGGGTCCTCTACGATGTGAATTCGTGCGGGTTTGGTGCGGTGGACTGTCACTCATTTATCCTCTCAACTTCTTTTCTCATTCGCCCTCTTTCATGCAGAAAATTCAGATTGGATAATGATGTCCTCCTTCTTTAAGCCTGCTCGTGGCACGCGCCGAAAAGTTGCGGGTGCTTCCCTGGTTTTGGGTTTGTCTCCGCTGCTGGCTTTGACGCCGGTGGCGGCCCAGCCGGCGCCCGCCTCCCCCGCGCAGAACGCCCCCGCGCAGAACGCACCCGTACAGAACGCGCCCGTGCAGGGTGATACGCAGGATGCGTCCCTGCCGACCCTACGCGTGACCAGCGGCTCCCTCGACATTCTCCACGGCGGTACCGTCCACGTAGAGGGTACCGGGCTGAGCCCCGAGTTCTTGGCACATCATGAGCTACGTAGCCTCACGATTGCCCCGAAGGGCTCTTCGACCTACGCCAACCCCTACCAGAAGGTTGATCACCGAGGCCTTGTCTTTGACGCCCCGAAACCGGCTGCTGACGGCAATTTCAGTGCTGACCTGACGGTTCCGGCAAATAGCCTGCCGGCAAACCTGGAGTACGAGGTCATTCTCACCTACCGCCCTGTAGATGATGCGCACCCCTATGCGTGGAACACTGAGGATCGCGTCCGTGCGGCGCTGCCGGTGGAGTTCAACCTCCCGAAGGCTGTGCTCCCCTCCATCACCTATGATGTTTCGGCTATTTCTGAGGAGCAGATTGCTTCCGGTCAGCCGGTTGAGGTGACGTTGACGGGTACCGGTTTTCAGGATGTCAGCTCTGTAAAATTCACCTTGTCCGAGCATGATGAGCAAGGAAAGGTCACGAACGATAATGTGGCTTCGCTTGGTGAGCTGAAGGCACCGGATACGGAAGAGAATCAGCGCATTTTCAAAGGCCTGATTCCTAACGGCTATTTCCAGAAGAAGATCACGATCCCCGCGGGAGTTCTGAAGTCCGGTAAGGGGTATTCCCTGGGTGTTTCCGGTGTAGAAACCCACGGGTGGAATAAGCTGTCGCGCAAGTTCCCCTTCGTTCCTGTGGGCAATAATCCTGCGCGCATGGCGTATCAGGATAATTCGTTCAGGAATACCCTGCCGAAGGTATCTGTTGCTGCACAGGATTTTGATCCCGGTCAGGACCGTGTCTATAAGGTGACTATTTCTAATATTTCACCCGAGGTGGATCTGGGGTACTACCTTGATTCTGTGGCGATTTATAACGCTACCTCTGGTGAGCAGGCATATTTTGCGAGGAATGATGTAGCGGGCCAATACTATAAGCGTGACGAGCTGGTAACCCGCAACGCTGACGGTACTCTGACCGTGGAGGTTGAGTATAAGGTTCACGGCGATTCCTACAATAGGCCTTCTTCCCGCGGTTCAGTGGCTGAAGTGCGGGCGGTGTTCTCGGACTCTGAGTATTCGTACGGTAGCCATAAGTTCACGGTGAGCGCGCAGCTTCCGATGGCTCCTCTTGCCGCTGATGCTGTTGATTCGGAGAACCCGGGGAATGTTGAGTTGAAGGTCGATTCGGGAACCCTCAATATTTCTCAGGGTGGCACGGTGTCGGTGACGACTTCCCCGTTGAGCCCCGAGTTCCGTAAGAAGTACACTTTCTACGAGCTGGCTCTGGTGGAGCGCGGGTCGGTGTACGTGTATGCGGAGCACAATAGTTATGAGCCTCTCGACGAGTACGGCGGAATGCTCAAGGATTTGGTGCATCAGGTGCGGGAGAACCCGGACGGTAGCCTCACCTACACGTTTAAGGTTCCCCCGCAGTACGTTGAGGCTGCCGACGGTGAGCTCTTCGATGTGGTGATGACGTACTACCCGTCGGATGAAACTGAGCCGGAACCTTCGAGTAGGTCGAACCGTTTGTATGCTCGCGCCCATATTGATGTGGTTCAGGAAGCGCAGCCGACCCGTGGAACCTACACCTTCAGTCAGTCCGCTATCGATGACCCGTGGAAGGATACGACGCTGCGGGTTGAGGGACGCCATATCCTCTCCCAGGCTAGTGAAATGGTTGGTAATGATTGGCCGGTCATCGCTATCTATGAGGCTGACCCTGCAACGGGAAAGATGGTGGGTGAGCCTGTGTTCACTCAGCGGGATGACTACACGTACTACGGGGTTAACACCAGGTGGTTCCGCAATAACTATTTCAGTGCGGAGCTGAAGATTCCTGCGGGTACGTTGAAGCCGGGCAAGCTCTACTTTATTGGTATGTATGGGAACGGGTTGCCTTACCCCGGCATGGAAGATTCTCCGGGTTCTATGCTGAATGATGTTGCGGAGTTCCTTCCGGTGCATTCTCCCGAGCAGGACTCTGCGGGGCCCACGCTGCACCTTGGGTCGGTGGGGCTGAACCCGTACGCGCGGACGAACTTGTTTACGGCGCGCGCTACCGGGCTCTCTGCACCGGGTGAAGGATCGTACCGCCTCTCCGTGCAGCACGTTGATGAGCAGGGGCGTTTGACCGGTCAGACGGTGTTCCAGCAGGCGATTCCCGCTGATCGCATCCAGGATGGCAGGGTGGAGCTGAATCTGACGATTGATCAGCAGCTGAGCTATTCGGGCGCTTATCGTCTGGTCTTGGAGAAGGTCACCCCCGGTAAGGATGGTGCCGGCGAGTCGGTGGAGCAGCTTGCTGTCGAGGATATTCCTCTGAAGCTGACGCGTGAGGATGAGTTGCAGGCTGCTGAGCAGTGGTTTGCTGAGCGTGATATTTTGCCTAATCCTTCGCCGATGTCCTGGCATAGCGGTATGACGCGCCACGATGTGACGGTGTCGCTGTACCGCCTGGCGGGTTCCCCGAAGGTTGAGCTGCCTGCTTTTAGCCCGTATGCGGATGTGGCAACGAGCGACCCGGACTACGCCGCGTACATTTGGGCTCGTCAGAAGGGCATTACGTTCGGCTGGGCGGATGGCAAGTTCCACCCGGAGGCGAAGCTTTCGACCCCGTCGACGGTGGCGTTCATGTACAGGTACCAGAAGGCGATGGGTCAGGTCACGCCGAAGGTGCCGACCTCTGCCTCGTTGCCGCGTAGCTCGTCTGTGCCGGGCAACCAGGGTGCGCCTCGGAGTGCTAGCGGTTGGCAGCATAAGGTTCGTCAGGGTAGCGCTTTCTGGCGTGAGGCTCAGTGGGCTGTTGATTACCGCATGTGGGGTTACCGCGTTGATGGGGAATACGTCTATGAGGACTTTGATAGGTCTTTCGTTTCCTCTGGTGATTTGAAGTTGATGCTGTACCGCTTGGCGCACGGCGGTAGCCACCTCAAGTAGCGCCGGGTTGTGGTGAGTGAGGTAACCGGTGGGCTGGGATGTTCGACGTAGTTCGGCTTTTCAGCCCACCGGTGCCGCCCCGGTTTTTCTTCCTTGCCTCTGCGAGTTCTTTTGCCCAGCACCAGGCTTTATGGGGCTACTTCTCCCCTGTTGAGGGTTTTCTTTTCACGCTTTATTTGCTCAACTTTTTCACTTGCTTCATCTACTCACTCACTTCATTCACCGTACAGTTTTTTGTAGATGGGATAATGATGTCTTCATTCTTCACACCACGAGGTGCCCCGCACCATTCTGATACCCCGCGCCACCCGGCGAGCGCCCGTGCGCTCAGCCTATCGTTGCTGCTGGGTTTGAGCCCGCTTGCCGGTATCACCCCGGCGGCACTCGCAACACCGACCCAGGCAGCACCTGAGCAGCAGGCACAACCGGCACAGGCGACCCCCGCTTCCCCCGCCGCAGCTCAAGAAGATGCTGACGAATCCACGTCTTCGCTTCCGGAGGCGGATGATTCTCGCTATCCTGAAGTGAATGATTCTCGCCATCCTGAAATGGAAGGGTTTAAAGTCTCTCCTGAGACTCTCAACATTTCTCGAGGCGGCACCGTAACGCTGACGACGCCTCCGCTCAGTGCTGAATTCCGCCAGAATTACGAATTCTACGAATTTTCTCTGGTTGATCGCGGTTCTTCGTACTTCAAAGCCGCGTATGCCCGCATTGACGGATATGCCTACTTTGGCTACCTCTTTGACCGTGACCCCAACCCGAAGCAGATGGTAGAAAACCCAGACGGGAGCTACACCTTCTTCCTCAATATTGGGCCGTACATTATTGAGGCTAAAGAAGGCACTCTTTTCGACGTCATTCTGACGTACCACAAGAAGGGCCACCGGAAGGATTTTTGGCCGTCCGAATTCCGTTTTGTGGCGCGTGCACCTATTAATGTTGTGCAGGACCCTAAGCCGACTGAGACGACGTACATTTTCAGTGTGCCCGCGATTGATGACCCGTGGAAGGATACGACTCTGACGCTTGAGGGGTTCCATATTACTACGAGCGGTAGTCGAGAGGGCAAGGACGGTCCGGCGCTTCTGGCCTTTTATGAAGTCGACCCGAAGACCGGAAAGATTGTAGGCGAACCCGAATTCACCACTCGGATTCCGTACCCGGCTTCCCGTAGTGGAGAGCGCGTTTATTTCCTGAATGAGCATTTTAAGACGTCTATTACGATTCCTGGGGGCACGCTTAAGCCGGGTAAGGTCTATAAGATTGGTTTCTACGGTAAAGACCGTCCGGAGGATGAGAAGTACCCCGGTGAGTTGCTGAATGATGTTGCAGATTTCATTCCGGTACGTTCGCTTAATAAGGAATCGGCGAGCCCTGAGATGTTTCTGAAGGCTACAACAGTGAGCCCTTATGATGAGGAAAATATCCTTCAGGTACGTGCCGTCGGCTTGAAGAAGCAGCCTGGGGTCTCTTACCGTTTCTCGGTACAACATGTTGATGAGCAGGGACATCTGACCGGTCAGAAGGCGCTAGTGCAGGAGATCGCTGCTGAGAGCATCCATGACGGCACGGTGGATGAGAAGCTGAACGTCCCCGGTGCGCCGCTGAATTATGACGGCTCGTACAGGCTCTTCTTGGAAAAGGTGACTGCCGGCAAGGACGGTACGGTTGAGTCGGTTGAGCAGCTTACTTCGAGGGATCTGCAGCTGCAGTTTACGAAGAATAAGGAGGTCAACGCCGCCTGGGCATGGTTTAAGCGCCGTCAGGTTCTTCCTGAGTTTTCTTCTTTGAGTGAGGGACGCGATATGACGCGCCGCGATGTGACGGTGGCGCTGTACCGTCTTGCGGGTTCGCCGAAGGTGGAGCTTCCGGCGACGAGTCCTTATGGAGATATCGCTCCGGATGATCCGGACTACGCCGCGTATATTTGGGCTCGTCAGAAGGGCATTACGTTCGGTTGGGCGGATGGGAATTTCCACCCGGAGATGAACATGCACAATTATTCGACGGCGGCGTTCCTGTATAGGTATCAGCGTTCGCGCGGTATGGTGTCTCCCGGCTTACCGACTGCCGCACCGCAGTCTCGTAACGGTAGCCTGCCGGGGTCGGATGAATCTGAGGTGAGCGCTAACCCATGGGTTCTGGATTTGGAGGAGGGTAGCGCTTTCTGGCGTGAATCTCGGTGGGCTGTTCAGCAACGCATTTGGGGCTACACCGGGGATTGGGAACACGAACGCTTTTTCATGGAGACAACATCCGTCTATGACTTGGCGTTGATGCTGTACCGCATGGAGCACGGCGGTAGCCACCTCAAGTAGCACCCGGTCGTGGTGAGGGGTACCCTGTGGGCTGGAATGTTCGGATTAGTTCGGCTTTTCAGCCCGCCGGTGCAGCCTCTTTCCCCCCTCCCGAGCGACTTCTCTTGCCTGATACCAGGCTTTACGGGGCTTCTTCTACCCTAGCCTTGGCTTTTCAGACTATATCCACTCGACTTTTTCACTTGCTTCATCTACTCACTCGCTTCATTCACCGTACAGTTTTTTGTAGATGGGATTATGATGTCTTCATTCTTCACACCACGAGGCGCCCCGCGCCACCCGGCGAGCGCCCGCGCGCTCAGCCTGTCGTTGCTGCTGGGTTTGAGCCCGCTTGCCGGTATCACCCCGGCGGCGCTGGCAACACCGACTCAGACGGCATCTGACCAGCCAACTCAGGTTGCACCCGCTCAGGCAGACCCGAAACAGGCGACCCCCGCCTCCCCCGCTGCAGCTTTGGTTCAGGAGCAAGCAGACAAACAGCAGATTCCTGCGGCTCAAGGCGAGCAGACCAATTCGCTACCGACTCTGCGCGTCACTAGCGGAGCACTAAGAATTTATGCTGGAGGCACGGTGCATGTTGAGGGCACCGGCTTCACTCCCGAATTCTTGGCACACAATGAGCTACGTAGCCTCATTATTGCGCCCAAGGGTTCCTCTACCTACGTGGGTCCTCACCAAGAGCCAACATACCAGGGACCGCGTTTTGACGTTCCGACGCCTGCCGCAGACGGGACTTTCAGCGCCGACTTGGAAGTATCCTCCAACGACATCCCTGCGGGCATGGAGTACGAAGTTATTTTGACCTACCGCCCGCTAGATGACGCACACCCCTATCAGTGGAATACTGAGGACCGTATTCGTACGGTGCTCCCTGTAACAAATGATTTTCCGGCATCTGTTCTGCCTTCTATTACCTATGATGTGAATTCTATTTCTGAGGAGCAGATTAATTCCGGAAAACCAATTGAAATCAATATGACGGGTTCGGGTTTTGACGGGATGAATAAGCTAAGTTTTACTCTCGTTGAATACGACCCGACTGCAAATGTTACCCATAAATATCTCAAGGAGCTGGGGGCTTTTGACCCTTCAGATTCTCCGTACTTTAAGCGTGTTTTTCACGGTCTAATTCCTAACGGTCATTTTCAGCATAAAATTACGATTCCTGCCGGTCTTTTGAAATCAGGCAAGGGTTATTACCTGTCGGTACAGGGAGATTCTCCTTCAGGCCCGATTGCTATGAGGCGTGCCTTCCCCTTCGTTCCTGTGGGCAAGAACCCCATGAAAATGCCTTACCAGAGCAATACGTACCGCAATACTCTTCCGAAGGTTTCACTGTCTCCTCAGACGGTTGACCCGTACCATGAGGGGAAATATAAAGTCACTATTTCTAATATTTCCCCGGAAGTTGATTTGGGATACTATATTGGATCAATCAGTGTTTATAGTAAAACCGCTCAAAAAACTATTGCCAACCTCAGCATTAATAGTGAACATTACTATGAACGTGACAAAATTGTGGTCCGTAACCCCGACGGCACCCAAACCGTAGAACTTGAAATTAATGCGGAGGATATTAAAGAGCTACGGGGCGTGTATTTGGGTTCCGAAGCGGAGCTGAGGGTCTATTTCTCAGATAATCCTTACTACGGTTCAGAGAACCATAATTTTACGGTTGCTGCACCAGTTCGGCTGGCGGATTCCCCTACCCCGTTGACCCCTCCCACCCCTGCGGAGGATAAGAAACCTGACAACCCGGTTGGCATGAAGCTCACCTCGGGCACCCTCAACATTTCTGAGGGCGGTACTATCTCTGTGACGACTGCGCCGCTGAGTGCCGAGTTCCGCGCGAAGTACACGCTGTATGAGTTCGGCATTGTGGAGCGCGGTGAGAATTACCTCTGGTCACGCTACGGCGATCCCCTTCCTGAGGCGCAGTATGGCAGCAAGGTTGCCGACCTCCGCGCTGAGGGTAAGGCCCACGATAATCCTGACGGGAGCGTCACGTTCACTCTTGACATTCCGAAGCAGTGGATGACGGTTCCGGAGGGTACCCTCTTCGACGTGGTGCTGACCTACTACCCGTCCAATCAGTCGGAGCCGGACCCCTATTCTCCGTATGATGATCCCCGTAGTACGGCACGAATTCCCTTGCCCACGGTGCGCGACCCTGAGCCTGATCAGCCGACGTACCGCTACAGCATTTCGGCGATTGATAAGCCGTGGCAGGATACGACTCTGACGGTTGAGGGCTACCATATTCTTCCCCCGAATATCGTAGGCGGGTACGACAGCCAGGCGTACGTCACTCTGTATGAGGCAGACCCGGCTACGGGAAAGATTATGGGACACCCTGTTTTCTCCCATGTTGTTCCGTTGACGGGCAACTGCTTGCATCACTGTACGGGTTTCCGCAATAACTATTTCGGCACGAAGATGACGATTCCGGCGGGTACATTGAAGCCGGGCAGGCTCTACATGATTGGTATCTACGGTTCTAATCTGCCTCACCCGGGCGAGGAGGATTATAGCGGTAGCCTGCTGACCAGTGTTGCGCAGTTCCTTCCGGTGCGGTCGGGGCAGCCGAGCGATAACCAGCCGAACCCTGACCAGCCTGTAGCGCGTCCGGATTTGTACATTCCGTATAAGCGCATCAACCCGTATCAGGAGATGAATACTCTCACCGCCCGTGTCTCGGGTCTTCCGAAGCTTACCGAGGGCTATTACCGTTTCTCGGTTCAAGCGACGGATATTTTTGGAGAGCTGACCGGTGAGAAGGCCCTGGAACAGGTTATTCCCGTTGAGCGCATCCACGATGGTGCCGCGGAGGAGAAGCTGAATATTCCCGGTAGCGCGCTGAATTATGAGGGGTCTTACAGGGTTGTTCTGGAGAAGGTAATCCCCGGCAAGGATGGCGCGGCGGATGCGGTCGAGCCGGTGGCTTCCGAGAATCTTGACCTCTTGGCGAATACTGCTGAGGAGCAGAAGGCTGCTGTCGAGTGGGTTAAGCAGCAGGTTCTTCTGGACGAGAGTAAGACCGTTTTGAGTCGCCGCGATGTGACGGTGGCGCTGTACCGCCTGGCGGGTGCACCTCATGTTGAGCTGCCTGCAACCAGTCCTTATGCGGATGTGGCGCCGAGCGACCCGGACTACGCCGCGTACATTTGGGCTCGTCAGAATGGCATTACCTTCGGCTGGGCTGACGGCAAGTTCCACCCGGAGGCAAACCTTTCGACGCGTTCTGCGGTGGCGTTCTTGTACAGGTACCAGCGGATGGTTACCCCGGCTCCTGCGCCGGAGTCGAGCAGTTTGCCGTCTTCGTCTGTGCCCAAGAACAGTAGCGTGCCGGGTGATTCTCCCGTCCGGGTTTCGCGTTCGCATTGGTCCGATTATGAGCGTACGGATACTGCATTCTGGCGGGAGTCGCTGTGGGCTACTCAGCAGTTCATCTGGGGTTATACGGATTATGATCACCGCTACGCCGAGGGTTTCAGTTCAGATGCTGTTTCCTCTTCGGAGTTCTCGGTCATGCTGTACCGTATGGCGCACGGCGGCAGTCGTCTTGGTTAGTTTCGGTGCGTGAGGGGGCTGGCGGGCTGTGTTCTTCGAGTCGTTGTGCCGCAGGCTCAACAGCTAGATCAGTCCCGCCCCTAGCATCCTATACAGGCACCGGTGAGGGAATTCGGGAGCGTTACCCGGTGGGAGTCTTCCCGCGAGTAGCGCCCCGGTTTCCCGGCGCTTGATTTACTCAACCTTTTCGCTCACTTCACTTATTCACGCTTCATCTGTTCGCTCGCTTCATTCACCGTACAGTTTTTTGTAGATGGGATAATGATGTCTTCATTCTTCGCACCACGAGGCGCTCCGCCTCACTCCGATACCCCGCGCCACCCGGCGAGCGCCCGCGCGCTCAGCCTGTCGTTGCTGCTAGGTTTGAGCCCGCTTGCCGGTATCACCCCGGCGGCGCTGGCAGCACCGGCTCAGGCGGCACCTGACCAGCAGGCGCAACCGGCACAGGCGACCCCCGCCTCCCCCGCTGTAGCTTTGAACCAGCGCCAGACAGAAAACCAGCAGAATCCTGTAGCCCAGGGCGAGCAGATCAATTCGCTACCGACTTTGCGTGTCACCAGTGGCACGTTAAAAATTGAGACTGGTGGCACGGTGCATGTTGAAGGCACCGGCTTCACTCCCGAATTCTTGGCACACAATGAGCTACGTAGCCTCATTATTGCGCCCAAGGGTTCCTCTACCTATGTCGGTCCTTACCAGGAGCCCACATACCAGGGGCCGCGCTTTGATGTTCCGAGGCTTTCAGCAGACGGAACTTTCAACGCCGACTTGGAAGTATCCTCCAACGGCATCCCTGCGGGCATGGAGTACGAAGTTATCTTGACCTACCGCCCGCTGGATGACGCACACCCCTATCAGTGGAGCACTGAAGACCGTATTCGCACAGCACTCGCCGTGACGAGTAATTTCCCGCAGTCTGCTTTGCCTTCTATTACCTATGATGTGGATTCTATTTCTGAGGAGCAGATTAATTCAGGAAAACCAATTGAAATCAATATGACGGGTTCGGGTTTTGACGGGATGAATAAGCTACGTTTCACCCTTGTGGAAATCGACCCGAATGATCCTGAAAGTTATCATCGTTATTCAGATTTCGAGGATTTAGTTCCTGCAGATTCTCCGTACTTGAAGCGGGTTTTTCATGGTCTGATTCCTAACGGTCATTTTCAGCGTAAGATTACGATTCCTGCCGGTTTTTTAAAGCCTGGTAAGGGGTATTATCTGAGCGTGGTTGGATCTTATCCCTCTGGGGTTGATTCTTCTCCCTTCGGCATTAACGCTATATCGCGCGATTTCCCCTTCATTCCTGTGGGTAAGAACCCCGCGAAAATGCCTTACCAGAGCAATACGTACCGCAATACCCTTCCGAAGGTTTCACTGTCTCCTCAGACGGTTGACCCGCACCATGAGGGGAAATATAAAGTTACTATTTCTAACATTTCCCCGGAAGTTGATTTGGGGTATTACGTCAAATCCGTCGACATTTATAGTAAAACCGCTCGAAAGACTATCGTCGGAATTACTGACATTCCTTACTTTGATTATGACATTATTGTTGTCCGTAACCCTGACGGTACCCGCACCGTAGAACTTGAAATTGACTCTGCAGTCATCAAGGAGTTGCAGAATGTGTACCTTGGTTCTGAGGCAGAGCTGAGGGTAGCTTTCTCAGATTCTCTTTATCAGAAGGGTAATCACATTTTTACGGTCACTGCGTCCGTGCAGCTGGCTGCTCCTCCGACCCCGATAAATCCTCCCGCATCTGATGAAGTGCGTTTGAGTGTCACTTCAGGTACCCTCAATATTTCTGAGGGCGGCACTGTCTCTGTGACGACTGCACCACTGAGTGCTGAGTTCCGCAAGAAGTACACGCTCTTCGAGTTCGGCATTGTGGAGCGAGGGAAGGACTACGAGTGGTCAAGCTACGGCAGTAAGCTACCTGAAGCCCAGTACGGTAAGAGAGTCGCTACCCTTCGAAATCAGGGGAAGGTTCATGAAAACCCTGATGGAAGCATTACGTTCACCTTTGATGTTCGCAAGCAAATCTTTGATGTACCCGAGGGCACTCTCTTCGATGTCGTGTTGACGTTCTACCCGTCTGATGAAGCTGAGCCGGATTTGCGTTGGGAGTCGACAGACCGCCGTCTTACGGCACGAGCTTCTCTGCCGGTAGTGCGTGACCCTGAGCCTGTTCAGCCAACGTACCGCTACAGCATTTCGGCGATCGATAAGCCGTGGCAGGATACCACTCTGACGGTTGAGGGCTACCATATCCTCGATCCTCATGCGGTAGGTGGTCATGAATCGGTTGCGCACCTCACCCTCTACGAGGCTGACCCGGCCACCGGAAAGATTATGGGACGCCCTGTTTTCTCCGACATAATTCCGCTGACAAGTTGCGGACAACTTTGCGGCGGATTCCATAATCGTTACTTCAGCACGGAGATGACGATTCCGGCGGGTACGTTGAAGCCGGGCAGGCTCTATATGATTGGCATCTACGGTTCTAATCTGCCTCGTCCTGGCGAGGAGGAGTACAGCGGTAGCCTACTGACCAGTGTCGCTGAGTTCCTTCCCGTGCGGTCTACGCAGCCTAACCCTGACCAGCCTGTAGCGCGTCCGGACTTGTACATTCTGAATAAGCGCATCAGCCCGTACGAGGAGATGAATACCCTCACCGCGCGTATCTCGAATCTTCCGAAGCTTACCGATGGTCATTACCGTTTCTCGGTTCAGGCAACGGATGATTCTGGCGAGCCAACCGGCGAGAAGGTCCTGGAACAGGTCATTCCTGCTGAGCACCTTCAGAATGGTTCTACGGATGAGAAGCTGGATATTCCCGGTAGCGCGCTGAATTATGAGGGGTCTTACAGGGTTGTTCTGGAAAAGGTAACCCCCGGCAAGGATGGCGCCGCGGACACGGTCGAGCAGGTCACTTCTGAGGGCCTTGAGCTCTTTGTAAGCTACACTGCGGAGCGGGAAGCGGCTGTTGAGTGGGTTAAGCAGCAGGCTCTTCTGGATGAGCATAAGGCTGTGCTGAGTCGCCGCGATGTCACGGTGGCGCTGTACCGTCTTGCGGGCGCACCTCATGTTGAGCTGCCTGCAACCAGTCCTTACGCGGATGTAACCCCGGACGATCCGGACTATGCCGCGATTGTGTGGGCTCGTCAGAAGGGTATTACGTTCGGTTGGGTCGATGGTAAGTTCCACCCGGAGGCGAACCTTTCGATTGCCTCGACGGTGGCGTTCCTGTACAGGTACCAACGAGCGCTAACCCCTGCGTCTTCGCCGGAGTCGAGCAGTTTGCCGTCTTCGCCTGTACCGAAGAGCGATACGTCAGATAGCAGTAATGTACCGGAGGACTCTCCCACACGGGATTCACGTTCGCGGGTGCACTGGCCCGAGTATGAGCGTATGGATACTGCGTTCTGGAGGGAATCGCTGTGGGCTACCCAGCAGATTATCTGGGGATACGCAGAATATTATCGAGGCCACGGTGAGAATTTCAGCTCGGATACTGTTTCCTCTTGGCAGTTCTCACTGATGCTCTACCGCATGGAGCACGGCGGCAGCCGCCTCAAGTAGTTGCCCTGAAATAGTTATTCCTGAAGTAGCTATTTGAGAGTCGTCCCCTGCGGCCACGCAGCCTGATGCTGTGTTGCTTTACAATCGGTGATGGCGGGCTGAAATTTTCGGGCTGATTCGCCCGGCTTTTCAGCCCGCCAGCACTTTCGCTAAGACGAACTGTGCACCCCCTTTTCTACTCAACTTTTCGTTCCTTTTCACCGTTCGTTTCTCCCCTTCCACTCAACGTTTTCCCTCACTCGCTTCAATCACCTCGCAAAAAACCACTGTGCAGAAAGCCACCGTGCCGAAAGCACAGTGCAGAACATTAGATGGGATAACCGTGTCTTCTTTCTTCCGACCAACCACAGCTCAGGGTGCTAAGACGCCCACCTTAAAAGCCCCTGCCCAAAATGCCCGCACTCTAAAGACTCAGGGCAAGAAGGCAATCAGCCTCTCCCTGTTGCTGGGCATGACCCCGGCGCTGGCGGTCACCCCTGCTGTGCATGCTGATGCGGCACCGGCGAAACCCGCACAGACTGCTCAAGCGGCCCCTGTTCAGGTAGGCGCCGCAACCACTAGCGCCAGCGATGCCGACAAGATTGATTTGAAGGTCACCACCGGCACTCTCAATATTTCTCAGGGTGGCACGGTGTCCGTGACGACTTCCCCGTTGACCCCCGAGTTCCGTAAGAAGTACAAGCTCTTCCAGTTCGGTCTCGTGAACCGTGGTACCGGTTACGAGTGGTCCCGTACCGGCGAGGCAACCCAATATCCTCTGCACCGCGGCAAGGTTGATCATCTTCGAGATGAGGGTATTGTCCACGACAACCCGGACGGAAGCCTCACCTTCACCTTTGAGGTCAAGAAGCAGACCATCCGGGCGACCCCTTCGCCTGCCCTTGACGTGGTGTTGACCTACTACCCGGCGGGCGAGCGCGAGCCGAGCGCCGAGGAGTATGAGGACCCCCGCCTTACTGCCCGCACTCCGCTCAGCCTGACTCAGGACCCTGAGCCGGATCAGACTACTTACGTGTACAGCATGCCGGCGGTCGATAACCCCTGGGTTGATACGCAGCTGAAGATTGAGGGCTACCATATTCTCTCTAAGCAGCTTCTTGAGCCGGGAAGTGCCCCAGCATATCTGATGCTGTATGAGGTTGACCCCGCTACGGGGTTGATGGTGGGCAAGCCTGTTTTCACTCATGCAGTTCGTTATACGGATTGCGGGGAATACTATTGCTGGAGTTTCCTCAACAACTATTTCTCTGCTGATGTGACAATTCCTGCGGGTACTCTGCGACCGGGCAAGTCGTACATGATCGGCGTCTACAGCGGCCTCTTCCCGAATCCGGATGAGGAGAAGGTACCCGGTAGCCTTTTGACGGATGTTGCCCCGTTTATTCCGGTGCGCTCGCCTAACTCGAGCACCGAGGTGAAGGATGCCGCCCCGGTTCTGCGCGTTGAGCCGCAGCAGATGGACCAATATCGTTCTGATTCACCGCAGGTGAGCCCCTATTGGGAGAAGAACACGTTGCAGGTGCGTGCCGTGAACCTGCCGAACCTCGCTGAGGACCATTACCGCTTCTCGCTACAGGCTACGGATGCTTCTGGCAATCTGACCGGTCAGAAGGCGCTGGAGCAGGATATTGCGGCTGACCGCATCCAGAGCGGTTACACGGAGGCAACGCTCACTATTCCCGGTGAGGCGCTGAATTATCAGGGCGGTTACAAGCTGGTTGTGGAGAAGGTTCTTCCCGGTCAGGGTGGTGCCGCGGATTCTGTGCAGCAGGTTGTTTCTACTGACCTTGGTTTGGTGGTGAACGCGTTTGAGGAGCGTGAGGCTGCGAAGAGGTGGTACAAGGCTCAGCAGCTTCCCAAGTCAGATTCCTATTCTTCTGAGAATTTGACGCGCCGTGATCTGACGGTGGCTCTCTATATGCTGGCGGGTTCCCCGAAGGTTGAGCTTCCGGCAACCAGCCCGTATCCGGATGTTCAGCCCAACGACCCGGACTACGCCGCATATATTTGGGCTCGACAGAAGGGCATTACGTTCGGTTGGATTGATGGTAATTTCCACCCGGATGCGAAGGTTTACGATTCTTCGGCGGTGGCGTTCCTGTATAGATATCAGAGGGCGCAGGGTAAGGTTCCTGCGGCGAAACCTCGTCCTGTTTCTTCGGCGTCAAAGAAGAGTAGCCTGCCGGGTGGTTCTTCTGAACGTGGGTGGAATACTGTTCTCGGCTGGCATTACTCGTTCCATAAGGAGTCCCAGTGGGCGATTGATCAGCACATTTGGGGTTATATCAGCGAACAGTCTACCTATGAGGCGTATGGGCAGTCGTTTATTGGGCACACAGAACTCGCTACGATGCTGTACCGTATGGAGCACGGCGGCAGTCGTCTCAGGTAGCGCCTCTCCGTGGTGTTAGCCATTCTGGTTGGCTTTCGTCAAATAGGCGACTTTATGGCTCTGTTTATGTGCCATTTTTATTGTGGGTGACTTTTATGTTGCCTTACCCACCGCATTGTGAATATTCTCAACCTGCAGAGGTTGCATAGGTGCGAATTTTTCGAATGCGGTGGGTTTTTTACGCTTTCTTTTTTGTACAGTGACCAGTGTTTGTGCTTATCAGCACACTATTTAGGCATATTTTCCACGTCATGCACATACTTTTTAAAGCTATACTTCACCTTAAGACATGCGATAAAACACACAGGCATTTTTCGCACTGATGACCTTTCAGGTTCCAGCACGTCTTAACTATTTGCTACGGTGTTTATGCGCACCACACTCGATGCGTGACACCGATAAAAACTGATTGGATAACAATGTCCTCACTTCCCAACCACATGCGCTTTGCGCTACCCAAAAATGTGGCCAAGAGCAGCTGCGCCATCACCCTGGCTGGCGCTATGCTCTTGCCTCTCTCCCCCGCGTTTGCCGCACCTGCTACTCCGGTAGCAACCCAGGCTGTTGAACAGGGCGAGGCTCAGGGTGCTCAGCGTCTGCAGGTTACCTCCGGCACTTTTGATATTCTCAAGGGCGGCAACGTGACGGTTAGCGGCTCCGGTTTCTCCAAGGACTTCGTTGCAGGCAAGTCGTTCCGCCTGTACGTTGTTCCGAAGGGTGAAAGCGTCGCTTTCCCGCCGCACCACCCGCGTGATTACCCCTTCTATGTTCAGGATGTTCCCGCGTCCGCTTTTGCGGCTGACGGCACCGTGAACCTGACCGCTTCTATCGGCGCTAACTATCTGGAGGCCAATGGCTCGTCCTTCGATGTTGTGCTCGGTTACCGCGATGACGCTGAAGACGGCTGGATTCCTGCGGATGAGGTTCGTACTGAACTGAAGGTTGCGGATGTTCCCGCCGTTGATTCCCCGACCCTGTCGTACAGCGCTTCGTCGGTGAATGCTTCTGAGAACGCTAAGGTCACTGTGAACGGTGCTGGTTTCCAGAATATTTCGTACAACGGTAGCGAGTCGCTGATTGTTGCGGTTCGTGCGGTTGATCCGGCGACCGGTAAGGCGACCGGCCCCGCACTGGCTCAGTCGGAGGCTAAGTTCACCTCCTACTCTGCTTTCTTTGGTCAGTACATGGGTTACACCAACGGCCGTTTCTCGACTGTTCTGGACATCCCGGCGGGCACCCTGAAGTCCGGCAACTCCTATGTTGTGCAGACTTTCGAGTTCAACGTTCCGGAAGATAACGATGAGGCGAACAGCCAGGCGCTGAGCACTCAGGCGTTTGTTCCGGTGAACGGTGAGAACGTTAAGAAGGAGTCTCCTTCGGTTTCTTTGAGCACTGACAAGGTGGATCTGAGCTCTTCGACCACTATCCGTGTGAAGGGTAAGGATTTCGACGTCCCCGCTGGTGCTACCGTGAATGTGCTGTTCTCGGCTGCTGAGGCTGACGGCAACCCGACCGGTGAGGCTCTGGATAGCATCACTCTGAACGCTGACCGTGTGGCGACCGGCGCGTTTGAGACGACCGTTAACGTTGACGGCACCAAGCTGGATGAGGATAGCCACTACGCTATTTTTGTAACCATCAACTACGCCGATGGTCAGCGTGAGCGCATCGCGGCTGATTACCTGACCCTGACCGGTGAGTCTGCGAACAAGAAGGCTCGTGAGCGTTTCGCTGATGTTCCGGTTGCTCACGCGAACCACAAGGCTGTTCTGTGGGCTGCTGATCAGAAGCTGATTGATTCTCGCGAGAAGGATTGGTTCGGCGTTAATGATGATGCGACCCGCGGCGAGCTGACTGTTGCACTGTACCGTATGGCTGGTTCCCCGAAGGTTGATCTGCCGGCTACTAGCCCGTACCCGGATGTGAAGGCCGATGACCCGAACTACGCTGCGTACATTTGGGCTCGTCAGAAGGGTATTACTTTCGGCTGGTCTGATGGTAAGTTCCACGCGAATGCGTCTGTGTCTAACGCTACTGTTGCGGCGTTCCTGTACCGTTTTGATGGTAAGAAGTCGGTTGCTGCGACTGAGGCGCCGTACACCGATGTAAAGGTCGGCTCTGCGTTCTACCGTGAGATTACTTGGGCTAAGCAGCAGAAGCTGCAGGTTTTCCCGGGCTCTGAGTACCACCCGTCTGCGCTGGTGAGCCGTGGTGAGCTGGCTGGTTTCTTGATGAACTACAAGGTCCGCTAGGGTTTTGCTAGTTCACTGGGTTTAGCTTCTAGGTTCTAGAGATTATGCCGGGCTGGCGGCGATGAAACGTTGGTTTTATCCCGCCGGCCCGGCTTTCTGTGTCTCCTGCAGGGCGTTTATGAGGTGCCTGCAAGGTATCTGTAGGGGCGCGTGCGGGACTGTCGCCCGGTGCTGTTCCGCGGTTTTTCGAGGTATTTTTGCCGGCTAACACGCTAATGTGGGCTGTACCGCATGTGGGGCGCGCCTCATGCGGTACCCGCTATTGGGCGGATTTTTGGGGTGCTCTACTCCCCTTTTTTAAGAATGTTCTGTGGAGTGTAAATTAATATTTTTCAAGCTGTGGTTTATGCTTAGGACTGTTGCGCCCCCTTGGTGCGCGCCCTTATCCGGCTGGGTGCGTAGAACTAGAGGGAGCCCATCACACACCGACACATCAACCACATTGAGGATTTATGTCCCAGGATTTTAAGCAGTCGACTGATACTGCCCATAATTCTTCTGCACCTCTGCTGGCACCGGAGGGCACCCCCGAGGCTTCTTCTCAGGCTGAGTCGAAGAAGCGTAAGCGCCGCCGTATTGAGCTGGCTGTTGGCGCTGTGGCGCTGGCGGGTGTTTTGTATCTGCCGTTCTCACCTCTTTTCTCTTTTTATGATCCGTCGGAGGCGCGTCTTTCTTCGGCGGATACTGCTGCGCCGGCGACCGCTTCGGCGACTTCTACTTCTGCTCTGGTGTCGAGTTCTTCGACCCAGGGCCCGAAGATTCTGCGTCCGTCCGTGACCGCGCCGGATGCGAACACTATTTTTGCTGATGCCCCTGAGGATTCTGCGTACTATGCGGGTATCCGTTGGGCTGTTCGCACCCAGACGATGGAGCCGGTTTCTGAGGACCAGTTTGGTGCTGAGGATCCGGTGACTCGTGGCGAGTTGATCACCATGTTCTATAAGCTGGCGGGTTCGCCGGCGGTGGCCCGTCCGGAGCATTCGCCGTATGCGGATGTTGATGAGTCTGACCCGAACTATGATGCGTACCTGTGGGCGCGTCAGGAGCGTATTACGTCCGGTTGGGTTGATGGTAAGTTCCATGCGGAGGCGCGCTTGTCGAATGCTTCCGCTGCGGCGCTTCTGTACCGTGCTGATGGTGCGCAGAAGATTCAGATGTCGGGTACTTCCCCGTTTAGCGATGTTTCGTCTGCGACTCCGTTCTACCGTCAGATTGTGTGGGCGTCTCGCCATGGTGTGTCGACGGTGTCTGAGGGTAATGCTTTTGAGCCGACGGCTCAGACCTCTCGTGGTCGTGTTGCGATGATGATGTACCTATACTTCCGCACTTCGTAGTTTTTACACTTCGTATTTTTGACGCTTTGCTTTAGCGTTTGGTTAGTGTGTTTGGCGGCCCTGTGCTCCTTGTTGGGAGTGCGGGGCCGCTCGTATTTTGAGGACTGTGCGCGGAGTTGCCTGGGGGTTGGGGCCGCCTGGGTTTGGGGTTATCCGTGCGCGGCATCATGCACGCAGTGAAATATTTTGGAAGGTTCAAGTTTTTCGTGAGCAACGCACTAATTTCTACTTGAAGGTTTGTTAGGGTGAGAGTATCCCCGAAACCGACGGGGGCACTCAACCACTTCTCGTTGGGCTGGTGCAGATTCCACGGAGATTTCTCACCCCAGAAACCCTATGAACCTGCATCATCCCGGTGGGTACGACCATTAAGGATGATGTATGTCCGCTCTTCCGAATTCTAAGGCTTCACTCCTGTATGCAACCCGCAGCTGCAGTGCACTGGCACTAGCGGGTGCGATTATTCTGCCACTGTCTCCTGCGATTGCTCAGAACGCTACTGCAGATACTCCTGCGGCGGCTGGTTCCCAGTCGAATGATCGCGTCCATGAGAACCCTGTTGCTACTTCTGATGAGTTCGATCCCCACTTGAGCTACAACGCCTTGAAGAACACTGATGAGGATCAGGTTCTGGACTTCTGGGGTTGGGGTTTTGAGGGTGCTTTTAACTCCCCGAAGGGTGTTCAGGTTGTTGTGCGAGAGGTGGGTTTGAACTCTCCGGTTCTGGTGGTTAGCGACATCGTTGAATATAACCACGAGAATCTGGCTTTCGCTTACCAGAGCGGCTACATCCACGGTACGGCGAAGATTCCGGCGAACACCCTGGATAAGGAAAAGGATTATGTTATCGAGGTGTGGGGTAACAACGGCTACGAGGGCGACGAGTTCATTACCCCCGTCGTGGGTCAGGCACCCGAGGGCCGCGGCACCCTGCTTGCTACCCAGGAGCTGAATTTCGAAGGCGCTGACGGCACGACAGCTTCGGATATTCCGGGTAAGACCCCGCAGAAGGTTACGTTCAGGTATCAGTACGACGGCGATGATTGGTACCTGTACACCGCTGAGGGTGGCACCATCCATGTGAAGGGTTGGGGCTACACCAAGGAGTGGCGTGAGAAGCACGGCAAAGTAGTGTTTTACATTGCTACTTCTCGGGGTGTTCCTGACGATGGTGATTTCCTGCCCGCTAAGGATGTGCTGCTCCGTTTTGAGGAGGGTAAGGACTTCACCATTGCTGAAAACGGCACCCTGAATGCTCAGTTGACGGTTAAGCCCGGTGAGCTGCAGAACTACTACGAGCCTCGCGTCCCCTTCCCCGGTGCTCCGAGTTACGAGAAGCGTTACGAGGTGAATTATGAGATTGGCATGTTTACCGAGAAACAGGGTCAGCCCCCGCTGACCCTTAATGATCTGCGGGCTGGCAAGAACGTGCTGTTTCATAGTGCGCTGCACACTCAGGCATTCCGCCCCAGCCCGTTTGCTCCCAAGGTGGAGTACAAGGCTCTGGGTGATACTACCGCTGATCAGAACATTTACTTCTTGGGTACCGGCTTCTACGGCAAGTTTAACTTCTCCAGGGGTGTTCAGTATGTGATTCGTGAGAAGGGCTCAAACACCCCGGTTCTGGCGACGAGCGACATTTTTGAGTATAACCACCCTAGCCATATTTCTGAGTTCAAGAACGGCAAGGTACGCGGCGTCGTGAAGGTTCCGGCGAATACTCTGGATCCGGCGAAAAAGTACGTGGTGGAGGTTTGGACTAACAACGGCTACAAGAACGGCGAGAATGCCGGCCCTGTGGTGGGCAAGGCACCTGAGGGTCGCAGTGAGCTGTTGGCTTCTCAGGACCTGAACTTCAAGGGGTCTGACGCTGATGAGGGTAAGCAGCCCAGCCTGACTGATGAGCAGCGCAAGGAACGCGCTACCCGCGGCGAGCTGACGGCGGCTCTGTACGCTCAGGCTGGTAGCCCCAAGGTGAACCTCCCGGTAGTCTCCCCCTGGCCGGATGTGAAGACCACCGACCCGAACTATGCCGCCTATGTGTGGGCTCGCCAGAAGGGTATTACTTTCGGCTGGTCTGACGGTAAGTTCCACGCGGAGGCAAGCATCTCGAACGCTACGGTTGCGGCATTCACCTACCGTGCAGCGGGTTCCCCTACCCTTGATCATGACTGGCACTCGTACACTGATCTGACCCCGGATTCTGCGTTCTTCCGTGAGATTGTGTGGGCTGGTCAGAACAGGGTTGCACTGAGCACCAGCGGCACGTTTGACCCCAAGCATACGGTGACTCGCGGTGAGCTGGAGGTTCTGATGATGGCTTTCTAGGTTCGCTAAGATAGCCCTCTGAATAACCCCGTGTTCCCGAATGGTTTTTCTGTTCGGGAGCACGGGGTTCTGTTTGTCGAAGTTCAGCATGCTGGGTTCTTAGCGGCTGGTCAACCTGGGAAAACCCTCAGAACCTTCAAGTCTCTCTTGAGTGTTCCTGACATCTGTTCAACCCTTTGCTAGGGTGAGAGTGTCCCCTGAATCGACGGGGATATTCGACCATTTCTCATTGGGTTGGCGCAGATTCGACGAAGATTCCTCACCACCTTTTAGAAACTGCATCGGCGCGATGGGTTCGACCGATAAGGAATGATTATGTCCGCTCTTCCGAATTTCAAGGCTTCGTCCTTCTTCCGTGCAGCACGGGGTTGCGGTGCATTGGCGTTGGCTGGCGCGATGGTTCTGCCGATGTCTCCTGCGATTGCTCAGAATGTTGTTGCGGATGCTCCTGCGGCGGCTGTTGCTGGTTCCCTGCCGGATCATCGCGTCCGCGAGAATCCTGTTGCTACTTCTGATGAGTTCGCTCCTCATTGGAGCTACAACGCTTTGAAGGATACCGGTAACGATCAGGTTCTGAACTTCTCTGGTTGGGGTTTTAAGGGTGATATTAACTCCCCGAAGGGTGTTCAGATTGTTGTGCGTGAGAAGGGCTCGAACACCCCCGTCCTGGCTATCAGCGACATTATCGAGTACAACGACCCCGAGTATTCGTCCCAGTACCAGCATGGACTCCTCAACGGTAACGTTAAGATTCCCGCTAACACCCTGGATACGGCGAAGCAGTACACCGTTGAGGTGTGGGGCAACAACGGCTACGAGGGCGACGAGTTCATTACCCCTGTCGTAGGTAAGGCACCCGAGGGCCGCGGCACCCTGCTCGCTTCTCAGGCGCTGAACTTCAATGGTTCTGATGGTTCGCAGGCTGCGGATGTTCCGGGCGCTAAGGCCACCCAGGAGTCTACCCCGACGTTCGAGGTTCTGTACGACGGCAAGGCTCAGCTGCTGTACACCTCCGAGGGCGGCGCCGTTCACGTGAAGGGTTCGGGTTTCACGAAGGAATGGCGTGAGAAGCACGGCAACGTAGCAGTTTATATTGCCGCTTCTCAGGGCGTTCCCGATGGTAGCCTTCTGCCCGCTGATGGTACGCCGCTCCGTTTTGAGGAGGGTAAGGACTTCACCATTGCCGAGGATGGCACCCTGGATGCTCAGCTGACCGTCAAGCCGGGCGCGCTGCTGAACTACTACGAGCCTCGCAACTACTTCCCCGGTATCCCGCGTTACGAGGTGCGTTACGAGGTTGACCTGGTTGCTGAGAAGCAGGGCGACTCCCAGCTGACGGTTAAGGACCTGTGGGCTGGTAAGAACGTGGTGCAACGTATTGCGGTGCAGACTCAGGCGTACCGCCCTGAGAAGTTTGCTCCCAAGGTGGAGTACAAGGCTCTGGGCGACACCACCGCGGATCAGGATATTTACTTCTCGGGTACCGGCTTCTACGGTGAGATTGCTTCCCCCAAGGGTGTTCAGTATGTAATCCGTGAGAAGGGTTCGAACACCCCGGTTCTGGCAACCAGTGACCTTATTGAGTACAACCACCACGACCGAGCCTTTGAGTTCGTGAACGGTGAGCTGTCCGGTAGCGTCAAGGTCCCGGCGAACACTCTGGATCCGGCGAAGAAGTACGTCGTGGAGGTGTGGGGTAACAACGGTTACGAGGACGGCGAGTTTGTCGCTCCCGTGGTGGGTAAGGCACCCGAGAGCCGCGGTACTCTGCTGGCTTCTCAGGACCTGAATTTTAAGGGTTCTGATGCGTCCAACACTGATGATAAGAAGCCTAGTCTGACCGATGAGCAGCGCAAGGAACGCGCTACCCGCGGCGAGCTGGCGGTGGCTCTGTACCTTCAGGCTGGCGCGCCCGAGGTGAAGCTGCCTGAGACGTCGCCCTGGCCGGATGTGAAGACTGACGACCCGAACTACGCTGCGTACATTTGGGTTCGTGAGAAGGGCATCAGCTACGGCTGGTCGGACGGCAAGTTCCACGCGGACGCTGGTATCTCGAACGCTACCGTTGCGGCGTTCACTTACCGTGCGGCGGGTTCTCCTGCGGTGAAGGGCGATTCTCCCTATGCGGATGTTAAGCCTGGTGCTCCGTTCTACCGTGAGATTCTGTGGGCGAGCCAGAATTTGCCTACTGTGTACGGTGGTCACTATTTCCTTCCTAAGCAGTTGCTGACTCGCGGCCACCTGGAAACTGTTCTGACTGCTTTCCAGACTCGATAAGCTGGCCCGCTAAACTGGCTCTGCTTGTCGACACTAGTCGCACGAATAACCCCGTGTTCCCGAATGGTTTTCTATTCGGGAGCGCGGGGTTCTGTTTTCGGGGTTTAGTTTGCTGAGTTTAGCGTGCTGGGTTCTCAGTTCTTAGTGGCTGGTCAACCTGTGAAAACCCTCAGAACCTTCAAGTCTCCATTGAGTGTTTCCTGACATCTGTTCAACCCTTTGATAGGGTGAAAACGTCCCCGAAACCGATGGGGATATTCGACCACTTTTCTCATTGGGTTGGCGCAGATTCAACGGAGATTTCTCACCCCAGAAACCCTATGAAACCGCATCATCCCGATGGGTACGACCCGTAAGGATGATGTATGTCCTCGCTTCCGAACTCTAAGTCTTCTTTCCTCCGTGCGGCGCAGGGTTGCGGCGCACTGGTGCTGGCTGGAGCTATGGTTCTGCCGATGACTCCGGCACTCGCCCAGGATGCGGCACCTGTTGCTAATGCACCGGCGGCAAATGCTGTGACCCCCAAGCCGGTAGCTCAGGACGCCGCGGCACAGCCGACGTACTCCGCTGATTATGACGGCATTCTGTACACCGGCGAGGGTGGCACCGTGACTCTGAAGGGTACCGGTTTCACCAAGGAATGGCGTGAGCAGCACGGCACCGTTGTCTTCTACATTGCTGCTACGAAGGACCGCCCCGGTAACGCTGAGCCTTCCACGTCGATGCTCCGTTTTGAAGAGGGTAAGGACTTCACCATTGCCGATGATGGCACTTTTGAGGCGAAGCTGACCATCAAGGCTAAGGCTCTGGAGAGCTTCTACACTCCCATTGATTATTTCCCGGGTATCACCCTGGATGAGGTGCGTTACGAGACGGGTATTTTGACCGAGGCTAAGGGCCAGCCCCAGTCGAGCATTGAGGATATTTGGGCTCGCAAGAACGTTATCGCCCACCACCCGATGTACACCCGCGCCTACCATCCTGAAGTCATGGCACCTAAGTGGAAGTATGATGCCCTGAAGGACACCACGAAGGATCAGGAACTGCTGATTCAGGGTGAGGGTTTCGTTGGTGAGGAGCTGCCCGGCCGTGAGGGTGCCATGTACGTGATTCGCGAGAAGGGCACCGGCACCCCCGTCCTGGCGATGAGCGATATGAAGTCCTACTATGAAGGTCCCGATGGCGTAACCCGCCTGGAGGGAGGCACTCTTTACCGCACCATCAAGCTCCCCGCAAACACCCTGGATCCGTCTAAGCAGTACGTCATTGAGGCGTGGAGCGACTACGACTACGACCTCACCAAGAAGGACAGGCCCCTCATCACCCCGATTGTGGGTTTGGCGCCGGAGCACCGCGGTGTTCTTATGGGCCGTCAGGATCTGAAGTTTGAGGGTGTTCAGGACTTTGCGGATGCTACCGTACCTAAGGGAGAGTACAAGAGCCTGATTTCGAAGCTCACCTACCAGGAGCAGCAGCAGCGCGCTACTCGCGGCGAGTTGACTGCGGCTCTGTACGCTCAGGCTGGTAGTCCCAAGGTGAATCTGCCTAAGACTTCCCCCTGGCCGGATGTGAAGACCACCGACCCGAACTTCCCCGCCTACATTTGGGCTCGTCAGAAGGGCATCACCTTCGGCTGGTCTGATGGCAAGTTCCACGCGGAGGCAAGCATCTCGAACGCCACCGTTGCAGCGTTCACTTACCGTGCAGCGGGTTCCCCGGCTGTATCGGGCGTGTCTTCCTTTACCGATGTGAAGCCGGGTTCTGCGTTCTACCGTGAGATTCTGTGGTCCACTCAGCAGTATGTCATTAATCCGGATTTCGGCTCTTTTAATGCGACGGATCTGGTGAATCGTGGTCAATTGGAGCAGATGCTGTTCAACTTCCAGAACCGCGCCAAGTAGAACGGTGCAGGGTAGAACCGCGCTATGTAAGACGGACTAGTTCTAAGCTGAATACCCCGTGTTCCCGAATGGTTTTTCTATTCGGGAACACGGGGTTTTCTATGCCCGTTTTCTCTGCTTTTTTCTGCACCTATTTTTGGGTGCTCGCGGAATCATTGCGGCACAGAATTCAAAACTTTCAACTATTCCTTGAGATTTCTCACGACTTCTCATTAAGGGTTTGATATGCTGAGGCTACCCCCAAAACCGACGGGGATAATCAACGAATTTCTTATTGGGTCAGCGCAACTTCGACGGTGAAGAATCGGCCGGAAATCATCCTGCAGGAATTGCAAACATCCAATGGGACGTACCCTAAGGATGCTTTATGTCCTCACTTCCGAGTTCTAAGTCTTCATTCCGCCGTGCAACGCAGGGTTGTTGCGCGCTCATGTTGGCTGGCGCGATGGTTCTGCCGATGACTCCGGTGCTAGCTCAGGATACAGTACCGGTCACTAACAATTCTGTCGCTAACGCGCCGGTTGCCAATACCGCTTCCCCGGTTTCTCAGGACGTCACGGATGGCCCGTCTTTCACCATTGATTATGGGGAGGGTGCGGCTTTGTACACCGATAAGTACAACGAAATTACGGTGAGGGGCACCGGCCTCACCAAGGAATGGCGTGAGCAGCACGGCAAGGCAGTCCTTTACATTGCCGCCACAAAAGATCGTCCCGGCAACACTGAGCCTTCAACGTCGGTGCTTTTCTTTAAAGAAGGTTGGCGTTTCCCTATTGCCGATGACGGCACTTTTGAGGCCACCCTGACTATCAAATATGGCGACTTGGCTACTTTCTACGACCCCATCCGTTATGATGCCCCGAATTTCCGCTGGGAAGAGGTGCGTTATGAGATTGGCATCCTTACCGTGGGCGAGGATCAGCCGTGGCCGACCATTGAGGATATTTGGGCTCGTAAGAATGTAGCTATCCACCAGCCGATATATGCCCGTCGCCATCCTAAAATTATCGGGACCCATTGGAGGTACGATGCCCTGAAGGACACCGCGAAAGATCAGGAGGTGATGATTGAGGGTGAGGGTTTCAGCGCGAATGAACTCCCCGGCCGTGAGGGTGTCATGTACACGATTCGAGAGAAGGGCACCGGCACCCCCGTCCTGCTCATGAGCGAGATGGAGCGCTACTACGATCGTGGCAATGGCACACTTCAGCTGTGGGGAAATGCTGTTTACAAAACCATCAAAATTCCCGCGAACACTCTGGATCCGTCTAAGCAGTACGTCCTTGAAGCATGGAGCGACTATGGCTATGTCAGCCAGACGGATAAGACTCTGATTACACCGCTGGTGGGTTTAGCGCCGGAGCACCGCGGTGTCCTTATGGGCCGTCAGGACCTGAAGTTTGAAGGTCTTAAGGAATTCACGAATGTATCTTTACCCAAGCCCAAGTATAAGCACCTCTTCTCAAAGCTTAGCGATGAGGAACAGCAGCAGCGCGCTACTCGCGGTGAGCTAGCTGCGGCACTGTACCTTCAAGCTGGCGCCCCCAAGGTGAACCTCCCTGCAGTCTCCCCGTGGCCGGATGTAAAGACAGACGACCCGAACTACGCTGCGTACATTTGGGTTCGTGAGAAGGGCATCAGCTTCGGCTGGTCTGATGGTAAGTTCCATGCGGATGCAGGTATTTCACGCGCTACTGTTGCGGCGTTCACCTACCGTGCAGCAGGTTCCCCAGCTGTTTCCGGTGTTTCTTCGTTTACGGATGTGAATCCGAGTTCCGCCTTCTACCGTGAGATTTTGTGGTCTGCTCAGCATGGTGTCATTAACCCGCAGAGGGGTATTTTTGAGGCGACCACGATGGTAAATCGTGGTGAGCTGGAGCAGATGATGTTCATTTTTCAGAACCGCACTGACTATGGTGGGCTGGTTCTAGTCTGAGTCATAACCCCGTGCATCCTGAGAGTCTTCTTCTCACCGGGTGCACGGGGTTCAGCTTTTACCGGCTGATTAACCTGTGAAACGCCTCAAAACTTTCAAGCTTCCCTTGAGTGTTCTCTGACATCTACCTGAGGGTTTGATAGGGTGAAAATGTCCCCGCAACCGACGGGGCTTTCAACCACTTTTCTCATAGGGTGTGTGCAGATTCAACGGCGAATTCCCTACCCGCCGTTGAGCCCGCAGAGCCCTGCGAGAAACAACTTTAAGGATGTCTTATGTCCTCGCTTCCGAATTCTAAATATTCTTTCCTCCGCGCCGCTCAGGGTTGCAGCGCGCTGGCGTTGGCTGGTGCTATGGTTCTGCCGTTGGCCCCGGCACTGGCTCAGAATGCAGCTCCTGCCGCTGATGCCGCTGTTGCTGCCGCTACCCCGCAGGTAGCCGACCAGGACGCTGCGGCTACCCCGACCCTTGAGGTTTCCATCCCTGACGGTTACAAGTACGACGGTGTGAACCCCGTCCTCGTCACGACTGAGGGCGGTACCGTTCATGTGAAGGGTGCGGGTTACACCAAGGAGTGGCGTGCTCAGCACGGCACCGTGGCGCTGTATATTGCCCCCGCGAACTACGCGCCCTCTGGCTACGAGATTCCGACTTCGAAGATGCTGCGCTTCGTGGAGGGTCAGGACTTCACCATTGCCGATGACGGCACTTTTGAGGCTGACCTGAAGGTTGAGGCGTACAAGCTTGCTGCCTACTACTTCATCGATGATGACAACTTCGACGACCCGACCGGCGGCACCAAGTACGATGTCCTCTACGAAATTCGCGTGGTTGCTGAACAGAAGGATCAGAAGCCGCTGACCGCTCAGGAGCTGTGGACCAGCAAGAACGTGGTGAGCACCCAGGTGCTGAATACTATGGGCGAGAAGCCGGCGCCGTTCGCACCGCGCCTGGGTTACAACGCTGTGACTGACCCCGCAAAATCACAGGATCTGAACGTTGGTGGCCAGGGGTTTAACGGCGATATTCACTCCGTTAGGGGCGTTCAGCTCGTGGTTCGTGAGAAGGGCTCGAACACCCCGGTTCTGGCAACCAGCGACATTATCGAGTTTGACCACCCCACCCAGTCTTCGGCGTACCGTGATGGCAACCTGAACGGTACCGTGAATCTTCCGGCAAACACTCTGAATGCTTCGAAGAAGTACGTGATTGAGGTCTGGGCTAATGACGGTTACGGCAATAACGGCAAGCTGATCGCACCGGTCGTGGGCAGGTCCACCAAGGGCCGCGGTACCCTACTCGCATGGCAGGACCTGGACCTGAACGGCACGAACGGTTATAGGGATGCTAACCTGCCCAACGCTCAGGACCCCAATGAGGACGATAACCAGAACCCTGATCCTTCCGACGAGAAGCTGGAGACCCTCGCTACCCGCGGTGAGCTCGCAGCTGCCCTGTACATTCAGGCGGGCACCCCCGAGGTGAAGCTGCCTGAAACTTCTCCCTGGCCGGATGTGAAGACCACCGACCCGAACTTCCCCGCGTACGTGTGGGCTCGTCAGAAGGGTATTACCTTCGGCTGGTCGGACGGCAAGTTCCATGCTGATGCAGGCATTTCGAACGCTACCGTTGCGGCGTTCACCTACCGTGCGGCTGGTTCGCCTGCGGTTAAGGGCGACTCCCCGTACAGTGATGTGGCTCCCGGTTCGGCGTTCTACCGTGAGATTCTGTGGGCTCAGCAGAACAAGGTGGTGCTGAACGCTAACGGCGCTTTCGATGCTCAGTACATGGTGACTCATGGTGAGTTGGAGACTCTGATTGAGGCGTTCCAGGCTCGCGCTAAGTAAGGTCGTTTAGACCGCCCGCATCCCCTCGGGTTTTACCTTGAGGGCGCGTGCGGCGCGTCGGATAACTCTCTGGTTCCCCGTGCTCCCGAATGGTTTTCTGTTCGGGAGCACGGGGTTCAGCTTTTAACAGCTACCGCTGTGTGAGATTTCTCGAAACCTTAAAGTACTCCTTGAGTGTTTCCTGACAATCGTTCAACGCTTTGATAGGGTGAGAATATCCCCGAAACCGACGGGGCTTTCAACCACTTTTCTCATAGGGTGTGTGCGGATTCAACGGTGAGCTCCCTACCCACTGCTGAGCCCGCAGAGCCCTGCGAGAAACAACTTTAAGGATGTCTTATGTCCTCACTTCCGAACTCTAAGTCTTCATTCCTCCGCGCGGCTCGGAATTGTAGCGCACTCGCACTGGCGGGCGTGATGGTCCTGCCGCTGACCCCGGCGTTAGCCCAGGACGCAGCGCCCACCGCAAACGCGCCCGTTGCTAACGCACCGACTGCCAATACCCCCGCCCCTGCAACTCAGGATGTCGCGGATGAGCCGTCTTTCACCGTTGTCTATGAGGATTACTACTACCAGGACGGCCGTGACGTCTTCAAGCAAGAGGGCGACGGCCTGTACACCGGTGAGGACAGTAAAATTACGGTTCTGGGCACCGGCTTCACCAAGGAGTGGCGGGAGCAGCACGGCAAGGTTGTCATCTACATCGCGCCCGAGGAGAACGTCCCCTATAACGCTCTGCAGATTACCGACACTCTTCTGCGGTTTGAAGAGGGCAAGGACTTCACCATTGACGATGACGGCACCTTTGTCGCCCCTCTGAATGTTGAGGCTAATACTTTGCCGAGTTACTACACTCTCACGGAGTATTTCCCGGATATGACTCTGGACAAGGTGCGTTACGAGGTTGGCATCCTCGCCGAGCCCGAGGGCCAGCCGCAGTCGACCGTTCAGGATATCTGGGCTCGCAAGAACGTTGTGACGCATCACGGTCTGAGCACCAATGATTATCACTTCGACACCTTCGCACCTAAGTTGAAATACGACGCTTTGAAGGACACCACGAAGGATCAGGAGCTGCTGATTCAGGGTCAGGGCTTCGTAGGGACTGACATCCCCGGCGTTGAGGGTATGATGTACGTCATTCGCGAGAAGGGCACGGGTTCCCCCGTCCTGGTTATGAGCGAGATGAAGCGTTACGCCCACGGTGATGATGAATACGAGACGGGCCTGGAGGGAGGCTTCGCTTTCGTCAATCTCAAGATTCCCGCGAACACGCTGGATCCGTCCAAGCAGTACGTCATTGAGGCGTGGAGCGACTACGGTTACCCCAGCAAGACGGATAAGACTCTCATCACGCCGATGGTGGGTTTTGCCCCGGAGCACCGCGGCGTTCTTTTGGCGCACCAGGATTTGAAGTTTGAGGGTGTCCAGCGGTTCACGAATGCTTACGTACCCGTAGAGGAACGTATGTACTTTTCGACATCGCTGAACGACGAGGAACAGAAGCAGCCTGCCACCCGCGGTGAGCTGGCTTCCGCCCTTTATGAGATGAAGGGCAGCCCCAAGGTGGACCTTCCTGAAGTCTCTCCGTGGCCGGATGTGAAGACGGACAATCCGAACTACGCCGCCTACATTTGGGCTCGTGAAAAGGGCGTTACTTTCGGCGGACCTGACGGAAAGTTCCACGCGGAGGACGGTCTCACGAATGCAACCGTTGCCGCAATGATTTACCGTGCGTCTGGTTCACCGGAAGTATCGGGTGTTTCGTCCTTCCCGGATGTTACGCCGGATTCCGCGTTCTACCGTGAGATTCTGTGGGCTACCCAGCAGAATGTTATTACTCCCGAGACCGGCATGTTTGAACCGAATCATGCTGTGACCCGCATTGAATTGGACTGGATAACGTTCTATTACTGGCATCGTGTTATGCACCCTACCACTACCGGCCTGTATCGCATTGCTAACTAAGTAGACCGAGCCGGTTCTAGCCCGGGCACCTCGTCACAACGGACGGGGTGCCCGGGCTCTTACGCATTGAGGGAATCTGCGCGGATTCTTCTAGAGTTCTCTCCCCTAGAATTCTCGCCCTAGAGTTCCCATGCGGGGGCTGCGGCGGTGCTTGCCGAGTGCGCGTCCTGACCGGTTGCCACGCCGGTGGAGACGGTGAAGTCCCACGGGTCGGTGTTCAGTGCGGACAGCTTCGTTTCGATAGCGAAGCCGCGCTCAGCGAGCAGGGCGCGCAGGCGGTTTGCCGCCGACTGCAGCCAGAGGGATTCGCTAGCTGCATGGGAGCAATCAATCAGGGCGATGTTGCTACCGTCAACTCGTGCGGTTTCGCGGAATTCGCTGGCGGGGTGGTGGCGCAGGTCGGCTGTAATGTACACCTGCGCGTCAGTGGCGCGCACAGCGTCGAAGAGGGAGTCACCGGCACCACCGCAGAGGGCGACGCGGCGGATCGGCTGGTCGGCACGTCCGGCGATGCGCAGGCCACCGGCGGTTGCGGGCAGTGCCGCTGCGAGGCGTTCTGCAAGCTCCTTGAGGGTGATTTCTTCGGGCAGGGTGCCGAGGCGGCCGGTGCCTACCGCGTGTTCCTGCTCGTCAAGTACCTGGGTTTGCGCTTCGGTGAGCGGTTCGCGGTCAATCAGACCGATAGCGTCACAGAGTGCTTCGTTCACACCTTCGACGGCGGCATCGGCGTTGGTGTGCGCGCCGAGCAGGCCGCATCCGCCTTCGATGAGGGTGTGCAGAACGTTGCCTTTGTAGTCGCTGTCGGGGATGAACTTTGCGCCGCGTAGCAGCAGCGGGTGGTGGGTGATGAGCAGCTGCGCGCCTTCGGCTACAGCTTCTTCAGCGGTGGCGGTGAGGGCGTCTACTGCGAAGAGGACGGTGCTCACTTTAGCGGCGCCACGTCCGGCGACGAGGCCGGATGCGTCCCATCCGGCGGCGAGCTGCGGCGGGAAGAGCGTGTGGAAGGCGTCGACGACTTCTGCGAGGGTGGGGGTTTCTAGTTTTTCAGTCATACCTCTATTGTGGCAGGTGGCGCGGCGGCAGCTCAGGAATATTATGCGGCTCGGCGGTGTTCTTCAGGTAGTGTGGTTTTATAGTTCAAGGAGGAATCATGACTGATGTTGTTCTTGCCGGCGGCTGTTTCTGGTGCCTGGATGCGGTGTACCGCCAGTTCCGCGGGGTTGAGGAGAGCGTCTGCGGCTACACGGGCGGCGATACTCCCGACCCCGATTATCGTTCGGTGTGTTCGGGTGCGACCGGGCATCAGGAGGCGCTGAAGCTCAGCTTTGACCCGCAGGTGATTGACCTGGATACGGTGCTGGATATTTTCTTCACGAGCCACGATCCGACCAGCTGGGATCGTCAGGGTGCGGATACCGGTTCACAGTACCGTTCGGTGCTTTTCTACGCGGATGAGCAGCAGCGTGAGGCATTTGAGCGTGCGGTGGCGCGTGCTCAGCAGCTGTACCCCTCCCCCATTGTTACGGAGATTAAGCCCCTGGGCGTGTTCTATGAGGCTGAGAAGTATCACCAGAATTATTACGCGTTGAATCCGGCGCAGGGTTATTGTGCGTTTGTGGTGAGCCCGAAGGTGGCTCAGGCGCGCCGTAATTTTGCGCATCTGCTCCGTTAACTACTCTGCTAGCCGGTGGGCCCGGTTCAGCCGAGGCGTATTACGTTGTTCACCCCGTAGCTGTCTTTTGTTGTGTGGCAGCTATGGGGTGTCTTCATATGCGCCTGACTATTTGTTATTCGCCGGTGCTTTACGGTTGCTATAAGGTGCGCCCGGTATGATGGGGGTGTCGACTCACTCCCCACATCCGTTGACCTCACCGAAAGACTGCTGATGACTAGCCCCTCTTCTAAGCCCGTCGCCTTGAGCCGCCGCGCCGTGTTGGGTGCGGGCGGTGTTGGTCTTGCCGCTGTGTTGTCTGCGTGTGCGCGTACGGTGCATCCGCCGGTTGATGCTGCCACCTCTGAGTCAGCGAGCGCGAGCCCCTCTGCTTCGTCGACGTTGCCGTCTGCGAATAAGTCGTATCAGGGTAAGGTCACGTTCGATAACTTTGAGAAGAACGGCGAGTATGTGCCTGCCACGGCTGAGAAGAAGGCGCAGAATGTGCCCAAACCGATTATGCCGGAGAAGGTGCAGGAGCTGAGCATTGACGGTATTTATGCGCTGATTGGCTATTGGATTTCTAGCTTTAATTATTTGGCGTTGACGGGTGATATTGAGCCGTTGAAGAAGACGGATCCGAGTAGCGAATACTATAAGGAGCTTGAGCCGATGGTTAAGCTCTATGAGACGGGTCGCGGCTGGATTTACGATACGAGTGAGCCGATGTCTGTGTACCTGTTGACGGATACTCCCACGCAGGTTGAGGGCGACCGTATTCGTTATTTCTGGCGTGCTCGTTCCCTGGTTGATCAGAATGCGAAGAGGCATCTGACGGAGGGTGATAACCGCGATAAGTCGCTGGCTAGGGCAGAAGATTCTCAGGGTCAGGCGATGAGGATTGTTGTGGAGTATAAGGAGGGTGCTTGGTTTATGAGTACCCAGAAGGATAAGGATGCTGGTAAGAGCTCGGGTTCTGCGAGCACTTCGGCTTCCTAGTGCGCTAATTGCAGCTTTTTAGACCTTTCTTCGCAAAAGGATACAAGTAGTAACATTTGATATCTATATGCGTGTTTACGGTATGATATGGGTGTCAACTCACTCTATTTCCTTTGTTGACTTCTTTTGAAAGGCTGATAATGACGAGCCCTTCCCCCATATCTACCCGTGTGAGCCGCCGCGTGGCGCTGGGTGCGACCGCCGCTGGTGCACTTGCCGCGTTGACCGCTTGTGCTAGCGATATTCGCCCACTGGCTGATGGCTCGGCGTCTAACTCTACTTCCGGTTCTGCTAGTGCATCCGCGAGCGCTTCAGCTAGTGCCTCAGCTAGCGCTTCGCCTTCTGCTTCTTCCGGCAAGCATTATAAGGGCCTCGTGAAGTTTGATAACTTCGAGAAGAACGGCGAGTACGTTCCGGCGACCGCCACTCATAAGGCGCAGAACGTGCCCAAGCCCCTCGTTCCGGCGAACATGAACGAGCAGAACGTTGACGGTATTTACGCGTTCGTTGGTTATTGGTTGGCGAGTTCCAACTATCTGCTAATGACCGGCGATTCTGAGCCGCTGCAGAAGGTCGAATCTGCGGATGCACTGGAGAATTACCGGAATTTGACGATTGCCTATGAAAATAATGCGGGCTGGCTCTACGGTGCGGATACTCCTATTACTCTTGAGTTGCTTTCTGATTCACCGCAGAAAATTTCCGGTAGCCGAATTCGCTATGACTGGTTGGGATACATGAGTTACAGCGCAGACATGAAGATTCACGCTGAAGGTCAGGGCCCTGATGAACCCTTTATGGAGGATAGCTCGCGGGAACTGACGAAGGTTGGTGTGGAGTACAAGGACGGTAAGTGGATTATGCTCACCGGCGATGAGAGCTCTTCTTCGGCGGCTTCCGATTCTTCTTCGAGTTCTTCTTCTGTCTAAGCACCTATCCTATGGGTAAGGTCTAACGGCTTAAGATAGGCTTCTCTCCCCCCCCCCCCCCGGTAATGCACCGTGGGCGGGGGTTTCTTTATGCCGGAACTCGGTGATGCTTTGCTGCGGCATTTAGATTGCTTTGCAGCGGTATTAGGTTGCTTTGTCATCGGCACTCGATGACGGCTACTGCCGGGTATCTGTGTGCTTACCGGTATGATGAGGTTGTCAACTCACTCAATTTCCTTTGTTGACTTCCTTTGAAAGGCTGATAATGACGAGCCATTCCCCCACCTCTGTTGGCATGTCCCGCCGCGTGGTGCTGGGTGCAACCGGCGCCGGTATGCTGGCTGCATTGACCGCGTGCGCTAGCGATATCCGTCCGCTGGCTGATAGTTCCCCCTCCGGTGAGGCCTCGGCGAGTGCGTCCGAAAGCGCATCCGCGAGCGCTTCGGCATCGGCTTCGTCTTCCTCTTCTGACAAGTCCTATAAGGGCCTTGTGAAGTTCGATAACTTCGAGAAGAACGGCGAATACGTTCCTGCTACGGCTGAGAAGAAGGCACAGAATGTGCCCAAACCTCTCGTTCCGGCGAACATGAACGAGCAGAACATTGATGGCATGTATGCGTTCATTGGCTACTGGCTGGCGAGCTTCAACTATGTGCTGATGACCGGTGATGCTGAGCCGATGAAGAAGGCTGACCCTGCAGATGTGTATGCGAAGAGCCTGCAGGAATTTACGTTGATGTACGAGAGTGATCTGGGCTGGATGTACGGTACGGACACCCCGGTTACTATGGAGTTGATTAGTAGTGCACCGCAGAAGCCTTCCGGTAGCGGCACCCGTTACTACTGGCCGGGCTACATGAACTACAGCGCAGATGCGAAGATTCATCGTAAGGGTAAGTCTGACCTACCTTTTAAGACGTCTTCTAGCCCGAATGGCAAGCTGATGAAGGCTGCTGTGGAGTACAAGGACGGTAAGTGGTTTATGCTTACCGGCAATGAGGGCTCTTCTTCGGCGGCTTCCGGTTCTTCTTCTAACTCTTCTTCTGTCTAGACCCCACCATAACGGTTCAGGCCTAACGGTTTAAGATAGGCTTCTCCCCCGCCTGCGGTCATGCACCGTGGGTGGGGGTTTCTTTTGCCAAAAACCCAGGGAACACTCAGGGGGAAACCCTGCGGGTGTTCGGGGTCGGCTGAGAGTGCCTCGGGTACGCTTAACGTATATACATTGACGTACTACATATGGTCTTTACCTGCAGGTTTGAGCCTCGTGCTGACGGCTTTGTGGGTGAAGGATCCGACGAAGGACTTCCGATGACTACTTTCTTCACTCGACGTACCGCTCTGGGTGTTGCTGTTGCGGGTGCACTTTCTGCGTTGACTGCGTGCGCTAGCGATATTCGCCCGCTGGCTGGCAGCACCGGCTCAGCTTCTCCGTCGGAGGCGGCGACCACCTCCGAATCTGCGTCTGCATCGGCGTCTGCTGGCGCATCGGCGTCTCCTTCTGCTTCGGCGCCTGCGAGTGCTTCTGTAGCCTCGGGTCTTCCGTCTTCGGGTAAGTCCTATAAGGGTCCAATGAAGTTTGATAGCTATGAGAAGACCGGTGAGTACGTTCCGGCAAGCGCTACGCAGATGGCTCAGAATATGCCGAAGCCTGTTCCTCCGGCGAATATGAAGGAGCACAGCGTTGATGGTGCGTATGCTTTCTTGAGTTTCTGGCTGGCGAGCTTGAATTACCTCATGATGACGGGTAACCCTGGTCCGATTGAGATCGTTTACCATGATGGTTACGGCTGGGAGAAGTATCCCAGCACGATTAAGCTGTATGCGTCGGGTTTGGGTTGGGTGTACGGTACGGAAACTCCGTATATTGTTGAGCTGCTGACGGATGCGCCCCGTGAGGTGCCGGGTAGCAATAATACTCGCTTTATTTGGGAGGGCTATTCCTATATGGATCCCAAGATGATGCGGCATTACAATGGTCAGCCGGAGAAGGCGACGAGTGCTGATGAGTCGAAGAAGAAGGTGGCGAGGTTCCGACTGGATTACAAGGACGGCAAGTGGGAGTTGTCTAGCGCCGCATAGTTGCCGTATTGCTGAAGGTTCCCTCGCATGCTGACTTCTCATGATGGAAGACCCCGCACCTGGTAAAACGCTGGGTGTGGGGTCTTAATTTTCTGAACATTCGAAGTGGTCACGGGGCTATTTGGTGGCTCTCGGGTAACCTTAAAGGCGTATACATTGACGTACTGATAGGTCTTTACAGGGCGTCTACGCCTGCTCTGGCGCACGGTGTTTTTATCTGTTCTGTATTGGTTCCAACGAAGGGCTTCCGATGACTACCTTCTTCACTCGACGTACTCTCCTGGGCGTGGGTGCGACCGGTATTCTTGCAGCGCTGACTGCGTGCGCTACTGATATTCGTCCGCTGTCGCAGGGCTCGGGTGGTTCCTCTGGTTCAGCTTCTAATGCTGCTTCTGGCGCTACTTCTGGCGCGGCTTCCTCTTCTGTGAGCGCCTCGGCGTCACCTTCTCCTACCGATGATCACACGCCCGGCTCATACGTGGGTCCGATTAAGTTCAATAACTACGAGCGGAGCGGCACCTACATTCCGGCGAGTGCGGAGGCGCCGGCGCAGAACGTGCCGAAGCCTCTTATCCCGGAGAAGATGAAGGAGAACAGCCCCGAGGGTGCTTACGCTCTGATGGGTTATTGGCTTGCTTCCCAGAATTATCTGATTCTGACCGGCGATGTTGAGCCGCTGATGAAGGCGGATCCTGCGAAGGCTTTTTTGAGGAACTCTAGGACCATGATTAAGCTCTACGAGTCGGGTCTGGGTTGGATTTACGGTTCGGATCAGCCGTACAAGATTGAGATTGCGGAGAATGAGCTTCAGCCGGTTGCTAATAAGCAGGACCGTTATGAATGGCTTGTGACTGTTGCTTATGATCCTGCCGCTAAGTACCACATTGAGGGTGAGCCTGATGCGACTATCGTTGAGGAGGAAAAGACGATTCCTCGCACGACGAAGTTCATCATGGAGTACAAAGAGGGCATGTGGCGCATGCTCTTGGACAATAACAGTTAAATTCCGCTCCTTCTGATACTCACTACTTAAGGATTTCTGATGACGACTTTCCTTTCTCGGCGTGCAGTCCTACTAGCTGCCGGTGCGGGCGCTATTACGATGCTGAGCGCCTGCTCCAGCGATATTCGTCCGTTGGCTGATAGCTCCCCGTCTGCTTCTGGAGAGGCTTCCTCTTCAGCAAGTTCTAGCGCCTCTGCTAGCCCCTCCGCTTCTGCTAGCTCATCCTCTGCGGATGGTTCTTCTGAGAAGTCTTATCTGGGGCCGGTAAAGTTCGATAACTATGAGAAGAAGGGTGAGTACGTCCCCGCGGATGAGACGCACAAGGCGCAGAATGTGCCCAAGCCCCTCCCTCCGGCGAATATGCATGAGAAAACCATTGATGGCGCATACTCTGCCTTTAGTTTTTGGCTTGCCAGCGTCAACTATCTGGTGCTCACCGGTGACGATGAGCCGTTGAAGCAGGCTGACCCCTCCGGCAGGGATGTGAAGTCTTTCCATGATTATGTGACTTTTTATGAGTCCAATGAGGGGTGGTTTTACGGTTCGGAGCATGCGCTTCAGGCTGAGATTATGACCCCGCAACCTGAGAAGGTATCGGGTAGCGACTCCCTCTACTACTGGCGTATCACGCTGTCCAAAGATTCTAAGGCGATGATGCATGTTGAGGGTAAGGGAAACAGGCCTATGTACCAGAACACTTCCATGGAGCCTGAGCTTTCCGACCTGAAATTGTCGTATCAGGACGGCAAGTGGTTCACTTACCCCACCAAGGTACATGGACAAGGCTCTGCGAGCCCGAGCACCAAAGCATCCGATGAGGCTAACGCTAAGAATGCCTAGAGCATCTTTGCTGAGTCCGTCTTAGGGGCGGGGATTCACCTCGCTTACAGGCGCATAAGATTTAGGGCTTAGGCCCATGACCCTACGCACTACTTAAGGATTTTTCATGGCAACTTTTCTTTCTCGACGTGCCGCACTAGCGGCTGCTACCGGTGCCGGTGCGGCTGTAGCGCTGACTGCCTGCGCTAGCGATATCCGCCCGCTGGCTGATAGCTCTTCTTCTCCTTCCGGTGAGGCTTCACCTTCGGCAAGTGCTTCTGAATCTGCGAGCGCATCCGCTTCAGCGTCTGCCGCTGATTCCGGCAAGAAGTCGTATAAGGGCACGGTGAAGCTCGACAAGTACGAGAAGAACGGCGAGTACGTTCCTGCCACGGCTGAAAAGAAGGCACAGAACGTGCCGAAGCCTGTTGTTCCGGAGAAGATGAACGAGGCAACCGTTGAAGGCATGTACCAGTTCCTCAGCTACTGGCTGGCGAGCTTCAATTACATGTTTATGACGGGCGATTACGAGCCGCTCAAGAAGGCTGACCCGTACTCCCACTATGCGAACGAGGGCAGCAATGCTGTTATCATCTACTCTTCCGGCAGGGGCTGGGTATACGACACGGATGCGCCGGTTACCGTTCAGCTTCTGACCGACGCCCCGAAGAAGGTCGCGGGCGGACCCAACCGCTACGATTGGCTCGGACGCATCATCTATGACCCCAACGCGAAGATCCACATTGAGGGTCAGGACCCCGCTCCCCTAGTCGATGGATCCACTAAGAGCGAGGCAACCAACTTCGCGGCGGACTACAAGGACGGCGCGTGGTACATGCTCAGTGATGAGGATGCTGATGCATCCTCTTCCGAGAAGAGCAGCGCTAGCGCCTAAAACCCGCCTCTAAGCGGCTGGTTCTAAAAGTGAGGGAAGCTCCCGTATGCAGTTGAGATTGCATGCGGGGGCTTCCTCTTTACCTACGTGCGGTGGCGATGTTCCCTTATGCGTTCATGAGCGGACTTTGAACATGCGTCAGTTCCTTCGGGTACGCTTAAAAATACACTGACAAACCGTTTAGGGGTTCTCATGCCTACTTTCGTTACTCGCCGCACCGCCCTGGGCGTTGCTACCGCTGCCGCGCTCGCTTCCCTGACTGCCTGCGCAAGTGATATTCGCCCGCTGGAGGACCCGAGCATAGTTGACCCGATGCGCCCCTACAAGGGCGAGTTGAAGTTCAATAGCTACAAGTCCACCGGAACCTACCGCCCCGCAAGCACCACGAAGAAGGCGGAGAACCCGCCCATGCCCGTTCCTCCTGAGAACATAAAGTCGAAGACGATCTCGGGCATGTATGCGGCGCTGGGCTACTGGCTCGCAGCCCTGAACTATCTGACGGTTACCGGCGACGCTGCCCCGTTCAAGGACGTGGACCTAGACGGTATCTACGTACAGAAGATGAAGATATACGTAGACTTGTACGCGAAGGATGAGGGGTGGATGTACGGCACCGATACGCCGCTCTTGGCTGAGCTGATCGATGAGACTCCACAGAAGGTTGACGATGAGCAGTACCGTTGGAAGGGTATTGGCCGTAACCATAAGGCCGCCGTTCTCCATTACGTACCGGAGGACAGGGATATTCACATTGCAGATACGAGCGGCAGCTCTGCTAATGATGAGGTCACTTTTGTGTTGAATTATCGGAACAATACGTGGATGGTCACCATTGAGACGAAAAGCTCTTCGACAGCTACCCCCGACTCCTCGGGCGGAAGCAATTCTGGCCTCAACGTTTAGGATGCAGTGGCATAGACACCGACACCACGTACACCTAACAAACAGCACTTTTCGTTAGCTAACGCAGTTTTTGTAGCATTTTCCCAGGTTTGATCCCCAAGAAATCATAAACATATCCAAATACACTAAGGTACTCTGAAATAGATACACCGATAATCTATTGAAGGGTACCTTATGTCTACCTTCGTGACCCGACGCGCCGCCCTTGGCATCGCCGCCACCGCCGCGCTCGCCTCCTTGACCGCCTGCGCAAGCGATATTCGCCCGCTCAGCAACCAGAGCACGCCCGATACACAGCGCTCCTACAAGGGCGACTTGAAGTTCAACGGCTACGAATCACGCGGCACCTACATTCCCGCAACCAGCTCGAAAAAGGCGGAGAATCCACCCAAGCCTGCCCCTCCTGCAGAGATGAAAGCCAAAACGACGGAGGGCATGTACGCTGCCATAAACTACTGGTTGGCTTCTTTCAATTACCTTATGATTACCGGCGACATTGAGCCGTTTAAGGCTGTGGATATAAACCGAAATGATATCTACAAGGCCGAACCTTTCGTCGAATTTTATGAGAAGAACACTGGCTGGGTGTACGGTACTGATGCGCCGTTCTCAGCAGAGCTGACCGAGGACGCTCCGCAGAAGGTTGACGAACAACAGTACCGCTGGCTGGGTGTTGGCCGGTATAACAAGGAAGCAAAGATTCACTACACAGATGGCAGGGAACTCACCATGGCCTCATTGAGTAGCGGCCCCGGTGATTATGAGTTCTTCTTTATCTTGGAGTATCAGGATGGTGCCTGGACGGTTCGGAATGAACCAGCCAAACTTACAACGAGCTCACCCAGCTCAAGCGCGAGCAGCTCCGGCACCTCCATTTAGAACCCCGGTCATATCGTAGTCGTGCGAAAATCTCTGTGCCCCGTGTTTTTCGTCATCTACCGCCGCTTTTACGGCATTGAAGGCGCACACAACATTGGGCTGGCCGCTCCCCTGCGATATTCTGGAATTAGTTCAATACCGGCACATACTTTATTCACCTCAGAAAGAGCCCCATGTCTACCATGTATACCCGCCGCACCGCCCTGACCGCACTGGGCCTGGGCACCGCTGCACTTCTTGCCGCATGTTCCTCAAAGTCCTCCGAATCTTCAGCAACCGCGAGCGCATCCGCACCCGAGTCTTCGGCATCCGCGAGCGCTACCGCATCCGTCTCCCCCACCGCGGAGGCAACCACCACCATTGAACCCGGCCCCAGCATGAAGGGTGAGGTCGTTCTTGCCGACTACTCCTCCACCGGCACTTTTGAGCCCGGCACCAAGGAGCACAAGGCAGTGAACGTCGCGATTCCCGTGGAGCCGGCGAAGCTGCGTGAGAACAGTGTTGAGGGTCTGCACGCGTTCATTGCGTACTGGCAGGCTACCCTGAACTACCTGCTGCTGACCGGTGACGGTGCACGCTTCACGAACATTGACCACACCGGCGATTACTCGACTGTGGCTGAGTTCTTCCAGAGCATGTACGCTTCGGAGACCGGCTGGGTTATTGGTTCGGAGCGTCCGATGGTTCTGTCGTTGACTGCTGACCGCCCGACCAAGGATACCCGCACCGGCTACTACACTTGGGCAACCGATATGGTGATTGATGGTGCTGAGGGTGCTGGCGTGTACAGCAAGACCAATGATCGTGTGCAGCCTCTGACTGAGGTGTTCAAGTACCCCGGTAAGCCGGTGGCTGGTCAGATTGTGGCGCATTACCAGGACGGCACTTGGCGTATGGTGCGTCGCGCTCCGGGTACTGCTTCTGCTTCGCCGGTTCCGTCGCTGAGCCCGAGCGCTTCGGCTGAGGGTTCTGCCTCTGCGGAGGCTACCACTGCTTCTGCTGAGGCATCGGCACAGTAGATTCAGATCCCCTTTATACCGCTGAGAAGCCACATGTGTTTCGAGAAGCCACCATTATGGTTGCTTTTCGAAACACATGTGGCTTTTCGCTTTTATTCTTTCTTGAATAAAGACAGATATAAACAAAAAAGCCTTGATTCCGAAAAATCAAGGCTTTTTCCTAGTGTGACCCCAACCGGATGGGTACGGTGATGAGGGCGCATAATGCCGAGCGCGCGAGGGATTTCATTATGCGTCCGAATGCCACGCCGTAAGAAGTGGCGGGGCATGATGCCGAGCGTGCGAGGAAATCCATCATGCCCCGGAGTGCCGCGACGTAAGGAGCGGCGCCGTGAGAGGCTCACGGCGGCACCATAGAATCTGGGCTCAGTTTTGCCCGATAAACAAATAAACCCTCAGCCAGAAGACTGAGGGTTTATTTCCTAGTGTGACCCCAACCGGATTTGAACCGGTGTTGCCGCCGTGAGAGGGCGGAGTACTAGGCCGCTATACGATGGGGCCATGAGATTTACATCTCTTTTACCAGGTCTCCCTGGCAACACATATAACTATACAGAGGTTCCCAGAAACAACCAAATCGAAAAGTGGTGAATTGAATCACATATTTTACACTTAGTGCAAGACCCCCGGCACAGACTCTTTTCCAGCTACACCAGGCATTCCCCCGACTACCTCAAGCAGGCTGCCTCAAGCACCCGCCGCGCCTACCTCCAGCTCAATCAAGCACGACAGTATCAGGGCACAAAAATGCGCCCCGCACAGTGTACGGGGCGCATCCGCTCAAACTAGAGCAAGAAACTATGCCTTACGGCGGCGAAGCACCATCACAGCGGCGCCAGCAATCAGCGCAAACGCACCAACAGCAGCCAGGCTCAGAACATTCTGAGCACCGGTCTTAGCCAGCGAGCCCTTGCTCTGAGGCGCAGACTTGGTCGCCGAAGCGCTCACCTGAGAATCCGAACCGGAGCCCTTAGACTGACCCTCAGACTTCACCGAAGAAGAGTTCTTCAGCGGCGCGGTCTTCGCGGTGGTTCCCAGCTGGTCGTTAGCTTCCTCAGCCTTCGACTGCTCACCCTTCGACTGTTCGCCCTTAGGCTGCTCAGCTGCCGGCTTCTTTTCTACTGCAGCAGATGCGGAAGGCGATGCCGAAGCATTGGTCGGGAATGCCGGCTCGTCAGCCTCGTCGCGATTATCTGCATTACCGGCATCCTTCGCATCGTTAACAATCAGCGAAACAGCCGAATCGTAATTGCGGTTGGTAGCCACATCAGAACCAGCGGTGACGGTACCGAGCATGTAGCCCTGGCTGTACTGCATGGTGTTCGCCGGAACACGCAGAGTTGCCTCGAAGGAGTACTTGCCGGTGCGTGCGTTGTAGACAAACGCGCTCGCAGGAACGACAGTGGAGACCTTCTGAATGTTTGCCAGTTCGCTATCGGTCAGTTTGTCGTAACCCATCGACCATTCGCCTTCCTTGACGAGGAACAGGCGAATACCTTCTGCCGGGGGCTTCTCAAAGTCGTAGCCGGAGACGTGGAAGGTGTAGGGGCGGGTAATGTCGACGGTGCCCTCAGCGAAGTTCAGGGTGGGGTCAATCAGCACTGCGGTAGCCTGCTTCGGGTAGCCCTGGAAGGGAACCTTAGCGGGGTTAATGGTCGCGGTGGAGGTGAACTCACCCTCGGAAACCTCGGCGTAGAACTTCACGATGGAGTTCGGAACCAGCTTCTGCTGCGAGGAAGGAACAGCCTTGCCGTTACGATCCACGGTCGCCTTGGAGGTGTAGGTGTCGGTCATGGTGCCGTCGCCGGTCTTCGAGTTCAGCACGTAGGGCACAGCCGCGGTGGTGTTAGCGATATCCTGCTTGTCCACTGCGATGACGGAGCCGTCCTCGGTGACGGTCAGGTCGTTAGCCTTACCGCCGTTCATCTCAACCTCACCGATTACGCGGTCGGTCTTAGCGTCAAAGATAGCGATCTTGCCGGTACCGAAATCGGTCACGTACACCAGGTCGCGACCCTCGTCGTTCTCCATGGACAGCGCCTGGGTGCCGAACTTGACGAACTTCTTGAACGCACCGGTGGTCAGATCGTAGACGGAGATACCGGAGTTCACGCCATCCACACCCTGCGAGGAGACGTAAATTTCGTTCTCGGAGTGGTCAATAGTGACGTCAGAGGGGCGAACCTCAACGGAGGAGTTCTCGCCGCGGGTCTGAATAACCTGCTCGGTCTTGAACGTATGAGTGTTGATCACGAAGACCTTGCCGCCGGTGCGCTCGGGCACGTACAGCTTGTCGCCGTCAACGGTCATGTTCATGCCGATGTAGCGGGTACCACCGTTGGGGGCACCTTCCAGCTGCAACTTGGTGACCTCGAAGGTCTTCATGTCGATTGCGGACACATAGTAGCGGCCGGTCACGAACACCTTACCGGAGTTGTGATCCACCAGCACAGAGCGGGGGTGCTCAATCCAGTTCGGGTCACTCTCGGAGATACCGTGGTTAGTCCAAATCTGCTCCATGGTGCTCTGGTCGAACACAGACAGGGAGTTGTCGGTGGTGTTAGTAACCCACACGGTACCGGACACGTCATCAACAGTGATGCCATACGCGGAAATGTAGCCAAATTCGCCGTTCTTATCCAGCTCGAAGGGAAGCGCCGCCACTTCTTCAATCTGAAGAGTGTCTGCGTTGACACGAGCAATGGTGGAGGCGAGGTCGCCGCGGGCGCCCACGCCGACCATCCAAATCTTGTTGGTCGCCTTAGAGTATGCAACCTGGTACTGGCCGGGCAGACCCTGGGTAATCTGCGCGACGGACGCGGAGGTGTCAACAACGCGGCTCAGCGATGCGGTGGAAGGAACCGAGGCGCTGGAGGAAGCGGTCTGATGTGCGGTATTCGGTGCTGCGAAGGAGGCAGGGATCATGGCTGCGCCGGAGATTGCGAGCGCCAGGGAGCCAACAGCGAGCCCCTTCAGTGCTTTACCCGAGGAGGGAGTGAGGTTCAATGTGTGTCCTTCAAATGTGTAACGGAAGTGCTCACATGCCGCATGCGAATGCTAACGAGACACCCGTGAATATGCGGTGACATATTCGACGGCACGAAAAGCAGAAATGCAGGTAACGCATAAATTTACCTACCTTCTAATCCTCAGTGTTTTCCCAGGAAAATACAAGCAGCGACGTGGGTGTGTTTTGTGTTTTTATGAGCGACCCCCAAATTCACCTTCAGTATCACGTGAAGGTTGAGGCGATTTCAGGGTTTTTCCTTGCTCTTGCGGGCAAAAACCCTGGTTGCCAGGGGGTATTGTGATGCTTTTATATTTACACATTAATGTAAAAGTTTAGGTGAGGTGCATCTGCGATATTCACCACGGGTTACACATTTTCTCGACATTCAAAACCTATATTTTTACAAGCGTGTGCACATATATAAATATTTACTGTATAAGTTACCCAGAATAACCCCAAGCGGGCACACAAAAGGCGGGTACCCCTCCCCCAGATTCGAAGAATCCGAAAGAGAAAATACCCGCCTTCTCACGCGTTACATCGAGCATTTACGCCCGAAAACTAAACGCTACGCTTATGCCTTGCGGCGGCGCATCACCAGAGCAGCACCCGCAATCAGAGCCACAGAAGCGAAAGCAACCAGCGGCATCACAGCATTAGCACCGGTGTTCGCCAGAGCGCCACGCGAAGAGCCAGCCTGCGAGGAACCTGCGTCGCTCTTAGCTACCGAGGAGCCACCGCCCAAATTATCGGAGCCACCTGCAGAGGAGCCACCGTTCTTCACAGCCGAACCGGACTTATCAGCCTTCACAGCATCCGGAGCAGACTTGGAGTCCTGTGCACCGGTCTTAGAGTCAGACTTCGAATCAGACTGAGATGCCTGATCCTTGGAGGTCTGGTCCTTAGCCTCTGCGGTGTTCTCAGACTTAGCGTCAGACTTCTTATCCTCGGACTTAGCGTCCTCAGACTTCTTATCTTCTGCCTTCTTGTCCTCAGCCTTCTTGTCCTCAGCCTTCGGGTCAGCCGGCTTCGATTCCTCAGCCTTCACACCGGTCACCGTCGGGTAACCCGCGAAATCCAGCGAAGTCGGGGTGATACCCACCGGAGCTGCGCTCGCGTCGGTGTCCTTCACGCCAACCTTGAACTTCAGAATCGAGTTAGCCTTCAGCTGCTGAACCGATGCGGGAACGTCGTTACCCTGGCGATCCTTGGTGGGCAGGGTGGTGTACTCGCTGGCGGTGGTGATTTCGCCGGTGGTGCCGTTGAGCACGTAGGGCAGGGTCACCTTCTCGTCGCGGTCCTTCTTGTCAACAACCAGTACGGAGCCGTCCTTGAGCAGGGTCACGTCGTTCGCGGCTGCGCCGTTCATCTCAACCTCGCCGATGACCTCGTCAGCGCGGCCGTCGAAGACAGCCACCTTGCCGGTACCGAAGTCGGTTACGTACACCAGGTCGCGGTCCTCATCGTGCTCCAGAGCGAGCGCCTGGGTGCCGAACTTGACAAACTTCTTGAACTCGCCGGTGGTCAGGTCGTACACGGAGATACCGGAGTTGACGCCCTTCACACCCTGGGAAGAGACGTAAATCTCATTCAGCGAGTGGTCCACAGCAACGTCGGAGGGGCGAACCTCAACGGTGGAATCCTCACCCTGAGTCTGGATGGTCTTCTCGACCTTGAAGGTCTTGGTGTCCACGACGAAGAGCTTGCCGCCGGTGCGCTCGGGCACGTACAGCTTGCCGCCGTCGAGGAACAGGTTCATGCTCACGTAGCGGGTGCCGCCGTCGGGTGCGCCCTCGAGCTGAATCTTCTCAACCTGCTTGGTCTTCAGGTCGATAGCGGAGACGAAGAAGCGGCCGGTCACGAACGCCTTACCGGACTCGTGGTCAACCAAAACGGAGCGGGGGTGCTCAATCCAGTTCGGGTCGTCTTTCTTCACACCCTCGTTGGTCCAGATGAGCTTGAGGGTCTGCTGGTCGTACACTGCCACGGAGTTGTCGGTGGTGTTGGTGACCCAGACGGTGCCGTCCACGTCATCAACGGTCACGCCGTACGCGGAGGTGTAACCGTACTGGCCCTTGTCGTTCTTCTTCACGGGCAGCTCGGCGAAAGCCTCGGTCTGCAGGGTGTCTGCATCCACGCGTGCCAGGGAGGAAGCGAGGCCGCCGCGTGCACCCACGGTGGGCACGAACAGCTTGTGGTTCTTCTTGGAGTAGCCAACCTGGAACTGGCCGGGCAGACCCTGAATGATGTTCGCAACGCTACCGTTTGCATCCACGGTGCGGTGTGCCTCGGTGGAGGGGGTGGTGGCGTCGGTTGCCTTGGTGGTCTTGGTGGCGGTTGCCGGGTAGCCCTGGAACTCGCGGGTTTCGGGGGTGACCTGCTTGACCTCGGAGTTGTCGCCTGCGGTTGCGGTGACCTTGAACTTCAGGATGGAGTTCGCCTGAATCTCGGAGGTCTTGGCGGGAACCTCGTTGCCCTGCTTGTCCTTAGAAGGCTTGCTGGTGACCTTATCTGAGGTGCTGACGGTGCCGGTGGTGCCGTCGAGGACGTAAGGCACGGTTGCGGTTGCGCCAGCCTGCTTGTCCACAGCGATAACGGAGCCGTTGGGCAGTACGACCAGGTCGTTTGCCTTGCCGCCGTTCATGGCGACCTCAGCGATCAGCTTGTCTGCTGCGCCGCCGTCAATCACGCCGACCTTGCCGGTGCCGAAGTCAGAGACGTACACCAGGTCGTTCGCCTCGTCGTTGTCCAGTGCGAGTGCCTGGGTGCCGAAGGGGATGAACTTCTTGAACTCGTGGGTGGTCGCGTCGTAGATGGACACGCCGGAGTTCGCGCCCTTCATACCCTGGGAGGAGACGTAAATTTCGTTCTGGGAGTGGTCAATAGCCACGTCGGAGGGGCGAACCTCGCCGTCCTTATCGCCCTTCACAGAGATGGTCTTCTCGACCTTGAAGGTCTTGGTGTCGATCACGAAGAGTTTGCCGCCGGTGCGTTCGGGCACGTACAGCTTGCCGCCGTCCACCAGAATGTTCATGCTGATGTAGCGGGTACCGCCATCGGGTGCGCCCTCAAGCTGAATCTTCTCAACCTGCTTGGTCTTCAGATCGATAGCCGAGACAAAGAAGCGACCGGTCACGAAAGCCTTACCCGACTCGTGATCGACACGCACCTCGCGGGGGTGCTCAATCCAGTTCGGGTCGTCCTTGCTCAGACCCGCATTGGTCCACAGCTGCTTCATGGTCGCCTGATCGTACACGGCAACGGAGTTATCGCGGGTGCTGGTCACCCACACGGTACCTTCCTCGTCATCGACGGTGATACCGTACGCACCCTCGTAGGAGTAGCCCTTGTCGTTCTTGACGATGGGCAGCTCGGCGACAGCCTCAATCTTCAGGGAGTTTGCGTCAATGCGAGCAATCGTAGAAACGTGCTCGTCGCGGTCAGCGGTGCCCGCAACCCAAATCTTGTTGGTCTTCTTGGAGTATGCGACCTGGAACTGGCCGGGTAGGCCCTGGGTGATCTTTGCCATCGCCTTATCGGTGATGGTGCGAGCGTCAGTGCTCTGGCTTGCTACCGGGGTGGAGTCTGCCGCGAACGATGCGGGGATGGTGGCAACGCCGGAAATTGCCAGTGCCAGCGATCCAACGGCGAGGCCCTTGAATGCCTTGCTTGAAGCGAGGTTCATATGTATGTCCTTTTTCGTGGGTGGTGTGTGAAGGTGCGTCTCTCCCCCACCGATGGGTGGTGAGGCGCCGCGTTTTTCCTGCTCTTTGGTGTGGGTTTCGTGGGCCCACGAGGAAGGAAACTAGTCTTCACACAGTATTAAGTAAGGCAACCTTTAACTTACCTTCCAGGTAATACTTACTTAGCGCACAGGATTTTGCAAGATTTTAGGCATATATAACGCAAAATTTCATATGCCAGGCACAGCCTGTCACTAAAACTCCCCGAGGTGCGGCAATACGGGACATAGCAAAACCCCCGCCTCCAGCAAAAGCCAGAAGACGGGGGTTCCACACACCCCAACACACACGGTGCCGGGGTGACTAAAAATTAGGAGACATACGAGAAGTCAGTGAACAGCAGGTTCTGCAGCTTGTAGCGGCGAATGAAACGAGCCAGCTCCGCGCGAGTAGTCGGCGCGGTCGGGTTGAACACACCCGAAGAATCCAGAACGATATCGTTCGCGCCAGCCCACGCAACGTAACGGTGCAGAGTACCGGCACCGAGCACGTCGCGGAAACGAGAACCAGCAGCCTCGTTCATTTCAGTCAGCTGAACCTCCGCGTTGTACTGGAACAGTACAGCCGCCAGCTCCTCGTGAGAAACCGGTGCGGTCGGGTCAATCTTGTCGCCGCCAGTGAGCGGCTCGGTGATCTTGCGGTCACGAGCCCAGTGCAGCGCGTTCGCGGTCGGGCGGTCTGCCGCATCCGCAAAGGGTGCAACATTAGAGTTTTCACTCACGCCAGCGTGACCAGCAGCGTGGTTCAGCAGAGCAATAAGCTCCTCACGGGTCACAGGGCGGTCCGGCTCAAACGCGCCAGTCTGCGGGTTCGGCATTAGCCACTTCTTCTGGTTCGCCATGCGGATATCCTCAGCGAACGGGCGGCTATCCGGAACATCCTCGAAAGAAGTCTTCAGGATCTTAGTCTCAGCCACGGGGATGCGCGCAGCAATCTGGTGGGTAATCTCCTGACCCCACGGGTCGGAGCAAATATCCAGCTGCAGGGCGTGCTCGACACCCTCACCCTGCATCAGCTCGATGGGGAACTGGTCGCTACCGCTGAAGCTGTCAGCGTCACCGTCAAATTCGGGGGTGAGCGGCCAGGAGCGCAGAGTTTCGAAAGAGTCGTTACGAACGTAGCCGTGGCGTACGGTCAGGGTGGTGCCTTCGGTGAGGAATTCGCGCAGACCGTGTGCAGTGTAGTTGACGGTCATACCGGTTTCGGTGATGGTGGCGCGCTGAATGACGAGGCGGGGGCCTTTAGTTTCCTCGGTTGCCGGGGTAAGGTTTGCGGGAGCTTCGTCAGCCTGAGCGGCCTGTGCCTGCAGGGTCAGTGCGCCTGCAGCGGCGGCGGCGGAAGCACCCTTTACGAAGAATCGTCGTGAGAGTCGATGGTTAATCAAGGGCATGATTGTCCTATTCAGTTCTTGTTTGAGTTGAGTGAGTTACGGGTGGCAGGACGCGCGGACAGCGGCGTAAACGGTGAGTGAGGCCGATACGGTGGGTTCCCTCCCCTGTGTACGTGAGTGAGACGCAGCATGCCGGGGTGCGGGTGTCTGTCGGGCGGATGCGCGGTGAGTGAGACCGGCACGGTTCCCTGACCCAGTCATCTAGCGTACCTTAAGGTCCCCTTTAAAGCGAAGACGAAACGGCGGTGATTTTACGCCCATTTTCGATGTTCAACGAAGTAGGGGCGATATCTGGCAAGGTTTGCCGGAAGTTGGCATGGGTTCTTGATGGGGTGATTTTGAATTACCCAATGCCGTGGTGTTCCGAGATATGGAATATGTGGGTTTCTGAAGTTTTATGTGTGACACGCCGATTCAAACCCTTTTCAAAGAGTTATAGTTATTGGTACCCTATCACTGTTCCTATATCCTCAACAAAGGAGTTACCCATGGAGGCCAAGGAATTCTCATACGAGAAGGCTCTCCTCTTTTTCGCCAAGTCTAAGTACGCCGACCTTTTCGGCGTAGCACTGGTTATCGCCATCGCAATCGCCTCAGGATACCTGAGCACCAACCTCGCCAAATACGTTGACTGGGGCCCGATCACGCCCTTCATTCCCCTCGGCGTGATTTCCGTGATTAACGTGGGTATTTCAATGATGTCTACCCGCCTGACCGGCCGCCTCTCAAACATCGGCAACGTGCTCGGCATTATTAACACGGCGCTGTCTGGCGCGATTGACTACATTCTGGGCAACAAGGCAGCAATCATCACCTACCCGGTCACTTTCATCGTGTACACCTTCGCGATTCGTAGGTGGCAGAACTCCGAACGCGGCAAGGCGTTGGAACCGCCGACCGGCGCGAAGGGTCAGCTGATTATTGGCGGCATTGTGGCCGGTTCGTTCGCGTTCTCCCTGATTGCGAACTACATTGGCTACGGCGGCAAGACCTCGTTCCTGTTCTGGATCACGACCGTAGTGTTTGGATTGTCCCTGTCAGCAAACATTCTGAACGCGCTCAAGCTCACGATGCAGTGGCAATTCTGGTTCCTGTACAACACCGTGCAGTGCATCAAGGCGCTGACCCAGGGCAACTTTGCGAACGTCGGCAAGTACATCTTCTACATCATCAACAGCGTGGCGGCGCTCCTGCTGTGGACCCGAAATGGCACCGCAGCCAAGGGTACCGTGGCGGTGGCGTAAAGGGGCGGTTCCCGGGTTTTCGGGCGCTGACCTTTCTACCAGCTAACGCTAATGCATGAGGAGGCCCCTCGACCTGCAGTCTACTGCTGCGGGTCGAGGGGCCTTACCTGTGCCCCGCGAGTGCGGGGAATACGTTGAGTTTCTTTCATTATTGCCCTTGATATAGGGCTCACCCCCGCCAATGCAGGGAACACACGGATGTCATGATTGGCCTTGCGAGCATGGTGGGCTCATTTCCGCTCGCGCGGGGAACACGCTAAAAACCCTATCGCCGGTATCGCCGGGCTGGGCTCATCCCCGCCTGTGCGGGGAGCACCCCATCATCAGAACCAGGCCGTTCGGGGCGGCGGGCTCATCCCCGCCCGTGCGGGGAGCACAAAGCCTTAGCAAGACGGTCGCGGTAGTATTCGGGCTCATCCCCGCCTGTGCGGGGAGCACATCCAGCCAAGGTCTTCAACCGCCACAACCGCGGGCTCATCCCCGCCTGTGCGGGGAGCACTGTTGAGGGCGTGAAGGTCTAGCGGGTTTGTGGGGCTCATCCCCGCCTGTGCGGGGAGCACTGAGCCAGAGCAGCCCACTCCATATTGTCGGAGGGCTCATCCCCGCCTGTGCGGGGAGCACAATATGACGGTGATAACCTGTCGCTTCGCCTCGGGCTCATCCCCGCCTGTGCGGGGAGCACTAACTCACACAAGCACATACTCTCAAGTAAAAGGGCTCATCCCCGCCCGTGCGGGGAGCACCTCTTCAACATTCGTAACGTTGGTAAACTTCCGGGCTCATCCCCGCCCGTGCGGGGAGCACAATAGCGGTTTTGCGCCACATTGCTACCTCATGGGCTCATCCCCGCCCGTGCGGGGAGCACCACCGGCGCTATCACTTTCAACGGCGCAGATGGGGCTCATCCCCGCCCGTGCGGGGAGCACTCCTCGGAGCTAAACAGGCTATCGGACGTGACGGGCTCATCCCCGCCCGTGCGGGGAGCACCCCGGCTACGTGTTCAGCAGCAGTAAACTGTCGGGCTCATCCCCGCCCGTGCGGGGAGCACCAGTTAGCGTCTTCTTCTGGATTGCGTAGATAGGGCTCATCCCCGCCCGTGCGGGGAGCACAGAGAAACAGAGGCGGAAAATTGACCGAAAGCGGGCTCATCCCCGCCCGTGCGGGGAGCACGGTGGTTGGTGTGTTTTTGATGGTTGGCTTCGGGGCTCATCCCCGCCCGTGCGGGGAGCACGACCGCTTCGGCGGTCAGAGGTAGGCGGGGCGGGGCTCATCCCCGCCCGTGCGGGGAGCACTAACTTGCATTATTGCCGGTTTTCTTGCTATAAGGCTCATCCCCGCCCGTGCGGGGAGCACGAGTCTGAGAATGTTCTGGGGTCGAGGAGACTGGGCTCATCCCCGCCCGTGCGGGGAGCACCCCGTGAGTTCATTGATGCCGAGGCGGTGGCAGGGCTCATCCCCGCCCGTGCGGGGAGCACGGTGTCTGTATGCGGTTCTGGTGTTGGTGGGTGGGCTCATCCCCGCCCGTGCGGGGAGCACAGGCGGTCTACGGCTTCGGTGGCGGCGGTGCGGGGCTCATCCCCGCCCGTGCGGGGAGCACGCGAGGGTGAGGGAAGTGATGAGCGCCTTGCGGGGCTCATCCCCGCCCGTGCGGGGAGCACGCAAAGAAGATGCAGAAGGCGAGAAGCCAGCTGGGCTCATCCCCGCCCGTGCGGGGAGCACGCCGGTGAATATTTCGCCCCTCTGGGCCCCAAGGGCTCATCCCCGCCCGTGCGGGGAGCACGCCTTACCTTCACTATCCCAGCCGTAGAGCTCGGGCTCATCCCCGCCCGTGCGGGGAGCACAAATTCCTTCAGAAGCTCCGTGGACTGATCCAGGGCTCATCCCCGCCCGTGCGGGGAGCACTCTTCTTCAAGGACGGCGGAGATGTCGAAGGCGGGCTCATCCCCGCCCGTGCGGGGAGCACTACCTGTCTGCGGGTGAGGGGCTGAAGCCTGCGGGCTCATCCCCGCCCGTGCGGGGAGCACAAGATGACGGCACCAATGAGGGTGAGGCTCGGGGGCTCATCCCCGCCCGTGCGGGGAGCACCTCTGCCTCTGCCCCGTACTGCTGCTCTAGCTGGGCTCATCCCCGCCCGTGCGGGGAGCACGGATGAGTCCTAGTTCGGTCCAGTCGGTAATGGGGCTCATCCCCGCCCGTGCGGGGAGCACTTGCCCTTCACCGTGCGAGTCGCCAGCACAGGGGGCTCATCCCCGCCCGTGCGGGGAGCACCTGAGGCAAGATTGCCGCTCTTCGCATCGCATGGGCTCATCCCCGCCCGTGCGGGGAGCACTGAAGCAGGGTGTACAGCGCCTTGGTGGTAGTGGGCTCATCCCCGCCCGTGCGGGGAGCACTCAGAGGCACGTACATTCAGGAAGCCAGCTCTGGGCTCATCCCCGCCCGTGCGGGGAGCACTTGGCGCTTGCCAGCCAACTTTGATACCGACGGGGCTCATCCCCGCCCGTGCGGGGAGCACAGAAGTTCGCTACTGAGCAGTTGTCCCCTGAGAGGCTCATCCCCGCCCGTGCGGGGAGCACTTTCTCTAGCTTGGAGTCTGGGGAAGAGGTTGGGGCTCATCCCCGCCCGTGCGGGGAGCACACATAACCGGACTGCGTGACGTTGGGGTCGCCGGGCTCATCCCCGCCCGTGCGGGGAGCACTCACGTATTGTCACCTTGCACGCACTCGCAACGGGCTCATCCCCGCCCGTGCGGGGAGCACATCACGGCGGTTTGCATTCTGATGATGGCCCCGTGGCTCATCCCCGCCCGTGCGGGGAGCACGGTGTTTTCGCATGGTTTCGCGCCATTCCTTTGGGCTCATCCCCGCCCGTGCGGGGAGCACTCATTAGCTCTTCTCCTTCTTTTCTGCTTCTAGGGCTCATCCCCGCCCGTGCGGGGAGCACATCGGCGTGCAATGCTGCGTATCGCACCATGCGGGCTCATCCCCGCCCGTGCGGGGAGCACTTCGCACCATCAGTTGTGTGGTCGGAAAAGATGGGCTCATCCCCGCCCGTGCGGGGAGCACAATCTTGCGAAGAATGTTCAGCCATGCAGGCGGGGCTCATCCCCGCCCGTGCGGGGAGCACTCGGCGGGCCCATCACGATTTTGCCAATTGGTGGGCTCATCCCCGCCCGTGCGGGGAGCACTCGGTGATGGCAAAGAACGCGTTGTTATCCCAGGGCTCATCCCCGCCCGTGCGGGGAGCACAGGAGTACCGCCGTGCCCGTCAAGAAACGGTGGGGCTCATCCCCGCCCGTGCGGGGAGCACCACTCTGAACCCTGTACGGATACTGTGAGAACGGGCTCATCCCCGCCCGTGCGGGGAGCACATATACACGGGCGTGTTACGGCCAGAGGAGAGGGGCTCATCCCCGCCCGTGCGGGGAGCACGTGCTGGTCGGTGCTGATTTTGGGGGTTTTCTGGGCTCATCCCCGCCCGTGCGGGGAGCACCCGCTGGAGGGCGCTAAGCCCCTTCCGGAAGGGGGCTCATCCCCGCCCGTGCGGGGAGCACGTGAACGTCTCCAACGGGGCATCATCCCAGCCGGGCTCATCCCCGCCCGTGCGGGGAGCACACTCATCTTCGACTGCTTTATTCTAGCCTCACGGGCTCATCCCCGCCCGTGCGGGGAGCACGGTGGTGGTGTCGAAGCGCTCCAGGAAGAGGTGGGCTCATCCCCGCCCGTGCGGGGAGCACCAGAAGTCGAACAGCACCAACGGTCTGGTGTCGGGCTCATCCCCGCCCGTGCGGGGAGCACGCGGGAATCCCACCCGCCCCTTGAGCCGGGGTGGGCTCATCCCCGCCCGTGCGGGGAGCACCAGCTCTACGTGATCCAGCGTGCAGACGGGAAGGGCTCATCCCCGCCCGTGCGGGGAGCACACTTGCTGACATGGGGTTTTATCCCCTATACCGGCAAAATAGGATTACTTTGGAGCCAGAGCCTCCGTCCAGAATACACGATAAACAATTGCTCCTAACCCCGACGAGCACGGCGATACCTACTCGCCTTACTCCACCCAGACTTCGGTACAACTTTACGAACCACCGGACGATAAATCAGCTTAACACCCTCAAAATCGACAGGCTCCCAATCCGCATTATTTACCCGAAACTCAAGCCGTTGCTCATTATCCGCCGGAAACACCATAGTCGCACGACCAGTGCCACCCGACTCCAACACACGCGCCCACAACTTCTCACGAATCCTAGCGCTTACACGCCCCACAAACACCCCAGGATTAATCTCCAAAAGCCACTTCGTCAAATCACCACGAAGACTCACCGGACAAGCAGACAAAACAATAACAATCATCAGTCCGCCCCTCCATCGCCATAATTCATGCCACCGCGCTGAGCCTCACCCTGCTCATTCCACAAACCCACAACATCCAGTTCAAGCATCTCCTCAGGAAGCTCTTCTGGCACCAACAAACGCTGAATATCCCGCACAACTCGCTCCATCACCTTCTCAGAACGAATACGGTCACGCACCGCCCTGCGCGTCACAGACCCAATATCCGTCCCCTCCGTATAGCCAGCAACCATCTCAAACGCAGCAGGAATCGTAATCTCAGCCTTATACAAATCAGCAATGTCATACACAAAAGACCAAGAATTCCCCGTATGCACAAACCCAAGCCCCGGGGCACAGCCCAAAGACACAATCGCCGCATGAACAATCCCATACAACGCAGCATGAGCAGCCGACAACGCCTGATTAATCGGTGACCCATCACCAAAATTATTCGGATCATACTCACGGCGCTCCCACGGAACACCAGTCCGTTCAGACCACTGCCTATACACAGAACGCACCCTAGCGCCCTCCCTGCCACGCAACTGCTGCATCGTCAGCTCACTCGTATCCTCACCAGGAAAACGCCACTGATACATCATGCGCGCCACAGCCAAACGGCTCCGCGTATTCGACACCAGCTTCGCCTGAGCAATCAACAGACGCGAAGAACGCGCCACAGACTTACCGCTCGCATAATAACGAACACCCTGCTCACCAACCCACACCACCGTAGTACCGCACTCCCCCAACAAAGCCATTGCCTGATGAGTAATACGCGTGCCCGGTCCCAACAGCAAAGCGCTCAAACTCGCAGCAGGGCAATGCACCACGCCTTCTTCCTTCACAAACGTCACCGCACTATCCGCACGGGAAATCGTCGCATGCTCGACATACACAAAACTCAAACGGTCAGAACTACGAAACAGCTCAGACGAGCTCGGAGGAATAGCCCCCTGCATGATCTTCTCCTATGAACATCAGCGTGCCAGCATCGGCACAAAAATATGAGTGAATAAAGAAAGGGCGGGGCACCATCACACAGAACAGTCCCCCGCCCTTCACCCGCATTACCTAGCGGGACAGAGGCGCCAACGTCAGAAGGCCCATGCCGTACGCCTTGCCCCTGCCCATACCGGAAAGCAGAGACTTACGGAACAGATCAACATCAGTGATGCGAAGAGCACCATCAAACTGAGCCTTACGGTGAGTCACCTTACCGACCTTACCCTCAGCATTACGGCGGGCAAACGCAAGGTCCTGACGAGAAGAAACCATCGGGCACTCCTCAATATCCTGCCCCTCAACCGCGGGAATTACTTCAAATCCCCACTGCGGAGCACGCTCACGAATCCACGCCCGCTGCTGCTTAGCCGTCACGTGCGGGAACACCTCACGCTTACCCGTCTGCTTATTCGTATGGCGCTTCACCGGGTTTGCGGCAAGCCGGAAAGCCCACTCCTGACCGTTCTCCAGCTTCGCCAGCAAACGACCATAATGAGCGCTCTCACCACGGCGACTATGCCATCCAGCCTGCTCCACGAGAGCCAAAAAATCAGGCTTCTCAGGGCTCAACATGTACAGAACCGGAGCATGCTGAGACTCATCCAAACGCCACAGAATACGGCTCTCAGAATAGTCCGTATCCGGCGGCAAAGTCGCCATCACGGCAGCATGCATCGCCTGCGGGCTACGCAACAACTTCCACGCGCCACGACGCTGCGGATTAATCATGAAACGAGAAAAATACGTCACGCTTCTATCACCGCCTTCATGTAATCAGGCTCAGAATCCTGGGTAGGAGAGTTCTTTGCAGAAGCATCTTCCTCCCCGTTCTGTGCACGCTGATCTTCCTTGACATTAACGAGAACAGGATCAACCGAAACAACCTCACGCGAAGCATACTGACGATGCTCCGAGCTGAAACTAACCGGAATATCCTGTACCAAATCACCACGCTCACCAGGCAACGCATCACGCAAGATGCGCAATGCTACCGGGCTTGGAAAATCCTTACGCCGATGCTCAGGAACCTGCCATTCCAACGAACGCAGAGCTTCCTCAGCAGACTCATTACGGACGCCCAAAACCAGATCATACCCAGCCGGGCATGCACGCCGTCCAAGATACAGAGGATAAACAGGCTTCTTCAGCGCAGATTCGATAGTCTCCAGCTGTTCACGTTCACCTTCCAGAGCCACAACAAAAACAGCATCTGAAAGGTACATACGGGTCGAAAGAGAAACCGTACCATTCGGGTCCTTAGCCCAATTCTTAGCGGTCTGATAGTCACGAATCAGAGTACCCGAGGCATCCGTACGCACCGCGAACCTCAACGAAACTAAGTCGTCAACCGGCTCGTTACGCGAGCGCCCCAAAGCGGCAGCAACCATTCCAATCACGCCAGATTTGCTCGGCTCATGTCCGGCATCACGGCGACGGAAACGGCTCTGAGTACCCCATGACTGCAACGGCCCGCTCATCTTCAAGAGCAGGGTGGGCATTAGGACTCCTGAGAGGTGAGATCAGTCAGCTGAGCTTCCAGGGACTCCAGCAGACCCTTCAGAGAAACAGACTCGCCCAAACCAGCCAGTTCTTCCTTGAGGTCACCCAAAGCCAGAACATACGAAGCAACCGGCTCGTAACCGTACGCTTCTTCAATGTTCTTCGCCTCAGATGCGAGCGCACGGGCAGCAGCCACACGGCGTCCCTCAACCTCAGTGATAGCCTTCTCGAAGGCATTCACGTAGGAGATGGGGCGGTCGTTGCGAACGGTTACGATAACCGCTTCAGGCAGAGTGCGCGCGGCAAAGGAGTTCTGCTTACCGGAGGGCATAGAACTGACGAATGCACGCACAAATGCCAAGGTTGCTTCAACGCTTGCAGAAGCCTCACCCAGATTAGCAGTCAGCGCATCCAGATTGATGTTAGCGTAGCGGTAGAGAGTACTCGAAGCCATCTCAACAGTGCCAATCATGCTAGCGCCTGTAGCGTCATCAGAAGAACGAACGACGTCATCCACCGCGGTGTAGTAATCAAAGTCGGGTTCGGACCCGTGAACGCTCAGGGCATGGGCTACCTGGCATGCCGCGTCAACGTTGAAGTCGGGAGCATCTGCCAGCATACGACCAAAAAGCGCAATTTCAATGCCATGTTCGGTATTAAGAATCTCCTTGACCTGCTTCGGAGGAATCTTTTCACCGTTAGCTTCGATAATTGCCTGCGCCAGCTTATCGATCTGCTGATTGCTCAAGAACAGGGCAGCCTTCGACACAGCGCGGTCTGAAATCCTCTTCGACTCATCCTCGGGTACCTCAAGCGTAACGTGCTTCTTCGACGTTCCTACAGCAGTAAAAGCCTGCACTACAGCCTGTTCCGCCGCATCAGCGTCAAACTCGGATGCAAGGTCCAGGATACGCGCAACTACCTTGTCAGCAACCAGTCGGGTACGTACACCCAGCTTCGAGCGGTCAAGGTGTTCTTCAAAGTCACGGCGGATAACGGACTTCCAAGCCTGGCTGGAAACGCGCTGACGCTGAATGCCGCCAAAGAAAGCGGACTTGGGGCTGCCGGTGTCGTCACGGTTGATGTTCGACGGGGGCAAGGTCTGCAGGGCGTGAATATCAATAAAAGTAGTCATGATGTTGTCCTTAAAACTTATAGGAACGATTAGTTAGTTGATGGTTTCAGAACGAGCAGGAAGAAAACCGTAGGAGAAGTCACGGTTCCACCTGTACAGAACCTTCTGACGCGTCGCAGGATTCAGAAGGTACATGTAATCCGTTGTAAAACGGCCATAATCGAACGTGATTCCCTCAGAGCGGAGAAGGGTAACGATGCTACGCAGATAATGTTGGCGGGCTTTCTCCGTCTGAGCGGTCATTAGAGAGTCAAAACGCTTCTTCACTGAAGGGGTAGTCTGACTCACCAATCGACCAATAGCCTTTGCGAAAGAGACATCGGCATTATGCATAAGCTCTTTCTGCGACTGCTGATGCAGAGCAAAAAGCGTTAGAGCAGTGTACGCAGCGGTCTCTGCATTGGTAGGGTTGTCGCCCTTCCCCCGATATTTCTTCGGGAAAGCCTGTTCGTCTTCCTTGTCCAGACCCAAGACATCCCCCCATAGTTTGGGAGACTCCAACGGAGTCTTTCCAGCACCACGACGAAGCCGGGCCAGCTCAGCGATAGCGCTTGATACACCTCCATTCTTCTGACGATAGAGGCGCATAACCTTTGCACCGATAAACTGCTGCAGGTCATTCTGCTCAGTATTGTCACTCATTAGTTTCCTCCTTATGTGAGTGAACTACAGATGCCTTATAAGCAAGCGGAAGATGCTTACGCAGGTGGCCTTCAAACTGCCGCCTAGCATGAGCAGCACTATAGAGAACTTCATTCTTAGAAGAGTCTTTCTTCACAGTTCCCATCATCGCCTTCGGGCCAGCGTTGACAGTCAAAAAGTCCGCTTCTTCCTCAACAAAACGACGCACTTTGTCCTGCCATTCTTTCTTCTGAAAATTAATATTTTCAGAAGAACGTTGGAGTACGATCCATTGACGGAAGACATCTTCCATACGATGTAGCAGCGACTCGGTAACATCAGCCTGGAATTCATATTCCTTGCCAGCAGCTTTCAAGAGATTGCCAGCAAACTGACCAAGCGCAACCGCTATATCCATAGTGGCCTTGATATTCTCGCAAACCATTTGAGCTGCGTCTTTACCAGATTCAGTCAGCAACGAAAGATCAAGCTGCACAGAATCAGAAATAATATTCTCAACGAAGGAATTCTGGGTGCCGTATTCGACACCTACCAGCTGAACCTTAGCCACAGAATCTGTATCAAAATAGCGTCCCAGTCCCAATTGGCGAATTACCGGGGCAGGTTTATTCTGTTTTTCAGAGTCTGGAGTGAGCCGAGTCAGCAGAGCCTCAGCACCACGCCACAGGGTGCGTTCCGATGAATGAGGCTGAGGCATCCACACTGCCCTAGTTTTCGATGACAGATTACTGCTATACCGATACCCAGTCAGAGGGTCGGTATAGGTATTGCGATCAAGCCATTTATCGCCGTTGGAGACCAGCACTGAAGTGACCCGCTCCCCGTCATGATGCAAGCGGATACGACGTGACTGCCAAGTCAAAATCTCGCACATACCACTCGCAGGACCCGGCTCATCTTTATAAGCCGCAGCGGATCCTCCCGTATAGGCACGGGGTGCAGCCGTATCCGGCTCTAGACGTTCCCAAACCGGCAAATCATGTTCAAACGACTCACTGGTCAGCTGCTCGTAGTCAAGGCAGTAAAGCAGGGTCTCCATCATGTTGGCACCATGCACAATTACCTTACCGGTAGCACCATACCAGCCAACACCCAGAGGATAACCCTTACCGCCCTTAACACGGGGGTCACCTACCGCACCAGGCTTAATACCCGAGTAGTCGTAGGCCTGAAGGGTTACGAGGTACCTAGCTGCCTCGGCAAAGCTCAGAGATTTGAGGGTTGCCTCAGCCCGCTGCGAAAAGTACTCACTCTCCGAATCCAAAATCAGGCGGCTAACAGGTTTTGTATCGCCTTTTGCAGTGTGCAAATCACGCACCTGCATAAAGGGGCGTTCGCCACCAATTAGCCAGAAGCGATTATGGCTGTTCAAGGTGTCCAGGTATTCCAGAATACCTTGGATGTTTTCATCGCTCCGTTTTTTCATCTGACGAACCCATAAAGCAAGGTCATCGAATTCCTGAATACTGCTACCCCAGAACATTGCTCGAGCAAAGATAACAAGTACCATCCCCAGAATGGCAGTATCAGTTAGGGGGCTGTCAGACTGAATCTTCCGAATGTCGTACAGCCGCTCATAGAAATCGTGGAGCGACAACTCAGTACTCTCGCCAGTATCCAGCAGTACCGGAATCCACGGTTCATCTACTAGGTTGAACTTAGGATCCTCTAAGCTAGTCATCCTCACTCCTTTCATCTTCGAAATTTGTTTTCCACCTCGTGACGAATAAACAGCCACAAAAATGGATTCTGGTCCACAATAGAAGTGAACTACAGAATCTGGCCTTGTCAGGAGGCTCCTTTAGCCACCTCTAAGACCTGATGGTTTCACTATAAGAGCCCCAGCAGACCCAAGTCAAGAGCACTAACAGTGTTAATCATATATTTCATATATTTTTAAACATCACTTATCAACAAAAAATAGAGCAGAATCCCCGCTCAATCAGCTAACACAGGGAACACACTAACAGTCAATAACCATATCGGCTCATCCCCGTCTGCTTCGGGGAACATAACTTCACAGCACTGCGAAGTACTCATTATTCTACCTTCTAAGGAAAAGCATGACATTAGACCCAAACCACCTTTCAACACCTGAAACCGCATCCTTCTGGGCAAAAACAGGAGACAAGGACTCCCCCACTCTCGGTCTCTCCCTCGTTCAGCATATGCTCGATGCCGGCTCTGTAGCCGCACGGCTCTGGGATACGTGGCTCGCGCCCGGTCTGCAGAAGCAGTTCAGCGAGCACCTCCACCTTTCCATGGAAGATACACGCGCGCTCGTATGCTGGCTCGCCGCCACCCACGATATGGGTAAGGCAACCCCCGAATTCTCCGGGCAGCTCGATGCACGGCGCGACGAAAACCTCGCCGTGTACCGCCAGCGTATCGAGCAGCAGGATTTTGAATTCCCCGAAGACCTTGTGACTCCAGCCAGCAGCTTGCGGTGCCCCCACAGCAAGTATAGCCAGAGCATCCTCATTCACCTGTTCACCAGCAATATTGAGGGTATGCCGCGCAAAGTTGCTGAAACTCTCGCAAGCATCTCTGGCGCGCACCACGGCACACCCGCAGACTACCGCTCTAATTCAGCAGATCTAAGCAACGTCATTTTGAAGCGCCTCTCCCCCAAATGGCATGCCACCTGGCAGGAACTCTACAACATCACTCTGAAACGCTTCGGCGCATCCTCGGCATTGCAGCAGTTAGCACGGCACGGACAGGCTATCCCCGTCTCCGTGCAATTCTGCATTACCGGTTTCGTCATCATGTCAGACTGGATTGCCTCAAACCCCGATTTCTTCCCCATGGGCACCTTCGGCTCAGCCGAGCAGGAACAGCGAGCACGCATCGGCTGGCAGGCGCTCGGGCTTGAACAGCGCTGGACCGCCAAGCTAGATGCTGATCCCAAAACCCCAGCTGCTGACCTCTACGCATCCCGTTTTGGGTGGAGTAACCCGACCCTACGCCCCATGCAGGAAGTCGTAGTCGAAGCGGTACGCTCCATGCAAAGCGGCGGCATGATGTGCATCGAAGCGCCCATGGGTCAAGGTAAAACCGAAGCTGGCCTCATCGCTGCCGAGTTCCTTGCACAGGCGACCGGTCGCACCGGTGTAGCCTTTGCTGCACCAACCCAGGCAACTTCCAATGCCCTCTTTGACCGTGTTACCGAATGGGTGAAATACCAGACGAACCATGTGGCACAAGAACATGGTGAACCCGTAAAACCCCATTCCATGTTCCTGGGTCATTCCAAGAACCGCTTCAACAAGTCCTACGAGGCGCTCTCCAAGGCAGATATTTTCGACGAATCCTCTACCCCCGGGCAAGAAAACAATCGAAAAACGCTGCGTCCTGGAACGTCTCTAGCACGGCACAGCTGGCTCAGCGGCACCAAGAAGGGGCTTCTCTCCAGCTTCGTTGTGTGCACCATCGACCAGGTGCTCATGACCGCTCTGCAAGCACGGCATGTGATGCTCCGATACCTTGGGCTTGCATCCAAGGTCATCATCATTGATGAGGTGCACGCTTACGATGCGTATATGAGCGAGTACCTTTCCGCTGCGCTCTACTGGCTGGGTCAGATGAATGCGCCCGTCATTCTCATGTCGGCAACCCTACCGTCAGATACTCGTGATGATCTAATGAAGAACTACGCTGAAGGATTGAAAGTCAGGAAAAAAAGTACATCTGCCCCAAAACGTAACCGATTCTTGGATTTAAACGCTAACTTATCTGCACCACAGGAAAGCTCTCAAAATATTACTCCCCTCGATCTGGATTACCCCGTCATTCACACGCTCACCGCCGAAGACAACGGAACACCTAAGAAATGGAAGGTTGAACAGCCCGTAGAGCAAACCGAAATCGAGCTGAAACTCATTGACGACAGCCCCAAAAGCGTCCTGAACGTACTCGAACCGCTCGCCAATGACCACGGATGCGCCGCAGTCATCTGCAACACCGTTGGACGAGCCCAGGAAATGCACGAATTTCTGCGTAAACAGTTCGGTGAAGAGCACGTAGTCCTCACCCACTCTCGCTTTACCGCCACGCACCGCGCCGAGCAAGAGGAACTTCTTGTCTCAAAGCTCGGCAAGAAGGAACACTACAGCAAAGCTGACGGGGAGGATTCTTCGCGCCCGCACCGCCTCATTGTGGTGGGTACGCAGGTCATTGAGCAGTCGCTTGACCTGGACTTTGATGTGATGATTACCGACTTCGCGCCGGTGGACCTGGTGCTTCAGCGTATGGGACGTCTACACCGTCACGATAGCCGCAGCAGCTCAGAACGCACCCCCGCATACCGCAAGCCGGTGTGCTATGTGCGAGGAGTTGAAACGTTCGGCTCACACAATGAGGCACCCGACTTCCCACGTGGATCCAAGGCAGTCTATGAGCCGATGATCCTACTCAGCAGCTACGCGCAGCTACTCCCCCACTTCGACGGTGAGCCGATTCGAATTCCTGCTGACATTAGCCCCCTGGTGCAGAAGACATATCAGGAAAATGCCCCTGCTGAGATTCCTAGTGCCTGGGCAGAAGTCTTTGAAAGTGCCAAGCAGGAGCATAAGAAAGGTAAGGACCAAGCCAAGATTCGTGCTGAAGGCTATCTGCTCTGTGCACCTCAGCGTACACAGTACACCATGGCGGACTGCATGAAGAGTCTTCTCCACTCCAACGACCGGCGCTTCTCTGACGAGCAAATCGGCGAGGCAAAGGTCCGCGACACCGACGCGTCCCTGGAAGTTATCGCAATCATTGTGGAACGGAACCAGTCGCGCAATCCCAAGAGCGCGATTAAAAGCTACCGTCTCTTACCTTCCATCAACGGCACAGACGAGGCTGATTCTCTCCGCTTTGATGCTTCAGCCGATGACCCGCCGACTTACTGGCAGAGCATGCAACTTGCGGCTTCATCGATTCGACTCCCCTACCAATACTCAGATGCACCCAACCACCGCATCAAGAGTGGGAAACTCCGATTCGACGATGCACTCGACCAGCTGGAAAAGGAACGCATCGAGAACTGGCAGAAATCATTCATGCTGGAGGGGCAGCTCATCCTGCCCTTCGAAGAGGTCGAAGCAGGCGTGTACTCGTACAGGCTCTGCGATTACGAGCTGGTGTACACCACCCAGCTAGGCTTGCAGAGCTTCAAGCTTGATAACGAAGACTAACCAAGACAAACAAAGACCCCCGCTGGATCCTCTCGTGGAGCATCCGGCGGGGGTCTTCACTATATAAACTTTTCGGCGCAGTTCACGCTACGCAGTTCACGCTGTGCGGTTCACACTGTGGGGTTTCGCAGCGTCAGGCGGCGGCTACTCAGATTCGCCGAGCATGCCCTCACGAGCCAACGCAGTCAAACGAGACACCGCACGGAAATACTTCTTCTGATAACCACCAGCCAGCATCTCCTCAGTAAATACCTTGTCAAAAGGCACACCCGAAGAAACAATCGGCAAGTCCTTGTCATACAGGCGGTCAGCCAACACCACAAAACGCAACGCCACCGACTGCTCAGTAATCGGGTGAACATCACGCCACGCAATACCGTCCAGGCCATCGATCAGCTGGCGGTAACGCGACGGGTGCACCTTCGCCAGGTGCTCCACCAGGTCAGCGAAGTTATCAACACCAACAGTCTGGCCGCCGAACACTTCCTCAACCTTCGCTTCAAACGCATCATCAGCAACAGGCTCCGGTGCGGCAGGCAGGCCACGGTGACGGAAATCCTCACCATCCACACGGTGCACCTCAAACTGCGAAGCAAGCACCTGAATCTCACGCTTAAAATCCTCAGCCGCGAAACGGCCCTCACCCAGCGCACCAGGCAGCGTGTTCGAGGTCGCCACAAGCTTCACGCCAGCATCCGCCAGCTCACGCATCAGACGAGACATGAGCACAGTATCACCCGGATCGTCCAGCTCAAACTCGTCAATGCACACCAGCTTGTAGCTGCTCAACGCCTCAACCGTCTTACGGAACGTCAACGCACCCACCAGGTTCGTGTACTCCACAAAAGTACCGAACGCCTTCGGGCCATCCACATAATGCCACAGCGACGCCAACAGGTGAGTCTTACCCACACCAAAACCGCCGTCAAGGTACAGGCCAGCCTTCGTCGAATCCTTCTTCTTGCCACCAAACAGGCGACCAAAGAAACCGGCACCAGCGCCGCCACCATTAATCTTGTCGCCAAAATCCTTCAGCTTCTGCACAGCCTCAGCCTGCGACGGCTGATTCGGATCAGGAATGTAGCTATCAAAAGACACTTCACCAAAACGCTCAGAGGGGCGGAAACCCGCCAGCAACTCATCAGCAGAAACGCGAGGGATGCGATCGGTCAAGTGTACGGTCGTGGTGGGCACAAAAACTCTTTTCTTCAGTGACGGCGATGTGACTTCCGCTTTAAGTGTAGTACTGTCTAACACCCCGCGTGAGCCGCATGAGTTGCCCGCCACATTACGGGCATGAGGAGGGGGTGGGGTGGGACATGCGGGAGGGGCTGCTGGGCTGGGGTACGGAGGGCGGGAATGCGAGGGCATGGGCGTTCGGGTGCGGAGACTGAGGTGGTGTGTGTTTTGGGCAGGGTCTGTCTTGGGCGGGTGCTCTTGGGGTGGGCGCAGCGTTCGATAGGTTAGTGTCTTCGCCGTGGGTTTTAAACCCGCGGAGGAGGCAATAGCCTATCGAATATTCCCTTAACCTATCGGCTATTACTCTGCCCCGCTAGCTACTCCCCTAGCTTGCTGTTCATTCTTTTGGTCCACGGCCCTCTCCCCTGGTCTACTGCGGGAGTTCTTTTGCCGGGAACACTCACCGCTACATGTACATTCTTTGCATGCAGGTACTTATTTGATGCATAAAGCATTGATGTGTTCGTATGGTGATGTTTCGTCACTGTAGCATCTACAAGAATGCAAACGACCGCAAACATGCGGTAGGGTGGTAACTGTAGTGTTCCATAGCGCATTGATGCGCTTGATGGGCGCGCTACGGGGCTGTTTTCCTTCCGGAGGTCAGATACGACCCACAAAAGCAGCCCGACACTAGTAACTAAACAACACACCATCACCGACGATAGGAGCGCATCTTCTATGGATTCGACCATTTTCAACCGCCGCACCCTGCTGGGCGGCGGCGCACTTGTGGGCCTGGGTGCCCTGCTTGCGGCATGTGGCCAGCAGGCAAATAACGAGGCGGCAGCTACCGCCTCCGCAGCGCCGAGCGAAACCGTCTCGGCGTCTGCGGCGGCATCTGGATCGCCTTCGGCGAGTGCCACTCCGAGAGTAACTCGCGGGTATTCAGGTAACTCCAAAGCCCCGGATGGTGAGTACCGTAAAGCCGATGAGTACGGCCCTGCTCAGAATGTTCCCAAGCCTCGTAATGAGCCTGCTCAGTACCCCGAGACGGAAGAAGGCCTCTACCGCATGATGAAGGACTGGGTTGTTGCGCATAACTACGCGATCCAGACCGGTGACTGCTCCTACGCGTTCAAATATGTAACAGAAGATGCAGAAGAATACGAGTTCTACCTGTATATTCAGGGTCTTTACCAGCGCGGAGGATGGGCTGTTGACGGGTTGGATAGCTACCAACCAGAAGGCCCGCTTATCTACGATGAGGCAAAGAAAATGTACCGTATGATGCATCGTCGTTTCTGGGGCACTGTTATGTACGTGGAGTCTGATGGTCACCTCATAATGCAGGCTAATACTGAGCATAGTGACGATAATTTCTATTTCTTTTTTATCTATTCTGATGGCTATTGGAAAATTGCCGGAAGCAAGGCAAAAGAGGAAATGTAAAATAAAATGAATCTAATTTATTACCCGCGAATCTTTATTTGCATTATATTGGCAACAACTTTTTCGCTAATAGGTAATTCATCTGCCTTGAGCACAGAATGCACAACTAAAGATTCTAATGGGCATTGTGTACGGGTACCTAGTCAACCACGACAGCGTCAGGGTGGCTCTGATCCGCGTGACAAAGAAAAACGCTCCGATTTGCCATCAAATAATGAGCATTCTGCAAAACCAATAGGTGGATCCTACCATAATTGGATTGATGAAATACATCAAACCCACAGCGTCAACAAAGACAGTGGTGGCGTTGATTACTATGCGCCACTTGATGGAAATAATACATGCTATACGGAAGATTACCGTCCCGGAAAACAAGAATACTCGGAATATGCGCTAGAAGATGGAATGGCCGTGCAGACGGTAAAAAGAGGGGGCGGGTTTGAACTGTCAAAGTTCTGCAAACCTAATGATGCTAAAACCTTCACTTCTAATGACCCGGCCCAGCCCAAAGGTCCCACCGTTGAAGAAATGCTCCAAGAGATTGAGGACCAATTCGCTAAAACCGATATCCAGGCCCCTGTACTGAAGCAGTCCTATAACCTTGGCTCTGGTCAGGGCGAAGACAACCCCAACGTCTATAAGAACCAGGCCGTCAACTTCTACGTTGACGCACCCACCGCACGGTGGGAAGGGGACCTCATGATCGGCCACGTGGAGATGGAATCCTACCCCACCCAGATGACCATCCAGTACGGCAACGGTGACGAGGGCAGCTTCTACACCATGGGCAAGCCGGTTAGCAGGGCACGTGGTGAAGAGTCACGCAAGACCGCGACCAGTTATGTCTATAAGCGTTCGGGCAACTTCCACGCTTACGCGACGGTGTCTTACTCTGGTCGTTTCCGTGTGAACGGCGGTGACTGGCATGCTCTGGATGTCGTGTTGACGAAGGAAACTGTTGACCCGCTACTGATTCGTGTGTGGTGGGTTGATGTGGGCCGTGTCGGCGGCACCTGCGATGAAGACGATACTCGTTGGGGCTGCAAGAACGACCCCACCATGGGTAAGAAGGATAACCCGAACCCGCGCCTACGCAAGGCCGATATCCGCACCGGCCAGCGCTGGCATCTGAACGACAATGGTGACGGGGACACAGAGTATTCACTGCACCGCGACTGGCCCGACATGTAAAGCCCCCCGTGGGTCTTACGCTGAGAAGCCACATGTTCGCCGAGAAGCCACGATAATGGTGGCTTCTCGAAACACATGTGGCTTCTCATCTATCGGGGTTCTTCCCTTCGGCTGGATAGTCTTCCGGTTTCTAGCCAGCCACCTATTCACACTTCACACCGATATGAGGAGTTTCCTCTATGACTTCCACTCTTTTGACCCGCCGCTCAATGCTGAGCAGCGGCGTGTTTGTGGGCCTGGGGGCCCTGCTTGCGGCGTGTGGCCAGCAGGCAAATAACGAGGGGGCAGCCACCGCCTCTGCCGCGCCGAGCGAGACCGCTTCGGCGTCTGCAGTGGCATCTGAGTCTGCATCTGCTTCGGTCTCAACCACCCCGAAGCCTGTTGTGACTCGTGGATATTCGGGCAATTCCAAAGCCCCGGATGGCGAGTATCGCAAAGCTGATGGTTACGGCCCTGCGCAGAACGTCCAGGAACCCCGCAAAGAGCCCGCACAGTACCCTGAGACCGAACAAGGCCTCTACCGCATGATGAAGGACTGGCTTGTCTCCCATAACTACGCCATCCAGACCGGTGACTGCTCCTACGCGTTCAAGTACATCACGAAAGACGCTGAAGAATACGAGTTCTACCAGTACATCGAGAGTCTTTACCAGCGCGGCGGATGGACCGTTGACGGGCTGGACAGCTACCAACCTCAAGGCCCGCTCATCTACGATGAGGCGAAGAAAAAGTACCGCATGTTGCATCGCCGGTTCTGGAGCACCGTTATGTATGTAGAACCCGACGGTACATTGAATATGGAAGCTAACACTGACACCAGTGACGATACTTTCTACTTCCTCTTCACCTATTCTGATGGTTATTGGAAGATTGTTGGAAGTAAATCAGACGAAGAATTGCAAAACGATAAATAGCCTTTTCTTTTGATTCACATACCACGCCGATACGAGGAATACACTTCCATGACTTCCGTTATCTTCACCCGCCGGGCGATGCTGAGCAGCGGCACACTCATGGGTCTCAGTACCCTTCTTGCAGCCTGCGGTCAGCAGGCGGCTAATGAGGCGGGCGCCTCGGCATCATCGACCGCAGCTCCGAGCGAGACCGCCTCGGCATCCGCTACGGAGTCGCCCTCTGCCTCGGCAACTCCGTCTACTGTCCGAGGCTATTCGGGCGGCTCGAAGGCACCCGATGGGGAGTACCGTAAGGCCGACGGCCATGGTCCCGCACAGAATGTTCCCCTTCCGAAAACCGAGCCGCAACAGTACCCCGAAACCTTCGCTGGTCTCCGTGAGATGATGACCGATTGGGTCAGAGCCCGTAACTACGGTATTCAGACCGGTGACATGCAGTATGTATAGCCCTATATGCTGGATACCTACGAGAAGGATATTAAGTTCCTCAAGGATATCGAACGCCTTTATCAGCGCGGAGGGTGAGGTGGTGCGCTCCCCGGACTGGGTCTGTATTCCTACTTTCTAGTTTTACCAAATAAGACTATAATAAGGAGTATCTATTTTCGGAGGTTTTTATGTCATTTCTATCAAAAAATTGGGCAGGACTGTCAGTCTGCCTGATCATTTCTATCATCTCTTGGGTTTTAGGAGGATTTCTGCCTGTTGTGGGAGCACCTGTTTTCGCCATTTTTATCGGAATGATTCTCCATCCCTTTCTCACTTCCTATACACAACTGGATGCCGGTTTGACTTACAGCTCCAAAAAATTGCTTCAGTATGCTGTTATTTTGCTTGGGTTTGGACTCAGTATCTCACAAGTTTTCGCAGTTGGAACATCTTCCCTTCCTGTCATCATTTCGACCATTTCTATCGCTTTAATTATTGCTTTCTTTTTCCAACGCTTTTTTAACCTTGATACAAAGCTAGCTACCTTGATTGGAGTTGGATCTTCTATCTGTGGCGGTTCTGCCATTGCAGCGACTGCTCCTGTTATTCACGCCAAGGAAAAAGAAGTAGCCCAAGCCATTTCTGTTATCTTTTTCTTCAATGTCTTGGCAGCTCTTATCTTTCCGACTCTAGGTTCTTGGCTCCATCTTTCCAACGAAGGTTTTGCTCTCTTTGCGGGTACTGCGGTCAACGATACTTCCTCTGTGACAGCTACTGCTAGTGCCTGGGATAGTCTTTACAATGCAAACACTCTTGAGCCTGCAACTATTGTCAAACTGACACGTACTCTAGCTATTATCCCTATCGTTCTCTTCCTCTCCTATTGGCAAAGCCGTCAACAAGGCGACAACCAAGGAGTGAAGCTTAAAAAAATCTTCCCCGTTTTCATTCTCTACTTTATCCTAGCTTCTCTGCTAACTACTCTTCTCACATCTTTCGGTGTCAGCACTAGCTTCTTTTCACCTCTCAAACAACTCTCCATATTCCTCATCATCATGGCTATGAGTGCTATTGGTCTCAAAACCAACCTCATTGCTATGATCAAATCCAGTGGAAAATCCATTCTTCTTGGAGCCCTTTGCTGGATTGCTATCATCCTGACTAGTCTTGGCATGCAATTACTCATCGGTATTTACTAAGAAAAAAAGGGAGCCTAAAGGCCACCTCAGAACGTAGACAAACGTCATTTTTGGCGTTTTATCTATGATGAAAAACTAAAGAATACACTCTCATGCTGAAACACATTTGGGAATTCGCAATGTACGTTGAACCCGACGGGTCATACACCGAAGACAAAAATACGGCCGAAGGGGACGATAACGGCGCTTACATTCTCAAATATTCAGATGGATTTTGGACTGTCGTTGGCTCGCTTTCTCAAGAGCAGCTGAAGGAAAAAGGGTTACTGAAATAACCCCATAACCTTTGAGAAGCCACATGTGTTTCGAGAAGCCACCAAAGAAGTGGCTTTTCGAAACACATGTGGCTTCTCGGCGCATAGGTATCGGCGCATGGTGACTTCCGTAAAATGGTTGTATGGCTAAGAAAACTAAAGGTAAGAAGAGCGGCGCAGCAACCGCCGCCGTAGCACTGCTGACCGAGACGAACACCCCCTTCCAGATGCGTGAATACGAGCATGTTGAGGGCGTCACTTCCTTCGGTGAAGAGGCCGCGAAGAGCCTCGGCGCCTCCGAGGAGCAGGTGTTCAAGACCCTGCTGATTGTGCACGAGAAGGATTTTGCGGTCGCGATCGTGCCGGTCTCTGGCAAGCTGAACATTAAGGCTGCCGCGGCTGCCCTGGGTTGGAAGAGCGCCTCCATGTGCGACCCGAAGGTCGCTGAGCGCCGCACCGGCTACGTGGTGGGCGGTATTTCTCCGCTGGGCCAGAAGACTCCCTCCCCCACCCTGCTCGATGAGTCTGCGCAGCTTTTTGACACGATCATGGTCTCTGGCGGTAAGCGCGGCCTGGACGTTGAGCTCGCCCCGGACGACCTGCTGAAGCTCACCAACGGCAAGTACGCTGACATCCGCGCTTAGTCCGCGCTCAGCAGGAATAATCCGCCCGGCCGCGGCGTTACATATGCCGTAAGAGCCTGGGCAAGAGAGCAAACTGAAGGAGTCATGATGGGCAATTCGCTACCCGGCGTAGGTGCTATCGCCAAGAACTGGCGTGAAGTTCTCAAGCCTGAAGAGTACGCTGTTCTGCGTGAGGGCGGCACCGAGCGCGCGTTCACGGGCGAGTACTGGAACACCCACACGGAGGGTGTGTATTCTTGCCGTGCCTGCGGTACGGAGCTGTTCCGTTCCGATCAGAAGTTCGATTCGCATTGTGGTTGGCCGTCGTTTTTCGCGCCGCTGGCTGAGGACCGTGTGCGTTACCTGGAGGACACGACGTTCGGTATGCGCCGTGTGGAGGTGCGTTGCGCCGCCTGCGATTCGCACCTGGGTCACGTGTTTGAGGGCGAGGGCTACCCGACTCCCACGGATTTGCGGTATTGCATTAATTCGGTGTGCCTGACGCTGGCCCCGGCTGGTGAAGCGCCGGTTGACGAGGCGCCGGTTGACGAGGCGTAAGCCGCCGAATAGAGCCCGGCGATGCCTCCAGCGGGTACGCCGGTGAGCCCCTTATTGTGAGTCTCTCTAAATTCGAGGCTTTAAGCTCGGGCGGGTAGAATGGCGTAGTGCCTTCGCGGGCACGCCACCCCGCCCGGGCTCATGTTTGCTCGGGCGTACGCCTACCCGGGCATCTGGCGCATCGTATGGGCGCGTCGAATCAGACAGAGGAAAAGGATTGAGTGCATGAGTACCGCAGCTGAACAGAATGCCGCAGGCACCCCTCAGCTGACCCTTAACGGTATCGAAGTTCCGGACGTTGTTCCTCTGGAGACCCCTTCCGCACCGATTCCGACTCTCATCACCACTGAGAGCGGTCTGCGTCGTGCCGCTGAGCAGTTGGCGGCGGCGTCCGGCCCGGTGGCTGTTGATACGGAGCGCGCCCAGGGCATCCGCTACGGTTCGCGTGCTTTTTTGGTACAGCTTAAGCGTGAAGATCAGCTGTACCTGATTGACCCTGAGGCGTTTAAGGATTTGCGCATTATTAACGATGCGCTGGCGGATGCAGAGTGGGTTATTCACGCCGCAATTCAGGACTTCCCGAGCCTGGACATGCTCGGTATGCGACCGAACCGCCTGTTTGATACGGAGCTTGGTGCGCGTCTTGCCGGTCTGGAGCGCGTGAACCTGGGTGCGACCGTTGAGGAGCTGCTCGGCTATAAGCTGGCGAAGAAGCACTCGAAGGAAGACTGGTCGCGCCGCCCCCTGCCGGAGTCTTGGCTGAACTATGCTCTGCTGGACGTTGACGTGCTCATTGATTTGCGTGACGCATTGGAGGATTTGCTCCGCCAGCAGGGTAAGCTGCAGTACGCCCTGGAGGAGTTCGAGTACCTGTGCAAGACCCCGGTGAAGGATCCTGCGGATCAGCCGGAGCGTTGGCGTAAGACGAAGGGCCGCACGATGTTGCGTTCCGTCAAGCAGCTGACGGCGCTGCGTAACCTGTGGCATGAGCGTGACTTGCTGGCGCGCAAGAAGGACGTTGACGCGAAGCGTCTGCTTCCTGATTCTGCGATTGTGGAGGCGGCACGCACCATGCCGCGTAACGTGCCCGCTATCATGGCGATTCCCGGTTTTCAGACGCGCAGTTTGCGTCGTGAGGGCCCGCGCTGGGTGCGTGCTATTGCCGCGGCGGCACGCGGTGAGAACGCCGTACCGTTCACTTTGCCGTCGACTGCCCCGCCGCCGTTGAAGGCCTGGGAGTCTAAGCGCCCCGAGAACTTGGCGCTGTTCACCGAGGTTCGTCAGGCAATTGATGAGCTCTCGGAGGAGCTGACCATTCCGGCGCAGAACCTGATCACGACCGATTATGTTCGCCGCCTCTGCTGGGAGCCGCCGGCTCGTTTTGACGAGCAGACCCTGCGGGATGCGCTCGCCGAGTACGGTGCGCGTTCGTGGCAGACGGGTCTGGTTGCCCCCGTGATTGCGCCGATTTTTGCCCGTCACCTGGGGTAGATTTCTCTAACGCTGAATAGATGTGTGTGCCGGTTGGGTGTGTTGCTGATGCGACCGCCCGACCGGCGTTTTCTTTGCCCCGGGAACGTTTGCCCCGAGTGTGTTTGCCTCGGGAACAAGCGCGAACCAAGCTTAGCCTGCTCTCATTCGATTTTTATCTCAAACCGGCATAGGGTGGGAGAGTACACGAAAGGAACCACCATGCCCGCACCCAACGGATGCTGCCGCTCTCAGAAGGCATGCGCCTCCCCTGCTACTGAATCTGCCGCTACCGCATCTGGCGCAGTCGAGTCTAATGCCGTCGACGCCGCAGCAGCTACCGCAGCAACTGATTCTTCTGCTCGCGTCTTCTCCCGCCGCGCGACCCTCGTCACCGGTGCCGTTGCATCCGGTGCGCTGCTCGCCTCCTGCGCTGAAGGTGACTCCAACGTTACTGCCCCCGAAGGCACCGTTGAGGTGGGTTCCGCCTCCGCAGTGGGTGTGGGCAAGGCGGCACGCCTGACCCACGGCTCCACGACCGTTATCGTGTCCCAGCCGTCCGCGGGTGAGTACAAGGCGTTCAGCACCGTCTGCACCCACCAGGGCTGCCAGGTGCAGGTGCAGGATTCTAACCGCATCGTGTGCCCCTGCCACGGTTCCGAGTTCGCTGTCGCTGACGGCTCGGTCGTGCACGGCCCCGCGGAGTCGCCCCTTGCCAGCTACCCGGTGCAGGAGAAGGGCGGCAAGCTTTTCGTTAGCGGCACCGGCAACTCCTAAACCGGCGGCTCAGAACCTACGCACAGCAAAACCTCCATACGGCAAGACCTGCGCACAGCAAAGCCCCACCCATCACAATCGATGGGCGGGGCTTTGTGCTGTCTTATGGTACCCGCTACTGATGCCTACTATTGCGGCGCGCTACTAAGAGAAGCTTAGGCGGCACATTTCAGGTACGACCGCTTAGCGGGTGTGGCGCGGCTTCTGACCCTCTTCACGGGCGAACGGAACCTTATCGCCAGCCAGCTGCGCACGCAGATCCGCGATGATGGTTTCCGCGGTCAGGCCGACCTCCTCCAGAATCTGCTCGCGAGAAGCGTGCGGAATGAACTCCGCCGGAAGACCCAGCTCGCTCAGCGCAGTGTCCACGCCAGCCGCACGCATTTCCTGGCGGATGCGCGAACCCACACCACCGGAACGCACGCCGTCCTCAATGGTCACCACAATGCGGTGATCACGAGCCAGTTCAACGACCGAAGACGGCACCGGCATCACCCAGCGCGGGTCAACCACGGTGGATTGGATACCCTCGGCGGCAAGCACCTTGGACGCTTCCAGAGCCACGCGAGCCATAGCGCCCACAGCAACGAACAGCACGTCACGCTGACCGGTTTCCGGGTGGGGTTCACCGGTGCGTGCCAGCACATCCACACCGTCGCTGCGGCGCTCCAGGGCGGGAATGTCCTCGCCCACGGAGCCCTTCGGGTAGCGAATCACGGTCGGTGCGTCGTTGATAGCTACAGCCTCACGCAGTTCTTCGCGCAGGGTCGCACCATCACGCGGAGCCGCCAGGTGCAGACCCGGAATGAACTGCAGCATCGCCAAATCCCACATGCCGTGGTGGCTTGCACCGTCCGGGCCGGTAATACCGGAGCGGTCCAGCACCACGGTCACGCCCGCCTTATGCAGGGCAACATCCATGAGCAGCTGGTCAAAGCCGCGGTTCAGGAAGGTAGCGTAGAGGGCAACCACCGGGTGCATGCCGCCGTACGCCAGGCCGGCACTCATCGCCACAGCGTGCTGCTCAGCGATACCCACGTCAATAACGCGCTCGGGGTGGCGCTTCTGGAATTCGCGCAGACCCACGGGAATCAGCATCGCGCCGGTAATACCGACGACGTTCTCCTGCTCATCCGCAATATCTGCGATTTCGCGACCAAAGACACCGGTCCACGACTCGGAGGTGCTGGTCGAAACATCCTCACCGGTCAGCGGGTCAATCTGGCCCACCGCGTGGAACTGGTCGTCCTCATTCGCGCGGGCGGGCGCGTAGCCGTGGCCCTTCTCGGTAATGGCGTGCACAATCACCGGGCCGGCGTAGTTCTTCGCCGCGGTCAGTGCGTTCTCCACAGCCTGCTGGTCGTGGCCGTCAATGGGGCCCACGTACTTCATACCCAGGTCTTCAAAAATACCCTTGGGTACGACGACGTCCTTAATGCCCGCCTTCATGCCGTGCAGGCCGCGGTACACCATCTGACCGACGGGGCCGCCACGCTGCAGACCGATGCGCACTGCATCCAGAGCGCTGTCGTAGCGGTGATCGAGGCGCACGCGATCCACCTGCTGCTGCACACCGTGCTTCAGCTCAGAGAGCTGGTTCGCGAAACCGCCAATGGTCGGCGCGTAGGAGCGGCCGTTATCGTTGACCACAATCACGACCTTGCGGGTGCGGTCGGCAGCAATATTGTTCACAGCCTCCCACGCCATGCCGCCGGTCAGCGCGCCGTCACCAATGAGGACCACGGTGTAGCGGTCATCTTCACCGTTGAGCTTGTGCGCGCGAGAAATACCGTCAGCCCACGAAATTGAGCTGGAGGCGTGCGAAGACGCAATAATGTCGTGCTCAGACTCGCCACGATCCGGGTAACCCGACAGGCCACCCTTCTGACGCAGAGTCTTAAACGCGTGACGACCAGTCACCAGCTTATGCACATAGGACTGGTGGCCGGTGTCGAAAAGAATGTTGTCCTTGGGAGATTCGAAGACACGGTGAATGCCGAGGGTCAGCTCCACAACGCCCAGGTTCGGACCCAGGTGACCGCCGGTCGCCGACACATTCGTCACGATGAACTGGCGAATTTCCTTAGAGAGCTCCTCCAGCTGCTCGTAGCTGAGGTTCTGCAGGTCCGCCGGGGACTGAATACCCGGGAGCAACTTGGCAGTGGCACCATTACCAATGCTGTAGTCGGCGGTGGGTGCGCCACCGGCGGCGCTATTCGGGGTCTCCTCCTGCGGCAATGCGTTTTCAGCGGACATACACCCACACTCCTCAAGGTCGGGGCACGGCTCATTCCGTGCGTTGGTTCTTCAATGATTCTACCGTTTAAGGTGCCAAAAAGCAGATTTATGCGCCCGCAGAGCAAGACGCACCGGGTTGAGCGAAAACGGCCTGAAATAACCCCTAGTGGGCAGGCTGGTGAACAGCCCAACCCGCCCAACACTGCGATTATTTGCTTCTTTGTTACAGCTACTAGCTGCGCGCTACTTGGTGCGGCGGCGGCGCGGACGAGGCTTCGCCGGGGCACGCTCAAAAAGCGCAACCGTCTCCACATGATGCGTATTCGGGTACATATCAAACGCCCGAAGCTGCACCATATCCCAACCCAGCTCACGCAAAATACCGGTGTCACGACCCAGGGATGCCGGATCGCACGCCACGTACAGAATACGCTTGGGGTCCAGCGCATCCAGGCGTTCCAGGGTGGTGCGGTTCGCGCCCTCACGGGACGGGTCAAGGACCACCGCATCAATGGCGGGGATTTCGCCAAACTCAAGGGCGGTCTTCAAATCGACCAGGTGGCGTGCCACATCGCCGCGAATCACCTCAATGCGGGTGTCCGCAGAGTTCTCGGTGCGGGAGCAACCATCCGGCGCGAAGTTCGAGCGCGCATCCTTATGGGTCACCGGGGAGCCCTCAATGCTGACCACGGTACCGGTTGCGCCCACGGCGTCCGCGAGCGCGGCGGTGAACAGGCCCGCGCCAGCGTACAGGTCGAGGGTGCATTCGCCTTCCTGCGGGCGGAGCATGGTGAGCATGGTTCCGACCATGGTGGAGGGGGCGGCGCGGTGAATCTGCCAGAAGCCGCCGGCGGACACCTGGTAGCTGAATCGGCGGGAGCCGAAGGTGACTTCTTCGGTGACGGAGCGCAGACCCGCGCCGAGCAGCTGGTCGCCTTCGGGTACGCGGCGGTAGGGGGTGTGGGAGGAGCCGGGGCGGCGGCGCTTGGGCTTGCCGTTGGAGGTGGACTGCGGGGTGAAGAACAGCGAGATCTTGCGCTTGGCGAGCAGTCCCCAGGCGTCGGCTGCCTGCTGTTCGATGTCCTTGGCGACCTCTTCGATGGAGAAGCGCGGATCAACGATGAACTGCAGTAGGACCCTGCCGCGGGAGGAGACGGTTGCCTCGACTTCGCGTACGCCGCGCAGGTTCAGCTTCTCAAGCTCTAGGTTGCGCAGTTCGAGTGCGGCGAGGGGAAAGTCTACGACCGGTACGGGCTGGGAGGCGCGGTAGGGGTGCATGCCGACGCGCCAGGTGACGGCGGGGTTCTTCTTGCCGCTGTTCTGCTCGCCGTTCTTCTCTTCGCTATCGTGCGCGCGGACCTTGGTCACGGTGTAGCGCACGCGGGTACGCCAGGACAGGCCCTCGTTGTTATCGCGCAGGGGCAGCTCTTCAACCATGAGGTTGGTCAGCAGGGGCGATTCGAGGGGCAGACCGCCCAGTCGGTTGATTTGGGTGCGGACGATATCAGTCTTGTAGCGTCGCTGCTCATCCAGGTTGATGTGGCCGTACTCCATGCCGCCGAGCAGTTCGGGTACGCCGGTGGCGGCGGCGCGTTCCTCTTCGGTGGCGAGCGCATCCGCCTGGATCCAGGGGTGGGGGCGGCGTGCCAGGGAGGGTACGGGTACGGAGATAACGTCCGCGAAGTAGAAGCGGCGCTTGGGGCCAATCGCGGTGATGCGCACTTCAGCCTGTTCGCCGACGATGCCGTGACGCACAAAGATGACGCCCTGTTCGGTGCGCGCTACGAAGGCGCCGCCGTGCGCGGGAGCCTCACAGGTGACGGTGAGGGTCTGCCCGACGCTGTATCCGTCTACGTTGTTGGAGGCGGCAGGCGTGGTAGCAGGGTGAGTCACAGCATTGTCTCCTAAAGAATCACTTAATGTGAATTATTTTACACCGGTTTGTACCTTTACTCCGATTCCGACGCCCCGCAAGGGGTGCCGAATAGGACGTAAAGGGCAAAGTCCAGGCGCTATGTGGGGGTGCTCAAGCACATCACAGGCCAATGACCGGGCTGGGCAATTAATGTGGGCGCAGGGCAATTATGCTGAGCGCCGGGCAAACGTTACGGCTAGCGCTTCTTCTCACGCGCCACGGCATCCGCCTCGTGCAGGCGACCGCGGTACACGGCGTGGCGGTTACTCTGAAACAGTTCGCGGCCACCACCGGCAGAACGGGTCACGTTCGGAGCGACTGCCGCCGTAGAACCGTCAGCCTCTGCGGTCGAATCGTTGGCAGTTTCTTTACCTTGCAGGCGCTGATCAAAAATTTCGTCGTACACTTCGTCCTCGTGCATCGCCCACGGCACGGTCGCGGTCATCACGCCCGGCTCATGCAACAGCGCCTGCTTGAGGCGGCGCACCGTGCGGCGGTGCAGAAGACGCTGCCACCAGTGCTCCACCACGAACTCGGGCAGGTACACCACCAAAATATCGCGGGGCGACTTCTTGCGGCGGCGGCGAATATACGAGACGACCGCCTCCACGGTGTCACGGTACGGCGAATCAATCACCGACAGCGGCACCGGAATGCCCAGGGCGTACCAGCGCTTCTTCACGACCTCCAGGGCGGCGCGGTCGTTGTTAACAGTCAGCGCCTCAATCGTGGAGGGGCGACCGGCACGCGCATACGAGAGGGCGCGAACCGCCGGGCGGCGCACACGCTCCACGTACACGATGGCGTGCACACGCGAAGGCAGGGCCGCCACATCCGCAACGGATTCAGCGTTCAGGGGGATGTCCAGGGCGGCATCCACCGCATCGTAGTGGCGGCGAGTCACAACCATACCTCCAACCATCAGGGCAATCATTCCAAGGGAGAGCCACGCACCGGCGGCGAACTTCGTCACCACGACGGTGACCAGCACCGCGGCGGTCACCATCACGCCCACCGCAGAGACCGCAATATCGCGCAGCAGGGCGCGGCGCGGCATCTGCGCCAGGGTGATGCGCAGCAGACGCATGCGGTAGCGCACCACCGCCAGCTGAACCAGCACCATCGACAGGCACATGCCCACGATGTACAGCTGAATCAGTGAGTACACGTCCGAGTTGAAAACGGTGGTGAGGAAAATCGAAATCGCCGACAGCGCCAGCACACCGTTCGCGTACAGGCCGCGCGAATCCACGCTGCGGAAGAACACCGGCAGGTACTGGTAGTCGGCCAGCGACGAAGCAATCACCGGGAAGCCCGTAAACGCGGTCAGCGAGGCAATAATCAGCACGCCCACCGTGGCGAATACCAGCAGCTGCGCGAAGAACGGCACGCCCTGATAAATTGCCAACGCCACCTGGTACAGCGCAGGTTTCTGGTGGAAGTACTCCCCCGGCGTGTGCCCGTCAATGAACAAGAAACGGGTCGTATCGTGCACCATGTGAACGCGGGTTGCCGCCGCAAAACCGAGCAGGCTCACCAGCAGGACCGAGGTAATCAGGCCCATCAGCATCATGGTGACCGCCGCGTTATATTTCTTCGGGCGGCGGAAATACTTCACCGAATTAGAAATCGTAGAAACACCCGAGAACGCCACCAAGCCGGCGGAGAAAGAACGCGCCAGAAGCAGCATCAGCGCCAGACCCTCCAGCGAGTGGGTCTCGAGCTCGGGGGCAATCACGTAGGTCGCCGATTCAGCCAACGGCAAGGTACCCGTCGCGGCACGAATCCAACCCACAATGAGGGTCGCTCCCAACAGTGCCAAGAAAACATACAGCGGCCAGTACGCAATCTTGCCCAGCAACTGCACGCCACGTAGCGCAAACAACGTCAGCGCAACAATGAGTAGCACCGCAATGTGCGTGCGCCAATCCTGAATCTGCGGATACAACGCCACCAAAAACGAGGACGCCGAAGACATCGACACCGCCACCGTGAGCGTATAGTCCATCAGCGAGGATGCACCCATCACAATCGACGGCAGCGCACCCAGTTTGCGGTGCACCAGCTGAATATCGCCTTCAGAAGCAATCTGATTAATGTTGTAGCGGTACGTGCCAATGACCAGCAGACCCACCATCGCCACACCCAAACCAATCCAGGGCGAAAAAGCGAGCGCAGACGCACCCGCGGCGGCAAGGGTCAAAATCATCTGGTCGGCGGCGTAGGCGACCGAAGAGATGCCGTCGGCACCGAAAAGAGGCAGGGCGTAGCGCTTCGGCAGCGCGACTGCCGAAAGATTTCGCGTGCTGACCGGCTGACCGGTCAGGGCGATGCGCATCCTATCCCAACGATTCCTCACGCTGTTAAGGCTATCGGTCGCGGCTTCAAAGCTCAATTTTATTCAGCCGAATAGTGGGCATTGCGAGCGGAATATCACGGGGCATCGGCGCGGAGGCTCACCCGCCCATTACACTGGTAGAGGTAGGCGGTCATGCCTTATCGCCATAAAACATCAACACTCGGAGGGATGTATGCCTCACTTCGTCATTATGGGTGCCGGACGCGTGGGCGTCATGCTGGCGCGCACTCTGGAAGCTTCGGGGCATACGGTCGCCGTCATTGACCAGGACGAACGTGCTTTCCAGCCGCTGCGTAAGGGCTTTGAGGGCCGCCTGGTTACCGGTGTTGGTTTTGATGAGGACACTCTCAAGCGTGCCGGCATTACCGAGGCGTACGCTTTTGCCGCCGTCTCGTCAGGCGATAACTCGAACATTATTGCCGCCCGCGTGGCGCGTGAAATGTTCAAGGTGAAGAATGTTGTGGCGCGTGTGTACGACCCGAACCGCGCCGAGTTCTTCCAGCGCATGGGTATTCCTACGGTGGCGTCGGTGCGTTGGTCCACCGACCAGGTGCTGCGCCGCCTGCTGCCCGAGCAGGCGCTCAAGGGCGACTTCCGTGAACCCTCGGGCCGCCTCATGCTCACCGAAATTCCGCTCGACGACGGCTGGGCTGGCCACGCGTTGACCAGCATCGAACGTGCCGCCGGGGTGCGCATCGCCTACATCACCCGCTTTGGTGAGGGCATGCTCCCCCGCCCCGATTCCGCCTACCAGCAGGGCGATAGCGTGCACGTGATGATGCGCACCGACGACGTTGCGGACGTAACCCGTATTCTCTCCCGCCCGCCGCGCGTCGAAGACGAAGAAATGGAAGCGGACTACGCTCCCGCATCCGGCCACCGCAAGCATCCCCACGCTCCGAAGAAGCCCGCCGAATCCGGCGTGACGATCACCCCCAAGCAGGAGCACAACGAAACCCCCGTTGTCGAGCACGAATTCCATCTCGGTGACACTCCCCCGGATCTGCCTGATCCTCTCGAACTCATCGGCCGCCATCGTGACTCCTCGAAAGGTGAGAAGTAAGTGAAGGTCCTCATTGTTGGTGCCGGCTCCGTGGGTGCCTCCATCGCTAAAGAACTCATGATGAACGGCCACGACGTGACCATCATCGACTCCAAACCCGAAGCCAAAAAGCGCGCCGACCTGCCCGGCGTGCGCTGGCATATCGGTGACGCCTGCGAGCTGTCCGTACTGCGTCAGGTGCACCCGAACAAGGCGGACGTGGTCGTTGCCGCAACTGGTGACGACAAGGCAAACCTGATGGTGTCCCTACTGGTGCGTAGTGAGTTTGGCGTGCCGCGCACCGTGGCGCGCGTGAACAACCCGCGTAACGAATGGCTCTTCGACGACTCCTGGGGCGTGGACGTTGCCGTGTCCACCCCGCGCCTAATGACCGCCCTCGTTGAGGAAGCTGTGGAAGTCGGCGACGTGGTGCGCCTGCTGACCCTGCAGGCAGGCGGTGCGACCCTCGCCGAGTACACCGTGCCCGACGACCACCCCGTCATCGGTTACCGTGTGGACCACGTGCAGTGGCCCGTCGATACGGTGCTCACCGCTATCCTGCGTGATGGCGCCCCGATTCCGCCCAGCGCCGACGTGGCGATTGAGGGCGGCGACGAGCTGTTCTTCATCACGACCATTGCCGGTGAGGATCAGATTCGCGCGCTGTTCGCGTAAGCGTTTATACGTAAGTTTTTGGGTAGGCGAAAGCCCCGGTCACCCTTACGGGTACCGGGGCTTTCGCTTACTTTTATGAAGCTATTTCACGAAGTCGCGGACTGTGATTTAGCGGTTCTTGGAGCTTTCAGAATCTCCGGGCACCTCAGTTTCTTCAGCATCCAGCGCCTCGGGGTCCTCGCTCACCGGCGCCTCCTCGGGAGCCGACACACGCCACGCCAGCCACACGCCCAAAGCGTACAGCGGCAGACCCATAATCAGGCGGGTCGCGCCCAGCGCTTCCACATTATCCGCAAAATACAGGGGCACCTGCACGGCAAGGCGCAGCAGCATCAGCACGGTAATAATCCAGGTCGCCAGCATGTACTGGCGCAGGCGTACCGGGTTCTGGCGCCAGCTCAGCGCCTCACCGCGAATGACCGCGAAAATCAGACCCATCAGCGGCCAACGCACCAGCATCGACAGCAGGTACGCCAGGATGTACACGCCGTTCGTCCAGAAGCCCATCACAAAGTAGTCGCTCGCATTACCGGTACGGTACGCTGCAAACGCACAAATCGCCACGCCCACCAGACCGGTCAGCGCACTCACCAGCTTAGAGCCCTGCACCAGGCGAATCAGCGTGAACACGCCCGCCGCAGCCAACGCCGCAATCAGGGACAGGTTCAGTTCCTTCGTCACGGTGAACAACACCAGGAACGCCACAGCGGGCAGGGAGGATTCCACCAGGCCGCGCCAGCCGCCAATAGCGTGCAGAATATCCACATCACCGTTGGCGGTGCGGCGCATATTCGCACCCATGGAGGCGCTCAGGCTCTGCGCCAGCTGATTTTCCTCCTGCGCCGGGTCAGCAGCCGGGCTAGTTGCGGGGTTAGCGTTCGGATCGGGCTGGGTCGAAGACTGCTCAGCGCTCATGTTTTCCCTTCTCAACAAAGAATTGCGGCACGATCTCATAGCGCGGGTTATAAATCACCGGCTGATGAGCCCTCACCGACACCACACCGGAACAGCGCAACAACGCACCGGCAAGCACACCGGGCACCATCCGCTGCCCCTGCCACTTCAGTAGCACCCTATCCCCCGGGTTGAACGGCGCATACGGCGGGAAAGACACCTCGTGAGGCTCCTGCACCGCCACGGTCGCCAAAGACGCCGTGTTCAAATGGTGCTGCTTCTCGGGGTCCTCGGATTCCTCCTCGAAATCCTCACCGGGCGGCTCCACAATCGGCATACCAATCAGCGCCAGCGGACTCGACCACTGCAGGGGCTTCGACTTAGCCACCACCAGCTCGGCACGGTACATCGGCTTATCCTGCAGCGCAGGCAGCCATACCTGCTCCACGCGTCCGGCAAGGCGTACGCGAAAGCGCTCGGGGTACCCGGGAGCAAGAATCTGCTCCTCAGGAACCGCGAGCGCACTCGGGTAGTTCGAAAACTCAGGCATTAGCCAATCTCGGTAATCTCAGGGCCGCGGCGAGGCATCGGGCGCAGCTTGCTGTGCTCGTTCTCGGTTTCTTCCTCAACGGCGGGCTCTTCCTCAGCCACAACCAGGTCGGCGGGCAGAGTCATGGGCAGCAGCTCGCGCGGCGGGCGCGGGTCGTCGCCACGGTCCACCACGACAGTGCGGAAGACTTCCTCCACGGAGGCGGCAGCCTTATCGTCACCGAGCACAGCCGCGCCGGAGATGACGCCGCGCAGGAACCAGCGGGGGCCGTCCACACCCACGAAACGGGCGATACGCTCACCGGGCTGACCGTCCGGGGTGACGGCGGGCAGGCGGGTGAGCATCTCGGCACCGAATACGCCGGCGTAGATTTCGACGATGCCGCCCTGGGAGGCGACGGACTCGGTCAGGTCGTGACGGATGTCATCCCAAATGCCGGTGGTGCGCGGTGCGGCGAATGCCTGCACCTGCAAGGTTGCGCCGTCGCGGGTGATGGTTGCGGCGATTACCGCGCCGGTTGCGTCGTCAGTTTCGAGGCGCAGGTTCATGCCGTCGAGCAGCTTGATGCGCAGTGCACCCAGGTCGACGTAGTCTTCGAGGTCTTCGGCGGTGACTTCTTCAATGTCGTGCGGGCCGTTGACGCGGTCGTACTTGATGACCTCGGGAGAGTTCTCCTCTTCCTTCAGCTCCTCAACCTCGACGTTGGTCTCCTCAATCTCTTCGGCGACAGCCTTGTCGATGGCGGCCTTTTCAGCCTCCTCGGCGTGCTTCTTCTTACCAAATCCGAACATGGTATTCCTACTTTCACCGCACGCGGGGTGCGGGGGTTTCTTCTCTTCTCTCGTGCGGAAATCGCGGTGAGAGCAGACTAGTGGATTCCGCTGGAGCCGAAGCCGCTGGAGCCGCGTTCGGTCTGATCCAGTTCGTCCACCACGGTAAAGGTTGCGTGCTCGTACTTCTGAATGATCAGCTGGGCGATACGGTCGCCGCGCTGCACGTGGAAGGACTTGGTCTTGTCAGTGTTGAGCAGGGTGACCATCAGCTCACCGCGGTAGCCGGAATCAACGGTGCCGGGTGCGTTCACAATGGTGATACCGTTCTTGGTTGCCAGGCCGGAGCGCGGGTGCACCAGACCAACGTAACCTTCAGGCAGGGCAATTGCCACGCCGGTGGGGACGAGGGCGCGTTCGCCCGGCTCCAGTTCGAAGTCGATGCGGGAGCGCAGGTCAGCGCCGGCGTCACCGGGCTTTGCGTAGGCGGGTGCGGGCAGCTCGGGATCGAGCAGCTTAATGTGGACGTTTACGGGGGTCATCATGGTCAATACTCTAACCTTTCGCGGGTGTCTGTGCCATCACCTCGCGCTGTGTTGAGGCTCTACTGCGGGGTGTTTTCGTTGCGTGTTCGCGTTCAGCGCGTGCGGCGGTGTGCCGTGTTGGGTGCGACGCGGCGCTGTTCTTGCGTGCGCGGCTTTCACATACTCAACGGGGCGGGTGCACTCGGCACTCGCCCCGTCATGAGGTGTATGTCGGGTGGGTGTTAGCCCTTCCCTAAAGTTTTAGCCCTCGCACTCGATGCAGTAGGACAGGCCGCCCTCTTCGCGTGCAATCTGCGAGCGGTGGCGCACCAGGAAGCAGGATGCGCAGGTGAACTCGTCGTCCTGAGCGGGCAGAACAACAACGTTCAGCTCCTCGTTGGACAGGTCAGCACCGGGCAGCTCGAAGCTTTCTGCTGCGCTGTTTTCGTCTTCGTCCACCGCACCGGACTGCATCTCGGAACGGCGGGCGTTCAGCTCCTCGTAGGACTCTTCGTTCTGCTCTTCGTCCTGCTTGCGAGGTGCATCGTAATCAGTTGCCAAACTTTCACGCTCCGTTGGTTCTGTGGCTGTGTGTTGGACTAGGCCACGCTGGTTTAATGAGTGCTCTAGGTGCCGCTGGTGTGTAATTAACCCCGACGGCATGCCAGGTATTGTTCACCATTGGCACCCTATTTGTCTAATCCTGGGTAGGCTTTGGACTGTTTAGGCGTCACATTCTAGCTTTTTCGGTGCGAAAAGTACATCTTTTTTTGGTGAAAATCCCGCCTCCGCTACTGATTTACCGCGCTTTCACGGTACCCTGGTAGGTAGTTTGCGTTCCGTGCAACACATTCACGAACGCGTCCGGTTCACCTATGGAGGTTCTCATGCTTGAACTGCGTCTGATTGGCGTTCACGATGACGGCGAAAATCTGGTGCTTGAGTCTGCTGACGGCACCCGCTTTTTGCTGCCGATTGACGCGAACCTGCGCACGAGCATCACCAAGGCTCGCCGTATTCAGCCCGCCCGCGGTCTGGGCGCTAAGGGCACCTACGGTCCGCGCGATATTCAGACCCGTTTCCGTCAGGGTGCCTCCGTTGAGGAAATCGCTGAAGAGTCCGGTTGGGAGCCGGAGCGTGTGCGCCGCTACGAATGGCCGATTGTTGCTGAGCGTGCTCACATTATTCGTGCCGCTCAGAGCGTGAAGATTGGTCGCCGTAGCTCCGCTTCGGGTACCGCACAGATTCCCGTGACCCTGAGCGCCCGCATTGAGGAAGTCTCCGAGCGTTACGGTTTTGAAGACGCAACCCAGGACTGGACCACCCGCCAGCAGGAGAACGGTCAGTGGCGCGTTGAGGTTGATATTGCGCTGAAGGATTCGGTGCGTCAGAACCTGCCCGCGCAGGTCGTCTTCCCCGCACGTTGGGTGTACAACCCGGCGAACCAGGGCCTGTACGCTTCGAATGAGGCGGCGTACTTCCTGATGGGCAATAGTGAGGATGCTGTTGCCGCCGCCGCGAAGAAGGCTCCCGTGGAGGTTCCTCCCGCCCGCCTGCCGAAGGCACCCGAGCCCGCACCGGCACCCCTTACTTCCTCTGAGAGCGCTGATGAGCGTAAGCTCAAGGAGCTTCTGGAGCGCGCCCGCTCGGTGCGCCCGGCGCAGGTTGAGGAGCCTGAGGTGTTCGTGCACCGCGAGTCCGCTCAGCCCGCTGAGCCTGTAGCACCTGCTGCACCGGCAGCGCCCGAGCCCACCGCAGAAACCACCGTAGAAACCACCGACCCGCTGGCTGTGGATTCGGAAGCACCCGTTGATTCCGTTCCGGTCGAGTCCTTCGCCCTGCCGGCACCCGTCGAGGACGCACCCGCTGCTGAGGCGCCCGCAGCTGAAGCACAGCCTGAGCCCGCAGCTGAGGTACCGGCTGAGCCCGCCTCCGCGGCCGAGAAGCCCAAGTCTTCCTCGAAGAAGCAGCGCGTGAGCGTTCCCGCCTGGGACGACATCATCTTCGGCGGCCGCAAGTAAGCGACCGCCCTCGCGCCGCCCGATAAAGGCTTCTAGGCAAAGGCACCAAGACAGCAGAAAGCCGCCGGTTATTCTTGTGAATAACCGGCGGCTTTTTCTATCTTCTCAGCCTGTATCCGCTGAGCGGGGCTCTTCCGAGTCTTAGAAGGTCTTGAGCATGCGCAACGGCACCAGACGCTCAGCGTCCGTCAGCGAACCGTGCTGACCAACCATGTGCAGGGCACGCTCCTGATAGTGGCGCATATCGTACAGCGCCCAGTCGTCGCGAGCGCACACCATCAGGTCGCCAATACGGCCGCGCGCCGCATCCGTGATGACCGGGCCGAAGTAGCCGGCACGCATCAGCTCGCGAGAGTCAATCACCCAGGCGCGCTCGCCCCAATACTGCGCCCAACGCTGAGCGGTGGCGGTACGTGCCGCCTCCGAGGTGTCTTCCAGGTACAGGTGCACGGCGCGCGGTTCACCGGCGGTCATTGCGATATTGCGGGTCAGCTCCTCCACGCCCGAGTAGTCGATGCGCTGATGCTCGGGCACGTTCACCATGCCGTGATCGGCGGTCACGAAGAGTGCAGCCCACGCCGGGGCGCGCTCCGCTAGACGCTTCAGCGCCGAGTTCAGTTCCTCCAGCTGCTGTAGCCATTCGTCGCTGCCCACGCCGTAGCGGTGGCCCGCCGCGTCAATCTCGCCCCAGTACAGGTACACGGTGGTCGGGGTGCGGCTCGAGAGCGCCTCCAGGGCGTAGGTGACGCGGGCGTTAAAGCCGACGGCGTCCACGAAGTCGCCGCCGCGCAATGCCGCCTCCGTCAGACCGGTACCGCGATACTTACCCAGCGAAATGGTGAGCACGCGGCGGTTCGTATGGTGGCGTTCCAGCACGGTCGGCAGCGGCTGCCAGGCGTGCGGGTCCACCGACTGATCCCAGCCGGACAGGTGGTTCATGACCGAGCCCACTCCCCCGTTACCCGCCGGGTTGCGCACCTCGTAGCCTGCAATGCCGTGCGCGCCGGGTGCCGTACCGGTACCCAACGAGGTCAGGGAGGCAGCGGTCGTGGTGGGGAACGCGGCGTCCAGCGGGCCCAGGTTCAGGGTCTTACGCAGGGCGGGCGCATAGCCGCCGTAGCTGTTGAGCAGCTGCTCGCCCAGGCCGTCCACCATGATCACGCAGGCGTGACGGAACGACGCCGGATCAACATCCTGCTCTGCGAGGCGGCCGGCAAGGTTCAGCGGGTCGGCAACAGCGTGGAACGCCGGGTCGGAATCCAGGGCGTGCGCGGGGCGCGCCAAGCTTCGCTGAGCCACCAGAGAGGAGGCGGACTCCAGCACATCGGCGATGCTATTGCTGCCGTAGGCGGGCGCGGGAGGCAACGGCGCGCCCAGAACATCGTGCAGGGTGGTCTGTACCGTCATAAGGTCCTCTCAGGGGTGTGGCGGGTGCGTGAAAGTACGGGGCGCCGCGAGGGATTTATACTGTGCGGGCTGTTATTGTGCGGCGAGCGCTACCACCGGTGCTTATCGGCGGGTTGCGTACATGCGGGCACGGTGCAGAGCACGCGCAAAATGCTGCGCACGCTGAACCGACTCAGGACCGTCAGCGGTCGCAGAAACACGCACCGCAATGTCCTCGCGGCGCGCATCGCCGGTGAAGCCGTGGTCGGCGTTGCACTGCGGATCCTGGCAGCCGGCAGGGGCCAGCTCCATGTGCAGCGAACCGGTCCAGGCAATCTGGAAGGAAATCTCAGTCGGGGCGGTGCTGCCGGCGTTGTACGCCTGCGGCTGGCTGAAACCGTAGCTGATGGTGACCGCGTTCAGGGCGCTCAGGTGCACCGCCTCCACGCTCACGTGCGCCACGGTGCCCTGCGCATCACCTTCAAGGTGCTGGTCGTCCAGGTGCGCAAAGATGACGTATTCACCGCAGAGCACCATCACGGTAATGTGGCGGTGAAAATCATCGCGGGAGAAGTGGGTTTCATGCTGTACGAAGTGCGCGTCCGGGTTCATGCCCGCTAGCGCGTCATCCACCACTTCCAGCACGAGGTCGGGGTAGAAACCGGCATGCTTAATGTCTGCGACCAGTTGCTCGCGTTCGGGGGTGGTGGCGTACATCGTACCTCTTTCGTGCGGTGCCCTCATGAGGCGACGTCGGTCGGCGCACACGATGAGGGCGGTTAGGTATTACTCCCCTCTACCTTAGAGGGTTCCAGCCGGGCTGTGCTACTTGACCACGCTAATACAGGCTCATATGACGGTGTGCAATCCCCCGGTATGCTTCGGTTACTGCCCCGCAACCGCCTTGGCGCACCCCACAGATGACGCCGACCAACCAGCCCGTCTCATCCGCTACCACCCGCTAAAATAGGAGGAGCGAAAACACACCGACACGAGGAGATATATGGCTCGCCGATCCAAATCCGCCGTCAGCGACTACCCGGTGGATGTGGTAGAGAATATCGTCGACATCGACGTATCCGCCGAGATGGAAACCAGCTTCCTGGAATACTCCTACTCGGTGATTTATTCGCGCGCCCTCCCCGACGCCCGCGACGGCCTCAAGCCCGTGCAGCGCCGCATCCTCTACATGATGCAGCAGATGGGTCTGCGCCCCGACAAGGGCCACGTCAAGAGCGCCCGCGTGACCGGCGAGGTCATGGGTAAGCTCCACCCGCACGGCGACGCCGCCATCTACGACGCGATGGTGCGCCTCGCTCAGCCCTTCGCGCTGCGCCTGCCCCTCGTTGACGGTCACGGTAACTTCGGCTCCCTCGACGACGGCCCGGCAGCCGCCCGATACACCGAAGCACGCATGGCGCCCGCCGCGCAGGCACTCACCGCGGACCTCGAAGAAGACGTGGTTGACTTCGTACCGAACTACGACAACCAGTTCATGCAGCCCTCCGTGCTGCCCGCAGCGTTCCCTAATCTGCTCGTCAACGGCACCACCGGCATCGCGGTCGGCATGGCGACCAATATGGCGCCGCACAACCTGCGCGAGGTCATCGCCGGTACCCGCCATCTCATCGCCCACCCCGAGGCGACCCTCAAAGACATCATGAAGTTCATCCCCGGCCCCGACCTGCCTACCGGCGGCACCATCGTGGGTCTGGGAGGCATCCGTGATGCCTACGAAACCGGCCGCGGCACCTTCAAGACCCGTGCGAAGGTCTCCATCGAGCAGGTCAGCCCCCGCAAGCAGGGTATTGTCGTCACCGAACTGCCGTACATGGTCGGCCCCGAAAAGGTCATCGAAAAGATCAAGGACGGCGTCAACTCCAAGAAGCTCACCGGCATCTCCGACGTGGTCGACCTGACCGACCGCACCAACGGTCTGCGCCTCGTCATCGAAATTAAGAACGGCTTCAACCCGGAGGCGGTGCTCGCCGCCCTCTACAAGCACACTCCGCTTGAGGATTCCTTCGGCATTAACAACGTGGCGCTCGTGGACGGTCAGCCGCAGACCCTCGGTCTGCTCGACCTGATGCGCGTGTACATTGATCACCGCCTGAACGTGGTCCGCCGCCGCACCGAATTCCGCCTGGGCAAGCGCACCGACCGCCTGCACCTGGTGGAGGGCCTGCTCGTGGCGATCCTCGACATTGACGAGGTCATCCAGATCATCCGTGAGTCTGACGAGACCGCTCAGGCACGCGAAAAGCTGAAGGTCGTCTTCGACCTGACCGACACCCAGGCGAACCACATTCTGGAGCTGCGTCTGCGCCAGCTCACCAAGTACTCCCGCCTGGAACTCGAAGCAGAACGCGACACCCTGCAGCAGGAAATCGCGGAACTGCAGCGTATCCTTGGCTCCGATGCGGCGCTGCGCGAACTGGTCTCCGACGAGCTCGCCGAAGTTGCCGAACGCTACGGCACCGACCGCCGCACCCAGCTCAAAACCAAGGACGATATGCAGGTCGCCATCGAGGCAGTCACCGCGCAGTCCAAGGCGAAGAAGAGCCTGGGCCTCGCCCTCGAAATCGCGGACGATCCCTGCTGGGTGCTGCTTTCGGCCTCCGGCATGATGGGACGCACCCCCGGCAAGCCTATCCGCGAGGCGCTCGTGGATCCCGGCAAGCGTTTCAAGCACGACGTGTTCACTTCGATTGTGCCGACCACCGCGCGCGGCGAAATCGGTGCCGTGACCTCCGCAGGACGCATGGTGCGCCTGTCCGTCATGGACATTGCGGTGCTGGACGAGAACGGCGGCACCCCCTCCATGGCGTCGGCGGTGAAGGCAGCCGAGCTGGTTCAGCTCGCCAAGGGTGAGAAGCTGGTCGCCCTCGTACCGCTGAACACGGTGCTGGCGCTGGCAACCGCGGGCGGCGTGATTAAGCGCCTCAACCCGGATTACCCGCTGAACCAGACCGAGTGGGACATCATGAAACTCAAGGACGGCGACGAAATCGTAGCCGCCGCCCCCTGCCCCACCGACGATGCGGTACTCACTTTCGTCACTCGTGACGCGAAGCTGCTGACCTTCGACGCGGCGAAGGTCCGCCCGCAGGGACGCACCGGCGGCGGTATCGCAGGCATCAAGCTTGCCGACGGCGACCGCCTCATCACCCTGGGCGTGACCGCGCCCGGCGACGCGGCGGAGGTCGTGACCGTCACCAATGGCAAGGATGGCCTGGCGAGCGCCAAGGTCACCGCCCTGAGCGAGTACCCGCAGAAGGGCCGCGCGACCGGCGGTGTGCGTGCGCACCGATTCCTCACCGGTGAGAGCCAGCTGGCTCTGGCTTGGGTGGGCGTGGGCCCGGCGAAGGCGGCGTCCTCCGGCGGTGTGGCTCGTTCCCTGCCGACCGAGCACGGTGCCCGTGACGGTTCCGGTGTGATGCTCACTCAGAGCATCAGCATTGTGGGACCGAACTATGCGGCTGTTTCTGCTGCGCTGGCGGTTAGCCCGGAGGGTGAAAAGCTCTTCTAGGCGCGCCGTTCACGGCCTTTCGACCTTAGGTTGCTAGCGAAGCCGGGGGTGAAGACACGTTGTGTGTCTTCACCCCCGGCTTTTATGTGGTGTACCTTAAGTAACACAGCACACATTTATTGACGCATTGTTCTTAGAGGATTTGTCGTGCTTGATTTACTGTCCGTCACACCAGAGTTATTTATCGTGCTCCTGCTCGCCTCCTTCTGCGCAGGATGCATCGACTCTGTCGTGGGCGGAGGCGGCATGATCCAGCTCCCCGCCCTGCTCATGGCGCCCGGATTCTCACCCGTCGCCGCCCTGAGCACCAATAAAGTTGCCAGCGCCATGGGCACTTTGACGAGCGCCTCAACCTATATTCGCTCGCTCAAAATCCCGTGGAAAATCCTGCTCCCCGTAGCGTTCGTGGCGTTCTGCGCCTCAGCCGCCGGCGCGTACTGCGCCACGATCCTGCCGGCACATATTTTCCGCCCCGCCATTGTGGTGGTTCTAGCCGCTATCCTCGTCTTCTCTGTGCTACAACCGCGCATACCTCGCGGGCAGCCTCGCGCGCTCACAACCTCGTCGTTCCTAGTACGCGGCTTTGTGCTGGGTCTGATTCTGGGCGGCTATGACGGCATCCTCGGGGCTGGCACCGGCGCGATGATGCTCGTCGCCCTGCAGGTAGCCATGGGCTACGATATGCTCCACGCAACCACAGCCGCCAAGGTTCTCAACACCGCCACCAACCTCGGCGCACTCCTCTACTTCATTCCGCTGGGCTCGATTCACTGGCTCCTCGGAATCGCCATGGGATGCGCCAACATGACGGGAAGCTGGGTTGGTGCCCGCACCGCAATTCACCTGGGCGAGCGGTTCATTCGCCGCGTGCTCGTTATCGTTATGACCCTCATGCTGCTGCGGTTGAGCGCTCAGATACTCGGCTGGGTCTAGCTCTCTCCTCCCCCACCCACACCTGAACCTATCCGCACGGAGATATAAACACTCAGAACTATCTGAGCACACAGAAATGCCCCGGTACTTTCACGAAGTACCGGGGCATTCCTCGCAGTTTCTTGCGTTCAATCTCGCCCGTGGTGGCTACGCTCAGCTGCGTTTAGAGGCGAACCACTTCATCGCAGCGGGCAATATCCTCAGGACGGTGCGACACCAGAACCGTAGCCACGGAGCTGGAGCGGGTCGCCGCATCCAAGTCAGCCATCAGCGCGCGGGCAGACTCAGCATCCAGGTGCGCGGTCGGCTCATCCAACAGCAGCACCGGAGAGTTCACCAGCAGGGCACGAGCCACCGCCAGACGCTGACGCTGACCACCCGACAGGAAAGAACCGCCAGCACCCACCGGGGTGCGCAGACCCTGAGGCAGAGCGTCAAACCACTCGCCCAGACCCACACGGCGCAGAACCTCAATCAGCTCTTCCTCGCTCGGGCGATCCGAACGGTCACGAGCCAGCATCAGGTTACCCTCAAGGGTCGACTCAAAAATGTGAGCCGCCTGCGGGCACCACGCTGCGTAGCCGCGCAGCTGCTCACCCTCCAGGACCTCACCGGAAGCCAGCACGCGGCCGGACTCCAGCGGCAAGAAGCCCAGAACGGTTGCAAGCACCGTAGACTTACCGGAACCGGAGGGGCCGGTCACCGCAGTCCAGGAGCCTGCACGGGCGTTCATGTTCAGGTCGGTGAAGACCGGGTGATCCATGCCGGGCCAGCGGGCGGCAGCATCCTGCAGGCTCAGTGCGGGTTCAGTGACCTTCACGCCAAGCTCCTGCGGGGTACCGCAGCTGACCAGGGTGGGTTCGCCGGGCTTCGGCGGGCGCGGGGTATCGCTCTTAGAACCAGCCGTAGATTCGGGGCGGTCAAAGCGGTGAGCACGCTGACGGTCTGCCTCCAGCAGCTCCTCCATCTCAGCCTCCGCGCGGGCACGCAGACGCTCAACACGACGCGGCAGAACGTGGGTGTCCACCTCCGCCTCGGTCGGCACGGAACGCTTCAGGGTCGAGGTGGCGACAACACCCTCCAGGGATACGTTGCGCACGCTCGGGGCAATCGTCGCGAGCAGGCGGCTGAACGCGGGCCAGGAGCGGACCGCCTCAACATGGCCTAGGGAGCTTTCCAGCATGCCGGTGCACAGCAGCACCACAATCGCCGCTTCGGGAGCACGCACGGTGCCGTCAACAGCCAGCGGGTACGCAATGACTGCGCTCGCCAGAGCCGCACCGAACCAGCTCAGAGTCACGAGGGTACGGCCCACACCCTGAGCGGTTGAGCCCTTCTGCAGGGCAGACAGGTTCTCGGCGTCCAGGGCGCCGTTAGCCTTCTCAGCGGTGGTTGCCACGCCGTTAGCGCGCAGGTCCTCAGCCGCCGAGAGCATGCCGGTACCCAGGCGCAGCATCTGCGCGGTGGAGCGGCGAGCCAGCGCCTCCGCACGGGCATCGGCGCGAAGCACAATCCACGGAGCCACAAAAGTGCTAACCAGCACGGCAAGCAGAACCGGAATCAGAGCCTGCGGCAGAATGCACGCGGTCGTAATCAGCGCCGCGGTCATGACCAGCAGGTGCGCAGCCGGCGGAATAATAACGCGCGGCACGCCGTCCCGCAGCTCATCAATACCGCCCACGAGGCGTTCGAGCAGCGCGTCACCACGCAGCAGGGCACGAACGCTGCTCACGCTCTGCCATGCGCCAACCCAGGCGCGCAGACGCAGAATATTTGCGGCGGCAAGAACCTTCGAGTGGGTCATCAGACGCTCAGCGTAGCGGGCACAGGCACGACCCAGGCCGAAGAAACGCACGCCCACAATGGCGACCATCAGGTACATCATTGCCGGGCCCTCGGCGGCGCGAACAATCAGCCAGCCGGACAGCGCGGTCAATGCCGCAGCCATCAGGGAAGTAATCGCAGCCATGATCACCGGGCCGGTTGCGGCGCGAACACCGATACCGGTCAGTTCCTTCAGGGTGCGCAGGCTTGCGAACAGGCCGGCAGGCTCGGTTTCCTCGGCCTCGGCAGCTGCGGAGGCGCCCGCCGGGGCGGTGCTTTCAGCCTCGTACTCTTCCCTGTCCTTGAGCAGGTGCGCGGGGGCTTGCGCGGGAACCGCAACGCGGGCGGTGTTCACCTCGGCGGTCCAGGTGTAGCCCTGGGCGGTCTGCACGGCACCAACGAGGGTGTCGCAGCCAGCGGCGAGCTCCTGCTCGTGGGTCACGATCAGCACGGTTGCGCCAAGTTCCGCCAGGCGGTGCAGGGCGCGGGTCACCAGGTATGCCGAGTAGGCGTCCAGGTGCGCGGTCGGCTCATCCACCAGGACGGTCAGCACGGTCTGCTCACCGCTGGCACGGTAGATAGCCTCGGCACGAGCCAGGGTGCGTGCCACGGCGAGGCGGCGCGCCTGACCTGCGCTGAGGGCACCGGGTTCAAGGACGGTTAGTTTCTCCATGCCCAGCTGAGCCAGCGGGCCAACCAGCAGCGCGGACTCGGCATCGGTGACGGACAGCTTCTTGGAGTCCATCGCTTCACCGAGTAGAGCGGATGCTCGCTCACGCTCCGCCTCGGTAGCGCTGAGTGCGTAGAGCGCCATTTCGGTCTGCACGGTCGGCGCGGTGAAGACCGGCGACTGCGGAATAACCAGGGTGGTTCCCAGACCGGTCACGCTACCGGTCAGGTGCACGGGCTCCTCCGAGCCGGTGGGCACCAGACCCTCACGCACGGCACCGGAGAACACGTTCAGCAGGGTGGACTTACCGCAACCGGACTCACCCATCACGCCGATAACCGCACCGCGCTCATCATTGCCGGTGGCAACGCGACGATCCAGGTTCAGGGACAGGTTAGTCAGCACGGCAGGACGCGCCGGGTAGCTCACCGACAGGTCCTTAACGGCGATGGTGGAAGGCTGAGCCTCTTCACGCTCGGTTGCAGTCGAGTCCGCAGCGGCGGCGGGCAGGGGTGCATCAATAATCTTCTGTGCGCTACGCAGGGCGGCAACGCCGTCCTCCGACTGGTGGTAGGCGGCACCCACATCACGCAGCGGCTGGTAGCATTCGGGAGCCAGCAGCAGCACAAGAATTGCGGTGTCCAGGCCCAGGGTGCCGTTGACCAGGCGCACACCAATCAGCACAGCAATCAGCGCCACCGAAATGGTGGTGATGAGCTCCAGAGCGAGCGAAGACATGAAAGCGCTACGCAAAGTCTGCATGGTACGTTCACGGTAACGCTGGCCGAGGGCGTTCATGGAGCGGGTCTGTGCACGTTCACGGCCCAGACCGATAATGACGGGCAGGCCGCGTACCAGCTCCAGAATATGGTCGGAGAGACGGTGCAGTTCAGCCTGAGCTTCTGCGGTTTCGTCGCGGGTGTTCTTACCAATCAGAATCATGAACACCGGAATAAGCGGCAAGGTGCATGCCAGCACCATGGCGCTCATCCAGTCTAGGGCCGCCACAACAACCCAGAGGATAAACGGCACAATCGCGGTGGACACGAACGCGGTCAGGGTCTTCGTGTAGTAGTCATCCAGGGCGTTCAGGCCGCGGGACAGCAGCACAGCGGTCGCGCCGGTACCTTCGGGGGTGTCTGCGCCACCGGTGGCGAGCACGCGCTTGAGCAGGGCGGAACGAATCTGAGACTTCGCCCCGGAGGCGGCACGCTGCGCGCTCACAGCCAGCAGGTAGTCGGTACCCGAGCGGGCGAGCAGGGCAGCCACGGCGACCGCAATCAGGCCGGGGGTAATGGTGTCTGCGTCGCCGAAGAGCCCACCGAGGCCGAGCAGCCAGCCGCCGTGCGCCTCCAGCTGTGCCTGCGCGGAGCCCGAGAACTCAATGTAGGCGCGGTACACGTCCGGGGCGCTCGTCTCTTTGAGGCGCGCGTGCTCGGCGGCAACAGCGGCGAAACCGGCGTGTGCCGCGCGGGCAATAATCACAGCCAGTGCGGCGCTGAAAAGCACCGTCGCGAGAGTGTGCACGGCAGTGATGACACCGAACGTGCTGAGGGTTTTACGGGCGTCAGGGCCCAGAGGCGGGCGGCGGTCAGCGCGGTCGTTGCGCTTTCCGTCGGTCACCTCTGGTGCCTCGGTGTTCTGATGTTTGTCAGCATGACGCGGTGTGTGCGTTCGACTCACGTGTTGTCCTTAGTCTTCTGCTGTTTTTACCTCCCATCAGTTTAAGGGTTGGGCTATCTAATACCTATTTGACCAGTCAGGTTTCGGATAATTGGCTGGTCCTCACCCAGCGCTAGTTCTAGCCGCGCATCGCATCGGCGGGGCTCTTGCGGGACGCTACCCACGCCGGGTACGCCGAAGACACCAGACCGGTAAGGGCGCCAACGCCCACGCCGAGCACCACGAATCCGGGTGAGAGAACCGCCTGCCAGCCCTGCACGAGCGAAAGAATGATGGTCGCAATCATGCCGGAGCAGGCGCCGATGGAGCCGCCGAGCACGCCGAGCATGACGCCTTCCATGAGGAAGATGCGGGCAATCAGCCATTTACTCGATCCGATGGCGCGGCGCAGCGCAATCTCTGCGGTGCGCGATTGCACGGACAGGTACATTGCGGTTGCCGCTGAGAGGGAGGCGAGCACCAGCAGAATACCGGAGAGCACACCCACGTACAGGCCCAGGTCCGAGGCGATGGATGCGCGCAGGCTCTGCAGGTCGGAGGGGGTTTCCACGTTGATCTGGCTGGGTTCAGCGGGCTTGAGGGTCAGCGGAATCGCCTTGGCGACCGCCTTGCCGTAGCCTCGTTCGGTTTCGGCAATGTAGGTCACCTGGCCGCGTCCGGTGCGCTGAAGTGTGCCCGGCGAGACAATGACCGTGTTCCTGAATTCGTAGCCGCTATTGCCGGGGTCGAAAAGGCCGACGACCGGCATCAGCTGACCTTCCACCCAGATGCTCACACCGGGTGCCACCTGCGGCAGCCCGCCGAGCTTAATGCCGTACTCGACGGCGGGTAGCTCGCCGGGGCGGGGCTCGGTTGTGGCGTTATCTGCAGCCTTATCTTCGGGAATAATGCCGAGGGCACGGGCAGCGGAGACCGAGACGATAGCGCCGGAGAGCTGCTCGGCGCGTTCACGGTCGGCAACATTCTGCTGGGTGAGGGTCGAGTTCATCTGTTCGAGCGCACGCAGGGTTTCGGGGTTCATGCGGGCACCGATTTGCTCGAGCCGGGTCTTCGAGGTGGAGCTGAGGCCAATCGCCGTTTTGGGTTCGTCCTCATAGGGGCTGAATCGGGTGATTCGCACGTCGGCGGGCGCCACGCTGCTGACGAATCCGGTGTTCTTCACGTAGTCCAGCGCGCTAATGCGGTCGGCAACATTCTGCGCGGATTCGCCCTGCCGGTAGGTTCCGAGCACGTTCTCATCATTATCCCTGTCGCTGATGTAGAGCGTGGATTGTTCGGATCCGAGCAGGCGCTGGTTCACCTGGTAGCTGGCGGATTCGCTCATGCCGGAGGCGCTGATGAGTCCGCCCACGCCCAGTGCGAAGGACAGACCCAGTAGCAGGGTGCGTAGCGGTCGTGAGGTGAGCGCCGAGATTGCCTCGATGCTGTCGTCGGTGAGGAAGCTTCCGCGGCGATGCGTAGCGGGCTTCTCCCCCGGTGCGAGGCTGGTGGTAGCATCTACCGGGGCACCGACCGTGGTTTCCGCTGGGGTATCCGTTGTAGCCGGCACAGCCTCGGCAACCGGCACCGTAGCTGAGTCGGCGCGGCTCTGCTCGTGCAGCCGCCCATCCTCAATGCGGATCACGCGGCGGGCGGCGGCGGCAACCTCCGGGTCGTGGGTAATCACCAGCACGGTACAGCCGGTGGCATTAATGCGCTGAAGAATCTCAATGACCTTGGCGCTATTGTGGCTGTCCAGGTTGCCGGTAGGCTCGTCGGCAAGAATCAGCGGCGGGCGCGTGGCGAGGGCACGAGCAATGGCGCAGCGCTGCTTCTCGCCGCCGGAGAGGTAGCGGGTGCGGATGCTGGCGCGGTCGCTCAACCCCAGAAATTCTAGGGTTTCTTCGGTGCGTTGCAGGCGCTCGCCGTAGGGTACGCCCTGCACGCGCAGGCCCATGGAGGCGTTGGTCGTGCTGGTTTCGTCCAGCAGCATGTTTGAGGATTGGAAGATGAAGCCGAGGTGGTCTCGGCGCATTTCGTCGCGTTCTCTGTCGCTGAGTCCTTCCGTGTTTTTGCCGAAGAGGCTGTAGGTTCCGCTGGTGGGAGTGTCGAGCAGGCCAATGGCGTTGAGCAGGGTGGATTTACCGGAGCCCGATGGACCAATAATGGCGAGGAATTCGCCGCGTTCGACCACCAGGTCGAGATGGTCGAGGACTGCTCGTTCGCTCCCTTCGAAAACACGGGTAATGCCGTGCATTTCAATAGCGGGCGCGGTGTTGGGCGCGGTGGTGGACATCGTGTCGAGCGCAACGTCGAGCCCGGCGGCTTCTCCCCTGATGCGCGGGGCTGTCATGCCGTCGGGGGCTCGCTCGGGGATTCTATTTCGGCGGCTCATGAGACAAGCACCTTCTGTCCCGAGCTGAGGTTCGCGTTGATTGCGGCGTACCCGCCGGCAGTGCGTAGAACCTCAACGTTGACTCGTTCGGTGGCGGGCGCATCCTTGCTGGTCGAGGTGGAGCTTCCGCCCTTTTCAACAAGCACGTAGGTGCCCTGGGAATCCTGACGTACCGCGGTAGTCGGCACGGCGAGGGTGGTTGAGGTGTTGCCCTTACTGGTGATGGAGGCGCTCTGCCCCGGAGTGAGCTTGCTCGGGTCGTCGGCGCTGAATCGCACGCTCTTTGCCGCACCCTTGGAGGGGTCGTTCTGCAGTTCACCAATGCTGGTGATGGTGCCTTCCACGCTGCCGGTGGAGGTGCGCAGGCTAATGCGATCACCGACCTTGAGCTTGTTCGCGACGGCGAGTTCAACGCTGGATTCCACGTAGGGTTCGCTGGTTTCTACGCTCGCGATGGGGTTGCCGTCGCTGATGAGCTGGCCGACCGCCGCAACCGCGGTGACGGTGTGGCTACCGCCGGGCAGAATCGCGTAGTTGCTGCGGGCAATGCTGGTGACCCCTTCGCTGGGCACGCCGGTCAGGTGCGCGCGGTGCAGGCGCGTTACGGCGTCGAGGGTGTCTTCGGTGACGGTGCCACTCTGCGCGGTGGCGTACCCGGCGGAGTTCAGTGCCTTCTGGAAGGCGAGCACGTCGTCGCCGTTATCGCCCAGGTTGAGGTCGCGGTACAGCGGCAACGGCCCCTCCAGCACGAAGACCGGGTCGGCACCAATAATGCCGATGAAGTCACCGGCCTTGAGCACGTTACCGGGCTTCTGGTTCTGGTAGACGAGCACCGGCTCACCGTTGGTGCGCGCGCTAATCGGGGCGGTCTCTCCCGCCTTGGTGGTTCCGGCAATGGCTAGTCCCTCACTGACGGTGCGTTCTTCAACCTTAGCCCAGACCGGGATCACGGTTTTTGCCTGCACGGTCGGGTCGGGGCCCGTGGCGGCGTAGCGGGTGCCCAGGTAGAAGGACAGCATGAGCGAGCCGATAGCGAGAATAGCCAGCAGCAGGAGCACACGGGGTCGGGCGATGCGCTCGCTAAAGCGGTGCCCGCTGTTTTGGTTCTGTGAGTGAGTGGTCATGGCGGTGTCTTTCTACGCGGGTGCGGGCTACCCGCCGAGCCTGTGTCTCGGGTGGCCCGCACCATTACCGGTCTTTCCCCGGCATCAAAATTCGGTTTTAAAATCCGACGTCAAAACCGGTCGTGGACGCTCGGGTTACTGGTGCTCCAGAACGTACTGCTTGAACTTCTCGTCGCGGTCGCGGTCGGCTTGGCGCTCCTGTTCAAGCTGCGACTGGTACTTGCGGATGAGCGGCATCTGGTACTGAGCTTCCAGGTCGTAGAGCTGCTTGCTCATGCCGACCTGCTGGTTACATTCGGCCTGGATGGTGGCGATGCGAATCTCTTCTTCGGAGGCGGGCTCGTTGAAACCGCCGTTCTTGCTCAGCTGCTCAGCCAGCGGGGTTTCCTCGGCGACGGAGCCTGCCGAGCGAGGGGTGAGGCCGCGGTCTGAGACGCACTGCTTCCACTTCTCTTCGAGCTCGCGGTGCAGTTTGCTACCGTAAACGGCGCTGGTTGCGTCGCTGGAGATACGACTGTATGTGGACTGCACGTCATTCTCGAGCCTCTTGCCTTCGGGCACCGCGGCCTCCAGGGTCTCGCGGGCCTTGGGGTAGCATTCGGTGCGAAGCTTGTCCTCGGGGCTCATGCTCTCCCCCGAGTTATAGGAGATAGGGGCGGCTGCGTTGTTGGGGTCTCGCTTCTGAGAACCGTACTTCTGGGCGTACTCGACGTTCCAGGGACCGTACTTTCGTCCCAAATCACCGCGGGGTGCGCTTTCAGAATAGGGAGCCTGGATGGTGTAGTTCTGCCCGTGTTCGGCGAAGCACTGCTTCATGGCAATCTGAAAGGCGGTGTACTCGTAGTTGGTGCGCTCGTAGTAGGAGTAATCGTCCAGGGGCATCTTCACGATGTCCTGTTCCGCGTCAAAGATGGCGTGGACGCTTTCGTCACGTTCCAGCGGCGGGTTGAAGAGCGAGCAGGCGCTCAGAGGGAGCACGCCGATGCAGAGCAGGGCACCCGTGGTGAGCAGGCGGCGGCTCATGCCAGTGCGAGGGGCGGCTGCGGTGGAGCTGCGGTTGAGGGATTTCATCGTTGAACGCCTTTCATAGGAGTGAGTTGTACACCACATTACACTTTTTACTCCCTGTCGCGCTCGAATTTCGGGGGGGGTGTGCACCAAAAATTTTTGCGCGCCTACTCGCCTGCCGAGAGCTGCATCCTCTGCGAGAATATCCTCTGAGGGAATAGTCCTCTGGGTGGCATAGAAAAATCCCCCGAACTTCTCGAAAGAGAAATCCGGGGGATTCTTCAAACAGCTACATGCTACTTGGTCGGCATTTCAGCCAGTTCGGTAGCGTCGTGAGCGTCGGGGATGTGATCCACGTGCAGACGCTTACGGAAGACCCAGTAGGTCCATGCCTGGTAGACGAAGACGACCGGCAGACCCATACAGGTCACGAAGGTCATAACACCCAGGGTGTACTCGGAGCTGGATGCGTTCGCAATGGTGAGCGAGTATGCCGGGTCCAGGGTGGAGGGCAGAACGTTCGGGTACATTGCGGTGAAGATTGCCAGCGCGCCGAATGCGAGGAACACGGACAGACCAGCGAAAGCGCGACCCTCACGGCCACCCTTTGCGGAGATCCAAGCAATCAGAACAGCAACCACAGCCAGGATGGTGCACAGCCAGGAGACGCCGTTACCGGTGGTGAAGTCCAGAGCCAGAACCCATGCAACGATCGGCAGCAGCAGGACGGGAGACCAGCGTACCAGGGTGTTGCGGGCACGGTCACGGATGTCACCGTCGGTCTTCAGAGCGACGAAGGCAAGACCCTGAACCAGGGAGAAGCCAACGAAGCCCAGACCGCCGAGCAGAACCGGCAGGGAGACCCAAGCGAAGGCGCCGCCGACGCGGTCACCATTGTCGTTGATGGGCAGACCCATGGAGGTCAGACCGAGCAGAGCACCGACGAGCAACGCGATGAAGAAGGAAGAAACAGACAGAGCGATGTTCCAGTTACGGATCCACTTCTCGTCGTTCTTCTTACCGCGGTATTCAATTGCGACCACGCGCAGAATCAGGAAGACCAGCGCGAGGGTCAGAGGAATGTACAGAGCCGAGAAGAGGGCTGCGTACCAGATGGGGAATGCTGCGAAGATAGCAGCACCGCCGGACACAATCCACACCTCGTTACCGTCCCAGACGGGGCCGATGATGTTCAGCAGCAGACGACGTTCCTTCTCGTTCTTGGTGAACTTGGAACCCATCAGCATACCGACGCCCAGATCGAAACCGTCGAGGATCAGGTACATGATGAGGAAGACGCCAATGGCGACAAACCAGAGGGTGGGCAGGCCAGGCTGACCGGCAAAGATATTGAAATCAAAGTTCATGGTGAATCAATCCTTACCCGCCTAGTAGGCGAACTCCAGCACATCGCGCTTGGACTTGTCGTTGGACTCGTCCTCGTGGTGCGACTGAACCAGCTCGGGCATTGCTGCCACAACACCGGCCTTGACGTACTTAATGAGCAGGTAAACCTCAACCACCATCAGCACACCGTAGAGCAGGCCCAGGGTGAGCAGGGAGAAGAGGATTTCTTCACCGGAAACACCCGGGGAGATAGCTGCTGCGGTGAACAGGTGGATCGAGGGATCACCCTGAAGGTTCGGAGCCACAACGAAGGGCTGGCGGCCCATTTCGGTGAAGATCCAGCCCAGTGCGATGCCAAAGAAGGGAGCCAGGATAGACCAGACAGCAACGTTCTTGAGCAGCTTGGACTCGGGGACGGTGCCTACGCCCTTCTTACGGGTTACCCACAGTGCGTAGAGGTAGAAGGGCAGAACGATTCCGCCGAGGCCCATCATGCCGCGGAAGCCCCAGTAGGAGACCTCGAGGGAGGGCAGGTAGTCAATCTTCTGACCTGCGCGCTCACCGTAGAGCGGGTTGTTGGGCAGGTTGGTGCCGAACTTAGCTTCGTACTCGGGCAGCAGGGTCTGGATGCCCTTCACCGGGGTGTCGAAGTTGTCGTGTGCCAGGAAGGACAGCACGCCGGGAACCTCGATGATGGGGGTGATCTTGTCACAGCTCTGAGCGCCGAGCTCACCGACGGTCAGAACGGAGAAGGAGGTGCCGTCGTGGCACGCAGCTTCTGCAGCAGCCATCTTCATGGGCTGCTCGTGAATCATCATCTGTGCCTGAATGTGACCGGACGCGCCGATACCTGCGAAGGCGAGGAGGCCCACAACAGCGCCCAGGCGCAGGGACTTGAACCAGACCTGGAAGTCGGCCTTGTCGCGTGCGCCCTTGTCGGACTCACCAACAACAACCTTGCCGTCAACGACCTTGTCGATGCCGTCCTTGCGGCGGCGCCACAGCTTGTACCATGCGATACCAACCAGGAAGCCACCAGCAACCTGGATAGCGGAGGTGATGACGTGAGTGAAGGTCACCCATGCGAGGGGGTTCAGCAGCACAGCACCGATGTCGGTCATACGGGGACGACCGTCAATCATTTCTGCACCAACGGGGTGCTGCATCCAGGAGTTTGCAACCAGAATGAAGAATGCAGAAATCCAGGAGCCGAGGACTGCCATGAACAGCGAGAATGCGTGTACAGCAGGCTTGAGGCGGTCCCAACCGAAGATCCACAGACCCAGGAAGGTCGACTCAACGAAGAAGGCGAAGAGGCCTTCCATTGCCAGCGGAGCGCCGAAGACGTCGCCGACGAAGCGGGAGTATTCGCTCCACGCCATGCCGAACTGGAATTCCTGAACCAGACCGGTGGCCACACCCATTGCGAAGTTAATGAGGTACAGCTTGCCCCAGAACTTCGTCATGCGCTTGTATTCGTCCTTCTTGGTACGAACGTAGCGAATGTACAGGTAGGTCACAACAAGGCCCAGACCCAGAGTCAGCGGAACCATGAAGAAGTGGTAGACGGTGGTAATACCGAACTGCCACCTACCAAAATCAAGGGGATCCATTGATAGGTCCTTACTATGTGTGTACTTAATGTGTGTTTGTGCCAGATTTCGGGTAGTCCGCCATCGATGGAGGGCATACGAGAGTTACTGACACACTGTCTCTCATGCTTCTAAGGTACAGGGTTTTCCTGAGGAGCTGTGAGTAGGCTGTGCATAGTATGGACGTTTATTGTTTGACGTTTCGCTAAAGGTACGTTGAACGTTATCCCCCGACGCGCGGGTAGATTGAGGGGCGAAGCACTGTGGTGCATTGCGGGGTTGCGAGGTAGTTTCGGAACCACGGTGAAACTTTGCGTTTTTACATTATTTCTGCAAAATTTTGGTGACAGATTCCCGGAATATGACAGGTGGTTCAAGTAGTGCTCAAAGCTTAAATTTGCCTAAACCATACCGATTTTACTGAGATTTTCAAGAAATAGTGTGACTATTATCACGGAAAAATCATGGAATGTGACACGCCAGGCACCGCTCCCCCGCAAGGTACCGCAAGCTACATATCGATGCTCTCAGTATCCAGCTGATGAGCACCCGCAATGATGAACTCCTTACGCGGAGCCACCTCAGAACCCATCAACAAGGAGAACGCACGCTCGGCAGCCTCCGCATCCTCAATGCGAATACGGCGCAACATACGATGACGCGGATCCATCGTGGTCTCAGCCAACTGATCGGCGTCCATCTCACCCAGACCCTTATACCGCTGAATGGGTTCCTTATAGGACACACCCTGCTCCTGCAAAGAATCCAGAAGCTCATGCAGCTGCTTCTCCGAGTAGGTGTACACCATCTCGTTCGGCTTACCGCGGCGCACCACCTCCACGCGATGCAGCGGCGGAACCGCAGCGTACACGCGACCCGACTCAATCAGCGGACGCATGTAACGGTAGAACAGAGTCAGCAGCAGGGTACGAATGTGGGCGCCATCCACGTCCGCATCGGTCATCATAATGACCTTGCCGTAGCGAGCAGAGTCCAGGTCAAAAGTACGACCCGAGCCTGCACCGATGACCTGAATCAGCGCCGCACACTCAGCATTCGCAAGCACATCAGTCACCGAAGCACGCTGAGTGTTCAGGATCTTACCGCGAATCGGCAACAGAGCCTGATACGAAGAAGAACGTGCCAGACGCGCAGTACCCAGCGCCGAGTCACCCTCCACGATGAACAGCTCAGAATGCTCAACATTGGTTGAACGGCAATCCACCAGCTTGGTGGGCATGGACGAAGACTCCAGCGCGGTCTTACGGCGCTGAGTTTCCTTATGGATGCGCGCCGAGACGCGGGTCTTCATCTCAGAGACGACCTTCTCGCACAGAGCGGCCGCCTGAGCCTTCTCCGCACGGGCGGTCGACTCCAGGCGAGCCTTCAGCGCATCACCCACGACCTTCGACACGATCTGGCGAACCGCCGGGGTACCCAGAATCTCCTTGGTCTGACCCTCAAACTGCGGCTCGGCAAGACGCACGGTCAGCACGGCGGTCAAGCCGGCGAGCACGTCATCCTTCTCAATCTTGTCGTTACCCACCTTGTACTTGCGGGCATTATCGGCAAGGTGCTTGCGCATCACGCGCAGCAGGCCCTGCTCAAAACCGGTGGTGTGAGTACCGCCCTTGGGGGTGGCAATAATATTCACGAAGCTGCGGACTGTCGTCTCATAGCCAATACCCCAGCGCAGCGCAACGTCCACTTCACAATCGCGCTCCACATCGGTCAGCTGCGAGCGGCCATCCTCACCCAGCACCGGCACGGTCTCGGTGAAAGAACCGCTGCCGCTAAAACGCCAGGTGTCGGTAATCCGCTCATCGTGCGCCAGAAACTCGACGAACTCGCTAATGCCGCCGTCGTACTGGAAAACTTCCTCGTGGGGCTCCAACTCGCCGGGGGTGCCGGGCAGTCGGCGCTCATCGCGGATACAAATACGCAGACCCGGAATGAGGAACGCGGTCTGGCGCGCACGAGCAGCCAAGTCCTCATAGCTGAACTTAGCGTCGGGGGTGAAAATCTGCGGGTCAGCCCAATAGCGCACACGGGTGCCGGTCACGCCACGCTTCGCCTTGCCCACAATCTGCAGGGCGTCAGTGCCCTCGGTTGCGGGAGTGAACGGATCTTCGGGCTTGGGGGTACGGCCGGACTCAAAGTGGCCGGGAATGCCGTGGCGGAAGGACATCTGGTAGGTCTTCGAGCCACGATCCACCTGCACGTCCAGACGCGAAGACAGCGCGTTCACCACGGAAGCGCCCACGCCGTGCAAACCACCGGACGCGTTATAGGAGCCGCCGCCAAACTTACCGCCGGCGTGTAGCTTAGTGAACACGACCTCCACACCGGACAGGCCGGTACGCGGCTCAATGTCGGTGGGGATACCGCGGCCATCATCACGCACCTCAACCGAACCGTCACGGTACAGAATAACCTGAATGGACTGGCCGAAACCGGCGAGCGCCTCATCCACCGAGTTGTCGATAATCTCCCAGAGGCAGTGCATCAGGCCGCGGGAATCGGTGGAGCCAATGTACATGCCCGGGCGTTTGCGTACAGCTTCCAGACCTTCCAGCACGGAGAGGTGACGGGCGGTGTAGTTCGAAGACGCCACGGGAATCCTTTCGGCAAGTGATGACTGTGTATTCAGCACGGCAAGCTTGCGGAAGGGAGAAAAAATGCCCCGGGCCTGCGCTCATAGTGCTCTAAGTTTCTATTCTATCGTGGCTTGTTGCCCGCTTCTGTCTGTATCGTCATGAGGCTCTGTCGAGAGAATGAAACAGCAGAAAAGCACCGGCTGCCACTCCCCTATGGAGTAGCAGCCGGCGTGTGAGTATCTGTGGATGTCTGAATTTTTAGGATGCATTTCTGAGATGTCCACTCTGGGCGCCTCATAGCAGTGGCACTGCCCTAGTGAGCCTCACCCGAGGCGCGCGAGGAGCTCTCGTGACGGTTCGTGACCATGATATTGGACTTGAAGTAGAACTCTTCGGGAAGCTCATTCGTGACCGGGCCGTGCGGGAATTCGCTGAGCTTCGGCACGAAGTACCAGTCCATCAGCTCGCCGCTGCTCTGCTTGAGGACGCGGCGTTCCCTCATGGCGTGGCGTACCTTGCGGCGCAGGCGCGGGCTGTCTTTCAGGGTGCTGGTGAAGACCCACGGAGTCTCGTAGCCCTCGGTGACCATGCCGAAGGTGATGCGCAGGTTGCCGTTCTCATCGGCGTCCATCGTGAAGTCGCCGTCTGCGATATCGGTGAAGGCGAGCATCCAGCTGTGGCGGCGTTCGTAGCTTTCGCGGGTGGTCTGCAACGCCGCAATGATGCGATGGTCGACCAGCAGCTCCACCTTGCGTTCGGTGATTTCACCCAGACGAGCGTAGGAGCCGAAGGCGCGGTTCGCACCACTACGGCGAGGCCACTTCGTCACCGCACCGTGCGGCACCTCCCCCGCAAAGGTGAAGGGGCCCGTCATGGTGCCGGGCAGACGCAGACGCTCAAACGGAGCCGTCGGCAGGAAAGTCGTCAGCAGCTGATCGGAGCTGACCGACTTACCCCAGCGCGCCATCTCAAAAATGGTCGGTTCAGGGCCTACAGGGTAGATATGCGGCATCTTGCGACCGAACTCGTCAAAGCCCTCAATAAACTCACCGTTGGAGCTGTACCCGGGCATGGTCGCACCGAGCGGGCGAGTCCACGACCCCGAATACGGCTTGGTCAGGTGCGGGTTCTCCACCGGCAGGATGCTGGTGCGAGCACCCAGGTAGGCGGGCATGCGCGAGAGGTTACGCCAGGCGAACTTCGCGGCAACCGCCTCGCGCCACCACATCGGGCGTTTGCCGGGGGTCTGCCCGCCCAGGCAGTGCATGAGCAGCCAGAATCCAGCCCAGCCGAGGCAACCTGCGGCAACTACCCAGAAAATAATCGTCAGCACGGTGTGCAGGGTTCCGGTTGCCCAGATATTCGTGGCAATCAGGCCCATGAATGCCGCCCACGCCGCCATGACGTACGGACCGAGCGTAATCATCGGATCGACCACCTTCACGGCGGCAATGACGCGGCGGTTCAGTCCGCGCCACACGTAGGAGTACGCCCAGCATCCGGCGGCAAGGGCGAGTGCCATCAGCAGAAGAAGGATGAGCATCGGTGTGTCTCTTTCGCTGCAGGTTTTTCTACCGCGGTCGGTGACAACAAGCGTCGGGCAGATGCCCCGCTGAAAGGCTCTTCAATAGCAAAACTCGCCTGCCGAAGGTACCTTCAGCAGACGAGTTTCTTTGGTGTCACTAACCTTGAGGTAAAGCTTCTCTACCTATTGTGCCTTTAATTGGTATCCCTGTGGGGGATTTTAGGGGGATGCACGAAAAAATCGTACCCAACCCCGCGTTTTCGCCCATCAGACCGGCACAGTAAGACCTTCGCAGTGAGACCGGCGCAGCGAGTATGCTCTGGCGCCTCAGCGACGGTTTTAGACAGAGGTTTTAGACAGCAGTTTTAGGAAGCCAACGCCGCAGCAATCTGAGGAATCAGCGCCTCAAAAGCACGCGCACGGTGGCTAATCGAGTTCTTAATCTCGGCGGGAATCTCAGCGCAAGACTTGCCAGCGTACTGACCCTCGTACAGGGCGTTCTCACCGTTCAGCTCCACGGGGCGCAGAATCGGGTCGTAACCGAAGCCGCCCTCCCCCGCCGGTGCGGTCAGCAGCTCACCGGGCAGCTCGCCGTACTCGACCGCCTCAAAACCATTCGGGGAGGCAACCGAGGCCGCACAGCAGAACTTCGCGCCGCGGTGCTCGGCAGAAATATCGCTCAGCTGAGCCAGCAACAGGTTCAGGTTCGCGGAGTCATCGCCGTGGCTACCAGCCCAGCGCGCCGAGAAAATACCGGGGGCGCCGTTGAGCACATCCACCGACAGGCCGGAATCGTCAGCAATAGCGACCAGGCCGGTTGCCTCGGCAACAGCGCGCGCCTTCAGCAGGGAGTTCTCCGCGAAGGTCACGCCGGTCTCGGGAACATCGGGGGCGTCCACGCTGGAGGCGTCAACCACCTGGGTATCAACGTCCAGGCCGTCAATGCGTCCGCGCAGAATTTCACGCAGTTCCTTGAGCTTGCCCTTATTGTGGCTTGCCAGAACAATCTTTGCGTCTGCCATAGTTTCTCCTTGTCGACGGAACTAGTTACTGGGACGGGTTAGTGTGCCAGTGCTTCACGCTGAATCTGAGCCAGCTCAGCGGTGCCTTCCAGCGCCAGGTCGAGCAGGCTGTTGAGCTCGTCGCGGTCGAAGGGCGCGCCCTCGGCGGTGCCCTGAACCTCAACGAACTTGCCGCTGCCGGTGACGACCACGTTCATGTCGGTCTCGGCGCGAACGTCCTCGGTGTAGGGCAGGTCCAGCATGGGGGTGCCGTCAATAATGCCCACCGAAATTGCGGACACCGAATCGATCAGCGGGTTCGCCTTAGCGGGCAGAATCTTCTGCTCCTTCGCCCAAGAAATAGCGTCAGCCAGCGCCACGTACGCGCCGGTAATGGAAGCGGTGCGGGTGCCGCCGTCAGCCTGCAGAACGTCACAGTCGAGCACGATGGTGTTCTCGCCCAGCTCGTCCATGTTGATAACCGCACGCAGGGAGCGACCAATCAGGCGAGAAATCTCGTGGGTGCGGCCGCCCACGCGGCCCTTCAGCGACTCGCGCGAAGAGCGGGTGTTGGTGGCGCGCGGCAGCATCGCGTACTCGGCGGTCACCCAGCCCTTACCTTCGCCCTTGAGCCAGCGCGGCACGCCCTCGGTGAAGGATGCGGTGCACAGCACGCGGGTGTTGCCGAACTCGATGAGGGCGGAACCCTCAGCGTTGCGGGACCAGCCGCGGGTAATGGTGATGGGGCGCAGTTCGTTGAGGGCGCGGCCGTCTTCGCGGGTTGCAGTCATGGGTTCTCCTTGAATCTGTCTGCAGGATTTATGTCTGTCTGTTGAATCTATGTCGAAAAGTGGGCGGGCTGAGCGCAGTTTGCACTAGTCCAGCTCGGGCTTGGGCAGCGCAATCGCGGTGTTCAGCGGCGGATCGAGTACCTCCACCACATTCAGGGTGGACGTGACCGGGTGAGCCTCCGTCGGGCGCGGGTAGATGCGGTAGCTTGCCGCCATTTCGGCAATGCCGACCGGGCCAGAGAAAGCGCTGCGCGCCTCCGCGCGGGCGATGTCCGGGTCGTTCCACACGGGCAAGTGGGTTAGCAGCAGGTTACGCACGCCCGCCTCCGTGGCAGCCTCGCCGGCGCGCTTGCCGGTCAGGTGAATACCGCGCAGGGCGTCGTCGCGACCTTCCTGGTATGCTGCCTCGCAGAGGAACAGGTCAGCGCCGCGCGCAGCCTTGACCAGGCCCTCGCACAGGTCGGTATCGCCCGAGTACGAGAACACGGTGTGACCCTCGCGGTCGTTGCAGGTGATGCGCAGGGCGTACGGGTCCTTCGAGGGGTGAACCACACGGAACGGCTCCACGCGGAAGGGACCAATCTGTACGGGCTCACCCTCAGTCCAGGTGTGGTACTCGAACTCGGTGCTCATGCCCGGCTCCGGGTCCAGGCCGTGAGTCGCCGAAAGGTACTCGTTAATCGCGGCGGGACCGTACAGCGGAATGCGGCCCTTGGGCCAGCCGCGCGGATCCCACTTGACCGCCACGTGCAGACCGGACAGGTCGATGCAGTGGTCCGGGTGCAGGTGCGAAATCAGAATCGCGTCAATATCGCTCAGGTCGATATGGCGCTGGAGCATGCCGAGGGAGCCGTTGCCCATGTCCATGATGATGCGCCAGGTTCGACCCGCGAAGTCCGTGGCGGTGAGCATGTAGCAACTAGCCGGTGAGACGGGGCCGGGGAAGGAGCCCGTGCAACCGATAACGGTTAGACGCATGAGGTGTCGTCCTTAGGGGTGGTGCCGAAAAATTCGGTGCCCGCGACAGTGTGTGCTGCCTCTGCAGGATCTGCCGATTCGTCGATGGTGATGTTGCGGTGTGCCGCAAGCATTTCGGGGGTGAGTGCCGCCAGCGAGCCGGTCGGGTAGCGTTCCGCCACGGAGCTGGTGTGGCGCACGTTGGTGACCTCGGGGCCGAGGAAGCGGCGTGCCAGCTGCGAGAACGTCTCAGATTCGCCGGTGGCGAGGAATTCGTGGTGCGGATTTTCCTCGGGGACCGGGCTTTCAATGGCGAGGTTGAGCAGTTCGCGGTACACATCCTTCGCGGTCTCATCCGCGGAGGAAACCAGGGTGACATCCTCACCCATAATGTAGGAAATCACGCCGGCCAGCAGCGGGTAGTGGGTACAGCCGAGCACGAGGGTGTCCACGCCGGCATCCTTGAGCGGCTGCAGGTACTCGCGGGCGGTCTCCAGCAGCTCGGGGCCGGAGGTAATACCCTTCTCCACGAACTCCACGAAGCGCGGGCACGCCACCGAGTGCACCTCAAGGTTCGGGGTGATCGCGAAAGTGTCCTCGTAGGCGCGGGAGGTGACGGTCGCTTCCGTCGCAATCACGCCGATCTTGCGGTTGCGGGTTGCGGCGAGCGCACGGCGGGCGGCGGGCTGAATCACCTCGATGACGGGGATGCCGTACTGGCGGGTGTAGCGTTCGCGGGCGTCGCGGAGCACCGCTGCGGAGGCGGTGTTGCAGGCGATGACGAGCATTTTCACGCCGGAGTCGACGAGTTCGTCCATGATGCGCAGCGCGTTGGCGCGTACTTCTGCGATTTTGAGGGGGCCGTAGGGGCCGTGGGCGGTGTCGCCGACGTAAATGATGCGTTCGTGAGGCAGCTGGTCCATGATGGCGCGTGCCACGGTGAGTCCGCCAACGCCGGAGTCGAAGACGCCGATGGGTGCCGCGGCGGTGGGGCCTACGGGCGCGGGGCTTCCCCAGGGGGTGCGGGCACGGTAGGGATTTGTTGCGTCGATGCTGTCACTCATGTGTCACCTACACTTCGTTATCGGTCGGGTACCACGTTCTATGCTAACTCGCTAAGGTTACCCTTTTAGTCCGTTGAGCGGTTAGATGAGTCGAGAACCACCATTATGTGGTTGTATATGACGATAGTTTGAAGGGGAATTTGAAAAATTCGTTCTATTCTTGCTCTTTTTCCCCGCCATCTGCCCCGCCAAATACTCCGCCGGTCGTTTCTTCGTCGTCCAGCCCGTCGAGCATGGCGAGCATGAGCGAGTCCTGAACCCAGGAGACGAAGTTGTACACCACAGCCATGTACTCTTCCTGGGTCTCGATCTCGGAAGGGTCGGTGAACGCTGCAATATCTTCTGCGGTGTCTTCGTCCACGATGTAGAGGCGGTCGGCGAGCACCAGGCGAATATCGCCGAGCGCAGCAGCCCAGGCGCGGGCGTGTTCTTCGTTCAGCCGCAGGTCGCTGGACTCGATGTCGAAGGCGAGCATGGCGAGGTTCGCGCGTTTGGTTTCGCGCAGGTCGCGTTCGGTGTAGCGGCGGTATTCGGTGGCGGCCTCGTCGTCGCTGCTTGCGGCGGGTAGCAGGCGTGCTACGGCACTGTCGGCGGGGATGGTGGGGTTTTCGGTGATGCCGACCAGCGCCTCCAGCGGGTCGACGGTGCCGCCATCGGCGGTGGTATCTGCCGGGCGCAGTAGCGCGCGCACGTCTTCGGCGAGTTCGCGGATCAGGTCACGTTCGGCGGGTTCGAAGGAGGCGGTGTAGCCTCCGGGGGTGCGGCGGAAGGGTCGCGCCATTAGTTTTCTACTTTCTCGAAGGTTGCCAGCAGACCCCAGGCGTGCATTGCCTGGGTGTGTTTTTCGGCGTCTTCGCGCGAGCCGGTGAAGACGATTGCCTTGCCGTTGTTGTGCACCTGCAGCATGAGCTCTTCTGCGCGGGCGCGGGAGTAGCCAAAGTGGCTGCGGAAGACGTAGGACACGTAGGTCATGAGGTTGACGGGGTCGTTCCAGACGATGACTTTCCAGGGGGTGTCTGTGGCGAGGATGTTCTCCAGGGCGGTGTCGAGGTCGGTGTCCTCGAGGGTTCCGGTAGAGAGGGTCACGGCGGTAGTGTTCATTGGTTTCCTTTGCGGCCGGTTCCCTTTGATTATACGGGCGGGTATGTGTTGCCCCTATGTGACCCCTGTGTTCGTCCTGCGCTACTGCGATGTTCGTCCTGCGTTGCTCCCGCGCAGAGTGCTGGTAATTTGTCATACTACAGCACTTAGAGTCAATAATACTTTATGTAGTGATTGACACGCCGACTCAAGAGGAAAAATACCCTAATCCCCCACTACAATAAACACATGGCTACTACTTCCCTTCTCACCGACCACTACGAACTGACCATGCTCCAGGCGGCACTCGCCTCCGGCGCAGCCAACCGTAAGTGCACTTTCGAAGTCTTCACCCGCCGCCTGCCCGCGGGCCGCCGCTACGGCGTCCTCGCAGGCACCGGCCGATTCCTCGAAGGCCTCGCTAACTTCCGCTTCAACGACGAAGAACTCTCCTTCCTCTCCTCCCGCAACATCGTCAACAAAGAAACCCTCTCCTACCTCGAATCCTTCACCTTCAGCGGCAACATCCGCGGCTACGCAGAAGGCGAAGCGTTCTTCCCCCACTCCCCCGTCATGCAGGTCGAAGGCACCTTCGCCGAAGCGTGCGTCCTCGAAACCTACCTGCTGTCCATCCTGAACTTTGACTCCGCCGTGGCGAGCGCCGCCTCCCGCATGAGCGCAGCCGCTGGCAACCGCCCCTGCCTCGAAATGGGTTCGCGCCGCGCCCACGAACGCGCCGCCGTCTCCGCCGCACGCGCCGCCGTTATCGCCGGCTTTGCGGGCACCTCCAACCTGGAGGCTGGCCTGCGCTACGGCCTGCACACCATCGGCACCAGCGCCCACGCGTTCACCCTGCTGCACGACAGCGAACGTGAAGCGTTCGAGGCGCAGCTGCGTTCCCTCGGCGCCCGCACCACCCTGCTCGTCGACACCTACAACGTGGACGAGGCAGTCCGCCTCGGCGTGGAACTCGCGGGCGAAGAGCTCGGCGGCGTGCGCCTGGACTCCGGCGACCTGGTCGCCACCGCGGCACGTGTGCGTGAATTGCTCGACTCGCTCGGCAACACCCACACCAAGATCACCGTCACCAGCGACCTGGACGAGTACGCCATCGCATCCCTGGCGGCAGCGCCCGTGGACTCCTACGGCGTGGGCACCAAGCTGGTCACCGGCTCCGGCGCGCCGACTTCCTCCATGGTGTACAAGGTTGTTGAGCGTGAGAACTCTGCCGGTGAAATGCAGCCGGTCGCTAAGGCGTCGGCTGGCAAGGCGTCCATCGGTGGCGCCAAGCGTGCGGCCCGCCGCCTCAATGGCATGGGCATTGCGACCGCCGAGGTTCTGGGCACCCACGAGGACCCGAACCTGCTCGAGGGCACCCGCCCGCTCATGGTGGACTTCGTCCGCAACGGCGAGCTGCTCCCCGGCTTCACCGGCGAGGAAGGTGTGCGCCGCGCAACCGCCCGCCACGTAGCATCCCTGGCTGAGCTTCCCGAAGCTGCCCACCGCCTCTCGGAGGGTGAGCCGATCATTCCGACCGAATTCATCTAAACCACCCTTCTGAGATACTGTTTTCACCTGGCGAATCAGAGTGAAAACTCATTCCTACTTGTAAAGGACAGACATGTCTAAGGCACTGATTATTGTTGACGTGCAGAACGATTTCTGCGCCGGCGGCGCCCTCGCCACCGAGCGCGGTGCGGACGTTGCCGCGCTGATTAGCGAATACGTGGAGAACAACCACCACCGCTACGACGCGATTGTCGCCACCCAGGACTGGCATATCGATCCGGGCTCGCACTTCTCTGACACCCCCGACTACGTTGACTCCTGGCCGGTGCACTGCGTCGCCAAGAGCGAAGGCTCGCAGATTCACGAGAACCTGGACACCGACTACATTGAGGCGTACTTCCGCAAGGGCCGCTTCGAGGCAGCGTACTCGGGTTTTGAGGGTCTTCTCGCCCCTGAGGATGAGGTCGCAACCGGCGAGCACGAGCCCGGTGCGGATGCGTCTGAGGACGGCCCGCAGACTCCCCTGTCGGAGTGGCTGGATGAGCGCGGTATCGAGTTCGTCGATGTTGTCGGTATCGCCACCGATTATTGTGTGTCGGCAACCGCTCGCGATGCGGTCGATGCAGGCTACGAGACTCGCGTTCTGGTTGACCTGACCGCGCCCGTGCACGAGGACAAGCTCGACGACGTGGTTGCCGAGCTTGAAGATGAGGGCGTCGAGGTGGTTGAGGTTCTCTAACCTCCACTATCACTGTAGGTAACTCACCATTTCAGGCGGGTACTAAAGATACAGAGACGTTGAATACACAGAGGCGGGGAGCCTGGGATGTACTATCCCAGGCTCCCCGCCTCTTAGCGTGCCCAATATCCTGGCGTGCCCATAACTTATGGTGCCTGCAACCAGCCGAGGTCATGAAACCTCTGCGGTTATGTAGCAGATTGAGCCGCTTATTTAAAGCGGTCCTCCGCCATGCCGTTCACGTGCACGTTCGGGCCAGCCGGCGCCTCCTTAGTGCCAACGATTGCGCCATTACGCACGCTCGGCGCCAGGTAGGATCCGCCAGCGCCACCGGCGCCGCCCTGCTGAACGTAGCCGACCGCACGGCGCGGGTTCTTCGGGTTGTTGCACCACTGCTGCGAGATGATGATTGCCGAAACCGCGTTCACCACGCCGGAGCCGCCGCGTACCCATTCCAGGCCGCAGACCGGGCTAATGGCGTAGCTGGAGCCGACGTTTCCGGGCGCAAAAAAGCCCGCGAGCGCATACACACCCGCGGGCTTCTACCTCTCAATCTTGAGAGGTCGTTAGACTAACCCTTAGTCTCGCAGAGGTACACCTTGGCCTCGCCGTCATAGACGTTAATGCCGGTCCTCATCGAGTTCATAGAGTTAGAGAGTTCACCCTGAATAACACGCGGCGACAGGTACGAACCACCCGCACCACCGGCACCGGAGAACTGCAGGTAGCTCACGCTCTGGCGGATACCCGCAGGGTTGTTATTCCACTTCTGAATGGTCGTAATAGCAGACAGCGCCAGTGCAGCACCCGAACCACCACCGCCGTAGCCGCCGCCACCGCCTCCGGACATTGCGAACTGGTAACCGTTGAACTCAGCGGCAGTCTCCTCAGCAGAGAATTCGATACGCTCGCCGCCGGGCAGAGTCAGCACTTCAAGGTTCTTCGGGTCATTATTGTCGAGCTGGTAGCTATAAGCGACAGCGCCGTTACCGCCCTTGGCCTCAAAACCGGAGCCGCCCGCGTTACCTGCAGCCGAAGAGCTGTACAGCACCTGGTTATTCTGGCTGTCGTAGCTAAAGATATGGTTGGGGCTACCGGTCGGCACCTCGGGCTTAGCTGCGCCCGCACCACCTGCGCCGTTGTTTCCGCCCTTACCGCCGTCAACAGATACCTTAGTGTTCAGGCTGTGGGTGTAGAACTGGGTTCCCGTGGTCGCATCCTCGCCGCGAGTGCTCAAACCGCTACCCGCAAAGCTGCGGATGGGCGGATCAGTCGGGTGGTAATTCTTCGTCACGCTCGCATCAAGAACAGCGGGGAAATGCTTCGCGTGAGGCGCTGAGGTGTAGGAGTACGTGATGCCGCCGCCACCGCCACCGCCTGCGACAGCGATGACTTCGCCGTCAATCAGCAGTGCCGAGGCGCCGCCGCCGGGGTGCCCATAAACTTCAACGGTACCCTTAGGACCGTCTTCAAGCTCCCTCCAGTTGAGGGCGCCCGGGTAACGTTTGGTCACTTCAGCCACCACTTCGGCAGGCATGGTGAATCGGGGTGCGTCGCCGCCGTCGCCGTAGCCACGCCCGCCTCGTGCCGGGCCGCCAGTCTTAAGACCAAACGGATAGGGAGTGCGGGCGTCACCGGAGCCGCCACCAGCAATGACACGAACCGTCTGGCCCGGCTTCACCTCAACGATTCCAATCGCGCGGGCACCCGAGCCGCTTTCGTGGCCGGTGTCGCTGACTCCGCCACCACCAAAAATATCGAAGCGAAGCTTACTCACGTTAGCGGGGACGGTGAATTCCTCTTCTACACGATAGTCGCTATATCCCCTCAAGAACTTGTGGGGGCTGTCAGCAAAGACGCAGTCCAGGGATGCAGCGAACGCGGGAACAGCAGCCGAGGTGGCGATGACGGGGGCGGCCCACGCGGCACCCGCAACGACCCTGCGGCGAGAAATATGAGTAGACATCAGTGTCCTTCGGTGTGGTTAGTTCAGGTGCTCGTTCCCCTACCGCGCGCGGGGCAGCAGACTGTGCCGGGCTGATGCTTCCCCGGAGGCGGGGCCCATCAGGTGCTACACTGCCACCTCAGCTGTGAAGCGGAAAATGTGGTGCTTCAGGTGTGCATGGTTAGAAAACGGTGACCTGATGTTTCTCTATATGTGCACCGCTCATGCACTCAGCACTGCCCTTTTATTCATTCTGGCTGGTGTCTAAGAACGGGGAGGAGTCTACACCGAACCGTGTGTTCGGCGCCGGATGTTACCTCCTCTCCTACCCTACAGGTATAAGGCTCTAGTTGAGGGTCATCTCTGCTTATGCGACCAAATATTACGGGCACGCAAAAGCCCCGCGAGCGCATACACACCCGCGGGGCCCCCTTATCCAAAGGTATTTACGTGCTCACCTTAGGCAGGGAAGGTTGACTATACCTCACAAAGATACACCGTCGCGGTGCCCCCCCTGACCATACTGCGAGCCTTTGTATGCATTATTGGCCCGAGAAATTTCACCTTCAATAACGCTCGGAGCCAGATAAGATCCACCTGCGCCACCCGCGCCGGCAAGCTGCGCAGAGCTGATACTCTGGCGAGCACCCGTCGGGTTATTATTCCATTTCTGAGCAATCGTAATAGCAGACTGTGAGAGCGCCGCGCCTGAGCCGCCACCACCGTAACCGCCACCGCCACCACCGGACACAATGACCTGCGCGCCGTTGAAGTATGGGGCGAGATGATAGTAGGACAGATATTTATAGGTTCCATCAGGGCGTCGGAGAGTTTCGTAATACTGAGAGTACATATCGTGGTTATCCAGCTGATAGCTCACAGACATCACGCCGTCGCCACCATTTCCTTGCAGACCATTAGTCCCGGGATTACCTGCAGTGGAGGAGCTATAAAGCACCTGCTTATTCTGACTATCGAAGCTAAAGATATCATTGGGGGTACCAGTCAACACGGTCGGCTTAGCACCACCGGCACCACCAATACCATTACCGCCACCCTTGCCACCTTCAACAGTCAGCTGAACGCTCGGGTCCTGAGCATAATATTCACGCCCAGTTGTGGCGTCACCACCGCGTGCGCGTTCCCCCGACCCACCCACACTGAGCACGGGCGGGCGGGTCTGGTTTTCCGGGCCAATCATACGAGCGTCAACAATTCCTGGGAAATGGTCCGGGTCAGGTTCCGTCGTGAACATTGTTGCCCGGGTGACACCACCGCCACCGCCGCCAGCAACAGCGATGACCTCACCGTTGATGAGCAGAGCCGAGGAACCGCCGCCCGAGCATCCATAAATCTCTTCCATAGGCTGCTTAGGATGCGGACCGTGATCCCAATCAGCAGCCCACACCCAGCGCTTGGTTAGCTTTTTCATCACGTCATCGGGAATCCTGGAGCTGGGAACTCCACCACCGTTACCGAAACCTTGGCCACCTTGGGAGCCTTCAGTCCGGTACTCATCTAAATTGTCAGCTCCGTACCCTCGGACTTCGAGCATACCGCCGCCACCTGCGATGAGCTCAATAGTTGCCGGACCATCCACCCCGATAACTCCGGTTACTTTCGCACCTGAACCGCCGAGAGAGTTGTTTTCAAAGCCTCCGCCACCTGCACCACCGATCAGTTCAAAACGTATCTTATAGAAGGTAAGGCGGCTATGAAGATATTCCGTTTCTTCCCCGCGCTTATACATGTCAGCATAGGCAGACATGTAAGGTTTTTCTGACACGGTGCAATCCGGTTTTGAAGCAGCGTAAGCTGGCACTACTGCTGAAGCCGCAATCACGGGGGTTGCCCAGGCGGCACCCTTCACGACCTTACGGCGAGAAATATGAGACATCACTGTCCTTCAATAGTTGGTGTAACCGTTCTTCTAGCCCATTTCTCGCACTCGGCGCGGCAGAATAACGGCTACATGGTGTTTCTGATGGAGGCTCCTCCGTAATGGCGACCATGCCAGGTTCGGGAGGGGCATCCACCAATAGAGTACATGAATCAGGTTTTAGAGGCACCCCAAAAGGTCATAAAACACCACGTCGAATCATTTTTATACCCGTTTTATAACTGTCCGGCAGGCTATTTCATGAGTTTAGAACGCGCAAAAGCCCCGCGAGCGCACACACCCGCGGGGCTTTTCTCTACGTTCTGTTCACGTTCTAGCGTCGGCCCACGAACCAGTCCGACAGCTTATCGATACGCGCCTGAATCTGCTCAGCAGAAGCCTGCGCGACCGCCGGGCCGCCACAAATCTTACGCAGCTCATTATGAATCACGCCGTGCGGCTGACCCGAACGAATCGACCACGCCGCCACATTCTTCGCCAACTTATTGCGTAGCTCCTTCAACTGGCGGTGATCCACCACCGAAGGCGCCGCAGTCGCCGGGCGGCGTGCCGCATGCTCACGCTGATGCGCTCGCAGCAGCGTACCGACCTGTTCGGCATCCAGCAGGCCAGGAATACCCAGGAAGTCCTGCTCCTCCTCGCTACCCACGGCAAGGTTGCCGGAGGCGAACTCGGCGCCGTCGAACAGCACACCGTGGAAGGACGCCTCGGAGCCGAGCGCCTCGAACTTGCCGCGTGCCAGCTGCTCGGAGGCGCGCTCCTCGCGGTTTGCTTCTTCGAGCAGGTGGTCATCCAGCCCCTCAACCATGGGGTCGATTTCCTGGGGTGCGCCGCGGTCGAGGGCGTGGTCACGTTCTACTTCCATGTCGTTGGCGAGCATCATCAGCTGCGGCACCGACGGCAGGAACACGGAGGCGGTTTCGCCGCGCTTGCGGGCACGCACGAAACGACCGATAGCCTGGGCGAAGAATAGCGGAGTGCTGGTGCTGGTGGCGTACACACCCACGGCGAGGCGGGGCACGTCCACACCTTCGGATACCATGCGCACGGCGACCATCCAGCGCTGCATGCCTTCACGGAATTCGTCGATTTTTGCGGAGGCTTCACGGTCGTCAGAGAGGATTACGGCGGGGTATTCGCCGGTGATTTTCTGAATCTGTTCGGCGTAGGCTTTGGCGTCCGCGTGGTCGGTTGCGATGACGAGCGCACCGGCGTCGGGCACGGTGCGGCGCACCTCAGTCAGGCGCTTATCGGCCGCCGCGAGCACGGTCGGAATCCATTCTCCGTTGGGGTCGAGGGCGGTGCGCCATGCCTGGGAGGTGATGTCCTTGGTGAAGCCTTCGCCGAGGTTTGCCGCCATTTCCTCACCAGCGGAGGTGCGCCAACGCATCTGGCCCGAGTACGCCATGAAGATGACCGGGCGCACCACGTGGTCCTTCAGCGCGGGGCCGTAACCGTAGGAGTAGTCCGCTTTGGAGCGGCGGATACCGTCATTGTCGACCTCGTAGGTGACGAACGGAATCGGGGAGGTGTCCGAACGGAACGGGGTACCGGTCAGCGCCACGCGGCGGGTCGCGTCGTCGAACGCTTCACGCAGGCCGTCGCCCCAGGACAGCGAATCACCGGCGTGGTGAATCTCGTCAAAAATTACGAGGGTCTTCGTTTCCTCGGTGTTGCGGGCGTGCAGCTGCGGCTTATTCGCCACCTGCGCGTAGGTCAGCGCCACGCCCTTGTAGTGGCGGCTGATGGTCACATCCGCGTTCTTGAAGTTCGGATCAATAGGAATACCGACCTTCGCGGCGGCGTCTGCCCACTGCTTTTTCAGGTGGTCGGTGGGCGCCACAACGATGAGCTGGCGGACCGTGCCGCGGTTAAATAGTTCCTTGGCGAGGGTCAGCGCAAACGTGGTTTTACCCGCGCCGGGGGTTGCGACTGCCATGAAGTCGCGGGGGTTGGTTTCGAAGTACTTCTGCATGGCTTCTGCCTGCCAGGCGCGCAGGCTGACGGAAGTACCCCAGGGGGCGCGGTCGGGGTATGCCGGGGAGAGCTTCGGCTTCACCATACTGTCGAATAGGGTGGGTTCCTCTGCGGGTGCGCTCATTCTCTCCTTCTTCCTCGTCTGCCTCTGCTGGTACCCTCTGCCGACTCAGGGCAGGTGCCTCTCCCCCGTTAGGAGGTGGCGCTCTAGTGTTCCTGATGCTCTGGCGGTCCGGGCACAGCGAGGTTAAATTCTAGCACCACATCCGCGGGTTGGGCCGGGCTGTGGTGCAAGAATTTGGTGCTCGTCAGCAAAGTCTCATGAGCGGTGTTGGGCCGTTGAGTCTTGCTACTGCGGCGTGTTATTTATTCGTATTTATTCAGGCGTATCGCCCAGGTTGTATCGCCCCGGTTGTGTTGTCTGAAGCGTGTCGTCTGACGCGTATTATTCGCCGGAGCCGTTGTCACCGTCGTTGCCCGGTGCCAGGCCTTCGTAGATTTCCTTGCACTGGGGGCAGACGGGGAACTTCTGCGGGTCGCGGCCGGGTACCCACATTTTGCCGCAGAGGGCACGTACAGGTTCACCGGTCAGCGCCGATTCGAGGATCTTTTCCTTGCGTACATAGTGGGAGAAGCGCTCGTGGTCGCCGGGTTCAGAAAGCTGGGTTTCTTCGCGTTCGAGCAGGGCGGTGCCACCTGCGGTTCCGGGGCCAAAGGGGTCTTCGATGCCTTCGATCGAGCTCATGTTTCTCCTTGATGATGAGGTGGGATACATAGGGTGAAGGGCGCCGCTGCACGGTTGGGTGATTGGCGCCTTCTCTATTTTAGTAGCAGTTGGGAGGTGCTGAGCCTACGGGCGGTCAATATGGAGGCAGGCCACAGCTCAACCATAGACTCCGGTGCCTTTCGGGCACTCCCCTGCGCCTCTTTCCGTTAGAAGTTCGGGCGGCACAGAAAAGGGGTTCCGCGCCAGACTTAGTACCTAACACGGAACCCCTCTCGTTTATTCCTGATGTGCTGGAGCTTCGACTCTTGTTAGTTCGCCTGGAAGCGTGCCACACGCTCCAGCATCTTGGAGCTGACCTTGTCGTAGCGGTGACCGCCCCATGCCACGCCGCCCACGAGCAGTGCGGCACCAATCAGCAGCTGAATCAAGCCACCGTAGACGAGGGTTAGTAGATCTTGGGTCACGAAAATGTACACAACAACCGAGATACCGCCGGGTAGCGCGCTGAGCATCACCAGAATTACGGTGAGCATGAGCAGCAACTGATTAGCGAAGCCCTCATTGTTCTTCGGGTTCTTGAACGGGTTAGCACCCGGAGGCGCCACGGGCGGGCTAATGAAGGTGTCCATCACGCTGCCCATACCAGCCGCTGCGGCGAGCACGCCCAGCTGGTGCATCAGCACGATGGGGAAAAGCTCCAGGTGTCCATTTGCCGCTGAGGCGACGAACACCATCACCACCACGATCGGAACCATCAGGATGCTGTAACCCCAGAGACGGCCGAGACGATCGTCAATACCGCGTAGCGGGGAGAGCACGTGCAGGCTGAATGCGGTGTTGTCGTAGGAGACGAGGTAGCACATGTAGTAGCCGGTGAAGACGGTGCAGAAGTACATCCAGAATCCGAAGAGCTGCATCACGCCGCTATTGATGATCTGGTTAGCTTCAGCCGCGTTGACGCCGTTAAAACTGGCCCGACTTTCGAAGGAGCCTACAGAGCTCAGGAACAGGGGCATAGCCACCGTCAGTATCAGGTAAAGCATGGCGGTGCTTGCGGTCAGCAGCTGCAGACGGTTGTCTTTCAGAAATGAGTGCAGGGTTCGTGCCGCCACGGCACCACGCGGGGTTGCGGGGAACCGTGCCAACAGACCCAAATCACCCGCGGCGACTTCAGCTGCGCTCGCGTGGTGCGCGCTACCGCCCACATTCGCCATGGAGCGTGCCAGGTTCTTACCCCACAGCCACCATCCGCCAGCCAGGTAGACGAGGGTCAGAGCCAGGCAACCAAGGGCGGTGCCCATATTGCCGGTCGCCATAAAGTAGGGCACCGCAAATGCCGACCCGAAGGGCGTCACGCTGAGCCACGGCAGGTAGGGCAGCACCTCTTCCCAGTGCTTGGTCAGGTAGGTTATCGTTCCACCGAAGATAAAGCCGGCGCTCATCATCAGTAGCATGGCAACGATCATCAGGGTGTTGGCGATGCGCGGGTTATCATTCAGCGCCATGCCCAGGCGGTTGGCGAGACGAGCCCACACCATGAGGTTCGCAAGGCCGAGCACGCAGCAGATGAGGTACACGACCAGCGCGAGCGGTTGCGATATAAACGCGATCGCACCCAGCAGCACGGCAATGATGCTGGCAATGCCGGGGATACCCACGAACCCGCCGAGGAACTGGCCCTTCTGCAGGGTGGAGGGCTTGATGGGGAAGAGCACGAATCGGCTCTCGTCCAGGGTGCCGTCCAGTCCGCTAAAGAAAATGGGGACAATAGCCCAGGCGAGCGCAATAACCGCGCCTACCAGGAGGGTTCCGAGCTGACCGTATTCGGGTACCTCCGAGTTAGCGATAAAGTATGCGGAGCCGAGGCCGAAGAGCATACCGCCCGCGTAGAGCGCCGCAAAAATCAGGCCGATGAGCGCCCAGATGCTACGGCGGAAGGCGGCGAGCACATACTGCCACTTTAGTGAGACGAGGTGCCCAACCATGACAATCCTTCCGAGGAGGTGCGGCCGCCGACCAGCTGCACGAATCGTTCTTCAAGGCTCATGCCGGCGCGTACTTCGTCGACGGTTCCGGCGGCGAGAATACGGCCGGAGTCCATGACGGCTACGTGGTCGCACAGGCGCTGGACAAGGTCCATCACGTGCGAGGAGATGACGACGGTACCGCCGGAAGCAACGAAGCCACGCAGAATGTCCTGAATATTAGCGGCAGAAACCGGGTCGACCGCCTCGAAGGGCTCATCCAGAATCAGCACGGAGGGCGCGTGGACAAGGGCGGCGGCGAGCGCAATCTTCTTGGTCATACCGGCGGAGTAATCGGCAACGGCACGACCCGCAGCGTCGGTCAGGTCCATTGCGGCGAGCAGGTCCTTGACGCGGGAGGCGACGGTTTCCTTATCGATGCCGTGTAGGTAGCCGGAGTAGGTGATGAGCTGCTCGCCGGTGAGCTTGTCGAAGAGATGCACGCCGTCGGGCAGCACACCCAGGTGCGCTTTGGCCTTGAGCGGGTCGGCCCACATGTCGATGCCGCGCACGTAGGCGGTGCCTTCATTGGGCATGAGCATGCCGGTGACCATGGAGATGGTGGTGGTTTTACCGGCGCCGTTGCGGCCGACCAGTCCGTAGAAGGATCCGGAGGGGATGTCGAGGTTGATGCGGTCGACGGCGACCTTCTGACCGAATGCCTTGGTGAGGCCGCGGATTTCGATGGCGGGGCGAGCGCCAGCTACAGGTATAGTCTGCGGGGTGACGGGTAGCTGCGGTGCTACCGATGCGGGAACTACAGCTTCAGGAGCTTCTGGGGCTACAGATTCGGAGGCTACAGCCTGGGGTGCTGCCGCGGCGGGGGTTGCCTCTACTGTGGTCTCTAGTACCGGGTTGGTCTCTTGTACCGGGTTCTGCGGTGAACCTGGTTCTTGCGGGTTCGGGTCCTGGGGAAAGTGACTAGTGTTCATATTTTCACCCTACCACCCCCCCCCATGAGGTCTAGCAGGTTTGGTGATGAAACCTGCATTATTAAGTACTCACAACGCATATTATGGACATTCCGGAGTGCTATAGATACCATCCAGCCGCACTATCAGACAGGTTGAGTCGATAAACTCTCCCCACCCTCAAAACCGCCAAAAAACGCAAAACAGAACGGGCTACCGTCTACCCCCGCAACCCGAGTGCGGGGGTAGACGATAGCCCGTCCGTATTCAACGTTTCAGCCGCCTAGATTAGCCAGAGCTAGCTAGACCGGCTCATGACGTTTCCCAGGCGACAGCGCCTTTTAGAACAGCGCCATAGTCAGTGCCGCACGCGCCTTGACGGTGCGCGGGTCAGATGCACCCACCACATCGAAGAGCTGCACGAGACGCTCGCGCACACACGCCTTATCGTCAGGACCAACAGCGCTGAACAGGCGCAGTAGACGGTTGTACGCGTCCTCCACGTGGCCACCGACCAGGTCCAGGTCGGCTACGTTGAACGCGGCGTCAATGTTCATGGGATCTGCCGCGGCCGCCGCACGTTCGGTTGCCATGTCCAGATCCTTCACACGGGCGAGCAGTTCAACCTGTTCCAGGCCGAGCTTCGCTTCCTTATCACCGGGGTTCTCGGCAATTGCCTTGCGGTATGCGGCGCGGGCGCCCTCCAGGTCGCCGCGGTCGAGGGCGGCGACAGCTTCTGCGTGCAGGGGCGGCAGGGGCTTTTCATCTTCGGGAACGACCGGGTCGAAGCCGCCGGGCAGCTGGTACTGTGCCGCGAGTTGCAGAACCTGGGAGAGCACATCGCCGAGGTCTTCTGCGCTGACCGGGCCGGTGTAAATCGGTGCCGGGCGGCCCGCCAGAACGGCAACGCCCGCGGGCACGCCGCTCACGCCGAATGCCTGGGCAGCTTCGGGGAGCTTGGTGACGTCCACGGCAGCGCAAATCATGCTACCTGCGGCGGAATCAACAAGCTTCTGCACGCCTTCGAGCATCTGCAGGGAGGAGGGCGAGTGCGGCGCGTAGAGCGCAAAAATTACGGCACCCTGGCTGGAGAGCTGAACGAACTTCTGGAACTCTTCGGGGGTGTTGACCTCGTAGCGCCAGGTGGGAGCGGAGGGGGTCTGCTCGCCGCCCTGTTCGCCAGCAGACTGTGCCGCGTTGGGGTTTAGTTCCATGGCGTTGCGTACGGAGGCGGGAATCTCCTGCGCTGCCCCGTTCTGCGCTGCACCACCCTGCGCGACATGACCCTGTGCCGCGTTCTGGGATGCGCCGCGGTCTGCCGGATCAAAAATAATGCTCATCCTGGGCTCCTTTACGTTCTGTACCTATTGTTGCGTGCGGGCTAAATCCTTCACGCGTTCCTTCCTCTATTATCCCCACAACGCACCGTTGCGAGCGCCCGTTCTCTGTCGCCTACGCTCTGAGCTCATGCCGGGGATAGCGTTTGGGCTATTGCCCGATCCGTCCCGCAAATATCTCTCCCACATGCACTCCCCTGTCCTTGGGATTCACCGTGGACGCCGTAACAAAGTAAACCAGCCGGTAGAATGGCACAGTAGAGAAAAAATACCCGGAATGATTCGGAAAGGAAGAGCATGAGCGAGAAGAAAGCCTCAGAAGCTCCCGCAGAGACGACATCGTCCCCCGAGACGCGCAAGAAGGAATCCCTCACCGATCAGCTAACGGAGACCTTCAGCGAGCTGACCGAAAGCATTAGCCAGGTGCGTTCCAACCGCCGCCGCGCTTCTATGCCTCCTACGGATACCATTCCGGTGGTTCCCGCCGCTTCTGAGGATGCGCCTCCCGCACCGAAGGTGGTCGGCAACGGCAAGGCATCCATGATGCACAACCCGGTCGCTTTTGGTTTCCTCATGACCGTGGGCGTGGGTCTGGCGCTCTTCGCCTACTACATTTTCAACAATGTGGGTGCCCTGGTGGGTTGGGTGACCGGTGCTATTTTCATTGCTCTGGGTCTAGACCCGATTGTGCGCCGCCTGGAGTCTTGGGGCATTAAGCGCGGTATCGGCGTGATTGCTGTGCTTGCTGGTTTTGCTGGCGCTGTGACCGGTCTGGTCATGACCATTGGCCCAATTATTAGCGAGCAGGCATCTAAGTTTGTGCAGTACGCGCCGGGTATCTATCAGAACACAATTGATTCTGATTGGTACCACGAGCTTGATCAGCGTTTTAACATCAGCACCTGGGTGAATGAGAACGTCCCTAAGTTCTTGGAGTCAACGTTCTCCTCTTCACAGGTCAATAGCTTCATGTCGAGCTTGGTTTCTGCTGGGTCTACTTTGGCGCAGAGCGTGACCGGCGTGATTATTGTGCTGTTCCTGTCTCTATACTTCCTCACCTCGATGGACACCATCAAGGCGTGGGGTGTGCGCCTGGCGCCGGCGTCCAAGCGTGTGCGCGTCAAGTACATTACCGACAAGATTACCGAGTCGGTGGGTAACTACGTGATGGGTCAGGCTCTGGTTGCTGTGCTGAACGCGTTTGTGGCGTTCTTGATTATGGCTTTTTTGGGCTTTAGCTTCCCGCAGTTGATGGCTTTGGTCGTCATGATTCTGGCGTTCATTCCGCTGGTTGGTGGCGTGATTGCGCTGATTTTGACCTCGCTGATTCTGCTGACTCAGGGTTGGAGTCTGGCGCTGTGGTTTGCGGTGGCGTACTTCCTGTACTTGCAGGTGGAGGCGTACCTGATTTCTCCGCGTATTATGGCTCGCGCTGTTTCGGTTCCTGCCGGTGTTGCGATTATTTCTGTGGCTGCCGGTGGCGCGCTCTGGGGCGTGCTGGGTGCGCTGATTGCTATTCCGGTGGCGGCTTCCATGCTGATTCTGGTGCGTGAGGTGTTCATTCCTCGCCAGGACCAACTGTAGTCACCGCCCAGTTGTAGTCGCCTCCCAGCTGTAGAGTCCCCTCTAGGTTCTCTACGCGCTCACGGCTCTTCCACCGAGCAGGCGTTTAAGACATAAGGCGGCGGCTTTGGATGTTCTATCCAAAGCCGCCGCCTTGATATTTTTATGCAGTGTTTTTACGCTGTGTTTTTATGCCAAACCTTTAGAGCTCAGTGATTTCTTCTGTCACCGGGCCATTGTATTCGGTGGGCAGCTCAGTGGGTACACCGGTCACGATGCTGACCACGGTGTTGAGGACCTGCTGCACGGACTTCTCGCCCACCCACAAGTGCTTGCACCCCTCAAAGGGAATCACCCGAGTACGCGGTACAGCCGCAAAACGCTCACGCGCTGCCGGAGGCTGCAGGTAGTCGTCGTGCTCGGGCACCAGCGCGTACAGCGGGTTCGAGATCTTGTTCCATTCGTCCAGCTCAGCCGGGTGCACGCGGTGCAGCGGCGGGGAGAGCAGAATAGCGCCGGTGAACTCGTTCGCGTATTCGGGCGCGTACTTGAGCACCAGCTCGGTGCCGAAGGACCAGCCGACCAGCCAGGGGTTCGGCAGGGCGCGCTCGCGTACGAACTTCAGGATTGCGTCGAAGTCCTTCTTCTCGGCAAAGCCGCCGTCAAAGACGCCTTCGCTGGTGCCGCGAATCGAGGAGGTGCCGCGAGTGTTGAAACGCAGCACCGCAATGTTCGACAGCGCCGGCAGGCGGAAGGACGCCTTCTTGTACACGTGCGAGTCCATGTAGCCGCCGTGGGTGGGTAGCGGGTGGAAGGTCACCAGGGTTGCCTTGACTTCGCCTTCGGGCAGGGCGAGTTCACCGACGAGGCGCTTGCCGTCCGCAGTGGTGACGGTAAAGTTCTCACGGCGTGCCGGAAGCACAGTACGTGCCTTAATGGGGGTGGGCTCAGCGGCGGTGCTGAAGACGTAGCGGGCGGGATCAAATTCCTGCGCGCGGGTGATATCGGCGGTGTTGCTCATTGCGTTCCTTCAAGAAATGGATTCGAGAATGTGGTTTTGGTCAAGAATGTAGTCTTAGGCTGCACCTTAAGTGCAGTGTTCAGCCTATTTGCGGCGGGTGCGCCAGCAATGCTGATGCCAGTGCCTGCGCTCATCAATGGCGCGGCTACGGCCCATCGTGTGGCTTTCCTGCCACACCACCAGGTGCGCTGTTCTGGGCGGAATCGAGCGGTAGCATTCGGGGCAGGTGTAGGTTTTTTGGGCGTTGACGGCGGGAATGTATTGCACCAGCCAGTCACCGTATCGGTCACGTTCCAGTCGAGGTGCAGGGTCGAGGATCCTGCTGATATCACGCCCTGCGGGTGCTTGACGGTGCCACTTATCGCTGGTGGTGCCGGATACTCGCCTGCCGGGATGATTCTTACGTGCCATGAGCCCTATTCTACCGCGCTGCTCAGCTATCTCTATCTACCTACCCTGCCGCTGTTCGCTCTGCGCTCTTCCTCATACTGGCGTGGTACTCATGCTGAGGCGGTACTCCCCCGCTCTGTGCCGCGCCTCCCTACTGTGCTGTATTTCCCTACTGGGCCCTGTACCGCGACCTGTACCAGGCTCAGGTTCCCTAGCTCATACCCTCACCTGCTAGAGCCAAACACTCGTACCTGCTAGAGTGGACGGATGCGTATTGTCATTGCTGAATGCTCCGTAGATTATGAGGGCCGCCTCCGCGCCCACCTGCCCCGCGCTACCCGCCTGCTGATGGTCAAGAATGACGGCTCCGTCCTCATTCACTCCGACGGCGGTTCCTACAAGCCTCTGAACTGGATGAGCCCTCCCTGCTCCCTGCTGGTGGCTGAGCGTGAGGACGTTCCGCAGAGCATCCGTGAGGACCTGGAGTCCGATGTTCAGCAGCTGTGGACCGTTCAGGCAGCTAAGAGCGATGACCGCCTCATGATTCGCATCTACAAGATTGAGCACGAACACGCCACCGACCTGGGTGTTGATCCTGGCCTCATCAAGGACGGTGTGGAGGCTGACCTGCAGCGTCTGCTCGCCGAGCAGATCCACACTCTCGGTGAGGGCTATTCGCTGGTACGCCGCGAGTACCCGACCGCTATCGGTCCGGTAGACATCATGGCGAAGGATGCGCACGGCGTCTCCGTGGCGGTCGAGCTCAAGCGTGTGGGCGATATTGACGGTGTGGAGCAGCTGACCCGTTACCTGGAGCTGCTCAACCGTGACCCGCTGCTAGCTCCGGTGCGCGGCGTGTTTGCGGCGCAGACGATTAAGCCGCAGGCTCGTACCCTGGCTGAGGACCGCGGCATCCGCTGCGTGAGCCTGGATTACGACGCGATGCGCGGCGTGGACGACTCCGCTGACCGTCTGTTCTAGCTGACCGTCTGTTCTAAACGGCTCTAGCTAGGCGGCTGCACATAGCTTGAGGGGCGCCTCCCGATACATGGGAGGCGCCCCTTTTCTGTGCGCATTATCTTTCTATGCACGCTGTCGTTCTGCACGCGCGCTCTTTCTGGGCCCATGCTCTACCCCCGGATACACCAATCGCCGGTGCCCCTCCCCTTTCAGGGTGGAACACCGGCGAGGTGTACACAGCGGTCAATTCCCTCTGTAGAGAACCGACTTTAAATCTGTGCGTGCTTTGCAGCGATGGTCACGTGATCGTTCGAGACGGTCAAGAAACCTGCGTTGAGGATGGTCTTAATGGGCTCACCATCAACAGGTTCAATGAGCAGCTCGCCGTCCTGTGCCAGCAGCGTGCAGGTGGGGATCATGCCCGGCAGGATGCCGAGGTCACCGCTGACGGAGCGTGCACGAACGTACTTCGCTTCGCCAGTCCACACGACGCGTTCGCGGGAAACAACTTCAACTTTCAGAGCCATGATTACTTAGCTCCAGTCTGTGCCTTGATTTCCTCGTAGCGGCGCATAACGTCGTCCATACCACCAATGTTGTAGAACGCCTGCTCGGGGATGTGGTCGACATCGCCGTTGCAGATCATCTGGAAGGACTCGATGGTGTCCTTCAGCGGAACGGTCGAACCCTCGACACCGGTGAACTGCTTTGCAGTGTAGGTGTTCTGGGAGAGGAACTGCTCGATACGACGTGCACGTGCCACGACAATCTTCTGCTCCTCGGAGAGCTCGTCCACACCCAGAATCGCGATGATGTCCTGCAGTTCCTTGTTTTCCTGCAGAATAGCCTTCACGCGAATTGCGGTGTCGTAGTGCTCCTGACCGATGTACTGTGCGTCCAGAATTCGGGAGGTGGAGGACAGCGGGTCAATTGCCGGGTACAGACCGCGCGATGCGATTTCACGAGAGAGCTCGGTGGTCGCATCCAGGTGCGCGAAGGTGGTTGCCGGCGCCGGGTCGGTGTAGTCATCCGCAGGCACGTAAATTGCCTGCATGGAGGTGATGGAGTGACCGCGGGTGGAGGTAATACGCTCCTGCAGCAGACCCATTTCGTCCGCCAGGTTCGGCTGGTAACCCACTGCGGAGGGCATGCGGCCCAGCAGGGTGGAAACCTCAGAACCTGCCTGAGTGAAACGGAAGATGTTGTCGATGAACAGCAGCACGTCCTGGTTCTGAACATCGCGGAAGTACTCCGCCATGGTCAGACCGGTCAGTGCCACGCGCAGACGGGTTCCCGGGGGCTCATCCATCTGGCCGAATACAAGAGCGGTGTCCTTCAGAACGCCTGCTTCTTCCATTTCGACCCACAGGTCGTTACCCTCACGGGTACGCTCGCCAACACCGGTGAACACGGAGGTACCACCGAAGTTACGAGCCACACGGGTAATCATTTCCTGGATCAGCACGGTCTTACCCACGCCTGCACCACCGAACAGACCGATCTTACCGCCCTTGATGTAGGGGGTCAGAAGGTCGATGGACTTAATACCGGTCTCCAGCATTTCGGTGGAGCCTTCCAGCTCTGCGAAGCCGGGAGCGGCACGGTGAATCGGCCAGTAGGTGTCAGCCTTGATCTCGGAGTTCGGCACGTCGAGTGCGTCACCGAGAACGTTGAAAATGTGGCCCTTCACGCCGTCACCAACGGGGACGGAGATCGGTGCGCCGGTGTCGACTACAGCCTGACCGCGGACCAGGCCGTCAGTCTGCTGCAGGGAGATAGCGCGAACGATTGAGTCGCCCAGGTGCTGTGCGGTCTCGAAGGTGATGGTGCGGGTGCGGCCGTCGAGGGTCAGCTCGGTGGTCAGAGCGTTGTAAATCTCGGGGACCTGACCGGCGGGGAACTCGACGTCGACCACGGGGCCGATGACGCGGGCAATACGACCCGTTGCGCCCTGAGTCGGTGCGGAGACCGATTCGTTGTAGGTGGCAGTCATATTTCTCACTTACTTAGAAAGTTTGGACAGTTGATGGCTTCGTTGGCGTACAAGTACTAGGAGCCGAGGGCGTCTGCGCCGCCCACGATTTCGGAGAGCTCCTGAGTAATTTCCGCCTGACGTGCGTTGTTCATCAAACGGGTGTACTTGGTAATCAGCGTCTCAGCGTTGTCACCTGCGGTCTTCATTGCGCGCTGGCGGGATGCCAGCTCACTTGCTGCTGCCTGCAGGAGGCAGGAGAAGATACGCGATGCAATGTAGCGCGGCAACAGCGCGTTGAGCACTTCCTCAGCGGAGGGCTCGAACTCGAAGGATGCCGCCTGCTCGTACTCAGCCTTGGTCAGTTCCTGGTCGGGAACGATTTCCTCGCCCATAGCCTTTGCGTCACCCACGTGGATGGGCAGCAGGCGCAGGATCTTGGGTTCCTGAACAACCATCGACTTGAACTCGGTGTATACGATGTGCAGTTCGTCCACGCCGCCCTCTTCGAAGGGCAGGTCGTAGGCTTCGAGCAGCGCGTCACGAATCTCGACGGCGGTTTCGACGCGAGGTGCATCGGTGTGGCCCTCCCACGCACGGGCGTAGGGGCGCTCACGGAACTCGAAGTAAGCCTTTGCCTTACGACCAACCAGGTACAGCTGTACCTCCTGGCCGTTAGAGCGCAGCCTCTCAATCAGAGATTCGGTACGACGCAGGATAGCGGAGGAGTACGAACCTGCCAGACCGCGGTCACTGGTAACAACCAGGATTGCGGAGCGGCGGTGTTCGTAGGCTTCGGACTCGTTCGGCTTGTGAATCAGCGGGTGCTTAATACCGTGCTGAGTCGCAACCGCAGTCACCACGCGGGTCAGAGCGTTCGCGTAAGGTCCGGCTGCCTGAGCAGCGTTACGAGCCTTGTTAATGCGGGAGGTCGCGATCATCTCCATCGCCTTGAAGATCTTCTTCATAGACGACGTCGAAGCAATCTTCTGTCGGTAAACCCTAATCTGGGCTCCCATAGAGCTTCCTTTCTCCTTGCTTTCTGCCCCGCCCCAGCCTCATAGCTGAGGCGGGGAGAAGGCGAGGACTAATCGCTAACCGATGGTTTCCTGAGTGATGTCGCTATCGCGAGCTGCCTTGTGCTCCTCGTGACCTGCGTCGACGAGGTGGCTGCTGCCCTCAGACTTGAAACCCTGCTTGAAGTCAGCAACTGCGGACTTCAGAGCTGCAACGGTGTCATCCTCAAGCTTGCCGGAGGAAGCGATATCGGTCAGTACCGAGGTCTTGTGACGCAGGTACTCGATGAATCCTGCCTCGAAGCGCAGCACGTCGGAAATCTCGATGTCGTCGAGGTGACCGGAGGTACCAGCCCAAATGGAGACAACCTGCTCTTCAACTGCGTACGGGGTGTACTGCGGCTGGCGCAGCAGCTCGGTCAGGCGAGAACCGCGGGTCAGCTGTGCCTTGGTAGCGTCGTCCAGGTCGGATGCGAACATTGCGAACGCTTCCATTGCACGGTACTGTGCCAGCTCCAGCTTCAGGGTACCGGAGACCTTCTTCATAGCCTTGGTCTGTGCAGCACCACCAACACGAGAGACGGAGATACCGACGTCGACTGCCGGACGCTGGTTAGCGTTGAACAGGTCGGACTGCAGGAAGATCTGGCCGTCAGTAATGGAGATGACGTTGGTCGGAATGAAGGCGGAAACGTCGTTTGCCTTGGTCTCAATGATCGGGAAGCCGGTCATCGAACCTGCGCCGAGGTCGTCAGAGAGCTTAGCGCAACGCTCCAGCAGGCGGGAGTGCAGGTAGAAGACGTCACCGGGGTATGCTTCACGTCCCGGCGGGCGGCGCAGCAGCAGGGACACAGCGCGGTATGCTTCTGCCTGCTTCGACAGGTCGTCGAAAATGATGAGGACGTGCTTGCCACCGTACATCCAGTGCTGGCCGATAGCCGAACCGGTGTAGGGTGCCAGGTACTTGAAGCCTGCTGCGTCGGATGCGGGAGATGCCACGATGGTGGTGTACTCCAGCGCGCCGCGAGTCTCAAGGGTGTGGCGGACAGCTGCAATGGTGGATGCCTTCTGGCCAACAGCCACGTAGATGCATCGAACCTGCTTCTCGGGGTCACCGGAAGCCCAGTTGTCCTTCTGGTTCAGAATGGTGTCAATCGCGATAGCGGTCTTACCGGTCTGGCGGTCACCAATGATCAGCTGACGCTGACCGCGGCCGATCGGAATCATCGAGTCGATTGCCTTCAGACCGGTCTGCAGCGGCTCGTGAACCGACTTACGCTGGGTCACGCCGGGAGCCTGCAGCTCCAGTGCGCGGCGACCTTCGGACTCAATGGGGCCCAGGTCATCGATCGGGTTACCGAGGGGGTCAACAACGCGACCGAGGTACGCGTCGCCAACGGGCACCGAGAGGACCTCACCGGTGCGGTGTACGACCTGGCCCTCTTCAATACCGGTGAAGTCACCCAGGACAATCACACCAATATTGCGGGTATCCAGGTTCTGTGCGAGGCCGAGGGTGCCGTCTTCGAAACGAAGCAGCTCATTCGCCATAACCGAGGGAAGGCCCTCGACACGAGCGATACCGTCGGAGGCCGATACAACTCGACCCACCTCAACACGTTCTGCATTGCCGGGTTCGTAAGACGCTGCAAACTCGTTCAGCGCATTACGGACATCTTCGGCATTGATGGTCAGTTCGGCCATCTTGTGTCCCTGCTCTCTCATTGTGGTTGCGTTCCGTCAACGGAACCAACCGAAACTTGCAATTCGGGTTGAACGGGCGGGCAATGCCGCCACTTCTGCGAAGGAGGCATCAGCCACGCACCCGCTACCCGAGGTATCTTCTAAATCACCGTTGCGACGAACGGTTCAGCGTCGCTAGCTTGAGCCGCTAGCCGATGGAACGAGTCAGGTCGGACATGCGGGTCTCGACGGTACCGTCGATCACCTCGTCGCCCACCTGAACACGCAGACCGCCCAGAACGGCGGGGTCCACCGAAACGTCGAGCTTCAGCTCACGGCCGTACACGGCGTTGAGCGCGCGACCGAGACGTTCAAGCTGTGCCTGCGACAGCGCAATCGCGCTAGTTACTCGCGCAATGTAACGGTTCTGTCGCGTGACGATGATTTCTGCGAACTCATCGGCTACCCGTGCAGCGTGACGGCCGCGGGGGTTGGAGCCAACTCGTTCGAGCAGAAGCACACCTTCGGCGGTGGTGGCGGGGCCACCGAGCGCCACGGCGAGCTTCTTCTTTGCTTCTTTGCTTGCCTGATGGTCGGACAGCGCTTCCTGCGCCTGAGCGTTGGAATCAACGGTACGCACAAAGGTGAGTAGTTCGTTGAGCACCTCGTCCAGGGCATCCACGCCACCGCGAGACTGAGCCGATGCGGTCACGGCGAGCACTGCTGCACGCTCCAGGGCGTTCGCTAGATCTGCATCATCAGACCAGCGCTGAGTCACCGCATTGGTGAGCACAGCCATAGCCTGCGAAGAGATCTTACCGTCGAAGACGGTGTTAGCGATACCCTGACGTGCTGCTGCATCACGCGAAGAATCGGTGACAGCACGGCGCAGGGTGCCGTTGTGGTCGAGAACATCAACCACAGCGAAAAGCTCGCTCGCCAGGTTCAGAGGCTGCAGGGAAGCGTGAGCTTCCAGCACCTCTTCCACCTTGCTCAGTGATTCAGTAGATACTCCTGCCATTACCGAGCCGCACCTGCGTTCTGCTTCTCGGTTTCAAGGTCAGCAAGAAAACGATCTACCACACGGGCCGATCGCTCATCATCGTTGAGGGCTTCGCCCACAATCTTGCCGGCAAGGGTCGTAGCAAGAGTGCCAACCTCGGAACGGAGGGACACTGCTGCTGCCGCACGCTCTGCCTCGATAGCCTTTGCTGCATTATCGCTAATGCGCTGAGCCTCAGCGGTTGCACGCTCGCGAGCGTCGGCAATGATTGCCTCGCCCTCTGCGCGTGCCTCTTCACGAATCTTCTGAGCCTCCAGTCGAGCGCTTTCGAGCTGCTGGGTGTACTCATCGCGAGCCGCTGCAGCCTCTGCCTGTGCCTTCTCGGCCTTGGCAAGGCCACCTTCGATTGCTTCCTTACGGTCCTGGTAGATCTTCTCGAACGCCGGGACAACGTACTTAGCAACGATGTAGTAGAGGATCAGGAATCCGATGAGGGTAATGACAATTTCCCCGACGTCGGGAATCAGGGGGTTCGAAGTTGCCTCCGCTCCCCCTTCGCTTGCCAGATAAATCATGGAGGGAATCCTGTTCTATGGGATGGGTCGTTTAGGATGTGGCAGAGCCGGTTACTTGATGAAGACGAGAACCAGGCCCAGAATTGCCAGTGCCTCGACCAGTGCGAAGCCCAGGAACAGCATGGGCTGCAGGGTCTTCTGGGACTCGGGCTGACGAGCAACGCTGGTCATGTATGCCGCGAAGATCAGACCCACGCCGATGCCGCCGCCAATAGCTGCCAGACCGTAGCCAACCGCAGTGATGGAACCAACCATTATTTTTCCTTTCAACAGTGTTCGACCGGGAACATACCCGGACCGAACAGAGTTTGATTTGAGTTAATAGCCCGCACAGTGAACGTGTGGGTTGCTTTATTCACGCCCAATGACGAACGTGAAAACCTAAAAAACTAGAGAGTTTAGTGTCCCTCGGAAACCGAGCCCTGCAAGTACACAGCCAGCAGCAGAGCGAACACATAAGCCTGGATGCACTGAATCATGAATTCCAGGAAGTACAGGAACATGCCCAGAGCACCGGGAGCAATAGCAGCCAGGTAGCCGATGCCACCCAGGGTCTCAACCATGTAGGTCACCATGCTGGATGCAACCATCAGCGCCAGGTGACCACCGAACATGGTCGCGAAGAGACGCAGTGCGTGAGTTGCCGGACGAATCAGCAGGTTCGAGAAGAACTCGATCGGAATCAGGATGGGGTAAATCCAGACCGGCAGACCCGAAGGCATGGTGATGTCCTTGAAGAAGCCGCCCAAGCCCTTGCGCTTGATACCAACACCAACCCAGGTCAGGTATGCGACGCCAGCCAGTGCGTAGGCGCTACCGGGGTGGGAGAAGGAGGGCAGCTGAACAAACGGAATCGAACCGAAGAGGTTGTTCACCAGAACGAAGAAGAAGGAGGCGAACAGAATCGGCACGAAAGGCTTGTAGTGCTGAACGCCCAGGGTTTCCTTGCCGAGGGAGTTACGAGCAAACATGTAGCCGGATTCAGCAATGAACTGAGTCTTGCCGGGAACCATGGCACGCTTACGTGCTGCGGTGAGGAAGAAGACCGCAATAATCACCACGGACAGCAGAATCAGTACGTTCTGCTTACCGAAAGCGAAATCACCAATGGTGAAGAAGGGGGGCAGATGCATGTCTTCAGGGGTCGGCGGCACATAGGCTTCCGCGAGGATCAACCCGTTCTCGATCAAAGCAAGTCCTTTCTTGCTACTAGTGGCTATCAAGAGCCCATGTCTGCCTATAAACGACTGACATGCTAACTACATGGATGAATGTGTGACCTAGCGGTCCGCGTTCAATGACCTAACGGTCTTTATTCTGCCTGGTCATGTGGGTAAAGACGAGGGTCAAACCTCCAACAGCGCCAATCAAGACGCCAACCCACACCAGCCAGGTGGTGGAGAAGACCAGGTCACCGAGGTAACCGATGCCTCCCCACACTGCTACACCGATGATCAGATAGAGAATCGACATGACTGCGCCGGAGAGACCTCCGTCAGATACCAATTCTCCGGTGGTGCGGAGCTTTTTATCTCCGTCCCACCATTTCTTCTCTTCGGCCAAACGTTTTTCCTTTCAAACACCAATCGTGTTACCGACCATGGTCTTCCGAGTCGGTGTCGAAGTACAAAATTCTCAGTCGTGCGATGCTGACTGTTTCAATAACAATCCACAGAATCACGCCGGTACATGCGCCTGCGAGAGTCCAACCGTGCCTCAGATTCTCGGGGAATGGCACAAACATCAATACCAGACCGAGCAGAGCAATCTTCACGAGGTAGCTCACCACCAGCGATTTGGGTACACCCCAGTCGAAAATGGGAGCAACCAACATAACTAATACGCCCAGAGTGAAGCATATATAGATTATCAGAAAGCCCAATGTTATTCCTAGCGCGCCCACAGGACCCGCAAACAGGTACGCACTCATCATACCGCCCAACCAAGCCAGCAGAGAGTAAGCCGATACTCTGTAGAACAAAAATTTCCAGGAAAGCTCTTGACTCTCGAAAGAAGAGGCCTTCAGACCTGCTTGAGCACGCTCTCGGCGGCGTTTCTGCTGCCTCATACGTTCCGCCGGCGGATACCACAGAACGTCGACCACATGCCTCCAGAGAGGCTCTACGGAAGCCTCAACCGAAGGTTTAGAGTGTTCAGAAGCCATTAGTGTTTCTCCCCACGATTCTGATTCGACTGAGCCGAAGAAGAGGAAACAGAAGAAGGCAGACCCGCACGATCCTTCACGGAGTCCGGCATAATCGGCTCCGGATGCAGCGAGGTCGGCTCAACCTTCTCAGGAGTTGCCGGAACACCAGTAGCAGATGCCAAAGAATCAGTAGCAAGGTCGGACGCAGTGGGCTTCGCCTTCGGCGCCGAGCCCTTCGACTCCGTCGCAAAACGCTTCGACAGGTCAATCGTAGACGTAGGAGCCTCACCGCCGAAGAGCTGCGGCATACGCAGATACACCACCAACACGGCAAGAGCCACCACCATCACGCCCACAGTCGCCACCACGGCACCCGAAGCATACAGGTCAGACGCAAATGCCAACAGCACCCACACCAGAATGGTCGTACCCGTCACCACGGCGGTCGAACCAAGGTGGCTGAAACCGACATCCGTCAGACGCTGATAAGTGTGAGTACGGTGCGGCTTGTACCACTGCTCCCCCGCCATAAAACGACGGAACAGAGTCGTACCCGTATCCGCAAGGTAAGTCATCAGCGGAGCAAAAGCCAGCAGGAACGGAACATCCGCAAACCACGCACCCACAGCCAACGTACCCAGCGCCGCACCCAAAACATAAGAACCCGCATCGCCCAAAAACACGTTCTTACCAGGGCGCACATTCCACGGCAGGAACGCCGCAAAAGCACCGGCAACAGCCACACCAGCCAAAGCCAGCCACGGAAGGTTCACCATCCAACCGGTCAGCGCATACGCCAAACCAGCCACCAGACCGTGAGCACCAGAAATGCCGTTAATACCGTCCATAAAATTCGCCACGTTAATGTAGCCGGCAATAAAAATCGCGCCAAGGATCAGCAGCAGAATATTCGTGCCCTGTACCGTCGCAAAGCTCACGCTTACCAGAAGACCAATGACCAGCTGCAGGCCCGCACGACGCACAATGCTCACGCCGCGGATATCCTCAAGCCAGCCCAGGGCAAGAGCACACAGAATCGCTGCGGCAATCGTCACCGCCAGCTGCAAAGACTCAGCAGAACGGTACGTCCAGCCGAACAGGGTAGCCACCACAAACGCCACAAGAGTCGCGGCTGCAGTCGCCAACCCCATACCGCGGTACGTCGGAGCAGTATGCGAAGAACGCTCATTAGGAACATCCACCATGTCGTAGCGGTGCAAAATCGGGCGCACCGCAAACGGCAAAAGGGCACCCAAAACAAAAGCAAGAGCAAAAATACTCAACAGCTCAGAAAAGGAGGTCATACCAGCTCCAAAGCATTGGCGCCGCTCCCCTGGACGCAAACTCCAGAATCGCGGCTGAGGGACGATGTGTGCGTAGTGTGTGTGTTTACTTCGTATTCTATAGAACTCTTCAGTAGCCCGGGACTAAACGGTACAGAATCTCTCCATACGCTCTGCATATTCTGCGTCCTGATATGTTCTACACCCGAGAAAGAGAAAACACCGGATACCGCACCTGCCACGCAAGTGCAGCATCCGGTGTCATTTCCGTAAAGATTAGAACGTCTGCGCATCCGCCAAAGTACGCGGATCAGGGGCACGCTCCAGGCCATGACGCTCATAGCCGCTGTGCTCCCGATAGTTCTGAATCCACCGCTCATAATCGAGCTCATCAGGGTCAAGTGCCGGGGCACTCGACCGGGAAATATACCGGTTCTCCTCGCTCGGCACCAGCTTCTCAGTACCGCCGAAGAGAGTCTCATCCAGCTTCTCACCCTTGCGAAGACCAATCTCCTTGATCTCCACGTCATACCGCTCATACGCCTGGCGCATCGCCTTCGCAACGTCCAGAATCTTGACCGGCTGGCCCATATCCAGCACCATAACCTCGCCCGGGCGACCAATCGCACCGGCAAGCATCACCAGCAGGCAGGCATCGGTAATCAGCATGAAGTAACGGGTCGCACGCTTATCCGTCAGGGTAATCGGACCACCCGAAAGAATCTGCTTCGTAAAGAGCGGCTTAATCGAACCGCGCGAACCAAACACGTTACCGAAACGAACCGACACGTAGGTGTTGCCGGTCTTCTCGCCAAAGTACGCGGTCAGACGCTCCGCCACGCGCTTGGACTGACCCAGCGCAGTCTTCGGATCCGCCGCCTTATCGGTCGAAACGTTCACGAAGGTCTTCACGCCCACCGCCTCCGCGGCACGCAACACGTTCAGAGTACCCAGAGAGTTCGTCTTCCATGCTTCCTGCGGGTACGCCTCCAGCGCCGACACATGCTTCAAAGCCGCAGCGTGGAACACCACCTCGGGGCGACGGTCACGGAAAATCTCCAGCAGGTTATCGCCCTCACGAATATCAGCCAGAATAATGCGGTCATCATCCAGACTCGACTCGTGAGTAATCGAAACCTTCGTCTCCATCAGAAGAGTCTCATCATGATCAAGCATCATGAGAGTCTCAGGGCCAAACTCGCTAATCTGACGGCACAGCTCCGAACCAATCGAACCGCCCGCACCGGTGACCAGCACGCGCTTACCGTGCAGGTACGAACGCAGAATATCGCGGTCAATATCGTAGTTAATCTCGCCACGAATCACGCGCATCAGGTCGTTATCGCTCGCGGTAATCAGACGCTCACCCATCAGGCGAGCATTCGCGCTACTAATACGCTGAACCTCAACCTTAAGCTTACGCATGCGGTTGCAGAAGGACTCGAAGTAGTCCTCCGACATATCCGAAATCGTCACCAGAATCTTACGGGTACCCGACTCACGAATCACCTGCTCCAGCTCAGGGTAAGTCGTAATCACCGAAATGCCGTGGAACTTCGTACCAGCCTTCAGCTGGTCATCATCGAAGACCGCAACCGGGCGAAGCTTCGCCTCCTCATCGTGCAGCATCGAATCCATGACCATGCCGCCAATAAAGCCGGCACCGTACACAATCACCGGCTCGCCGGTCAGCTCACGCACAGCACCGCGCTCAGTGTACACACGCTTCGCCATGCGAGCGCCCGCCATCATAATGAGGCTAAACGCCGCCGCAATCGCAGGCACGCTATGCGGAATATGCGGCAGACCCAGCAGCTCATCCACAAAGGAGAAAGCAGTCAACGCCGCACCCGCGCTCAAAGCAGCCGCGCCGGCACGCCAGGACTCGTCAAATGAACCGTACGAATACACGCCGTTATAAATCTTCACGCCCGCCAGACCAATGACCAGGTGCAACACCACAGCCAAAGTAGCGGTCATCGTCAACGACGCCGGGTGAATAATATCGAACACCGAGCCGTTACTGAGCAGCACACTATAGCGGAGCATATAGGCGAACAAAACCGACAGAACCCAGGCGCTCGAATCAATCAGCGCCTGCGCAATCAACCACCACGGCTTACGCTCATACAGGCGGTTCACCAGCATCGTGCCAGAGTCACCCTCCGTCACCATCGTGCCGCGCTGAGCAGCCTTCCGCATCACCACATGAGCGTGAGGTTTCAACTGAGCCACTACATGCCTCCTTCAGATGCGGTACCAGAAGAACGAGAAGAAGCACGAGCCGTCAAAGACGACAACGCACGAAACGCCGAACGGCGCGCCCGCTCAGGAACAAAACGGTACACACTACGCACCGCCATATTCTGAGCCCACTGAAGCTTAGAAATACCGTGACCGGTGTACAGTCGACGCTGAATCGCCACATCCTGCAACCAGGCATCCACTCCCCCGCGCTTCGTGTACGCGCCCGCACCCACGCGGTAACGCACCAGAGCCTCGGGGATATTACCCAGACGGTAGCCGGCATCGCGCAGACGCATCCACAGCCACCAATCCTCAGCGCCGGGCACGAACTCGTAACCGCCCAGCTGCTGCACGGCGCTCTTCACGAACGCCACGGACGGGTGATAAATCGGGTTGCGCGAATCCATCGCGCGCAGCAGACGCTCAGAATCAACAATCGCCTCACGGGTCGACTCCACCGCAGTATTGCTCTCATTCACCTCAAGCATGGCAGAGCCCAGCACCGTGTAGCCGCCCTGCACCAGGGCAGGAATCAGACGCGCAAAACGAGTCGGCTCAGACAGGTCATCAGAATCAGCACGAGCCACCAGCTCATAGGTGCACGCCTGCAGACCGGCGTTCAGCGCCTCCGCCAAACCAACATTCTGAGCCAGCTCCACCACCTGAATCGGCGGGCAATCCAGATTCTCGGCGCGCTGAACCCAGCGGTCCACCACGGCATCCAGCTCGGGGGTCAGTGGACCGTCCTTCACCAAAACCAGCTCGGAAGGACGCACCGTCTGGTTCAGAAGATTCGACTCCAACGCCTGATCCAGATAGGCGGGGTTCTCCTTCGCGTACACGCTCATCAGCACCGAGAAATCGGGTACAGAGCTCACGCAACCGCGCGCCTTCTCAGAGTCAGCGGGGCTTTCATCGGATGCAGGCACGCCGTAGCGGCCGGGGAAAGTCAGCGGGTAAATGCCCTCAAGCACCTGAGCATTCGGGCGAGGCGCACGCAAACCATCACGCACACCATTCAGGAAATACCCCAGGTAGGTTCGGCGGTCATCAGTACGCAGAACAGTAGAAATCCACAGGCGCGCCGACGAGCCACCGTACAGCAGCTTCTCCAGCGGGTTCAGAGTACGCGAACGAGTAAAGACCCACAGCTTATTGCGCACATCGTTATAGAAACGCGGGCCCGGGTCAGCGTTCGTCGTACCAAAAGTCTTCGTGTGGTGCTTAGCCACAGAAGAAGGCACCGCAATGCCGTCACGGTGATGAATCAGACGAGTCGAAAATTCGAAGTCGTCATTCCAAATGAAGAACTCAGCAATCGGCAAACCACCATTACGGCGAATAGCCTGCGCATCCATCAGAATCGACACGAACGAGGCGCTACGAATCGGACGGGCACCCACCGCCTGCGCACGAGCATGACGCTGCTCCCCCGCCGCAAACATCGTGCGCGGAGTGTTCATCGGGTGGTCCTCGCCGTTCGTCCACACCACACGAGACGCCACCACCGCGGGGCGCTGCGAAGGCACCGGCGAATAGTTCAGCCAGGCGGCAACCGCCTCCGACAGGGTGTTCTCGGTCGGCTCGGTGTCATCATCCATAACCCACACCAGATCCGGGTTATGGCGTTCCAGAGCGCGATCAATACCCACCGCGAAACCGCCAGCGCCGCCCATATTGCTCTCCAGGCGGATGCAGTCCACCGGCAGCTTATAGTCCAGGGCGCGCAGATACTCGGCAGTACCGTCCGTGGAGGCGTTATCAACAATCACCACCGCCGCAGGCACACGCTCACCAGAAGCGATACCAGCAAGGGTCTTCGGCAGCAGGTCCTCACGGTTATAAGTCACCACCACGGCAACCGTGCGGGGATACTCGTTCAAAGGATCGTGAGAAGAAGACTGATTGGAAGAAGGCTGGGCAAAAGCGGTCACGTCGCTGTACTTTTCTGCCATAAGTTCTCCCTCCGCGGCGCGATGCGCCTGAATCAGCCGGTACGCGATATACCCATACCGTACTGGGCGCTTCTGGTGTTTCTCGCGCCCGCGGCATTCAACCGTGTGGATATATCACTCAAAGAAAATATTCTACCTGCGGTCTCCACTAGAGAGTGAACCATCACCTCAAAAGACGCACTTTATGACAAATAAACAACCGAATTCAGTTGATTTATCCGCATAGCGGACGTACCGGCACACCCAGTTTTGGGTATCCATCAAGCTACCAGCTTCACAGCCTGTGTTTGCGCTGTGCACCCCGTGCGAAAAAACGACCAGAGACCGAATAAAAACCCACAAATTCCCCATAAACTGTTCAGATATGGGAAAGTTGAAATGACCCCATTTTTCCCCGCAACGTACGCGGGCTCGTGAGAGGTAAAAGAGATGTCCGAATCCAAGTGGAAAGTCATTGGCGCCAGCGGCTTCGTTGGTTCCTCCATCGTCGCGCGTCTAAACGCAGAAGGTATCAGCGTCGACCCCATTGAGGCACCTCGACTCGCAACCCGAGCCCTCGACGTAGACAGCATCATCGACGAAGCAGACCAGCTTGAAGGCATCATCGACTCCCTCGCAGAAGCCTTCGCAGGCGCGCAGGTCGTCGTCAACGCTGCGGGCCTCGCAGCGCCCAATATGCAGGATCTACCTCCGCTCGTCGGCGCAAACGCCCTGCTTCCCGCAGTAATCGCCATCGCCGCGCAGCGCACCGGCGTGCGCCGCGTCATCCACCTCTCCTCCGCAGCTGTGCAGGGCCCGCGCCTCGTGCTGGATGATTCCGAAGAGACTAACCCGTTCAGCGCCTACTCCTTCTCCAAGGCACTCGGCGAAGAAGCGCTGCTCGACCTGCAGGACTACTTCCTCGAAGAGCACCCCGACTGCGCACCCGAACTGTGCATCCTGCGCGCAACCAGCGTGCAGGGCCGCGGCCGACGCACCACCGAACTCTTCGCCAAGATGGCCTCCTCCCCCTTCGCATCCGTTGCGGGTGCAGGCACCGGCAAGTCCCCGGTTTCCAGCGTGCACGCCCTCGCAGAATTCGTGGTCATGCTCGGCACCTTCCCCGGCGAGCTACCCACCATCGTGCTGCAGCCCTGGGAAGGCGCAACCGTCGCCTCCGCATCCGTGGATGCTGGTCGCCGCCACCCGCACCGCCTGCCCGAGTGGCTCTGCCGCGCAGCCGTCAAGGCGGGCTACACCGTCTCCGAACTGATGAATGACAAGTTCGCAGGATCCGTGCGTAAGGTCGAGGTCATGTGGTTTGGCCAGGGCATCGACGACTCCTGGGCACGTGACAACAACCTTCTGCCCACCCCGCGCGTGCGTGAAGTACTGCGCAATGCCCACACCGCGCTGGGTAAGAAGAAGGACCGCCGCTTCGAGAAGAAGTAGGTAGCGCGCGTGCTCTCCTAAAGGTGCACGACCTGAGGCACACAGCCTAGTTGCGCGCCTCTAGAGGGCTCATAACGAAAGGGAACCCCCGATATATCTGAACGATATATCGGGGGTTCCCTATACGTTTTTATGCTCCGGGCTCATACACGCGCAGAGGTTTAGAGGTGATCCTCCGGGGTGTCTTTCTGCTCGGTCTTTGCCTCAGCTTCAGTCTTGGTAGCCTCTGCCAACTTAGCCTCATCCTTAGCGGCAGTCTCAATCTTCGACTCGCCAAAGACCAGCGCGCGAGCAGTATCAGCAGGAACCGGGTGGGTCTGGGGCTCATCCGCACGAACCGGCTTCGGAGTGTTGTCACGGTAGCCGCGCGAACGCTCCTGATCCACGCCGGTGCTGAAAGCAGAAGACAGAGCCGAAGTAGCGCCCAGCAGGGACGCCGCGACAGAACCGGCAACCGGTGCCGAAGCGCGACGAGCAGGCTCACCGCTCACGGTGTGGGTGCTGTCCCACTGCTCATACGCCTCATCCAGGTCAGCCTGCTCATCCAGAGCACGCTCAGAAGGAGTCGACTCAGACGACGCAGAAGAAGCAGCCTCAGCTTCCTCAACCTTACGAGCCGCCTGCTCGTCAGCCTCCGCACGAGTCAGAATGGTCGGAACGACCTCGCGCAGCTCCTCCACCGAAATTGCGCCCTCACGAACCACCACGTAGGGGAAGGAGGTGCAATCCAGAATCGTGGACGGTGCCGGGTCACGCTCAGTCACCACAACCACGCCGTCCTCATTCGGCTCAGACTCAAGCGGCTTAGGACGAGCACCACCATCAATCACCACGGCAACGTCCTCGCCCAGGGATTCCATGGCGGTCTGTGCGTCCAGAGCGGCTTCCTGACCGGTCTTGTTCGCGCTCGAAACCGCCAGCGGACCGTGCTCAGTCAGCAGCTTCAGGGCGAACTCATCATCGGGAACACGCACGGCAACAGTACCGCGGGTCTCACCCAAATCCCAGCTCAGTGACGGGTACGCGTGAAGAATCATAGTCAGCGCGCCGGGCCAGAAGCGACCACCCAGATCGTAAATATCGTCCGGAACGTCGTCGACCACGCCAGCGAGCGCAGCAAGATCAAAGATCAGCACGGGCGGCGGCATGGTGCGGTCGCGGCCCTTATCTGCCAGCAGCTTGGCAACGCCCTGATGCGAGAAAGCATCGGCGGCAATACCGTAGACGGTATCGGTGGGCATCACAATCGTGTCGTGCGCCTTCAGCGCCTCGCGGGCAGCTTCAATGGCCTCGCGGGTCTCAGTTTCAGTCGTTACGGGGTACAGCTTTGCAGTCACGGGTCTTATTCTCTCATGTTTTTCTGGATGCGGCGAGACACCGGCACCCACAACGCGCCATGTGGAAGCACTCTTCCGGGGGTTCACCATATTTCGCGGGCTTTGAGCTGGCTGAGGAGGCGGACGCGTTGCCTTCATGCAGCCCGGCACGGGCTAGGTGGTGCATCTACTAGTCTAAAGGCTCTAGTGGGCGCGGTTTATAACCGACGCTATGACGCGGACGATTATTCAGGTCACGCACCGGGTAGCAGCCCTCGAAGCCAACACGCGCCAACAGCTCGGCGACGGCTTCTTCCTGGGTGTCGTCGTGCTCCATAATGAACAGGCCGCCGGGGGTAAGAAGCTCGAAGGCGCGGGCGGCAATTGCGGAGGGCATCTGCATGCCGTCCTCTCCCCCTCCGTACAGTGCCATGTCCGGGTCGTGCAGGGCGGCTTCCGGGTCGGCGGGCACGTTCGCCGGCGGAATGTACGGAGGGTTAGAGAGCACCGCATCGAAGGTTCCGGCAAGTTCGGGCAGGGCGGTGAGGGCATCCCCCTGAACCAGGTGCACGCCGAGTGGCTCCAGGTTCTTGCGGGTGTAGGGGATGGCGTCTTCGGAGAGCTCTACCGCGAATACTTGGGCGTTCGGCAGTTCGCTCTTGATAGCCGCGGCGATAGCCCCGGAGCCGGTGCACAGGTCGACGATGCGCAACGCACCGGTTGCCGAATTGGTGCGGGGTGCCGAATTGGTGCGTGCGGTCAGCACTTTGAGGGCTTCTTCGACGAGTAGCTCGGTCTCGGGGCGGGGTACGAACACGCCCGGTCCGACTGCCAGTTCTAGACGGTAGAAGGGAGCGGAGCCGGTGATGTGCTGCAGCGGTTCGCGGCAGGCGCGGCGGGCGACCAGCGCCTCGTACTCTGCGACCTGGTCGGGGGTGAGCCGCTCCCCCATCAGCGCGGCGTGCTGGAGGCGCGAGCGTGAGCCGTCGTAGAGCAGGTGCGCTGCGAGTAGCTCAGCGTCGACGCGGGGGCTGGGCACCTGCGCCAGTGCCGCGGTGGCGCGCGTAATTACCTGTGCGAGTTCTTCCCCGCGCGGGTCGTGCACATTCACCTTCATGAGCTCTCCTCCTCGTCTCTCAACAGCTCAAAACCTGTCACAGCATATGGCTAAGGGGCTCCACCGCCGTAGCGGCGAGCCCCTCACCAACATCTCACGTCGATTCAGCGAATCGGCAAGAGCCTATACAGAATTACTTTTGTTCCTGGCCCACCTGAGCGAGGCGGTGCGCCTCATCCATCTCAATAGCGGACTGAACCACAGGCTCCAGGTCACCATTCAACACAGCATCCAGGTTGTACGCCTTGTAGCCGGTACGGTGATCCGCAATGCGGTTCTCCGGGAAGTTGTACGTACGGATACGCTCCGAACGGTCCATGGTACGCACCTGCGAAGCACGGTGTGCCGCGTTCTCAGCGTCAATCTGCTCCTGCTGGTGAGCCAACAGGCGCGCACGCAGAACGCGCATCGCAGCTTCACGGTTCTGCAGCTGAGACTTCTCATTCTGCATCGCCACCACAATACCGGTCGGAAGGTGAGTAATACGCACCGCCGAGTCGGTGGTGTTCACCGACTGACCACCGGGGCCCGAAGAACGGTACACGTCAATCTTCAGGTCGTTCTGGTTAATCTCGATTTCCTCGGGCTCATCCACCTCAGGGAACACCAGAACACCGGCAGCAGAAGTGTGGATACGGCCCTGAGACTCAGTCGCCGGAACACGCTGCACACGGTGCACGCCACCCTCATACTTCAGGTGCGCCCACACGCCCTCAGCCGGCTCATTCGAGGAGCCCTTAATAGCAATCTGGGCGTCCTTGTAACCGCCAACATCGGTGCTGGTCGAAGAAATAATCTCAGTCTTCCAGCCCTTGTTCTCGGCATAACGCATGTACATGCGCAGCAGGTCACCAGCGAACAGAGCCGCCTCGTCACCACCGGCACCAGCCTTCACCTCAAGAATGACGTTACGGCCATCATCCGGGTCACGCGGAATCAGCAGGCGGCGCAGCTTCTCCTGAGCAACCTCCAGCTCCTCCTCCAGACCGGGAATCTCCGCCGCAAAATCCGGATCCTCATCAGCCATCTCGCGAGCAACCTCAAGGTCATCCTTCAGCGAAGTGTACTTGTTGTACGCAGTCACAATACCGGTCAGCTCCGCGTAACGGCGGCCCACACGGCGTGCCTTACCCTGGTTCGCCTGCACAGCGGGGTCAGCAAGCTGATTCTGCAGGTCAGTGTGCTCATCCAGCAGAACCTGAATAGATTCAAACATTCTGTTCTCTCTTCCATCTCCCGCACTTTACGCCGCACGGGCAGGCACTAGACATCTCGCACCCCACACAACAGGGATGCGCAAAACGAACATCTCACGCGCCCCACCCACATGAGGAGGTGGGGCGCGTGAGATACGAGCCTTAGTCGACCAGACGCAGACCGTTCTTCTGAACCGTCAGAAGGAACTCCACGTTGCTTTCAGTCTTACGCAGCTGGTTGGTCAGAACGCCCAGAGCCTGCTCAGGCTCCATACCCGCCAGGGCACGGCGCAGACCCCACATAATCTTGATCTCATCCGGGGAGAGCAGGTTCTCCTCGCGGCGAGTACCAGAAGCGTTAATATCAACAGCCGGGAAGATACGCTTATCCGCCAGCTGACGGGACAGGCGCAGCTCCATGTTACCGGTGCCCTTGAACTCTTCGAAGATCACTTCATCCATCTTCGAGCCGGTCTCAACCAGGGCGGTAGCCAGGATGGTCAGCGAGCCGCCCTCTTCAATGTTGCGGGCAGCACCGAAGAACTTCTTCGGCGGGTACAGTGCGGCAGAATCCACACCACCGGACAGGATACGACCGGATGCGGGAGCCGCCAGGTTGTATGCGCGGCCCAGGCGGGTCATGGAGTCCAGCAGCACGACCACATCGTAGCCGAGCTCCACCATACGCTTCGCACGCTCAATAGCCAGCTCAGCCACAGTGGTGTGATCCTCAGCCGGGCGGTCGAAGGTCGAGGCGATAACCTCACCCTTAACGGTGCGCTGCATATCGGTCACTTCTTCAGGACGCTCATCCACCAGGACCATCATCAGGTACACGTCCGGGTTGTTCACGGTAATCGCGTTCGCAATGGACTGCAGCATGAGGGTCTTACCCGCCTTCGGCGGGGACACAATCAGACCACGCTGACCCTTACCAATCGGAGACACCAGGTCAACCACGCGGGTGCCCAGCTTCTTCGGGGTGGTCTCCAGTCGCAGACGCTCCTTGGGGTACAGCGGAGTCAGCTTCGAGAAGACGCGGCGGTTAGCTGCTTCCTCAACGGTCTGACCGTTAATCGCCTCAACCTGAACCAGCGCGTTGAAACGCTGGCGGCTGTTCGACTCACCATCACGCGGCACGCGAATCGCGCCGAGCACGTGGTCACCCTTACGCAGGTTGTACTTCTTCACCTGAGCCAGGGAGACGTACACGTCGTTGGTGCCGGGCAGGTAGCCGGTGGTACGCACGAAAGCGTAGTTATCGAGGATGTCCAGAACACCCGAAATCGGTGCCAGCACATCGTCTTCGCTCAGACGAGGCTCGTTCTCCTCGCGGCGGCGAGCCTGCTTCTCAGCACGCTCAGCCTGACGGTCACGCTTGGAACGGCGCTCAGTGCGCTCAGTGCGCTCGGCGCGTTCTGCACGCTCAGCAGCCTTACGCTCGGCACGTTCGCTACGCTCAGCATTGCGCTCTGCACGCTCCGCCTGGCGGTCACGCTTGGAACGGCGCTCAGTACGCTCACCATCCTGGTCGCGGCGACGCTCACGGGTACGAGTACGCTTCGAGCTCTTCTCACCGTCAGGGGTGCCAAAAGTCATGTCCAGGGCAGCGTTCAGGCTGTCCAGGCTCGCGGTGCCGTCAGCGGTAGTAGCCTTCAGCTCAGCAGAGTTACCGGGCAGGTCAACCTGCTCCGCACGCTCGCCAATACGCTCAGCAGCCAGCTCAGCGCGCACATCCAGCGGAGGAAGCTCAGCAGGCTTCTCGTCCTTACGGGTGCGGGTGCGGCGAGTACGCTTCTCCGGCTTCTCGTTATTCTCAGTCTTCTCGGACTTCTCAGCCGATGCGTCCTCGCCCTCAGCGGCGCGGCGAGCGCGCGCACGCTTCTGAGCGGGAGTCTCATGGCGGGAAGAACGGGTACGCTTCTCAGACTTTTCAGCCTTCTCAGCACCCTCAGCGGGAGCCTCAGCAGCCTCCGCGTTTTCGGTCTTCTCAGCCTTCTCCACCTTCGCCTCAGCATCCTTCTGGGTGCGAGTACGGCGGGTACGGCGAGGCTTAGACTCCTCAACCTTCTCAGCAGCGGGGGTCTGGGCAGACTCAGCGGGAGTCTCAGCCTTGGGCTCAGCAGGAGCGGCTACGGCGCCGCCACGCTGATGCTCCTCAAGAGCCTGAACCAGCTCAGCCTTCTTCAACTTCAGGTAGCCGCGGATACCAAGCTGCTGGGCGAGGACACGCAGCTGCGCGACCTTCAAGTTTGCAAGTTCCGGTGCGGCAGCGGCCGTACCGTACTCATCGGTGACAACAATATTCTTTGCCAACTACAATTCCTTTGGTTATAAGCCCTGAAAATCTTCAGAATAAAGATCGGGCGAACGCTATAGCGCGGTCAAAGGCTTAGACACTGCCGAAAGAAAACAGCAGTCCGCACCTTCGACTCCCTCGAACCGCACTGGAGGCGGTTCGCGTCTCTTACCGTACCCGCTGATTCAGACACAGCGGGCACACACGGAAGATAAGGCGCTCTATCACAAATGTGGGCAAGCCCAAACCATCATCTCTAAGAATCATCTACACGAGATGAAGAGGACGGATTGGTCACTTTGAAAGGGCACCCGCCGCGAAACCGAACCTCCAGAAAAGTCTTCCCCTATGCGTCAGAAACAAAGAAAGACGTGGAATCCAAAGGCACTCCCCCGAACCCTGCCGGCTCCCGCTCAGATACACAAAGCACCTGAGGCATCAGGGGAAACGGAAGTACGTTACGAAGGATAGTATCGACGGTCTACATTGAACGACGGGCGAACCTCAACATAGGACGAACTAATAACGTCCTACTGAGTAACTATAACACCTTCAGTATCAATTTCAAGAGGAAGAACCCGCCAGTTCAGGCGACAATCCACAATAGCGCTACAGGGGTGAGTCGCCGCGAACTCGGCAATAGCCTCCTGCACCTGCTGCACCTGCTCGTCACCGTGCGCAAAGGTCAAAACAGTAGGGCCAGCGCCAGAAATCACCGCAGCAAAACCCTGACCGCGCAGGTACGCAACCAGCACAGCGGACGGCTCCATCGCGGTCACGCGGTACCCCTGATGCAGGTAATCCACGGTCGCATCCATCAGGTACTCGGGAGCATCAGAGAGAGTGCGCACCAGCAGCGCCGCACGAGCCGAGTTCGCCACCGCCTCAACGTGGGGCATCTCCTCAGGAATCAGCGAACGAGCAAGCTTCGTCGACACCTCATAATCGGGCACAGCCACCACAGGGTGAACATCAGGATGCACCGGAATAATCAGGGTCTTCCAGTTACCCATCTCACCCCAAGACACCGACAGGTTGCCGTAAATCGCCGGAGCCACGTTATCCGGGTGGCCCTCCATATCGGAGGCGACCTGTAGCATCTGCTCACGGCTCAGACGGTGCTCCTCCGGCAGCAGACCGCTCGCCGCAGCCACACCCGCCACAATAGCCGACGCCGAAGAACCCATACCGCGAGAATGCGGAATCTTGTTATCAGCAATCAGCTTCACCGGCGGCAGTTCATCCAAACCAGCCGCCGCAAAACCAGCCTTCATCGCCTGCAAAACCAGGTGGCTCTCATCGCGAGGAACATCCGCGCTACCCTCACCACTGAGCTCAAACTCCAGGCCGGACTCAATACGCTCAACAACCAGCTCATCATAGAAGCCAAGACCCAAACCCATGCTGTCATAGCCGGGGCCCAGGTTAGCGCTCGTAGCGGGAACGCGGACCTTAACGGACGCGCCCACCGGAATATCAGAAATATGCAGGGAAGACATGAGAAGAACCTCGCGATCGGTGACGTAATGAGTGAATAGGTGAAAGATACAAAAAGGGCTGTCATGCAGGTGCACCCCGCCCCGCAAACACGGGACGGAGTGCACAACGTAGTATGAATAGGCTAGTGCAAATCGAGAATATCTGCCACAGCAACCACGTCGAAGGGAGCCTTAGTCGGCTCAACCTTCACGCCGTTCACAGCCTCAAGAGCCCACTGCGGGTCCTTCAGACCGTGACCGGTCACGGTGATGACGATGGTCTTACCCTCGGGAGCTTCACCGGCACGGTGCTTCTTCAACAGACCCGCAACGCCAGCAGCTGAAGCCGGCTCCACGAAGACACCCTCGCGGGCAGACAGCCAGCGGTGCGCCTCCAGAATCTCCTCATCGGTCACAGCCTCAATCACGCCGCCGGACTCGTCACGAGCAGCTTCAGCCTTCTCCCACGACGCGGGGTTACCGATACGGATCGCGGTCGCAATGGTCTCAGGAGCCTCAATCGGGTGACCAGCAACGATCGGTGCAGCACCAGCAGCCTGGAAGCCCCACATGATCGGGCGCTTGGTCGCAACCGGCTCCAGTACCTTACCGTCACGGTTGGTGTAAGGCTCCGAGTACTCCTTGTAGCCCTTCCAGTACGCGGTGATGTTACCCGCGTTGCCAACCGGCAGCAGGTGGTAATCGGGAGCGTCACCCAGGGTGTCAACAACCTCGAACGAACCGGTCTTCTGACCCTCAATACGGTAAGGGTTGACCGAGTTCACCAGGAACACCGGGTAGTTCTCGCTGAGCTTGCGAGCAATCTCCAGGCAGTTATCGAAGTTGCCGTCAATCTGAATGATGTCAGCACCGTGAGCAATCGCCTGAGACAGCTTACCCATAGAAATCTTGCCGTCCGGAACCAGCACTGCACAGCGCATACCAGCCTGCAGAGCGTACGCAGCAGCCGAAGCGGAAGTGTTACCGGTCGAAGCACACACAACAGCCTTCGCGCCGTCACGCTTAGCGGCGGTCATCGCGCTGGTCATACCGCGGTCCTTGAACGAACCGGTCGGGTTCATACCCTCAAACTTCAGGTAAACGGTGTTACCGGTCTCAGCAGACAGTGCCGGCGCGTGAATCAGCGGGGTGCCGCCCTCGCCCAGGGTCACAGCCTTCACATCGTCTGCGAAAGGCAGACGGTCACGGTACTCATTGATAACGCCCTGCCACACGTGTGCCATTGGCTTCTCCTTCAATCTTGGCGCCCCGCCCGCCGGACCTCCCATAGGTCCGGCGCGGTAGCGGGTACGCGGGTTAGTTAGTGAGCGATGCACCCGCAAGCGAACATCGCACGTTTAGTGAGCGGCGCGTGCCGCACATAGATAACGCTTTTGAGCCTTAGTGCTTCTCGGACTCCACGCGGATGACCGAGTTCACCTCACGCACAGTGTCCAGAGCATCAATCACAGCAATCGCACGGCGCAGATCAGAATCCTTCGCCGAGTGAGTCACCATACGAATCTGAGCCGCGCCCTCCTTCGGGGTGGACTGACGCAGAGAATCAACAGAAATACCGTGCTCGGCAAGGATACGGGTAATATTCGCCAGAACGCCCAGACGGTCCTCCACCAGAACACCCACCGAGTAGCGAGAAATCACGTTATCCAGGCTAGTTGCGTGCAACTGAGCGTGAGAAGTCTCCGGAACACCGGGACCGCCCAGCACCAGGCGACGAGCCAAAGACACAAAGTCACCCAGAACAGCCGAAGCAGTCGGAGCGCCACCCGCACCGGGACCGTAGAACATCAGCTCGCCAGCGTTCTCCGCCTCAACGAACACAGCGTTGAACGCACCGTGCACACCAGCCAGCGGGTGCTGACGCGGAATCAGGGTCGGGTTCACGCGAATGTTCGCGCCGTCCGCACCCTCGCGCTCACAAATGGCCAGCAGCTTGATGACGTAACCATCAGCATCCGCAGCCGCAACATCATCAGCGGTGATGGAGGTAATGCCTTCAGTGTGCACATCATCGATGGTGAAGTCAGAGTGGAACGCCAGCGAAGCAACAATCGCAGCCTTTGACGCGGCATCGTGGCCCTCAACGTCAGCGGTCGGGTCAGCCTCCGCGTAGCCGAGCTTCTGAGCCTCAGCCAGTGCGTCCGCGAAGGATGCGCCGGTGGTGTCCATCTGATCAAGAATGTAGTTGGTGGTGCCGTTCATGATGCCCAGAACGCGGGTCACACGGTCACCAGCCAGGGAGTCACGCAGGGGGCGCAGAATCGGGATAGCACCCGCAACAGCAGCCTCGTAAGAGAGCTGAGCACCGGACTCATCAGCGGCAGCCTGCAGCTCCACGCCGTGCTTAGCCAGCAGCGCCTTGTTGCCGGAGACCACGGACTTACCCGCCTTCAGAGCACGCAGAATGCGGGTGCGAGCCGGCTCAATACCGCCGGTCAGCTCGATGACCACATCCGCCGCATCAATCAGGGATTCAGCGTCGGTGGTGTACAGCGAGGGGTCCGCATTCCAGTGGCGGGATGCATTAGTATCGCGCACAGCAATACCGATCAACTCCACGGGGGCGCCAATGCGCTTTTCAAGGACGGCGTTATCCTCGACCAGGATGCGAGCAGCCTGGGAACCGACATTACCGGCACCGAGCAGTGCTACTTTGATCTTTTCAGCCACGATAGTCTCTTTCTACGGTCTGTTCCGGGTTCGCCCCGGTATCTCTTCGGGCTACGGTGTGGATGCGGCGCAGAGCACGCACTCAACAACCACTTTATCAAGAGCCGGGGACGGCTCAGCAGCCTCAAGCTGCGACTTTTACTCTCTGAGATGAGGTATCCCTCACAGTGATGAGGTGAACCTTATCTTCTGTCATGTTGTGAACGCACAAAACCGTGAAGACCCCACCCGCAACCGCCACCTCACGGCGTCCATGGCAGAGACGGGAACTTCACGGTTTTTCATGATGTTCAGACAGTGTTCTTAGATATCCGAACCCATATCCAGCGCCAACATATCCTCCTCACGCTGACGACGAATCATCACGCGAGAAGGCTTACCCTCAGCAGTGGCAATCACCGGCGGGCGAGTCAAGAAGTTATAGTTCGAACCCAGCACATAGCAGTACGCGCCGGTCGCCGGAACCGCCAGAATATCGCCAGCCTGCAGGTCAGCGGGCAGGTAGCAGTAGCGCACCACCACATCGCCAGACTCGCAGTGCTTACCCACCACGCGAGAGAGCACCTGCTCCCCCGCCGGGGCACGATTCGCCAGGGTCACCGAATAATCCGATTCGTACAGCACCGGGCGGGCGTTATCACTCATACCGCCGTCCACCGAAACGTAGCGACGCACACGAATCTCGCCGTTCTCATCTTCAATGCTCACGTTCTTAATGGTGCCCACCGTGTACAGGGTCGCACCCGAGGGACCCGAAATCGAGCGACCAGGCTCGAAGGACATGTGCGGAATCGCCATGCCCAGGCGCTCGCAGGTTGCTGCGACGGAAGCGGCAATCGACTCGGTCACCTCGGTAATGGAGCGGGGGTGATCCGCCTCGGTGTAGCCAATACCGTAGCCGCCACCCAGGTCCAGCTCCGGCAGGGTCACGCCCAGGTCACGGTTGAGACGGTTCATGAACTCCAGGGCGGTAGTTGCCGCCTGCTCGAAGCCCTCCGCCTCAAAAATTTGCGAACCAATATGGCAGTGAATACCGCGGAAATCCAGGGAATCGGTCGCGTTCAGAATCGCGGCAGCCAGAGCCGCGTAAGAATCGGTAGCCTCAACACCCCAGTACTCCAGCTCCTCCTCATCCAGACCGGCGAGCGCGGCGGTGCCCGGCTGCAGGGACATGCCGAATTTCTGGTCCTCGTGCGCGGTCGCAATGGACTCGTGGGTCGAGGCATGCACGCCGGGAGTGATGCGAATCAGCACCGGAACCGGGGCGTAGGGTTCCTCACCCTCAGCCACACGCTCGGCGGCAAGCTCGGCGTACACGCGCTCAATGAGCTTGAGCTCGTCCACCGAGTCAGCCACCACACGACCCAGGCCGCTGCGGATCGCACGGGCAACCTCAGCCTCCGACTTGTTGTTACCGTGCAGGGCGATGTTCGCCCCCGGCACCTGTGCGCGCAGAGCCAACGCCAGCTCACCACCGGAGGCGGTATCCAGGCACAGCCCCTCCTCGGTAGCCCAGCGCGCCACGGCAGTGGACAGGAACGACTTACCGGCGTAGTAAACGCTCACCTTCGCACCGTGCGCGGCAAAAGCCTGCTCAAAAGCGGTGCGGTAGGCGCGGGCTCGGGCGCGGAAGGTCGTCTCGGAGAAGACGTACTGCGGGGTTTCGTGCTCATCAGCCAGGTCGCTGACGGTCACGCCATCAATGCAGAGCTCGCCCTGCTCATTGCGGGTGAAGGAATCAGTCCAGATGGTGCGGGACAGTGCCTCGGGATGCTCGGGGTAGGTGAGCCATTCGGGGGCGTAGAGGGCGCGGGCTTCGCTCATCGTGTCTCTTTCTTAGCTATCTTGCCGGCATACGTTCAACCCCCGCCCCGGTAGCACCGGGTCGGGGGTTGAAACGAGAGTATTACATGCGCTCGGGTGCGCTCACACCCAGCAGGTTCAGGCCGTTAGCCAGCACCTGCTGTGCCGCGTTGTTCAGCAGCAGGCGGGTACGGTGCAGGTCGGTGACCTCTTCATCCGCCTTGGGGGCGACGCGGGAAACGCCGTACCAGCTGTGGTATGCCGAAGCGAGCTGCTCCAGGTAGCGGTTCACGCGGTGCGGCTCGTAGAACTTCGCGGCGTCACGCACGGCAGCCGGGAACTGACCGAGTACAGCCAGCAGCTCGCCGTCAGCAGCCGAGTCGAGCAGGGAGGTGTCCACGCCGTCCTCGACCTTCACGCCAGCCTCCGCGGCGTTGCGTGCCACAGCGGCGGTGCGTGCGTGAGCGTACTGCACGTAGTAGACCGGGTTCTCGTTGCTCTTGGAGGTCAGCAGGCCCAGGTCAATGTCGATGGGGGTGTCCACCGAGTAGCGGGTCAGCTCGTAGCGTGCCGCGTCAACGCCAACAGCCTCGACCAGGTCCTCGAGGGTGACCACGGTGCCGGCACGCTTGGACATGCGGACGGGCTTGCCGTCCTTGACCAGGTTCACCAGCTGACCGATCATGACCTCAATCTGGTCGGCGCGGTAACCAAGAATCTGGGCGATAGCCTTCAGACGGCCCACGTAGCCGCTGTGGTCAGCGCCGAGCATATAAATCGCCACGTCAGCGGGGTTTACTGCACGGGTCATCTTGTCCTGGTAGTAGGCGATATCACCCGCCACGTAGGCGTGGTTACCGTCAGACTTAATGACCACGCGGTCCTTGTCGTCGCCGTAGTCGGTGGTGCGCATCCACCATGCGCCGTCAGCCTCGAAGAGCTGACCGTTCTCGCGCATAGCGTCGAGCAGGGCGTCCACCTTGCCGCCTTCGAACACGGAGTTCTCGTGGAAGAACACGTCGAAGTGAGTACCGAATGCCGCCAGGGACTCCTTGATCTGATCGAACATCAGGTGAGTACCGATTTCGCGGAAAATCTCTTCGGGGTTCTCAGCCTCAAGCGCGTCGGGGCGCTGAGCCAGAATCTGGTCCTTAATGTCAACAATGTACGCGCCAGCGTAGCCGTCCTCGGGGGTCTCCTCACCGCGAGCAGCGGCAATCAGGGAGCGCACGAAACGGTCAATCTGGGTACCGTGGTCGTTGAAGTAGTATTCACGCACGACGTTAGCGCCCTCAGCCTCAAGGACGCGGGCGAGCGCATCACCGACGGCAGCCCAGCGGGTGCCACCCAGGTGGATGGGGCCGGTGGGGTTCGCGGAGACGAACTCAAGGTTGATGGTCTTACCGGCGAACTTGTCGCTGCGGCCGTATGCTTCGCCAGCCTCAACGATGGTGGCGGCGAGCTCACCAGCAGCTGCGGCGTCCAGGGTGATGTTCAGGAAGCCGGGGCCAGCAATATCTACGGATGCAACACCGGGGATAGCGCCAATCTTCTCTGCCAGAAGAGCTGCTGCCTCACGCGGGTTCTTGCCCACCTTCTTGGCGAGCTGCAGAGCGACGTTGGTTGCCCAGTCACCGTGTTCGCGGGACTTGGGGCGCTCCACTCGGACGGCGGGCAGTTCAGCGCCCTCCACGAGGGTCAGCTGGCCGGAGGAAATGGTTTCTTCAAGGGCAAGCGCAATGGCTTCAGAGAGTTCTTCAGGAGTCATAACAAACTATTCTAGCAAGCCTTGGCAGGTGCCTGACCCTTTATCTAGTGCATATCTGATACCATAGGTGGGTTGCCTCTGTAGCTCAGCGGATTAGAGCACCAGTTTCCGGTACTGGGGGTCGAAGGTTCGAATCCTTTCAGGGGCACGATGTTCTTATTCGAGAGGGAACACGGGAGCCGATATCCGAGGCGTATTGTTCGGGTATCGGCTCCTTTTTATTTAACAACCCAACTTTATTTAGCCGCTCAACCTGTTATGCATAAAGCCTGCGCCGGGCGGCCGTTCCCGCCAGCTCCCTCTTCAACCTCAGAGGGTGGACACTACCCGCCTGCCTGTTGTGGCAACGCTAACAGCCTTGAGAGAATGGGAAAACGCGCACACCCGTCACATCAGCACGGCTTCAAGCCACAACAGCGGAGGTAACCCGATGACCACCATGCGCCAGATTCAGCTCACCGAATGGGGCGACGAAAGCGTTCTGCACGAAGCAAACGTACCTATCCCCTCGCCGGTGCGCGGTCACGTGCTCATCAAGACGGTTGCCGCCGGTGTCAACCCGATTGACCTAACCACCCGCAAGGGCCTGGGTCCCGCTGCTCAGCTGACAGATCCGTCGTACAAGCCCTTCGTGCCCGGCTGGGATGTTGCCGGCACCGTGGTTGCTACCGCCGGCGACTACACGGGTTTTAAGGTGGGCGACGGCGTATTTGGTCTTGTTGCTTTTCCCTCCCCCGCCGGTGCTTACGCCGAGTATGTTCTCGCCCCGGCGCATCAGCTGGTGAAGGTGCCCGCCGATGTTCCCTGTGCGCAATTGGGTGGCGCTCCCCTGGCGGCACTGACCGCATACCAGGCGCTCTTCGAAGTGGCGCGATTGAAGGAAGGCGAGCGCGTACTCATTCACGCCGGTGCCGGAGGCGTCGGCCATCTCGCCGTTCAGTTGGCGGCGCAGGCTGGCGCTCAGGTTTTTGCGACCGCCTCCGCGGCTAACCACGAGTTTGTGCGCTCGCTGGGTGCCCAGCCTATTGATTACCGCACCGAGGATTTCCGCGCCGTACTGGGCCAGACCATGGATGTGGTGCTCAATGCCACCGGTCAGCAGACCTTCCTCGATTCGCTGGAGGTGCTGGTTCCCGGCGGCCGCATTGTCACCCTGACCAGCCCCGACCCGCTGGATGTTGCGCGTGAGCGCGGCTTCGAGGCGCAGTGGCTGACGGTTCACCCGGACCGCACGCAGATGCAGGAGATTGCCCGCCTCATGTCCTTGGGCCTGTTGAAGGTGCACGTGGATCAGGTGCTTGATTTTTCGCAGGCTGCGCAGGCTCACGCCCTGGTGGCGACGGGTCGCACCCGCGGCAAGATCGTACTGGTTCCCTAACGCGGCGCTGATTCATGCAGACTTCTGAGAGCACGCCGAAAGTTGAGGGCGCATTGAACGCTGAGGACGCACTGCCTGCTGAGGGTGTGCCGAATGTAGAGGGTGCATTGAACACTGAGGGCGCGCCGAAGGTTGAGAGCACCGAGTACCGCTCCGGTTTTTACCGCGAGGCGGGCTTTTACGATGCCCACTCGCTACCCGACTACGGCGCGCAGTCGCCGGTAACTCGCGAGGCGTTCGCCTACGACTTCTTCCCCGCGACCGGGGATATCTCGTCCCCCGCGCCGCTGCTGGTGTGGGTTCACGGTGGCGCCTGGCGCTTCGGCACCAACCAGGCCCTACGCGACACTATCCTGCGCACCCCTGGCGGGGAGCAGCCCAATACCCAGGCGCTCATGCGCGCCGCTTTTCAGCAGGCAGGCTGGGCGGTCGCGTCCATCAACTACCGGTATTCGCATCAGGCGCTCTTCCCGGGTGCCCTGCACGATGTGAAGGAGGCGGTGCGTTTCTTCCGCGCCAACGCGCACGAGTTCGGTATTGACCCGCAGCGCATTGCGGTAGCGGGCGGAAGCGCCGGCGGGCATCTGAGCATGATGGTTGCGCATACGGGAGATTCCGCCGCCGGTGCCTCTGCACCTGAGGATTCTGTATCTGAAGATTCTGCATTTGGGGATTCTGCGAGCGCACCCGAGCACGACGAATACTTTGAGGGCAGGGCGGCGAGCGCCTACCCGTCCCACAGTTCGCAGGTGGCGGCGGCGGCTTCGTTTTACGGGGTCAGCGACTTGAGGACCATCTTCACCGATCGACCCCTGGCTGGCTACGCTCTCGACCATCCCGAAGATGACGGCGCCGAGTGGCGACTGTTGGGAAGTACCCACCCGGTCCCCGCTGACGTGTCTACTATCGACATGTCCAAGGGTGAGCGGGCGGTTCCGGGTGTCTGCATCGAGCGCGCCCAAAAGAACTGGGAGCGTGCGCATCCTATTGATGCGGTACGCCCCCAGCAACGAGTGAATAAGGTTGAAAGTGCCTCTGCACCGGGTGCGAGCGGCGGCGCCACTCCCCTCATGCTTGTGCACGGTATTAGTGATTCGTGTGTGCCGTACCAGCAGTCGGTGCGGGTGTATCAGGCGCTGCGCACGCGGCAGGTGCCTACCGATTTGGTGCTGGTTCCGGATGCCGAACACGGGGATTCGCGCTGTTTTAGCCCCGATATTGTTCAGCAGATGCTGCTATTTCTCAACCGCGCTGTTCAGTTCAACCGCGCTTTCTAGAACCGCGCTGTCTGAACCGTATTGTCTGACCCGAGTGATTGATCAGAAAGTAATCGACCAGATGCGGGTTTAGCGAACGCGGCGGTTCACGTATTCGTGCTCAAGGCGGTAGCGTTCGAGGTCATCAAAAGCAACGCGACGGTGCGTGTTAATGCGCTCGAACGGAATATCTCCGCGCTCCAGCAGGCGAACAACGGTCGGGCGGGATACGCCCAGGTAGTCTGCCGCCTCCTGCGTGGTCATGAGGCGGTCCTGGCGTACCACGCAGACGTCCTTACGGTCGGCGAATGCGCGCGCTACGGAGGTGAGGGGTCCGTACATTTCGGGGGAAATCTGTACACGCTCGCCGTCGCCGGTGACCAGGTAGAGGGTTTCTTCGGCGCTGAGGCGGTCGAAGTGGGTGCGCAGACTCGCGTGAACGAGGGCTTGGAAGAGCTCTTCGCAGCGGTGGTGAATTTCTTCGTGCTGTCCGTCTTCGCAGCAATCCAACACTGCAACACGTGTTGCCGGGTACGTCTTTGGTGATGGCATAGTCACTCCTTCGTTACTGTGTTATTCACCACTGTAGCAGTTGAACGAAACTATCGAAAGAAAGTTAAGAAGCGCAGTTAATTCGCATCTACGGCGCATAAAATTCAGATGAATAATTATTAACTCTCTTGATAGCATTTGATATCATTTATTGTATCTTAACTACCCTTTTTAGGGTCGTCATTCCACCGCTCCCCACCCGGGGTTCCCGCGAACAAACCCAAATATGACAAACAAAGCACACCCCAAGCCCACCGCGGGCAAGGCGAGTACACTGGATAGGATATGTCTGAGCAGAAATCCACGAAGAAACACGCAGATACTTCTAAGGCCCCCCGCACCGCCCCCACCATGGCGAGCATGGCCGCCGCAATCCATGCGGCAAAGGTACGATCCTCTGAAAAAGCCGGCGAAAAAACCGCAGATAAAACTACTGAGAACAACGCGGCAAAAAACGGCGCGCCGAAGAAGGGTGCGCAGAAGAACAGCGCCCCGAAGAATAACGCAGACCACAAGAACTCCTCCCGCGGCGCCTCCGAACGCAACTCCAACGCCTCCCGCTCCAACCGACGCGGAGGCGGCACCAACCGCGCCCGCAAGCAGGGCAACCAGCAGGGCGACAACAAGAGCAGCCAGCAGAACCGCCCGGCACCGCGCCGCTACGAGCCGTTCATTCCCGAGGTCATCACCTACCCCGAAGAGCTGCCCGTCAGCGAACGCCGTGAAGACATCATGGAGGCGATCCGCGACAACCAGGTCGTCATCATCGCGGGTGAAACCGGCTCCGGTAAAACCACCCAGATCCCCAAAATGTGCCTCGACCTGGGCCTGGGAGAGAAGGGCCTCATCGGCCACACCCAGCCGCGCCGCCTCGCCGCACGCTCCGTCGCCGAACGCATCGCCGAAGAACTCGGCCAGAAAATCGGCGAAACCGTCGGCTACCAGGTTCGATTCACCTCCGAAGTGGGCGAACACAGCGCTATCAAGCTCATGACCGACGGCATTCTGCTCGCCGAAATCCAGAACGACAAGCTGCTGCGCCGCTACTCCACCCTCATCATTGACGAGGCGCACGAACGCAGCCTGAACATTGACTTCATCCTCGGCTACCTCAAGCGCATCCTGCCGCAGCGCCCGGATCTGAAGGTCATCATCACCTCCGCGACCATCGACCCGGAGCGTTTCGCACGCCACTTCTCCCCCAGCTACGTGCCGGGCAAGGGCATCGTCGACGAAAACCTCAGCGCCGAAGAACGCGAAATCGCCGAAGCGATCCTGCCCGACGACGCGCCGCCCATCATTGAGGTGTCCGGCCGAACCTACCCCGTGGAAATCCGCTACCGCCCGCTCGACGAGGAAGACTACCTCAGCGACGACGAAATCGAAGACGACCACGACCCCACCGACGGCATCCTCGACGCCATCAAGGAACTATCCAAGGAAGCGCCCGGCGACATCCTCATCTTCTTCTCCGGCGAACGCGAAATCCGCGACGCCAAGGACGCCATCGAGGCAATGGTTCTCAAGTCGCCGCGCCTGAACTATGAAGTGTTGCCCCTGTACGCGCGCCTCTCGCTCGCCGAACAGCACCGCGTGTTCTCCCCCGGATCGCGCCCGCGCATCGTGCTCGCCACGAACGTTGCCGAAACCTCGCTGACCGTGCCCGGCATCAAGTACGTCATCGACACCGGCACCGCGCGCATCTCCCGCTACTCGGCGCGCACCAAGGTTCAGCGCCTGCCCATCGAACGCATCTCGCAGGCAAGCGCCAACCAGCGCTCCGGTCGATGCGGCCGCGTCAGTGACGGCATCGCAATCCGCCTCTACTCCGAGGAAGACTTCAACTCGCGCCCCGAGTTCACCGACCCCGAAATTCTGCGCACCAACCTCGCAGCCGTCATCCTGCAGATGATCGCAATCGGCGTGGTCCGCGAACCCGGCGACATCTCCCGCTTCCCGTTCGTGCAACCGCCCGCATCCCGCGCCATCAACGACGGCGTGAACCTGCTCCGCGAACTCGGCGCGCTCACCGAACGCCCCCGCCAGCCCCGCAAGGGCCGCGGCAATAGCGCAACCCTCACCGCCATCGGCCGAGCCATGGCGGCATTCCCCGTGGACCCGCGCCTGGCCCGCATGATCATTGAAGGCGGACGCCGCAACTGCGCCAAGGAAATGATGGTACTCGCCGCCGCCCTGACCATCCAGGACCCGCGCGAACGCCCCGCCGACGTGCGCGCCGAAGCCGACGCGATGCACGTCCGCTTCGTCGACGACACCTCCGACTTCTCCTCCTTCCTGCTGCTCTGGGACTACATCAACGAGCAGCAGGCGGCGCTGTCCTCCTCTCAGCTGCGCAAAATGTGCCACCGCGAATACATCAACTACCTGCGCATCCGCGAATGGCAGGACCTCTTCGCCCAGCTGCGCGAAATGGGCCGAACCGCCAACATTCACGCCAGCGGCGGTCGCGATATTAACGCCTCCGCGCACGAGGTAGACATCCACAAGAGCCTGCTCACCGGCCTGCTCTCGCACGTAGGCGTCAAGGAAGAACGCGAGAAGGACTCCAAGGGGCGCACCCGCGGCCCCCGCGAATACCTCGGCGCGCGCGGCACCAAGTTCGCAATCTTCCCCGGCTCCGGCCTGTTCAAAAAGAGCCCCGACTGGGTGCTCTCCGCCGAACTCGTCGAAACCTCCCGCCTGTGGGCGCGCACCAACGCCTCCATCGACCCGCAGTGGATCGAAGAAATCGGCAAGCACCTCATCAGCGTGCAATACTCCGAACCGCACTGGTCCCTCAGCTCCGGTGCGGCAGTAGCCTACGCCAAGGGCACCCTCTTCGGCCTGACCATCTACGCCGACCGCCCCGTGCAGTACGCCCGCGTAGACGCCGCCGCAGCCCGCGAACTGTTCATCCAGTCCGCCCTCGTCGAAGGCCAATGGCACACCCAGCACAAGTTCTACCTGCGCAACCAGCGCGCCCTCGCCGAAGTCGAAGAACTCGAAGCACGCCTGCGCCGCCGCGACCTGCGCGTAGACGACTCCGTACTCTTCGCCTTCTACGACGCACGCATCCCCGCCCACGTCACCGACGTGCGCGCCTTCGACAAGTGGTGGAAGCAGGCACGTCTCGAAGACGACAACTACCTGGACTTCAACCCCGAAAAGCTCATCAACGAGGAAGCCGCCGACTACGACGACTCCCAGTTCCCCCGCCAGTGGGTGCAGCGCACCGACAGCGGCGAACTGACCCTCGACCTGCGCTACGAATACGCCCCCACCGCCGGCATCGGAGGCGCACGCACCGACGCCGCCAAGCGCGACGGCGTAGCAGTCCAGGTACCCATCCTGTTCCTCAACCAGCTGAACCCCGAACCGTTCCGCTGGCAGATCCCCGGCCTGCGCCACGAACTCGTCACCGCGCTCATCAAATCGCTCCCCAAGGCGATTCGACGCAACTTCGTACCTGCACCCGACGTAGCACGCGCCGCCTGCGCCGCACTGGAGGAGGACTACTCCCCCGCCACCGACGAGCTCATCCCCTCCCTTGCACTCGTACTACGCCGCCTGCGCGGCGTCGTTGTCGAGCCCGAAGCCTTTAACTGGGACGCCGTGCCCGAACACCTGAAAATGGGATTCCAGGTGCGCAACGCACGCAACAAAATCCTGGGCGAAGGCAAGGACCTGCGCGCCCTGCAGCAGCAGCTCCACAAGGAGATTCGCGGCGCCCTCGCCGACTCCCTCGGCGCATCCGACGACACCATGGCAAAAATGGTGGCGCTCGCGCAGGGCGGTTTGGGCGGCTCGGGCAACTCGGGCAGCTCCGCGGCTTCTGCCAAGAAGGGCGCGAAGAACGCTCAGAGCGGCACCGCTCAGCTAGCTGATGCGCACGGTTCGCAGGTACGCGAAATCAGCGGCCTCACCGAATTCCCCGCCGATCTGTTCCCCAACGGAGAAATCCCCCGCAAGGTACAGCGCATCATCGCCACCCAAGCAGTCAACGGCTACCCCGCCCTCGTCGACGAAGAAACCAGCGTAGGCCTGCGCATCTTCCCCACCGAAGCCGAACAGCTCCACGCCCAGCGCCGCGGCATCATCCGCCTGCTCCAGCTGCAGGTGCCCTCACCCGTACGCTACGTGAGCGAACACCTCTCCCACAAGGAGAAAATCGTCTTCACGCAGAACCCGCACGGCTCCATCGACGAACTCATCCGCGACTGCACCGTCGCGGCACTCGACCACCTCGTGCCGCACACCCCCATCTTCACGCACGCCGAATACAGCGAACTCTACGAGCACGTGCGTGCCGAACTCATCGAGACGGTCTTCGACGTCACCAAGCTCGTCGCCGAAATCCTCTCCGAAGCCACCGTGCTGAAGAAGGCCATCAAGAAGGCAACCTCGCTGACGACCATGCACGCCGTCTCCGACGTGAAGGCACAGATGGAGAACCTCGTCTACCCCGGATTCGTGGCGAAAACCGGCTACGACCAGCTGGTTCACATCCCGCGCTACCTCAAGGCCGCCCAGGTGCGCCTGACGAAGCTCGGACCGAACCTGCACCGCGACAACCAGCTCATGCTCACCGTGCAGGACCTGGAAGACTCCTACGATAACGCGGTCAAGTCGCTACCGGCAGGCACCATCGTGCCGGATGCGCTCCGCCGCGTGAACTGGATGATTGAGGAGCTGCGCGTCAGCTTCTTCGCCCAGGAGCTTGGTACCGCATACACGGTGTCTGAGAAGCGCATTGCGAAGGCTCAGCGTGAGGCGCTGGACGCTATCAAGCGCTAAGTAGTACAAAGAGTCCCCCGCACGATTACCTCGTGTGGGGGATTCTTCTATCTCTATGGTTTTCTTCACCCGGTGGGTCGGCAAGCCATGCACTTCCTCCGCTCCTGCAGGGGAACCCGCCGCACCCGGACGCTCCGCTCTTCCTTGCTTCGCTGCGGAGAGCGCCCGGGGCGGCACCCTGATGTCGCTTCCGGAAGGCATAGCCGCCTCCACCCGCGAATTGGCAAGAGCGTGCCGAGGGGCCGGTGTCCTCCGTAGTGACATCAGGGTGCCCGAAGCGAAGCGAGGGCGGGTTCCCTGTAGGAACGAGGAGGAACACCGCCCCTCAAGCATTCCAAGCCGCTTGAGGAAATACGCGGCGTAGCGCCCTCAAGTGCCTCAGCGGGAGAAGCGTTTAGGCAGCCGCCTCGCAGAAGGTCACCGTCACCGAACCGTTACCGCGCTCGCGCATCCACTGCGGCGCGTTCTCAGTCGAAACAATCGCACCCTCGCTCACGGACGGTGCAATGTACGAGCCGCCCGCGCCACCGGCGCCGCCCTGCATCGTGTAGCCGATGCCTTGACGCACGCTGGTCGGGCTGTTCAGCCACTTCTGGGTCAGCACAATCGAGGAGACAGACTGTGCCGCACCGGAACCGCCGCCTCCGTAGCCTGCGCCGCCACCGCCGGACACCACGGACTGGTAGCCGTTGAAGTTCTGCGCGTACGCACCCTCATCGTTGTAGACGTCCAGGTCCCAGCTGCGGTCCTCGTAGGTGCCCTTCTCGTGCACGCTGGCGGGGTTCTCATCCAGCTGGTAGGAGTATGCGCCCGCGCCGTCGCCGCCGTTGCCCGCGAAGCCGCTCGTGCCCGCGTTACCGGCAACAAACTGGCTGAATAGCACCTGGTTGTTGGTGGTTTCAAAGCCGATGATGGGGCCGCTTGCCGGCAGGGTGCCCGCCGCACCACCGGCACCGCCTACGCCCGCTGCGCCGCCGGAACCGGAGTTGTAGATCAGCACCTTGGAGCGTTCAGCGTTGTAGACTTCGTAGCCGGGGGTGCCGTTGGAGCCTGCCGCCGCGGAGGCGCTACCCGCCGCGTCGAACTGCGGGGATGCGTCCGAACCGAGGGGTGCCACACCGGCATCGATCTGGCCGTTGAAGTTGGAGTACCAGGGGTCTGCGTAGGACACGCCGGAGGTGGTCATACCCGCGCCGCCACCGCCGCCTGCTACAGCTACAACGACGCCGTCGATGAGCAGCGCGGAGGAGCCGCCGCCGGATGCTGCGTACGCCTGGGTCTTGGAGTTTGCCGGGTCCGCGTACTTGGCGTCGACCTGCGCGGTGATGGTGGCGGGGATGGTGTAGGCGGGTACGGAGCCGCCGTTGCCGTAGCCTTCACCGCCTGCGGTGGGGGTGAGGGAGCCGTCACCGATACCGCCTGCCGCGGCGATAATCTGCACGGTGGAACCGGGGGTGACGGGGATGATGCCGGTGACCTTCGCGCCGGATCCGGCGGGGGTCATGCGGTTGTTGGTGCCGCCCGCGCCGCCGACCAGTTCAAAGCGGAGCTTGTGGACGTTGTTGGGCACGGCGAAGCTCTGCACGGTCTTGGTGCCTTCCTCGGTGCCGGAGATGTTGTACGCCGGGTGTGCGGCGAGCGTGCAGTCTGCGGAGACGGACGCTGCGTAGGAGGGGATGGTTGCGGAGGCTGCGACGACGGGTGCCGCCCAGGCTGCACCAGCAACGAGCTTGCGGCGGGTCAGGGAAGTAGACATGGTATGCCCTTTATTCAGGTGGGGTGATGTGTTTGCGGTGCGGAAGCGGGAGCCTGAAAGTCTGTGCCTCTGCGCCGAGGAAAAGCATACCTTGAACCTCAGCTTTAACATAAATCCCTAGCTCGAGCACGGTATGGGAGCTCTTGGGCATCTCGCGCCGCTCCCTTCCTTCGCTCCTGCAGGGGAACCCGCCACGCCCGGACGCTCCGCTTCTCCTTGCTTCGCTGCGGAGAGCGCCCGGGCGGGCACCCTGATGTCGCTTTCGGAAGGTGCGGCTTTATGCGAGCCGCAGGTTCCGTCCGCGCACGCAACGCCAGCAGAGGGTCTGCAGATTATCGGGCTCGTTATTGCCGCCTTCGGATAGCGGGACCTTGTGGACAACCTCTAGGATGAGGATTCGTTCACGCATGATGGAGTTGCCGCATCCGGGGTTTTGGCAGGTGTAGTTGTCGCGTTCTTTGATGCGTTGGCGTAGCTGGGCGGTCATGAGGGTGCGTTCGCCGCCTTCGGGCCATGCCCAGCGGATTTTGCGTTCGAGGGTTTCGGAGAGCGCGTCGAGGGTTGGGGTGTCGAGGGTGACGGTGACGGCGCGGTTTTCTTTGCCGCCGGGTGAGGTGTATTCGAAGCGGTAGATGGGGTACGGCACGGTCAGCCCCACGTGGCAGACGTTGAGTTTGTTCCAGAACTCGTCGGCGTAGATCTTGGTGATGAACTGGGGCGGGTTGATGTGTGCGATCATGTCGTCTTCGCGGCGTCGCACGTTGTCGACGGCGGTTTCGAGGCGCGCGATATCGTCGGAGAGGCGCTGCACGTCTTTGAGGGTTTGCAGGTCGGCTTCGATATTGAAGTATTTGGTGAGGCTGCCGATGGGGTCCCGCTCGGCTTCGAGAACGACCTGTTGGGATGCCTTGTAGATGTGAGGGTGGCGTTCTTCGGGTTTCTTCTGCAGCAGCGTCTTCCAGGTTTTGGGTTGTTGAACTTCGACGGTGGCGAGGTGGCTGTACATGTCGTTGGTGGAGGTGCCGAGTTCGTAGATTCCGTGCGTGTAGATGTCGTGTACGTAGCTGGCGATTTCGTTGTATTCGCTGGCGAGTGTGGCGGTGCGTTGGCGGTGCGTCTGGAATTCGGGGGATGCGAAGTACCGGTTTTTGCGGATGGTCAGGACAATGCCCACGATGACTACGATGATGACGACGCCGAGGATGACGTACCAGAGGGAGAAGGCGAAGCATACGGCGAAGAAGACGCCGAACCCTTTGAGGGAGGATTTCACGGGTGTTCCTTTGCGATACGGCGGTGTATCTGTGAGTGTAGATTTCCTCCATTAGGGTATCGGAGGTAGGTGCGGTGCGCAAAGCATTTGGTCGTATCGGTGAGCTATTGAAAAGGGTTGGCGGGCAGACTACACCTTCCGGATGCGCCCTCAGGGTGCCCGAAGCGGAGCGAGGGCGGGTCCCCTGCGACGGCGCGGAGGAAGTGTGTAAGATGCGCGCCCTACGAATGTAGACTCGGCGGAGCCAGCAAAAGATTGAGAAGGCGACAGCCCCTCCCCCTCCAGTTCGTTATACCGGTATCGCGCACACAAGCCCTGCGCTTACTGAACCGGGCTCGAGTGTTTTACCTACGGGGCGGAGGGATGGTGTCCTCCGTCGTGACATCGGGGACGCGGAGCGGGGCGAGCGTATTTTCCGGAAGCGCCCTCAGGGTGCCCGAAGCGAAGCGAGGGCGGGTTCCCTGCGACGGCGCGGAGGAAATATACGGAGCACCGCCTCCAGAACAAACACAAGTCAGCTGAGGAGTACCACCCCTCTAACCAAAACCAAAAAAGTTAAACACAAAAGCCCTTAGCTCGAAAGCTAAGGGCTTTATCTGTGCGCGATACTGGGATCGAACCAGTGACCTCTTCCGTGTCAGGGAAGCGCGCTACCGCTGCGCCAATCGCGCTCACAAAACAGTTGTTTTGTTGCGAGGTGAGGACGGGATTCGAACCCGCGTACACGGCTTTGCAGGCCGCTGCCTAACCACTCGACCACCTCACCGCATACGCTCCACGAGGGAACGCGTTCGAACTCTTGGAGTCCTTACGAGCGGTTGACGAGACTTGAACTCGCGACATCCACCTTGGCAAGGTGGTGCTCTACCAACTGAGCTACAACCGCATATCAGCGTATTCAATTTGAATCATTCCGTTGGAGTTTTTCGCTCCGTCGTGCTGACAGGTAAATACTATACGGGGTTTTTGAGCGTTTGCCAAATCCTTTGCAGATCACCTTGTGTTCCGCGTGTTTCCGGGGCAGAACGGGGTATTTGGGGTCGTTTTTGAGGTGTGCGAGCAAAATTTATTTTCATGGTGCCGGTCACATTTTTGGGGTTTTGGGGTGGTTACTGTTCCCGTGAGGGCAGCGGCGGGCACACGATGTCCTCCACGATGTCTGCAGAACGTCCGCAAAATTTTTCGCAAGGACACGAAAAGGAGGGGCGGGGAACCTGGTTCCCCACCCCTCCCCTATGAAATCCGCACCGGCAAATACGCCAGGCTCATATTTTTCTGGAATCTTTTTAGAGTTCTTCGAAGAAGAGGCGTTCGTAGACCTTGCGGGCGTTGCGGGTTTGGCGCAGGTAGTCCTCTTCGAGGGCGCGTGCGCTACCGGCGGGGTATCCGCACCAGCGGGCGATTGCTTCCAGGTCGGCACGTCCCGAGGGTAGGGTGTCGGATTGGCGCACGCCGCGCAGTACGTTGCCGCCGCGGATCTTCGTGGCGAGTAGCCAGGCGCCACTGAGGATTTCAGCGTCCGCAGCTTCGACCAGCCCCGCCTCAACCGCGGCGTTTAGCGCCTTCAGGGTGGAGGTGGTGCGCAGCCCAGGCACGGCGTGCGCGTGGCGTAGCTGTACGAGCTGGACCAGCCATTCCACGTCGGAGAGGCCACCGCGGCCGAGCTTGAGCTGGCGGGTGCGGTCAGCACCGTGCGGCATGCGTTCGTTTTCAACACGCGCTTTCATGCGGCGAATCTGCTGCACCTGTTCGGGCGTGAAAGCTGCCGGGTAGCGGTATGGGTTGATGAGCTCCACGAAAGCCTCGCCTAGCGCCTCGTCGCCGGCGATGGGGCGGGCGCGGGTGAGCGCCTGGAACTCCCAGGTTTCCGCCCAGCGTTCGTAGTAGGAGCGGTAGGAGTCCAGCGAGCGCACGATAGCGCCCTGCTTGCCTTCGGGGCGCAGGTCGGCGTCCACTTCGAGGGGCCGTTCGGCGCGAATGGCGGGTTTGACGGGCTGCTTGAGGAGCGTCAGGGTGCGGTTGACGATGCGTGCCGCCTGTTCCTGCGCGGCGTCTTCGTCGGCCCCGTCGAGGGGTTCGTGGACGAACATGACGTCCGCGTCGGAGCCGAAGCCGTTCTCGGCGCCGCCGAGGCGGCCCATGCCGATGACGGCGATGCGGGTGAGCAGCTTCTCCCCCGCTGTCTCCTCAGCTTCGGCGGGTTCGGCGCCTTCCGGTGCCGCTTGGAGTTCACGCAGGGCAATCTGCAGCGCCGCACCGATTGTGCACTCGTCGATGGCGGCAAGACCGGCGCAGGTGTCCTCAACGTCGACGATGCCCAGGGTCCAGCCCATGGCGGTGCGCAGGGTTTCGCGGCGGCGCAGGTAGCGCACGGCGCGCATTGCCTCGGCGGCGTCCGCGTGGCGTGCCAGCAGGGAGGAAATCTCGGAGGCGAGCGCTTCCTCCCCCAGCGGTTTGAGGTCGGCGACCTTGTCCAGCCAGGCGATGGAGGCGGAGGCATCCTCGAGCAGGTCGGTCATGGGGCGCGAGCTGGAGAGTAGCTGGCTGAGGCGTTCGGCGGCTGCGGGTGAGTCGCGGAGCATGCGCAGGTACCAGCTGGTGCTGCCGAGCGATTCGGAGACGATACGGAATCCGAGCAGGCCGGCGTCCGCGTCCACACCGCGGGCGAACCAGCCCAGTAGCACGGGCATGAGGTGCCGCTGAATGTCTGCACTGCGGGAAAGTCCCGTGGTGAGTGCCTTGATGTGGCGCATGGCGCCGCGCGGGTCGCGGTAGCCGAGGGCTGCGAGGCGGTCCTGTGCCGCCTGTTCGCTGAGCACCACTTCGTCGCGGCTGAGCGTGGAGACGGCGGCGAGCAGCGGGCGGAAGAAGATTCGCTCGTGCAGTGAACGGACGTTCCGTTTAATTTTCTGCCATGCCTTGAGCATCTGCTCGGCGGAGAGCGTGCCGTTGCGTTCCGGGGAGAGGATTGAGCGGGCGAGGGCGCGCTGTTCGGCGTCCTTTTCGGGCATCAGGTGGGTGCGGCGCAGCTGCTGCAGTTGGATGCGGTGCTCGAGCACGCGCAGCTTCTTGTAGTCGCGGCTGAATGCTTCGGCGTCGGTGCGGCTAATGTAGCTGACGGCGGTCAGCGCCGCGAGGGAATCCACGGTGGATTTGGTGCGTACGGCGGGGTCGGTTCGACCGTGCACGAGCTGCAGCAGCTGCACGGTGAACTCGATATCGCGCAGGCCGCCCGGGCCCAGCTTAATCTGGCGGTCCACCTGGTTCGAGGGAATATTGTCGGTCACCCGGGCGCGCATCGCCTGCACGGATTCCACAAAGGATTCACGGGCGGCGGACTCCCACACGAAGGGGTCAATGGCGCGGGCGTAGCGGGCACCCAGCTGCGCCGAACCGGCGATGGGGCGCGCCTTGAGCAGCGCCTGGAACTCCCAGTTTTCCGCCCAGCGCTTGTAGTACTGAACGTAGGATTCAACGGTGCGAACGAGCGGGCCGTCCTTGCCCTCGGGGCGCAGGTTCGCGTCGACCTCCCAGAGGGCGGGTTCGGGTGCGGGGCCCATGATGGCGCGGGTGAGAGCGTGCACGAGCTCCGTGCCGATGGTGGAACATTCGTTCTCGGTGAGCTTGAGCGGTGCGCTCTCCCCCTCTGCCCCGGCATGAGGCGCGGCGCCAGCGGCGGCGGGTTCCACGGGCGCAACCACGTACACCACGTCAACGTCAGAGATGTAGTTCAGCTCGCGGGCACCGCACTTGCCCATGCCGATAATTGCCAAGTCCAGGGCGTCTACGGCTTCGCCTCGGCGAGGAGCCGCCAGGCCGGGGCCCAGCCCCTCCGCCACTTCGGTGCGCGCAATGGCGAGCGCACCCTCCAGCGCGGCGGCAGCCAAATCGGCGAGGTGACGACCGATGGTGGGCATCATTTCGACCGGGTCTTCGCAGCACACGTCGAGCAGGGCGATGCGCGCCAGGGCGGCGCGGTAGGCGACGCGCAGGGTCACGTAGCCGTCTTTGCCGGTCTGTTCGGCGGTAGCGCGCGGACGCTCCGCGTGGGGGTCGGCACCGAGGGCTGTGAGTATGTCGCGGCGGTAGGGGGTGTCCAGCGGTGCGATGGGGGTCAGGAATTCCCCGTCGGTTTCCGGCAGAATCGACGCCGGGTACTGGGAGCGAATCAGCGCGCTCTCAGCCGGGTACACCTGCGTGTCGAAGAGCGGGTCAATGTGTTCGGGGCGGCGGTAGAGAAAATCGCCAATCGCCTGGGATGCGCCGAGCAGGCGGTACATGCCGAATTCTTCTTCGCCGCGGTTGGCGCGTTCGGCGACCGCCGGGTGCTTCTCGATGAGGCGCACGAGGGCGGGCAGGGCAATATCCGGTGAGGGCGCGAGGCGCAGCCCGGCAAAGAGCGCATCCTGCGAGACGTGCTTCAGTTCGGGTGCGTTGAGCCAGCGTTCTGCCTTGGACGGGTCGTGGAAGCCGGTGGCGATCATGCGGGTGCGCAGGCGTAGCTGGGCTTTGCGTTCGGCTTCGGCGCGTTGCTCGTCGTCGAGTGCGTCGGGGGCGATGTCGGTGAGCGGTTTGGGTTCTTTGGCGGGGTCGATAATGCGGATGAGCCCGGTGGCCGGGTAGTGGGAGCTGTCAGTCATAGCGTGAGAACCGTGGGTAGAGAACTAGGTTAGAGAACTGTGGGTGGAGAGTAGATCCGGGGCGGAAAGTATAAATTTCGGCGGCTAAAAATCGGCGGTGAACGGCGCAGCCGATAGGTGCATTTGATAGACCTGTGGGCGGTACCCGCCGGCGTGTTACCGGTAGCGGGTACCGCCCTGAGGCTGTCAGCGCTCACTCATCCCGAGGGGAGGCTAGAAGATCCAGCCGTTAGAGGATTCCGAGGTTGTGCTTGAGCTCGTACGGGGTCACCTGAGCCTGGTACTGGTCCCAGTCGGCGCGCTTATTGCGCAGGAACTGCTCGAAGACCTGCTCGCCCAGAACCTCCGCCATGAACTCGGATTCTTCGGTGATATTGATGGCTTCACGCAGGGACGCGGGCAGCGGGTTGTAGCCCATGGCGCGGCGTTCGGCGTTGGTCATGGCGGCGAGGTCTTCGGTCACGGCGGGCATGAGCGGGTACTCGTTTTCGATACCCTTCAGACCTGCGGCGAGAATCACCGCGTAGGCCAGGTACGGGTTCGATGCCGAGTCCAGGCCACGGTACTCGATGCGGGCGGACTGCATCTTGTTCGGCTTGTACAGGGGCACACGCACGAGGGCGGAGCGGTTGTTGTGGCCCCAGGAGACGTAGGAGGGTGCTTCGCCGCCACCCCAGAGGCGCTTGTAGGAGTTGATGAACTGGTTGGTGACCGCGGTGAATTCGGGGGCGTGCTTGAGCACACCGGCGATGAAGTGGCGTGCGGTCTTGGACAGCTGGTATTCGGCACCGGCTTCAAAGAATGCGTTGGTGTCGCCTTCGAAGAGGGAGAAGTGGGTGTGCATGCCGCTGCCGGCGTACTTGGTGAAGGGTTTGGGCATGAAGGTTGCGTACATGCCGAGCGAGTAGGCGACTTCCTTGATGACGGTGCGGAAGGTCATGACGTTGTCGGCGGTCTGCAAGGCGTCGGCGTGGCGCAGGTCGATTTCGTTCTGTCCGGGGCCGGTTTCGTGGTGGCTGAATTCGACGGAGATGCCGACTTCTTCGAGCATCGTCACTGCCTTGCGGCGGAAGTCCTGCACGATGCCGCCGGGGGTGTGGTCGAAGTAGGATTCGTGATCCACGGGCATGGGGAATCCGTCGGCGCCGAGCTTGGAGGACTCCAGCAGGTAGAACTCAATTTCGGGCGAGGTGTAGCAGGTGAAGCCCATCTCCGCGGCCTTGTTGAGCACGCGCTTGAGCACACCGCGGGTGTCGGAGGCGCTAATCTCACCGTCGGGGGTGAGCACGTCGCAGAACATGCGGGAGGTGATGTCTTCCTCACCGCGCCAGGGCAGAATCTGGAAGGTGGAGGGGTCGGGCTGTAGGAGCATGTCGGATTCGTAGACGCGGGAGAAGCCCTCGATGGAGGAGCCGTCAAATCCCAGGCCCTCGTCGAAGGCGCTTTCTACTTCAGCCGGTGCGAGCGCCACGGATTTGAGGGTGCCGACCACATCGGTGAACCAGAGGCGGATAAAGCGGATGTCGCGCTCTTCGATGGTGCGCAGTACGAATTCCTGTTGGCGGTCCATGAGTTGCCCTCTCGGTGCGGGCGCGCATCCGCGTGGTACCCGTCTGTGGGTGGCGGAGGCGCGCTAAATTTGCTGCCGAGGTGAAGAAGACCCTGTTGCGGAAGGTCCTGCACGTCCCTTGGGTTTCCAAGGGGTTGCGGCGGGTTGTGTACCAGCGGTGCTGGCGCCTCCTTGCCCCGGCGTGTGTCCTGTTGTTATCTAGCCTATCGGGTTCTGCTGTGCGTCGCGCGGGTGGGAGGTTTCGTTTGTGTAAATTCTCTTCTTGCGTGCCGCGGTAGCTCAGATTCTGGGCGGTACCGGGGCCGCTCCCCCACTTTTCTGCGGTGCGGGTCTAGGCTTTGTTCAGATACCTGGCAGATGACGGTTCGCGGGGCGTGGTCGGAGTCGCCTTGCGATAATGGGGGTATGCTACATTCCGTTCTTCTCTCATCAGCTTTGCAGGCGCTGCCCGCACAGGTGGCGCCCGCACAGATTCCTCTAGCGGCAAGCACACTGGTTGCTGCTGACCCCACCGGGCTTGAGTGGCTGCTACTTATTGCCGCCCCCATTGTTTTCTTGGTGTTGTATCTGGTCTGCCTTTTTGCGGTTGCGGTCTTTGGCCCGACAGTCATGAAGAATAACAAGACCGGTGGTGCGACCTACCTGCTGGACCGCCCCTCCCGTGTGGCGTTTAGGGTTCGCACTTTGGCGTTGTGGGCGCTGATTGGTGCGTTTGTGGAGTTCATCTGGACCGGTTACACGGGCCGTTTGGGTTCGAGCGCGGCTATTCCGGTCATTATTTTTAGCTGGTCGTGGAAGTACACTTTCTTCTTCCTGCCACTTCAGATATTTCGTGCCTGGTACGTTCACGCAAGCCGCGGCAAGTATGATGCGCTGTCGGCTGAGGGTGCTCAGCGCCGTGAGAAGCTGAACCGTAAGAGCGCTTACGAGGTGTCGAAGATGATGCAGCGTAACCCACAGCAGTTCGCCATGAATAAGGAGCTGCATACGCTGGCGCGCGGTCAGAAGATTGCGGGCGTGCGTCCGTTCCAGAATCTTGACGAGGCGGGCAAGAAGCGCCGCACGAACTATACGGTGGAGCTGGCTGTGGCGCTCATGCAGGCGCGTGCCATGAACCCCGGCAAGCTTCCTTCGGAGGCGTTCGGTGAGAGCATCCTGGGTATGGGTGTTGGCATTACGTCTGATCGGGCGGTGGAGCAGACCTGGTTGACTCTGTGCACGGAGCGTGTCAACGCGCCGGATGCGCCGAACTACCCGGATTCGCTGTACCCGGTGGCGGCTCGTTTTTCACTGTTTACCACGATGTCGCTGTTGCAGCCGGTGATGGGCCGCCCCTATTCGCCGTTTACTGCACCGGATGCGCGCCGTTTCGTGCCGCGTGATTTCTCGGCGGATACTGTGCTGTTGAAGACTGAGGAGCTGGGCAAGAAGGCTCTGACGCAGAGCGCTATTTTCCGTCAGATTCATGAGCGTCTTCTGCCGTTGCATCGGCAGCAGCCTCAGCTGGTGGATGGCCGCGCCCTGGCGTATTGCGGTGCCCTGCTGGTAAGCGTGGCGAAGGCGGAGGCGGAGAGCCAGCGGTTGACGAGCCAGATTCTGGCGACGGCTGCTTCGGAGCGTGGCGTCCTGTCCTTTGGAGTGTTCTCGCAGATCTCTGAGGATTATCAGTGTGTTCAGCGTCTGCTGAATCTGATGGTGAAGGCGACCGCCGACGTTGAGCGTTTTATCAACGCGGTGGAGGCTCTGGTGCAGATGCATTCTGGTCCGGTTCAGCCTTCCGGCATTGCGTACGAGAAGGTGCAGATGGAGTACATCGCTGCTCTTCTGGACGTTATTGTCTTCTCTTCGCACGCCCCGCTTGCCGGTTCTATTCAGGCGTCTTACGCCCTGCTGAAGGCAGACTATGAGGCGTTTACTTTCAACACCACCGATGAGTTGAGCCGCAGCTACTGGCTGCAGTACGCGAAGAACGCGGTGAACGCCTGCGATACGGGCCTGTCCCAGGGCTATGAGGGTTTCTTCGATAACGATGCGGCGCTCCCGGCGTGGGAGTCCTACGCGGAGGACGTCGTGAAGGAAGTCTGCACCTATTCGATCATGCAGCTGCACTGGGATGCTCTGGTGCAGCAGGCGCTCATTCAGCGCGATTTGCCGCGTGAGTTTAGTGATGCTTCTTCCGCTGTTCCGGAGCTGATGAATAAGAACGCCGCTGCGTCGTTCCCGACCTACTACATTAACCTCATCTGGAACTAGGCATAGTTGTTCCCTCGTGGTGAGCGGTACGCCAGGTTGGAGCCGTGCAGGGTTAGAATAGTCAGCATGACTACTGAGCGTTCTTCCGAGATCTCTTCGCCCTACGCGGCACAGCCTGCCGCTACCTCCGCGGCTGCTCCCGCGACTGCTTCTGCATCGAAGCCTTTTGACCTGGACACCGTCAAGAAGGTGCGTACCGTTCACCTGGCTCAGGCTAAGGCGACCGGTCAGAAGTTCTCCATGCTGACCTGTTATGACGCTCTGACGGCGCAGATTTTTGATCGCGCCGGCATCGACATGCTGCTGGTGGGCGATTCAGCGGCGAATGTGGTGCTCGGCTACGAGTCCACCCTGACCATTACCCTGGATGAGATGATTCCGCTGGTTGCGGCAGTTTCTCGCGGTGCGTCCCGCGCCATGGTGGTTGCTGATTTGCCGTTTGGTTCGTATGAGCAGTCCCCGCAGCAGGCGGTGGCGAGCGCTGTTCGCCTGATGAAGGAGGGCGGCGCGCACGCGGTCAAGATTGAGGCTGATGCGTCGATGGCTGAGTGGGTTCGTGCCCTGGTGCGTACCGGTATTCCGGTGGTGGCGCATGTTGGTTTCACCCCGCAGTCGGAGCATGCCCTGGGCGGTTTCCGTGTGCAGGGCCGCGGCGATGCGTCTGAGCGTGTTCGTGAGGATGCGGTGGCGCTGGCTGAGGCTGGTGCGTTCTGCGTGCTGATGGAGATGGTGACCGCTCAGACTGCGCAGCTGGTGGATGAGGCTGTGGGCACTGTGCCGACCATTGGTATTGGTGCCTCGAATGTGACCACCGGTCAGGTGCTGGTATGGCAGGACATGATGGGTGTTCGTTCCGGTCGCGTGCCGCGTTTTGTGAAGCAGTTTGCGCAGGTCGGTCAGGTCATGGAGGACGCTGCGCGTGCTTATCGTGAGCAGGTTCGTTCGGGTGAGTTCCCGGCGGCTGAGCACACTTTTGAGTAGGCTTTAGGCTGAGAAGAAAAGCTTGAGAAGAAAGACCCCCGTATCCGGTGCTCCGGGTGCGGGGGTCTTTTCGTCTCAGGCTGTATGTCTGTTGGGCGGCGTGCGCCTTGAGCGTGGCTGAGGGCGTTGGGCAAGACTGAGGACGTTGGGCAAGGCTAAGGGTGCTCGTGCTTTAGAGCCAGCCGCCGTCCTTTTCCCAGGCGTCGTTGCGTTCGCGGGCGCGGTCCATGGCGTGTGCCGCCTCCTCGTAGGTTTTGAAGGGGCCCCACAGGGAGGTGACGGCGCTCTGCTGGCCGCGTTCAACCTCGCCGGTGGACAGGTTGTACCAGTACTCTTCGGGGTGCGGGCTGGTGGCTTCAGTCGCGGAGTTCAGGGTCTTTTCGACCGCCGATTCGATGGCTTCGCTCAGGTGGTTTTTCTTCTCACTCATGGGTTCTCCTTCGACGGTGAGGGGTTGGTGTTTCTAGCTTCTCACGCGCGTAGGTTCGTGGCAATGAGGCGGGTGGAGCTTCTCACGGCGTTTCCCCTCCACGGTCTTCCGCCCCGGTCTTCCGCCTCTGCCTTCCACTCCGGCTTTTCACCCGCGTAGTTTTGCCGCTAGCGTGCATGAAATTTTATTCACAATCTGGGAAAAAGGTACGGCTTGTGTATCCGCCGCTTTTTTAGCGCCTGAGCAAGGGACACAACCCGCCCACGCCCGGTAAGATGAAACTATGTCTTCAACCAAAACGAATACTTCGCACAATCTTCCTGCAGAGCCCGGTCGAGCACCCGTGGGTTGTCTGACCCCCGGACGCATCACCCCCATGCGCCCGGTCCCCTCGCACATTGTTCGCCCCGAGTACGTGGGTAAGCCCACCGCCAACGAGGGTAACGATTCGAACATGTACACCCCCGAGGAAGTTGAGCGGGTTCGCGCAGCCGGCAAGATTGCGGCAGGCGCCATTGTTGAAGCATCCAAGATTTGCGTGCCCGGCACCACCACCGACGAGATTGACGTGCTGGTCCACGAGTACATTTGCGACCACGGCGCGTACCCCTCCACCGTGGATTACCGCGGCTACCCCAAGTCCGTGTGCACCTCCCTGAACGAGGTCATCTGCCACGGCATCCCGGACTCCACCGTGCTGGAGGACGGCGACATCCTCAACCTGGACGTCACCGCATACCTGGACGGCATGCACGGCGATACAAACAAGACCCTACTCGTCGGCAACGTGGACGAAGAGTCCCGCCTGCTGGTTGAGCGCACCGAAGAGTCCCTGAACCGTGCGATTAAGGCTGTGAAGCCGGGCCGCCAGATCAACGTGATTGGTCGCGTCATTGAGAAGTATGCGGCACGTTTCGGTTACGGCGTGGTTCGCGACTACACCGGTCACGGTGTGGGTCGTGAGTTCCACTCGGGCCTCATCATCCCCCACTACGATGCGGCACCCGCCTACGACACCGAGATCCGTGAGGGCATGATTTTCACGATCGAGCCCATGCTGACCCTTGGCACCATCGAATGGGACCTGTGGGATGACGACTGGACCGTGGTCACCCGCGACCGCAAGCGCACCGCGCAGTTCGAGCACACCCTCGTGGTGACCGCTGACGGCGCGGACATCCTGACCCTGCCCTAAGCCCAGCACCTCACTTTTATATCAATTCACCCACTGACAAGCCCGCCCACTCCCCTAGGTTACACGGCAGTAGGCGGGGCGAAAGAGAGAGAAAACCATGAGCGAATACGCAGAACCCGGCGTCATCAACGAGCTGCCCGCCCCCACCCCCAAGGACCTGCAGATTGGTGTGGACATTGGAGGTACCGGCATTAAGGGCGGTATCGTCGACCTGCGCACCGGTAACCTCGTGTCCGACCGTTTCCGCATTGACACCCCCAAGCCTGCAACCCCCGAGGCTGTGGCTGAGGTTGTACGCCGCGTAGTGGATGAGCTGCAGGGCCGCGACCTGGCACCGGACCCCGAGTCCGCTGTCGGCATCGACTTCCCCGCAGTGGTGAAGAACGGCATGGTCTTCTCCGCAGCGAACGTGGACGACTCCTGGATCAACACCGACCTGGAACAGGTCATGAGCGAGGCTCTGGGCGGCCGCACCGTCTACGGCCTCAACGACGCTGACGCAGCCGGTCTGGCTGAGGCAACCTACGGCCAGGGCCGTAACCGTGACGGCCTGATCGCTGTCATCACCCTGGGCACCGGCATTGGCTCCGCCCTCATCAACGACGGCGTGCTGATCCCGAACACCGAGCTGGGCCACCTGGAGATCGACGGCCACAACGCCGAGTCTCAGGCTTCTGCCCGTGCCCGCGAGGTGCACGAGCTGTCCTGGAAGAAGTACGGCAAGCGCCTGTACCGCTACTTCGAGCACGTTCAGATGCTCTTCTCCCCCGACCTGTTCATCATCGGCGGCGGCATCTCCAAGAACCCGGAGAAGTTCATGCCCTACTTTGAGGACCAGATTCGTACCCCCATGGTCATGGCTGCCCTGCGTAACAACGCGGGTATTGTGGGTGCGGCACTGTGGGCTGGCGGCATGCTGCAGGAACGCAAGCGCCGCGGCGAAGCGTAAAGTGTAGCTACAGCTAAAGGGGCTGTTCCTGAGATAGATATCTCGGGAACAGCCCCTTTTTATATGCCGCCGCTCATGTAGCGGCGGCTGAGCTCATTAGCTACTGGGCTGGCCAGTTACTGGGCTAGCTAGTTACTGGGCGATGCGGTCCTCACGCAGACGCGCAATCGCCTCCTCAAAGTCTTCAAGGTTCTCAAACGCCTGGTACACGCTCGCAAAACGCAGGTAGGCGACCGCGTCCAGCTTCGACAGCGGCTCCAGGATGGTCAGACCCACCTCGTGCGCGTTAATCTCCGCCAGACCGCGAGCACGAATCAGCTCCTCAACCTCCTGGGCGAGCTTCGCCAAATCATCCTCACCCACGGGGCGGCCCTGGCATGCCTTACGCACGCCCGCGGCAATCTTCGAACGGTCAAAAGGCTCGGTCACGCCGGAACGCTTAATCACCGAAATGGTGGTGGTTTCAACGGTCGTGAAGCGGCGAGCGCAGGAGGTGCACTGGCGGCGGCGGCGAATTGCGGCGCCGTCATCGGTGGTGCGGGAATCCACCACGCGCGAGTCGGTGTGCTTGCAATAGGGGCAGTACATTCGTTTCTCCTTGGCTGGGCGCGCTAGCGCCCGCGTATACAGCGCTCAAGAATATTTATACCTATTCTACCGTGATATACAGCGGATACACCGTATGTTGTGAGTGAATATACGCTCAGGGTGGACTCTGCTATGCAGAATCCACCCTGTCATTCCCCTCATAGGGGCGTGTTGTTAGCGTCGAATGCAGCTCGGACCGAAAATCGTCTTGATTTCACCGAAGAGGCTCGGGTTCGGTTCCACGCGCACGCTCGCATCCAGCAGCACCAGCTGCTCCTTATCGCGGGTACGCACGAGCATGCGCACATCCGCGGTGCCCTTGTGGTCGCGCAGGGTCTCCTTCAGCTCCTTCAGGTTCTCCTCGGTCACCAGGTACTCGGGTACCACGATGGTGATGGGTGCGGCGCGGCCGTCATCGCTGATTTCCAGGATCTGCAGTTCCTGCGCGCTCATGTTCACGCTGCCGTCGTCGCGGCGCTGCACGCGGCCACGAATCGAGCAGATGAGGTCGTCCGCCAGGGCGGCGCCCATCGTCTCGTAGGCGCGGGAGAAGAACATGACCGTAATGGTTGCGCCCGAGGGGTCTTCCAGCTCCACGGAGGCGTACTGGTTACCGCTGGACTTGGCAATACGGCGCGAAACGCCGGTGAGCATGCCCGCAACGGTGACGGTTTCGCCGTCGCGCACGTGCGAGTCTTCACCAATGATGTCGTGCACCGAATGGCTTGCGGCATCCGAGAGCGCACGTTCCAGGCCACGCAATGGGTGGTCCGAAACGTACAGGCCCAGCATGTCACGCTCAAAGTTCAGCTTCTCACGGCGGTCCCACTCGGGCACGTCGGGGATGGTCACCGTCAGCTCATCACCCAGGGCGTCATCCATGCCGAGGGAGCCGAAGAGGTCGAACTGACCCGCCGCTTCCTTACGTTTGACCGCTACGGCTGCGTCCACTGCCGCCTCATGAATGAGGGACAGCGAACGGCGGGTGTGGCCCAGGTCGTCGAAAGCGCCCGCCTTGATGAGCGACTCGATGGTGCGCTTATTGCACACCTGCAGCGGCACCTTCTTCAGGAAGTCGTTGAAGGACTCGTAGCGGCCCTTCTCCTCGCGGGCGGCAATCATGCCTTCGACCACGTTCGCGCCCACGTTACGGATCGCGCCCATACCGAAGCGGATATCGTCACCGACAGGGGCGAAGGTCAGGGTGGACTCGTTCACGTCCGGCGCGAGCACGGTAATGCCCATGGCGCGGCACTCGTTCAGGTACAGCGCGAGCTTGTCCTTGTTATCGCCCACGCTGGTCAGCAGCGCAGCCATGTACTCCTGCGGGTAATGCGCCTTCAGGTACGCCGTCCAGTACGACACCAGACCGTACGCAGCCGTGTGTGCCTTGTTGAACGCGTAGTCAGAGAACGGCAGCAGAATATCCCAGAGCGCCTTAATAGCGCCCTCAGAGTAGCCGTTAGAAATCATGCCGTCGTGGAAAGTAGCGTACTGCTTATCCAGCTCCGCCTTCTTCTTCTTACCCATCGCACGGCGCAGCAAGTCTGCCTCACCCAGAGTGTAGTTCGCGACCTTCTGAGCAATCGCCATAACCTGCTCCTGATACACGATCAGGCCGTAGGTGGTGTCCAGAATGTCCTTCAGCGGCTCTTCCAGCTCGGGGTGGATCGGCTCGATCTCCTGCTTACCGTTCTTACGCAGAGCGTAGTTGGTGTGCGAGTTCGCGCCCATCGGGCCCGGACGGTACAGCGCCAACACTGCCGAAATGTGCTCGAACTCCTCGGGCTCCATGAGCTTGAGCAACGAGCGCATCGGGCCGCCATCGAGCTGGAACACGCCGAGGGTATCGCCGCGCGCCAGCAGACGGTACGATTCCGGGTCGTCCAGTGAGAGGGATTCAAGGTCCAGGTCGATGCCTCGGTTAGCCTTAATGTTCTCCACCGCATCAGAGATGATGGTGAGGTTACGTAGACCCAAGAAGTCCATCTTGATCAGGCCCAGGCCCTCACAGGTGGGGTAATCGAACTGGGTGATGACCTGGCCGTCGGCTTCGCGGCGCATCACGGGGATCACGTCCACGAGGTCCTTGCTGGACATAATCACGCCCGCAGCGTGCACGCCCCACTGACGTTTCAGACCCTCCAGACCCTTCGCGGTTTCAAAAACCTGGCCGTAGATCTTATCGACCGGGTCCTCAATGAGGGCGCGCAAATCTGCCGCCTCGGCGTAACGCTTATCCTCTTCGTTGTACACGTTCGCCAGGGCAATGTTCTTACCCATGACGTCCGGCGGCATCGCCTTGGTGAGGCGCTCACCGACCGAGTACGGCTGGTCCATCACTCGGGAGGCGTCCTTGAGCGCCTGCTTCGCCTTAATGGTGCCGAAGGTGACGATCTGCGCGACCTTCTCTTCACCGTACTTTTCGGTTACGTAGTCGATGACTTCGCCGCGGCGACGATCGTCAAAGTCCACATCGAAGTCGGGCATGGAGACGCGGTCGGGGTTGAGGAATCGCTCGAAGATCAGGTCGTGGTCGAGCGGGTTCAGGTCGGTAATACGCATCGCGTACGCGACCATGGAGCCTGCACCGGAGCCACGGCCGGGGCCCACGCGAATACCGTTGCGCTTAGCCCAGTTGATAAAGTCGGCGACCACGAGGAAGTAGCCGGGGAAGCCCATGGAGGTAATAACCCCCACCTCGTACTCTGCCTGCTTGCGCACATTGTCGGGAACGCCCTGTGGGAAGCGGTAGTGTAGGCCCTTCTCGACCTCCTTCACGAACCAGGATTCCTCGTTTTCGCCCTCGGGCACGGGGAAGTTCGGCATGTAGTTCGCCTTGGTGTTGAACTCCACGTTGCAGCGTTCAGCGATTTCGAGGGTGTTCTCGCACGCGCCGGGAATGTCGCCGAACAGGGCGTACATTTCTTCAGCCGAGCGCAGGTAGAAGTTATCCGCGTCGAACTTGAAGCGCTTGGGGTCGGTGAGGGTCGAGCCGGACTGCACGCACAGCAGCGCCGCGTGGGCGGTGTGGTCTTCCTGGCGGGTGTAGTGCAGGTCGTTGGTCGCCACGTAGGGCAGGTTCAGCTGCTTGGCGAGGCGGTGCAAATCCTCCTGCACGTTGCGTTCAATGTCGAGGCCGTGGTCCATGACCTCGCAGTAGAAGTTGTCCTTGCCGAAGATATCGCGGAAGTCGCTCGCCGCCTGAATTGCTTCGTCGAACTGGCCCAGGCGCAGGCGCGTCTGGATCTCGCCGGAGGGGCAACCGGTGGTAGCGATCAGGCCCTTCGAGTAGGTCTGCAACACCTCACGATCCATGCGCGGCTTGTACAGCTGACCTTCCAGCGACGCAATCGAGGATGCACGGAACAGGTTGTGCATGCCCTCGGTGGTTTCAGCCCACATGGTCATGTGGGTGTACGCGCCACCACCGGACACGTCGTCACGGGAGCCGTCGCCCCAGCGCACACGCGAACGGTCGGTGCGGTGCGTGCCGGGGGTCAGGTACGCCTCCACACCGATAATGGGCTTGATGTCGTGCGCTTTAGCCTGGCGCCAGAAGTCGAAGGCACCAAAGAGGAAGCCGTGGTCACTGGTCGCCATGGACTTCATGCCGAGTTCTTTAGCGTGGGTGAACAGGTCACCCAGGCGCGCGGCGCCGTCGAGCATGGAGTACTCGGTGTGCACGTGCAGGTGCGCAAAATCTTTGGTTGCCACGGATATCTCCTGAAGATGTGGGCTGGAGTATGGGCGGTGAATGTGAAGCTGTATGCGGCAGCCAGCGGGCGGCTATAGTTGCCGAGCTGTCTAGCCGAGCTGAACTTTGCCCTCGCGCAGAGCGGTCAGCGCATAGGACAGGTCGAGCGGGTACTCGCTGGTGAAGGTCACGCGCTCTCCGGTACCGGGGTGGTCGAAGCCCAGGCGGTGCGCGTGCAGCCACTGTCGGGTCAGACCCAGTTCGGCGCTAAAGCGCGGGTCGGCGCCGTAGGTCAGGTCGCCGCAGCAGGGGTGGCGCAGCGCAGAGAAGTGCACACGAATCTGGTGGGTGCGTCCGGTTTCTAGGTGCACCTCCACCAGCGATGCGGGGCCAAAGGCTTCGAGCACATCGTAGTGGGTGATGGAGTTGCGTCCGTCTTCGACCACGGCGAACTTCCATTCGTTGCCGGGGTGGCGGCCGATGGGTGCGTCAATGGTGCCGCGCAGCGGGTCGGGCAGGCCCTGCACGAGGGTGTGGTAGACCTTGTCCACGGTGCGTTCCTTGAAGGCTCGCTTGAGTTCGGTGTATGCACGTTCGCTACGGGCTACGACCATCAGGCCGCTGGTGCCCACGTCCAGGCGGTGCACAATGCCCTGGCGTTCTGCCGCGCCGGAGGTAGCAACCGAAATGCCCTCGCCCATGAGCGCGGAGATGACGGTGGGGCCGTGCCAGCCGGGTGAGGGGTGTGCCGCCACGCCTGCGGGTTTGTCCACCACAACGATGTCCTCGTCCAGGTGCACGATGCGGAAGCCATCCACCTTTTCGGGGCGGATGTCCGCCAGATCGCGCGGTGCGGGTGCATCGACGACGACCTCATCGCCTGCGGAAAGCTTGTAGGACTTGCCGATTTTCACGGTCTTGCCGTTGTTGGTCACGGTCACGTGGCCGTCACGAATCCACCCGGAGGTGCGGGTGCGCGGCGCATCGAGAGCACCGGCGAGCGCGGCGTCCAGGCGCATACCGGCGAGCGCGCCTTCAACGGTGAATTCAGCGCGGATGCGTGCCGTATCTTCGGCGGCGTTGGTGGTTTCGCTCATGCGGCTCTCCTTCGGATGGTGTTTGCTTTGGTTGTCTGTGTGAGGGGTCGTCTGTGTGAGAACGTCTTAGTAGGCACGTGTGTCGGCAACGTAACCGTCGGCGCGTATGCCGGAACGGGGAGCTACTTGGCGCTCTTCCCTGCCGCATTCTTGTCGTCAGCCTGCACACGGGTTCCGTTGAGGTTCAGGCCCTTGAAGTTCAGCAGAACGATGAACGCCATGCACACGCAGATTGCGGAGTCTGCAATATTGAAAATCGCGAAGTTCGGTACGGAAATAAAGTCGACCACGTGACCGGAACCGAAGCCGGGCTCACGGAAGAGACGGTCAAAAAGGTTGCCGCAGATACCGCCGAGCAGACCGCCCAGCGCGAGGGTCCAGGACAGGGCGCGGGTGCGGCGCAGCAGGTACAGCACCACGGCTGCGGCGGCAACCATGACGAGCGTGAAAATCCAGGTGACGTTCTCGCCCATGCTGAACGCGGCACCGGAGTTACGGATCGAGTACCACCACAGCAGCCCGTCAATAACGGTGATGCGCTCCCCCAACTGCATCTGGGTGACGACCAGGTATTTGGTGCCCTGGTCGATAGCGAACACGACGGCGGCGAGCACGAGCGCGAGGATGCCCGCAGAGCGAGCCGAGAGGATGCGCACGCGGCGTCCGTCAGCCTTTGTAGCGGTGTGTGAGACTGAGGATTCAGCAGTCTTGGGGGTGTTGGTCATAGCTCTCCTCTAGTCTGTGCCGGTTGCTACGCGCCCGAACGCAAACCTGGTGCGGTACCGTTCGATAGTGCCCCTCTAGCTTAGCAAATCGGGGTAGTGCATCGAGTATTCGGCGTGTGCTCTCCCCCGCTTCTCATCCTGTGTTCTCAAGCCGGGCGGAGCAGGCATGAGAATACCGCCCGGTTCTCTCCATCTTCCCCGGTGAATAGCGGTGGAAGAGAAAGAATCCGGGCGGCATACGCTTCAAAGCGTCGTTAACTTAGCAGCGTCGTTAGCTTATTTAAGCATGCTGATTTATGCGGAAGCCTCGATGGACTTGAGGTTCTTCAGCTCCTGAACCTGTGCATCCAGGTGCTGCAGCAGCTTGGAGCGGTAACGGCTCTCGAAGCCGCGCAGAGCCTCAACAGCGATCTCCAGCTCTTCCTTCTCGTCGGTGAGGCGAGAGAGAACCTCTTCGCGCTGCTGCTGAGCTTCGCTCACCATAGCGTCTGCCTTCTTCTCTGCCTCTTCAATCAGTTCAGCCTTAGCCTTCTCGCCCTGTGCCACGTAGTCGTCGTGAACCTTCTGTGCCATGGCGAGCAGTGCCGCCGCGTCCTGAGGTGCAGCCGGTGCCGCCGAGGACTGTGCGGGTGCTACAGCCGCTGCCGGGGAATCGGGTGCGTTTGCAGAGAGCTGCTCAACCTGACGCTCCAGAGCGTCACGCTCGGAGTACAGTGCGCGCAGTTCGACAACGAGCTCGTCCAGGAAGTCGTCGACCTCGTTGCGGTCGTAACCGGACTCTTCGGTGACGATCTTGAAGCTCTTAGTGATCAGGTCTTCGGGGGTGATTGCCATGGGCTTCTCCTCTGGGTATCCCTACGGGGTTTGGTGGTGATGTTGAGTGCCGCGGATTCACCAGCCAGATAGGGCGTGGCCCCAATATTTTAGGGTCCCGATGATTCAGGGCATGGTTATGCCGCGATGCAGTCGTTGGCACCAATTCTACTATTCTTTGGTTTCTGTGCCCGGTTATACGTCGGTTGAATCGTAAAATATTCGCTCGCGCAAGGGTGGGATTCACCACGCGCTGCGTTTATCCCTATCCCCGCCGTAATCAAGCTCGATATCTGCTCGCGGGTGCATTTCGCATGATTCGACGCCGGCTGTATTCGTCTCTCCCCCCCCCTCGCGGGAGGTTCTTCTCGGCCCAGAAATTGGGTACAGAAAACCCCGCCAGCACGTCATCCCATGTCAGGATGCCAAGCGCAAGCGGGGCTCTCATGCCTAGTTCTCGTATCTCTCCGATGGAGGGGCACGTTAGGACAGCTTCGCGGTAATCGTCGTCATGATGTTCAGCAGGAAAGACAGCAGAACAATCAGAATCAGAAAACCGGTATCCAACGCAACGTTACCCACACGCACCGGCGGAATCAGACGACGCAACAGGTTCATCGGCCAGTCCGTCACCGCGTACACGCCGCTAGCGAAGAGCAGAACGATGCCCTTCGGGCGCCATCCCGGAGCGAACATGCGTACCCAGTCAAAGAGCATGCGTAGCAGCATGGAGACGTAGAGAACGTACAGAATAATCGTAATGAGGGCGAAAATATAACCCATCTATCAGTCCTTAGCCCTGGTCGAAGGGGAATTCGCCGTCGGTCTCAAAGCCGGCGGGAACCTCGGAGTTAGCCACGCCCAGAACCTCCAGGTTGGAGGGGGTCAGCAGGAACACCTTAGCGGTGACGCGCTCAATGCGGCCCTCCAGTGCGAATGCCAGACCGGATGCGAAGTCCACCAGGCGCTTTGCGTCTGCGTCAGGCATTTCTTCCACGTTCATAATCACGGGGATGTTCTCGCGGAATGCCTCACCAATGATCTTTGCGTCATTGTAGGAGCGGGGGTGGATAGTGGTGATACGACGCAATTCGTCCTCTTCTTCCTCGTAACCGTAGGTGTATCCGTTGGTTTCTTCGGGCGCGTAGCCCTGTTCGTAGTAGCCGTCGTTGGAGTACGTATCGGCGTACTGCTCGGTGTATTCGGTATTCGGCACCGGGGTGTCCTCCCAATTGTCTGCGCTGGCGTCGTCCCAAGTCTGTTCGGTTTCCGCCAGATCAGCTGTGGTTTCAGGTGTATGAGCGGTGGCGTGTGCCGCTGCATCTACGGTTGCTCGTCCGTCGGCAGATTCTTCTGCGTCCAGATACTCGGTTTCTGTACCGTCATCGTAGCTATCAGCCTGCAGGTACTCTTCCTGTTCAGTATAGGCGGGTTCGTCCTGCAGATGGTAGGTTTCGCTCTGCGACTCGGCATCGCTGTACTGTGCCGAGCCGGGCAGTGCTGAGAGCCTGTTGGCGTTATCGGTCTTCTGCGCTGTAGCAGCCTGCCCTGCGGAGGCGTTCGCCTCCTTGCGGGTGTCAGCCTGCACAGCCTGCGGGGATTCTTCCGGCGTCGCCTCGGCGTCCTGGTATCGTTCCAGGCCGAGGAAACCCGCCAGACGGCTTTGCTTCGCCATGATTCTCTCGCTGTTCTTTGCTTGTGGTGTACAGGGTCTGCCGTGGTGCTTCGTCAGAAGGTGTGCGCGTGACGGTACGTCATGCACCGGCATGTATATATTACCAGCGCCCACCCCGCGCGGGCGGTCAAGGGCACCGATGATTATGCCGCCGCCAGCAGACCCATCAGCTGAAAAGACTAACGGCTAAAGGGCCTAGAGCGCCGGGCGCTTACCCATGATGTCGCTACCCACGCGCACGCAGGTCGAGCCCCAGCGCACCGCCGCTTCCAGGTCGCCGCTCATGCCGGCGGAAATCTCGGTCGCGTGCGGCACCTGCTCACGCACCAGCGAGGCCAAACCATAGAGCTTCTCAAACGCCGCATCCGGGTTCATGCCCAGCGGTGCCACCGCCATCACGCCACCGCAGCGCAGGTGCTCGTGATTCTCGATGCGCTCCACCAGCTCCAGCAGCTCGGAGGCGCTCGTACCGCCGCGCGCGCCCTCGGCGGCATGGCCAGCCGTCGCCACCTCCGCCAGGGACACCTGCACCAGGCAGGTCAGCGCGCCCTGCTCCGCCGCTGCAGGTGCGGGCGCCTCCCCCGCCTCGAAGCGTGCCAGCTGGTTTGCGTACGCCTTCGCCAGCGCGTCCGCCAGGGAGGGGCGGTCCACCGAATGCACGCTGGAGGCGTACTTGACCACAGACTTCGCCTTGTTCGTCTGCAGCTGACCGATAAACGCCCAATGCGGGGGCTGCACCTCACGCTGGGCGCAGTAGGCGGCGAGCTCGCGAGCCTTCGCGCTCGCCTCCTGGTCGCGGTTCTCACCGAAGAGGGTCACTCCCCCATCCAGCAGCGCCGCCGCGTCGGAGGCGGGAAAAAACTTCGTGACCGTCACCAGCTGCACCGGGGCGCTCGCCTCGGTACGCACGGCGCTGTGGTCCTGCTCCGCGGCGCGGATACGCTCAAGCACGCGGCGGTAGTTCTGCAGCAACTGCTCGGCACGTTCGGGAGTGTACTGCAGGTTCTCTTCTACGTTCATTTCAGACATCTTCTCTCCTTCAGCGGCTCTATCTTTAGCGACCCTATCTTTAGCAGCTCTAGGCGGCGGGCTCTGCCGCCTTCTCAACCCACACCAGACCCGCGATACGGCCCGGCTTCTCACCGCGGTTCGTGAACCCGCGATGCGAATACACCTCGGGCTCCTCAAACGTGCACTGCGCACAATCCATGCACACCTCCACGCCTGCATCCTCCAGCACCGCGCGGGCACCGGCGGGCAGATCCAGGCCGGGAGTGTGCTGGCTGGTCACCGCGTGCACCTGCGGAATCAGTTCGGTGGACTCGGTGCGCATCGCCTCGGGCACCTCGTAGCAGCTACCGCAAATGCTCGGACCCAGCCAGGCGGTAATTTTCTCCGCGCCGAGCTGGCGCATCCGCTGCACGGTCTGCTGGAGCACGCCGTCAAGCAGGCCGCGGCGGCCCGCGTGAGCCACCGCCAGGATCGGCTGCCAGTTCTCGACCCGCTCGCCCACCAGGACCACGGGAATGCAATCAGCAACCATAATCGCCAGGGGCACGCCCTCACTACTAATCGCCGCATCGGCGACCGGGGAGTTCTCCAGCACCGCGCGGGCACGCTCAACCGTACGCTCCTGCGGGGCACCGGGTGCGTAGGATTCCACCGCGTAGTCTTCCGGGTAGGCGATCTGCACGCCGTGTACCTGGTTCAGGTAGAAGAACGGGTCGGTACCCAGCGCCTCCTCCAGAGCGGCACGGTGGTTGAGGGTGCGCACCAGGGAGGCGTCCATACCGCCGCCGAGCTCATCGTCCACGTGCAAGCCCAGGTTGCCCGCCGCGCGGGAGGTGAAACCCACCCGCACACGCCAGGGGCCCAGGGTGCGGGTATCGGCAGAGGCAAGCAGCGAAGTTTTGGGGTTATCGCTCATCTTCTATTCCTTCATCAGATGTCAGCGGGTATAACGGCGGGTATAGCAAAGGGGAGCCGAGAACAGCACAATGTGCGTGTTTCTCAGCTCCCCTATAGCTTCATAAGACTCTCAGCCGTGCAACGCCTATGCGTTCACAGCCGGGCAGACTACTTCAGGAAGTCAGGGACATCCAGGGTGTCGCGGCGAGCCGGAGCTTCCTCCACAACCGGGGGAAGGTCAACGTCGAAGCCAGCAGCACCGGTGGAAGCCGGAGCAGCAGCGGGTGCGTTGTAGCCGTAGCCGTTAGCAGCCGGAGCGGTGGAACCGCCGAAGGATGCCTGGGTGCGCTGAGCCTGGGTAGCTGCAGCAGTGGAAGCGTTGGAGTTGGTTTCCGGGTTCACTGCGTCGAAGCCAGCAGCAATCACGGTCACGCGAGCCTCATCGCCCAGTGCGTCGTCAATAACAGCACCGAAGATGATGTTTGCGTCGGGGTGAGCAACTTCCTGAACCAGGCGTGCAGCCTCGTTGATCTCGAACAGACCCAGGTCGGAGCCACCCTGAATGGACAGCAGAACGCCGTGTGCACCGTCGATGGATGCTTCCAGCAGCGGCGAAGCGATAGCCAGCTCAGCTGCCTTCACGGCACGGTCCTCACCGGATGCCGAGCCGATACCCATCAGAGCCGAACCTGCACCCTGCATGACGGACTTAACGTCAGCGAAGTCAAGGTTGATCAGGCCGGGGGTGGTGATCAGGTCGGTAATGCCCTGCACACCGGAGAGCAGAACCTGGTCAGCGGACTTGAATGCGTCCAGCATGGAGACGTTGCGATCCGAAATCGACAGCAGTCGGTCGTTCGGAATAACGATCAGGGTATCAACCTCATCGCGCAGAGCCGCGATACCGGTCTCAGCCTGGTTGGAGCGGCGACGGCCTTCGAAGGTGAAGGGGCGGGTCACCACACCAATGGTCAGAGCGCCGAGGGAGCGGGCAATACGTGCCACGACGGGTGCGCCACCGGTACCGGTGCCACCGCCCTCACCTGCGGTCACAAAGACCATGTCTGCGCCCTTGAGGACTTCCTCAATTTCCTGCGCGTGATCCTCGGCTGCCTGACGGCCAACCTCGGGGTTTGCGCCCGCGCCAAGACCGCGGGTCAGCTCACGACCAACGTCCAGCTTAACGTCTGCATCGGACATCAGCAGAGCCTGAGCGTCAGTGTTGATAGCAATGAACTCAACGCCGCGCAGACCAACCTCAATCATGCGGTTGACTGCGTTGACGCCACCGCCGCCGATACCAACGACCTTGATGACTGCCAAGTAGTTCTGGGGAGTTCCAGCGTCCATGTATTCCTCGATTGTTCCGTGTTCCAGCTTCGGAAGACCCGCAGCTTAATCTAAGCCTGAAGGTTTCCTCTAAAGAATGACTTTATCTGCTAGGATACCAAACTGTTTTTGTCGGTTCCTAGTCACACAGCGCAATTACCCCCTCTTTTTGCGGATTTTACACAAAAAGGGAGGATAAAGCGCCTGAATGGTTCCCCTAACGGGTCACCGGTACGCGCGGGGCGGACACGTCATAGACGGTCACCTTCTGCGTCTGTGCCTCGGAAGATTTCTCCTCCTGAGCACGCTTAGCAATAGCCTGGCGCAGGGAGAGCAGGACCTTAGCCTTCAACTCGCTCTCTTCAGCGGTTCCCCACTGCACCGTAGTATTATCCCTCAAGGTTAGAGTGATACTTGAGGTTGACGTAGCGCCGGCTTCCTTAACCTGAGCTAGAAGTTCAGAGGGCATCGCCGAAAGCGCGGTAGAAATGGTGCGGAACTCAGCCGAAGTCTTCGGGTCATCACCGCTGAAACGAACCAGCGGCACCGACGTATCGGGCTGAGTCGCCGACTCCAGAAGGCTAACACCATCACTATCAACAGTATGGTACGTATCGCCCTGCTTCACAACCGCAACCGCGGTACGCTCCTTCAGAGTCACCACCAGCTCATGCGGCGGACGGCTCTCCACCTGCACGCTACGAATCACGTTATCCTGCCCGATCAGCTCACGCACCTTCTTCTCATCGATGCGAGTGAGCGGAACGCCGCGCAGAGGCTCAAGCTTCTGCTCCACCTGGGTGGTTTCCAGCAGGGACGCGCCGCGCACCGTAATCTTCTGAGTCGCCAACAGGGGCGAGAAGAAGACCAGCACCACATACAGCACCGCAATAATAGCCAGCGCCGAAGCGGTGTACAGCAGCTTACGGGCACGAGTCAGAGGTGCACGCTCCTTACGGGGGCGCTCCTCAGCACGCAGGCCGTCCAGGCCCGGATCCTGACGCAGACGCTCACGGTGAGCCTGACGGCTCGCACGCTCGCGCTCCTTCTCAATCTCCGCTGCACGCTGCTGCTCACGCTCTGCACGCCAACGACCAAAACGGCTCGCGGGGCGGAGCTCTTCAACAGCCCTCTCCCCCGCCTTATCGGCGCGTTCCTCAGCCTTCTGAGCGGCAGACTCTTCGCAAGATTCAACAGAACCGGCAGAAGACTTCTGAACAGAACTCTTCTGCGCAGCCTTCTGATCGGCTACTTCCTTTTCTGCGCTCTTCACCGACTGCGAGGATGCAGGCTGAGCAGAGGCACCCTTGGCGGATGAAATCTTCGACGAAGAATCCTCAAACGCCTCAACATCAAACAGCTCAGGCGCGTGCTCAACCTCAGACACAGTACGACCGGTCATCAGCGCAGAACGCACCGAATCCTTCAAAGACTGTGCCGAAGAATGAACCGCCGCAGCGCTCTTGGACGCCGAAGAATCAGCACCGTTCTGGCTGTGCGACTTATGCACCACCGGCTTACGCGGCATGTGTCGAACGGAGCTCGGAGGCTGAGTAGCGGAAGGCTGGGTAGCGGCAGACTGCGCGCCAGAAGGCTGAGCAGAAGCCTCCAAGGATGCAGCCTCGACAGGCTTCACGGCCTCCACAGACTTCATAGCTTCCGAGGGCTTTGCAGTCCCAGTAGCTTCTGTGCTCTTCACAACCTGAGGCTGGGTGGCCTGCGGCTGAGTCAGCTGAGACTGCGCAGATTCAGCCTGCACAGACTCGGATTTCTTAGCCTCAACCTGCGCATTCTCAGCTACCTGCTGGGCGCGCAAACGAGCACGCGAACGCGGAGCCTTCGGCGCGCGCGAGGAGGAACGCCCCTCCGAAGAGAGACCAGAACTCATCGGCACAGCCTAAGCCTCCGACTTCTTCGACTCGCCACCGTGACGGATTTCCAGGGACTCCAGCAGACGCGCGCCCAAAGCGGTCACGTCGCCAGCGCCAACGGTCATCACAATATCGCCAGCCTGAGCGCAGGTCACAATATCCTCAATAGCGTCCTCAGCGGTAGCGTAACGAACCTCAGAGAAACCAGCACCGGTAATCAGCTCACTGGTCACACCCTCAATCGGCAGCTCACGAGCCGGGTAAATATCCAGCACATGAGCACGATCAGCCATCGACAGGGCCTGCGCAAACTCCTTCGCGAACTCGCGAGTACGCGAGAACAGGTGCGGCTGGAAAATCACGTACAGGTTGTGGCCATCAGCCACGGTACGGCCGGTCTCCAGAGCGCGGAACACCTCGGTCGGGTGGTGCGCATAGTCATCAAAGACCTTCACGCCCGCAACCTCACCGCGCAGGGTGAAGCGGCGGTCAGCGCCCACAAACTCAGCCAGCGCGCGAGCAATATCGGCAGCCTCGTAACCAGAGATCAACGCCGATGCAAAAGCAGCCGAAGCGTTCAACTGGTTATGAATACCGGGCACCTTCAGCGCAAGATCCTGCTCACCCTCATAACGCACACCGTGGCACTCAAAAGACCACGACAGGTGCGACGACGAGGAAGAACCAGCGCTGGTGATCTCACTAATGCGCAGGTCTGCATCCGCCGATTCACCGTAAGTCACCACGGGCACACCCGCCGCACGAGAACGAGCCGCCAAATCAGCCGCGCCCGCATCATCAGCACAGGTCACCACAACACCGTTAGGCGCCAGCGAACCCACAAAACGGTTGAAAGCCTCAAAGACACGCTCATCCGTCTCATAGAAATCCAGGTGATCCGGCTCAACATTCGTCACCACAGCAATAGCCGGGCGGTAACGCACAAACGAGCCGTCCGACTCATCAGCCTCAGCCACAAAAATCGACTCCGGGCCCTGAGCACCCAGGTGAGCGTTCGTGCCGCGACCAGCAATCACAGTACCCACCGCAAACGACGGGTCAGCACCCAGCTGATCAAACATCACAGAAATCATGGAGCTGGTCGTGCTCTTACCGTGAGTACCGGCAACAGCAACCACCTGAGACTCACCCATCACAGCAGCAAGCGCCTCAGAACGATGCAGCACACGCAGACCCTGCGCACGAGCGGCAACAAGCTCCGGGTTATCCTCACGAATCGCAGTAGAAATCACCACGGTATCAACATCCACAATGTTCTCAGCCTGCTGAGGAACACCCACACGAGCACCCGCAGCACGCAAAGACTCAACAGTAGCCGACTCTGCACGGTCAGAACCGCTCACCGTCACACCAGCCTGCAGCATCAGAGCGGCAATAGCGCTCATACCCGCGCCACCAATACCGATGAAGTGCACACGACCCAGCTCGCTCATCTTCGCACGCTCAGGGAACGGCGGGTTCAGCGGTGCCGGCAACACCATCTCAAGATTCATCAATTCAGTCATTACTTCTCAGCTGCCTTCAATACTGCTTCAGCCATAACGCGCGCCGCGTCACGGATACCAAGTTCATACGCCGCAGCGCCCATGCGCTCCAGCTCCTCCGGGTTCGCCATAAGAGCCGGAATCTCACGGGCAAACCACTCACCGGTGACCTCTGCATCCTTCACCAGCAGAGCCGCAGACGCCTCCACCAGAGAACGAGCATTCAGAGCCTGCTCACCATTACCAATAGGAAGCGGCACAAAAATAGCGGGAACACCCACCGCAGCAACCTCACTGACGGTCGCCGCGCCCGAACGCACCAGCAGAAGATCAGCGGCAGCATACACATCCTGCATGCCGTTGCTGAACTCAATCTGGCGGTAATTCGGGGCGCTCAACAACTCGCCGTTCTCATCCAGAACAGCCTTACCCTTGCCGGTAATATGCAGAATCTGGAAGTCCCACTCCGCAAAGTGGTCACGGCACGCCGCCACCGCATTATTCAGGCTCAACGCACCCAGCGAACCGCCCGTCACAATCACGGTCGGCTTCTGCGGGTCCAAGCCCAGGTTACGGCGAGCCTTCGAACGGTGCGCATCACGGTTCAGGTAGGCAATCTCATCCTTCATCGGCATACCCACCAGGGTTGCACGCGGGAAAGGAGTATTAGGGAACGCCACACCGGTGAACTCCGCAAACGTACCACCCAGGCGGTTCGCCAAACCGGGCTTCGCATTCGCCTCATGAATCACCACGGGAATCTTAGCGCTCAACGCCGACAGGTACGCCGGCGGGCACACGTAGCCACCCACGCCAACAACCACGTCTGCATCTGCTTCTTTGAGGATGCGGCGGGTCTTCGACAGGCCACCAAAGAACTTAGCGGGGAAAGCCAAAGCGGCACGGTTAATGCTACGAGGGAACGCTGCACGAGGAATGAACTCAATATCGAAACCAGCTGCCGGAACCAGCTCGGCTTCCATCTTATCCGCAGTGCCCAGCATCAGAATCTTAGCGTTCGGTTCAAGATCACGAACCGCACGCGCAATCGCGAGCATCGGATTAATATGACCGGCGGTGCCACCACCGGCGAAGACTATAGAGGGCGCCTTCTTCGTCATAGGTCTTTCTCCCAACACATCGGTACAGCATCATTTTACGCTATCGCACCTGTTCAAAAGAGCGCCCCCGCCATTGAGCTACAACTCAATAGCGAGGGCTTTATCTTATATTCAGCGCATATTCATCACGGGTAGAGACACGAACCGCAGCTCGTTCCCCCGAATGTCATCCCCCCGATATGCAGGCTTCACGGAGCGGGCTCCGCGGGGTTTAGCCCTGCTTGCGGGTGCCGCGCTGAGCCGAGTTCCGAGCCGCGCCCTGAGCCGGACGCGGTGCCTGCTGAGCGCTGTTCTTCGGAGTACCCTTTGCCTGGGTGCCCTGTCGCGGCGCTGCCTGACGTTGAGCGCCCTGTCGAGGATTACCCAGTCGCTGGGCACGACGCTGACGGTCCTCCGGATGCAACGGCTGCAGACCCGCAGGTAGCGAGCCCGACGGACGGTGCTGTGCGCTACGGGGCTGAGTAGCACGAGGCTGCTGCACTCGCTTCTGAGCAGCAGGTTTCTGAGCAGTAGGCTGCTGAGCGGTACGGGGCTGAGCAGGCTTACCCTGTGCCGCTCGAGTAGAGGCAGTACTCTTCTGAGCAACACGAGTCTGCTGACCGGTACGAGGCTGAGCGGGTGCCTTCTGCGGTGCAGGCTTCTGCGAGGCCTTCTGCTTCTGAGCTTCAGCCTTCTGTTCCGCCTTCACGCGGGCAGCTTCCTCACGAGCCAGACGCGCCTCCTCGCGAGCACGACGCGCCTCTTCTCGAGCCTGCGCCGCTTCCTGGCGCGCCTGTTCCTCCTCACGACGAACCTGCTCCCGAGCCTGGCGCTCCTGCTCCTTCTGCTGCTCACGAGCCATACGAGACAACTCGCGCTGCTGATCCGGCGCAAAACCCAACCAGCGGCGCAACGTGCTCTCCGGACCGAAAACAACCTTCAAAGGATTATGTTCCTTCAACAGGTGGCCACCAGCAGCCGCACGATCTGCCTCTTCCTGATTCAGTACATCCTGCAACGGCGTACGACGCTGCCATTCAGCATTCTCACGACGAACCTCACGCGCGCTCTGGGTCTCGATATTCGACGGTTTCGTCGCGCCACGCAACGGAGTCTGCCGCGCAAACGCCAACAACAAACCTGCCGCAAACAACGAGGACAACAGCGACGAACCACCATAGGAGACAAACGGCAAAGGCACACCAATCACCGGCAAAATACGGGACACCATGCCCATATTGATAATCGCCTGAGAGGTCAACCAAATCATGATGCCGCCCGTAGCCAAACGCACCAGCGGATCAGTAGTACGCAGCATAATACGAACCGCGCAGTACACCAGGCCCACATACAGCAGCAGAACCGCCAGCGTACCCAGCAGACCCAGCTCCTCACCGATAATGGCGAAAATATAGTCGTTATGCGCCTCAGCCAGGTAGTTGTACTTCTGGCGCGACTGGCCCAGACCAACACCCAAGAAGCCACCGGTCGTCAGCGCCACCTCACCAGAATTCGCCTGGTCACAGTTAGCGTTCGTGCACGAACCCCAAATACCGAAAATACGAGCCACACGGTTCGCGCTACTGAGCACACCCACCAGCGCCAACGCCGCAAACGCGCCGCCAATCTTCAGCAGCGAGCTGCGAGAAGCACCCGCCAGCCACATCATGCCCACAAAGATGAAGCCATACACCATGGCGGTACCCATATCGCCACCGAGCATAATCAGTAGCACCAGGGCACCCACACCATAAATCGAGGGGAACAGCGTGCGCCAAATACTGCGAGAAATATCGCCGTGGCGGCTATACACCCATGCCAGCCACATAATAATCGCCAGCTTCGAAAACTCCGACGGCTGAATCTGCACCGGGCCAAGCTTCAACCAGTTACGGTTACCGTTCACCTCAATGCCGACAACCACCACAGCAAGCTGCATGACCAAAGCGGTAGCCAGCATCGCATACACCACAAACTTCTTGTGGTAAACGCCCACCGGAATACGCGTAATACCCGCCATCGCAAGCACGCCAAGGACCAAGAACATGATCTGAGACGAAACCTGCGAGAACGGCGACTGGCCCTGCGAAATCATCGTGACGCTCGAAGCCGACAACACCATAATGCAGCCAAAAATAGCCAGACCCAGGGTCGTCACCAACAGCATCACCGGCACATCCCACAGGTCAGCCTTCAAACCACGACGGTACAACCTACCGGCACGAGCACGGAACGGCGCTGAGAAATCCTCCAAACCGGCTCGCAAAGACGCCCAACGACCACTCGCGGTCGAACGCGCCGAAGAAGCCGAACGCTCCGAAGATGCGCTGGTACTCACATGCCCTCCTATAGGCCTCAACTGCCACGGATCCGTCGTGGCGAATACACGAAAAAGGTTCAGGGGTGGGACACCGTTACCATCCCACCCCCGAGAAGAACCCGCAGAAAGCACCCCGGTCACCCGAGACACCCTCTACAGGCAATATCCTAAGAGTCTGCCAGCTGGGCGGCAACAGCGTTCGCAAACGCATCACCGCGCACCGCATAATTCTTGAACTGGTCCATCGAAGCAGACGCGGGAGCCATCAGCACGGTATCCCCCGGATGCGCCAGCTCAGCAGCCTTCGCAACGGCCGCGTTCATCACGGCAACGCCGTCCGAAGAATCAGCCACAGCGGCGGTCATATTGTAGGTCGGAACCTGCGGAGCGTGGTTAGCCAATGCCGACTTCAACGCCGCAGTATCAGTACCGATAATCAGCACAGCCTTCAGACGCTGCGCGTGGGCAGCAATCAGCTCATCGTACTCAACGCCCTTCGACAGGCCGCCAGCAATCCACACCAGCGAGGGGTAGCCGCTCATCGACGCGTTCGCGGCGTGAGGATTCGTAGCCTTCGAATCGTTCACCCACATGATGTCGTTCGCGTAGCCCACCAACTGGTTGCGGTGCGCACCGGTCTTGAAAGAACGCAGGCCCGCGCCCACAGCCTTCGGGTCAATATCAGCCGCACGGCACAGAGCCGCAGCCGCCAGAGCGTTCTCCACGGTGTGCTTCGCGGGCATCTTACCGGGAGCCGGAGCCAAATCCTCCAGAACCGCCAGCTCATACGCCTCGTTGTAACGGTTCTTCAAGAAGGCGCGGTCCACCATGATGTCCTCAGCCAGGCCGAGCATCGACACGGCGGGCATCTCAGTGGAGCTGAAGCCAATCGCACGAGCGCCCTCAATAACGTCCGCGTTCTCAACCATGCGCAGGGTGTCCACGTGGTCGGTGTTGAAGATGCAGGCAACCTGAGTGTGCTCATACACGCGAGCCTTATCAGCCTTGTAACGCTCGAACGAACCGTGCCAGTCCACGTGGTCCTCAGCAATGTTCAGAACCACCGAAGCGTACGGGGACATCGAATGGGTCCAGTGCAGCTGGAAGCTGGACAGCTCCACCGCGAAGAACTCATAGGGCTCATCGTCGGCAATGGCGTACACGATGGGCATGCCCACGTTGCCTACCTGAATAGCCTTCTTGCCGGCAGCCTTCAGGATGGAATCGACCATACCCACGGTGGTGGTCTTACCATTCGTACCGGTCAGGCACAGCCATTTGGGGGTCGGCAGGCCACTACGCTCGTTTAAACGCCATGCCAGCTCAACATCGCCCCAAATCTGGATACGGCGCTCATAAGCGTCCAGCATCACCGGGTGGTCGGGACGCACACCCGGAGAGGTCACCACGAGCTCGGGTTCCTGACCGTCCACCAGGGGCAGGGCACGCATGTGCTCGGGACCGAACAGGCCCTCAACGTTGCCGTAGGCGTTAGCGTACAGGTCGATGCGTTCACGCTTCTCCGGGGTATCAGCCCCGTCGATGACAACGATCTTCGCACCCAGCTGGGCGAGCACATCGGTCACAGCGTCGCCGCTGGTACCCATGCCCACCACGACCACGCGCAGGTTAGCCCAGGGCGCACCCCAGTGAGTCAGCTCCGCGAGGCGCTCGTTCTCATACACCGGGTTCACCGCAATAGCGGCGGCGTTCGCTTCAATGCGAGCTGTATCCGGCTGTTCATTAGTTGACATTAGTGAATCACTCCAGAAGTCTGCGAGAACCAGTCACCGAAGAACAGCGCCAGGGCAACGAGCACGCAGAGGGCGTTAACAACCCAGAGGCGGAACACGGAGTTCACTTCGCCGCTGCTGACGGTACCGGGGGCAATGCCTCGCTTATCAATTGAGTATTTGCCGTTGACGCCGACCTTCTCCATGTGGTGGTGGAAGGGGGTCATACGGAAGTAACGGTGCGCGTGCAGGGGCTTCTCCCCCGCTGCGACCGAACGCTTACGGCTGGTCTTGAACACGAACTTCTGCACAATCACAGAGAACACTTCCAGCACGGGAATCAGAGCGATGACCAGCAGAAGCAGCTCGGTGCGGGTGAACAGCGCGAAAGCAACCATTGCGCCACCGAGCGCCAGGGAACCGGAGTCGCCCATGAAGATCTGTGCCTTCGACACGTTCCACCAGAGGAAGCCAGCCAGCGAACCCACCAGGGATGCGGCAATCAGCGCCAGTGAACCGGGGTCGCGCACATCGTAGCAGGCGGTGCCAGCGCCAGCGGAGCAGGCGTGTACGTACTGCCAGATGCTGATGGTCAGGTAGCCGGAGAAGATGGTCATCATGATGCCGCCAGCCAGGCCGTCCAGACCATCGGTGAAGTTCACCGCGTTCGTACCGGACAGGGAGATGAGGGTAATCCAACCAACCAGCAGGATGGAACCGAAGACCGCGCCCGCCGCGAACAGGTCAATGGGCAGGTCACGTACGAAAGAGATGGCGGTCGACGCCGGACGAGCACCCGACTCATTCGGGAACTGGAACGCCAGGTACGCAAAGGGCAGGGTCACGCCCAGAAGACCAATGGTCTTCTGCTTCTCGGTCAGGCCCTCGTTGCCCTTATTGCGGAACTTCATGATGTCGTCCGCCGCGCCCACACCGAGCATGCCCAGGGTGAAGGCGATGGTCAGCCACGCGGTAGCGGTCGGTACCGGCGCGGTTCCGAAGAGCAGTGCGCTCACCGCCAGGGTCAAGAAGTAGGCGAGAATCGCCGCGGGGATGAAGATCAGACCCGCCATGGTGGGGGTGCCCGCCTTGTGCTGGTGGGCTGCCGGGCCTTCCTCACGGATGAGCTGGCCAAGGTTGAGGGCCGACATCTTCTTGATGAACACCGGCAGCGCGGTGAGGGAGATGAGGAATCCGAAGATTCCAGCAATCAGCACGGTAATCATAAAGCGCTACCCTTCGTTCGTGGTCTGTTCGGTCGAAGTACGGTCGCCGTTAGCGGTGCCGTCCAGGTGAGCGGCAAGGTGGTCGCTCAAATCGGTGGTTTCAACAAAGTCACCGGCAGAAAGCCAGGTCGGTGCCTGCTCTTCCTCAGCACCGAAGGTGTACTCGGCGAAAGCAACCTGGTCACCCAGAATGCCCAGCTTCGCGCCGTTCGAGGACTTGAAAAGCACAATGTCACCGGGGCGAACCTCGGCGCGCAGAATCTGCTCTGCCTCTTCCGGGGTCTTCACCCAGGTCGCCTCATTACCCCAGGAGCCTTCCAGGTGAGCCGCATTGTAGGTGGGCTTCGTCTCGTCGCCCACAGCAATCAGCTTGGAAATGTTCATGCGCACCACGAGGCGGCCGATGCGGTCGTGCTCCTCCAGGGAGGCGTCACCGAGCTCCAGCATGGCGCCCAGAACAGCCCAGGTGCGGTGCGGCTGACCGGTCGCTGGGTCAACGGTGCGGCCCAGCTGCGCCAGGGTGCGCAGTGCCGCCGCCATCGACTCAGGGTTCGCGTTGTACGCGTCGTTAATGACGGTCACGCCGTCGGCACGGTCGGTGCGAGCCATACGCCACTTCGAAGCTGCCGCCGCCTTGTTGAGCGCGCGAGCAATCTTCTCACCCGAAATACCGCTGTTGTAGGCGACAGTCGCCGCAGCCAGTAGGTTGTGCACGTGGTGCTCACCAATCAGCTGTGAGGAAATCTCGTACTCGCTACCGTCAGGCAGGCGCAGAGTGAACTCGGGGCAACCGGCATCGGTGGTGCGCAGATTCAGCGCCGCCACGTAACGCTCGTAGGGCTGACCGTTCGCGCCGGTCTTCTCACCCACGCCGAAGTAAGTAATGGGGGCAACCGAACGCGACGCCATGCGCAGCACGCGCTCATCGTCAGCGTTCAGAGCCAGGGAGCCGGTCGGCTGAACGCCCTCAGCCAGCTCACCCTTAGTACGCTCAATATTGTCCACGCCGCCGAACTCGCCAGCGTGCGCGGTACCAACCTTCAGGATTGCGCCGTGGTCGGGGTGTGCAATATTCGCCAGGTACTCGATGTTACCCACGTGATCCGCGCCCATCTCAATGACCAGGTAGCGGGTGGACTCATCCGCACGGAAAACGGTCAGGGGCACGCCCACCTCACTGTTGTAGGAGCCGACCGGGGCAACGGTCGGACCCTCCGGGGTGAAAATGGCGGCAAGAAGGTCCTTGGTGGTGGTCTTACCGGCAGAACCGGTGATACCGATAACGGTCAGCTCGCCCTGAGCGCGCATCTGCTCAATGGAGTAGCGCGCCAAATCGCCCATCGCCAGCACCACATCGGGCACCTGGATGCTCGGGTAGGGCACGCCCTGCTCGTCGAGTACTTCACGCTCGACCAGCGCCAGGGTCGCGCCCCTCTCAAACGCCATGGGGATGAACCTGTGACCGTCAGTGACCGCGCCAGGCTTCGCAACGAACAGGGTACCGGTCTGCACCTCACGGGAGTCGGTGGTGGCGAAGTCTGCGTACACCTGCTCCTCACGGCCCTCTAGGCCGATAGCGGTGCCGCCGGTTGCCTCAATAATCTGGGCGGCGCTGAGCTTAATCATTCTTCACCATACCTTCAGCGGTCTTAGAGTCACTTTCATCGAGCATGCGCTGGTAGTCCGGCAGAATCTCGAAACCGTGCGCACGCAGGGCACGGGCGGTTTCAACGCGGTCGTCCAGGGCGATATCCACGCCGTCAACATCCTGTTCGGTTTCGTGGCCGCGGCCAGCAATCAGGATGGCGTCGTGCTCGCCCGCCAGGGCAATTGCCGCATCAATAGCGGCGGCACGCGGAGAAATGTTCAGGATCTGGGTGGCTCGGCGGTTCTCAGCCTTCTGCGCGCCCTCCTCAACGGCGGCACGAATCGGAGCCGGGTCCTCACCGTGCGGGTCGTCATCAGTCACGACAACAATATCTGCGTTCTGCGCAGCAATCGCACCCATAATCGGGCGTTTGAGCTGGTCACGCTCGCCGGTCGCGCCGAAAACAATCATGACCTTACCGTCGCCGGGGCGGTCCATTGCCTCCAGGGCACGGGTCAGACCGTCCGGGTTGTGGGCGAAGTCCACAATCGCGTGCGGAGCCAAAGAAATCAGCTGCATACGACCCGGCACCACCGGAGTCAGAGCCGCACCGGAGACCAGCTCAGGCAGCAGACGCTCACGCTCAGCAGAGTCAGTATCCAGGTACGCCATGAGGGCCGCCAGCGCAGCATTCGAAACGTTAAAGTCAGCGGGCAGACCGGTGTAGCATTCAACGCTCTCACCTGCGCCATTAGCCACGTGGAAGCGGTGGCCCAGGCCCTCACGCTGAACCTTCACCACAGCCCAGTCGCGGGCACCAAACTCTGCGGGCACCTCAGCCAGACCGGCACCGCGCGCAGTCACCAGACGGTGCACCTGCTGCGCACCCATCTGCTCGCAAGCGGCGGAGAACATCTTCTCGCCCCACTCGTCATCAGCAGTAATCACAGCCAGCTCGGCACGTTCGGGGGTGAACAGCTGAGCCTTCGAGTCGAAATAATGCTCCATAGTGCCGTGCAAATCCAGGTGGTCCTGGGTCAGATTCGTAAAGCCTGCAACCGCGTACTTCACACCGTCCACACGGTGGTAATCAATCGCGTGCGAAGACACCTCCATCGCCGCGCAACGCACCTGTTGCTGACCCATAATCGTCAGCAGAGAATGCACGTGAGGAGACTCCGGGGTGGTCATCTTCGAAGGAACCGAGACACCATCAATCAGAATCTGAATAGTGCCAATCAGACCGGTCTTCACACCCAGGCCGGTGCGGAACACCGACTCCAGCATGTAGGTGGAGGTGGTCTTACCGTTCGTACCGGTCACCGCGTAACGGTGGGTGGCGGGGAACGAAACCGAACCATAAATCAGCGCAGCCAACGGACCAACGTACTCGCGCAGGTTCTCAGTCACCAGGAGCGGCACCGGCGCCTCACCCAGCAACTGCGCACCGGCAGCATCCGTCAAAATAGCGGAAGCGCCCAGCTTCAACGCGGCCTCAGCAAACTGCGCGCCGTGCACCTTCGCACCGGGCAGAGCCACGTACAGGTCCTGCGGGCGCACGCCTCGGGAGTCCATGCTGATACCGGTAACCTCAACAGATTCACCGGACTCAGAGCCCTGAACGCCGCTAGCCGGCTGGGCACTCACCTGAGCACCCAATCCCTGCAGATGTTCGCGAAGGTGCGCCAAACTCACCGGGCGCACAGAATTCGGGCGCAGAGTCTGAGCGTCGCCGCCCAGCAGGTTCTGGCCGGGTGCGTGAGATGCGGTATCCATCGTCCTTCTTTCCTCTCCGCTGTCCGAAGCGGTGAGCTCTGTATGGTCAATGCGCTCAAGGCACACAGGGTCATTCAATATTCTACGGGCTTTAGGCTTCGACAGGTGTTCAGTCCCGGGGCTTCTTCATCACGAATCAGCTACCGGGAACCTCTCCCCCGCTCGCCTTTAGCTCGTCTTATTGGGGCTATCCTCAGCAAAAAGCGGAATCAACTCCGGTTCACCGGTAGAACGCGGCACATTATAGGTGTGCAGGGTCTTCTCCATAATCTTGGAGAACTCAGCCGTCGTACCGTTCGCACCCACGCTACCCTCAGGACGCTGCATGGTCACCGCCACCAAGAACTGCGGGTTCTCAATCGGCGCCACACCAATAAAGGACGTCGTGTTGCCGTCGTAGCCGCCCTTCTCACTCGGAGTTTCCGCAGTACCGGTCTTACCGCCCACGCGGTAGCCGGTCACCTTCGCCGGACGGGCGTGGCCTTGCTCCACCACATTCTCCATGAGAGTCAGGCAGGAAGCGGCAGTCTCCTCGCTGACCATGCGTTCGCCAGGCTCTACGGCACGCTTATGTTCGGTACCGTCGGCGTCAATGATCGCGTCCACAATGCGCGGCTTCAGACGAACGCCCTTATTGCCCAGCGCCTGGAAAATCATGGCGGTCTGCAGCGGAGTCTGCGCAACACCCTGACCGAACAGCACAGTGTACTGCTGACGGCCATCCCAATCACGCCAATCAGCGATTATACCCTGCTCCTCACCGGTCAGCTCAATGCCGGTAAACTCGCCGACGCCGTACTTCTTCAACCAGTTGTAGCGCTCTTCCTTGCTGAGCTTCTGACCGACCAGCACCGTACCGGTGTTCATCGAGTCATGAATAATGCCCGAGAAAGTACGCCGCTGCGCCCCGTGCTCAAACGCATCCTTGAAAGTCTGGCCGTCAATCGTGAGGGTCGCGGGCACGTCATACACGCTCGTCGGGGTGGTCAGGCCCTGCTCAATCAGCGCCGAAGCAGTTAGCATCTTCTCGGTCGAACCGGGCTCCACGCTCTGCGAAATAGCGCGCGGGGTCATGTCCGCCGCGTCCTCAATGGTTGCCGCGCCCGGGTCCATCGTGGAGGAATCAGCAAGAGCCAAAATGGAGCCGTCACGCACATCCATAACAATGGCGGTACACCATTCAGCTTTCAGCTCCTCGGCGCGGGCACGCACCACCTGCTGCGCAAAATACTGCACATCACGGTTAATGGTTAGGCGAATATTCTTACCGTCCACCGCCAGGCGCTGCTCTTCCTTCGCTACGGGGATACGCACGCCATCAGCGCTAATCTCGTAGGTGCGCTCACCGGGGGTACCGGCAAGCTCCTTCTCAAAGACACGCTCAATGCCCACGGAGTAGTTACGGGACACCGTACCGCCCGTACCGTTGCCGTCTGCCTCTTCAACAATGTTGTACTTACCGACCACGGAACCGCCCACACTACCGTTGGGGTACAGGCGCTGAGAGAACGCCTCACCGTAGATGAAGGGCGCACCCAGGGCATCAATCTTATTGAAAATTTCCGGGGTGATATTTGCTTTGATCACCGAGTACTTTGAGGTGCCGTCCAGCTTGGACTTGATGAACTCGTCGGTAATGCCCGGGTCAACGGTCTTGAGAATATCGACCATCTCGTACACCAGCTGGTTGGGGGTGACCTCAACCTTCTGGGTGCGATCCTCGTTGTAGCGTTTGAAGGTCGCCACGGCGCTCTGGTCAGCAGTCAGGTTATAACGCTGCACAGTACGCGCCATGACGTTGCCGTTGATATCGAGAATCTGACCGCGCACAGCAGGCAGCACCTGGGAGCGCAAACGCTTCTGACGGGACGCATTCGCCACCGCACCGGGATCAAAGCCCTGGCGGATAAACAGATTCGCACCAATGACGCCCAGAGCACAGGTGGCAGCGGCGCCGGCGACAAAGCCACGGCGGGTCAGGTCCGGCTGACCGGATGCCGATTCGTTCGCGTTCTTACGCGCGTCGGAGCTCATGCGGTGGTCCTTTCGCTGGTCTGGTCTATCGGTGATGCTACGCATCCTGTGGTCAATGTTGTTTATCGTGCGGGCTGGCTTGCCGCGGGGCTAGCGGCAGGGCTGGACTGCTGAGCGGCGCTCGGGGCGGCGGAAGCAGCCGGGCTAGCAGGCGCGCTCGGTGCAGGGTTGGCCTGCTGAGCGGGGTTGGCCTGCTGGGCGGGGTTAGCCTGCTGCGCGGGGCTTGCCGAGGCGCTTGCAGATGCCTTTGCCGTAGCGCTCGCCTGGCTGTGTCGCTGCTGAACAGACTTGTCAGCATCCACAATGCCCTTGGCGTAGCTTTCTTCCGAACCCGCTGCCGGCGGCGAAATCAGGTTCTCCTGCTTGGATCCTTCAATACCGGTGGGGCTTGCAGCCGGGGCGGGGGTGCCCTCAATCGTGGAAGTCTGCAGGTTCAGGGTCGCCTGCGAAGAGCTCACAAACATGCCCAGGGTACTGGCGCGTATCGCCAAATCCTGCGGGGCTTCCTTGAAACCAATCTCCTGCTGCAGCGCCTGGTTCTCCTGCACGAGGCGCTGTTCCTGCGCGCGCAAATCCACCATGTCGTACTGTCGGGTCACAATCAGCACGTTAAGCAGCAGAATAAAAATCAGGGTCAGCGGAATTGCCGCAAAAACAGCGAGCATGGTGGGCGGGCTGAGCTTACGGGCTCGGCGGCGCACAGTGGACAGCGGGTTACGCTGCTTGGGCTTCGTTTCGCGTGCTTCTTCGGTGCGTGCTGCCGCACGGACGCTCGAGGGGACACGGCTCGCGTTCGTTGAGGTGCGCTTACCACCGTGAGATGCAGCGGTGCTGGCGGGACGAACCACCGGCTGGGCTGCGGTGACCGGCTCCAGACGCGCGGTGCGGGTACGACCGGAGTGAGCTCGGGTGGAGGCGCGGCTCGCCCCGGTGGAGCCACCTGTAGAGGATGCGCGGGTAGAGCCAACGGCGCTGGGGGTGCCGGCGGCAGGGCGCGAGGAACCGGCGCGTCGACTCCGCGGGGCGCCCTGGGTGCGGGTGGGGCGCGGGGATGCGTGCTGGGTGCTCACTCTTCTTCGCTTTCTGTCTTCTACTTGGCGGGGATGCGGATCTTCTCGGCGGCGCGCAGCTTGGCGCTGGCGGCGCGGGAGTTCTGTTCGATTTCCTCGTCGGTAGGCGGTTCGGCGCCGCGGGTAATGATTTTTACGGTGGGCTTGTGTTCTTCAAGCTCTACCGGGAAGCCCTTGGGTGCCTTGGAGGTTGCCTCTGCGGTCAGTGCCCTCTTGACGATTTTGTCTTCGAGGCTGTGGTAGCTCATGGCGACGAATCGGCCGCCGAGGTTGAGCGCCTCCAGGGCCGCCGGTACGGTGCGTTCAAGGGCTTCCAGTTCGTGGTTCACTTCGATACGCAACGCTTGGAAGGTGCGCTTGGCGGGGTGGCCGCCGGTGCGCTGCGCGGCGACGGGCACAGCCTTCTGGATAATGCGCACGAGCTCACCGGTGGTTTCCAGCGGCGCGTTGGCTCGGGCGGTGCAGATAGCGCGGGCGATACGCGACGCGAACTTCTCTTCGCCCCAGTTACGGATAATGCGGCGCAGCTGATCTTCGCTGTATTCGTTGACGACGATGCGGGCGGTGAGCTCGTCTTCGGAGTTCATGCGCATGTCCAGGGGAGCGTCGTAGGAGTAGGCGAAGCCGCGGGTGCGTTCGTCCAGCTGCATGGAGGAGACGCCCAGGTCCATCAGGATGCCGTCGATGCCCTGCACGCCGGCAGCTTCCATGGCGCGGTCAATCTCATCGTAGACGGCGTGGACGGGTACGAAGCGGTCACCGAAGCGTGCCAGACGCTCACCGGCGATGGCATGCGCCTGCAGGTCGCGGTCAATGCCAATCAGCACAAGGTTTTCGAAGCGTTCAAGTAGCGCCTCGGAGTGACCTCCCATACCGAGGGTGCCATCAATAACGTAGGCGGTGCCGCGCTCCTCAACGGCGCGTTCGATGCCGGGCGCCAGCAGGTTAATGCAGCGGTCCAGCATGACGGGCACGTGACGTTCGCTGGCTTCACGCTGGGAGAGGTTCTCAATGGATGCGCCGGTCACCTTGGCGGCAGAGCCGGATGCGGTCGTACCGGTTTCGGGGGCGTGGTCTACGCTCATGGGTGCTCCTGTGAGAGTTTGTCCTGCGGGAAGGCTTACGGAAGAGTGGTGCGGGTGCTAGAGATGCCGGGCGGTAGCCGTCGCGTCGGCGGGATGCCGGTTAGAGTAGCGGACTGAACGGGTCCTCATCGAGGGAGGCAAATTCAGCTTCGGTGCGGGCGAGGTATTCCTCCCAAGCGGCTGCATCCCAGATTTCTGCGCGGGTACCGGATCCGATGACGACGAGGTTGTCGGTCAGTCCTGCGTATTGGCGCAGTATCGGCGGGATGGTGATGCGTCCCTGCTTGTCGGGCAGTTCGTCTGAGGCTCCTGAGAGGAAGACTCGCAGGAAGTCTCGGGCGGCTCGTCCCGGCAGGGGCGCGGTGCGCATCCGTTCGTGGATGCGTTCAAATTCTGCGGCGGGGAAAACGTACAGGCATCGTTCTTGACCGCGGGTCAGAACGAGGCCTGCTGAGAGTTCCTCACGGAATTTAGCGGGAAGGATGATGCGTCCTTTGGCGTCCATTCGTGGCGAGTAGGTACCTAAGAACATTCACTTCACCTCCCCGATGTGTGCCCCTGATGTGTGCCGATGTGCTGAAGCCTGCGGGAGTGTGGTTGCTCCACGAATCCTGTAGGTACCAGTGGCGGGGTGTGCCGGGCCGGCGCCTCCGCCGCATGTTTGAGGGCACGGCGATAGGACTGACTTTCAGCTTTCCCCTCCACTTTACCCCACTTTCCACCACCTACCCCACCCGGCAGAGTATCTTTTAGTGTTTTTATGCTCTCTTCTGCATTTTTAACGCTGGCGCACAGCTTCTACACAGCTTCGGGTGTGTCCGCTCAGCGGGCCGCCTTCATCATGCTTGCTATGCCCTGACTCAAGTACAGAGTCAATGACGGGGCCAGTTGCAGCAGTCAGTGCGCTCCATCCGCCCGCCTCTAAAACATCCATATCTCACTGGTTCGGGCATAGAAAAAACGGAAGGTAAGAATTCTTACCTTCCGCCTGTAAAGTCTTGATGAAGTCTTGAGACCCTAGAGATCACAGATGCTCAGCCGCGAGAAATACTAGCCACGAGAAAACTATTGCGCCAAAGCAGTATTAGAACTGGCCGTTATTGCGCTCGTCCCAGCGGTCCTCCAGACGGTTCATGAAGGAGGAACGCTCCTTCTGCTCACGCTGACGCACGCGAGCTGCGCCCTCTGCCTTACCGCCGAGGAAGGAGTCGACCGGGGTCTTCTTGCTGGTAGTCGCAAAGTACACACCACCGGCCGCAAAGAGGAAGCCAAATACGCCCAACCAAATCATGTTAGATGCGACCGCGCCAATAATGATGCCCAGGCCGATGAGAACGAAGAGAATACCGAGAGCCAAATGGCGAGCACTAAAAACCGGCGCAGTATTGCCGGTTGAAGACATGGAGGAGGCAAAGTGCGGGTCCTCATTGCTCATGAGTTCTTCGAGCTGGTCCAGAACCTTCTGTTCACGCTCGGACAGTGCCATCGTTTTCTCCTTTGAGGTGTCGCTACTCAAGATGACGTCGGTATCAGCCGGGTTAGCTAGTGCATCAGCTGGCGCGGTGAGCGCATCTTCCCGTCGTATGCTTCCCATCGTACCCCGCCGGGTGGGGTTGGCGCATTCTTTTTCCGGACAGAAGCTCTTTATGACCTCTTTTCGTCAATGCTCTTCTCGGGCGCGGTAACTCCGGAGGCTGGCTTGAGGCTTTCCTGTGAGTACTTACGGTGAATCGCGTCCATGACGTGCTCAACCTCGGACCATCTGCCGCTCTTCACGAGGCGGGCACCAGACCCCGAGTGAGCGCCAGCTCCCGAGCGAGTACCGTTCTGCGGGCTATTGTCCACTCCCCCGCCACCTCGTTGTGCTGAGGCGGTTCTGGCGGAGGCGGTTCTGATGGAGCGTGGGTTTGCCCCGCTCTCGATGGAGTCGAAGAGGGTTTGTTGCACCCCGTCTTCTGCGCGGGCGAGCTTTTCGGCGCGCACTCCGATGAGTCGCAGGGCGCGGGGTACCGCCTGCCCTACCACGATTTCATCTGCTCGCAGGGCTTCCACCACCAGGGAAGCGATCTGCATGCCGGAGTCCACGGGCACGTTTAGTGGGATAGCGCGGGTGTGCGTTTCGAAGGTGCTGTAGCGAATTTTGAGGCTGAGCCCTCCGGCGAGTTTCCCGGCGGTGCGCAGGCGCTTTCCCAGTTTGAGACTCAGCTCCCGAATAGCAGCGCTCACCTCCTGGGCATCGGTCGTATCCGTCTCGAAGGTGTGCTCGCCACCCATGCTTTTCTCTTCACGTTCGGTGATTACGGGGCGTTCGTCAATGCCGCGCGCCATGGCCCAGAGGTGCTCGCCCTGGGCGGTACCGAAGCGTTCTTTGAGCCAGTCCAGGCTCATGGACCTCATCTGGGCGATGGTGTGAATACCGTATCGGGAGAGCTGCTCGGTACTCTTCGCACCCACTCCCCACAGGTCGGAGACTTTTCTCGGGTCAAGAAATTCTTGAACGCGCTCGGGTGGAATGACCCACAGCCCGTTCGGTTTACTACCGGTGGACGCCATTTTGGCGAGCAGCTTATTGGGCGCAACCCCCGCAGAGGAGGGCAGGGATAGCTCCTGCGCGATGCGGTCGCGAGCGCGCTGCGCCAGGGCGACGGGGTCTTGGCCGTGCAGGTAGGCGCCGGTGAGGTCTACGAAGGCTTCATCCACGCTGACCTGCTCAACGTAGGGGCTCAGGTCGTGAAGGATTGCCATGACGGCGCGCGAGTAGTGCCGGTAGTCGCCGCGCAGCGGCAGGACGGTGGCGTTGGGGCTGAGGTTCCGGGCGCGACTGAGCGGCATGCCGGAGCGCACTCCGTGAGCGCGCGCCTCGTAGGAGGCGGAGCATACGACCGAGCGGGGACCCAGGGGCGCCACGATAATGGGCTCACCGCGCAGAGCGGGGTTTTCGAGGAGCTCGACGTTGACGAAGAAGGCGTCCATGTCCAGGTGCATAATGACGCGGCCCCTCCTTGCGCCGCTGTTCTTGCCGGTTCGCGTCTGCCCCATGTCGCCTCCTCTCATAGCTTCTACTCCCGCCTACCGAAAATATAGCACATTTCTACGAACAATAGGGGCAATATATCGTAAACGTGTTCGCAAATACGTTCTCTTGGGCTTTTCTCCACTAAGCTAGAAGAAGTGCACACCGCACGGCATCAGGACCGTACACAGCGACCACCAGCGAGGATAGTATGACTCCCCCTTCTCCTTCCGGAGCACCCACTCCCCAGGCGACCGAGAGCCTCACCGTAGCGGCACCGAATATCCCGGCGGCTTCTGCGCACCTCGCTGAGCGTATTGCTGAAGAGCAGCGAGCCTACCTGCACGCTTTTGACACCCTCATGGCTGAGTTTTTTACCCGCCAGCGCGAGCTACTCGAGGGCATCTCTGCTGAGACTCTACCCCTGCTGGAGGCTATTGAATCCCTCTCCACCGGCGGCAAGCGCCTGCGTGCCCTGCTGAGCTACTGGGGTTGGCGAGGTGCCGGTGGCACACCCGTAACCAAGAACCGCGCGTCCTGGTCTATTGTGAAGGCCGGCATGGCGGTGGAGCTGTTCCAGACCTCCGCACTGATTCACGACGACATTATCGACCGCTCCGATACCCGCCGCGGCGCTCCCTCCGTGCACAAGCGTTTCGAGGCGGCGCACGAGCAGAATAGTTGGCGCGGTGATGCTTTCAACTACGGTCTGACCGGCGGTATTCTTGCCGGCGACCTGACCCTGGCGTGGTCTGCCGAGGTTTTCGCGTCCCTGGGTGAGGGAGCGATTTATGGCGCTCCTGCACGCACTATTTTTGACCGGATGCGCACCGAAGTTCTGGCGGGTCAGTACCTGGATGTCTACTCCGAGGTTCTGGAAACCGAGGACGCTCAGGCGGCTCTGCAGCGTGCCCTGAACGTGATTCGTTTCAAGTCCGCCAAGTACTCGTGCGAGCACCCCTTCACGATTGGTGGTGCTCTGGCTCTGCAGGCTGCCGGGCTGGAGAGCGGTGCAAGTGCCGTGAGCGAGCAGCACCCGGTACTTGCCGGTTACCGTGCGTTCGGCCTGCCGCTGGGTGAGGGTTTCCAGCTGCGTGATGACGAGCTGGGCGTCTTCGGCCAGCCCGAGGTGACCGGTAAACCCGCTGGCGATGACCTGCGTGAGGGTAAGCGTACCGTGCTGGTGGCGCTCACCTCCGCCGTCCTCGACGAGAAGGACGCGGCGCTTCTGCACAATAGCTTGGGCAACCCCGAGCTGAGCGATGAGCAGGTGGAGCGCATCCGTGAGCTGATGGTTTCTTCGGGCGCTTTCGCCAAGCATGAGCAGCTGATTGAGCAGAAGTCTCAGGCTGTGTTTGAGGCGCTGGAGGCGATGAACCTGGACGAGCTGACGCATGCGGCGCTGACCGATATCGTGGGTCGTGCTCTGCGCCGCAAGGCATAGATGCGCTACGTCGCAAGGCGTAGAGGTTCAACACAGTTAGAACGTTAAATAGGTTGAGGCGGCATACCGAAGTATGCCGCCTCAACCTATTTAGCTATAGTACTGAGCCACTATTACCAAGCTGGTATTACCAAGCCAGTGCCTGCGCACGGCGACGAATCTCAGTCTTGCGACCGTCAATCAGTGCGTCGATCGGGCGGCCGGGCAGAGAGTCGTCGTTGGTGTACAGCCACACGATAGCTTCTTCATCGCTGAAGCCGGAATCCTTCAGGACCACAAGAGTTCCCTTGAGGGATTCGAGTACTCGCGAACCGTTCAGGAACAGTGCGGGAACCTTGCGCACGTTGGTTTCCGGGTCGCGCAGAGCGATGAGCGTACCGTCAGAAATCAGGTTGTGAACGCGGGTCACCTTCAGGTCGAGTGCCTGCGCAATTTCGGGGATAGTTACCCAATCGCCGACGAGGGCGAAGGTCTGAGCAATATTTTCGTTAGTCACCTTTTAAGAGTGCCAGAGCTGGCACGTATTTACCACTTTTGACCCGCCGCAGGTTCGGCGCCCCTCCCGGATTCTTTCGTTCTTGCGTGCTGCCCGCTGTTCGTGCGTTGGGGTCGGAACCGCCAGCGCTTCTTAAGAGTTCGCTGAGTGTTCACCTGCTCGGTGCTCTTTGGCATCGCGTCTGCCCAGGTGGGCGGGCTAAAATGTTGAGACGTATGAATACTCCCAGCCCACGCCGGATTTCTCCCGTGAACCCCCGTTCTTCTAATACTTCTGTTCCTCCCGCCACTCGTCCCGCTGCCCCGGATACCGCTATTGGTTCTTCGCAGTGGCTCAGTGGCGCCATTATTGAGGGGCACTACCAGGTGGGTTCGCTTATTGGCCGCGGCGGCATGAGCGAGGTGTATTATGCGCTGGACCTGTGGTCGAATAACCCGGTTGCGCTCAAGGTTCTCTCCCCCGCTCTGGCTGAGGATGCAGCGAACCGTCAGAAGTTCCACCGTGAGGAGCGCTCGATGCGCCAGGTGGGTGGCGGCGGTCATACGGTGGGTGTGATTTCTTCGGGTACCGAGTATTTTTCGGGTCAGATGGTCATGTACATCGTGCTCGAGTACGTGCACGGCTGCACCCTGAGCCAGCTGTTGCGTGTGCGTAACGCGCTTTCCCTGGGTGAGGCACTGGACATCCTCATTCCGGTGGTGGAGGCGCTCTCCGAGGTTCACGCGAACCGCTACCTGCACGGCGATATCAAGCCGGGCAACATTCTTCTCGACGCTAACGGTCAGGTAAAACTCACGGACTTCGGCCTCTCCCGCCGTGACGATCAGGTGGATGCGGGTGCCCCCATGGGTACCCCCGCATACGTGGCGCCGGAGGTGCTTGATCCGAAGGTGAAGGTCGGCGCTCAGGCTGATATTTTTGCGCTCGGCGTGATGATGTACCGCATGCTTTCCGGTCGCCTGCCCTTTGTGGGCCTGGAAAATGACCAGCAGGTGCTCTACCACAACGCCAATATTGAGATGCCCGCGCTGACCGATGTGGCGCCGGGTGCGGACCGCGATATTGCAGGGCTGATTTCGTGGTGTACCCGCAAGCAGCCTCACGCCCGCCCCGAGGATGCGACCGAACTATTCACGGCCCTGCTGGAGATTTCTGAGTCGCTGGGTGAGTCTGAGCGTGCTTGGCGCGCCCCCTCGTGCCCGGAGCCGGAGCTTCCCCTTTGGGAAGCTGTTGCCGATATTGCGGAGCGTAGCGGTGCCGCGCAGATGGTGCGTAACACCCCGATTAGTGCTTTTAGCGATGCCCGCGATCTGCTCGCCTACGATGTGTACTCCCCCGACAGCCTCGTGTACGATGCCTCGGCAGCGGGTCAGGGCGTGCACCTTGCCGACGTGGATGCTGAGGACTCCGTGCTCAACCGCCAGGGCATTCCGCCTCTGGTGAGTTCCGCCTCCGATAATGACGATTCTGACGCTGATCAGAATCAGGAAGGCTCAAAGGGCAAATCCGGCAAGCGTGGTCTGGGCTCATTCATGAGCCGTCGTACCGCCACGGCGAAGGGCCCGCTGACTCAGTCCGTTGGTATTGGCCCGCAGACGGAGCAGGAGTTCATCTCAGCTCATGGCGAGTACGCCCCAATCCATGCGGAGCGTTCGTTGAGTCCTTCCGGTACGCGTCGTTCGAAGTCTAAGGGAGCGGCGAGCGCGTCGGAGGCTTCACCGGCAGAGGAGGCCGCTTCTTCTCAGGAATCCGAGCAGTCTTCGCAGAAGGATCCTCGTCTGCCCGCCAAGCAGTTTAGGACCCCGCCCTCGGGTATGGCGGTGGGCGGTTGGGCTCTGGCGCTGATTCTGCTGGGCATGGGTTCGAGCTTTACCGGTTGGTGGCTTGCGACCTCGCTGGTGCAGTCGCAGTGGTGGCGCAATATTGAGGCGTTCCTGACCTTCTAGTAGTGCTCCCCCTCGAGCACTCCGTCCTCGTCTGTGCACTCTGTCCTCGTCTGTGCACTCTGTCCTCGTATTTGCAGCGCGCAGGTTAAACGCAATGCCCGGGTCTTCATTCACGATGAATGAAGACCCGGGCATTGTTTTTTCTGCTATTTCTCACCGACTAGTACGGCGAGGCGCATGAACGTTTTATGCGCGGTTCTTGAGGTACTCGGAGACCAGGAACGCGATTTCCAGGGACTGCGAGTGGTTCAGACGCGGGTCGCACAGGGACTCGTAGCGGTCAGCCAGTGCTGCCTCGTCGATAGCGTCGGAGCCGCCCAGGCATTCGGTCACGTCGTCGCCGGTCATTTCCACGTGGATACCGCCGGGGAACGAACCCAGCGCCTCATGCACCTCGAAGAAGCCGCGAACCTCGTCGAGCACGTCGTCGAAGCGGCGGGTCTTGTATCCGGAGGGCACGGAGATGGTGTTGCCGTGCATCGGGTCGGTTACCCACACGACCTTCGCGCCCTCGGCCTGCACGCCCTCGACGATGGAGGGCAGCTTCTCGCGAATGTTCTTCGCACCCATGCGGGTGATGAAGGTCAGTCGGCCGGGCTCGCGGTTCGGGTCGAGCTTGTCGATCAGTGCGAGTGCGTCCTCTGCGGTGGTGGTCGGGCCCAGCTTCACGCCGATGGGGTTGCGGACCTTGGAGAGGAAGTCCACGTGTGCGTCGTCGACGCCGCGGGTGCGCTCGCCAATCCACAGGAAGTGTGCGGAGGTGTCGTAGGGCAGCTGAGTACGGGAGTCGATGCGGGTCAGAGCACGCTCGTAGTCCAGAACCAGTGCCTCGTGGCCGACGTACAAGTCGGTGGTCTTGAGAGCTTCGAAGTTCACGCCGCAGGCTTCCATGAACTTGAGGGCGCGACCGATTTCGTTAGCGGTCTTCTCGTAACGCTCGTGCGCGGGGTTGGAGGTGAAGCCGCGGTTCCACTGGTGCACGGCACGCAGGTCTGCGAAGCCGCCCTTGGTGAATGCGCGCACCAGGTTCAGGGTGGAGGCGCTGGTGTGGTAGCCGCGCAGCATGCGCTTGGGGTCGTGCACGCGTGCTTCGGGGGTGAAGTCGAAGCCGTTGACGGTCTCACCGCGGAAGGAGGGCAGGGTGACGTCGCCGCGGGTTTCCATGTCTGCGGAGCGGGGCTTGGAGAACTGGCCCGCCATGCGGCCCATCTTCACCACGGGCATGGATGCGCCGTAGGTGAGCACTGCAGACATCTGCAGGATGGTCTTGACGCGGCCGGAAATCTTGTCGGCGGTTGCGCCCGCGAAGGTTTCTGCGCAGTCGCCGCCCTGCAGGAGGAATGCGCGGCCTTCGGCAACCTCGCCAAGTGCCTGACGCATGGCATCGACCTCACCGGCGAAGACGAGCGGCGGTACCGAGTTCAGTTCGGCGATGGTGCTTTCAAAATCTTCGTGCTCGCTCCAGGTGGGCTGCTGGTCAATGTGCAGCTGACGCCAGGTGTCTAGGCCGTGGTCGGTGGCCTGCGAGGTGCTGAGGTTTTGGTTGCTCATCTTCACTCCATCGGGATGGTCTTGTGCGTTTTCGGATTCAGCCGCCGTTTCGGGTATTCGGCGCGCCGTGTGCGGCGTGCTGGCTTGCGATTCTTCAGGCCGAATAGACTAATTGTACTCTTGCTCCCTTCAACGCCTAGCCGTCTAGTCAGGTACATCTCATATGTTTAGATAGAGCTATTCAAAATCAATGATTCGGGCATGGAAGATTAACTGCGCGGAGGGGACGCGAAAGGGCGAGACTCGGGGTATCACCCCTTATCCCGCCCTTGGCGTAGTCGCATACCCGCTTGGGCAACGTTTAGTTAGTTCTGTAGCTGTGCGACTGCCGCATCAGCGCTCATGTTTTTATCGGCCATGAGTTTCTTGACGCGGTCGGCGTACACGTCCACGTATTCCTGGCCGCTGAGGGCACGGATCTCGGAGCCAATACGGTCGGCGATTTCACGCTGAACGCGGTGGCTCAGGTCTGAGCCGTCGGTGTATTCCTCGAAGGTGAGGGGCTTGCCGATAATGGTGCGCACCTGGATGGGCTTGCCGTCGTGGCGCAGACGGATACGGTTCGAGCCGGAGGGCTGAATCAGGTCGGTACCGATCTGTCCGATGGGCACTACGGGCACGCCTGCTTCAACTGCGAGGCGGGCGACACCGACCTTGGGACGGTAGCCGCGTCCGTCGGGGCTGCGGGTGCCTTCGGGGTAGATGCCAATCACGCCGCCGTCCTTGAGGACCTGCGCACCGGCATTGAGGGATTCCTGGCTCTTCTGGCCGCCGGAACGGTCCATGGGAAGCTGGCCAACACCGCGGAAGAATGCCGCCATGGCGCGACCCTTCACGCCGGGGGTGGTGAAGTAGTCGCTCTTGGCGAGGAAGTTCACGGTGCGAGGCATGGCGAGAGGAATAAAAATGGAGTCGCAGAATGCCAGGTGGTTGCTGGCGACAATGTAGGGGCCCTCGGGCAGGTTTTCCAGGCCAACCACGTCGTGGTGGTACAGTCCCTGCAGCAGGGGTGAGCCAAGAACCTTGAGCGTTGAATAGAGGGCGGTGTTAGGCATTGGGGTCTCCTCTCTGAATGTTCCCGGCTCAATTCTAGCGTGTCTGGAGAGGCACGAGGGAACGCGCGATAATTAAAAAGAAAGGGAACGATTTTTCTGCGCACCGGTGTATTCGGGTGCGCTGGAGGCGATATACCGGCATCGGCGCTGTATCTGTGGCGCCCCACCGGGGTACGCTATAGAGCCTGCACCTGCGTTCATATTCTCGCAGGTTGGCGAAGGAGGACCATGAGCATTTTTGATAACTCGTTGGAGCCGCTCAAGCGGATGCGCCGCAAGGCTCGCGAGCGCAGGCTTCTAGCAACCCAAAATGTTAAGGACTCCCTGGCGCGTCGCCTCGAGGGCGACCAGGAAGCGTTCGATCACTCCCCCGTTTCTTTTAGTCCTGACCCGGCGCAGCATTCTGTGGGTATTTTGCTGGTGCACGGTTTTACGGGTTCACCGCATAGCATGCGCCCGTTGGCTCAGCATTTTATGGAGCTCGGGTATGCGGTGGAGATGCCGTTGCTGACCGGTCACGGTACTCATTGGAAAGACTTGCGCGATAGCACCTATGAGCAGTGGCTAGCTTCTGCCGAGCAGGGGTACCGTCGCCTAGCCGATCAGGGTCTGCGTGTGGTGGTCATTGGTATGTCGATGGGCGGCACGGTGGCGACCCATCTGTCGGCGCGCCTGCCGGTGGCGGGTACGGTGCTGATTAACCCCTATATGGTGGATGTGAACCCGATGATGCGCCACGCCGGTAAGGTGTCGAAGGTTCTGCCGATGCTCAAGGCGATTGGTTCCGATATTGCGGTTCCTGGCGTGAGCGAGGGCGCGTATTCTATCGTTCCGACGGCGGCGGTGCATCAGTTACATCTTTTGGGCGCTGAGACGCGTGCACTGATTCCGCAGTTGAAGGCGCCGGTTCTGTACGCGCGTTCACTGGGCGATCATACTGTGTCGGATAGCTCCCACAAATATTTTCTCGAACATTGTTCAGTTCCTGTAGAATTTAGGTGGCTGACCCGCAGCTACCATGTGGCAACGCTCGACTACGACGCCGAGTATCTTTTCTCTACTGTTCAAGCTTTTGTCGCATCCCTAAACCACTAAATTCTGACAGTTCCGCCCGCTGCACACCGGCGAATGCATCACCCGCCGCGGCGAGCAGAACAACCAGAAAGCCATCACGGCACCTCGAGCATTCGAGGACAGCCCGCGGCCCGGACCGCCCGAGCTTACGCCCTGATTCGAAAGGCGCATTATGAAAGTCTTCTCCACTCCCGCTGAGGTTCTTGTCGACCCCTCACTGAACCTGACAAGCATTGTTGAGCGTCACCGAGCCGACAGCTCCAACCCGGTGCTGTACCGCCGTCAGATGTCTCCGGGTAACTGGCAGCCGATTCGCGCCCAGCAGTTCCACCAGATGGTAACCGACCTAGCTAAGGGCATGATTGCTGCGGGCATCCGCCCGGGTGACCGTGTGGGCATTATGAGCCGCACCCGCTTCGAGTGGACCGTCATTGACTTCGCGATTTGGTACGCGGGCGCCATCTCCGTGCCGGTGTACGAGACCAACGCACCCGCACAGGCGGCGTGGGCGCTCGCCCACTCGGAGGCTACCGCCATCTTCGTTGAGGATGAGAAGCTTCTGGCGCGCATCGCGGAGGCTGAGGAATTCGCCTCCACGACCCAGGAGCCCATGCAGTTGAAGCACCGCTGGGTCATTGAGAACGGTGACCTCGATACCCTGAGCACTCGCGCCTCCGAGGTAAGCGATGAGCAGCTGGAGCAGGTACGTTCCGCAGCCGGTTGTGACGACCTCGCGACCATTGTGTACACCTCCGGCACAACCGGTCGCCCTAAGGGTTGCGCACTGACTCACGGCCACTTCCTGAACCTCAGCGCCAACACCAGGCTGGTCGAGCCGGAGATTGCGAACTCCCGCAACTCCTCCATTCTTTTCTTGCCGCTGGCGCACGTTCTGGCGCGCCTGATTCAGGTTCTGGCGCTGGATGCTGGCCTGGTTATTGGTCACTCCCCCAACATCAAGAACCTGGCAGCTGACTTGGATAGCTTCAAGCCGACCATGCTGCTGGTGGTGCCCCGCGTCTTTGAGAAGGTGTACGAAGGTGCCATGGCAAAGGCGGCTAAGGGCGGCAAGTTCAATAAGTCTCTGTTTGAGCGTTCCACCGATATTGCGGTGCGCTGGTCGCAGGCGAAGGTTGAGGGTCGTGTGCCCCTCAAGCTGGCGGCGCAGTACGCTCTCTACGACAAGCTGGTCTACTCGAAGCTGCGTGCGGCTCTCGGCGGCGAGCTGCGTTACGCGGTCTCCGGCGGTGGCCCCCTCGGCGAGCGCCTGGCGCACTTCTTCCACGCGGTGGGTGTGCAGGTGGTGGAGGGTTACGGTCTGACCGAGACCTGCGCCCCGATTGCTGCTGGCCGCATCAACCCGTACCAGATTGGCATGATTGGCCCGCTCATCCCCGGTTCCGAAGGCTACATTGCTGAGGACGGCGAGCTTCTGGTTCGTGGCGTGGGCGTGATTAGCAGCTACTACAAGAACCCCGAGGAGGACGCTCATGCGTTCACCGAAGACGGCTGGTTCCGCACCGGTGACCTGGCTCGTTTCGATGAGCGCGGCTACCTGAAGATTGTGGGCCGTAAGAAGGAAATCATTGTCACCGCCGGCGGTAAGAACGTGATTCCGGGTATTGCGGAGGGTCATTTGCGCACTTCTCCCCTGGTGTCTCAGGCAATGCTGGTTGGCGATGAGAAGCCGTTCATTTCAGCGCTGGTGACCCTAGACCCGGATACCTTGCCCGAGCAGCTCGAGCATCTGGGTCTGCCGCGTTCGCTCTCCATTCCGGAGGCTGCGGTTCACCCGGCGGTCCGCGCCGCGATTCAGAAGCTCGTGGATGAGGCGAACCAGCTGGTTTCCCGCGCCGAGGGTATTCGCGAGTTCCGCATCATGAACCGTGACCTAACCGAGGAAGATGGTTACCTGACTCCCTCGCAGAAGCTGCGCCGCGCGAAGATTCTGCAGGATTTCTCCTCTTACGTGGATGAGATGTACGGCAAGGTTTCTGATAGCACGTCGGATTCTTTGGCTCGTCTGCAGGAGTACGCGGCAGAGCAGTCTGAGAAGTTCGCTGAGCTGCGTGAGCAGGCTGCTGAGCGTCTGCACGAGTACGCGGATCAGCAGACGGAGCGTCTTGCTGAGTTGCGTGAGCAGGCTGCCGAGAAGTTTGAGGAGCTGCGTGAACAGACCGCCGAAATGATGCAAAAGCCTCAGGAAGAGAAGGCTAAGGACGACGCCAAGAAGTCCGAGAAGGCAAAAAAGCCAGAAAAGGCTGAAGATTCTTCTGCTGAAGCTCCTGCAGAGAAGGCAGAAGCTAAGAAGGCTGAAGGCGACAACGCCTAAATAGCTCTGGCTATATCAACGAGAGGAGGGGGCCGTACCGCTTAGGTACGACCCCCTCCTCTCTGTTTGTTCGCTAGACGCCTCGGCTTCCGGGCGTTATCTAGCCATTGTTAGTTGGCGGGCTCGTCGAATTCCAGGCCGAGCAGCGCGTTCTCAATGATTTCGGTCAGTGCCGGGTGGATCCAGTACTGGCCGCGTGCGAGGGTGCGCGCGTCCATGCCGAAGCTCATTGCCTGCAGTAGCGGCTGGATGAGCACGGAGGATTCTTCACCGACCAGGTGCGCACCGAGCAGCTCGCCGTTGTCCTTGCGGGCAATGAGCTTGCACAGGCCAATCTTGTCTTCCATTGCCCAGCCGTAGGCGGTGTCGCCAAAGTTCTGTGCCTTGACGGTGATCTCAAAGCCTTCACGCTCAGCGGCCTGACGCGCCTGCTCTTCGGTCATGCCGACCACGGCGATCTGCGGGTTGCTGAAGACCGCGCCGGGTACATAGCGGTGGTCGCTGGCGCGCAGGTCCTCGGGGTGGCTGAGGTTGTGCTGCACAACGCGGGCCTCGTGGTTTGCCACGTGCTTGAGCTGGTAGCTGCTGGACACGTCCCCGAGGGCGTAGACGCCGGGTACGGGTGCACCGTTGTAGAGCACGCGCTGGTACTTATCGACGCTGAGCTGACCGCCGTCCTGCACGTCGAAGTAGTTCTTCGCGTTGAGGGTGTCGGTGTTGGGGCGGCGACCGGTTGCTACGAGCACAGCGTCTGCCGGGATTTCGAGCAGTTCTTCACCGTTCTCGGTGGTGCGCTTCGCTACGACGGTTACGCTGCCGTCGGCGTTCTCACGGATTTCGGAGAGAGACGCATTCTTGACGATGTTCCACTGCTTGCTTGCGGCTTCTTCAAAGCGTGCCACGACCTCTTCATCCACGCCGCGCAACAGGCGGGAGGAGCGGTTCAGCTGGGTCACTTCGGTGCCGAATGCGGAGAAAACGTGGGAGAATTCTGCCGCAATCACGCCACCGCCGATGACGACCATGCGGGCGGGCAGCTCGTCCAGGCGCATGACATTGTCGTTGGTGTAGACCTTGGAGGAATCGATACCGGGCACGGGAGGCAGCACGGCGCGGGAACCTGCCGCAATCACAATCTGGCGGCCCTGCAGGCGGGTGCCGTCGGTCAGCTCAACCGTGTGGGAGCCGACGAAACGCGCGTACTGGTCGTAGAAGTCGACGTTGGGCAGGCCGGCACGCCATTCACGGCCGCCTTCAACAATCGGGTCAATGCGGGAGGCAAAGATGCGGTCACGAATCTGCGCCCAGTGCACGGCGTCTACGTGTGCGTCGACGCCCAGGTGCTTAACATCGCGGCTCTTCTGCGCGATAGTCGCCGGGTAGACGTACATCTTGGTGGGGATGCAGCCAACGTTTAGGCAGGTACCACCGAAGATACCGCCGTCGATGAGAGCGACCTTCTTGTCGTCCCATTCGGGGCCGATGAGGGTGTTGCCGGATCCGGAGCCGATGACGATGAGGTCGTATTGTGCTACGCCGTCAATGCGTTCTACGTTCTCGATGCTCATGTGGTCCTCTCGTTGTTGGTGTTGAGGCTGGGCTCGTTCCCAGCGTGCTCTTCGATGGCGGGGTTATTTCTGTTACTGCCACTATAACGCGTGGAAGCTTCCGGCTATTCCCACTTCTGGTGTCAATGTTGACGGATATGCGAAAGTGCGCCATCCCAAAGAACGCAGCACTGAGAACACAGCGCTGAGAACACAGGGGTTCTTTGAGAAGACGCACTCAAGCGTTGAGACCTCAAGCGTTGAAACTATGTGAGCCCGCGGATTAGTAAGGCTTAGATGTCTGCGCTAAGAGGTCAGCGATTAGAGGTCTGCCATAAGCCCGGCCAGCAGGCGGGTGAAGTCAATGGCGGGATCAACCGATTCTTCGTCGGGCCAAAAATGAATCGGGTATGCGGCACCTTGGGCACGCTGCAGCACGGGGCTTTCAGCGAGCACAGGATCTGCCACGAGCTCGCCAAAGAGGGAACGCATTTCGTCGCGTCGGTAGCGGTGTTCACTGTCGTTGGGGCGCATCTTGTTGATAACTACTCCCGCACCGTCAATGCTGATGCCGCTTTCCTGCTGAAAGCGCACGATGGCGCGCAGGGTTCGTTCGGTGCCCGCCACGGAGAAAAGGGAAGGCTCTGCGACCGAAAGGATGCGCTCGCTAACCGCCCAGCCCATTGAAGACAGGGTTCCGAGGAACGGCGGGCAGTCAATCAGGATCACGTCGTAGGCGTCCGCAGCCGCCTCCACCATGCGCTTGAAGCGGCGAATGAACGGCGCGGCTTCCTGCCGGTCCACGAGGGTGGAGCGCGCCGAGCCTCGCGCCACCTTCACGCTACCGGTGGTCACGGGGTTATTGGTCAGCAGGGTGGGTTTGCCGACGAGCGCGTTCCAGGAGGAGCTACCGGCTTCCTCCGCGAAGGCACGCTCATTGGAACTAGCGATCAGGGAGGCGACGTCAGGGATGGTTTCATCCACTGCCAGGCCGGTGCTGGCGTCGCCGTGGGGGTCGAGGTCAATAACGAGTGTGGAGAGTCCGCTGTGTAATGCCGCGGAGGCGAGCCCCAAAGTGATGGACGTTTTGCCAACGCCGCCCTTGAGGCTGCTGATACTGACGATGCGGGGCATGCAGGTCCCTTTTATGAGTGAGGTGTAATGCCCCTTTATTTTAGCGAATCTTCGCTTTTCTTCTGGCTCTGACAGGGGTGTATCTTGAGTTTTTTCTCAAGTGAGCATTGAATATTCCCTCGCATTTAAAGCTTCAGCCCGCGCTCGCTACCCGATAGGTAGTGAGCGCGGGCTGATTCACGTTTTGTGTTTTATGCCTGTGCGCGGCGGGCACGGCGGGCGGCAAGTTCGTCGCCTTCGAAGTTTTCGTGCATCTCTTCGCCGGGCTGGCCGTTGAGGTTTATTTCGATTTCGCGCCAGACGCGACCGATAGCGATGCCGAAGACGCCCTGACCTGCCTGAACCAGGTCAATGACCTCGCTCGGGGAGGTACATTCGTAGACGGTGGTGCCGTCACTCATGAGGGTAATGTTCGCGAGGTCGTCAATACCGCGGGTACGCAGATGCTCGATGGAGGTGCGAATCTGCTGCAGGGACACGCCGGTGTCGAGCAGTCGCTTCACAATCTTGAGCACGAGCACGTCGCGGAAGCTATAGAGGCGCTGGGTACCGGATCCGGAGGCGCCACGCACGGTGGGTACGACCAGGTCGGTGCGTGCCCAGTAGTCGAGCTGGCGGTAGGTAATGCCAGCTGCCTTGCAGGCGACAGCGCCGCGGTAGCCAAGGTTTTCCTCGACGACAGAGACAGGGTCGGTGAAGAGTACGCCCTGTTCACCGCGCGGAGGCGGTGCTACAGGGAAGAGGGTGTCGAAGCCATCCAGGGGCTGGTCGAAGCCCTGGGGTGCGTGCGTGGTTGCGGCCTCGCCTGCATTTTCGGCTACCTGCTGCTCTAGCACGGTCCCTCCTTTTCGTTAAACCCTTTTAAGTGCTTCACCGCGCCCTATCAAATGCGGTCGATATCGTTCCGGTGTAGACCCGATTCTCGGGGTGAGATTCTAGGGTTGAGGTCTAGAATCTGCGTCTATGATTCGCGTGGCTCCTCTACTGGGTTCCGGCGCGGTTTTCAATACTACACAGCGGTTCGACAGTGCGACCGATGCGCGATAGGCGCGGTTGTTCAATCTATTTTAACTGATAGAGGGCTCTACTTAAAATTGAACCCACCGGAGCGAACGATCTTTTCAGATTCATTCTTACCTCATTAACGCCTCATAGGGGCACCCCTCCCCCACTGTTCCGTTCGCTTTTTCTGGGCACCCCCGCACAGGGGGAGTTTATACAGGGGGAGTTTAAAAAGTAAATGCGTACGGACTGGTAGTCCGTACGCATTTACAGCTGAGTTGAGTGAATAGCCTTGGCAGGCCGGGAGCCCCCTGGTGAGAAAGCTCTTCGTGTTGGACGAAGGGGTAGAAATTCCGAGCGTGCCAGCGTCGGCTTCGTCCAAGTATAGAGGCCGCTACCCGTTGGTGCAGGTAGGGACTATAGAGGGAATCACCGTGGTCAGTGGTGTTTCCCGAGGGAAATCCCCGTTTGGGGTGCGGTGGAACCGCATGGGTTTGAGAAGGGTAGACAGTCCGGTCGTCTGCGCCTTCAGCCGCCTACTCGTAGGTAGGCATTGCCGATTCGACGAGGGTTGCGTGCAACTGCAGGCACAACTTGCGAATCTTGTCGGCTCGTTCCTGCGCCTGAGCCTGGGAGGCTGCGTCGCGGCGCGAAGCCAGCGGAGCCACCGCAATTTCCACGAGGGAGATTTCGCGGTCTGCCGCAGACTTGAATGCGCGCAGGTGACGGGGCTGAATGCCGTGCTGGGTCAGCTCTGCGCTCACGCGGGCGATCAGCACGTCGTAATCGGTGTACTCCACATCTGAGCCGTCTTCGAGCAGTCCAAAGTCAATCAGCTCGCGAATCAGTTCGGGAGTGGTGTTAGCGTATTCTGCCAGCTCACGGAGGCTGTAGGTGCGGCCTTCCTGCTCGTCCGGTCCGAGGACGGTATCCAGGACGTCTTCACTTACGGTGGCGGGCATGGAGTTCAGCACGCGACCGGCTTCCAGATCCTCCAGATGCTGACGGATTACCTTGAGCGGCATGTAGTGATCGCGCTGCATAGTGAGGATGTAGCGCAGGCGCTCAATGTCAGTCTGGGAGTACTTGCGGTAACCGGTTTCGGTACGGCTGGGGTGCACCAGGCCGCGCTCCTCCAGGAAGCGAATCTTGGATGCGCTAATTCCGGGGAACTCCAGGTCAAGCTGGCTAAGAACCTGACCAATGGTCCGGCTCTTAACGTCACGCGGGTTACGGTCAGAGTCGCCGTTCTCCACGTCCTCTAGTTGAACCTCAGCGTTAGTGAGGTTCTCATCGATGCGTGAGGTCATCTATGTCTTTCGGGTACTTGTTCGGTCGATGACGATACTCGCCGTATTTGAGTGAATGGCTCGTTCCCCGGTCGGGGGTCTCGCTTCGTGCCGAACATCTTTGCTTAGTGTTGAGAGTGTGATAGATAAGTTTAGTTGTTTATCACGAAATGATAAACCGCAAACCTTCGAGACAATCTTATAGCCTCACAAGGCATTTTGCTATTTAGTTCGCCCTTTTCAGAGGCTTTTTGAACCCAAAAATAGCCACACAATCAAACATTAATCAGTAGAGACAGTACCAATTTTAGCAAAATTCCAATACTTCGAACACATATATCTCATATTGGACTGCTTTACGAGGAAAATTTTATCTTCTCGCGATAGTTGAAGTTTTCATCACATTTAACTTGAAAGAGGCTCCCACTAGGGGTTTAGTCACCCTTCAAGCCCCTTTAGTGAATTCCTACACCTTCAAGACGAACCTTAAATGCGCCCAACTATTTGCGTTTGTGTGCATTTTAAAAGAAAAACGGCGAGACCAATCGGTCTCGCCGTTTCATCAGTACGTACCTCTTAACACGAGGGACGCCAGAGCTATAGAGTCTATCGAGCTAGACTATCGACTTAGAGCTTAGCCAGCTCAGCCTTGTACGCCTCTGCATCCAGCAGGTTAGCCAGATCATCAGCGTTCTCGGGGCGAATCTCAATGATCCAACCCTCGCCGTAGGGATCGGAGTTGACCAGTGCGGGGTCATCCTCCAGGCCCTCGTTCACTGCGACAATCTCGCCAGCGATGGGAGCAAAGAGATCGGAGACAGACTTGGTGGACTCAATCTCACCGAAGCTATCCTCAGCAGCTACAGAATCGCCGACAGAGGGAAGGTCGACGTAGACGACGTCACCCAGTGCATCCTGAGCGTGGTCGGTGATACCAACACGTACGGTGCCCTCGGCGGTGAGAGCGGAAACCCACTCGTGCTCAGAAGTGTACGAGAGTTCTGCGGGAACGTTGCTCATAGCAGCGGTGTCCTTTCAGTGTGTTCTTGCGTAGCGCGGACCGTCCCGCGCACGGTGTCGTTCCGTATGTGGGATGACGGAACGTCCTACACCAATTATCACATAAGAAGTAACGCGGGGCACGTCCAAACACCCCCGTACCACTTCTATGACACTATATTTTCCTTATCCCATCTAACCGCTCAACGATCACCCCTTCCCAAGGCCCTAGAAGCACCCCTATTACTCACCTCCAGCAGACAGCCATCAGACACACCAAAAGGCTCAGGGCCCCACACCATGAAGGTGCAGGGCCCTGAGCCTTAGGCTAGAGAGCTAAACTCTCACAGCGCCTTAGCGGGAAGAAATGACGCGCTCGGAGAAGCGGTTCGGGTTACCGAAACGGTGTGCGGTAATCGAAACAGCCTGCTCGCGGAGGAAGGGCAGCATCTCGATACGGCCAGCCTCGGTGACCGGTGCGAAGTACACTGCAACATCCGGGCGACCGCCCAGTGCCGAGTAGATGGACTTCACGTCGTTACCGATGTAGCGGATACGGGTGCCTTCCAGCGGAGTACCAGCCAGTGCGCGAACCGGGGTCTTAGCGTTCGAAGCCAGGTACTCGCGGAACTGAGCGTCCGACTTGACTTCGTACTTGATGCCCTTGTTCTCGAGGACGCCACGAACGTCGACCGGCAGGTCCTTACCGACGGACAGAGCAACCGGTGCGTTAGCTGCCAGACCGGCGAGCACAACGCGCAGGGTCTCTGCTGCGGATGCGGACTCGTCTGCACGAACCAGAACCTGGGTGGGTACGTAGCGCAGGATGTTGCGCTCGACGCCCAGCTTCGAGGGGTCGTGGCCGAAGCCGAACTCGGTGTCCCAAGCGTGTGCGTCAGAGGAGACACCGCGCTTGATGAATGCGAAGTCATCGCGCTTGCCGAGCTCGGAGTTCTCGATGGTAGCCAGGGTCTCGCGAACGGTCACGGACTGGGTGGTTGCGGTCGCGGTTGCCTGTGCCGGCTCCCAATCGGACAGAGCGATCAGGTAGCTGGGGCCACCAGCCTTGGTACCGGAGCCAACGGTGGACTTCTTCCAACCACCGAAGGGCTGACGCTGAACGATTGCACCGGTAATTGCACGGTTGACGTACAGGTTACCTGCCTGGACCTTGGAGAGCCACAGCTCGAGCTCATCAGCATCCAGCGAGTGCAGACCTGCGGTCAGACCGTAATCGGGTGCGTTCTGCAGCTCGATTGCCTCTTCCAGGGTGTCAGCGGTCATGATACCCAGGATGGGGCCGAAGTACTCGGTCATGTGGTACTCGGAACCGGGCTTGACACCTTCGCGAACACCGGGGCTCCACAGGCGGCCAGTGTCGTCCAGTTCCTTGGGCTGGATGAGCCAGCGCTCGCCCGGGCCGAGGGTGGTCAGACCGCGCAGCAGCTTCTCTTCCGGCTTCTGAACAACGGGGCCCATCTCGGACTCGATGTCCTGCGGGTGTGCCACGTGCAGGGAGCTGACGGAGTCAATCAGCTGACGACGGAAACGCTCGGACTGTGCAACGGAGCCAACCAGGATGACGGTCGAACCAGCGGAGCACTTCTGACCTGCGTGACCGAATGCCGAGTAGACGACGTCCTTGACGGCGAGGTCGATGTCAGCGTTCGGGGTGACGATGATGGAGTTCTTACCCGAGGTCTCACCGAACAGGGGCAGGTCATCACGCCAGGAGCGGAAGAGCTCAGCAGTCTCGTAGCCACCGGTCAGGATCAGGCGGTCAACCTCGGGGTGCGAGATGAGCAGCTTGCCTGCAGCGCGGTCAACAACCTTGACGAGCTTCAGAACTTCCTTGGGAACGCCTGCATCCCACATGATCTCTGCGATCAGGGCACCGGTGCGAGCGGTGATGGTTGCGGGCTTGAAGATGACAGCAGAACCTGCAGCCAGACCAGCCAGAACACCACCGGCGGGAATAGCGGTCGGGAAGTTCCACGGGGGAACAACCAGGGTCAGGTCAACAGACTTGGGCTTTGCGCCGTCGATCTTCTCGAGGTCCTCGGCCAGCATTGCGTAGTAGTATGCGAAGTCGATTGCCTCGGAGACCTCGGTGTCGCCCTGTTCCAGGGTCTTGCCAGCCTCAGCTGCCATAACCTCCAGCAGGTCACCGCGGCGCAGTGCGATAGCCTTACCGACCTTGCGCAGAATCTCTGCACGCTCGTGGCCGGAGAGCTTGCCCCATGCCTTACCAGCTTCCTCAGTTTCCTTGATCAGCTTCTCAGCCTCAGCCTCGCTGGTCAGCTCGTTAGCCTTGAGGGTGTCGATGCCCAGCTTGGTGGTCTTGGAACGCTCGAGGATTGCGCGGCCCCACTCGCGGTTACCGGAGAGTGCGGGGTCGGTGTCGGGGGTGTTCTCGAAGCGGCCTGCCGGTACGAAGACGTTGTCCTCGTTCTCGGTCAGACGGTTCTGGGTGCGCTTGGATGCGGGAACCTCGTCGGTGACGGAGTTCAGTGCACGCATGAAGCGGTCCTCTTCGCGCTTGAAGATGGACTCGTCGGTTGCCAGGTCGAAGATACCGGACATGAAGTTCTCGGAGGAAGCGTTCTCCTCGAGACGACGGATCAGGTATGCGATAGCAACGTCGAATTCCTTGGGGTTCACGACGGGCACGTACAGCAGCAGGTGGCCAACGCGGCGGCGAATAATCTCTGCCTGCTGCTCAGCCATACCAATCAGCATCTCGAACTCGACGCGATCCTTCACGCCGCGGTCCTCAGACAGCAGCAGTGCGAAAGCAACGTCGAAGAGGTTGTGGCCTGCAATACCGAGGCGGATGTTCTTCACGTGCTCGGGGCGCAGTGCGTAGTCCAGAACGCGCTTGTAGTTGGTGTCAGCAGCCTGCTTGGTGTCCCAGGTGGTCAGCGGCCAGCCGTGCATAACAGCTTCCACGATCTCCATGGAGAGGTTTGCGCCCTTCACCAGACGGACCTTGATGCCTGCGCCGCCAGCAGCAACGCGCTTTGCGGACCACTCCTGCAGGTGCTGCATTGCAGCCAGGGTGTCGGGCAGGTATGCCTGGAGCACGATACCGGCTTCCAGGTCCTTCAGGTGGGGCTGGTCCAGAATCTTGGTGAACACCTCAATGGTGAGGTCCAGGTCCTTGTACTCCTCCATGTCCAGGTTGATGAACTTCTTGGGGGAGGTGGATGCAGCCAGCTCGTACAGGGGGGTCAGGCGACGAACTGCGGTCTCAACGACCTCGTCGAATGCCCAGTGCTGGTGGGGGCCGGAAACAGCGGACACCTTGATGGAGACGTAGTCAACGTCGTCACGTGCCAGCAGGCGCTTGGTCTCAGCCAGGCGGTGCTCTGCTTCCTTGTCACCCAGAACTGCCTCACCGAGCAGGTTGACGTTCAGGCGGTTACCGGTCTTGGTCAGCTCTGCGATTGCGTCGCCCAGCTTCTCCTCGGAAGCGTCGACAATCAGGTGACCGACCATCTCGCGCAGCACGCGGCGTGCAACGGGAACGGTGGGCCATGCGACCTTGCCAGCCAGCTTGCCACCGAAGCCAACAGCGGACTTCATGTACCAGGGCAGGAAGGAAGGTGCCAGGCCGGAAATACGGGAAAGGTTGCGGCCGGAGACGTTGTCGTCTTCGGGGCGAATAACGCCATCAACAAAGCCGACGGTGAAGGGAAGACCATTGGGGTCCTTCAGAACACCGGCGAGCTGCTCAGCCGCGAAGGTGGGCTTGATCGACTGGGACTCATTTACCCACTGACGAACAAGCTGACGAGCTTCCAGAGCCATCTTCTGGTAGTGCTCAGATGCGAAAGGATGGGTCATCCTTGACTCCTAACTATCTCACTGTGTGCGGTGCACACCACGTTTGGCGATGTCTCTATTTCACCACAAAAGGGTAATAAATACCTCATTAGAAAAACTGAATGTTTTTTCCAAAATCCATTTAGTTTTTCTAAATGATTGTGCGGTGAGGTTTTCACCCCGCGCCCCCTCCGAACCTCCTGTTCGAAGAGACAAGGTGAAGTTTGTAGCGACATCGCTATCCATCTCTCTCAGGCTAGCACTTTCAGAAAGCAAATACCGAACCGATTTCGTAACAATCGAACACTTCAAAACCAGTCCCAAAAGCATCTTCGGCTCTAAGAATCATCACATTCAGCGCGAAAATACTCGCTACACAAGCCAACATGCCGGCACCCCACTTCAGGCGTCTCAAAAAGAGCCAGCCGGAAGCCCACGCGGTACCATAGACAAGAGTCCACGATGAGAGACGCACCACGGAAGAACTCAGAGGCACAATCTGCAGAACAACCGGGCGCGCCAGGGAGGAAACACATGTCAATCTACGACATCCGACGCATGCAAATGCTCCTCGAAATCCAAGAACGCGGCACCGTCATCGCTGCCGCAGAAGCGCTCAGCCTCACCCCCTCCGCCGTCTCCCAGCAGATTGCCACCCTCGAAAAAGAAACCGGCACCCCGCTTCTGCAGCGCATCGGCAGGCGCGTACAGCTCACCAGCGCCGGACTCATCATCGTCGACAGCGCCCGCAGCATCCTGCGCGAACTCGACCGCATGCAAACCTCCGTCGCCAACCTCACCGGCGAACCCGCAGGCATGGTCCGCCTCGCCATCTTCCAGTCCGCGGCCTTCGCACTGCTACCGGAAACCCTCAGCTACCTTGCCGAACACGCACCCTCACTCACCCTGCAAGTACTGCAAATCGACCCCGAAACCGGAACCTCCCTGACCCGAAGCCGCGAATACGACATGGTGCTCTCCGAAGCCTACCCGCACCACCACATCCCCGAATACCCCGAACTGCATTCCGAGCTACTCACCGAAGACCCGCTCAGCCTCATCGTGCCCAGCACCTCCACCATCACCTCGATTGAGGAAGCGCACGCACTGCCCTGGGTTCTCGAAATGGAACAGAACACCTCCCGCAGCTGGGCGCTCAACCAGTGCCGCACCGCAGGATTCGAGCCGGTCATCCGCTACAGCGCCAATGACATGATTACGAACTCCAACCTCGTCAAAGCAGGATTCGCCGTCACCATCGTGCCCGGTTTCATCCTCTCCTCCCTCTCCACCACCGAGGGGCTACGCATCGTGGAGCTGCCCGGCAAGCCCTGCCGCAAAATCTTTACCGCCGTACGCCGAGAGTCCGCCGCCAACCCCGCCATCGCCATGGTGCGCGAAGCACTGCACCACGCGGTGCAGGTGGCATTCGGCGAACACGACAGGAGCGAAACCGCATAAGAAAAATTAACTGCCAGCCATGCCGGCAGACTAGACAATGCAAAGGTCGGGGCCGTTCCCACGAACGACCCCGACCTTTCAACATACCTTTTTGAACAGGCGCCTATATATAAGGTATAAAAACACACAACGGAGCTACTCCCCCGCCGTGCCCATCCTTCACAGGAGCCAGCCCAACTGCTAGTTCAGCGAAGCAACCACAGCCGAGCTCTGCACCTCGTAGAACGAAGAGGACAAACCAGCCGCCGCCATATCCAGCACAGCGCTCACATGAACCTGCTTCAACGCAGAACCGGCAACACCCGAAGCCACCTGATAATTCAGCTGAATATCCAGGCGATGACCGCGAGGAATAGCAGTGCGCAACTCCAGAACGTTCTCGCTACCGGCACCAGCCTGACCGGTCTGCTCGCTACGGCGCACCGCATCAAGATTCAGAGCATCCACAGGAGCCACCAGGGCCGAAGCACCCAGGCTACCCGAAGGCAGCACCGCCTGACCCGAGGAAACACGAAGAGTCACCGCTGGCTTCAACAACAAACCAGTCTTCGGGTCCTGCGCGCGAGCACGCACCATCAGGCGAGTACCCACCGGCAGCGTCGAATTGCCCTCATTAATAATGCTCAGGCGAGTCGGCAGATTCCGGAAAGCAACAGTACGCGCCGGCTGACTCTGCAAAGGCACAGCCTGCACACCGTTAGCAGCCTTCAACTCCAGGCGGATGCACGACTCGTTATAGCGCATCGGAACCTGCACCAGCGCAGAACTCGCCGCGCCACCGTGCTGACCGCGTTGCCCGCCGCGCTGTCCGCCAGGACGCTGGGTCACGGGGGTCACGCGAGCGCGCTTACCGCCCGAACGAGTTGCCGCCTCCGCAGCGCTCACGCCGCCAGCCACCAGGGCAGCCGAAGCGCCCGCAACCTTCAACGCGGTACGGCGAGAAGCGTTCATCAGATTATTCTTAGTCATTTTCTACTCCCCTAAGCCTTCGCGATACGGTACACGCCGCTAATCGTGCCCTGCCACCAGGTGCCGTAACGATCAATCGTGCCCACCATCTGCAGAGTGTCACCACCGCCAAGCAGCAGGCTCACATGCTGAGGCAGGCGCTGCTCGTGCATCGTCTTACCGGTTTCCATGTCCAGCGCGACAGCCCACGCGTAGGCGCCATTCGCCAAACCAGCCGGGCCTCGGCGACGCTCACAGGTGTAAATCAGACCGTCAGCGGTGGAATAGCGAGGAACAGCCGAAGAGTACACGTCCTTACGGTCCCAAATCTTACGCAGACCGCGGTCGGTAATATCCCAACGCTCCATACCGGGAGCAAAAAGCGCATTCGCAGGAACCGACGGGCCGGCACCCTCCGGGTACTTCGGGTAGGGGTAGCCGTAGGTGCTTGCGCCGACCATCGTGTTACCCACACCGATCATGGAGTTCTCAGTGCCAGAGGTACCGGCAGTAAACAGGCCGGCGCTACCGACCTTCGCGCCGTTATCGGTGCGGTACACAATGACCGACTCCTGAATATCAGAGTTATCGGTCAGCATCACGTAATCCGAACCGTTCGGGCCAAAGAACGTCGGGGAGGCACCGGAACCCCACGCGAGCTTACCCGGCTTGCGGGCGCTACCGCGGTCGTACGCATGCCACCATTTGAGGGTGGGCGCGCCGGTTGCAGTAGCGTTCAGCATATAAATAGCGTGAGAAGTCACCACGCTCACGCCCTGCGGGCACGCCGAAATCGAGTTATCAATACGCTCACCCGCAATCGACGCCTTATTCAGGCGCATCGAGCGAATCGTGCCGCGGGCAGAATCAATCACCGCGATGTAGCCGTTCTTCGTCGCAACCCAAATGCGACCGGACCAGTCGGGCACCAGACCAACCACAGCGTCATTGGCACTCTGGGCGAGCATGCGGCTCAGGTCAATACGCTCATCAACTCGGATGCTGCGTCCGTCAGCAGAGTGGGAGAGGCGCAGCAGGCACTGAGAGCCATCCACCAGAACCATGCGGTCCTGCGCGTCAAGGTAGGCGTACACGCCACCGAGCAGTGCACCCTTCGGGATGTCCAGGTGGGAGAGCTCGCGGCCGGTATGCGGATCAAGAATAGAGAGCTTCGGGGTAATGAACTCGCCGTGGGCGAAGACCTGGGTGCAGAGCACCTGAATGAAGCCGTCGCGTCCGGCAAGAATCGTCGGGCAGGCGCCGCCAAGCTTTGTGCCGGTAATCTTCCAGTCGCCAGCGCCGGGGCCGGCAAGAGGAGTAGCGTCAGAGGACTGGGCATCACCGTGCATCGTGGTGATGCCGGGAGCGCCCAGGTGCGGATTCGCCTGGGCGTTATAGGTGGGGGTCATGGTTGGTTCTTTCTAACGGTGAGTGGCGCACACCTTCATTGGATTCAACGGAGTGCACTAATATGCATTTTTACATGCGCAAACGTTTCACATTGTAGGGTCAGAAAGCAGTTTTTGACGACACTAAAGGGCACCTTGAAACATTGTTCAGGCGACGCTTGAGAGCTTCACCAGGAAAACTCTCAGCACTACCCTTTCAGATTCAAGGTGCCCCTTTAACCCATCGCCACAGACTCTCGCACTCGAGGCGATAATTTATAGCTATTTCTCCATGAGCGCCTTTGCCAGAGCATCATCAAGAACCAAGTCAGTAATCGCACCCGTACGCAACGCGCCGCGCAAAGCACGCACACGGTGAGTACCGGACGCAACGCAAATACGGCGCGGAATACGAGCCAGCTCCTTCGGAGTCGGACCGGACGCACGCTTATTCAACTCAAGATCAGCCCACGAGCCGTCCTCACGCAGAAGAATCGTGCACATATCCCCCACAACGCCCAGCTCACGCAACTGACGCTGCTCCTGCACCTCAAAATAGCCGCCCGAGTACACGTGAGAAGGAATAGGCCCGCCAAAAGCACCCACGCCAAAAATAGCAAGGTCAACATTCTGCTGGGCATGCAGATTCTTCTGTACGCTACGCTCACGCCACATGGCGGTCTTCGTCTCCGCATAGTCAAAGAACGCGGGAACCGGAAAATGGATAGTCTGCGCATCATAGGCATTCACCAACTGCCCCAGCAAGGAACCCAGGTACGGAATGCCCGAATGGTGCGCGTTACCGGCACCATTCAGCTGAACCACCGTCACGCCCTTTAGAGGGCGGCGCGGCAGATGACGAGAAATCTCAGTCATCGTTGAACCCCACGCCACACCCAGGCTCGTTCCATTATCAATCAGGGAATCAAGTAGAGCCGCCGCAGTACGGGATACCTGACTCATACGGGCAATAGGGGTGGCGTCCGAACGGACATTCACGAGAGTAACGCGCACCTTATAGCGCTCGCCGATGCGGCGCTCAAGCTCGCTGCGGGCACGGAAGGAATCATCCAGACGGATCTGCACCATGCCGCTCTCACGAGCACTTTTAAGCAGACGCGACACCGTGGCTCGAGAAACCCCCAGACGAGCCGCGATAGCATCCATCGTCATGTTGTGGATGTAGTACAGCTGCGCCGCCTCGTAAGTGTGGTTAGCGCGTTCGTTCATCGACCCCAGACCCCCAGTGAAAATCCGTTCAAACTACTTGGTTATTATTTCACCATTGGGTTTTACTATTTGCAAGATGAAACCCCACGCCGCGCACGCGGCACGACAAGAAAGAGCACTACATGAGCTCCCAGCACATTGCACAGCAGTCCCAGCTGACCGCTGAGTCCCGCGCCAAGGCACTCAAGAGCATGGTCAACGAAGAACTCGACATCCTGGTTGTGGGCGGCGGCATTACCGGTGCAGGTATTGCCCTCGACGCAGCAACCCGCGGTCTGCGCACCGGTATCGTCGAAGCAGGTGACTGGGCTGCAGGCACCAGTGCATGGTCCTCCAAGCTCGTTCACGGCGGCCTGCGCTACCTCTACAACCTCGACTTCAAGCTCGTGACCGAAGCTCTCACCGAGCGCGGCCTGCTGCTGAACAAGATTGCACCCCACCTCGTGCACGCACAGCCCTTCCTGTGGCCTCTGAAGATGCCCGTCATCGAGCGCGCATACTCCGCAATCGGCATCGGCATGTACGACACCCTGGCATTCCTCGGCTCCCGCGGCAACAAGGGCGTCCCCTCCCAGCGTCACTTCACCAAGGCCGGCACCAAGACCGTCTTCCCCGATATCAAGGACTCCGCATTCAGCGGCGCAATCCAGTTCTACGACGCACGCGTTGACGACGCACGCCTCGTCATCGACGTCGTCCGCACCGCTGCAAGCTACGGCGCACTGGCTGCATCCCGCACCCAGGTTGTCGGCTTCACCAAGGACGCATCCGGCCGCGTCATCGGCGCAGAGCTGGCAGACCTGGAGACCGGCGAGCGCCTGAACGTGCGCGCAAAGCACGTCATCAACGCAACCGGCGTGTGGACCGAAGAGTCCGAATCCCTGGCTAACCCCGAGGGTGGCCTGGAGGTTCTGGCATCCAAGGGTATCCACATCGTGGTTCCCCGCGACCGCATCAACGCAACCAGCGGTATCTTCACCAAGACCGAGAAGTCCGTTCTCTTCATCATCCCCTGGCAGCGTTACTGGATCATCGGTACCACCGACACCCCCTACACCGAGGACCGCGAGCGCCCCGTCGCAACCAGCAAGGACATCGACTACGTCCTGATGCAGGCGAACAAGCTGATCGCTAACCCGCTGACCCGCGAAGACATCATCGGCACCTACACCGGCCTGCGCCCGCTGCTGCAGCCCAAGGTCAAGGACGGCGCAGCATCCACCAAGGTTTCCCGCGAGCACACCGTGACCGAGGTTGCACCCGGCATGAGCGCCATCGCAGGCGGCAAGCTCACCACCTACCGTGTCATGGCTGCCGACGCTGTCGACTTCGCGCTGGGCGAGCAGGCTAAGCAGAACCCCTCCGTAACCGCAACCATCGGCCTGGTCGGTGCAGACGGCTACCACGCAATCGCTGCTAACCGTGCACGCTACGCAGAGCGTTACGGCTGGGATGAGGACCGTATCACCCACCTGCTCGAGCGTTACGGCGCGCAGATTGAGGACCTCGGCGCTCTCATCGACGCTGACCCCTCCCTCGGTGCTCCCCTGGCTAAGGCACCCCAGTTCCTGCGTGCAGACGTCGTCTTCGCTGTCCGCTACGAAGGTGCACTGCACCTGGAGGACGTTCTGGTCCGCCGCGTACGCCTCGACCTTGAGCAGCGCGACCGCGGCCTGGCAGCAGCAGACGAGATCCTCGACATCCTGCGTGCCGAGCTCGGCTGGGACGACAAGAAGGTCAAGGAGGAACTCGACCTCTACACCGCACGCGTACAGGCTATCCGCGAGGCAGAGTCCACCTCCACCGACGCTGAGGCATCGGCAAAGATTGAGGCTGTCACCCCCGTGGCACCCCGCGTGAAGCTCTAATCCTTAGAGCTTTCGCACACCTTTCGTAACCGATTACTTGGTACGAACCGACCGTTCGCCCCTCACCGGTATGGGCTAACTCATATTTTTCGGTGAGGGGTGGACGGACGGTTAAATAGCCGTTTACGATAAACCCCAGCACAAAGAAGCAGAGCGCTAAATACAGGGTTAGCTCACTGGTACGATCTGCTTCTCAACCAGAAACATCTATCAAATTTTCGTAGCAACCGCTACACATTTCAGCACAGCGTTGTGCCCCGATCCGCCCGTGCGGTGAGGACGCACGGGAACACGCAAGCAAAGGTTCGCTTGCCTTCCAGACGCTTCGTCTTCAAGGAGCAACAATGTCTCTTCTTGCTTCCGCAGGAACTGTACTTGCAGCCGGCTCTTCCGCTCTCGTGGATGCATCCGGCGCCCCCACCACCCTCGGAATCTTCGCTTCCGAGTTCTTCGGCACCTCCATCCTGATCCTGCTCGGTGCCGGCGTATGTGCCGCAGTGACCCTCAAGAAGTCCTACGCTAAGGACGCAGGCTGGGGTGTTATCACCTTCGGATGGGGTCTGGCAGTGTTCACCGCCGTGTACCTCTCCTTCCACTCCGGTGCACACCTGAACCCCGCAGTGACCGTCGGTCTGGCAACCGCAGGCCGCGACCTGGCAACCGGTGTTCCCGCAACCGCGGGCAACATCGCCCTGTATATCGTCGCTCAGATGCTCGGCGCAATGGCTGGTGCAACCGCAGCCTACCTGACTTACAAGAAGCACTTCGATGAGGACCCGGGCGACCGCCTCGGCATCTTCGCCACTGGCCCCGCCATCAAGTCCTACGGCTGGAACTTGCTCACCGAGATTATCGGCACCTTCGTCCTGGTTGGTTGGGTCATCGCATCCGGTAAGACCCCCGCCCAGACTGGCCCCTTGGCTGTTGCCCTGGTCGTTGTTTCTATCAGTATGAGCCTCGGTGGCGCAACCGGTTGCGCTATCAACCCCGCACGTGACCTCGGCCCCCGTATCGCCTACACCTTCCTGCCCATCCCCGGTAAGACCGGTTCCAACTGGTCTTACGCATGGGTTCCGGTTGTTGGCCCGATTATCGGCGCAGTCCTCGCCGGCCTGATTGTTCCGGCAGTCCTGCCCCTCTAAACCTCTCTAATACCCCCCTTCTTTTGTTCTAAGGAAAAATCAATGACGACTTCTCTGCACTCCGCAACCCTCAACGTCGAGCGCAAGTACATCCTCTCCATCGACCAGGGCACCACCAGTTCCCGCGCGATCCTGTTCAACAAGGCGGGCGAGAACGTGGCTCAGGGCCAGCTCGAGCACGAGCAGATCTTCCCCAAGGCCGGCTGGGTCGAGCACAACGCAACCGAGATTTGGCAGAACGTCCGTAAGGTCGTAGCAATGGCTATGGCAAACGGCGAAGTCAACCACCACGAAATCGCTGCAGTCGGCATCACCAACCAGCGTGAAACCACCGTCGTGTGGGACAAGAACACCGGTGAGCCCGTCTACAACGCAATCGTCTGGCAGGACACCCGCACCCAGGAAATCGTTGAAGAGCTCGCAGGCGAAGAGGGCGTTGGCAAGTACCACGACATCGTCGGCCTGAACCTCTCTACCTACTTCTCCGGCCCCAAGATCAAGTGGATCCTGGACAACGTTGAAGGCGCACGCGAGCGCGCAGAACGCGGCGACCTGCTCTTCGGCAACACCGACACCTGGCTGGTCTGGAACCTGACCGGTGGTGTTGACGGCGGCGTTCACGTCACCGACGTAACCAACGCATCCCGTACCCTGCTGATGAACATCCGCACCCTCGAATGGGATCCGCAGATCGCTGCAGACATGGGCATCCCCATGAGCATGCTGCCCGAAATCAAGTCCTCCTCCGAGGTGTACGGCTTCGGCCGCGCCACCGGCCTGCTCAGCGGCACCCCCATCGCGGGTATCCTGGGTGACCAGCAGGCTGCAACTTTCGGCCAGGCTTGCTTCGAGAAGGGCATGGCGAAGAACACCTACGGTACCGGTAACTTCATGCTCATGAACACCGGCAACGAGCCCGTCTTCTCCGACAACGGCCTGCTGACCACCGTCGCCTACAAGATTGGCGACGCAGCACCCGTCTACGCTCTGGAAGGTTCGGTCGCAATGAGCGGCTCCCTGATCCAGTGGCTGCGCGACAACCTGCGCATGATTGAGCACGCTGCAGAGTCTGAGGAACTGGCTACCTCCGTCAAGGACTCCGGTGGCTGCTACGTTGTTCCCGCGTTCTCCGGCCTGTTCGCACCTCACTGGCGTTCCGACGCTCGCGGCGTCATCGTTGGTCTGACCCGCTACGTGAACCGTGCACACATCGTGCGTGCGGCGCTGGAAGCAACCGCATTCCAGACCCGCGAGGTTCTGGACGCAATGAACGCTGACTCCGGTGTTGAGCTCTCCGAGTTGCGCGTGGACGGCGGCATGACCGCTAACGAGTTCCTCATGCAGTTCCAGGCTGACATCCTCGGCGTTCCCGTAATCCGCCCGAAGGTTGTTGAGACCACCGCTCTGGGCGCAGCATACGCTGCAGGTATCGCTGTTGGTTTCTGGAGCGGCGAGCAGGACGTTGTGGACAACTGGGCTGAGGACAAGCGCTGGCTGCCCTCCATGGAGCCCGCAGAGGTTGACCGCCAGTACCGCCTGTGGAAGAAGGCTGTCTCCCGCACCCTCGAGTGGGTTGACGAGGACGTTCCGACCGCCTAATCACAGCACCCGTTGCCTAACGGCACGGCCCGCGTACTAGCGACGCCCCGGCTGCTTCTCCCCCGCTATGGGGTTGAAGCAGCCGGGGCTTTTCGCTGTTTTATGACGCTCAATTCAGCGTTTATTGCGGCGTAATTTCTACAAAAATTAGTGCTAGGGTACCGTTGGTTTTTGTAAATTCGGTATCTTCCGCCGATCACCTGGCGCGGTGTTGTTCGTGAGGTGTCAGTACCGCACAGGACGCGTACGCGACATATTCATGCGCTGTCCTGACAGGAATTGACGGTTCGCGCTGATACTTTATTTACGCTCCCGTCCGCCGTGGTGCTTCACGTACCGCGGCGGACGGACTTTTATCTCTTGTTACTAGGTTCTCTGCATTAACGATGAGTGGGGTTCGCTTTTCGTGTTGCAGTTCTCGCTGTAAAAATCACTGGTTTTATGCCCCTTGTTGAGATACCCGTTTACATGTTGTGTGGGGTTGATCTAACAGCGTTTGTTTGCCTTTGATGTCCACTTCAAGCGCCGTATCATAGATATATAGGCTTATTGATTCTATTCTGGTCGCCGAAGATGGCGGTTGGTTATGCATCTGGCACCTTCCGGTGGTCGTGAGAACGGAGAGAGGCTCCGTTGGAAGGAGGGAGCGGGTTTCCCGCACCGATTATGGTTGATGTCCGTCGCCGCAAGCTTGCAATTATTGCTATGAACGTTTCGGTTCTTGCAGCTGCTCTCTCCTGGCTGTTGGTGCTCTTCTCTGTCATGTATTCTCCCGCAGCTGTACCGTGGGCTCTGGGCGTTGCTATCGTACTGACTGTGATTGGCGCCTACGCGCTGTACCGCTACTACTCCAAGTACTCGCACGTGCTCCCGAACGAGGACCCGGACGCACACGATGTGCTCGGTCACGACCTGCACTCGACCCACCTGCCGCACCTTCACCACACGGAGGGCAATCCCAACGGAGCAGCTGCTAAGTAGCGTGCCTGCCATCCCCTAGACAGCATAAATGTGCCGCCTCACCGGTACCGGTGAGGCGGCACGTTTGCATTAAAATCGCGGTTCAGAGTCCGACCCTACACTCAAGATTATTTCTGGTTTGAGTCAGTGCTCCGCTGCGCTTCAGCTTCGGCTCTGGCTAGTTCTAGTCTTTTGTTCTCTTCGACGATCAGAGCGTTATATTTCCAGCCGGGGATTCGCTCAACAAGCCACCCAACCCAGAGGAGCGCAGCGGTAATGAGAGCGACAGGAATCAGGTAAATGAGGGCTCTCGGGTCCCGGGTGTGGTCTGAGCCAAGCACGGTGAGTTCCCATAGCAGAAGGACTGGTGCCGCCATGGAAGGCATCACTATAAAAAGGATGAGGGCATAGTAAATGCCCATCTTGCTACCGGGTTTACCTCTATTTATACGAGCCTGGGTAACGGCTCTCTCCAGGCGTTTGTATTCCTCTAAGGTTTCGCCGTCTAGAAGCGAATCGTTAGGGATCTTGGCCATGACGTACCGTACGGCTTCTAAATCTGAGGGCGAGCAAATAAAGATATGTCCCTGGGACGTAACGGTATATTCTTTCGCGATGTCGAGGCACGCCTGCGCGTAACGGTTATTGAGCTCTCGGCTCTCCGGGTTTTCTTTGAGTTGCCGGCGGATGTCTTTCAGATCTTCCATGTTTCTCCTTGCAATTTCAGTCGTCGTTGAACCCAACGTTGGGGCACGAGAAACACAGGTCATCCCCCACCCGGTGCGGGGTGGAGAAGCCGGAGTATTGAATTGCGGTGTATCGGTGTGTACTTCACAGAATGCCAGGTCTTCGGGCTCAATCAAAATTGGCGGGACCTCGTGAGAGGCGTAACCGGCGATGTGTATATCTCGTAGCGGTTAGTTATAGACAAAACCCGCCGCGGGTACGGTACGGAGGCGCGCCTCCCCTATGATGGTTGAAAGGGGTATTTACCCCTATACATCATCTGCAGTACACGCCCACGAGCCTACGAGGAAGAGCATGACCAAAGCGACCGATTCGCCGCAGCCGCCGGAAGCGCTCTCGCGCTGGTACACGCGCTATGCAAGCCCCGTGGGCACGCTCTACATCGCCACCCGTGCGGATGCGCTTGTCGGCATTTGGTACGAGGACCAGGCGCATTTTCCGCTCCCCCATGAGCTCGGTGAACTAATCGAGAATCCCGTCACCTACCTACGGGAGCACGGCGCTGCAGAAGGTGAAGAGCCAGCCGATGAGTATGCTGCGGCGCAGCTGCTGTCCCGCGCTGAGGTGGAGCTCTCCGAGTACTTTGAGCGCAAGCGCACTTCTTTTACGTTGCCCCTAGATCCTGAGGGCACCGATTTTCAGCTGATTGTATGGGAGCATCTGAAGACTGTTCCTGCTGGGTACACCACGACCTACGGTGATATTTCGCGAGCGGTCGGCCCCGGTGCCCCCGCGCAGGCGGTGGGTCAGGCGGTTGGCCGTAACAAAATTTCCATTATGATTCCTTGTCACCGCGTTATTGGTGCCGATGGAAGCCTCACCGGTTATGCCGGCGGTGTTGAGCGTAAACAATTCCTCCTTGATTTGGAGGAGCCGGAAGAGGTGCGGGAGGCGCGGCTCTTCTAGCGCCTGCCGGCTAGTCTTCGAAGCTCATGACGGGATAGGGTATGCATCGGATGCGTATCCCGCCCTTTTTCGTACCTGTTTTCGGTTTCGATGCTCTGCAACACGACACAAAATCGAATATAGTTGCGACTCAATCATAGAAGAGCTACTGTTTAAGTAGAACATGATTCCGAAACACTCGGATCGGCTCAGCAATCTCAGAGAGGAGAAACCGTGACCTCGCAACCTAACATTCCCGCCAAGCCCCTCGAAAACACCCCGAACTACCCCACGTGGGTGACCGATGAGCTTCTGCGCGACTACTACGACACCGAATGGGGCATGCCCGTCACCGATGAGCGGGGACTCTTCGAAGCCCTGAGCCTCGAGTCTTTTCAGGTGGGACTCTCTTGGCGAACGATTCTTGCCCGCCGCGAGGCATTTCGTCACGCTTTTGAAGGCTTCGATCCCGAACGCGTGGCTGCGTTCACCGACCAGGATGTTGCGAGACTCCTCCAGAACGAAGACATTATCCGTAACGAGCGGAAGATTCGCGCGGTCATCTCCAACGCACGGCTGACCCTTCGGATGCGTGAGCTTGCCGCCACGCCGCGTGACGCCTCCGCGGAGGATATTCATCTTCCCCTTATCGCGCCCTCTTCTACCCCGGCCAAAGAGGATAGCAGCGAGGCGGCAGACACTCGCCGCCGTCGAGTTCGTACGCTCAGCGATGAAGACCTGAACCGGATGCGCGAGCGCACCCTATCCGACGGCACGCATGTACCGGGTGGGCTGCCGGCGTGGCTGTGGTCCTTTGCGCCGAGCGAGACTATCGCACCGCTCACCCAGAACGATATTCCCACCGATACCCCTGAGTCCGCGCTTCTTGCCAAATCTTTTAAAACTCTAGGAGGCGTGTTCTTGGGTCCGGTGACCGCTTATGCGCTCATGTGCGCGGTCGGTATGGTGGATGCGCACCTGGTGGACTCGCATCGGCGAGGCTGTTCGGGGCTCTTTGCCTAACTCGCTTGGCGTGCTCGCCTCCAAGGGCGTAGAAAAGCCGCGTGTTACTTCGTTAAAGTAAGCACGCGGCTTCTATACGTTGAGAGGTTCCGCTCTGAATTAGATCGTCACAGGATTAGATCGTTACAAAGAGGAAAATCAGCGCCAGCAGCGGCGGGGTCAGCTGAATCAGCGCCGGCTTGCGCTTATCCGGAGAGGTGAGGAACAGGTAGGCACCGGCAACCGCCATGGAGCCCAGACCTGCGAACATGAGCGCCACGCCCACCTGCGGGGAGCCGAACCAGAATGCGAGCAGACCAGTTGCGGCGATCCAGGCGAGCATCAGGTTGTACAGGCCCTGGTTTGCCGCCATCTCCTTGGTGGATTCAGCGAATTCTTCGGTCATTCCGAAGGTTTCGCGGCCCTTGGGCTTGGTCCAGAGGAAGGATTCAATAATCCAGATGTAGACATGAATAGCTATAGCAATAAAGGCAAAGACAGTAGTAATCGTTGCGAGCGCCTGCATTGTTTTTCCTTAAGCAGTAGGTGTTCTATGAGGCGCCTGCCCGTTCTTTCTTCTGGAGCACAATCTGTGGTGATGCGCAGAATGATGCAGGAGCAAGCACAAGAAGTAATTCTACGCCTCTTCCCGGTCTGTTGGAACTTCCTGAATATACGTGAAACCCCTCGAATCGTCTTCTGCAGAGAAAATTGCAGGGTTCTCATCGAGGGGTTTCTACGCAGGGTTACGCCGAATCCGGTATCGGTCTTTAGCCCATCATGAGCGACAGAGCGAAGGACCAGACGCAGACCAGGCCCAGCAGAATAGCGCTGTACTTAATGGACATGGAGGTAATCTTCGATTCCTCACCGGCGCTATTTACTGCCGCCGCAGCGATTGCGATGGACTGCGGGGAGACGATCTTACCCATCACGCCACCGGCGGTGTTTGCGGCGACGAGCAGGGTCGGGTCAACAGCAATCTGGGCTGCGGTGGTGGACTGCAGGCCCGCGAAGAGCACGTTAGCGTTCGTCACGGAGCCGGTCACGAACACGCCAATCCAACCGATAATCGGGGACAGCAACGGGAAGACCGGGCCAGCTGCCGCGAGCGCGAGCGCAATGGAGGTGGTCATACCGGCGTGGTTCATCACGTTTGCGACGGACATGACCAGGCAGATCATGAGGATCGGCATCTTCAGCTGGTTCCAGGTGCCGCCGAGTTCTTCAAAGGCTTCACCCCAGCTAATCTTCGAGGTCAGCACGGTAATCAGTGCTGCCACCAGAATTGCGGTACCGGAAGCACCAAGGATGTTCCAGGAGAACATCGCGGTCACGGTCTTGCCGGCACCGGTGGTGATGGCTTCGTGAATGCCGGGGATGGGGAACGCCAGGGTTGCGGCGCCGAGCAGGCCGTTGGTTGCGAAGATCGGCTTCAGTGCGGTGGACCAGAGCAGGATGGTTGCGGAGAGGAAGATGAAGGGGCTCCACGCCTTAACAATCTCAGCGCCGGTGTGCTTGACGCTCTGCTGAGCCTGAACTTCTTCGAGGGTCGGAGCGGTGGGTTCGCGGTAAATGTGCTTGGGCTGCCACTTCTGCATCACGAGCGCCAGTGCCACCAGGGACAGCAGCGGCGGGATGATGTCGACCAGTTCGGGAGAGCCGAGCAGCATCAGGATAGCTGCCTGACCACCGGAGAAGATGACGCCGGTCATGAGCGCGACCAGGCCGACCTCGCGGATGCCGCGCATACCGTCCTGGATTGCGACCATCAGCAGCGGCACGAAGGCGACGAAGATCTGCAGTACCGGAACCATGCCTGCGGACAGGTGCGCGGTGTCCAGGCCGCCGACCTTAGCTGCGGTGGTCACGGGAATGCCGATAGCGCCGTATGCGCCGGATGCGGCGTTGGCTACCAGCGCCAGCATGGATGCTTTGAGAGGGTTGAAGCCCAGGGATACCAGCAGTGCAGCAGAGATAGCGATCGGGATACCGAAGCCTGCCGCGCCTTCGATGAAGCCACCGAAGCAGAAGGCAATCAGCAGCACCTGGATGCGCTGATCGTTCGAGATGGAGGAGACGGAGGAACGCACGATGTCGAAGTTACCGGCGCGCACGGCGATGCGGTAGAGCCACACCGCCATGAGCACGATCCAGCCGATGGGCCACGCACCCGAGAGGAAGCCGGAGAGGATGGAACCGGCACCTGCGGTGATGGGCAGGCCGAAGACGGCACAACCGATGATGAGGGTGGTGCCGAGGGTCAGCAGTGCTGATTTGAGACCGCTGAGTTTCAGGACAGTCAGGCCCAGCAGGAAGAGGATGATGGGCACTGCGGCAACCAGCGCGGAGAGCACCGGTGCGTTTAGCGGGTCGTAGGTTTGCTGCCACATGGGGCGGGGTGTTCCTTTCGGTCTGTGTGTATTAGCGGTCGCTTCTTCCTGTACGGCGCCTGTGCTGTATGGAAGCGTTAGGCCGCATAAAAACCGATGGGCCCGGTCCTTGCGTCGTGGATGGGTCCATCGGTGAAGCGTGATGGTCTTGAGCTGCCGGGCGTTTGGTTACTTGACGTGGCGATATGCCGAGGCAATATATCGTGGCCATATACCGTGGCGCGGCGGCGGTGAGCGGAACCTTTCCCTCTCACTAGGTGCTCTTGACTTTATCTGTCTAAGCTAACAGGTCTTCTCCGAGACTTCAGGATAGGGTGACCTTAAGTGTGCATAAATGATACTTATGTGCACAATTGCGCTCCTTAGCCCCAAACATCCTCCCCAGCGCACAAACACAGAAATGCAAAAGCCCCCTCCTACCGAAGTAGAAGGGGGCTTTCGCTCAACCGTGTCGCGGTACCTCACCTTTCAGGGAAGGCAGGTTACACGCATCGGAGCTTCACGCTGTTTAGGAAACAACCAGGGACAGAACGTAACTCCAAACACAGGTGATAGCCAGCAGGATTGCGCTGTACTTGATTGCCATGGAGGTAATCTTGGATTCCTCGCCGGAGCTGTTCACAGCAGCAGCTGCAATTGCGATGGACTGCGGGGAAACAATCTTCGCCATCACACCACCGGCGGTGTTAGATGCAATCAGCAGGGTCTGGCTGACACCAATCTGATGTGCGGTGGTAGCCTGCAGGCCAGCGAAGAGGATGTTGCTGTTCACCACAGAGCCGGTCACGAACACGCCGATCCAACCGATGATCGGGGACAGCAGCGGGAAGATTGCGCCCACAGCGGCAACAGCCAGTGCGATGGAGGTAATCATACCCGCGTAGTTCATGACGTTAGCAACGGACATGACCAGGCAGATCATGATGATCGGGGTCTGCAGCTGCTTCCAGGTTGCACCGAGTTCCTCGATAGCCTCGCCCCAGCTGATGGAGGAGGTCAGGATGGTGATGATTGCAGCCACCAGAATTGCGGTACCGGAAGCACCAATGATGTTCCAGGTGTAGGTCACGTCAATTGCCTTGGGGGTTGCAACGATCGGTGCGGTCTGCTGGATGGTCTGGTGCAGCCACGGAACGGGGAAGGTGATGTTACTGAAGGCTAGCAGACCCCCCTTAGCAAAGAGCGGCTTCATCGCGGTGGACCAGAGCAGAATCACGACGGACAGGTAGACGAAGGGGCTCCATGCCTTGAGGATTTCGCCACCGGTGTGCTTGACGCTCTGCTGAGCCTCAACCTCTTCCAGGGAGGGAGCGGTGGGCTCACGGAAGATGTTCTTGGGCTGCCACTTCTGCATGATGAGTGCCAGAGCAATCAGAGCCAGCAGCGGCGGGATGATGTCGACGAGCTCGGGGTTACCGAGGCCTGCGAGCAGGACAGACTGGCCGCCAGAGTAAATCAGACCAACAATCAGTGCTACCAGACCGACTTCGCGGATACCGCGCAGACCGTCCTGAATAGCAACAAGCAGTACGGGGATGAGAGCCGCCATGATCTGGATAACCAGGACCATTTCGATGGACAGTGCATGCAGGTCCACGCCGCCGCGGGTTGCTGCGGTGGTCACGGGGATACCGATAGCGCCGTATGCACCGGAGCTCACGTTAGCAATCAGTGCGAACATTGCGGCCTTGAGCGGGTTGAAACCCAGGGACACGAGCAGTGCAGCACAGATAGCAATCGGGATACCGAAGCCTGCAGCGCCTTCAAGGAAGCCGCCGAAGCAGAATGCGATCAACAGCATCTGGATGCGCTGGTCGGTAGAGATGGAGGAGATGGAGGAGCGAACAATTTCGAAGCCACCGGAACGCACAGAAATGCGGTAGAGCCACACTGCCATGAGCACGATCCAGCCGATGGGCCACGCACCCGAGAGGAAGCCGTAGAGGATGGATCCTGCACCGGCAGTGATGGGCATGCCGAAGATAGCGCAACCGATGACCAGTGCAATGACGAGGGAGATAACGGCAGATTTAATACCGCTGAGCTTCAGGACGGTGAGGCCCAGAAGGAAGAAAATAATCGGGACTGCTGCCACGAGTGCGGAGAGTGCGCTCGAGTTCAGCGGGTCGTAGACTTGCTGCCACATGATGTACTGTGTTCCTTTCCGCGCCCAGGGGCGGGATTGTGTCGTGCCGCAAAACCTTCCCAGCGACGCGTGTGGCGGCGTGTGTGCCGTGTGTTGCAGGTGCGTACACCTAGCTGTTTGATGCGTTAAGGACGCTATCCCTTGGGGATATATGCCTTCACTTGGGTTCGTGTTGGTTTTGCGGTTATGAAATTTAGTGTGTTGAAACGGCGTTTTTGTCACAGAAACCTAAATATTCCTTGATTTGTCAAGGGAATTTCAGGGGCAGGATAATGAATCTCTAATCCCAAAAACGCAATTCCTTGTGTACCCAATGTACCACCGAACACCCACAAAATCGGGCATATTCCAACATTTAGATTCAAGCTCATAATTGCAACCTAACCTAAACCCCACCCCGGATTGAGGGCTTACCCAGCCTCCCTCCCCCGCTATTACAAGGGAACAAGGGCCCGCCAAAGCCCTGCCAGAGCACGCAGCGCCTCGGGAACATTCAAACCGACACACCCCAGCCCCGCACCATCAATCCCCGCAAACCACTAAACGGCATACAAAAAGCTCCGGAAGGAAAAACCTTCCGGAGCTTTATCTGTCGGGTTGACAGGATTTGAACCTGCGACCCCTTGACCCCCAGTCAAGTGCGCTACCAAGCTGCGCCACAACCCGATTCGTTATTCACGATATTGTTTTCAAGGTTTCCCCTGAACACTCGAATAACTATACCGGGCTTTTAACCCCCGCGCAAGCCAGAATCCCTATTTTTAGAAAAAATCTTAAAAATCTTTTCCTCGCAGATTTCCATACAGATTTTCCGCACAGACTCCGGTACGCGGGGGCCAAATCTAGCAAGGGGCCAGCCCAGCAACACGGCATCGGGCACACCCCCGCTACTAGCGGCGGCCGCCCTTACCCTTCTTAGCCTTCGCGCTCTGACGCTCACCCAAGGAACGGCGCTCACGCACACGCATCGAAATCTCAATCGGAGTACCCGTGAAATCAAAAGTCTCACGCAGACGACGCATAATGAAGCGACGGTAACCCGGATCCAAGAAACCGGTAGTAAACAGCACGAACTTCGGCGGACGCGAAGACACCTGAGTACCGAAGAGAATACGCGGCTGCTTACCACCACGCAGCGGGTGCGGATGCGCGGCAACAATCTCGCCCAGGAACGCGTTCAGGCGACCGGTCGGAATACGCGAATCCCACGACTCCAGCGAGTGCTCCAGGGCGGGCACCAGCTTGTCCTTGTGCCAGCCGGTCTTCGCCGAAATGTTCACGCGAGGAGCCCACTGCACGTGCGCCAGGTCGCGCTCAATCTCGCGCTCAAGCATGTAGCGGCGGTCCTCATCGAGGGTATCCCACTTATTGAATGCCAGGACCATCGCACGACCCGAATCAATCACGGTCTGCACGATACGCACATCCTGCTCAGAGATCGGCTCGGAAACATCCAACAGCACCACGGCAACCTCAGAGCGCTCCAGAGCAGTCTGAGTACGCAGCGAAGAGTAGAACTCCGCACCCTTAGCCATGTGCTGGCGACGGCGAATACCCGCGGTATCCACAAAACGCCAAGGGTAGCCGCCCAGCTCAATAATCTCGTCAATCGGGTCACGAGTCGTACCAGCCAGGTCATTCACCACGGCACGCTCAGAACCAGCCAGCTTATTCAGCAGCGACGACTTACCCACGTTCGGGCGACCCACCAGAGCCACACGACGCGGGCCACCCAGCGCCTCCGGCTGAGCAAACTGCGAGTGCTCCGGCATGACCTCAAGGATCTCGTCCAGAGCATCCGCCAGGCCACGACCGTGCAGACCCGACACCGGGAACGGCTGACCCATACCCAGCGACCAGAGGTTATAAATCTCCGGCTCCAGGTGAGCGTCGTCAATCTTGTTAGCAATCAGAATGATCGGCTTCTTCACGCGGCGTAGCATACGCACGATCTGCTCGTCCGAAGCGGTCACACCCACGCGGGCATCCACCACCAGGACCACAACATCGGCCTGCTCCACAGCAATCTCAGCCTGCTCAGCAACCTGAGCATCAATACCGCGAGCGTCAGACTCCCAACCACCGGTATCAACCAGGGTGAAGCTCTTACCCAGCCACTCAGCCTTATAGGACACGCGGTCACGAGTCACACCCGGCTTATCCTCAACCACCGCTTCACGGCGGCCCAGAATACGGTTAATGATGGTCGACTTACCCACGTTCGGGCGGCCAACAATCGCCACTACCGGATCAGCGAGCTGCTCTTCCTCATCCTCAATGTCGAAGCCCCAAGCACCCAGCAGGGCGCGGTCCTCTTCATCCAGGTCGTAGTCCTCAAGACCCTCAAGAAGAGCCTGAGCACGCTGATCAGCGGTCTCATCATCAATCTCAGCGAGGCGCTCGATAACGTCGTCCTCGCCACCGCCCAGGTACTTATCTTCGTAATCGTCGCGGATAGCGTCCTCAGCCATGCGCATTCCTTTCTCTACCCGCCCCACGCCCAACCCGAGGGTCAGCACGCGAGCGCGGCTCAACGTCTTATCGGGAGCGGATGCACCACTCCCCCAGCGTTTCGGCGGGGCCTAGCCCGCGCGCTTCGCCTTCAACTGGTCATTCACAGCGTTAATCACTGCAGAGACCGTCGCATTAAAATCAAGATCCGAGCTGTCCACCAGGGTCACGCCCTCGGCAGCTTTCATAAAGTTATTGACCTTCGAATCCTTCGCATCACGCTCAGCGATCTGCTTGCTCAAGTCACCCGAAGCGCCGGACTTCTCCGCGTTCTCCAGGCCGCGGCGCGCCATGCGCACCTCTTCAGAAGCAGTCAGCAGGATGCGCGCATCAGCATCGGGAGCAACCACGGTGGTGATGTCGCGGCCCTCAGCGACCATGCCGTTAATAGCGTGGTTAATCATCCAGCGCTGCAGGCCAATCAGGTGCTCACGAACCGCCGGAACCGAAGCCACAGCAGAAACGGCCGAAGAAATGCGCTCGCTACGAATCTCCTCACGGATATCGGTCGAGCCCATCAGAATCTCTTCTTCCTTAATGTTCGTACCGAACACCAGGGGCATCTCCTCGACAGCCTTCGCAATCGCCTCAGCGTCGTTCAGGTCAATGCCAAGTTCCAGCACACGGTAGGTTGCGGCACGGTACATTGCACCGGTATCCAGGTACGCCAGGCCAAAGTGGCGTGCAACTTCCTTAGACACAGACGACTTACCGGAACCGGAGGGACCGTCAATAGCAATCGTCAGTTTAGGGTTCTCGTGCATCAGCACTCCTTAAAATTCGTCTCAAACTTTATGCCGGAAAATACAGCTTTAACTCTACTTCACAACACGCCAACCGCGAGCCGACAAATCGCGGACCAGCGCCTCATGAATAGACGGATTGACCGAGATTTCAGCCATACCCACCGGGGCACCCGTCGAGTGCTCCAGACGCAAATCCTCAAGGTTCGCACCCAACTCACCAATCTCGGCAAGCAAACGAGCCAGCGTGCCGGGGGTGTCGTCCACCAGCACCGTCATCTTTGCGAACGCGGCGGGGGCAGTACCGTGCTTACCCGGAATACGGCTCACGCCCGCGTTGCCTTCGCTCATCAGCTGCGCCAAATCCAGGCGAGCGCCGGATGCCGTCGGGTTCTCCAGCGTTGCGATGAGGCGGTTCAGGTCATCACGCACCCCGTAGAGGGTCTTCACAATCGGGTCAGCGTTCGCCGCAAAAATCTGCACCCACAGCGTCGGGTCCGAAGCCGCAATACGCACCGTATCGCGCAAACCCTGACCCGCCAAAGACAGCGCATACAGCGGAGTGTCCTGCAGACGCGAAGCCAACAGCGAGCTCATCGCCTGCGGCACATGAGAAATCAGGGCAACCGTCTGATCATGCTCCTCAACGCCCAGAGAAGTCACAATCGCGCCCAGCTCCACCGCCACAGAACGCACCAGACGCACACACTCGGGGCGAACCGAATTGTGCTCGCAGATGATCCACGGACGCGCCTGGAACAGCTCACCGCGAGCAGCCACCGGGCCAGACTTCTCACGTCCAGCCATCGGATGCGAACCCACGTAACGGGACGCATCCGCACCCGAGGCAAGCACATCAGCCAGCGGCTGCACCTTCACCGAGGCAACATCCGTCACCACGGCGCCGGGGTAGCCCGCCTCCGGTCGAGGCGCATAGGTGTTCAACGCGCGAGCGCACACGGCACCGGCACTATCCGGAGGCGCAGCCACCACCACCAGCTGCGGGGCGAAGGCGGTGCGCTCCTCCTCCGACAGAGTGGAGAAACTTGTACCGGCACCGATATCCTGCGCCACAGCCTCGGCGGTGGGTGAAATATCTTGGACGTACACGTCCTCGCATCCTGCCGCACGCAACCCCAAACCAATAGAGGCACCCAGCAGACCCGAGCCGATAATGAGCACCGGCCCGGTCAGCGTTGAGTCCATGGGCAGCTCAGATGCGGAAAGCTCAGCGGGCGAGCTCATGACAACTCCTTAGCGTTATTACATGTCCACCGAAGCGAGCAGGTGACCGATCTCGACCTTGGAGAGGTTACGGACGGTACCCTGCTTCTGCGAACCGATACGGATCGGGCCCATTTCAACGCGGACCAAGCGCTCGACCGGGTAGCCGACGGCGTCGAAGAGGCGGCGCACGATACGGTTCTTACCGGAGTGGATGGTCACTTCAACGAGCACGTGGCCGGGGGTGGAGTCCACCAGCTTGAACTCGTCCACGCGGGTCACACCGTCTTCCAGGCGAATGCCCTTCTTCATGGCTGCGCCGACGCCGGGCTCCATCGGGCCGGGAACCTGCACCAGGTAGGTCTTGGGCACCTCGTAGGAGGGGTGGGTGAGGCGGTTCGCCAGTTCACCGTCGTTGGTCAGCAGCAGCAGACCCTCAGTTTCGACGTCCAGGCGGCCCACGTGGAACACGCGCTCGCTCATGGAGGAACGCAGGAAGTCAGAGATGCAGGGGCGACCTTCGGGGTCTTCCATGGTGGAGACCACGCCGGCGGGCTTGTTGAATGCCATGTAGACGAGCTTGTCGTTGGTCTGAACGGTCATGCCGTCCACCTGCACGGTTACCTTGGAGGGGTCCACGCGCACACCCAGCTCGGTCACGACTTCACCGTTGACGGTAACGCGGCCTTCGGTAATCATTTCTTCGCAGACGCGGCGGGATGCCACACCGGCCTGAGCCAGCAGCTTCTGCAGGCGCACGCCGTCGTGGTCGTAGAACTCGTAGTGGTCTACCGGGGCGTTGCGGGGGCGGCGGGGGCGGTGCGGGCCAGCGTAGTTGCTGACGCGGTATTCGCCGCGCTCGTTTGCGAAGGCTTCGCCGGAGCGGTAGGGGCGGCCCGGTGCGCGGCGTTCGCGCTTGGGCAGTTCGGTGCCGCGGCCTCGACCTGCGCGGCCTGCGCCGAACTTCTTCTCGCCAAACTTCTTGTCACCGAACTTCTTCTCGCCGAAGCCCTTTGCGCCGCCCTTGCCTGCGCCGCTCTTCGGTGCGCCGGGACGACCGCCGCGTGCGGATGCGCCCTTAGCGCCGGGCTTACCGCCCTGACCGGGACGAGCAGCGCCGGGACGGCCACCGCGGGAGTTCTGGGGGCGACCGGATGCAGAGCGGCCGCCGCGGGAGGAGTTTCCATATGCCATGGTGTTCTTCTCTTTTCTGTCGTATAGTGCGAACGTTTCAGGCTTTTCCAGAACGTTCGTTCGTCTTATTGATTCGTTGTCTTAGTCGTTGCCCTCGGCAAGCACTGCAGCTTCCGTGTCATCGGGCAGGAAGGGCGCGAGCGCCGGCAACTCCTCCAGGGAGTTCAACCCGAGCTTCGCCAGCAGCAGCTCCGTGGTTTCGTAGAGGGTCGCGCCACTTCCGGCTTCTCGACCCGCCTCACGAATCAGCTGCCGTTGCAGCAGCTGGCGGATTGCCGCGTCCGCATTCACGCCACGGATGGAGGCTACCCTCGCCCTGGTCACCGGCTGCTGGTAGGCAATCACAGCGAGCGTCTCGTAGGCGGGCTTGCTCAGCGTCGCGCTCTTGGAGCGGGTCACGAAGCGTGCCACCCAGGGGGCGAAGTCGTCGCGGGCGTAGAGCTTCCAGCCTCCTGCGATGTTCCGCAGCTGGAATCCGCGCGGTTCGGGCGCTACCCGGTTTTCGTCTTCTCCGTAGCCGCTTTCTTCGCCGTTGTACTCGCGGTACAGCTGGTCGAGCGCGTGCTCAACAGCGCGTTCGCTGACGATGAGAGCGGCGGAGAGTTCACGCACGCTCACGGGCGCTTCGGCAACGGCGAGGATCGCTTCAATGGCGCTTTTGATGCCACCGGGGATTGCCTCGACCTTGGAAAATTCGGCTTCGGCATCGACCGCCACGCTGGGTGCGGTGGAGGGGCCTCCCGCCGGAATCTTTGCCGATTTCGCTGCCGATTTCGTTGCCGGTTCCTTCGACTCGCGGGATGCAGTTTCCTGCGATTCCTCGGAGCCGTCGGAAATGTCGGAACCATCGGAGTCCTCTACCGTTTCGGCGGCTTCAGCCTCCTCAGCTTCTTCGGTCACCTCATCCAGAGGAGCGGCCGCTACCTCGTGCTCAGCCGGCTCAGCGTCCGCCTCAGCAGGCTTCGAGATTTCAGACTCTACCGCCTCTACCGGCACCGAGTCAGCCTGTTCCGAATCCTCGTCTGCGTTCGGATCCCAGTAGCCCATGTTCACGATCGCAAGGTCGTCGGGGGTGAATTCACGGTCAAAGCGTGAGCCATGATTACTCATAATCCTCCTCTACCGATCCCGTGTTAGCTTCAGATTCGTTCGCAGATTCGTTCACTTGGGGTGATTCTGGTGGTTCAGGTGCTTCGCTGGTTTCGTGCGCATCCTGTGTGCCTGCGGTGTCTGCAGTTTCTTCACGGATCACGAACTGTGCCGCGCTCGCGCTCGCACGTACCCGAATAGCTCCGAGCGGTGCGTCCTGTTCCACGTGCAGGGCACCTTCTTTGTAGAGCTCAAGCAGGGCGAGAAAACGAACCACCGCGATTTCTAGTTCGCCGGATCCTTGAACCAGTTCGGCGAAGCTCAGTTCCCGCGCCGCGGTATCGAGCAGGCTGTGCAAAATGTAGTGTTCTTCAGCCGCGATGGTGGTTAGCGGAACGTGCAGGTGCTCGTTGAGTTCTTCAACGATTTCTTCGGGTTCCGGTTCGGGCTCTTTGGGGGTTCGGCTCAGCGCTGCTGCGGCGATGCGGGCGAACTCTTCGGCGCCTCCGGTGAAAACCAGCTCGGGAAGTGCCTGGGCGAATCGTTCTTCGAGGGCTACCGCACGAGGAAAACGTTGTGCTTCTTGCGCCCAGCGTTCAGCAAAAATATCGGCAACTTCACGGTAAGCGCGGTATTGTAGCAGACGGGCGAAAAGCAGGTCGCGTGCCTCCAGCAGTGCAACGTCCTCTTCGAGGGGTTCACGATGCTGCGGGAGCAGGCGTGCGGTTTTGAGTTCCAGCAGGGTTGCGGCGGTGACCAGAAATTCGCTGGCTTCGTCGAGTGCACGTTCGGTGCCTTCAGCGTAGAGGGCGTGCAGGTATGCGAGGAACTCGTCGGTGACCTCTGCGAGCGCCACCTCGGTAATGTCGAGTTTACGGCGCGAAATCAGGGTCAGTAGAAGATCAAAGGGACCCTCAAAATTACTGAGGGTGAGGGTGAAACCGCGTTCCGGGTTCTGCAGGCCGCGGCCCTCAGTCCGGGCGTTCGCGGCGGTGTCTGCGTTCGGTGTCGGTACCCTCACGGCAGCGACGTTCGTGGTCATAAACGACCTATTCTCCTTAGGTTTATTCTCCCCGGCTTTGTTGGTGCCGTCTCAGATGCGGCTTCTGCTTCGCCTATTTTTTCGGCGTAAGCAGTGTGCGGGGGTCTTTAGAATCCACACAATTATACGCCCTCTGCCGGTGTGACTCAAGGGTGAGAGTCACCTCAGCAGAGGGCGTATAGATGTGGGGCTTTAGCGTGCGCCGCCCTTGTAGATCAGTTCGCGTGCCACCTGGCGGTATGCTTCCGCGCCGGGGTGGCTGGAGGCGTAGCTGAGAATCGGCTCAGCGGACACCGACGCGTCCGGGAACTTCACGGTGCGCTTGATGACGGTGTCGAAAACCTTGTCGCCGAATGCGTCCACGATGCGCGCCAGAACTTCCTTGGAGTGGATGGTGCGCGCATCGAACATGGTGGCAAGTACGCCGGAGATTTCGAGGTCGGGGTTCAGGCGGTCCTGAACCTTCTCGATGGAGTCGACCAGCAGTGCGACGGCGCGCAGCGCGAAGAACTCACAAATCAGCGGAATGATGACCCCTTCGGAAGCGGTCAGTGCATTGACGGTCAGCAGGCCCAGGGAGGGCTGGCAGTCGATGAGGATGACGTCGTATTCGTCGCGGACCTTGCGCAGTGCCGAGGCGAGAACCTGCTCGCGAGCCACTTCGTTGACCAGCTGGACTTCAGCTGCGGAGAGGTCAATGTTGGCGGGCAGCAGGTCGATGTTCTCCACGCCGGTAGGCAGGATGACGTCCTTGATGTCGACCTTGCGGTCCATCATGACGTTGTAGACGGTCAGGTCCAGTTCGTGCGGGTTCGCACCGAAACCGGCGGAGAGAGCACCCTGCGGGTCGAAGTCGACCAGCAGCACCTTACGGCCGCATTCTGCCAGCGCCGCGCCCAGGTTAATGGTGGAGGTGGTCTTACCCACGCCGCCCTTCTGATTCACCATAGAGATAATGCGGGCGGGACCGTGGCTGCTCAGCGGAGCCGGGTCGGGGTATACGCGCAGGGGTCGACCGGTGGGGCCGAGTTCTTGAGCCTGAGCTTCAGTCAATGGTTCACCTTCATCAATGAATTCGAAGTTTTAAAGTTTAAGCGTTGTCTATAAGGTTACCTCAAGAGCGGCTGTTCCGCGGATTGACGGGGTTTTATCCCCGTTCGTGGGCACGCGGATGCGCCATGCGGTACACCTCCATGAGCCCCTCGGGCGTGACCTTGGTGTACACCTGAGTGGTGGCGATGGAGGCGTGCCCGAGCAGTTCTTGCACCACGCGAATATCGGCACCGCCCTGCAGCAGGTGCGTTGCGAAGCTATGGCGCATGGAGTGCGGCGAGAAGTCAGAGCTGAGCCCGGCGGCTTCGGCGGCTTCTTTGAGGATGAGCCAGGCGCCTTGGCGTCCGAGTCTGCTGCCTCGTCCGTTGACGAAGAGCGCGGCGGTGCCTTTACCGTGCGCTACGAAGGAGGGGCGGGCACGCACCAGGTAGTCTTGGATTGCTTTTTGGGCGTAGCTTCCGATGGGTACGAGCCGTTCTTTGTTTCCCTTACCGAAGAGTCGAACGTAGCCGGGCAAAGTAATCTGGTTGCCGTCTTCATCGGTGAGGGTTCCTTCGAAGTGCACGTCGTCAATATCGGCGTTGAGCATTTCGCTCACGCGCGCGCCGGTGGCGTAGAGGAATTCGAGGATGGCTCGATTGCGTAGCCCGGTGGCGGTTTCGCGGTCGGGTACGGCGAGTAGCCGCTGGATGTCTTCTACGCTGACTGCTTTGGGTAGGCGTTTAACGTTCTTTGGCGGGGTGACCGGTGCCGCCGGGTCGGTGGGCACGATGAGCGCGGAGACCCAGAAGGCGTGTGCTCCGCGGACTGCCGCCATGGTGCGGGCGATGGAGTTCGGGCCCAGCGGCAGGGGCAGGTTCGGTGCCCCTTCAGCGGTTGGCGTTTCTTTTTCTGGTGCCCCAGCTTTCTCCGGCTGCCCGGCATGACCTTTTCCAGCGCGCCCGTTTCCAGTACCTCGCCCCGATTCGGAGGCGATCATCAGTGCCAGCGATTCTGCGGCTTCTTCCTGCGCTTCCTGAGATTCCTGCGCGTTCTGGTTGTTCTTCTCCCCCGCTTCAAATCCGGCAAGGGGCACGGTGGGGGCGGCGAGTTCCCGCATGAAGGAGCGCACCTGCGCGGTGGTGATGCGTTCGGGGTCGATGACGCCGAGGGTCGCCATGTAGGTGCTGTATCGTCGCAAATCGCGCGCGTAGGAGGCAATGGTGTGTTCGCTGCTTCCTCGTTCCACGCGCAGGTGGATGAGGTACTGGTCAACGGCTTTCTGGAGCGGGGTCTGTGCCTCCTGGTGGGAAGCACCCAGGCTAGAAGAATCCAGAGCAGAAGAACCCAGCACGGAGGAACCGGCAGAAGAGGTTACGCCGAGCAGACCCGCGCCGCGGGGCGCCTTGCTCACCGTGCTTTTAGCCTGCTTCACGCTATCTCCTCTGTCGGTTCTGTTGATGTTTGGGCCTCTTGATATTTGGGCTTGCCGTAGGCGAGGCTACTCCCCCGTCCCCCTGTTCCGTTCTTAGTGGTTGCGGAAGTTCTCCGGCTTTTCGCGGCGCTGTCCCATGTAGGGGTGGAACTCCCAGCCACCCTCGGCGGGGCGCAGGCCTTCAAAGTTGTTCTGCGCAGCCGCGTAGGTGGCGAGTACCGCCTGGATAGCGAGCGCGTTATGAACCTTTCCGCCCAGCACCAGCTGCACTGCCTCTGCGAGGGGCACCCAGCGGTAGGTCATTTCGGCTTCTTCTTCGGTGCGTTCGCTACGTTCTTCAGCGGGCAGTTCCGAGAGATTACGCGCCAGGTAGACGCGGCCTGCTTCGCTGGTTGCGCCGGGGCTGCTGAAGTAGTCGGTCAGAGCGTTCCAGGTGTCTGCCTGCAGGTCTGCCTCTTCGGCGAGTTCGCGCTGCGCGGCGACCAGGGGGTCTTCACCGTCGATGTCGAGCAGTCCGGCGGGTACTTCCCAGAGGTTCATGCGCACCGGGTGGCGGTACTGGTTAAGCATCAGCAGTTCGTTGTTGTCGTTGAGGACCGCCACAGCGACGGCGCCGGGCATTTCCACGACGTCGCGGGTCAGCACGGTGTTTTTGTTGAGTTCGTACTCTTCAACGGTCGTTTCGATCACGTAGCCGCTGTACTTCACGGTGCGGGTGCGGATGGTGCGTTCGGAGGGTGCATCAATAATCTGCTGGTTGTTGCTCATTCTTTCATTGTAGGCGGCTTCTTAGTCCCGCTACGTTTGGCGCGTCAGGTAGGGGCACGGAATAAGGCACGTTCAGGTTTAAACGAAAGCATCCCGCTCTCCCCTGCGCGGGGTGAGCGGGATGCTGAACGTTTGTGCCTAGATGTTAGGCGCCGCGGCGCTCCAGAGCAGCCTTAATCAGGCCGGAGAAGAGCGGGTGCGGGCGGGTCGGACGCGAGCGGTACTCGGGGTGTGCCTGAGTTGCCACGTAGTAGGGGTGTGCCTCTGCGGGCAGTTCCACGTACTCGACCAGCGAGGAGTCCGGGGAGGTACCGGAGATGCGCAGGCCTGCTTCTTCAAGCTGCTCGCGGTACTCGTTGTTCACCTCGTAGCGGTGGCGGTGACGCTCTGCAACCTCGGTTGCACCGTACGCCTTAGCAACCTGAGAGCCGGGAACAAGGTTTGCCTCGTACAGGCCCAGGCGCATGGTGCCGCCCAGGTCGCCTGCACCTTCGACGAACTGCTTCTGCTCTTCGATGGTTGCGATGACCGGTACGGAGGTTTCCGGGTCGAACTCGGTGGAGGATGCTTCGGACAGGCCCAGTACGTTGCGTGCGTACTCAATGACCATGGACTGCAGGCCGAGGCAGATGCCCAGGGTCGGGATCTTGTGCTCGCGTGCGTACTTGAGGGCGCCGATCTTGCCGTCCAGGCCGCGGATGCCGAAGCCGCCGGGCACGAGGATTGCGTCCATGTTGCGCAGCTGGTGGTCTGCATCTTCGTCGGTTGCGCACAGGTCGGCTGCAACCCACTTGATGTTGACCTTCACGTTGTTTGCGAAGCCGCCGGCGCGCAGAGCCTCGGAGACGGACAGGTATGCGTCGGGCAGGTCGATGTACTTACCGACCAGGCCAACGTTGACCTCTGCTGCGGGGCGGTGCACTGCGTCGAGCAGGCGGTCCCACTGGGTGAAGTCCGGTGCGGGAGCCTCAATGCCGAAGTAGTCGAGGATGTAGTCGTCGAGCTTCTGGCTGTGCAGGGTCTTGGGGATGTCGTAGATGCTGGGTGCGTCGGCGCAGGAGATGACTGCGTCGCTGTCCACGTCGCATGCGTTACCAATCTTGGTACGGTGCGATACGGGGACCTCACGCTCACAGCGCAGGATCAGACCGTCAGGCTGGATGCCCAGGCCGCGCAGTGCTGCGACGGAGTGCTGGGTCGGCTTGGTCTTGAGCTCGCCGGAGGGGCCGATGAAGGGCACCAGGGAGACGTGCAGGAAGAAGACGTTCTTGCGGCCAACATCGCGGCGTACCTGGCGTGCTGCTTCCATGAAGGGCAGGGACTCGATATCGCCGACGGTACCACCGATTTCGGTGATGATGATGTCGGGTGCGTTGTCAATTTCCGCTGCGTGACGCATGCGGGCCTTGATTTCGTCGGTAATGTGAGGGATGACCTGGACGGTGTCGCCGAGGTATTCGCCGCGGCGTTCCTTTGCGATGACGGAGGAGTAGACCTGACCGGTGGTCACGTTAGCGGACTGGTCGAGGTTTTCGTCCAGGAAGCGCTCGTAGTGTCCGATGTCGAGGTCGGTTTCAGCACCGTCGTCAGTGACAAAGACTTCACCGTGCTGGAAAGGGTTCATCGTACCGGGGTCGACGTTCAGGTAGGGGTCGAACTTCTGCATGGTCACAGAGAGGCCACGTGCGCGAAGAAGCTGACCGAGGGAAGAGGCCGACAGGCCCTTACCGAGAGAAGATGCAACGCCGCCGGTCACGAAAATCTGGCGGGTTACCTTGTCGTTAGAGGACGCGTTCAGAGCGTTATTTTTTTCATTCACCACGGAATTCAAGCCTACCATTTTCTTGTCTGCTATCCAAGCAGAGGGTTTTGCCGCGAGAGGATTCTCTCAGGCGGCTTTCCCTCCCCTATTTGTCCTTATCACCACTGTAAACGGAGCTGGGGATTTATTATTCCCGCCGCGCCGTGTAGAAGCAGGTCTAGGAGCATTCACAGAGTATCTCACATCCTCTGGGATCCATGCACCGCTATTGGTCACCGGCGCGGGCTGTACTGGCAACTTTCTGAGGCACGCTCGCACACTTCAGCCCCTTTGATGGTCTTTGGTGCGAAAGATGCCACCTTTCGGCGCTTTTGCCAGCACTTTCCTCATACTTTTCTCTGCCGGTTTGCCGCCGGCTTGCCGTCAGTTTCAGCGCCCCTGCGGCACTTCTCGACCGGCTGCCAGTAGCTCTCGGGCATGCTCTCGCGCCGATTCTGATTGATCGTGCCCGGAGAGCATTCGCGCCAGTTCCACCACGCGTTCCTCTTCGGAAAGTACCTTGACCTTTGAGAGGGACGCGTCATCGTTTTTCAGCACGAGGATGTGCTGGTCCGCGAAGGCTGCAACCTGCGGCAGGTGGGTGACCACCAGAACCTGCACGTGTCGGGCGAGCATGGCGAGGCGGCGACCGATTTCGATAGCTGCCTTACCGCCCACTCCGGAGTCCACCTCGTCGAAGATGAAGGTGGGTACGGGGTCCACTTCGGCAAGCACTACCTCCAGGGCGAGCATCACGCGGGAGAGCTCACCGCCGGAGGCGCCCTTACCGAGCGGGCGCGGCACGGCGGTTCGATGCGGCGCCAGCATGAAGGTCACGGTGTCTCGGCCGTGTACCGAGAACTTTTCGGCTTCGGCAACTTCCACGACCAGGGAGGCGTTCGGCATGGCAAGAGCAGTGAGCTCTTCGCTGACGGCGTCCGCCAGTTTCTGTGCGGCGGCACGGCGCAGGGCGGTCAGCTCTTCTGCCTGGGCGCCAAGCACCTTGCGTAGCTGTACCAGCTCGGTTTCCAGGGTTTCCTGTCGCTGCGGGTCATCCACCAGGGTCTCGAGGCGTGCGCGTGATTCTTCGGCCCATTCGAGGACCTCTGCTATGTCGGCACCGTACTTGCGGGTGAGGGTCGCCAGCTGGGCGCGGCGAGTCTGCACCTGCGCCAGACGTTCGGGGCCTTCAACATCCAGGGAGGCCATGTAGGAGGACAGATCCGAGGAGATATCGGTGGCAAGAATCAACAGTTCGTTGACGCGCGCGGCGAGGGAGGCAAGTTCTTCGTCAGCGTCTGCCTGTGCCTGTAGCGCGGAGCGGCTTGCATCGAGCAGGCTCATGACGCTCTGTTCGTCGCCGGCTGAGTATTCGCTACCGCTGAGCGCTGCGGAGGCGGTTGCCGACGCAATGCGTAGCGCTTCAACGTTCATGAGCTTCACCATTTCGGCTTTGAGCTCTTCTTCTTCCCCGGCCTGCGGGTTGACGGCACTGATTTCTTCGAGGGCACCCTGCAGGGTCTGCGCTTCGAGGGCTCGTGCGCGCGAGTTTTCGCGTACTTCCTTCAGCTCTGCGGCGGCGGCGCGGTATCGTTCGTAGTTTTCGCGGTACTTCTCCAGCAGGTTGGCGAGCTCTTCACCGGCGTACAGGTCGAGGGACTGGCGCTGCTCTGCCGCTGATTTGAGGCGCAGCTGATCGGACTGGCCGTGGACTGCAACAAGAGTCTGACCAATCTGAGACAGGGTCCCGATGGGTGCGGAGCAACCGCCGACGTGGGCACGGGAGCGTCCCGAGGCGTTGACTGTGCGTGCCAGAAGCAGCTCGGAGGTCTGTTCGTCGATGTCTTCGGAGGTACCGCCGGCTTCTTCGGCAAGCTCGAGGGCGCGGTGCCCGTGGGGCAGGCGAATCACTGCTTCGGCGAGGGCGCTCTTGGCGCCGTTGCGCACGCTGGATGCGTCGGATCGGGCGCCCAGGAGCATGCCGAGGGCGGTGACGACCATGGTTTTACCTGCGCCGGTTTCACCGGTCAGCACGGAGAATCCGGGTTCGAGGGGGAGCCTCGCATCGGTGATGATGCCGAGGTCTCGAATATGGATTTCCTCAATCACGAACGTTCATTCCTTTTCATTAGTGCTTCTCGGTGTCCTGCGGGCCGCGCCAACCACGGATCGGAAGCTCAAATTTACGCACCAGTCGCTCAGAGAAGGGAGCCGGGTGGATACGGGCGAGCAGCACCGACTTTTCGGAGCGTCGCACCTCAATACGGGAGCCGGGGTCCAGCTCTACGGTTCGACGGCCATCACACCAGAGCACGCCGGAGGCGCCGTTTCCGGGCATCATTTCTACCGCCAGGGTGGAGGTTGGCGCTGCTACCAGCGGGCGCGCGAAGAGCGCGTGAGCCGAGAGCGGCACCATGAGAATTGCTTCAACTTCGGGCCAGACGACCGGGCCACCGCCGGAGAAAGCGTAGGCGGTCGAGCCGGTGGGGGTTCCCATGACCACGCCGTCGCATCCGAAGCTGCTGAGCGGGCGGCAGTCCACCTCGATAATGACCTCAATCATTTTTTCGCGGTTACCCTTTTCGACACTGGCTTCGTTCAGCGCCCAGTCGCTGTGCACGCGTTTGCCGTCGTTCCAGACTTCCACGTCGATTGCCATGCGTTCTTCAACGGTGTATTCGTTGTTGACGATGCAGCGAACGGTTTCGGTCAGGTCGCTCTCTTCGGATTCTGCGAGGAATCCGACGTGTCCCAGGTTCACACCGATGAGCGGGACGCTGGTTCGGCGTACCATTTCTGCGGCGCGAAGAATCGAACCGTCACCGCCGAGCACCACGCCGAGTTCAATATCGATGAGCGCTACAGATTCGTGGACGACCTGCACGGGGACGGGCTCGTCCCAGTTTTCGCTCAAGGTCTCCAGATCGGAGCGAGTCATGACGGGTGCGAGTCCCGCTTCGTAGAGCTGGGTGCATGCCTGTCGGGCGGCATCTCGTGCTTCTTTGCGCCCCACGTGGGCGAAGACGAGAATCTTACGGTGACGCTGCCCTACCGAGTCTTCGGAATCATGGCGCGCGCTAATTGTGGGCAACTGCGAGAGGTCAAAATCTCGCGTTACACGACTTTCCTGTTTTGCCATAACGACTCTCTCCCATCGGGTGTTGAGATGGTGTATCTACACCTATCATACCGAATATGTTCTCGAAGATTTTCTAAATAGCTATATTTTTAGAAAATTATTTCGAATAACGTACAGCTGGGGTATCTCTAAAATACCTGTAAAAATACCTGCGAATAGCGCGGCAGCCTGAGAAAGCCCCGCCTTCAACGCGTCCTGCGTTATCGAGCGGTTTTCTCAGACTGCCTTAGCACTATTTATTTTCGACACTATATTTATTTTCGGCACCAGAGGAAGTACTCTACGTTGCCATCCTGTCCGGGGAGCGGGCTGGGTTCCATACCCATCACGCGCAATCCGTGGCTGACCGCAGATGCCTGAACTTTTTCCACTGCTTCACGGCGGGCAGATTCTTCGTGCACCACTCCTCCGCGTCCGATGCGGTGCTTGCCGACCTCGAACTGCGGCTTGACCATGAGCACCAGGTCGCCGCCGGTTTCAGTGGCGTTCGCTAGGGCCTCCATGACCAGGGTCAGTGAGATGAACGAGAGGTCAGAAACCGTCAGTTCGACCTGCCCACCAATATCTTCGGGCTTCATGTAGCGAACGTTGAGCCCTTCGTACACGCCGACTCGCGGTTCTTCGCGTAGCGTGTCCACGAGCTGCCCGTGTCCTACGTCAACGGCGGCTACGTGGGCGGCTCCTCGACGAAGCAGCACGTCGGTAAAGCCTCCGGTGGATGCTCCCGCGTCCAGGCAACGTTTGCCTTCTACCTCGATTTCGGGGAACGCGTCGAGGGCACCGGCGAGCTTGTGCCCTGCGCGGCTGACGTATTCGGTCAGCTCGCTCTGGCGCACGTAGAGGGTATCCTCCGGGCCCACGAGCATGGACGCTTTGCGCGCAACTTTGCCGTTGACTTGCACGTCTCTTGCCGCGATGAGTTTTGCGGCGAGGGTTCGGGAGCTCACGAATCCGGCTTCGACCAGGTATTTATCGAGGCGCACAGTGTCCTTATCTTCTTTCTCTCGTCTGGTGACGGGTTATCTAGTACCCCCTCAGAGCATTGCTGGTCTGAGGGGGCACCTCCGCGAACTAGGAGAGGTTTTCGAGGTCCTTCTCCAGTTGCTCGCTCATCGTTTCGAGGCGCTTGACGCGCTCTACGGGGTCCATGGCGAGGGTCGCCGCGAGTTGGCGCTCGAATTCGGCGTCAAGCTCAGCGGTTTCCTCTGCCGTGCTGTTAGTCTCCGGTTCTTTAGGCACCGGGAATCCCCTGGATGTTGGGGCGTGCGCCCTGTTCGGGGTTTGCCGCCCACCATGCCGCGCAGGCTACGCGCCATGCTTCGGCTTCGCTCTCGCTACCCGCGAATGCTTCGGCATCTTCAATCTCGGGGCCGGTCAGGCTCAGGTTTTCGCCGCGGACTCGTGCCTGCCAGGTGGGGCCGGTTGCGGTGACTTCGTAGCCTTCGTAGAGCACCTCAATTTCGGGGTAGGGTGCGAAGAAGTCCTCGAGGGTGCGCAGAATATAGGTCGGACGCTGGTTCGGCACGGCCTCGATGACGTCCTGGTAGGTCTGTACGCCGGTGAGGACGAGGGCGCCGTCCATCTTTGCGTTGTTGGCGCCGAGAATGTCGGTGTCCAGGCGGTCACCCACGATGACGGGGCGGCTGGAGTTCACGGCCTTTGCTGCAGTGTGGAAGATGGGCGCTTCGGGCTTGCCCGCAACAAGCGGGGTACGGCGTGAGGCGGTTGCTACGGCAGCAACGAGAGTTCCGTTGCCGGGCGCCTGACCGCGCTCCTTGGGGATGGTCTGGTCGGTGTTGGTTGCGACCCACAGCACATCGGGATTTGCGAGGGTGTAGGCGGCTTCTGCGAGGTCTTCCCAACCCATCTTCGGGTTGAAGCCCTGGATGAGGGCTACGGGGCCTTCTGCTTCGGTACGTACGGGTTCCAGACCTGCGTCACGCACGCAGTCGGCGAGTGCTTCGGTGCCGGTGATGAGTACTTTGGAGCCTGCGGGTACGTGCTGTGCGAGCAGCGCGGCGCCTGCCTGTGCGGAGCTGACGACTCGTTCTGCTCGGGTGTGCACGCCCAGTTCACGCAGGTGCTCTGCTACGGATTCTACGGAGCGCGATGCGTTGTTGGTGACAAAGATGACCGGTACGTTGAGTTCTTCTTCGGCACGGTTGAGCGCTTCGGGTGCGCCTTCGATGGCGAAGGGACCCGCGTAGACCACGCCGTCCAGATCGGAGAGGAGGGCATCGTATCGGGATAGAAGTGCATTCGTGGTCATAGAGTGTTCCTCTCGGGGTCTCTGGCGGTTGTCGCTATTAATCGTACCTGTTAGACACTCTAGCGTTGGTGCCTTCGGGTGATTATATGGAAAACCGCTGGACGCTCTCCCCTGCTTGGGTGTGGCGTCCAGCGGTTTCACGCTGACACTTAGGTCACGTATTTAGAATTCTTAGATTCTCTGCAGTCTTATTCTGCGGAGGTTTCTTCTGCTTCTTCAGTCTTGGGCGCTTCGGTCTTCTCGTCCTCAGCTACTTCCTCTTCTGCGGTTTCTTCAGCTTCTTCTGCGGTCTCAGTGAGTTCTACAGACTTCTCTTCCTGCTCGAAGAGGCCAGCTTCACCGAACATGTCGAAGATTTCGGGTTCTGCGAAATTGCCCTGGCCCAGTGCTGCTTCTGCCATGAATGCGAGGCGTGCCCAGCGTTCTGCTTCCTGGTTACGGCCTGCGTTAGCCAGCGCGTCGGAGTATGCGCTGAACAGGCGGGGGCTGTACTCGAAGGCGCGCTTGGGGTTCAGCTGAGGAATCTGCAGTGCTACGACAGCCTCAGACTTCTTGCCCTGATCGCTAAGGATGCCGGATTCAACGATGGCGAGCTCCACGCGCACGTTGGCGGGCAGTTCTTCCTTCTTGAACTCTGCAATCATTTCCATTGCCTTGGGCAGACGGCCGAGCGCACGTTCGCAGTCCACCAGCAGTGCCAGGTGGTCTACGGAGCCGCTGATACGGCGGTGGGTGCGCAGTTCGCGCAGTGCCAGTTCGAAGTCTTCTGCCACGTATGCGGCGACGCCAACGGCTTCACGTACTGCGGCAATACGGCCTGCACTGCGGGATGCGGCAACGGCGTGTTCCAGCGCGAATTCGGGGTCGATGTCGAGGTAGCGACCAGCCATGGCGAGGTGCTTTGCGACGGTTTCTGCGTTGCGCGGTTCCAGGGCGCGCAGCTGACGGAAGGTAGCACCGTCCAGCTCGCGACCGGTGATGTCGTCGTCGATTTCCGGCGCCTTGGGCTTTGCGGGGCGGTAGCCTGCACGGCCACCGATACTGCGTACTTCTTCGCGAGGTGCTTCTGCCTCGGGACCGTTGGAGCGAGGTGCCTTGGATCGGGAGTCGGAGCGACGGCCGTCGAACTTCTTGCCTCCGCGGTCGTTACGCTTGAAACCGCCCTTGCCACCGAAGTTCTTGCCGCCCTTCTTGGAGCGGAAGTCCTTTCCTCCGCTGTTCTTGCGGGGCTGGCGGGGGCCGGAGCCGTTAGACTCGTGACGGGGGGTCTCAGACATGAATCTCCTTGGAAGGTATCCGCTCTTGGGCGGGTAGGGTATGCAGTCGATTCGGTCGAACCGCTGCCTGAGGCATCAACTCTATGAGGGGTGTTTTAGATACACCCGCTAATGCCTAAACATAAGCCATACCATTCTAGTATAGAGAGCACCTTCCGTGCACCCGTACTGATGGGATGTTAAAGACAAATGGGGAGGCCCTAGGGCCTCCCCAAACAAAAATAGCCCCGGCGAAGCCGGGGCTATTGAATAATAAAGCGGCAATAACCTACTCTCCCACACCCACAAAAGTGCAGTACCATCGGCGCGAAGAGTCTTAGCTTCTGGGTTCGGAATGGAACCAGGCGTTTCCCTCTTGCTATAATCACCGCAAACCTAC